>NZ_JBLWXN010000001.1:0-52392 GCF_048267425.1 Terasakiella sp.
CCGCACAGCAACTCACCGCGTGCTTTTACCGTATCAAGGGTGCTGGCCGCCATTGCTGCAGTGGCTGTAACAGCCGTGACAACAAATGCGCCCGTCAGGACAGACAAAGTTTTTTTCATAGTTAAATTCTCCCGTGAATTCTAAAAAATGCTCCGGCCGTCAGTTTTTTAATCGCACTTTCCAAAAAAACCGACATTCAAAGCTCCCTAACAATAGTTACTTTTTATTTAGCCAGAACATCTACAAAAAGAGCCCGAAAAATCGGCCTCTTCCATGATTTTCTTTTTGCACATGCGAAAAAACATTCGTTGTTTCTCATGCACATATCCAAGCTTTACCCTTAATTTACCTCTTTGCAAGACCAAATTCCGGAATAAGTCGTTTTTTTTACCATGTGTTCAAAATTTATGCGTAATAGTGGGTATATATTCACCATGACGCATGTTAATTGTGCATTCTGAAAGTTGGCACACATTATTTCTTGGCATTCCCGCAAAAGACATGGCAAAAGAGTCTCTGAATTTTCTTTCAGGCAGGAGTGTTTTAAACATGTCAGAGACCATCATCGGCATCATGGGCGGCAGCGGAATCTATGAGATTGACGGGCTGGAGAATACCCGTTGGACAAAAATCGAATCGCCCTTCGGCACCGTTTCAGACGAGATCCTTTTTGGTGAACTGGACGGCGTTCAAATGCGTTTCCTGCCCCGTCACGGCCGCGGTCACCGCATTTCCCCGTCCGAAGTCAATTACCGCGCCAATATCGATGCAATGAAACGTGCCGGTGTCACAGATATTGTTTCGGTTTCTGCCTGTGGCTCGCTGAAAGAAGAACTGCCGCCGGGGCATTTTGTACTGGCTGATGATTATATCGACCGTACCTTCGCCCGCGAAAAATCTTTTTTCACAACCGGCTGCGTTGCCCATGTCGCTTTTGGCGAGCCGGTATCGAAACGACTGGTCGATTGTCTGGAAGAGGCCCTGAAAGAACTGGATATCGATTATACCCGAGGCGGGACATATCTTGCGATGGAAGGCCCGCAGTTTTCCACCAAGGCAGAATCCAACCTCTATCGTAGTTGGGGCTGTTCCGTCATCGGAATGACCAATATGCCCGAAGCCAAATTGGCCCGTGAAGCTGAAATGGGATATGCCACCGTCGCGATGGTCACCGATTATGATTGTTGGCATGAAGATCACGACGATGTCACCGTTGAGCAAGTCATCAAAGTGTTGCTGGAAAACGCCGAAAAAGGTCGCAACCTTGTCAAAGCTGCTGCCCCAAAAATCGCTGCCGCCCCACTGCCCTGCCCATCCGGTTGCCACAATGCGCTTGAATACGCCCTCATCACCGCACCGGATGCCCGTGACCCGGAAGTGGTTGCTAAATTGGACGCGGTTGCTGGTCGGGTTTTGAAAGGATAATTCCAATGAAAGTTAACGGCACCCCGACACGCCCCATCTGGCTGGATGATGATGGATTTGGGGTCAATATTATTGATCAAACCAAACTCCCGCACACTTATGAGATTGTGCGTATGGAAACGTTAGCCGATGCTTGTCATGCTATTTTTGACATGCTGGTGCGGGGCGCGCCATTGATCGGGGCGACAGCAGCTTATGGCATGGCACTTGCTTTGCGTACTGACGCCAGTGATGAAAGTTTTGAACAAGCCTACAAAGAGCTTTATGCCACCCGCCCAACGGCAGTGAATTTACGCTGGGCACTGGATGAAATGCGCAAACAAATTTTGCCTTTGCCGGTTGCTGAACGTGTAAAAGCAGCTTATGCACTGTCGGCCCAAATTTGTGATGACGATGTCGCACAAAATTCCGCCATTGGTGATCATGGCCTAAAAATCATTGAAGAGATTTGGGAGAAAAAAGGCAAAACAGGTGTGATCAATATCCTGACCCACTGCAACGCCGGATGGCTGGCCACAGTGGATTGGGGGACAGCAACCGCCCCGATTTACAAAGCCTTTGATGCAGGTATTCCGGTTCATGTCTGGGTGGATGAAACCCGCCCGCGCAATCAAGGTGCATCCCTGACCGCATGGGAACTGGGCAATCACGGTGTACCCCATACCCTGATCGTTGATAATGCCGGTGGACATTTGATGCAGCATGGCGAAGTTGATATATGCATTGTCGGCACAGACCGTACCACCGCCAGCGGGGATGTCTGCAACAAGATCGGCACCTACCTGAAAGCCTTGGCCGCCCATGACAATGGTGTGCCCTTTTATGTCGGGCTGCCGTCCCCGACCATCGACTGGACGGTGGATGACGGCGTAAAGGAAATCCCGATTGAACAGCGCGATGCCACCGAAGTCACCGAAATGACCGGACGTTTAAAAGACGGCAGCACCGCCACCGTGACCATCACCCCACAAGGCTGCAAGGCGGCAAACTACGCTTTTGACGTCACCCCGGCCAAATATGTTACCGGATTAATCACTGAACGCGGTGTGGCACATCCCAGCAAAGACGGCTTGGCGAAGCTGTTCCCCGAGTTCACCTAACGGATACTCAGGAGAGGTCTTATGGCATTTGAAACATGGTTGATGTATTTATTGGCGGTTCTTGCGGTCTGTATAACGCCAGGGCCCAACATATTGCTCGCTATGACTCACAGTGTTCAATATGGGTTGAAGCGCACCAGCATCACCGCCCTTGGCTGTATTACAGCGACCTCCAGCATGGCCCTGATCTCTGCAACCGGATTGGGGGCACTTTTGCTCGCATCTGAAAATGCCTTTCATCTTTTAAAATGGATGGGAGGCGCGTACCTCTTTTACATGGGAATCAGCCTGTGGCTTAAAAAAGAAAGTGCTTTCTTTGATGCGACCTGTAACGCACGCCCTGCCGTACGATTGCGCCGTCTTTACGCCCGTGGCGTTATGGTCTCAGCCAGTAATCCAAAGGCGATCATCTTTTTTGGGGCACTCTTCCCCCTGTTTATCAATCCAGATGCTCCCTTGGCCCCACAATTTGCAATTATGCTGACAACTTTTTTGGTCTTTTCTTACGGCTTCATCATGGGGTACGCCGCCCTGACAGCAAAAATCACCCCTTACCTACGCACCCGCCGCGCAAGTAAATGGTTTAATCGGATGAGCGGCAGCCTGTTCATGGGGATTGGACTGGCCTTGGCAACATCGGAAAAATAAATTTATGAAACATCAAAGCGTCATTGATACGGCCTTAAAAATGAATGCCCTTGGTATCAATCAGGGCGCCAGTGGCAATGTCTCAACAAGATCGGATAATGGCTTTTTAATCACGCCGTCGGGGCTGGATTACGACATGCTTCGTCCCGAGGACATCGTGAACGTTCATATGGATGGCACCTACACGGGATCACTTAAACCATCCAGCGAGTGGCTATTTCATCGTGATATCTATTTGGCAAAACCGGATGTCAATGCTGTCATCCATACCCATTCCAAATTTGCAACCACCTTGGCCTGCCTGCGTCGCGACTTGCCGCCTTTTCATTATATGATTGCAGTTTGCGGCGGCAAAGACGTCCGTTGCGCGCCTTATGCCACGTTCGGCACACAAAAGTTATCCGATATTGCCCTCAGCGCCCTTCAGGACCGTCATGCTTGTTTGCTGGCCAATCATGGCATGATTGTCACGGGCCCAAATCTGGAAAAGGCCCTGAAAATCGCACAAGAGCTGGAACTCCTTTGTGAACAATACTTGAATGCTCTACAAATCGGTGAACCTTACATTTTAAGCGATGGCGAAATGGACGAGGTTCTTGAAAAGTTTAAAACCTACGGCAAGCAGGATAAGCACGAGTCATAGATGCCCAAAATCATCGATCTGATCAATATGGGGCCAAAAACAGAAATCTGGTTGCACGAAATCGGTATTGAAACAGAAGCTGACTTACGTGAACGCGGCGTGATTCAAGCTTATATTGAACTCAAAGCCCGTAATCCACACACATGCTTTGGGCGATGCAAGGGGCTTTGATGGGGATCAATTGCTTACACTTGCCAGACGAGATCAAGCAAAGTTTAAAAGATGAATTAAATCAGGCTTAACGTAATAAAGCGCGCGCTGTACGGATAAGCTCATCCGGTAAAAAGGGCTTTTCCAATATAGCATCCGCCCCGCTGAGCATAGCGGCCTCCAGCAAATCACCACCATCTTGATCCGGCCCCCCCCCTGAAATGGCCAAAACGGAAATATCCTGATTGCTCGCAATTGCTTTATCAATAATGGCAAGCCCGTCTATTTCCGGCATTAAAATATCTGTAATCAATAAATCGAAACGAGTATTTCGTATTTGTTCCAGCGCCTGCTCGCCGTTTACAGCACTTTCCACATCAAATTCTGCATTTCGCAATGCCTCTGCCATAACCGCTAAAACGGCTTCATCGTCGTCGACGATCAAAAGTCTTGCCACGCATTTTCTCCATTGAGACTAGAACAAGTCACAAGGATAATCGCATAAAAGTGTAAAAAAAGTACAAACATTTAATCAAACCCAAACATTGTATGTTGCACTTACAGTTCACAAACCTTACATTTTAGCCTTGCGTCACCATCAGGACAATGAACGTGTCTCTTTCCGCTTTTAAGTTTATGCGCCATACCGTCGAAAACCTTCCCCATTGCAAAAAACTGGGGCTGAAGTTCACACAGCTTGACGAAGGGGTCGGCGCCATGCAACTGGCCCCCCGACCTGAATTTGTCGGCAATACCGCCCAAAATTTCATGCATAGCGCAATTGTCACCACCCTTCTGGATACCCTGTGCGGGACGGTTGCCTCTTCGGCTTACAGCGAAGGCCGTACCGTTGCAACATTGGATTTACGGCTGGACCATCTGGACCGACTGCATGGTGATCGCACCCTTTACGCCAAGGCTGAATGCTTTCATCATAATGATGACGTTGCTTACGTGCGCGGCTGGGCTTGGCAGGATAGCGAAGACAAGATGGTTGCCAAAGCAACTGGAACCTTTATGGCCAGCGGCACATTTAAACTGCAAAAGGAAGATATGTGATGAAAACCCTTTTTGGAACAAGCAGTTTACAAGATATAAACGCCATGATCCCTTATGCTCAACTGGTCGGGTTGGACATTTCAAGTGACGAACAAGGTTTGTTAACGATCTTGCGTGCGCACGATGACAATATCGGCAATGAAATCATCGGGGCAGTTCATGGCGGGGTGGTTGCTGGCCTTATGGAACATGCGGCTTCTTTTCATCTGCTGGACGAACTTGTCAACCCGGTGCGCATTCCCCGTATCATAAATGTCTCGATCGATTATTTGCGCCCTGCCCTCAATAAGAATACATTTGCCCGTGGGCAAGTGGTCAAGCAAGGCAAACGCGTTGCAAACGTGCGCGTTACGGCTTGGCAGGACGATGAAAGTCGCCCCGTTGCCGCAGCTCATGCTCATTTCCTTATTGCGTAAAACATCCGGCCTCCCCATCTTTAGAAACTGAACTTATAAAAGCAGGGCCTTAAGAATGGAATTTTCAGCGACAACCCGGATGGTGCATATAACCGTCCAACCTTTTTTTCTGGAACAAGAATCCGATCCGCAAAAAAATACCTTTATGTGGGCCTATCATATCCGCATTCACAATAGTGGGTTTGAACCGATCCAGCTGCTCTCACGTTACTGGAAAATCACCGATGCTTTAGGGCGTGTACAGGAAGTTCGCGGCGAAGGCGTGGTCGGTGAACAACCCCTCATCAGTCCGGGTGGTTTTTACGAATATACCAGCGGTGTTCCCTTGCAAACTCCAAGCGGTTTTATGGGGGGATCCTACGAAATGGTCAGTGGAAACGGCGAGCGACTGGATGTGACCGTTCCGACATTTTCACTCGACAGCCCCTTTGATGTCCATTCTGTCAATTAAAGCTCCTTTTTTCCACACATAGAAACGTTTATTAAAAACCTTCTATTCATCATTTCATGCTGGCTTATTTTTAAGCGGCCTCATATTGTACAGCCTATTTCAGGATACAGCCCCGCATAAGGATATACATGAGAATTGTATCGATACTTGTTCTGGTCGCCTTGTTCTGCCTGACCATCCCTGCTTATGCAGCCACTCCACAATGTCCACAAACCCTAGGTATGTATGCGGAAAACAAGCTGACGTTAAAGGCGCGCCATATATTTGAAGGGATGTACGCAAAACTTGGTTGCAAGCTATCGGTTCGTCTGTTGCCACCCAAACGCAGTGTTATATATTTCAACCGCGCTCTCATTGACGGAGAACTCTACAGACTGGAAGATATCGAGAAAAGTTACACAAAAACCTTTGTGCGCTCTCAAGCTCCTCTCCTTTCCATTCCCGCATCCCTTTGGGCTTCCACAGACCCGGAAATATACAGCACACGTCCGCTGGGCTACATCAAAGGCTATGCATGGCAAGAACGTTTTATCGGACAGAAACCTCTACTGACGCCCGTTGCCTATATGAACGAAGACGATTTATACGTTGCGTTCAACAAGGGTGTTATCGGGTCCTTTCTTGGCAACGACCCCTACGTTGATTTTCTTCAAAAAGAAGGACTGCTGAGCGCACCACTCAAAAAAATTATGACCATTGAAACCCGTCATTTTTACCATTACCTCAACGCAAAATACGCCCCCTTTATGCAACGATTTTCAGAGCTTCTGGCAAAAGAAGATAATTTCGCAGCCCTTTATCAAGACTAGCCCGTGTCCTGAAACATATTTTGCCCTTGCATTCCCTCGATCTTGAGTCTATAACCCGCTACCTCGTCGCTGAAATTTTAGTCAGCGGCGCATATTTTGTTAAAGGCATTGAAAGATGACGAACTGAGGCTAAGGCATGCCGAAGCGTCGGTTTCAATGTAGATACATAAAGGATAATGAAATGCCTAAAATGAAGACGAAATCTGGCGCGAAAAAACGCTTCAAGATCACGGCTACTGGCAAAGTACGCGGTGCTTACGCATTCAAATCCCACAACCTGCGCAAACGTTCTCAGAAAATGAAACGTCAAGCACGTGGCACAATGGTTCTGAGTGCACCTGATGCACGTATGGCCAAATCTTTGATGCCGTACGCTTAAGTACACGATTACAAGCCCAGAATAAGGATTAAGACACATGCGTTCAACAGTAGCAGTTGCTTCCCGCGCTCGTCGCAAGAAGATCATCAAGGCGGCCAAAGGTTATCGCGGCCGTAATAAAAACGTCCTGCGCGTCGCTATGGAGAAGGTCGATAAAGGCCTTCAGTATCAGTACCGCGACCGTCGCAACAAAAAACGTAACTTCCGCGCACTGTGGATCCAGCGTATCAATGCTGGTTCTCGTCAGTATGGCGTAAGCTACTCTCAATTCATGAACGGCCTGAAACTGGCTGGTATCGAGCTGGACCGTAAAGTTCTGGCTGATCTGGCAGCTCGTGAGCCGGACGCGTTTAAATCTTTGGTAGAACAGGCCCAGGCCGCTCTTGCCAAGTAACAAAACGCTCACGTAAAGCTGATTGTTTTACGTTGAAAATTCTTGGAAAAGGGGACTGGGGCCTTCGGGCCTTGGTCTCCTTTTTTGTTTGCTCTAAACACTTCCATAGGGAACGGATATGGAAAACCTCGATCAGATTAAAACAGAAGTCCTGGAAGCTGTCGTTGCCGCGACCGACTCCAAGGCTTTAGATGACATTCGCGTCAGTGCGTTGGGTAAAAAAGGTTCCATCACCTCGTTGATGAAGAACATGAAAGACCTGACACCGGAAGAACGCAAAGAAACCGGACAAAAGCTCAACCTCATTAAAGGCGAAGTCGCCCAAGCTATTGATGCGCGCAAAACAGAATTGGCCGATGCCGAACTGAACGCCCGTCTCATGGCGGAAAAAATTGATGTGACATTGTCTGTACGCCCGGAACACACTGGCACAGTTCATCCTGTCAGCCAAACCATTGACGAAGCCATTGCTATCTTTGGCGAGATGGGTTTCAGCGTTGCCGAAGGACCGAATATCGAGGACGATTGGCGCAATTTCGGTGCCCTGAACATTGGCCCGGAACATCCCGCCCGTCAGGATCACGACACATTTTATCTGCCGCGCGAACAAGACGGCAATCGTATGGTCTTGCGTACGCATACCTCCCCTGTACAAATCCGTTCCATGCAGGAAAAGGGCGCACCGATCCGTATTATCTGTCCGGGGCGCACGTATCGTTGTGATTATGATGCGACCCACACACCGATGTTCCACCAAATCGAGGGGCTGGTCATCGATGAAAAAACCCATTTTGGGCACCTGAAAGGCTGCCTGATTGATTTCTGCAAAGCCTACTTTGGTGTGGATGATCTGCCCGTTCGTTTCCGTCCCAGCTATTTCCCGTTCACAGAACCAAGCGCGGAAGTCGATATCGGCTGTACCCGTAAAGACGGTGAATTCAAAATCGGTGCCGGTGATGACTGGCTGGAAATTTTGGGCTGCGGCATGGTTCACCCCAAAGTTTTGGAAAACTGTGGCATCGATTCCAGTAAATATCAGGGCTTCGCCTTTGGCATGGGGATCGAACGGATCGCAATGCTGAAATACGGTATTCCCGATCTGCGGACATTCTATGAATCTGATCTGCGTTGGCTGCGCCATTATGGCTTCAAGGCCTTGGACATTCCCAGCATGGTAGGAGGGCTGACCCGATGAAATTCACTTTAAGCTGGCTCTTGGAGCATCTCGAAACAGATAAGACCTGTGACGAAATCGTTGAAAAACTCTCCATGATTGGATTGGAAGTCGAAGGCGTGGAAGATCGTTCCAAAGGTCTGGAAACGTTTAAGGTTGCTGAAATTTTGACCGCGGAAAGACACCCGGATGCAGATAAGCTGCAATTGCTGAAAGTCTCTGATGGTGAGAAAGAATATCAGGTCGTTTGCGGTGCCCCGAACGCACGCGCCGGTCTAAAAGGTGTGTTTGCCACATCCGGTTCCTACATTCCCGGCTTGGATGTCACCCTGAAACCGACAAAAATTCGTGGCGTCGATAGCCAAGGCATGATGATGTCCGAAGCGGAAATGAATTTATCTGATTCCCATGACGGTATCGTCGACCTGCCAGCCGACGTCAAAGTTGGCGCACGCGCGGTCGACATTATGGGCCTGACCGATCCGATTATTGAAATTGCCATTACCCCGAACCGTGGCGATTGCGCAGGCGTGCGCGGCATTGCACGCGATTTGGCAGCAACCGGTTTCGGCACCTTAAAACCGATCAATACTGATCCGGTAAAAGGAACGTTTGAAAGCCCGATTAAAGTCCATCTGCACAATCCTGCAGACGGCGTAAAAGCCTGTCCGCAATTTGCCGGGCGTTATATTCGCGGTGTAAAAAACGGCCCCAGCCCGAAATGGCTGCAAGACAAGCTGCTTGCGGTTGGCCTGCGTCCGATTTCCGCACTTGTTGATGTCACCAACTACTTCAGCCAAGGCCTGTGCCGCCCGCTGCATGTCTTTGATGCTGACAAACTCAACGGTGATGTGCATGTCCGTCTCGCCAAAGAAGGTGAAACACTGAAAGCACTGGACGAAAAAGAATACACGCTGGATACGGACATGACCGTTGTGTGTGACGACACAACCCCGCATGCCCTTGGTGGTATTATGGGGGGCGAAGCTTCCGGCTGTCAGGACGACACAACCAATGTCTTTTTGGAATGTGCGTTGTTCGACCCGATCCGCACCGCTATGACCGGACGTAAACTGGATATCCTGTCCGATGCCCGTTATCGTTTCGAACGCGGCGTTGATGAAGCAGGCGTTGTTGACATGACGGAAATGGCAACCCGCCTCATCCTTGAGTTGTGCGGTGGCGAAGCCTCTGATCTGGTTGTTGCCGGTGAAGAACCCCAATGGCAACGCACCATCACTTTACGCAAAGCCCGTGTCAAACAATTGACCGGTGTTGACGTGCCGGAAAGTGATATGGTCCGCATCCTCGACGTTTTAGGCTGCAAATTGGAAGACAAAGGCGACACCTTTGATGTTCAGCCGCCGTCATGGCGTTCAGACATTGAACTGGAAGCTTGCCTCGTTGAAGAAATCATCCGTGTTTATGGTTACGAGCATATCGAGGAAGTGTCTTTGGTTCGTGAAACCAACCTGCCGGGGATTGCCTATACCCCCATGCAGATCAAACGCGATATTTCACGTCGCACACTGGTTACACGCGGCCTGTCCGAAGCCGTCACCTATGCTTTCTTGCCAGAAAAACAGGCTAAACTGTTTGGTTGGTCTGATGAAAACCTGCGTCTAACCAACCCGATTTCCAAAGATTTGGAAATTATGCGTCCAAGCCTGTTGCCCAATCTGTTGGCGGCTTGCCAGCGCAACAATGATCGTGGCCTACCCAATGGCTGCCTGTTCGAAGTTGGTCCGCAGTTTGACGGTGATACAGCCGACAAGCAACCCGTTGTGGTTTGCGGCGTACGTACAGGTCAAACCGGCCCGCGTAACTGGGCGCAAGCCCCGCGCCGTTTTGATGTGTTTGACGCCAAGGCCGATGCAATGGCGGTTCTGGAAGCTGCTGGTGCCAAAGTTGAAAGCCTGCAAGTGGACCCCGAAGGCGCCCCTGCCCATTATCATCCGGGCCGAAGTGGTGCCTTGAAACTGGGTCCGAAAAACACATTGGCCTATTTCGGGGAATTGCATCCCGGTACGCTCAAGAAAATGGGCTACAAGGGGATTGCCGTTGGTTTTGAGATTTATCTTGATGCTATTCCGGCAACAAAATCCAAGAAAACAGGCGCGTTACGCCCTGTGTTGGAACTTTCCGCCTTCCAAAGCGTGGAACGTGACTTTGCCTTTGTGGTCGATAGCGATGTTCCCGCAGCCAAGATCATTCAATCGGCGAAAACAGCCGATAAGAAACTGATCAGTGACGTTGCTGTTTTTGACGTTTACGAAGGCGAGAATGTGGAAGCGGGTAAAAAATCCGTTGCCATCAGCATCACCTTACAACCCACCACCGACACCTTGACGGATGAACAGATTCAAACCGTCAGCGACAACGTGGTTGCCAGTGTTGCCAAAAACACTGGCGGCGAGTTACGTGGGTAAAATCTAACGTCAGTACTGATAAATAAAAAGGGCCGGAAAAATTATCTTCCGGCCCTTTCTTATAGGTTCCTACTTATATTGAGTGCGGTGGTAGAGAGTGCAAAAAACACCACTTTTCAATCGAGTTAAGAACCTATCCCCCTCTTAGGCAACCTTTTGTTTTTGTTCATTTGTTTGTGTTTCCTCCAGAATTTGCTGGATTTCTGACTGACAGGATCCGCAATTGGTTCCGGCTTTCAACGCAACGCCGATGGCTTCAACACTCATTCGGCCTTCTTCGACGATCGCGCGTTGAATTTCCAACAAGCCGACATTGAAACACGAACAAACAATCGCGCCTTTTTCGGCCACTTTACCCGCCGGTTTTGCACTTAATAACGACAAGCGATCCTGTGCATTCAATTCGTCCTGCGCAAACAGGCCTGTGATCCAGTTGCGCGATGGAATACCTTCAGGTGTGCGCGCCATAATCATGACGCCAACCGGTTTATCATCACGTAAAACCGCATAACGACGCGCGCCACGGCGTTCATCACTCATCGCCAGCATTTCACCTTGTCCCAGCAAAACGCCAGCATAATCATCCCAGTTGGACGGATCCCCAACACCTGCCACATCATAGATATAACACCCGTTTGAAAGACTACGTGTCCAATAGGCAAAACCCGATGGTTCCAACGTCTCCCGTACAATCAACAACGCATGCCAATCCGCGGCAAACGGTTTTAAACTGACTGGTGTATGTTTGCTTTCCGGCTGACCGGAATAAGGATCACAAACCGGGTTGACGAGACGACCAACAACGGCTTCCGCACTGTTTTCATCACTCCAATGCATCGGCATGAAGACTTCGCCACGTTTAACATTCTCGCTGACTTTTACCCGCAAAATCGCACGCCCCCAGTTTGATGTAACTTCCACCAAACCACCGTCCTGCAATTCTTCGCGCAAGGCGGCTTCGGGGTGAACTTCCAAATAAGGTTCAATCACATGTGTCGATAAGCGCGGAGACATCCCCGTGCGCGTCATAGTATGCCATTGATCACGGATACGCCCGCTGTTCAACACATAGGGATAATCCGCCGTGACAGGATAAACCGGGCTTTTGGGTTGAACGGGGACCATATTGCCCTTGCCCGAAGCGGTATAAAAACGACCATCCTCGAAAAAACGATCTTTCGCATATGTGCCGACAGGCCATTGCGTGGGTTCAATCCCATTAAATCCAGCACGCGATAAGCCGATCCAGCCGGATAAGTCAAAATCACGCCCGCCTTGATTTTCAAACGCAGATAAAGCGACATGCTCGCGAAATACGTCGTAGGAACTTTCATAAGGGAAAGCTTCCTCAAACCCCATTTTACGGGCAACGTGCGTGATGATTTTCCAATCGGGCAGCGCCTCGCCCGCAAGATCACAAAAAGCACGTTGTCTTGAAATGCGACGTTCCGTATTTGTCACCGTCCCGTTACGTTCCCCCCACGCAGCTGCAGGCAGAACGACATCGGCATAAGCCATCGTATCAGTATGATCCACACAATCAGACACCACCACAAAATCACATTTTTCCAAGGCTTCGCGCACCCGTCCCGCATCGGGAAGGGAAACACATGGGTTGGTCGCCATGATCCAGACCGCCTTGATCTGGCCTTCATGAATGGCTTCAAACATATCCAGCGCTTTTTTACCCGGTTCCTTTGCAATATTCGGCGCTTGCCAAAAACGCGACACCCGATCAATCCCATCCGGTGTAAAATCCATATGGGCCGCCAGCATGTTGGCCAATCCGCCAACTTCGCGCCCGCCCATTGCATTGGGTTGTCCCGTCACAGATAACGGACCGCAACCTTCGTGCCCAATGCGACCGGTAAAGAGATGACAATTGATAATGCTGTTGACTTTATCTGTTCCTTGGGATGATTGATTGACCCCTTGGCTATAAACACTCAAGGTTCGATCCGTCTTTAAGAACCCGTCATAAAAGGCAAGCACATCTGCGACAGACACATCACAGCCTTTTGCAACACTCAGGATATCCACAGCCGTTGCCTGCAATGTTTCGTCAAGACCTTCGACAAATTCTGTCACATAGGATTGATCTTTTGCACCATTTTGATCCAGATAAGTCAGCAGACCATTAAACAGCAAAACATCCGAACCCGGCTTGATTGCCAAATGAAGATCGGCAATTTCACAGGTCGCCGTTTTGCGCGGATCAATAACCACAACCTTGGTTCCCCGCTTCTTTTTCGCGGCTTTCAGACGTTGAAAGAGGATGGGATGACACCATGCGAGATTTGATCCAACCAGAACAACCAGATCGGACGTTTCCAAATCTTCATAGGTTTGGGGCACCGTATCAGAACCAAATGCACGTTTATGCCCAGCAACGGAAGAACTCATGCACAGGCGTGAATTGGTATCTATATTGGCAGTTCCGATAAAACCTTTAATCAGCTTATTTGCTACATAATAATCTTCGCTCAGCAACTGGCCCGATACATAAAAGGCCACACTATCGGGTCCATAGCGTTCAACCGTTTCCTTAAAACGGGTGGCCACCAAATCACTGGCTTGCTCCCATGTTGCAACTTGATGATTAATTTTCGGTGTCAGCAAACGGTTATCCTGGCCCAACGTATCCCCAAGAGCCGCCCCTTTGGAACAGAGCTTACCGAAATTTGCCGGGTGGTCGGGGTCGCCTTTAACGACAACCCCACCCGCATTATCTTTTGAAACCAGTACCCCGCAACCGACGCCGCAATAAGGGCAAGTGGTGCGAATGCTGTCAGCCATGCGTTCCTGTTGCCTCCGCCTCAACGTAGATACGGACAATGCCGTCTTTACTGGAAACCGGGATTACCCGCGCACAGCCATGATCAGGGTCCAGCACATCGCCTGTTTCCAGATCGATATTCCAGTTATGCAGCGGGCAGGCCACAGCCTTGCCATGCACAATCCCTTGTGACAGCGGGCCGCCGGAATGGGGACAGCTATCGACGATGGCGAAAATTTCATCATCGGCTGTTCGAAAGACCGCGATATCACCGCGCATACTTTTGACCACACGTGCCCCCAGCTTGGGGATATCGTTAACGGTGCCGACTTCAATCCAGTTACTCATTTTCCAATCTCCCTTTACTCAGCCGCAACAGCGGATAATGGTTTAAATTCACGCGCAGCCGCTTCTTCGTTGACCGCTTTGGCCCACGGGTCGTCCTGCCAGAATTTTTGTGAATAGATAAAGCGTGCGTTCAACTCTTTACGCTTGGCTTCATCTTCAACAACAATTTGTTTGATGTAATCCAGACCGACACGTTCAACCCAAGGGGCTGTGCGTTCCAGATAGCGGGCTTCTTCACGATAAAGCTGAACAAAAGCACCGCAATATTCCAGAACCTCTTGTTCCGATGCAACTTTGCACAACAAATCCGTTGCGCGGACATGGATACCGCCATTACCTGCGATGTGCAGTTCATACCCGCTATCCACACAAATCACGCCGAAATCCTTGATGGTGGCTTCTGCACAATTTCGCGGACAGCCAGAAACCGCCATTTTGAATTTATGCGGCATGTAGGATCCCCAGCTGAGTTTTTCCAACTGCACACCAAGGTCCATCGACATTTGTGTTCCAAAACGGCACCATTCCTTACCCACACAGGTCTTCACCGTGCGCAACGATTTGCCATAAGCATGACCGGACACCATCCCTGCTGCGTTCAGGTCCGCCCATACTGCCGGCAGATCTTCTTTCTTGATCCCGAACAAATCAATGCGTTGACCGCCAGTCACTTTGAGCGTTTTCACATCAAATTTTTCCGCCACATCGGCAATGGCGCGTAATTCTTTCGGGTTGGTTAAACCACCCCACATGCGCGGCACAACAGAATAGGTTCCGTCTTTTTGAATGTTGGCATGTGCGCGTTCATTAATATATCGCGATTGGGTATCATCGACATATTCACCAGGCCATGCGCACAACAGATAATAATTCATCGCCGGACGACATGATGAACATCCATCCGGTGTTTTCCATTCCAGCGCTTGATAGGCTTCTGGGATAGATTTCAACCCTTGTTCCACAATCGCAGCACGGACTTCATCATGGGTATGTTCGGTGCAACCGCACATGGGTTTAACGGTTTGTGCCTGATAACTATCACCTAATGTCACCTTCAGCAGGTTTTCCACCAGACCGGAACATGTCCCGCAAGAAGCCGATGCCTTGGTATGGGCCTTGACCTCATCCAAAGTTGTCAGGCCTTTTTCATTTACCGCCGTCACGATATCGCCCTTGCATACGCCGTTACAGCCACAAATTTCGGCGTCCATCGCCAAAGCTGCAACGGCTTCAAGAGGGTCCGCAGTCGCTCCTCCCCCAGACGCAAACGCTTGACCGAAGATCAACAGGTCACGAATATCGCTGATGTCCTGCCCGTCTTTCAACATCTGGAAATACCATGCCCCATCGGTGGTATCGCCATAAAGAACGGCCCCTTGAACTTTATTGTCTTTTAAGACCACGCGTTTGTAGATGCCACGGGCCGCATCACGCAGGACAATATCTTCACAGGCCTCACCGCCTGAAAAATCACCGGCAGAAAAAACGTCAACGCCACTGACTTTCAACTTGGTCGATGTCACAGACCCCTGATAAGCGTTGTCCGTTCCGGTAATATGATCCGCCAGCACCTTCCCCATTTCATAAAGCGGAGCAACCAGACCGTAACAATTTCCACGGTGTTGTACACATTCCCCAATGCTGTAAATATCCGCATCAGACGTTACCAATTGATCATTCACCAGAATGCCGCGCTCGACTTCCAATCCCGCTGATTGTCCAAGGCTGACATTGGGGCGGATCCCCACAGCCATCACCACAAGGTCAGCTGCGATTTCACGCCCGTCCGCCAAGCAGACTTTTTTAACCCGGCCATTTTCACCAATGATTTCTTTGGTATTTGCCCCGGTTAAAACATCAATACCGCGCCCTTCTAATTCCTGCTTCAACAGAAAACCAGCGGCCTCATCCAACTGACGTTCCATCAAGGTATCCATCAGGTGAATGACGGTTGCTTTCATACCGCGACGTTGCAGACCATAAGCCGCTTCCAGTCCCAACAGCCCGCCACCGATAACAACGGCGTTTTTATACTGTGAAATCGCTTCTTCCATGACATTTACATCATTCATGTCACGAAACGAAATCACCCCGTCCAAATCTTTACCCGGTACCGGAATGATAAAAGGTTCAGATCCGGTGGCAATTAACAATTTATCATAAGCCGCTTCAATGCCATTTGCAGATTTCACAACCTTTGCCGCTCGGTCAATTTCCGTAACCTCGGCATCGGTGTGCAATGTAATTTTATTTTCAGCATACCATTCAGGTGAATTAATCACGATTTCATCAAAAGTCTTTTCCCCGGACAAAACCGGTGACAACATGATGCGGTTATAGTTTCCGTAAGGCTCTGCGCCAAAAACAGTGATTTCAAATTGATCGGCGTCGCGTTTGAGAATTTCTTCCACACAGCGCATGCCCGCCATACCATTACCAATAACAACCAGCTTTTTCATAATTTTTGTTCCTTTCACGCGGCTTCTTGATCGTCAGCTTCACAAACGTCTTTATCATCGGTTTGCGGTTCCGGATCGCCATGTTCATATTCAGCAAGGAAAGAGAGGAGTTCTTCGCGCAGTTCGTAATAACGCGGATGTTCCAACAATTGTTTGCGGGTCCGTGGGCGTGGCAGATCCACTTCCATGATCTTACCCACCGTTGCATGTGGCCCGTTTGTCATCATAATGACGCGGTCTGCCAATAAAATGGCTTCATCAACATCGTGGGTGACACACATGGCTGTGACTTGTGTACGTTTCCACACATCCATCAACACTTCTTGCAATTCCCAACGCGTCAAACTATCCAGCATGCCGAACGGTTCATCCAGCAGCAAGAATTTAGGGGACAAGGCAAAGGCGCGGGCAATTCCGACCCGTTGACGCATCCCGTTGGACATTTCAGAAGCCGCTTTATCCATACTGTCGGCCAAACCGACACGTTGCAGGTAATATTCAACGATATCGTTGCGTTCCTGTTGATTGGCATGGGGATATACCCGTTCCACACCGATCATCACATTGTCACGCGCCGTTAACCACGGGAACAGGCTGGGGGCCTGAAAAACCACGCCCCGATCCGGGCCTGCCCCATCAACTTCGCGTCCATCCAGAATGATCCCGCCTTTGGAAATCTCGTTTAACCCGGCAGCCATTGTCAAAACTGTAGACTTGCCACAGCCTGAATGCCCGATAACCGAGATAAACTCCCCTTTCTTGAGCTGCAGATTAAAGTCATCCACCACAGTCAATGGGCCTTTGGGGGTGGGGTAGACCTTGTGAACATGGGAGAAATCGACAAAACGATGGGTATCGCCACTGCGGGCTTGCGCTGCCTCTTTCGCCTTTTTCGGCATCCGTGATCCCGGCATAATCGGGCTGACGGAGGGCAGCGGCGCAAATTCGCCGGTTTCAGCATTCTTTTCAATCCCCACATCGATCAGATACTGAGTGACGTCTTTGCGCAGCTTCTTGAATTTTTCATCATGGTTCATGGCCGTACGATCACGCGGACGATCCAGATCCACCACAAAATCCGGTCCAAAGGTCGCGTTCGGCCCCGGTGTCAGCGGAATGATACGGTCGGCCAGCAAAATTGCCTCATCCACATCATTGGTAATCAGGATGACGGTTTTCTTTTCCTGTTCCCAAATCCGTTCGATCTCGTCCTGCAGGTTGGCCCGCGTCAATGCATCCAATGCAGACAGCGGTTCATCCAGCAACAGGATTTGCGGACTCATGGCCAAGGCACGCGCAACAGCTACCCGCTGACGCATCCCACCAGACAATTCTGCCGGTTTACGATCCTTGGCGTGGCCCAAACCGACCATTTCCACATAACGGTGAACACGTTCTTCTTTTTCCTTGCGGCTGGCTTTTTTGAAAACACTGTCAACCGCCAGCATCACATTGGAAAAAACAGACATCCACGGGAAAAGGGAATAGCTTTGAAAAACCAGTCCACGGTCCGGGCCTGCACCTTCAATTTTCTTGCCGTTCAGGGTAATTTCGCCACTGTCCGGTTCGATCAGTCCGGCGATTGCCGAAATCAATGTGGTTTTACCGGAACCGGAAAACCCGACGATGGCAACAAACTCACCTTCTTTAATCGAAAGATTGATGTTGTTCAGGACTTCGGTGCGTTCCGCACCTTTGCCATAGCCCTTGTTTACATTTTTTAGCTCTAAGAATGACATGGGGGTAATCCTTTTTGCGTTTGGGTTAGCGTTTGTCACTGAATGTGAAGAGGTCTTGCAGCGTGTACATGACACGATCAAGGGCAAAACCGATGATCCCGATGGTGAAAACCGCCACCATAATGCGTGCAAGAGAATGGGAGCTGCCGTTCTGGAATTCATCCCAGACAAACTTGCCAAGCCCCGGGTTCTGCGCCAGCATTTCTGCAGCAATCAGAACCATCCACCCCACACCGAGTGACAGACGTAAGCCTGTAAAGATCAACGGCAGGGAAGACGGTAAAATCATCTTGAAAATCGTGGTTCTGGCATCCAGTCGCAAAACGCGTGAGACGTTCAATAAATCCTTGTCAATCGAAGCAACCCCAAGCGTGGTATTGATCAACGTCGGCCACAAGGAACACAGCGTCACCGTAATCGCAGATGTCAGGAAGGATTTATCAAACATGGGATCATCACTGACATAAAGGGCCGAAACTACCATTGTCACAATCGGCAACCATGCCAGTGGTGAAACCGGTTTAAAAATCTGGATCAGCGGGTTAAAGGCTGCGTTCATGGCTTTTGATAAACCGCAGGCGATCCCAAGGGGAACAGCCACCAACGTTGCCAACACAAATCCCATAAACACCGTTTTCAAGCTGGTAAGGATCTGATCAATATAAGTCGGCTTGCCGGTGAACTGACGGATTTTGACTTCCGCATCCGGGTTCTTTTTCAGTTTGGCGGCGTTGCGTTTTTCTTGGCGTTCATAGAATTTATCTGCCTTCTCACGCATCTCCACATGATCCTGCCATAACAAGACCGTTTCTTCCGCAACCTGTACCGGGCCGGGAATATTGCCCAGACTGGTTTCGATTGAGGTTGATGCCTGCTGCCAGGCAAACAGGAAAATAAGGATGGAAAGAAGCGGAATACCGACATTTTGCCAGATTTTTTTCATCGCATCCGAGGAAGATGTCGCACCGGGAACAATTCGTCCCAGAAAGCCGACATCAGCAGTTTGAACAGAAGTTTCGGACATATGGCACCTGTAAAAAATAAATGGATTCAAAAGTTAAAAATGAAAGAGGTCTTGTTTTTTTTGGGGGGGCTTGGGGGTATCAAGATCAACGAGATGATTTGACACCCCCTCGCCGAGGGCAAACTTGTTATTTGGCAGCGACTTCCGTACCTTTGATGACTTGTGCGCCCTTCAGGCCAATGCCGAATTTTTCGAGATAGGCGTTCGGTTGGTGGCCGTCATAACTCACATT
This sequence comes from Terasakiella sp., assembly GCF_048267425.1. GTDB lineage: Bacteria > Pseudomonadota > Alphaproteobacteria > Rhodospirillales > Terasakiellaceae > Terasakiella. Next base: position 19,656 of record NZ_JBLWXN010000001.1, read on the forward strand.
GTCGATAAAGTGCGTTTGCGGATCACGGAAACCATCTGTATCCCACGGGAAATCCTCCTTCGCGACCTGACCTTCATCGACCAGCATTTTCGCAGCTTTCAGGTAGATATCCGGGCGATAAACTTTCTTCGCAATTTCAAAAAACCACTCGTCTGTTTTGCCTTCGGGGATTTGGCCCCAACGGCGCATTTGCGTCAGATACCAAATCGCATCGGAATAATAAGGATAGGTTGCGAAATAACGATAAAAGACGTTGAAGTCCGGCACATCGCGCTTATCGCCTTTTTCATATTCAAACGTCCCGGTCATCGAGTTTGCAATCACTTCAACGTCCGCCCCGACATATGCGGATTTCGCCAAAATTTTCACAGCTTCCGGACGGTTGGCGTTGTTATTTTCATCCAACCATTTTGCTGCACGGATCAAGGCTTTGACAACGGCGGTATGTGTATTTGGATATTTTTCAGCCCATTCATTGGACACGCCGAACACTTTTTCGGGGTTGTTTTTCCAAATTTCGTAATCGGTCACAACCGGTACACCGATCCCTTTAAACACAGCTTGCTGGTTCCACGGTTCGCCCACACAATACCCAGAGATCGTCCCGGCTTCCAACGTCGCGGGCATTTGCGGCGGCGGCGTTACAGACAACAACGCATCACCCTGAATTTGACCGGAAATATCGGTTTTGGAATAAAACCCCGGGTGAATGCCACCAGCGGCCAGCCAATACCGCAGCTCATAGTTATGGGTGGATACAGGGAAAACCATCCCCATGTTGAAAGGCTTGCCTTCTGCCTTAAATTTTTCCACAACCGGTTTCAGATAATCAGCCTTAATCGGGTGCACGGGCTTACCGTCTGCGTCTGTTGGGATATGTTTTTTCATCTCCGCCCAAACGTCATTGGAAACCGTAATTCCGTTCCCATTCAAGTCCATCGAAAAAGCCGTAATAATATGGGCCTGTGTACCAAATCCAATCGTTGCTCCCAACGGTTGCCCGGCCAGCATATGCGCACCATCCAGTTCGCCATCAATCACGCGGTCCAGCAGAACTTTCCAGTTTGCTTGCGGTTCCAGCGTGACATAAAGACCTTCATCTTCGAAAAAACCTTTTTCATAAGCAATGGCCAGCGGGGCCATATCTGTCAATTTGATGAAACCGAATTTCAGTTCCTCTTTCTCCAGATCCAGCATGTCCGCCAAGGCAGAACCGCTCATGGCACTCAGGGCGACAACAGCACCTGCCAGAACGGATTTGAATGACTTAAACGTTTTCATATCGGCTTGCTCTCCTTAAAAGTTTGCCTTGTTTTTTCAAACCAGATCGCCAGAACCGATCTAAAAAAACAAAAACGCCGCTAACAAAGCGCACCCGGGGAGGACGATGGGGGATGCGATTGTCAGCGGCGTTGCTGATTGTCCTAAAGGACGATATAGGATCCGGCATCTTTGCCGGACATCTGCTTTTTACCTTACAAGGTTCGTGCCAACTTTTACTCACCCACAGCAAACATCAATAAAATCATATATTTAAACATTGTGCAGTGCGGTATTTTATTCAGTACGGCTTCTTTTTAACCTTGTGCAATGCAAAATATTAGAGCAGTTCGAAAATATTATGCATAATTTTTAATCACTATTTTTATTTGTTTATTTTTTATGCAATATCAAAAAGGGCAGCTTCATTAATGTCGGAAAATTCCCCACCAATACAATCCAGATAAGTTTGCGTTGAGAAGGCATCTTTCAGGGCGGTTTCCACAATCATGTCCGACTGAATTTGCCCCCAGCGTTCCATTTGTCGCGTCAACCAAAAGGCCGCGCTTAAATGGGGACAGCTATCCCCATGTAAAGACATAAAACCATCAACATGGCGCGACGGCTTCCCCTTCTTAAGGGACAAATCCCCGCTTAATGCTTTAAGGATAATCTCTTTCGGGACATCCAAATATTGATGGTCTGATAAAACATGCGCCAATTCATCGAAGTTTTCCGCATTACCGGCCCAATCAGCCGCTTCCTTCATTGCGCACAACAAAGCTTTTAAGGCTTCCGGGTTAGCCTCACACCAGTTTTTACGAACGCCCAATAGTTTTTCGGGGCTCTGCGGCCAAATTTGCGATGTCGAGGCGATAATCACGCCAATATCCTGCGCAACCGCCAAAGAATTCCACGGTTCCCCCACACAAAAACCATCCAGGCGCCCTTGTTCAAGGTATTGATCCATAAACGGCGGGGGGACAACCTGCAAATGAACATCAACATCCGGGTCAATCCCACATGCCGCCAACCAATAACGCAAATGATAGTTATGACAGGAAAACGGAAAGACCATCCCAAAGCGCAGAACAGGTTGCCCTGCATTTTTGCGCGCCTCAATCACAGCCTTCAACGCCTGCCCGGTCACAGATAAGTCCCAGCTTTCCAGTAACCCCTGTGTATGAGCACTCATGGCATCATATAAATCATGTGACACCGTAATCGCATTACCATTGCGCCCCAAAACAAAGGGCGCAACAATATCGCAACTATTGGGCATCAAGGACAAATTACCCGCCAAGGCCATCGGGGCCAACATATGCGCGCCATCCAGATATCCTAAAAACACCTTATCGCGAATATTGGCCCAGGAAACTTCTTTTGACAAAGACAAGTCCAGACCGTGTGCCTGTGCAATTCCCTTTTCACGGGCAACCGCCAAGACCGCGCAATCCACAAGCGGGACAAATCCGATATTCACATTTTGCAGTTTTGATTTCATAACTACCCCAAGATCTCTGATGCGGTCACAATACTGCTGGCGATATCACTGATTTTCTGACCTTTGTTCATAGCTGTCTTACGCAACAACGCATAGGCTTCGGCCTCCCCAATGCCGCACTGTGTCATAAGTATTCCTTTGGCCCGTTCCAGAACCTTACGATCCTGAAGGGCATTTTTGGCCTCTGCCAATTCTTTATGAAGTTTAGAGAATGCGTTAAACCGGCTCACCGTCATTTCAACAATAGAGCGCACCCGTTCACTTTTTAAACCGTCAACAATATAGGCGCTGACCCCGGCATCGACCGCCTGCGATATGGACTGACTGTCCGAACTATCGACAAACATTGCAATCGGGCGGCGCACTTCCCGGCTGACCTGGAACATCTGTTCCAGCACATCGCGGTTCGGGTCTTCCAGATCAATTAAAATCACATCGGGATCAAGCATAAAAATACGCTCAGACAAACCACGCGTATCTTTCAACCATTCCACACATGTCAGACCACTGGCGCGCAATCCTTCAAGCAAAATAGCAGCGCGTGTTTCATTTTCGTCAATGACTAATATTTTAAGTTCAGCGTCCACGGCTGAGCACTTTCAAAAAAATTTAAACTTATTGAGCACTACGTTGCAAAAGCCATGCCGGAACTAAAGGATGAGGTTTTCCAATACGTTCATTCCAATTACCCATATTGCGCTGCACAATATTAGGCGGCATGCGCCCATTTTTTAGGCAAACCGGCCAGGGCACATTCCTAACGGCTTGCTTTTTATAACTTTTCCAAGTGGCATGGAAAGTGCTTGATAGAAACCAAAGGCCCGATCGCCAGACCGCTCACACGGTAGGGTCCTCACCCATTTTATTGAGGAGTTTCCCATGTTGGCCAAGATTGTAGACTTTCAGCCCAAAAATAAAATTCAAAGCCAGAACACAGGCTTAACCGAGGCCTTGAGCTTTCTAAATCGTGTGTCAGCGATTGTTGATCGCCATGACGATTTTAAAACAGCAACCCAGCAAATCTTTGCCGAAGTCTGTAGTTACACCCAATGGCCAATTGCCCATCTTTACATCAACACAACAGAAAAACCGGATACTTATATTTCCAACGGCATTTGGTTTTTAGAAAACGGGTTTGACAAAAACGCCATTGATGAATTCGTCACCATCAGCGAAGAAAGTATCTTTGAAACGGGCAAAGGCCTCATCGGCCTGATCGCACAGGAAAAAGAAGCCAAAGCCATCGAAGACGTTACCGTCCTGACACAGTTTCTCCGAGCCGAGGCGGCAGCGCGTAACGGCGTGCGTGGTTTTTTCGGTTTTCCCATTCTGGTTAATCAACAATGTGTCGCCGTTGCTGAATTTTATAGCCGTCAAACCGGACTGCTTGACCCAACAGCCTTGGAAATCATGCAATATGTCAGTTCGCAATTGGCGCGTCTTTATGAACGGGCAACCCATCTTGATCACCAAGAACAATTGATCAAACAGTTTCAATCCAATGTGCAAACATCTATCCAAAAACTGGCCGAAGGTTCCCGTGAACTGGAAAATGTAGCCAGTGGTGTTCAGCAGCAAGCCAACTTAACCAACCGTCAAAGCGATCAGGTCACACGCGGCAGCAATTCCATTGCCGGTAATATGGAAACCTTGCAACAGGCAATGGAAGACCTCGTCCATATTGAAGGTCAAACGTTGCAGTCCAGCACGACCGTCAATTCAACGGTTGAAGAGCTGGCAAAAAATGTCATGGCAACCTTACAGGAATTACGCCAGTTGGGCACACTCAGCGCCCAGATTGAAAGTATTGCCCAGAACGTTTCTGAAATATCGTCCCAAGTGCGCATGCTCGGTCTCAATGCCTCCATCGAGGCGGCACGGGCTGGTATTGCAGGTAAAGGTTTTGCCATTGTCGCTGGTGAAATTAAGTCACTGGCTCAACAATCAGAAAAATCATCGCAGGACATCTCCACCCAACTCAGTGAAATTCGCACAATTGCTGATTCCAGCATCACCTGCATGCAGACCGTTCGTCAGTCTATGGACATGCTGGAAAACTGTACGGGAAATCTGAGCAACGTTGTCGATCAACAACATCAAGCTACCAAAACCATTCGCCAGAATCTAACAGATGCCCAAGGCACCTTTACCCATATCGGACAGGATATCGCAGGCATGGGAAACGCATCGGCAGACTTGCTGAACTTGGCACAAAATGCCAGTACACAAGTCCAATCCATCAAAGGGTTAAGCGAAAGTATTTCAAGTTCCAGCCATGATTTTATCGCCGCGCTTAAAAATTAGACGATACCTCAATTCAACTGTTTTTCGTGACCTCTGCGCCAAGCTGACATAGTTTGGTGTTTGAGTTTCACGAAACACAGGGCCGTCATCAAGGCATCATGAACCGCGTTATGCGCTGGCAACGCAGGTAAATCGAGTGTTTTTCGAATATTTTCGAAACTCAAATCAACATAGCGGTCGATATCCCCACGCGTTTGCCAATCATAATATTGGGCGGAAACTTCAATTTGACGATTAGGCAGGCCAATGCCGATCATATCCTTCAAATATCGATTAACCACCGCAACATCGAATTCCAGATAATAGCCAACAACAGGACGGGGACCGATAAATTCCACCAATTGCTTAACCGCATCCTGTACACAATGGCCTTTTTTTGCATCGGTTTTACGAATACGATGCACCTTGATCGCCTCTTCATCAAAATTGCCTTCGGCGCGGACTTCCAGATAAAATTTTTGGCTACTCAACACACGATGGTCACGGATACGCACCGCCCCGATTGATAAAATTTGTGCCATGCGCGGATCCAAATTGGTGGTCTCCAGATCAAAGCAGACATATTCATTTGCCGGCTCTTCTTCAAAAAGGAAACCATAAGACAGGTCTTGCAACCGCTTTTTCATCCATGCCCGTTTTAACCTCTGCCACATGATTAAAAATGTCCCAGATTGAAATGATGACTGACCACGTTTTTAAATTCTTTCACCAACTGCAAGGAATCTTTGAGAAGGTCTTTTTCCAGCTTATGCAAACTCTTGATCCGCACAAAATTAGTCGCCCCTTTAAATTCCCCATCCGCGTTGAACGAGGCTTTTAATTTTAGTCCCCGCAAAAATTCAAAGGCATCAATTAAGTCTTCGCCAAACCGCTTATCAAGGACACCTGCTTCTGCCAAGGCCGAAATGCGACGCAAGGTGTTGGTGGTATGGATTTTATGCTTGATCGCCAAAACGCGCGCACCGTGAACGATGGTGAAAATTCCACCTTTTTTCAAATCCATCTCGCCTTCATGCTCGCCCTTTTCGACTTTCAAACGGTGAAACATGCCCAATGGTGTATCAAACGACACAATCGGGGCGGCAAACATGGTATAAAACCCATCATGGTCGCTGAGAACCTGATGAAAATATTCTTTGGCCTCGCGCAATAAATTCTTATCCCCACAGGCAGATACCGCATCGACAAAGGCCGACAAGCCAATCATGCTGTTTTCATCCGGTTGATTGATCCATTGGAAAATTTTGCGCTTATACTCACTCAGGCTCATGCACCAGTCCGGGTTGGACACCATCATATGACCGGGACAAGGTGGAAAGCCAAAACTGTCCAACACTTCTGAAAACTTTTGACCAAAGGCACGCACAGTGTCCACATCATATCCATCGCGAATAATCAGCGCATTATCCTGATCGGTACGCAAAACCTGCTCGCGCCGACCTTCACTGCCCATAATAATCAGGCACGTATTTTCCATCATCCCCTTTGGGGCAATGAAGTGCGTCAACTTGGTAAAGACACGCTGATTTACCTCGGACACCAAACGCGTAATAATCGCAATACTGGTTCCGCTATCATGCAGCAAGCAAACCAGATCGTTAATCCCACTGACCACATCTTTTAATTCTGACAGATTTTGTGCGCGTTCCACCTGCAAAAACAACAAATAGGAATGGTTGGACAAGAAACTAAGCAAATCAGTCAGTTCCAACACCCCTGTAATATGGTCGCCATCTCGAACCACAACCCGATTGATCTTATGCTTCACCATTGTAATCATGGCATGGCTCATGGGGTCTTGCTGGTTCACCCCGATTAAATCAATCAGGCACACATCCCCGACCGGGGTTTGCGCCGGGATCCCGTCAATCAAGGCACTGTCACGCAGTTTTGAGGATGTAATCAAACCGCATACCTCGTTTTGGCGATCCGTCACCAAAATAGATGTCGTCGCATGATCACGCATCAAACGGGCCGCATCCGACATCGGTGCACTGGCTGCAATTGATAAAGGGTGCGGGACAACTTTTTGCACGGGCGTTGCCAACAAGGGGCTGGCTGTGTAACTGGAGGCCCGCGCCGGGGTCATGTTCACTTTGTCACGGATGGATTTAAAAAAGAAACTATGAAAATCTTCATTCTGTTTCAAAATATCTTCAAACAGGGCCGCAGGCAGCAAATAGATCAAGGCCTCTTCCACCACCGTAAAGGTACTGGAACGTTTTCCTTCAATCAGCCATCGTGCACCAAATACATCATGTTCGCCATGCACATTCAGAGTTTCCCCATCCTGTGTTTCATGGACAATGCCTTTAATTAAAATGAAAAGGGACTGGATATCCTTGTTTGGCTCAATCAGGACCTCGCCTTCCTGAAAATAGCCAATATCCAGCGCCTCGCTGAACTTATCGCGTTCAGACGGCCTCAACAGGTTGAAAGGCGGAAAATCAAAATTAAAAAACTCGGTCATCGTGTGATCACTTTCACAAGAAAAATCCCGAAAAAGAAGGGCCGAAATTTCCCTCCCCTTTCAGGACTTCAAGTTTGACAAGTCTAGAGATTGAAAGGCATGGGTCGCATCCCTTTCGATCTATTGAACCCATTTTAGTGGGCAGAGGCACCTTCCGCACCCACACCTGTTTGCGAACGAACAGATTGTGAGTCAAACAGTTCCGCTTCTTTACGGGCTTGTTCAGAATTATCCAGTTTCGAGAAAACATAGATCGCAAGGAATGCCGTTGTCATAGAGAACAGAGCCGGGTGGTTGTACGGGAAAATTGCTTCTTCAAAACCGAAGATGCTGACCCAGATGGTCGGTGACAGGATCACCAAGATCAATGCTGTCAACAGGCCGATAAAGCCACCAATGAACGCACCGCGCGTGGTCAAACCTTTCCAGTACATAGACAGGATCAGAACCGGGAAGTTGGCAGAACCGGCAATACCGAAGGCCAAACCAACCATGAAGGCAATGTTCTGTTTCTCAAAGGCAATCCCCAAAACGATAGCCAATAGACCAAGACAGATGGTTGCAATACGAGAAACGCGGATTTCCTGTTGTTCTGTTGCTTTGCCCTTTTTGAAGACAGAAGCATACAGATCGTGTGAAATCGCAGACGCACCCGCCAAAGCCAGACCGGACACAACCGCAAGGATTGTTGCGAAGGCAACGGCTGAAATAAAGCCGAAGAACAAGTCACCGCCAACCGCTTTTGCAAGGTGCATCGCCGCCATGTTGCCGCCACCAAGCAATTTACCGGCCGCATCATAGAAGCTTGAATCTGTACCAACGATAACAATCGCACACAGGCCCATCGTACAAACAACCATGAAGAAATAACCGATAAACCCGGTTGCGTAGAACACAGATTTACGAGCTTCTTTCGCATCCGTTACCGTAAAGAAGCGCATCAGGATATGCGGCAAACCGGCTGTCCCGAACATCAGAGCCAAGCCCAATGAAATCGCAGAAACAGGATCCGCCAACAAACCGCCCGGTGCCATCAAGGAAATACCGGATTTGTGAACTTCCGTTGCCTTGGTTGCAAGTGCTTCGAAATTGAAGCCAAACTGGGACATGGCCATAATAACCATGAACGTGCCACCAAACAGCAGCAGGCAGGCTTTGATGATCTGTACCCATGTGGTTGCAATCATGCCACCAAACGTCACATAGACCATCATCATGATACCGACGAGAACAACGGCATAAGCATAGTCCAGACCAAACAGCAATTGGATCAGTTTACCTGCACCAACCATCTGCGCAATGAGATACAGGACAACAACTGACAACGCACCGGAAGCCGCCAAAGAACGGATCGGTGTTTGTTGCAAACGGAAAGAACAGATATCAGCAAACGTAAATTTACCAAGGTTACGCAAACGTTCCGCCATCATAAACAGGATGATCGGCCAACCGACCAAAAAACCGATGGAATAGACAAAACCGTCGTAACCTTTTGCAAATACCAAACCGGATAAACCCAGCAAAGTTGCCGCAGACATATAGTCCCCCGCAATCGCAAGACCGTTCTGGAAGCCTGTGATCCCGCCACCAGCAGTATAGAAATCTTTTGCTGATTTTGTACGGCGCGCCGCCCAATATGTAATCCCCAAGGTAATACAAACGAAAACCACAAACATGGAAATCGCAGAAAGGTTAACCGGCTGTTTCGTAACTTCCCCTTCAATTGCACCAGCAGCCCATACAGGATCGCCCGCAAACAACATAAGGGCAAAAAGACCGGATACGGTCAAAATACGGTTCAAACTCATTTGCTTGCATCCTCCACAATCTGTTTGTTGAGGGTGTCAAACTCACTGTTGGCACGGCGCACATAAATCCCTGTGCTTAGCCATGCAAGAACGATAATCGCCGCCCCGATCGGTATACCAACGCTTGTCGTCATACCTTCAGCCAACGGTGTCGCCAGCTTTTCAGGTGCAAAGGCAACAACCATGATAAAACCGTAATAAACGGTTAAAACAATGATAGACAAAATAAGAGCAAAACGTCCCCGACGCTTTTGCAAGTCACTAAATCGCGGATCTTTTTTGATCCGCTCATAAATATGTTCAGACATTTTTTTCTCCCCGCCCAATATGAAATTGGGTCATTAAATCTGCCCCCTTGCCATATACCGATTTAATCTAATAATCCAGTATCAAAATACCGATTTGCGCATTTTATCGCAGGTTTCTGCTGGTCTTACCGATTTTTATCAAAATATAAAAACTTAAAAGAAGGAGAAAATTACCTGAAACGGTTGAGTTTTCTTGCAGTGCAATGCCGCAGATGCACAATTTACATTACAAAAATATAATTCAGTTATTTTACTGCCCGGCCTTTCTTTTTGCAGATCAATTCTCAAAATATCTTTTGCGGGGATATTAAATAGCCGGATTCGGCATAACTTCGACTGTTCGGTCAAGTTTTGAGGTGTACATACGCTTATTCCCCCCTTAAAACCCGCACAAACTGTAAATTTTCACTCAACAGAGAAAATAAAAATTGTAATGTGGCATGATTAAATTAACTTAGTACCAACTCTGGCCTTTTAGGACAGAATACTAGGGGTTCCCCCTAATCATCCACTTCGTTTCAAACTGAAAAGCAGGGACTGCTATGTTCAACAAAAAAATCCTTGGCGCTTTTGCAACAGCCGCTTACATCGGTGCCAGCACTCTTTTCCCCGCTGTTGCCCAAGCTGACAGCAAAACCGTTAAAATCACCGCAATCGTCGAACACCCCGCCTTGGACGCTGTGCGCAAAGGCGTCAAAGACGTTTTAGGTGAAAATGGCTATAAAGTGGGTGAGAACCTGAACTGGGAATTCCAAAGTGCACAAGGCGATGTCGGCATTGCGGGTCAAATCGCCAAAAAATTCGTCGGCGAAAACCCTGACGTAATCGTTGCCATCGCCACCCCGTCTGCACAAGCTGCTGTAGCTTCTGCGCGCGGCACGATCCCTATTGTCTTTTCTGCCGTAACCGACCCGGTTGCCGCCAAACTCGTTAAATCATGGAAAGCGTCCGGCGGTTCCGTCACCGGGGTCAGCGATATGCTGCCGCTGGAAAAACACCTGCAACTCATCACAGATGCCCTGCCGAACGCAAAAACCATTGGCGTTCCCTACAATCCGGGTGAAACCAACGCTGTTGTACTGGTCGAAAACTTCAAAAAAATCGCCGAAAGCAAAGGCATCAATGTTGTCACGGCCTCCGCACCATCTAGTGGTGACGTTTTGATGGCCGTTCGCAGCCTCGTCGGTAAAGTCGATGCGATCTATGTCACAACCGACAACACCATCGTCAGCGCATTTGAATCGGTTGTTAAAGTCGGTATCGATGCTCAAATCCCGGTCTTTGCCGGGGACACGGGTTCGGTTGAACGCGGCGCAGCCGCTGCCCTTGGTTTTGACTACTACGACATTGGTCGTCAAACAGGTCAGGTTGTTCTGGACGTCCTGAATGGCAAAACAGCTGGGGATATCGACGTTCAAGGTGTGGAAAAAACCAATTTGCACATCAATCTGGGGACAGCCAAACAAATGGGGCTGACTTTCGACGAACAAATGGTTAAAAAGGCCGCAAAAGTCGTTGAATAATCTTTCTTGATTTCACGACCTGTTCTGATTGATCCGCTGCCTTCATCCATGAGGGCGGCGGATCATACTATATAGATGTAAGGTTCTGGTATGAGTTTAATCGCCTTTCTCGGTGCAATAGAAACCGGCCTCCTGTTCGGTATTGTCGCACTTGGGGTATTTATTAGTTTCCGCGTTCTTGATTTTCCCGATTTGACGGTTGACGGCAGTCTGCCTATGGGAGCTGCTACAAGCGCAACCCTGATCGTTGCGGGCGTCAATCCATTTCTGTCCCTTCTTGGGGCGATTATTGCCGGGGCATTGGCCGGACTGGTCACAGCATGGTTGAACGTAAGACTCGGCATTTTGCACCTTCTTGCCAGTATCCTGACCATGATCGCGCTTTATTCGGTGAATTTACGCATTATGGGCAAACCCAACCAAGCCTTACTCGGGGAAGAAACCGTCTTTACCCCGTTCGAAAAACTGATCGACCTGCCTTATTATTGGGTCACCCCCATTGTTTTATTCGCTGTTATCGTTATCTTGCTGGTTTTGTTAAACTTATTCCTGTCTTCGGAAACCGGGCTTGGTATGCGGGCCACAGGTGTCAACGGACGTATGGCAGCCGCACAAGGCATCAATACCGGTAAAATGAAACTGGTCGGTATTGCACTGAGCAATGCAATGGTCGCCTTGGCCGGTGCCTTGTTTGCCCAAATTCAAGGTGGCGCCGATATCACAATGGGTGTCGGTGTCATTGTCGTCGGTCTGGCCGCCGTTATTCTGGGCGAAGCAACCTTTTCGACGCGCACTATCATTTTAGCAACAATCGGCTGCGTGGTCGGATCAATCCTGTATCGCGTTGTTGTTGCAGTTGCCCTGAACGCCGACTTTATCGGTTTGCAAGCCCAAGACCTGAAACTCGTCACCGCCGTTCTCGTGGTTCTCGCCATGACATTACCCGGCGCACGCCAAAAATGGGCAAAACGTAAATCCGTGAAAGGAGCCGGCCAATGATCGAAGCAAAAGACATCCAAGTCGTCTTCAATCCGGGTACCGCCATTGAAAACAAAGCTCTGCGCGGCATGAACCTGCAAATCCCCGAAAGCCAGTTTGTCACCGTGATCGGATCAAACGGGGCCGGTAAATCCACTTTCCTGAATGTGTTAGCTGGTGAGATTAAAGCGGATGCAGGCTCGGTTAAAATCGATGAACAAGATGTTACCAACTGGTCAACAGCACGGCGTTCCGGTCTGGTTGCCCGCGTTTTCCAAGACCCGATGGCCGGAACCTGTGAAAGCCTGACCATCGAAGAAAATCTCGCTTTGGCTTCCGGGCGCGGTCAAAAACGTGGTTTTTCCCACGCGGTCACAACGGAACGTCGTGACTTGTTCCGTGAAAAAATCTCTGTTCTTGGTCTCGGCCTTGAAAACCGCCTTGAAGACAAAATGGGCCTGTTGTCCGGTGGACAACGCCAAGCCGTCAGTCTTGTCATGGCGACATTAAATCCGATGAAAATCCTTTTGCTGGATGAACATACCGCCGCCCTTGACCCGAAAACAGCCGCCTTCGTCCTTGAATTGACTGAAAAACTCGTCAACGAAGGACAACTGACGACCATGATGGTTACCCATTCCATGCGACAAGCCCTTGATCACGGTCAACGGACCGTCATGTTGCACGAAGGCCGCGTGGTTCTTGATGTGGAAGGCGATCAACGTAAAAATATGAAAGTCGAAGACCTGCTGCATATGTTTGAAAAAGTACGCGGCGAAGAAATCGACGACGACAAGTTGTTGCTCAGCTAAATCAAAATGCCCTGCCCTTTCTTCTGTGCGAATAAGGTGCAGGGCATTAGCTTATTATCCGCAAGGTACGGTTTACCTTGACACACCGCACAATCTCGCTAATTTGCCCCTCTTAATGTTAATTTCTTATTTTAAAGAGTGAGTGCGAGATCAATGGTCGCGATTACTTTGCCTGACGGCTCTAAACGTGAATTCGACGGTTCTGTCACCGGCGCCCAAGTGGCTGCCGACATTGGTGCGGGCTTGGCCAAGGCTGCCTTGGCTGTGCGTATCAATGGCGAAATGAAAGACCTGTCTTTGACGATCACGCAAGATTGCGAGATGTCCATTGTCACGGCCAAAGACGAAGACGCACTGGAGCTTTTGCGCCACGATGCCGCACATATCATGGCACAGGCCGTACAAGAACTGTTCGACAATGTTCAGGTCACCATCGGCCCGGCTATTGAAAACGGCTATTACTATGACTTTGCCACTGAAAAACCGTTCAGCCCGGAAGATCTGGAAAAGATCGAAAAACGCATGGAAGACATCGTGGACCGCGACCTTCCGATCGAACGTGAAGTTTGGGACCGCAACGAATTGATCGCCAAGTTCAAAGAAATGGGCGAACATTACAAGGCCGAGATTATCGAAAGCATCCCCGAAGGTGAAGACGTCACTGTCTATCGCCAAGGCGACTGGTTTGATATGTGTCGTGGCCCGCACCTGCCCTCAACTGGCAAGCTGGGCAAAGCGTTCAAACTGATGAAAGTGGCTGGTGCCTATTGGCGTGGCGATTCCAATAACGAGATGTTGCAACGTATCTACGGGACAGCCTGGACAGATAAAAAAGCGCTGCGCCAATACCTGCATATGCTGGAAGAAGCCGAAAAACGCGATCACCGCAAGCTCGGCAAGGAAATGAGCCTGTTCCATTTTCAAGAAGAGGCCGTCGGTTCCGTCTTTTGGCACCCGCACGGCTGGAAAATCTATCGTACCGTTCAAGGCTACATGCGTGATCGTCTGGAAAACGCCGGCTACGTTGAGGTCAACACACCGCAAATGGTGGACCGTAAACTGTGGGAAGATTCCGGTCACTGGGAAAAGTTCCGTGAAAATATGTTCATCACCGGGGCTGAAGACAAAGTTCTCGCCATCAAGCCGATGAACTGTCCCTGTCACGTCCAGATTTTTAACCAAGGTTTGAAATCATACCGTGACCTGCCCTTGCGTATGGCTGAATTTGGTTCTTGCTTCCGGAACGAACCATCTGGTGCCTTGCACGGTTTGATGCGCGTGCGCTCCTTTACACAGGATGACGCGCATATTTTCTGTAGCCCGGATCAGATTATTTCTGAAACCAAGATTTTCTGTGACCTTCTCAAATCCGTATATAAAGATTTCGGTTTTGAAGAAGTCAAAGTTAAATTCTCTGACCGACCAGACGTGCGGGCCGGTTCCGACGAAACATGGGACAAGGCCGAAGGCGCTTTGAAAGAAGCAACCGAAGCCGCTGGTCTGGAATGGACATTGAATCCGGGTGAAGGCGCGTTCTACGGTCCTAAACTGGAATTCGTTCTGCGCGATGCCATTGGCCGGGATTGGCAGTGTGGTACCCTGCAGGTTGATTTCGTTTTGCCGGAACGACTGGATGCCGATTACATCGGTGAAGACGGGCAAAAACACCGTCCCGTGATGTTGCACCGTGCGATTCTCGGTTCCTTTGAGCGTTTCATCGGTATTTTGATCGAAAACTTCGCCGGACGCTTCCCGTTATGGCTGGCACCGCAGCAAGTTGTCGTTGCCTCAATCACAAGTGATCATAACGAGTATGCTCAGGATGTGTGCGACACGCTTAAACAGCACGGTTTGTCTTGTGAAACGGACTTCCGTAATGAAAGTATCAACTATAAAATCCGCGAACATTCCCATGCAAAAGTACCAGTTATTCTGGTCGTCGGTGGCAAAGAAGTCGAGAATCGCAGCGTTGCCATGCGTCGTTTGGGTGGAAAAACGCAAGAAATTCTTGCACTTGACGAAGCGGTAGATAAACTAGTGAGCGAAGCAGCCCGCCCGACCGGTAAATAGGGCGGCACTTCTTCGTTTTTTTGGCGTAGCAAGATATAGGAGAATTTCAATAGCTCGTCGTCCGATGAAGGCGCAACCGGCCCAAGATGGTCCACGCGTCAATAAAGAAATCCGCGCTCCGCAAGTTCGGCTCGTAGATGAGAATGGTGAAATGGTTGGCGTTGTCTCTATTGACGAGGCACTGAAACGCGCACAAAAGGCAGGTATCGACCTGATCGAAGTGTCGCCCAATGCCGAGCCGCCTGTTTGTAAAATTCTGGATTCCGGAAAATACAAATATGAAGCTCAGAAACGAAAAGCTGAAGCCAAGAAAAAACAGAAAGTCGTTCAGGTCAAAGAGATCAAAATGCGACCTGGCATTGATCAACACGACTATGAAGTCAAGATGCGCAATGTCTTCAAATTCCTTGAGAATGGCGATAAGGTAAAGATTACCCTACGCTATCGTGGTCGTGAAATGGCTCACCAGGAATTGGGGATGGAAGTTCTCAAGCGCGTGAAAGCCGACACGACAGAAATCGCAAAAGTTGAACATCAGCCGAAGATGGAAGGCCGCCAGATGATTATGATCCTCGGCCCGATACCGACTGGCGTAAAATAATTCATCGCACTTGCGATACAAAAAAACGGCGCTGTTTTCAGTGCCGTTTTTTTGTTTACTTCATTTCACACGTGCCCGAAAGACTTCGGTAAGCTTCTCGTGCAACTGCACCCAGTTCAAGGGCTTGGTTACCACATCATTCGCACCGGCTTCCAGATATTTGCCCCGATGTTCGGGGAACGCATCGGCCGTAAATGCAAAAATGACCGTCGTGCAATTAAGGCCCTGCTCTTGTCGAATATGAGAAATGGCCTCAACCCCATCCATTACCGGCATTTGCATGTCCATAAGAATGACATCAAACTTCTTTTGTCGCGCAATATCCACGGCTTCCTGACCATTTGAAACAATATCAACCGTATGCCCTTTTTGGCGCAGAAGAGTCGAAACAACTTTCTGATTAACCACATTGTCTTCGGCCAACAACATTTGTAGCGACCCGATATCCACATCCTGAGACACGCCCCCATGAGGGGCATGTACCTGATCAACCGGGATATCCACGGCAAAGATGGAACCGGAATTCTGCACACTGTTGATTTTTAAACGTCCGCCAAGGAGTTGACATAACTGTTTCGTAATCGTCAACCCAAGCCCCGTTCCACCATACTTGCGCGTTGTCGATGCATCGGCCTGCGTAAAGGGCTCAAACACAGTATTTACTTGTTCCGGGGTCATACCGATACCGGTATCTTCCACCACAATTTTCAGAGAAATCTTGCCCGCCACCAAGGGGGTGACGCGTAGATTAACACGCACATGGCCTATTTCCGTAAACTTAACCGCATTACTCACCAGATTAGACACAACTTGGCGCAATCGCAAACCATCCGATTTGACCCAGATATCGCGATACTCTTGCGCATTTGAAACCAGTTCCACGCCTTTGTCTTGCGCTGTTTCCCTAAACAAATGCAGCACATTTTCAATAATCGCACTGGGATTACAGGGTAAAAATTCAATTTGCAGTTTACCCGCTTCGATTTTTGACAGATCAAGAATGTCATTTAAAAGCATCATCAAGGCGTTAGAAGAACTGCCCAAATCATCCAGCAGATCCGAAACCTGTTGTGGATTGCACTGATTTGATTTCAAAATTTCGATAATCCCGTTGATCCCGGTCATCGGGGTACGCAACTCGTGGCTCATGGTCGCAAGGAAATGCGATTTGGCTTCACTGGCCAATTGCGCTTCACGAGACGCCGCCAAGGCTTTTTCCTGTAATTCTTTTTGCACAGAAATATCCATCAGCGCACCGACCAGATAATCGAAATTACCGTCATCATCAACAACAGGTGAAATGGCCGAGGATGTGGGGATCAACTGGCCATCCTTCGTTTTATTAATAAACTCTCCTTGCCATGTCTCTCCACGGTTCACACTTGCCCATAAATTTTTATATACCTCTTCAGGTGCCATTCCACTTTTGATAATGGACGGGTACTGACCAATATATTCTTCCCTTGAATACCCGTAGAGCTTTTCAAAAGCAGGGTTGGCATAATGAATAACCCCTTGCTTGTCCGTAATTAGAAACGATACCGGGGATTGCTGCACAGCCGAGGACAACAGGCGAATTTCTTTGCGTAAAATTTTCGAACGCTGCAAATCTAAATAAAGCCAGAACGCAATGACCAAAACCCCAAACGTGGCGAGAAAAAGGGTCAAAATCAAAATTTTATTTTCATCCAGCCAATTGCTAAATGTCGCACCATGATCAACACTGACAACAATACCCAAGGGATATTTTCCGGAAAAACGGATTGTCGATTGGCTTTTTTCCAACCAGCCATCTTGCTCTCTCAGATGACTTTCATCACGACCTTCTTTGAAGCTGGAAATCGCTTGTTGAATAACATTTATACCCGTACTTTCGCGCCCTTTTGATAAAAGAACAGTCCCATCGGCACGCAATAAAGCATAGCTATCACGATCGCCCAAATCGGTTGTCTTAAAAAGACGATCCACATAATGGGCATTCATCCCCACCAAAACCCGATAGCTTGCCGCCGAAGGATTATTTCTGAGACTTAAGAGTAACGGGATCAGCTTGCGCGGTGAGTTTTTCGACGTGACATCACCAACTTCCGATAAAAAACGACCATGAACGGTATCACCGATTTGTATGCCCAATGACAAGGCATTAAACAATTTGTCAGGAAAACTCAGGTGCTTGAGATCGACCTTCGCATGACTGCGCATATTGCTGTTAAACAGAACGTCATCGCCACGTAAAAGAATAATCTGCCGGATATGAGGCGCAAATCGAATAAGGTTGCCTATGCGCCGCTCATAAATGGTGAAATCAAGATCACCTTCTTCCAGTTCCAAATCCTGCAAAATTCCAAACAGGTTATTTTCTACGGCCTCCACCATACGCGTAATACTGCTTTCGATCATGCGTGCATAAAGCTTACTGAGGTTGTCCCGTTCTGAAACCGAGGCCTGAAAACTTGTCCAAAGCATCGAGATTACTAACCCCAAAACCCCTAACGAAATAATCGTATAGCGCATAAAAGGTGGACGATGTCTTTTAAATATACGGTACTTCTTCGACGCCAAGAGACCCTCTTTCCCGAAAACATATTCTTGTATTTATTTTATAAACAAATATCTAAAGGAAGACCACGATATCAGTAAGTATAAAAGTTACAACTTGCTTCATATTAAACCCTGAATTACTAATAGCCAGCTAATTTCGAGGGGGGGAATTACAGAATGTCACGTATAATTGCCAGTGCAATTCTATTTACACTTTTTATGTTGCCTACGAGCTCCCATGCCGCAGATCGACTGGAAAAAATTCAAAAAAACAATGAGCTTCGGGTTTGTATTTGGCCGGGATACTTTGCCATTTCCTATCGCAATCCCAGAACGGGGGAACTGGAGGGCATCGACATTGATATGGCCCATGAATTTGCAAAATATCTGAAGGTAAATCTTAAATTCGTTGATAGCTCTTTTGGCAAAATCAAAGAGAATATGACCAATGACGCCTGTGACATTTCCATGCATGGTGTTGGCGTGCGTGAGGATCGCAAACCCTTTATGGATTTTTCCGAACCACACTTGATCAGCGGGATTTATGCGGTTTCTATGCGATCTAATCCGACAATCAAACATTGGGAAGATATTGATCAAGACGGTCACATTGTTGTGGTTCAAAAAGGAACCTATATGGAACCGGTCATGCGTGATTATCTGAAAAAGGCCGAGCTCTCCGTTGTAGATAGCTTCAAAGCCCGTGAACAGGAAGTCGAAGCGGGACGCGCCGATGTCTTTATGACTGATTTTCCCTATGGTCGGCGCATGGCATCCCTCACCACCTGGGCACATTTGATGGAACCAAATAAAACATTGGCCCCGACACCGTACGCTTATGCCGTTCCTAAAGGGGAACCCGCTTGGCTGGCAAAGGTCAACGAATTCCTTCAAGCCGTTAAGAAAGATGGGCGACTGGCGGCTTCTGCCAAAAAACACGGCCTCAGTCCGATAGTCGCTAAGTAATAAAAAAGCCTTAGAACAAACAATCTTCGAGCCCGCAAAACCGTGTGTTTCTGCGGGCTTTTTCATGCCTTAATCCATTCGTTAACAAAAGGTAAATTTTTATTTAGAATCAATAAGTTATTAATAAAAAACTTTGTAGCCGTTAAGACTTTTTTTACCCGATTCGCCGTAGATTCCTTCTCATGAAAACGCTACAAACTTTACCGCTGAATCAAATCTTGCAAGGTGATTGTATTGAGATGATGAACAGCCTTCCGGAAAAATCTGTTGATCTGATTTTTGCGGATCCGCCCTATAACCTGCAACTCGGTGGTGACCTGCACCGCCCCAACAACACCAAAGTCGACGCCTGCGATGATCACTGGGACCAGTTCGACAGCTTCAAGGCTTACGATGATTTTTCAAAAGCCTGGTTGAAAGCCGCACGTCGTATTTTAAAAGATGACGGCACGATTTGGGTGATTGGGTCTTATCACAATATTTTCCGTGTAGGTGTGACCTTGCAGGATTTGGGCTATTGGATGCTCAACGACGTTATCTGGCGCAAAACAAACCCGATGCCAAATTTCCGAGGTCGTCGCTTTACCAACGCGCATGAAACCATGATCTGGTGCTCCAAATCGGAAAAAGCCAAATACAACTTCAATTACGAAGCCATGAAAGCCTTTAACGACGACGTGCAAATGCGTTCGGACTGGCTGCTGCCCATCTGTAATGGGGGCGAGCGCCTGAAAGATGATGCCGGACAAAAAGCGCATCCGACTCAAAAACCGGAAAGCCTGCTCTATCGTGTGATTATGGCCTCCAGTAAACCCGGCGATGTGGTTCTGGATCCTTTCTTCGGTACAGGCACAACAGGGGCTGTCGCCAAAAAACTGGGCCGCAACTTCATCGGTCTGGAACGTGAAACCGATTATATCAAAGTTGCTGAAAAACGTATCAAAGCCATCAAAGGCACGGTTGATACATCTTTACTCACGACGCCTGCCAAACGCCAAGCCCCGCGCATTCCGTTCGGTACACTGCTGGAACGTGGCCTACTGGAACCGGGTACAACCTTGACCGACGTTAAGGGACGTTACCAAGCCAAGGTCCGTGCAGACGGGACACTCAGTGCGGCCAATTTCCGTGGTTCTATCCATCAGGTCGGCGCCCGTGTTCAAAATGCACAAGCCTGCAACGGCTGGACCTTCTGGCATATGGAAAAAGCGGGAAATCGCGTCTGTATCGACGAACTTCGTGAACAGGTCCGCGCTGAAATGGCCAGCTAATCTATTTTCTCTATATACGCGGCTTTCGTCTTGAACGCTGAAAGACGGCTGCCCTTGATTTCGGACATATCCCACAGCGTTTTCATCATCGGGATATATCCAAAAAAATACCCTCGCTCTGATCAAGCGAGGGTATTTTTTGTGGGTTTGCCGATTTACATAACCGACTTCAAGGATCTTGTGCCGTAATCGTAACGGTTGGTGGTTGTGGGAAAGTGACTGTACAGGCACCACCACCATGTCCAAAAGCCTGGGAGGTATCGAACTTCACATCAATACGCGGGAGCTCACCTTTGCAGGTGTAAGGCGATGCAAGTGCGATGGTCATTGTAAACTGGCTGGCCCCATCTGTTTGCGTAATACCGTAGGTCGAATAGTTAAATCCGGCCCCTAGTACCCCTTGAACTGTTGCTTGATTGGGTAGCTGCATGGTCGCCGGCAACACCGCCCCACCAGAGGCTGCACCGGCTAAAAACGCACCACGCGCGCCGCTGCCACCGTTTGTTTTACACGTCCCGTCATCCCCACTGATCACAAAGGACGTGGACATTGTTACCCGGACATGGGACCAGGTTTGAAAAAGCGGGATCCCTTGCAGGTCAATAAATTTACCGACCTCTTCCCCAGCGCTGGCAGAGGCGATATCAAAAACTTTGGATGAACTTCCCAAAACGAATGGCGCGGTACATGTTGCACTTTGGCACAGTTCAACCTTGGTAATCGTCACATCATAACGTGTTGCCTGACCCGAATTTGTCCCTGTGATTGGGCTTGCATTGACCGATGCTGCAAAGAACAACACAGACAAAACAAAAAATATGTTTGTAAATTTTAACATTTTTCTCTCCGATCCGGCTTAGTTGCTGCGACTAATCACAACGCCGCTGGAACGACGTTCAACAATAATACGATTTTCGCGGCGCACTTTATCCAGATTATGTTCGCTCATATCGCGCATATCCCATGCCTGATCGGCAATAAAGGAGGAACTGAAGGCCGCAGGCCGATTGGGCTGCCCCCCACCGGGGCCGAAATTGAAGCTCAGTTTCATAAAGACTTCATCATCACTGAAATTATCATCGCGCCAACCCGCTTCAACCGTCAGGTTTTGATGAATGTCCGCTTCCAGACTGGCTGTCCAGCCTTTGATATCTTCAGTATTGAGAACGGATTCCCAAAAATAGCGTTTGCCATAGACCCGTGCCCACGGCA
Source organism: Terasakiella sp. (assembly GCF_048267425.1). Classification (GTDB taxonomy): domain Bacteria; phylum Pseudomonadota; class Alphaproteobacteria; order Rhodospirillales; family Terasakiellaceae; genus Terasakiella. The sequence goes on from NZ_JBLWXN010000001.1 coordinate 41,284, forward strand.
TGTAAGGGATTTGCAAACCAAGCTCGACATCGTAGCCGTCCAGAACTTCTTCGCGGGTATCACCGCTCAGGCCGCTTCCGGTTGCCCCGCCGAGCCCCCAATAGGCATTGCTGGCGAAATCCAGACCGGACCATTTGGCCTCAACCCCCATACCCAACCGTTTATGACGACGTTTCCATTCCCAATCAAAGAAGGTGTTCGCCCCTAACATAATCGTATTGTCGTTCAATAACTGACGATAGCCCAAACCGATGTTTGTCACATCCCGGTCCGTTCCCAGATATTCATACCGATTTTGGCTAAGCTGCGTAAAAACCGTCTGCTCTTTGCCTTCACTCTCGTAAAGCGGCTGCACAGTCAGCAAAGACCAATACGGTTTGCCATCATCCTGTATTTCAGCCTCAAATTCGATACGCTGCGCCCATTGCGGCAACTCTTCGCCGATTGCCGGTAAAAAATATTCAATCGCAGCTTGCCCTAAATTAACGGCAGCCCCTTCAACATTGTTGCTGGCCGCCATTTGAACGGATTGAGCGACTTTCTGATATGTTTTTTGCGCATTTTGATCTTCCGCATATGACGGCAGGACACAACCTACGGACATACCTGCGATCGTTGCAGCACCAAACACAACCTTCAAACCAAGTTTGGACATTTACTTTACCTACACTCCCCCATCGAGCAAAAGCTTGCACTTTATTAAAAACGTTGCATAAAATAGTGAATTCTAACCCCTAACTCAATTAGTACACATGTAGCATGCATTTTTCCATCCGGAGATATACGTAGTTAACGCCAACGCTATAGATTGAAAATATGACATCTGTGCAAACTGAACAAATCCGACTTTTTGCCAAAGCCCCTAAAACCATTGTGATCGGGCATATCAGTTCGTTTGCCGTTTTATTGTATTTGGCAACGAAATCTTCAGCCCTCCCATCGGGTCTTCTGATCGCCTGGGCGATTCTGGAACTTGTCCTCACACCCGGACTTCTGTTGTACATGAAAATATGGGCAAAAGACCTTCCCGAAGAAATACCGCAACAAGCACGCTGGATTGGTTTTCTCAATGCCTTGGTCTGTCTGGTCGGCAGCAGTTGGGGGATGATGCTTTATCTTTCCCTTGCAACAGATGATCCGGCGTCATTTGCCATGCAAATGGCAATTGCAGCCGGGTCAACGGCGGCGTCTGTCAAATCCCTTGGTTTATTTCGCTGGACCTTTATGTGTTACGGCATCCCCTATCTGGGCCTGCTATCCCTCAAACTCATTCTGTTGGGCGGAGACTTTGTTGCATTGGCCGTTCTCGTGCTGATTTTCCTGCTGATGATGTTATTACTGGCCAAGGACGTTTTGGCCTCTTTCATGGACTATGTCGCCATCAAAAATGAAAACCTTGATCTGATTGCCCAGCTTCAAAATGCCAATGCACAGGCTCGTTTGGCCAATCGGGAAAAAACCCGGCTGCTTGCCTCTGCCAGTCACGATTTGCGCCAACCGGTTCATGCAATGGGGCTGCATCTGGAAACACTATCTGACAGCACCTTACCTGAAGCTGCGCAAAAAACCGTTGCCCATTTGCGTCAATCCATTCGCAACCTCAGCAATATGTTCACCTCTTTGCTGGATGTCAGCCTGTTGGAAACCGGGAATTTTACAGTTCAAACCCAAGTGATTGACCTTGCGGCCTTTCTCAAAAACATTGCCGAAGAATTCAAGCCATTGGCTGATATTTGCGAGGCCTCCATTCACATCAAATGCGCCCCTTACTGGATTGAAAGTGACCCGGTCCTCTTGCGCCGGATTGTACAAAACTTACTATCCAATGCCTTGAAATATGGCGGCAAAGGTACTGTTACGCTGGAGATTACACACACCTCCAACACTTTGAACCTGCATGTAAAAGATCAAGGCCGGGGAATTGCACAGAAAGAACGCACCCAGATTTTTGAAGAATTTAAACGTGCCGCCACCACACCAGACCATGTCCAGACACAAGACAGCATCGGTCTGGGTCTTGCCATTGTCAAAAAGCTCTGCATACCTTTACACTTAGACCTTGATTTGCACAGCTCAATCAAAGGGTCCATTTTCACCGTTTCCGGCCTTAAGCTGGGGCATGCACAAGCTGCGACACCGCCTGAAACCACGTTAAACAATTCATTAAACGGTTTACATATCCTCATCGTTGATGACGACCCTGACAGCCTGCGGGCCAGCGAAACCTTGCTCGCCCATTGGGGGGCACGTGTCAGTTATGCGCAATCGCTTTATGAAATTAAACCCTCGGATGCACCCGATCTGGTCTTGAGCGATTTTTCATTGGGAAACGGCGTGACCGCCTTTGATGTGCAGGAACAAATTAACCAACAAAGTCCCCATTCCATCCCCTTTATTGTCCTGTCCGGTGAAACCGATCCAAAGATTATGGATGAAATTCGCACACGCGGTCTTTTACTAATCCCCAAACCGGTTCAACCAGCCCGCCTGCGCGCCGCGATTGAAAGCCAGCTTGCCCGGATCAGGCGCTAACGTCCTGATCCATTTTATGCGCCCATGACGCCGCAGCCGTGCGCGAATTGACATTTAACGCCCGCATCAGGGCCGACATATGACTGCGCACCGTAAAAGGTGATAAATCCAAAACACGGGCGATTTCTTTATTGCTCATGCCTTGGCTCAACAGGTCAAGGACTTCACGTTGGCGCGGTGGTAAATTCGACAGAATTTTGCGTTCCTCTGTATCGACATCAATCAGAAACTCCCCCATCGCCAAGACCCGTTCCCCGGCCCAAACATCCTGAATATGAGCACTGATGTCTTGCGGGTCCAAACTTTTTGAGACAAACCCGTTTACCCCCATATCCATAATCTGCTGAATGTCCCCTTTACGATCCAGCATCGACACGATCACCAAAGGAACCAACGGATAGGATTGTCGAATATCGGGAAGATCTTTCTTGTAATCAAAATTGGGGAGGAACAGGTCCAAAATCGCAAGGTCATACGGCTGCTCCAATGCCTTCAGAAGGGCTGTCCCCTCACCAACCTGCGTACACTGTACCCCGTCAAACGCACGTTCTATCAATCCGCATATTCCGCTACGAAACATCGGATGATCATCTGCAATTAAAACCCGCATCGTTCCCTCAACCTAACATACCCGGTTATTTTCATAACGCAGACATAGGCTTTTTGCCAAGGAAAGATTGGCTTTTTCACCAAATGACTTTAGCTATAGCCTCTATTACCCCCTTTCTTTCTTTGACATCGATGCCTAAATCCCCTAAGCCAAAAAACGTTCTTTCTGTTCCCCTTTTCGATCAAGTGAGCCTTACCGATGAAAGCTTTTGAACGTATATATGTCGCCTTGGATACAACCGATGTGTCCTACGCTGTTGAACTGGCCCAAAAGCTGAAAGGGCTTGTCGGGGGAATGAAGGTTGGCAAAGAATTTTTTACCGCCAATGGCCCGCAAGGGGTTGCTGCCATTCGGGATGTCGGCATGCCGGTTTTTCTGGATTTGAAATTCCATGATATCCCCAATACCGTTGCCGGGGCCATTCGTGCGGCAAAACCGATTGCGCCACAGATTATCAACGTGCATGCCCAAGGCGGACCGGAAATGTTGAAACAGGCCGCAAACGCCGGACGCGACGCAGGCATTCCCCTGACCATCGCTGTTACCATCCTCACCGCATTGGATCAAGAGGACCTCAACGCCATCGGCATCAATGACAATATCGAAGACCAAGTCGTGCGCCTTGCCAAACTGACCCAAGACAATGGTTTGGACGGTGTGGTCTGTTCTGCCAAAGAAATTGCCCCGATCCGCGCGGCCTGTGGCCCTGATTTTAAATTGATCGTCCCCGGCATTCGCCCGGCATGGGCAGCCAAAGGCGACCAAAAACGCGTGATGACCCCACGTGACGCCGTTATTGCAGGCGCAGATATTCTGGTGATCGGGCGCCCGATCACCCAAGCCGATGATCCGGTGGAAGCCGCCCAAAAAATTGCACACGAGCTGGAAGGGCTGTAAGCCGACATGGAAATGCAAATTATGACCATCGTTTTTGACGCATTGGCCTTTATGCGCGCAAATGCGAAGGTCTTTCGCAAATATATTTTCCTACCCCTATGCTTGTCCATTGCCTCGTTGTTTTTGGTCAAAATTCCTGTCGTCGGTTTAACGCTGTCGACAATTTCCAATTCATTTGCGCTTGCTTTATTGGGGGTATCTTCCACCCGGTTTTATCTGCTGCGCGATGCCGATGCTGTTGCTGACGGGGCCAATCGTCCTTTCGCCCGTTTCTTTTTCCTGACCTTCTGCCTGACATTTTTGGGGCATATGGCGGAGATTTTCGAATACCTCCCGCCGGAATATATGGGTGGCATGTTTATCTGGATGTTGCTCGGCTTCTGGGTCAATCTGAAAATCTGCCTTGCCTTTCCGGCCCTTGCAATGGACCATCCGGGTTCGGTCTGGGACAATGTCAAAGCCAGCTTCAACTGGACGACGGGCTACGGGTTTCGCATTATTGCAGCATTCCTGTTCTGTTATTTTCCAGTCATTTTCTTTACGCTTGCCTTGATGCAGGTGCCGGACTTAACACCATCGCTGGATAATTTCTGGGCCAGCCTGCCCCAATTGATTTTTTCAGATGTCCTGATTGTTTTCTCAATGCTCTGGTCGTCGCTGGTGCTGGCTAAATTCTATGAAAATATTGTCCTGAAAAGGTCTTAAAACATGCTGGATATCCCAAAACTAGACGACAAACTGCCGGTTTTCGCCCTTGTAAACGGGGTTTATGCCGTCTTATTTCGCAATCCCATGATCTTTGTCAGAGCGGGATTATTTCCCTTTTTACTTTTGCTTGCCATCAATCTGTGGCACACGCCGCAAAGCTGGGGACAGGAAGCTTTTTACGGGATACGCGTTATAGAATGGCTGATGATCCTCGCCCTTTGGACCTTTTATGCGCTACAATTGCAACGCTTTGTCCTCAAAGGATCCTTTGAAGGTGCGACGTCTTTTTTACCGAAATTGAATCTGCGCGAATGGCGTTTTTTCAAGGCCTCCGTGCTGGTATTGATGCCACTGACGATCTTTGCCTTCTGGTTTGACCAACCCTTGTTTTTCCATCAACCCGATGTGTTGGTGATGGGCGGTATTACGGCCTTGGACGGGGTCAGCCTGCATTTATACGCCAGTTTGTTTTTAGGCTGGATCATGCAGGTTTTTGCCTTTGTTCTGCCTGCAATTGCAGAAGACACCCCCCGTCCGGCCCGTGACCTGTTCGCCATGTCATTTAATGCCTTACGCCAAGATTTCACCCGCCTGTTTGCCGCCAGTGTGCTGGTCGCCTTGCCTTTATGGGTCGCCGTGTTTATCCTGCGCCTTGTCCTGCATATGCCGATTTTCACTCAATTGGCAATGGGGGATGAGGCATCTGCCCTTGTCTGGAATTTACTCTTTTTAACTTTGGAAACCGCCAAAACCTTTATCGGGGGCGGATTACTCGCTATGTTATGGGCACTCGCCTATGGAAGAACGAGAGGACGCCATGTCGATAGCCGTTAAAATCTGCGGATTAAAAACACCCGAGGATGCCCATATTGCCATACAGGCCGGAGCTGACCTGTTGGGGTGTGTCTTTTTCCCGCCCAGTCCGCGCCATGTCAGCGCAGAACAGGCTGCAGAAGTTTTCGATATGGTCGGTGATGCCGATGTTTTAAAAGTGGGCCTGTTTGTTAATCCAAGCGATGACGAGTTAATGAGCGTGCTTAATCAGGCCCGCCTTGATTTGATCCAGCTTCATGGTGACGAAAGCCCGGAACGTGTGGAAGAGGTTCGCCAGACCTTTGGCCTGCCGGTTATGAAAGCCCTGCCCATCGAAACAACTGAGGATGTGGAAAAAGCACGGACCTATGACGGTGTGGCCGATCGTTTGTTATTTGATGCCAAACCACCCAAAGGGGCGACACGTCCGGGCGGAAACGCCATTGCCTTTGACTGGTCCTTACTGCGCGATACCCAATGGACGGTGCCGTGGATGCTGGCGGGCGGTTTAACCGTGGATAACGTTCTTGACGCTGTGAAACAAAGCGGATGCAAAGCAGTCGATGTTTCCAGCGGGGTCGAGGCCGAAAAAGGTGTTAAAAGCCCCGAGTTGATAGAAGCTTTCCTCAAAGCCGTAAAAGGCTGAGCAAAAAACGCCATTTTTCTTTGCCAGTCCTTTTGCACATGCGCTATAAGACAAGCAAATATTTATAGGTCACGTTTAACGATGAACACACCCAATACATTTATGGCAGGCCCGGACGAAGACGGGCGCTTTGGTATTTTCGGCGGACGCTTTGTTGCCGAAACGCTTATGCCCTTGATCCTTGATGTTGAAAAACATTTTAACGAGGCCAAAGACGACCCGGAATTTCAGGCCCAAGTCCAAGGGTACCTGAAACAATACGTCGGTCGCCCCAGCCCGCTTTATTTCGCCGAACGTTTCACCGAACATTGCGGTGGGGCAAAGGTTTATTTCAAACGCGAAGACCTGAACCATACAGGTGCGCATAAAATCAACAGCTGCATCGGTCAAATCCTGCTGGCAAAACGCATGGGTAAAAAACGCATCATTGCGGAAACCGGTGCAGGTCAACACGGTGTGGCAACCGCAACCGTTTGCGCCCTGTTCGGGTTGGATTGTACCGTCTTTATGGGCGCCACCGATATTGAACGCCAGCAACCCAACGTCTTTCGCATGAAATTGCTGGGCGCAGAAGTTCGCCCGGTAACCGCCGGGTCCGGCACCTTAAAAGACGCGATGAACGAAGCTTTGCGCGATTGGGTCGCCAACGTACACGATACCTATTATTTGATCGGCACGGTTGCTGGACCGCACCCTTACCCGGTTATGGTCCGCGAATTCCAGAAAATCATTGGTGAAGAAGTCCGCGAACAGATTATGGAACAAGAAGGCCGCTTGCCTGACACACTTGTTGCCTGTGTCGGTGGCGGGTCCAACGCAATGGGTCTGTTCTATCCGTTCCTTGATGATACGGACGTGCGCATTATCGGCGTCGAAGCCGCCGGGCATGGTGTCGATACAGATGAACATGCGGCATCCCTGACAGGGGGGCGTCCCGGTGTGTTACACGGCAACCGGACCTATTTGCTGCAAGATGACGATGGGCAGATTACCGAAGCTCATTCCATCTCTGCCGGGTTGGATTATCCGGGTATCGGGCCGGAACATAGCTTTCTGTTTGATGCGGGACGGGTGGAATATCATTCGATCAAAGATGACGAAGCGGTCGCGGCGTTCCAGCTTTGCACCAAACTGGAAGGGATTATTCCCGCCCTTGAATCCTCGCACGCATTAGCTGAGGCTGAAAAGCTTGCCAAACAAATGTCCAAGGATGAAATCCTCGTGGTCAATATGTCCGGGCGCGGTGATAAAGATGTCAACACGATTGCCAAGGCGATGGGGACCGTATTATGAGCCAGACCCGATTAAAAACACGTTTTGACCAGCTCAAGGCCGAAGGGCGTTCCGCGCTTGTCACCTTTATTACAGCCGGTGACCCGGATCTTGCCACATCGAAAAAATTGCTGATGGGCATGCCCGGTGCAGGCGCCGATGTCATCGAATTAGGTATGCCGTTTTCCGACCCGATGGCCGATGGCCCAGCCATTCAATTGGGATCACAACGCGCCTTGGCAGCAGGTATGAACCTGAAAAATGTTTTGGCGATGGTGCGTGAATTCCGCCAAGCTGATAACGACACACCGATTGTTCTGATGGGATATTTCAACCCGATTTATTCTTATGGTGTGGACGACTTCCTTAAAGACGCCGCAGAAGCCGGGGTTGACGGTTTTATTATTGTGGACCTACCACCGGAAGAAGAACGCGAATTTGCCATTCCCGCCCAAAAGGCAGGTTTGGATTTTATTTATCTCTGCACACCGACCGCAGATGATGCCCGCCTGCAATTAATCGCAGACCGGGCCAGCGGCTTTATTTATTATGTATCCATCACCGGGGTAACCGGCACGGCATCCGCCGTCACATCCGATGTGGATGCGGCTGTAAAACGCATTCGTCAACATAGTGACTTGCCTGTTGCCATCGGTTTCGGTATCAACACGCCCGATCAGGCAAAAACAATGGCGGGCCTCAGTGATGCGGCTGTTGTCGGTTCTGCCATTGTTAAGCGGATCGCAGATAATTTGGACGAAAACGGCAAGGCCAAAGAGGGCTTGTCCGAGGCCGTTCTCTCTTATGTACAAGAATTGGCTGACGGCGTACGCGCCGCCAAAGCTTAAAGGGGTTTAATCGATGAACTGGTTAACAAACTACGTAAAACCGAAACTGCGCGACCTTGTGCGCCCCAAGGAAATCCCCGATAATCTTTGGCACAAATGCACCAAATGCGGTCAAATGATTTTCCACCGTGATCTGGCGAAAAACCATCATGTCTGCCAACATTGCGGTCATCATATGCGCCTGTCTGTAACAGAGCGCCTGGAATTGTTATTTGACGATGGTAAATATACCCGCGCTGAACTGCCCAAGGTCAAACAAGACCCGTTGAAATTTACCGATCGCCGTAAATATAAAGACCGCATCAAAGAATCGAATGCAAAAACCAAGGAAGAAGATGCGCTTGTTGTCGCACATGGTAAAATGGGCGCTCAGAACGTGGTTATCGCTGCCTTTAACTTTGCCTATATGGGCGGTTCTATGGGAACAGGCGTCGGCGAAGGATTGGTTGCGGCCTCCAAACTGGCGATTGTACAAGATGCAGCCCTGATTGTTGTCCCAGCCTCAGGTGGCGCACGTATGCAAGAAGGGATTCTGTCCCTGATGCAAATGGCGCGGACCACAATCGGTGTGGAACGTGTCAAAGAAGCCGGCTTGCCCTATATCGTCGTTCTGACCGATCCAACAACGGGTGGGGTTTCTGCCTCTTTTGCGATGCTGGGTGATATTGCCATTGCTGAAAGCGGCGCTGTTATCGGTTTTGCCGGTCGCCGTGTGATCGAACAAACCATCCGCGAACAATTACCCGACGACTTCCAAACCGCCGAATACCTGTATGAACACGGTATGGTCGATATGGTTGTGCGCCGTCACGAGTTGCGCCCGACCCTGATCAACGTTCTCAGCCTGTTGCGCAACACAAAACCGGCAGGGGATCTGGTTGAACTGGCGCACGGTGATAAACCGATTGAGCCGGAAGTCGAAGATAACATCAACGACATCCCGCCACCGCCGGATATCCGCCGCCCTGACAGTGAACCGCTTCCGGGCACAGAAGAAAAAGACGAAAAGGACGAGGACCATAAAGCTGACTAGCGATCTCCTTCTCTCAGAAATTGCCAAGCTCCATGACAAAGATATTGATCTGGGGCTTGAGCGATTTTTGACCCTGCTGGAACGATTGGGCAATCCGCAGCAACAACTGCCGCCCACCATTCATGTTGCAGGCACCAACGGTAAAGGATCCACCGTCGCTTTTTTACGCGCCTTTTTTGAATCCGTTGGATACAAGGTGCACAGTTTTACCTCGCCTCATTTTTTCAATGCCCGCGAAACCGTTAACTTAGCAGGCAATGAAATAGACGAAGACACCTATTGCGCCCTTCTTCAAGAAGTCATAGATGCCAATGCGGGTGCGCCCCTCACGGTATTTGAAGCCATGACCGCCGCTGCCTTTCTGGCGTTTAGCCGCACAAAAGGCCATGTCCTGTTGCTGGAAACCGGAATGGGCGGATTGGGCGACACCACCAATGTGATTGAAGCCCCGATCGCCTGTGCTATTACGCCGATCTCACTGGATCATAAAGAATTTCTGGGGGAAAACGTTGCTGAAATCGCCCGCCATAAAGCCGGGATTTTAAAAAAGGGCGTTCCCGTTGTCATTGCCAAACAAGAAGACGAAGCCTATCACGCCATTCGGGAACGGGCCAAACAGCTGAATGTCCTCATGTACCGTGAACGGCGCGAGTGGTTCATTAAAAAAGCCGGCGAACGGATTATTTTTGAAGGATGGCAAGGCGTTGATCGCGCATGGCCCCGTCCCGCCCTGATCGGATCTCATCAAGTTCAAAACGCCGGTGTGGCCTTGGCCTGTCTGGAATTGGTGAAAGGCCGCTTCAATTTCCCTGATGAAGCCTTAAACAACGCCATGCGTTCCGTTCACTGGCCGGGGCGACTGGAACGCGCCGCCCTGCCCAGCTTTGATCCAAAATGGGAAATTTGGCTGGACGGTGCCCATAACCGAGCCGCCGGACAAGCCCTGCGTCGGCAGCTTAAAAAATGGGATGATCGCCCGCTTTATCTTGTGCTTGGCATGCTGAAACGAAAAGACAGCAAACCTTTTATTCGTGAAATTGCCGATGTGGTTGATCATGTCTACACCGTTCCCATTCCGAACCAGCCCTGTAAAAAACCGGAAAAACTGGCCCATAGCGTCATGTCTATCGGGGCAACGGCGACCGTCTGCGAAGACTTGCCCCTGGCCTTGGACTTGATTAAACGCAAACATACAAAGACCGGGCGGATCGTGATTTGCGGCTCCCTCAGTCTTGTGGCTAATTTTTATGAACTACAATCGCGCGCTTGATCTGATTTTTGAAAGCTACATTGCTGTCAAACCGCTGTTAAAAGGGCGTTTGGACCGCGATGTTCGCAATCCACATATTATCCTGAATATCGCCCGGCAACTGGATTTAATTCCACCCGCCGATAAAATCCTGAAAGTCACCGGGTCAAAGGGCAAAGGCACGGTTGCCCGGCTTTGTGCCAGCAGCCTTGAACCGTTTGGCAAAGTGGGTCTGGTGATTTCCCCGGAAGAAATCGACCATACCGATCGCATGCGCATTAACGGACAACCTATGTCCGAAGACCGTTTTATTGCTTGTTTTGAGAAAATATGGGCACAAATCACAATCCCATCGGCGCCTGATTATCTCTCGCCCTATGGTCTATTTTTATTAATTGCCCTGCAATGGTTCAAAGAAGAAAACGTCGATCTGTTTGTTATTGAAACCGGGCGCGGTGTGCGTTTTGACGAAGGCGGTCAAATCCCGGCCCATACCGGTGT
>NZ_JBLWXN010000001.1:52402-654019 GCF_048267425.1 Terasakiella sp.
ATTATCTGGGACCAACACTGGATGATATACGCGCCGATAAACTTTCCATTTCAGAAACTTGTGACCATCTGGTCATAGGTGCACGTGACACAAAGACACCCAACCTTGCCTATCCACATTGGTATGATCTCGCCCGCCAAAGTGCCACCGAAGCGTTACGCGCCTTTCGTGGGCGCGCCATTGATATTATCGATGTCCCTTGTGCCTCTTTCGCCACACGACAGGATGCCAACCGGACCTTGATGTACGAAGGTATGATCGCGCGTGATAGTGCAGACGAAACCTTTCTGCGTCAACTTATGCAAGATCATAACGGACAGGTGCATTTTTATCTGTCGCTGCCCGATGATAAAGATTTCGATGGTATTATGGATCTGTTGCAAAAGACGGGTGCAACAATCTCCCAAATCATCCTGACCGGGGAACGTGGCTTTCTGTCATATGAAAAGGCAAAACAACATCAGATCGCCTATCAAGGGGATTTCAACGATGTTTGTGCCCTAAAATCCGGTCTTGATTTACCCCAAACGGGATTGATCTATTTTATCGGTACGCAAACCTATCTGCGCTTGATTAAACGGGCTTATTTCACATGACGGCTATAGATCGCCTGCTTCAACATCCCCGTTTCGGTCCACCCGGTGTCAATGAACGCATGGCCCAACTTTGCCAAGGGCTGAACATGATCCCCAGCATCAAAATTGTCGGATCAAACGGCAAAGGCACCACCGCACACCTGATGGCCCGAATGGCACAGGGATTGGGAAAGTCTGTCGGGCTTTATACCTCCCCCCATTTATTGCATGTCAACGAACGCATCCAGATCAATGGGCGTATGATCACAGATGAAGACCTCGATGCTTGCCTGACACAGGCCTTAATGCGGGCCGCCCCTCTTCCACAAAGTGGGCGATTTGAAATCCTGACCCTTGCCGCCCTAATTTTTTTTGCCGAACAAAACGTCGATCTCGCCATTATGGAAATCGGATTGGGCGGTCGATTCGACCCGGTTCGTATTGCACCGGGCACAATTTCGGTTTTGACTTCAATCGATCTGGAACATACCGCCATTCTGGGAAAAACCCTTCACGCCATTGCAAGCGAAAAAGCAGCTGTTTGTAAAGCAGGTGACACACTCCTCAGCGCCGTTGGTGGTCTTGAAGACTGCATACCCGATGGTGTGACCTATATTGATCTCTCCTGCCCGCCCCTTGATCCCTTGCAAAGCAATGCCCGGCTTGCCGCCCATGCCTTAAAACAGCATTTTGCGCTGGATACCTTACCCGAAACATATGGTGTTCAGGTGCCGGGACGGTTGCAAAAACTGTCCACCCATCCACCGATCTATGTAGATGTGGCCCATAACGCCCAAAGCGTTGCAACGGCTGTTTCAGCTTTTCCTGAGCGTCCCATCAGTCTGATTTGTGCCTTTAAAAACGATAAAGACCTCACCGCAATAAAAGGGACATTTCATCATGTGGTCGCCCTTCAATTTGATGTCGACATGCATACCCCGGATCATATCCTCACCCACTTGAACGCCACATATAAAGACACCGCACACGATATCGATAGTGCCATTACGTTCGCAAAAGACAAACGACCTGAGGATGGCGTTATTCTCTGCCTCGGCGGCTTTGGTATGGCAGGACGGGTCTTGGCTTATATGCAGGGTGCTCACTATGATGTGATTGGCTTGTGAAGGGCACAATACCTATTCTTGAGGGGTGATCCATAATGAAAGCCCCTACAGATGAAAAAAGCAACGTTTCTGACCCTCAGCCTTCTTCTCGGTTTCAGCTTTCCGGTGAATGCCAGCCAGCCGGTGGCCCTTGTTGAACTTTTTACCTCACAAGGGTGTTCAAGCTGTCCACCTGCCGACGCATTTTTAGGGAAGCTTGCCATGCGCCCGGATGTGCTTGCCTTGGCCTATCATGTGGATTATTGGGATTATATTGGCTGGAAAGATGTCCATGCCAAAGCAGCCTTTACCCAGCGCCAGCGCGATTATGCGCACAGCTTTAACTTACGTTATGTCTACACACCTCAAATGGTGGTCTCCGGTCGATATCAAGAAAGCGGCAATCAACAAGATCGTATCTTAAAAGCAATCACACGTGAGCTTGCCAACCAAACGGATATTACCCTTGAATACAAATCAGACGGTTTATCCCTCAGCGGACCGAAGCAAGAAAGTCCACTCAATGCATATCTGATCAATTACCTGAAAGAAAACACAACCGAAGTCCGCCGTGGGGAAAATCGCGGGCGTAGCCTGACCAATTATCATATTGTCCAATCCTTGCAAAAGGTTGGTTCCTGGTCGGGTGGACAAAGCCACTTTGACCTATCCGATCAAAAGACCAAAAATATCGGACAAGGATTTTTCTTACAACATCCTGAAACTCTTGAGATCGTAGCTGCCTTTAAACTGGATTAGCCTCTTTCAACCAAAGCATTCCTTGAAATCAACCTCCTGCAAACTATATCGGTTCTAGTCACATCGTGAAGGAGGAAGCTATGCTATTAGGCCTGAATATCCTGAAATCCCCGAAGGAAAAGGTCGAGCTTCCCGTTATCGGACCCTACGGTAGCGGTGGGCAAGAACCCAAATTAAAAGAACTTCTGGACGACCCGATTATCCATTTAATCGCAAAATCCGACAAAATTGCACCTCACGAACTCGCCGGTTGCGTCGAACAAATGCGCAAAAAAATCGGTTCCAAACATTAAGGCACACAGACTTCTAGGCGCTTAGAAGATATCGATAAATAAACAAAAAACGGGCCGCGAAAGAAATCCCCTTTCGCGACCCGTTTTCACTTTTATCCCGGTATTAAACCAAGCCTTTTTCCATTGCCGATGTCATGCGACGGGCAAAAGCCGTCATATCGGGAATGGTTTCGCCTTCGATAATACGGGCCTGATCCAGCAAAAGATGGGCTGCATCATCAATCGTCGGCGTGGTGCCGTCTGCAGACAGGTCAACCAGCTTTTTAATCAGGCTGTGTGTTGGGTTCAACTCCAGAATTGGGGCATCGTCCGGTACGGCCTGACCATGTTGTTTCAACATGCGTTGCAAGTTGCGATCCATCGCCCCTTCGCCAGCAACCAGACAAACGGCGCTATCGGTCAAACGGTCCGTGGAACGAACTTCTTGAACAGTGTCGCCCAAGACGACTTTGAAGGCAGCACATAAACGGTCCACACCGTCTTTATCTGCACTCTCTTCTTTGGCGTCCTCGTCGCTTTCCCCGTCCTTTTTAATCTTGGACAGGTCAGCCCCGCCTTTGGTGATCGACTGGAATTGCTTTTCTTCAAAAGCACCGACACCGGGGATCCAGAATTCATCGATCGGGTCGGTCATAAACAGAACCTCAACCCCTTTGGCCTTAAAGCCTTCCAATTGCGGAGATTTCTTCAAGGCATCGATATCATCACCGGAAATATAGAAAATCTGGTCCTGACCTTCCTTCATGCGTTCGACATATTGCGCCAAGGAAACCCAATCATCATCCTGTGTTGATTTGAAACGAGCCAAGGCCAGACAGTCTTGTTTATGGGCAAAATCTTCGTAGATGCCTTCTTTCATCACCGCGCCAAAGTTTTCCCAAAATGTGACATAGCCTTCGGTGTCTTTTTCAGCCTTTTTCTTCAGCTCGCCCAAAATTTTCTTGGTGAGACCGGCTTTGATTTTCGCCAGAACCGGATTGTGTTGCAGCATTTCGCGTGACACATTCAACGGCAAATCCCCACTATCGACAACACCGCGTACAAAACGCAGGTATTGCGGGATAACTTCATCACAATCATCGGTGATAAACACACGATTGACGTATAGCTTCAGGTGGTTTTTACGTTCCGGTGTGAACAAATCCATCGGGCGTGAACCGGGAATGAACAGCAAGTTGGTATATTCAATCACCCCTTCAACCCGGTTATGTAAAGTCAGCCACGGTTCATCAAAGGCATGGGCCACATGGTGATAGAACTCTTTATACTGTTCTTCACTGACATCGCTTTGCGAACGTGTCCAGATGGCAGAGGCAGAATTCAGCGTTTCGTCTTCTTCGCCTTTGAGCTCAATCGGAATACTGATGTGGTCGGAATAGGTTTTGACGATATGGCGCAGGCGATGATCTTCTAAAAATTCGCTTTGATCTTCGCGCATCTTCAATTGAATGGTTGTGCCGTGGCCGTCGCGTGTCGCATCCCCGATCACATAATCGCCTTCACCATTGCTGGTCCAGGACCAGGCCTTGTCTTCGCCCGCCTTACGGGTGGTCACCACCACTTCTTCGGCCACCATGAAGGAGGAATAGAACCCGACCCCAAATTGGCCGATCAAGTTCACATCCGACTTACCGGATTCTTCTGCCGCCTTTAAAAAGGCTTCGGTGCCGGATTTGGCAATCGTACCCAGATTATTAATCAGGTCGTCATGGTTCATACCGATACCGTTATCGGCAATCGTTAAGATTTTGGCCTCTTTATCAAGCGACAACGAGATTTTAAAATCTGAATCACCATCAAGAAGAGACGAATCGGTTTGCGCTTCATAACGCAATTTATCGCACGCATCCGATGCGTTAGAGATCAGTTCCCTGAGGAAAATCTCTTTATTGCTGTACAACGAGTGGGTGACAATATGCAGAAGTTTGCTGACTTCTGCCTGAAACGATAGTTTTTCTTCGGTCATGGCTAAAATTAAATATCCCTATATTGAAAATGGATGTGGTGGATATGTCTAAAAAAACACCCGTATGCAACCCTTCTTGTATAAAGAATCTGCAAAACTTGCATCTCTTATGTTGCGTAATTAAAAATAAGCAGGTAAGAGAGTGAGAAATTCACTGATCATTGCGCCGTTTTCCGGCACGCAAGGTCGCAATCTGTAAAGTTTTTTTTAGGGCACGAGATAAATGCAGTCTCCTTTGCAAATCGTTTTTCGCGATGTTGACCACTCCGACGCTGTCGAAGCGCGTATCCGCGAAAAAGTAGAAATGTTGGAAAAACATTCTGACAAAATCGTTAGCTGCCGCGTCACCGTAAGCACGCCGCACAAAAGCCAGACTAAAGGCAAACTGTATGACATCCGTCTCGACATCAGCATGCCGGGCGAAGAAATCGTTGTGAACAAAAACCACAAAGATGACCACGCACACGAAGACGTCTATGTCACAATCCGTGATGCCTTTGATGCTGCACGTCGCCAAATCAAAGAATGGGTTCAACGTAACCGTGGCGAAGTAAAACAGCACGAAGACGAAGAAGCTGTTGCTGGCTAAACGCTGACACAATCAATAAAAAAAGCCCGCTGATCCTGAACAGGACAGCGGGCTTTTTTTATACCGCCTCGTTTGTTTGTAACGCGTCCCTTTTTGGGGGATAGATACAGAACAACAAGACAATCCCCAATGCCGCCACAAACCCAACCAAGGGAGAAAGGGCGCCAAAGACCACCACGACACCTGCGCACAAAACCAGGTTAATCAGATAATATCGTCCAACCGGGCGCAAGGCCGTTGAACGGATACGACCGATCATTGACACATACATAAATGTGGAACTGGCAAAGGTCAGAAGATAATTCACAACAATAATTTCCATACCTGCCAAGGCTTCTTCCATAATCATACTGGCAATAATGTTAAATGCCATGACCGCCACAAAACGAACAACGAATTCCCCTCGTGAAATCACGGTTTGAAATTTTACGTCATATAAAAAGGCTAAAATAGGGGGCGCGATGATTGAAAAGATTAAAACGGCTTGCATAAATAATCCTGTTAATTGGGACGAGCACTAAACTCCAGATGCCTCAGATACTATATCATTATTATCTTGCAATATTTGATCTTGGTTTTGACCGGGTTTAAACAGAAGAAACAAGCTGAAAATAATATTGGCAATCGGAATAAGTGCGATCCACACCATGTTTTTCGACCAACCGATATTTCGAATACGTTGTAAAGCCCAACGATACCCAAAAATTGACAAAGGAAAGCTAATCACGGCGAGAAGAATATCGGACATTATTACATCCATGCCAGAAAGGCCTAAAATAAAGCCAACCAATAAAGAGACCGCAAAAATTCCAAGACTACGCCCAAAAAACGGCAATATCAAAAGTTCCACATCACTTTCACGTTCCAAATACATCGCAATTAAAATTGGCACTACCGTCAAAAAAACCGCAGCGACAAGGAGCCCTACCACAAAATCCACAATTACCTCACAAGACTTAATAGATACAAATATCTTAAGAAATGTAATTTAAGTCATTTACAACCTCTGGCAAGCTTTAAACAACTCCTGTCCAGCCAAAGACAAATATTTTACTCCAGCACTCCCCCTTCCAATTAGTCAGAACCGTTCTTATATTCACTTTACTTAACCCAACTAAAATAGTAGGAATAGGCCAAATTCGCCGTTCACACGTTGATGTGGGTGCGAATTTTATACATTTTCTATTTAACTAAAATTATTTGTAATTGACAAATAATTAACACTGCGTATTGTGCATTTAATTTCAGGACACAACATTCGACCGTTCCTGTAATATTGAGATTAGACCCCCTATGTATGGACAGGCGTGATTTGCCCACGACCCCGACCATCGCGAACACGAAGAGAGTAAAAATGGCTTTTTACCAAGAGGACGTATTAGAAGTAAAACACTGGAACGACAGCCTGTTCAGCTTTAAAACCTCGCGTCCAGACGCATTGAGATTCCATAATGGCCACTTTGTTATGATCGGTCTGGAAGTTAACGGTAAACCGCTAACGCGTGCCTACAGCATCGCCAGCGCCAACTACGAAGAACATCTGGAATTTTTGAGCATTAAAGTTCAGGACGGGCCTTTGACCTCACGCCTGCAACACTTGAAAAAAGATGACAAAATCCTGATCAGCAAAAAACCGGTAGGTACATTGGTTGTTGATGATCTGACACCCGCGAAAAACCTGTTCCTGTTTGCCACCGGAACCGGCCTCGCCCCATTTATGAGCATCATTCGTGATTTTGAAACCTATGACCGTTTTGACAAAGTCATTCTGGTTCATGGTGTGCGCCATGTCAGCGAATTGGCCTATCAGGATTACATCCACGAAGAACTGCCCAATCACGAGTACCTCGGCGAAATGATCGCAGAAAAACTGGTTTATTATCCAACCGTGACACGCGAACCTTTCCGTAATCAGGGCCGTCTGACCGATTTGATCCTCAACGGTAAACTGTGTCAGGACCTTGGCTTGCCGCAATTAAATCCGGAAACGGACCGCGCCATGATCTGCGGCAGCCCGAGCATGCTGGAAGATACCTGCAAAATTTTGGATGATCTCGGTTTCCGTGCCTCTGCCCACACAGGCGATGCAGCCGATTACGTGATTGAACGCGCGTTCGTCGAACGTTAAATCTGGATTGAAGGATCCCGAACTTTTGCCCCCCACCCTTGTTCGGGTTACTTTTAAAACGCCCTGTCTTGACCAAAGACAGGGCGTTTTTATTTGTAATTTAGGAAAATTGATATATAAGAAAAGCCTTAAGATTACATTTACTAGAATGTTTCTAAATGATTGATTTATTAAAACGTTTTCAAAAAGCAGGAAGGGCTGATATTTCGGCCTTGCTTCTGATCGCGTTTCTTTTTCAATTGTTTACGCCCATTTATCTTTTTGCGGCAGAACATAGCGAACAGGGCGAATACGAAGCCGCCCTTCGCAATAGCATTTGTCAGGTCATGCTGGCAGAACAGCAAGACGATTCCCTCCCGACCGAACAAACAGACGGTTTTGTTTGTGACTGGTGTTTGCGCGGCACATTTTTACCTGTTGTACAACTCAAAGACCCTGCCCTTAGCGTTATCCTTACAAACCCACGCATAACAAAGATTACCTACAAGGATACGCCTCTCGTCCTGGATGCCCAAGTTTGGGGCAATATTGCATCCTCACGGGCCCCTCCCTTTTCTTCTTAAAGATCCGTTTCACACATCCATTTATCTTTAAGAAGAGACTTAATTATGAAACAGCAATTATTGCTGGGCGCCGCTTTATGTGCGTTCCTGCCTTTGTCCGCCCACGCCGGTGATCCTGTTAAGCTTCCGGAAGTTCTGGCCGAAGACCAAATCGAAACACCACAGCGTATTATCCTGAATTTTGAAGAAGACAGCACCTTCCCAGCGGCTGACGGCGGTGATTATTTACAATCTGTCCCCGGTGTTTCTGGTAGCCGTATGGGCAGCCACGGTATCGACCCCTTTATCCGTGGTCAAAAACAAACCCAGTTAAATATCGTGGATGATGGCGTGTTTGTTCAAGGCGGCTGTCCCAACCGTATGGATCCGCCTGCCTCCTTCCTATCCATTGATGGCAACGACGAATTGATCGTGGAAAAAGGTTATACTTCGGTCCAACATGGCAGCGGTGGTTCCGGCGGGACGGTCAAAACCAAACGCAACGCCCCGACCTTTACAGAAGGCAAATCGGCAAACATCAATATTTCAGGTGGCATCGACAGCAACGGCAACACCCGTGACGTTGCAATCAAAGGATCCTTTGATCTTGGCGATGGTCACTATGTACGTGCCAATATCGAAAAATCTGCTGCCAACAGCTACGAAGATGGTAATGGTAAAAAAGTCCGTTCCGGCTTTGACCAACATGGCGGGCGACTGGATGTCGGTGTTCAAGCCACTGCAGATACAAAAATCACTTTTGGTGCACAATTAGATGATACCAGCGATGCCCTTTATGCTGGTGCCGGTATGGATGCGCCAGAAGCCAAAATGATGGCTTTGCGCAGCTCCCTGACCCATAAAGGCGACTTTGGCCTGTTCAATCAAATGAACGCCTCGGCCTATATCAGTCAGGTTGATCACATTATGGATAACTTCAGCCTGCGCAGCCGTGCCGGTATGGGGATGTTGACCGAATCGGATACTCAAATTTATGGCGGGACGCTCTCGTTGGAAAATAACGATCTCGTCGTTGGGGCCGATTTAAAAGTTTCCTATCAGGATGCGTTACGTTACATGGGCGCACAAACCAACATTTATGCCAGCGGGAATGAACAAGCCTATATGTGGCCGGGCATGAGCACCGATCAAATCGGTCTGTTTGGCGAAAAAACTTATCAAGTTTCCTCAGCCGGCAAAGTTAAAGTTGGCCTGCGTTATGACTACGTCGGTGTGGATGCGAACAAAGTAAACACCGTTTCTGCACGTACCGGGCGGACAGCCAATCAGCTGTACCAGATGTATTACGGCAAACAGTGGGACGACCAAAGCGAACATAACATCGGTGGTCTGTTACGTTATGATCACGAACTGGATCAAAACATCGCCTTCTACGGCAGCTTGTCACGCGTTGTGCGCACCGCAGATGCCACAGAACGCGGTATGGCCGGTGATCATGCAACAGCCGGTTTGCGTTGGATCGGCAATCCGGATATCGACCCGGAACAACATCATCAAGTTGAACTGGGCGCCAGTGCCGCCTATGACGGTTGGAACGTAGGCGGTTCTGTGTATTACAACAAAGTCAGCGATTATATCCTGCGCGATAACGCCACAGGTCAGGATGGTATTCTGCTGGCTGACAACGCCGATATTTATCGCAACATTGATGCAACCTTGATGGGCTTTGAACTGTCTGGTGGAATCGATTTAATGGAAGGTTTGAACCTTGCCTTGAACGTGGCGTACACCTACGGTGAAAACGACGAAGATAACCGTCCTCTGGCTCAAATTGCACCGCTGGAAGTCGGCGCAGCACTTGAATACAGCACCGCCGACTGGATGAGCGGTTTGCGTATGCGCGCAGCCGCCAAACAAAACCGCGCCGACATCGGGGCTGTAACCAGTGGTCAGGACATCGAAAAAACCGGCGGTTACGCTGTCTTTGATGTTTATGGAAAAATCTGGGCATTTAAACCGTTTGATCTGGCCCTCGGCGTGACTAACGTGTTGGACAAAACCTATTCCAACCATTTGAACCGCGGCAGTTCTTTTGACAACACGGTTGCAAAGGTGAATGAACCGGGACGTTCATTCTTCCTGCGGGTCAATGCTGATTTCTAATCAATATAGGCTGGACGAAAGCACCGGGCGGGTTGTCGTTGACACCCCGCTCGGGGCACGCCTGTTGCCCATCGGGGCCGCGGGTTTTTTGCATGTCCTGCTGTTTACCGGCTTGTTCCTGATCGGACATGCCAGCGGGGAGCTAAATATCCCCAAAGACGATGCCCCCCAAGAAGTCGCTTTTATGGTGGAAACTTTCGTCGAACCTGTTATCGAACCCGAAGAGGTCATCGAAGAAACACCTCTTGAAGAAATCATTGAAGAAGAACCGGTGATCGAAGAAGAAGAAATCGCCGAAATCATCGAAGAAGCGATTGAACCACCCAAAGAAGAAGAAAAGATAGAAAAACCCAAACCGCGAATCGTCCCCAAACAGGTTGAGGTAAAACCGCCTGTCAAACCCGTATCGCCACCAAAAAAAGTACAGCCTCGACCAAAAGTTCAGACTGTCGCCCAAGCTTTTACAACCGCGCCCGTTAAAAAGACTCGCCCCAAAACGGGTTTTATTAAACCGGTTTATCCGGCCTATTTGCGCAATCCCGCCCCGCCTTATCCCAAATCGGCCAAACGTCGCCGTCTGGAAGGGGTTGTGGAATTAAAAGTTTTGGTAAGTGCTGAAGGCAAAGTCCTTGATCTCAGTATCTTTAAATCCTGTGGTCATAGCGCATTGGATCGATCTGCCTTACAGACCGTGAGAAACTGGCGTTTTCTACCCGCTAAACGCAACGGGACAGCCGTCAACAGTGATGTCATCGTTCCCATACGTTTTCAACTGCGGACCTGATTTTTTACTCTTTGCCCTATTTCAGCCGTAATGGTTTGAATAATACGAATTGTATTCGTCCTATTTTTTTGATAGGTATATTAAAGTTTATAGTAGCTGGAATGTTTAGTCTATGAGTCGCAAGCTGACAAAACTGATGAACGCGTTGCGTGTCGATATCTCGGCACTGCTGCTGATTGCGTTCGTCTTTCAGTTTGTCACGCCTGTTGTTGTTCTTGCCAGTGAATCGCCTGCAATGGCAGAATTCGAATCGGCAATGCGAACCAGTATTTGCCGTGTTAACCTGAACAACGACCCGGACTCGCCCAGCCATACAGACAGTTTTGTCTGTGATTATTGCGTCCTATGCCACCAGGATGCCACCCGGGATTTTGACCTCATTCTTCCCGAAGTCGTACACTTCGACTTCCATATAGGTCCCCCCCAACTCAGCGAAGCAGTCGCATTCGGGCACCAAGCACTTTCGCATTACGCCCGCACGAAATCGCCACGCGCCCCTCCGCAAATATAAGGTTTTTCGCCCTCCCATAGGTGGGAGGCCCTTATTTTTGCCACCTCAAAGGTACTTTCACCTATGTGATTTGTAAGAGAGAGGGGTCTGATACCAACATTCCCCTCTTTTCTTGCCTCTTTTTGCAAACTGGTCCATTGTGCGCCCGTTATGCAAATTGATACTTCTTCAAACGCCCGTATTTCTGCGGTGCTCGGCCCTACAAATACCGGAAAAACCTATCTCGCCCTGGAACGTATGATGGCCCACGGCACCGGTATGATCGGCTTCCCCTTACGCCTTCTGGCGCGTGAAAACTATGATCGGGTCGTCAAAATAAAAGGGCCTGATCAAGTCGCCCTGATTACCGGCGAAGAAAAAATACTTCCTCCACATGCCCGTTATTTTTTATGCACCGTCGAATCCATGCCTGTGGACCATACGGTTGATTTCCTCGCCATTGATGAAATTCAATTATGTGCAGACCCGGAACGCGGTCACATTTTCACTGATCGCCTGATTAATGCCCATGGCCAAGCCGAAACCATGTTTATGGGCTCACAATCCATCGCCCCCTTGATCCGTCGTTTAATCCCGGATGTACAGTTTGACCAACGCCCCCGTTTTTCAAAACTGACCTATACCGGGTCAAAGAAAATTACCCGCCTGCCCAATCGTTCTGCCATTGTGGCGTTTTCGGCCTCCGAAGTGTACGCCATTGCCGAATTGATCAAACGTCAAAAAGGCGGGGCGGCTGTTGTCCTTGGCGCCCTCAGTCCCCGCACCCGTAACGCACAAGTCGGATTGTATCAGGCTGGCGAGGTTGATTATATAATCGCCACAGACGCCATCGGTATGGGGTTGAACATGGATGTGGATCATGTCGCCTTTGCAGCCCTGTCCAAATTTGACGGACACCAGATGCGTAGACTGCAGGCCCCCGAACTGGCCCAAATCGCAGGACGGGCCGGACGTTACATGACAGACGGTACCTTCGGGGTGACGGCAGACTGCCCGCCCCTTGATCCCGAAATCATTGATCGACTCGAATCCCATGAATTTGACAATATCGAACAGATTTACTGGCGAAATTCCCGCCTGCGTTTTACCTCGGTTGACACCTTGCAGATGGATTTGCGCCGCGCCCCACAAACACACGGATTAATCCGTCCGCGTATTCCCGAAGATGAAATCACATTAGATTTTCTGTCCAAAAACCCGGATGTCATCAAATACGCCAACCATCCCAAGGCCGTTAAACTTCTTTGGGATGTCTGCCAGATCCCGGATTTTGCCAAGACGATGTCCGATAGCCATCCCCGCCTGTTGGGACAGATTTATCAACATCTTTCCACCCACAAGAATATGTTGCCAACCGATTGGGTTGCCGGACATGTCCAACGTCTGGACCGTACAGACGGTGACATCGATACATTGACGCAACGCCTCGCCGGGATTCGAACCTGGACATATATTTCTCAGCGCAGCAAATGGCTGGTGGATCCACTTCATTGGCAAGATATCACCCGCCAAATTGAAGATAAAATCTCGGATGCGCTGCATGAACAGCTGACCAAACGGTTTGTTGATCGTCGGACCTCGGCCTTAATGAAGAAACTGAAAGACAAAGACGACTTGTTAGCAGCGGTGACCAAATCCGGCGACGTACTGGTCGAAGGTCATTTCGTGGGTCGCCTTGAAGGGTTTCATTTCGCCGCCGATGAAACAGACAACCCACATGCCAAACGCGCTGTTAATGCCGCCGCCCTCAAAGCCTTACGTCAGGAAATGGACCGCCGGGTTGCAGCATTTGAAGATGAAAAGGACGAGGCCTTCAATCTGCGCGATGACGCTTATATTCTGTGGCGGGGCACACCTTGTGCCCGTCTTTATAAAGGCAACGATGCCTTAAGCCCGCGTTTGGAAACCTTGGCATTCGATCTGATCGAAGACGGTTTGCGCGATCGTGTAAAGGCCCGCCTGAGCAAATGGCTGGATCACTATATCCGGCACACCTTGAAACCGCTATTCGATTTGGAAACAGCCAAGCTGAACGGACCAGCACGCGGTGTTATCTTTCAACTGCGCGAAGGTCTGGGCACCTTGGCACGTAAACAGGCCCTTGACCTGATCCGTGACATCGAAAGCAAAGACCGGAAAACCCTGCGCAAATACGGTGTTATTATCGCCCGGCACAGTATCTATTGCCCAAAACTGTTAAAGGCCGCTGCTGTGCGATTACGCGCAGATTTATGGACACTCTATCACCAACCCGACATTGCCCCGGTTTATCCCGCCAGCGGCCTGATGTCCTTTGTGGCTCAACCCGATACCCCGCGCCTGTTTTATGAACAGATCGGTTATCAAATGTATGGCAATCGGTGCCTGCGCGTCGATATGGCCGAACGTATTGCCGAACTGGCATGGGAGAAAACAAAAAAACGACCCGCGGATATCAATGCTGATTTCACAAGTTTGGCCGGCTGTTCCGTCACTGTTATGGCCGATATTTTACGGCGTATGGGATATCATATTGAAAAATCCGCTGACACCCTTAAAGTCCAGCGAAAGAAAGCCCATATAAAGAAAAAGAAAAAGGCAAACCCCACACGTCAAAGACCCGTTCGGATTGACCCGGATTCGCCTTTTGCTCAACTCAAAGACTGGAAGAAATGACCGAAACGCTACGTGTTGATAAATGGCTTTGGCAGGCGCGTTTTTTCAAAAGCCGCACCTTGGCCGCGAAATTTGTGTCCGGCAATAAATTGCGCGTCAACGGCACCGCAATTTCCAAAGCTCACTATATGTTAAAACCCGATGATGTGCTTACGTTCCCGCTGGGCCCTTATATTCGGTTGATTAAAGTCGTCAAAATGGGGGAACGACGTGGCCCGGCACCCGAGGCCCGCACCCTTTACGAAGACCTGGACCCGCCCCAACCCAAACCAAAAATCGACAAACCCGCCAAGGTTGGTGAACGCGAGGCTGGCGCCGGTCGTCCAACCAAACGCGAACGTCGCCAGATGGATAAGTGGTTAACCGAAGCGGAATAGTCCTATAACGCGAGGCTGGCGCTATTTCCTGTCTTCTTCTTCATTCTTTGTTTTAATGCGAAAATAAATCGCCCCGACAATCACAAGCACCCACAGGCTTATGCCGAACAGGCCAAGGCGCGCGTCGGGGTCTTTTTCCAATACAAACATGGAAAAAACCACACCTAACAAAAAGATGATCAGCGCAAAAACCGCCAAATCTGCTTTAAAATTCGGATTTCGTCTCATGGGTCCGGTATAACTTTACTGACGCTGAAAAACCAATGAAAAATTATTTGCAGGCATCTCAACGACCTCTTGCAACGCAAGACCGTTTTTACGGGCCTCGGCGTCAACCTCGCTAATATCGCGCACTGCGAAACGGGGGTCTTTTTCTTTCAACCAATATTCAAATTCAATATTGCTCGGTGCCGTATGTTCCCCATTTTGCCGATAAGGGCCATACAGATACAGAAAGCCGTCTTGTCCGATTAACTGCCCGGCTTTTTTCATTAAACCGGTTGTCGCCTCCCACGGACTGATATGCACCATATTGATACATATCAGTGCATCCAATTCATTTTGGGACCAATTGTCCTCTATTGTGGTATCCAACGACAAAGGGGGAAGAATATTTTCAAGTGCGTGATGATCCACCCAGCCCTGAATGCTTTTCAGACAAGCCGGATCAAGATCACTGGGTTGCCAAACCAACCCCGGATAATGTTGTGCAAAATGAACAACATGTTCGCCACTGCCGCTTGCAATCTCCAAAACACGTCCCTTGTCGGGTAAAAACCGTTTTAGGACGGCTAAGATCGGATCACGATTACGTGCAGTTGCGGGATAATTCAAACGGTGTGGCATTGGGGGAAGCTCCTTCTTTTTCAATAAGGTAGGGTCTTTTACTTGGAGATGCAATGTTGTGATTGATTTTCACTCACACTCCCGATGTAAAAAAACGGGTATCCACAATATTCATATGGTTGCTGTCTCCAAAGGATTGTGCTACCTCAATTCAACTATTTTGGGGTATGAGCCGATCATGTCCTTTGGGGAAGAAGATATTAACGATTCGCTTTGTCCGCACAATTCGACGAACGGTTAAACCGGCCAAGCGATCAAAAAACGGAGATTCAAATGACCTACGTTGTCGTGGAAAACTGTATTAAATGTAAATACACCGACTGTGTCGAGGTCTGCCCGGTTGACTGTTTCTACGAAGGTGAAAACACCTTGGTAATCAACCCGGACGAATGTATTGATTGCGGCGTATGCGAACCGGAATGTCCGGCAGAAGCTATCCTGCCCGATACCGAAGACGGCATTGAAGAATGGCTGGAAATTAACCAGAAATTCTCTGAAACCTGGCCGAACATCACAGCCAAAAAAGATCCGATGGAAAATGCGGATGCCGAAAACGGTCGCGCCGGTAAGAAAGCTGAGCTTAGCGAAAAACCGGGTGCAGGCGACTGAGCCAAGCCTCTGTAATATTTTACAGTTTCAGATTTCAAAGACCTGCTTCTTCAAACAAGAAGCGGGTTTTTGTCATGTTTTTGTAACTTAGGTCTGTTTTTTTGGCCAATCTTGTGGTATAACCATTGCTAACAGCCGGTTCCGTGCGGAGCCGGTTTTTGACCGTCCAGAGTCTTATATCCCTGTCAAACTTTATGATGCTCAGGGCGGCCAGCCAACCAAATATAGACAACCCGTTGTCATGTCGGCCCCTTCTGCTTAACCAAGCGGACGGTTTTTTTTGTCGCCGAATTTGGGCTCCCCCACCTGACGGGCTGTCTGTGTAAAGAGTAAGAGAGATAAGAAATGGCTCAAAACCTACCGTTCGATTCTGGCGATTTTGTCGTATATCCGACTCATGGCGTTGGCCGCGTTGTGGGCGTTGAAACTCAGGAAATCGGTGGTCACGAACTCCAGTTATTTGTGATTACATTTGAACATGAACGCATGACATTACGCGTCCCTGTAGGCAAAATCAAAGCAGCGGGCTTACGTAAACTCAGCTCCGGCAAAATCATGGAAACGGCAATGACTACGCTGAAAGGCAAAGCCAAAGTCAAACGCACCATGTGGAGCCGCCGTGCACAGGAATATGAAGCAAAAATCAACTCTGGCGATCCGGTTTTGATTGCAGAAGTGGTTCGCGATCTGTATCGCAACGTCGGTCAACCTGACCAGTCTTTCTCCGAGCGCCAAATTTATGAAGCTGCGTTGGAGCGATTGGCCCACGAAGTTGCAGCCGTTGAAAACATCGACAAAGATGCGGCAACCGAAAAATTGGAAGACGTTCTTCAAAAAGAAAAAGCCGCTTAAGCTTTACTTGCATATGACTTTATGAAAAGGCAGGATAGATTTTAAATCTTCCTGCCTTTTCCTATAGATAAAAGGGACGTGTATGTCGCAAGACGGTAAATTTGCGAAGCTGACAGGTAAAAAACGGATTTGGGCTGTTGGCGCCATTCATGGCGAAGCCGACAAACTGAAAGCGCTTCATGGTCAATTGGCCAACCATTTCCTGCCCGGCGATGCCCTGATTTATTGTGGTAACATCTTGGGCCGCGGTCCCGATGTTGCCGGAACACTGAATGAAGTTTTAAATTTCCGCCGTCTTGTTATTTTACAAGAAGGTGCTGAAACCGATGACGTTATTTTCCTGCGCGGTTGTCAGGAAGAAATGCTTTATAAAATGCGCCAGCTTCCCTTTGCACGGGAGCCGGAAGAAGTCTTGCAGTGGATGTACAATCAGGGTGTGGAAAGCACACTTCAGGCCTATCACACCTCCTGTGCAGAAGGAATGAAGGCCGCACAGGGCGGCATGAGCGCCTTATCGGCCTGGACCAATGCCTTAAAAGAAACCATGCGCACGATGGATGGGCATGAACAATATATGGATGCCTTGAAACGAGCCGCCTATAGCGATGATAAAAAGCTGTTGTTCGTCAGCGCCAATGTTGTCCCCGATATGCCATTGGACGCACAAACCGATGCGTTTTGGTGGGGCACGCAGGAATTTCGCGAACTTGACCACCCCTACAACGGGTTTGAACGCACAATCCGTGGCTATGACCACCGTCAAGGCGGTTTTCATATGGCCAAACACCAGCTTTGCATTGATAGCGGTTGCGGGTTTGGTGGCAAGCTGAGCTGCGTTTGTTTTGAAGAAAACGGCGCCCTCGTTGAACGTATTGACGTTTAGCCGGCCGATAATTCTTCCTGCAACATTTCCAGTTCCAGCCAGCGTTCTTCACACGCATCCAGTTCGGCTTGAACCGCGCTTAGATCATCACTGGTTTTTTGGAATTTATCCGGGCTTTTGGCAAATAAATCCGGGTCCGCCATTGCGCGTTCCAGCTTTTCTTTCTCAGCGGTCAGTTTTTCCATCTTCTGCGGCAACATATCCAGTTCGCGCTGATCTTTATAACTGAGTTTAGCTTTCGTCTTTTTCGGCTGCTCTTTTGGTTTTTCTGCTGATTTCGCCTTTGCCTCTGTCACCGCTTTGTCATCGGGGCGTTGGCGCAAATAATCTTCATACCCACCGGGGTATTCCTGCACATTTCCATTGCCTTCCACTGCAATGGTCGATGTCACAACCCGATCCAGAAAATCCCGGTCGTGACTGACCAGCAACAAAGTGCCGTCATATTCAGATAGTACCTCCTGCAACAGATCCAGCGTTTCCATATCCAGATCGTTGGTCGGTTCATCCAAGACAAGAAAATTGGTCGGACTTGCCAAAAGCTTCGCCAGCATCAGGCGGTTTTTCTCCCCACCGGATAAGGCATGGATGGGTTGGCGGGCTTGACGTTCTTCAAACAGAAAATCACGCATATAAGTCACGACATGCTTGGGTTGGTCATGCACAATGATCTGATCCCCGCCCATGTCCGCCAAATAATCCCACGGTGTCACATCTTTGGGCAAATTATCGCGTTTTTGGTCAAAATAAGCCGCTGTCAAATTGGTCCCGATACGAATATCACCACTGTCGGGCTGCAATTGTCCCGTCAGCATTTTCAACAAGGTGGTTTTACCCGCCCCGTTCGGGCCAATTAAACCGATCTTGTCACCGCGCATCACACGAATGGAAAAATCTTTTGCAATGACCTTGTTATCAAAGGCCTTGGAAATTCCCTTGGCTTCAATCACCAACTTACCGGAACTTTCCCCACTATCGACTTTTAAATTCACCGTCCCTTGCACTTGAACCCGGGTGGCTTTTTGTTCACGCAGATCAGCCAGTTTGCGCACGCGTCGCATATTACGTTTGCGTCGCGCTGTAACGCCTTTCAACATATAACGTTCTTCTTCGGCAATCTGGATATTGATGCGGGTCAGTTCTTTTTCCTCGTCCGCCAGAACTTGTTCAACCCATTCATCAAAAAATTCATATCCCTGATCGGTCCGGCGTATTTTTGAACGATCCAGCCACAATAATTGACGGGACAGCTTACGTAAAAACGTCCGGTCGTGACTGATCATCATCATCGCGCCCCGGAAAGACTGCAATTCTTCTTCCAGCCATTCAATCGTTGGCAAATCAAGGTGGTTTGTCGGCTCGTCCAGCAACAAAATGTCCGGTTCGGACACCAGCGCGCGTGCAATGGCGGCGCGGCGCCCCTCTCCACCCGATAATGTGGAGGTATCCCGCGCCCCATCCAGTTTCATGGCTTCCAGACAAATATCCACCCGGTGATATTCATCTTCATGGCGCAAACCCGCATGGACATAATCATGGACACTGAGGCCTTCGGGCATGACAGGGTCTTGCGGCAGATAGGAAACTGTCACACCGGGTTGGACAAACCGTTCGCCGTCATCGATTTCAATCAAGCCAGCGATGACTTTCATCAAAGTTGATTTCCCCGAACCATTGCGCCCGACCAGACAGATACGATCCCCCGGTTGAACAGCACATTCCACCCCTTCAAAGACGGGACGACCGCCAAAGGTTACATGTACATCGCGAAGTGTGAGAAGCGGAGGGAGCGCCATCGGGAATCCTTAAAATGCAAGCAAGAATGCGGATATTCGAAAGCGTCGTTTTACAGTATTCATCCAAATTACGAAATGGAGAATTGCATGTTATATGGAAATTATAAGGCCATCAAAGGCGGTCTGGTCTTCCATTTGCTTTTTTTGCGCCAGCGCATCGGGGCCAAGATGCGTTAAAACCAGATTGCGGGTGTTGAAACGATGTTTATTTTCCTGCAACGTCATATAGTCCATATGGAATTCACATTGCTGATCATATAGATAACATTCACATATAAACAGGTCGGAAAATTGCGCCGCGGTGACCAGATGATCCGTCCATCCCGTATCACCACTATAGACGATGGTTTTGCCTTCTACCTCGAAACGGAGAATGAAATCATTTTCGTCCAGAAGGTGTCTCGCCTGAAACGCCTGCACCTTGATCCCGTTCAATCCTTGCGGCTGTCCTAATTTCAGTTCAACAAAAAAGACATCAAAATCAATCCCTTTGTCCCAACAACCGGGATAAAGGGCGTTCATGGCCTCAATCACGCGTTTCTTAACCCCGCGCGGGCCTGCAATAATCAAAGGGCGGGTTCGTTTGGAGACATAACGCGCATCCATCAGAAAAAACACCACACCGGCAAAGTGGTCACCATGAAGATGCGTTAGAAAAATAGCTTCAATGGAATCGGGATCCACGTTGAATTTTCGCATCGCAATCAAAGACGACGCACCGCAATCAATCAGGAAAGAGTTTTTCTGACCCAGCACATGAAAACATGTGTTGAACCGTCCCCCTGTACCAAAAGCGTCACCGCTTCCGAGAAACTGTACATCAACCAAGCTCATATAAGCGACTTCCTATACCCATGATTTTTAAATCCAACACGACCCAACTTTTAAGTCAAGTCTCATACGCACTTTTGCCCTATTGTTCTTTGACTTCAAGATGCTTAGTATCGTTTCAACTGAAATTGACAACGAATGGTTAGCCATGACCTCTTCATACGGAACGATCGATCAGACCTTTTTAAACCAACTTTGCACCCTAACAGACAAGGACCGGGTTTCCACGTCGAAAGCCTTGTGTGAACAACATGGAACAGATGAGTCATACCATAAGGCGCAAGCCCCGGATGTGGTCGTCTTCACACTTTCCACAAAAGAAGTCTCAGATGTTGTCAAACTTTGTGCGACACACAAGGTCCCGGTCATTCCTTATGGAACGGGCACATCGCTGGAAGGCCATATTGCCGCCCTGCATGGCGGTGTGTGCATCGACCTTTCCCAAATGGACAAAGTTATTGAAGCCCGCCCGGAAGATATGGACGTCACCGTTGAAGCCGGTGTCACACGCAAAGCCTTAAACGAATATCTACGCGATACGGGTCTCTTCTTTCCCATCGACCCCGGTGCGGATGCCTCACTCGGCGGTATGGCCTCTACACGGGCATCAGGCACCAATGCGGTGCGTTACGGCACTATGCGTGAAAACGTACTGGCCCTGACCGTGGTCACCCCCAATGGCGATATCGTTAAAACCGCATCCCGTGCCAAAAAATCTGCCGCCGGATATGACCTGACCCACCTTTATGTCGGGGCGGAAGGCACGCTCGGTATTGTCACCGAAGTCACCTTGCGTTTGTATGGTATCCCGGAAACGATCAGTGCCGCTGTCTGTCCTTTCCCCAGTCTGGAAGAAGCCGTCAATACGGTCATTTCCATCATTCAATGCGGTATTCCCGTTGCACGGATGGAATTGCTGGATGACCGCCAAATGTATGCGGTCAACCAATATTCCAAACTGGATTACGAAGTTGCCCCGACCCTGTTTTTTGAATTTCACGGCTCCCCATCATCTGTAGAAGAACAAATTGAAATGGTCAAAAGCCTTGCTGAAGATTTTGGCGGAAAAAACTTCCAATGGGCCAGCAAACTGGAAGACCGCGACCGCCTGTGGAATGCACGTCACAATGCCTATTATGCCGCGCTGGCCTTACGACCGGGATGTAAAGGCGTTTCGTCCGATGCCTGTGTCCCGATCTCACGTCTCGCCGAGGCGATCATGGCAACCAAACAGGATATTGAAGACTCATTTCTGGATGGCACCATTGTCGGTCATGTTGGCGACGGAAATTTCCATACCCTGTTTGCCTTTATGCCCGATGATGAAAAAGAACTGGCAGAGGCCAAACGCCTGAATGCCCGTATTGTGGAGCGCGCCATTGCAATGGATGGGACCTGCACGGGTGAACATGGCATCGGGCATGGTAAAATGAAATATCTGGAAAGCGAATTCGGTGAAGCCGGTCTGGAAATCATGCGCAGTTTGAAAAAAGCGCTGGATCCCGATAACATTATGAACCCTGGGAAAATTGTCGCTCTATAGCCTTTTCCGCCAGGACTTCCTTGTAATGATTCAGATATAAGTCAGCAATTTTTCGGCTCAGATTCATAATTGCTTCATTGGTCCGCGAAATCACAATGAAATCAGACGTCTTTGCGCGCATGCTGTTGGCAATCGCCATCATCACGCGCTTAGGCGCACTCCATTCCCGTTTTAAATCGTTTAACGCTTGAACAAACGCAGCTTCTGGCGGGGCAATAATATTGAAGGCCTCATTGCCAACTGTCAAATCCTCCAAAATTTGATCAAATTCCTGAATGGAACGGGCCAGCGCATTGCGGTTGATATTTGCCGATATCCCGTAGGAGGTCATGCAAAATTCCTTTGCCGCCCTTTGCGACAAAGTTGCGAGTTTGCCCGTTAAGCGAACCATTTCCACCGCTTCCGCTTCATCGGTTATTTGGCTGCGATAATAGTCACCCAATTCCTCCGTCAGCTTCAAAGTCGGTAAATTAAAATCTTCGATCATATTCACATCCAACCCCGGATGTTGCGGTGTCTCCGCCAACAGGTCTGAGGCAAACTTCAACCGACCCCAGATCGGTTCCAAACGTTGCAACTGATCCAAAACGACGGCGTCGTTTGCCGGGAAAATGCCGTATGCGCCATGCCCCTCTTTTAAAATTAACAGATTGGCCTCAAACATTTCACGGCTTTGAACAAGGACATCACGGTATTGTTCGGTTTCTGTAAATGTCCCGATAAAACAGGCTGCCTTTGCCAAGCGTTGCGTCAACATATTTTGAATCGCGACCAGATTTGTCTTGCGCAGCAATTCACCGGCATCCGCCAGTCCAGGGCGCGCAAAAGCGCAACACAGCAATATCATGCCTATGGCAGAAATTTTTTTCACCCGGTCCTCACCCTGTCGTCTGACGCGTTTTGCCCATCGTCTCTCACAAATTACCGAAGAGGGAAATAGGAAAAGAAAATATTATTTTTAGTATGTATATCATTCCTGTGGCGTGGCGGCATCTTTATAATATTCAACCAGCATCTGAACGACCTGATTGGCCTCGCGAAGTAAGTTTTCATTTGATTTTGCAATCTTTTCAAAATCAGATGTCCGCGCTTGAAAACCGCTGGCAACGGCTAATAAAACACCGCGTGGTGACTGCCAGTCCACTTTGATCTGTGATAACTCATTGCGAATTTCCAATGTCGGCACCGCCGAAATACCTTGGCGCGGATTTCCACTACGTAAATCTTCAATCGCCACATCAAAGGTATGCACCGTCTTGGCAAGGCTGGCTCTGTTTTGATCCACATCCACACCATATGTGATCAAACAAAATTCCTTGGCCGCTTTTTGGATCAACATACGTTGGCGCCCCGCAATATTTAAAACGCGGGCCTGCCCGTTTGTGACTTGCTGGTCGGAGGCATACTCCATTTCCATAATCTTTACGACCCGTTCAAACTGAGCCAAGGCCTTAAGATTATACTGCGCGATTAAATCAACGCCCAGTCCCGGCAATGCTGCACTCTCCCCTAATAAACGGGCACCGAAATCCAGCATTTCAAGCACACTATCCAGTTTATCCAATTCTTCGCGAATCGCGTTATTATTTTCAGGGAGAAAGCCCTCTTGCGAACTGCCGTTTTTTAACGCGTCATGACTGACCTTTAACAAATCCGCTGTTTGCAGCAGGATTTGACGATGTTCTTCCACATCACTGAAAGTCGCAATAAAACAAGCGGCTTTGGCAAGGCGCTGGCTCAACATCCGTTGGCGTCCGGCCAGATCAATTTTCTGGGCTTGCATGCGCTCTGTTGTCTCTGCAAAGACCGGTACATAGGCAAAGGTCGATAACAAAGAAAAAAGACTTCCGATCAGGATAAATCTACGCATTAAATGGCCCCCGCCTTCTATAGGTTTAAAGGTAAAAATATCCTATTTAAAAACCATAAGCTACTTCTGTGGTCCCATTTCTGCGTACAGGAACGAGAAAAAGCCTGCACAAAGTACAGGCTTCTCGTAAGTGGATACATTCAGACAGACTATTACGCTTTTTAAACGTACAGGTCGATTACATCATCCCCATACTATGCGCTTCTCTTGACAAATCTTCGCGGAAATCAGGATGCGCAATATCGATTAAGGCCTTGGCGCGTTGTTGCAACGAACGCCCCTTCATATCGGCCACGCCATACTCCGTCACCACAAATTGAACATCCATACGCGGGTCCGTCACTGCCCCACCAGTCAAATGCGGGACAATCCGTGAAATAGTGCCTTTCTTGGCTGTGGAATGCAGTGCGATAAAGGATTTCCCCCCCGGTGACGCGTAAGCGCCACGGACAAAGTCCAACTGCCCCCCCGTGCCGGAGAATTGATGCCCACCAATACTTTCAGAATTCACCTGACCGGTAAAATCAACCTCAATGGCTGCATTTACCGAAATCATATTTTCATTCTTTCGAATGACGGACGGGTTGTTCACATATGACACCGGATAGCCGACAATCGAGGGATTATCATCCATAAAATCAAACATATCGCGATCACCAAGCGCCAATGTAAAGACATGCTTATAAGGCAATAATGTCTTGCGACGACCGTTTAAAACACCGCGCTTGATCAAGTCCACCATCGGCGGTGAAAACAGCTCGGAATGCAGACCCAAATCCTTATGACTGACCAATTGGCTCATAACCGAGTTTGGCACCGCACCGATTCCCATTTGCAGAGTCGCCCCGTCAGGGATGCGTTCCGCAATAAAATGACCGATTTTTTCATCTTCAACGCTGCCGCCCCCGATAATGGTTTCCATCAAAGGCGGGCTATTTTCAACGATCATATCCACATCGGAAATATGCAACAGACATTCACCAAACGATCGCGGCATGTTTTCATTGACTTCAACGATGATCCGTTTGGCTTTGCGTACAACCGTTGCGCCGTAATCCGGGTTTGTTCCTAAACTGAAATGCCCGGACTTATCCATCGGGGATACTG
This sequence comes from Terasakiella sp., assembly GCF_048267425.1. GTDB lineage: Bacteria > Pseudomonadota > Alphaproteobacteria > Rhodospirillales > Terasakiellaceae > Terasakiella. The sequence goes on from NZ_JBLWXN010000001.1 coordinate 77,149, forward strand.
TCACGACAAAACAATCCGGGGAAATCGACTCCGTCAACAAGCGACCTGCCTGATGGAACAGACATGGGACGAAATGCACCCATTCTTCCCCGACATCATAACCTTGTTTTGCCAAGTGACGGTCATGGCTACTCATGAACAAAGGATGGGGTTTAATGACAGGCATTAATTCCGGCACCAGCAACGATTCGGTCGCAGCCGCACTGGCATGCATATAATAGACATTCAAGTTGGTAAACCAGCCCTGCTTTGCGCGGCTGGCGACGGCCTCCATCAGGGCAGGCGGCATCGCAGCCCCCATCCCCAAAATCAGATTAGAACGGTCTGCAATACTGGCGACCGCATCATGCGCCGTTGTTTTCTTGGCCTCATACATTTCCTGATAAAACGACACGAATATACCCCCTCATGGCATAAGAATAACGATAGTTGGCTTGGATCATACACCAGCTTTTCGCAAGTGCAAAAAGAAAGTCTTTTTACATTCCATGATCTTATAGATACGGATACATAGATTCCCTAGAAACAAGATGTTATATTTATCAACGAAACAGACAGGTTTTCTTTTTCTTTCAACCTGATGTTTCTGTAAGGTAGCCGAAGGGGGGCATAAGGCAAGACTGTGACAACATTTCCATCCACACAAAATACAGGCGGAGTTCCTCAAAAAACCAAGAGCACACATATCCTTCTTGGCGGTCTCTTGCTGTGTTTATCGCTCTGGATCATCGGAAGTGTGTTCACGTGGCACAGCTATCAATCCGTTCTGACGCGTGCTGAAAAAGATATTGCCAGTCTGGGAACGCGATTGGCACACCATACATCCACATCCATTAAAACCGTTGACCTCGCCATCATGCGCACCGTCGGTCATTTTTCAAAAAATTGGGACAAGCTCAAAAAAGCCCCGCCACAGGCACATGAGTTTCTCACAACCGCGTTTAGCGGCATGCCCCAATTGCGTGACATTATTATTCTTTCTGCTGATGGGAAGACCCTTTTTAATCATCGATACGATTACACATATACCGGTTCTAACCCCAGCGATACCTTCCGCATTCAAATGCTGCGCAACCCGGATCGCCGCTTACTCATTGATCGTTTGAACAGTAAAAAAACCATCGGACTGAGCCGTCCTGTTTATGACTCTGTCGGGACATTGCAGGGATACGTCGTTGCCAAAATTCGCACCAGCTACCTAAAAGAAATTTATCAAGTCGGCATGGATAACAACGAACATGATATCGCACTCTATAACAAAAGTTCCCGGCTCTTATCCATCCCCGAGGTCATGGCTTTTCATCATGATATCAGTGATTTGTTTTCCAGCACCAAAAAACAATTCCTTCAAACCGAACGCAATCTGATAACCGGGCAAAAAAATATAAATACGCGTACGAAAGTACCCAATTACGACTTAATTTTGACCGTCGATATCGATGTACAAAATATTATAAAGGAATGGAAACAACAAACCATCACCTACACTATTATCGGCGTGATTTTTTCCACTCTGATCCTGATCTATGCCTTTTTGGTTCAGCGCACTTTCAGTACGGTTCAGCTTGAAAACCTTAGGCGGCAAAAAACAGAAAACAGCCTGAAAAAGTTGTCTCGAGCCATTGAGCAAAGCCCGACCAGCGTTGTCATTACTGATGCAAAAGCCCGCATTGAATATGTCAATCCAAAATTCACCGAGGTTTCCGGCTACGCCCTTTCCGAAGTTGTCGGCAAAAATCCAAAAATCCTCTCCGCAACCACGGACACAAAAACCGATTACGCGGCAATGTGGGAGACATTGAACAGGGGAAAGGATTGGCGAGGCGAATTTTGCAACCAGCGCAAAGATGGCAGAATTTATTGGGAAAGTGCCGCCATCAGTTCCATTAAAAATGAACAAGGGGACATTACGCATTTTCTCGCCGTCAAAGAAGATATTACAGAGCGCAAAAAAGCCGAGGACCAATTACAATTGGCGGCCGCTGTTTTCGAAGCCGCATCGGAAGCCATTATGGTCTGTGATGCCAATAATGTGATCGAACTCGTCAATAGCGCCTTTAGCGAAATCACCGGATATTCTGTCGAAGAAGCCACAGGACAAACACCTTCCATCCTGAAATCAGGACGCCATCAAGCCGAATTTTATCGCAGCATGATTGAAAAGCTCAATAAAATTGGCCGTTGGGAAGGGGAGATCTGGAACCGACGCAAAAACGGCGAGGTTTATCCCCAATGGCTTTCCATCAAGACCATTCGCGATGAAACCGGAAAAATTCAGCGCTTTATTAGTCTCTTTAGCGATATTACACTACGCAAGCGCAATGAAGAACGCATCCTTTATCAGGCCAATTACGATGCGCTGACCGGCCTGCCCAACCGCAGCCTGTTTCTGGATCGCCTGCAACGTGCCATCATTCAGGCCGAACGCAGTGACACACAAATTGCCCTGTTATTTATCGATCTGGATCGATTTAAAAACGTCAACGACACATTGGGCCACGCTTGCGGGGATCTGTTGCTACAAGAAGCCGCCGCCCGCCTCAACGCCTTGGTGCGCCGTTCCGATACCGTGGCGCGACTGGGCGGGGATGAATTCACCGTTATTCTCAGTGATCTCAGTGATTTTACTCAAATTGAACGTTTGGTCGAAAAACTCCTGAAAAGCTTATCTGCCCCTTACGATCTGGAACAACATGTTGCCTTTGTTTCCGCCAGTATCGGGATTACAATTTTCCCCAATGATGGCGGGAACGTTGAAGACCTGCTTAAAAATGCAGATACAGCCATGTATCAGGCAAAAGAAAACGGGCGCAATCTCAGCCAGTTCTTCACCACACAAATGAACGACGAGGCCAACGAACGCCGCGCCTTGGAAACCGCGTTGCATCAAGCCTTGGAACGCGAAGAATTTGTCCTTCACTACCAACCGATTGTCGATGCCCGCACCAGCGAATTGGTCAGTTGCGAGACCTTGTTGAGATGGCATCAACCGGAACATGGCAACGTCTACCCCGACAAATTCATCCCCTTGGCAGAAGACACCGGCCTGATCCTTCCGATCGGGGCATGGGTTCTGGAAAAAGCCTGTTTTGAAGCCGTCAATTGGGCAAAAAAAATCAAAAATCCACCCAATATTTCCGTCAATATGTCCTCGCGTCAATTCCAGCGCACCGATGTGGTTGCTCTGGTCCGCGACACACTGCAAAAAACAGGTTTGGACCCTCAACGCCTAACGTTGGAAATTACCGAAAGCCTTTTGATTGTCGATGACAAAAAAATCGTGCAACAGCTCCATGACGTGCGCAAGCTTGGGGTCGGCCTTTCCATTGATGATTTTGGCACAGGGTATTCCTCCCTCAGTTATTTACGCAGATTCCCGATCACCACCTTAAAAATTGATCGCGCCTTTATTCTTGATCTGACCACCGATGATGAAGCGGCGGCCGTCGTCTCAGCCATTCTTTCTATGGCAAATAGCCTGCATATGAAAGTTGTGGCCGAAGGGGTTGAAGAACTTGAACAACTGAATGTCTTACGCGAAGGCGGGTGTGATTATATTCAGGGCTATTACTACAGCCCCCCCGTCCCCATTGAGGCATTCCGCCTGATGGTGCAAAAAGAAGGACCATTGGAACCCGATGAATAATGTCATCCAGAAATGGAACGAAAAATACGCAGGCGACGATCTGGTTTTCGGCACCACGCCCAATGCTTTCCTTGTGGAAAACAGCCATCTTTTTCCAAAGGGCGGACATATTCTCGCCGTAGGGGATGGTGAGGGACGAAACGGTTTATGGCTGGCTGAGCAAGGATTTAATGTCACCTCGATCGATGGTGCACCCAATGCGGTACGCAAAGCCCGACAGCAGGCCGATCAACGTCACCTAAGCCCGAATTTTCAGGCTTTATGCACCGATTTGGAAAAATGGAACTGGCCGATTGGTAAATTTGACGCGGTTGCCTGCCTTCATCTTTATTTCATGCCGGATCAACGCCCCAAAATGCATCAAGCCATGATGAATACCTTGATCGAAGACGGTATTCTCGTTTTAGAAGTTTTCCACCCCGGCCATGTCGGACGCGGCCTTGGCGGACCGTCCTTGCGCGAACTGTGTTATACTGCCGTCGATCTCGCCAGCGATTTCAACCGATATAAGATTTTACATTTAGAAGAGTGTGAACGTGAAATTGCCCCATCCACCTTTCATAAAGGCGGACAGGGCAAAGTCAGTCGGATCATTGTCCAAAAAACAAAAGTGTCATCTTAATTACAAGCCGCCAAAACCTGTATTATCCCAACATTTGAATAGACCAAGTACCGGAACGTGCACGCATGTCGTGAACGGGGGCTAACTCGGCATCTTGACGCCAATTTAAAGCCGACTGCGCATCGGGAAACGTCACCAAAGCAATGCTTTCATACCCTGTTGGCTCCCCCTCAACCTGAATAATATTAGCACTGGAAGTAACCAATGCACCGTCATATTTAGCTAAGGCATCTTTGGCATGAGCCCGATATTCTTCCAACGCATCCGGATTAATATTTTTGGCCTGGGCAATACAATAAACAGTCATCATCATATCCTTTCGAGTTTCAATTGACCTGTACACGAAAGGTAATCGCAAACCACCTGTGCGAAAATTCTATAAATAGTCACAATAGATGTGTAATAATGCACAGATGGAAAATTGGGATGATCTCAAATATGCCTTGGCGATTTATCGGCATGGCACCCTAAGCGGTGCCGCGCGCACCCTTGGCGTTAATCACGCAACCGTTTCCAGACGCCTCAGCACATTGGAAACACAAATGGGTGCCCGCCTTTTTGACCGTATGTCTGACGGTCTGCATCCAACTGAACATGGTGAAAAAGCCATTGAAAGTGCGATAGAGATCGAACGCCATATTTTGAGCCTTGAAGTGTCCATTGCCGCCAAAGACACCGTTTTGGCTGGCCCTTTAAAAATTTCCGCGCCACAATTGATCGTACAATTAAAATTTGCAGACATTCTTGCCGAGTTTAAAGCCCTTTATCCACAAATCGATCTCCAGATTATTGCGACCTTAGATGCCGTCAACCTGCATCGACGCGAGGCCGATGTGTCCATCCGTGTTGTGAATGAACCGGAAAACACTTTGTGGGGACAACGTGTCTTGCAGCAAAACTGTATGTATTACGCCAGCCGTTCATATCTGGAACAACGCCAAGTACAAGATCCTTTGAATTGCCTGAATTTCATGTGGCGCGGGGATCAACCCGCCCCTGAAGTTCTAAAAGCCTATCCGAACGCTCGTGTCATTGCCAGATTTGACGATATGGTTGCTGTTTATGGCGCGGTTAATGCCGGTATGGGCATCGCCCGCATGCCTTGTTTCATTGGTGATAGCAATCCAACCTTTCAACGTGTGCCTCATATCGACAGCGCGCCTTACCATGATTTATGGATTTTAACGCACCCAGATTTAAGAAAAGTACCCCGTATCCAAACCTTTATCCGTTTTGCGGCAACGCGCCTGCGTAAACTCCAACCTTTCTTTTTGGGTGAGTTATCGACCTAAAAAAAGCCCTCAATAATGAAATTGAGGGCTTTTCGGATAGGGTTCAAACCTTATTATTCAGCGTCTGTGGGCGCATTTACGTGATGCACAACTTGCTGCGGAAAAGGAATGGAAATACCGTTTTTGTCAAACGCTTCCTTGATGCTTTTGGTCAAGCCCCAACGGACCCCCCAATAGTCGGAAGAATTAACCCAAACGCGCACAATGATATTGACAGAACTGTCCGCCAATTCCCCGACCGCCAACACGGGTGCCGGGTCTTTCTTGATACGATCATCCGCTTTGGCCATTTCTTCAATCACGGCCATTGCCTTGTTGATATCATCTTCATAAGCGATCCCCATCAACAGGTCGACTCGGCGGGTGGAATGCGCGCTGTAATTTAAAATAGCGCTGCCCCAAACTTGCGAGTTCGGCAGCAGGATTTGTACATTATCCCCGGTTGCCAATTCCGTTGTGAATAAAGAGACGCCTTTCACGGTTCCGCTCACCCCGCCGATATCGACAAACTGACCAACCTTAAAGGGGCGTAAAAACAGGATCATAACACCTGCCGCAACATTGCTGAGTGTCCCCTGCAGGGCCAAACCAATGGCAAGACCTGCCGCGCCCAACACAGCGATTAAGCTGGTTGTTTCAATGCCAAATTTGTTCAAAACCGCCAAAACGGTAACGGCAACAACAATATATTTAACGATCGTTGCCAGAAAACCCGCCAACATTTCATCCACGTTCGGGCTTTTCATCAACAAGTCATGGCATTTCCGTTTGGAAAAAGCCGCAAACCAGAAACCGACAATCAAAATGACGATTGCAGCAATAACCTGCAATCCATACATTGCGATAAAATCAATAACGGTTTGGACGGTTTGCTCTACAGATTCGGACATCTTTTTATGCTCCAGATATGATCCATTTAGGCAAATATGCACAAATCTTGAGAAAATAGAAAGGCTAAAAAAAGCCCTTTTCGTAAGATCATCACGTAAACGGCTTTTTTATTAAAACAGAGTGTTACTGATGTTTCTTAACGTCATTCTCATCAGGTTGAACTGTGGAATTCCCTTCACTTAACCAAACATTTATGCCTTTACGCACGTTGTAAACTTTGGAATAGCCAAATCGTTGGGTCAATAATTGCGCCGCCGCACTGGAACGGTTTCCTGATCGACAAATCAAAATCACATCTTCATTGGGTTGTGCCAGTTTTTTCAATTCAGTCGGGAAATTCCGGTTAATTTTACCGTTTGCCATTCTAAAAGGCAGGAGGCGGCTTCCCTCAACCACACCCGTTTGTTTCCATTCCGCCGGTGTACGAATATCAATTAACGTCACCCCTTTTTTCAACAGTGCTTTTAGCTCCGCATTATCAATATTTTTTAGCGGGGCTTCTTTGACACCTAGAAGCTCAATTTCAAAACGCAATGTGGAATCAGGTGGAATGACATCTCCAACTCCACGCGATCCATAAGCCATTTCTGATGGAATAATCAGTTCACGTTTTCCGCCAACCTTCATTCCCAGAACGCCTTCTTCCCATCCCGGGATAACCTGTCGGGCACCAACCGTAAAAGTAAAGGGGCGGTTGCGGTCATGGCTGGAGTCGAATTTTTTGCCGTTCAAAAGCCATCCCGTATAATGAACAACCACTTGTTTTTCATTTTCAACCAGCTCACCCGTCCCTACTGTCAGGTCTTTTATTTTCAACTCCGAAGCGTAAGCCGTTGCACTGGCAATAAGTGTGACTATCAAAAAGCTGACACATTTTATAACACTGCGCATATTTTTCATCCTATCCTATGTAAACCCTTGGGCAATTAATACATTATTACCCTCTGATATAAAAGGCATCTTTATCATTTTCATTCTTAATGCTTTTTTCCTCGCCTTCTTTTCTATATAAAAAAAGAAAGAGGGAAAGCGATGATCGCTTTAAAAATCAATCTATAGTTTCAAACGAAACCGATCATAAGGAAAGCCCCATCATGGCGACGGGCACAGATATCTTCCATGCGATTAGATCGCATGTAAAACAAACATTAAAAATGGCAGATGCTCAGAGCAAAATTGCGGATGAGACCAGAGACCTGTTATCCCAGCTTCTTTTAACCAGACGAGGCGATGGTGAAATCGTTCTGGATATGAGCGCCTGGCAACGTTTAAAAGCCACAGACAATCAGTGGATGGATAAAGAACGCCACCAACAAGACCGCTTCGTCAATCCGACACGCCTGCCTCAATTGGTTCCCGGCCTTCAAGGCTTATCCCCCACACAGTATCTCAGTTTTGTCCAACGCCCCCTGGAACGCAATGGCGACAATGGCGTACACCTATGTGCGCAAACGCTGCGCTATTTTGAAAAATACAGTGATCGTGAAATGGCAAGCGAGCGTAATAAACTGTTTGGGCGTTCCCAACGCTATATTGCCAAACTGTTACTCAACGAATTGCTTGCCAAGGAACATGGGGTTACAGAGGAAAAAGAACTGGACACTTTACGAAATGCAACCCCACCACAGGCTCAATTCGAATTGGCCGCTAAAGTATTGGGCATTTCGACCGCACAAGTTATGAATCGGCTATTCAAATATGCCGTTGCCTTGACCTTTGTTGAGGCCATTCAAAACAAAGCAAACCAAATTCAACGAGCAAAAACAAAGTTCGAAGGACTGTTGCGCAAATTGGCGGCCAGCGAACCCGGCCCAACCGCCAAAACGCGTATAAAAGAGATATATCTCGGCTTTCAAAAAGATCTAAAGCTGATGTCACAGGAAATTGACGAGATAAATCAATTCCTTCACTCTTTAACCGTGAAAATGAAGAAAGACGATTTTGACGAACATTTTGTCAGCTTTCATCGTATAGGCGCCCGCCTTGATGCCATCGCTTCACGTTGGGTCATTATTATGAATGAAGCCAATAACAACGATGCCCGCACGCCGGTGGAAAAAATCAAAGGAATGCACACGGTCTACACACATTGATGCCGTTTCAAACCTGCTCATATCGACAAAATGCAGCCGAACACCAGAACCAGATAGTTGCAAAACTTATACGTGTAGACACTATCGCAGTGATCCCTAAGGGATGATACGTATCTTTTTTTTGTAGAAAAATCATATAGTTCGGTTAATATAATAGTCATCTATTCCGCCGATCTCATCGGTCTGAAAATTGAAATCTCCGATTGATATTTTTAAGATCGATACCTTTTCGGGTTTATCCCGATCAGAGCGCCTAGAAGCTAGGGATAGCTTCTAACAAACTAAAAAGCCGGTCTTCGTGACCGGCTTCTTTTTTTGCGTTCTACACTTTTCGTCCCAACCCGCGGATGGTTTCCTCAATATTCTGCCACGCCTCACGAATAGCTTCATCCGCTTCATTCGAATAACCATCCTCAAAATAAGCTTTCAAGGCTTCGGACAATTCCAGCAGCTTGTCTTTTTGATCGGCATTTTCCGGCTCGCCATCAATGGCACGGTACATAAAATGACAAAGTTCCTCTCGAATATCTTCGGAAGACTTTTCACGGCTGGCGATTTCAAACACATGGCAAAGCGTCGCAAAACGGGTTGCCGCACGGCGTTGCAAAGAATAGGCATCATGCAACCCGACGCGCCCTTGTAAATGAAGCTTTTCTTCATAAAGACGCGCATGATCTATTTCATCAGCTTTTTGTATCGCTTGGCTGAATTCTTTTTCCAGACGTAAGACTTCAGATTCCGTCCGTTTGACTTCTTCTGCGGCCCAATCCAATTCTCTTTTAATTTCTGCAATCAAATGCTGATCTGTTGACATTCTGGCCATCCGTTCGTTATTTGCCCTCGTTTTTGCCATTCTACCAAACTTCCGATAGAAAATCATTACGATTGCCCTGTTCTGCCCAATCAATTAATCTGCAAAAATAAATATCAAATGAAACAAAGGGTTCCCATGTCACGACTAGCAGGAAAAACAATCATTATTACAGGTGCCAGCAGCGGTTTAGGCGAAGCAATGGCCCGTAAATTCGCACCTTTGGGCGCAAACCTCGTTTTGGGCGCACGTAGAGAAGATAAGCTCGACACTCTCTGTCGTGAATTGGGTGAAAACGCCCGTTTTATGAAGTGTGATGTCACCTCTTTTGACGATGTTCAGGCGCTTGCCCAATTGGCTTTGGATGAATTTTCCACTATCGATATTTTAATCAATAACGCAGGGCTGATGCCGCTGTCCTTCTTCAGCGAGAAAAAACTCGATGAATGGAACCAGATGATTGATGTAAATATCAAAGGTGTTTTACATGGTATCGCCGCAGTAATCGATACCATGCAGGCACAAAAGTCCGGTCATATCATCAATGTTGCCTCTGTTGCCGGTCATGTTGTCACACCTTCATCCGGTGTTTATGCCGCAACCAAATTCGCCGTGCGCGCCATTTCAGAAGGATTGCGTCAGGAATCTCGCGGTTTCTTGCGCACCACCATCTTATCCCCCGGTGCCGTTGAATCTGAGCTGACGCAAACTATCAGTAATGATAAAATTGCACAAGGTATTGATAAGCTCTATGAAGACGCCATTCGCGCAGAAGATATCGCCAATGCCTGCCTGTACGCGATCGAACAACCAGACGAAGTCGATGTCAACGAAATCATTATTCGTCCGACCAAGCAAAAATTATAAATCCTGTCCATAATAAAAAAGCCGCCTGTTCAACAACAGGCGGCTTTTTTTGCGTTACGTTCATTACTGAGTTGAAAGTTTCAGGACCTGCGCTTTCATGCTACGGCCCAGATCATCCTGCAACGGGATCAAACCATTATCGGTTAAATAGCCCTCTTCCCCGATCGCTGCATCACTCATAAATTCTTTCAAATACTCACCGATTTGAGGCAAAACCTTCATATGCTCCGTTTTCACATATAAAAACAAAGGTCGGGCCAACGGATACATCCCATCGCGGATGGTTTCAAAGGTCGGCACCACACCATCAATATTTAATGCTGAAATTAAACCACTACGCCTTTCCAATGCGTTATACCCCAAAATGCCCAAGGCCTTCGGATTGTTTGAAAGTCTGCGCACGATCAAATCATCATCTTCGCCCGCCTCGATATAAACGCCGTCTTCGCGCATTTCGCCACATACCGTTTTCCGGCTTGGCGCATTCAGTTTTTCAATATAGTCCGATCCACGGCAGCCATTGTTCATAACTTCTTCTACAAACACATCACGCGTCCCCGATGTCGGCGGAGGACCAAAGAATTGAATGGGAATATCCGGCAAGGCAGGGTCGATATGCGACCATAATTTATGCGGATTATCAACGAGTTGACCGTCAACCGGCAACCGTTTTGCCAGCGCTTTCCATAAATGACGCCGTGTCAAATTAAAATCTGCGCTGTCTCGTGATTTTGCGATAACGATCCCATCCCAACCGATCATAATTTCAGAAATATGATCAACCTTGTTATGAGCGCAATCTCGAATTTCGCTGATCTTCATACGCCGCGACGCATTAACAATGTCCGGTGTCTCGACGCCAATACCAGAGCAAAACATTTTAATCCCGCCGCCGGATCCGGTCGATTCAACAACTGGTGATTCTGCGCCCATTTTTCGATAGTATTTTTCAGCAACAAACGCCGCAAAAGGAAAAACCGTTGAGGACCCCACAATACGGACCGTATTGCGAAACTCACTATTGGCGTTCCCTTGCCCGGCACTCAAAAGAAGAACAAAGCCGACCAGCAATGCAGAAACACGTTTCATCATATCCAACTGCCTTATCATAATGATATTTGCAAAAGTAAATCTGGAGTGGATCTTACTCTTCTTCATCCGGGTATTCTACCCGCAATGATGTGATATCTGGAATTATTTCGATAAACTGTTCCACCAATGCAGGATCAAAGTGGCTGCCGGCATTATCTTTTAAAAAGGAAACCGCTTTCTCCAGCGGCCAAGCCTCCTTATAGGGGCGTGTAGATGTCAATGCATCAAAGACATCGCAGATGGCTGCAATGCGTCCCTCAATCGGTATATCGGTACCGGAAACCCCATTCGGATAACCAGAGCCATCCCATTTTTCATGGTGAGTCGCCGCAATAGATCGAGCCATTATAAGCATGCCGGAATCAAAGTTCCCGATAATATCCATCCCGATTTCCACATGGCTTTCCATGATAATACGTTCTTCTGGGGTCAATCGTCCGGGTTTTAGCAAAATACGATCCGGGATACCGATTTTGCCCACATCATGCATGGTGCTCGCTTGTAAAATCAAATCTGCAAATTGCTCCCCCAAACCTGCCTTCAGGGCCAACAAGTGACAACTTTTACTCATACGCACAACATGCGCACCCGTTTCATTATCGCGGTATTCCCCCGCGCGCCCCAGACGGCGCACCACTTCCAACTGTGTACGATGGATCTCTTTCGTTCTGTTCTGAACCTCAATTTCCAAATCATCGGCACGCAAACGCTGGTTATAATAGAAAAAACGGGTTTCCAAGAGGTTATGAATACGTTGAAACACCTCCCACGGCTGAAATGGTTTTGTCAAAAAATCACGAGCCCCCGCAGCCAGTGCAGCTTGGCGGGTTTCCATATCCGTTTGCGCTGTCAGAACCAGAATTGGAAGATAGTCATCATTGCCAACATTTTTTTTCAAAGCCTGCATGACTTCAATGCCGTTCATAAATGGCATTCGTATATCCAGCAAGATCATGTCAACCGTTTGGTTCTGATAAATTTCCACAACTTTGCGGGAATCTGTTGTCGAAAGAACGTTGTCATAACCTTCTTCTTCCAACAATTGTTCCAACAACAGAACATTGGCCGGGTTATCATCCACAACCAAAATGCAACTGTCTTTAATTTTATCTGTCATATCATTCATGGTTTTTTCCCTGCCTTGCAATTGGCAACTGCACCCAGAACGTTGTTCCTTCACCGACAACACTGTCAAAACCAATGGTGCCCCCCATTGCTTCAACAAGTTGCTTGGTCAAGGTTAAACCGATCCCCGTCCCTTCAACCCCGGTGGTTTCCGCGCCCAAACGCTCAAACGGTTTAAAAAGGTGTCTTTGTTTTTCAATGGGAATGCCATTTCCATGATCACTGATGCGAAATTCCGCCATTTCACCATCGATTTCGAAAACCCTGACATCAACAAAACTGCCCGGACGGTTATACTTAATGGCATTTGAAAACAGATTTAATAAAACTTGCTTACAACGCGTACGGTCAACATTCACCGTTAAATCAACCGGGCAGTCGACATGAAACGATACATCGTATTCTTCTGCCGTATTCTCACTTAGTTCCAGACAATCATCCAACACACCCTGCACATCGACCGCTTCGATGGTCAAATGCAGGCGCCCGGCTTCGATACGGGCGAGATCCAATATTTCGTTAATCAAATCCATCAAATGATGACCGGCGCTGACAATTTGGTTGACTTGGCGTTTCTGACGGTCCCCCAAAGGATGCTTGGTGCTCATACCCAAAAGCTGCGCAAAACCGAGAATAGCATTCAAAGGTGTGCGCAATTCATGGCTCATCCGTGATAAAAATTCAGATTTTGCCGTATTCGCGGCATCGGCTGCAATTCGCGCTGCTTTCAACTCTTCAGCATAATGTTTTTCCGCACTGATATCCTGTGTAACCCCCAGCATTCGCGTTGCATGCCCGGTGTTATCACGGACCACATTTCCCTGCTCGCGCACCCAACGTATCTCACCGGAGGGCATGCGAACACGGTATTCACATTTTAGATCTTCCCCTTCACGTAAACATTTTCGCAATGCATCTTCAAACAAGGGAATATCTTCTTCAAATGTCCAATCTTGACAGCGTTCTTTACGTTCTTCGCGTCCATCATTTTCCAACCCGTAGAGACCAAACATTTGTTCCGACCAAAACAACCGGTCATCATCAATATGCCAATCCCAGGTTCCCATTTTGGCGAACTGCTGGCTCATTTTCAGACGTTCTTTGCTAAGCCGCAGGGCACGTTCTGCCCGGATACGCTGCGACACGTCACGCACCGCACCGACAAAAAACGTTCCTTCCGGTAATTTTAACAAGGAAACAGACAAATTCATTTCAAACGTCTGACCGTCGGCCCGTTTACCCATGACCGTACGGCCCACCCCCATGATATGGGCTTCTCCGGTTTCCAGATAGCGGGCGAGATATCCATCATGGTGGGAGGCATAAGGTTCCGGCATCAACATGGAAACATTCTGGCCAACAACCATTTCCTTGCTATATCCGAACATTTTCTCTGATGCAGGATTCATATCTTTGACGATCCCGCCAGAATCGATCGTAATAATCCCTTCCAGGACCGTTTCGAAAATGGCACGGTGACGCAATTCGCTTTTGCGCAAAGATTGTTCAGCAACCTTTAATTCGGTTACATCGGTTAAATACCCAACAAGTCCGTCATAGTCACCGGCTTCGGTGCTCAGGGCACGCATATCATCCAAAACCCAAAGGTAGGTCCCGTCTTTCTTGCGCATCCGGTATTCGTGCTTTTGTTGCCCCGTCTCAAATAACTCCGGGATTTTGGGCAAAACACGCTGGAGATCATCTGGGTGGATAATCTCCAGTCGAAACATCGGGTTGTCGCTAAATTCCGCAACCTCCCATCCCAGCAATTGCGTAATATTCGGCGTAATATAATCCACCCCGTAATCCCAATATTGGGCGCAGTGATACATTACAGCGGGACCACGTTCCATTACGGAACGAATATTACGATCATTTTGCTTTTCCATACCGGGTTGAGTTCACGACTTTTCTATTTCTTACCTTTTTCAACCCTGATTATAGAACCATACATTAGAAACTTTCAATCAAACAATCGTAAATCATGTACTATTTGAGATGTTCATTCAGACGCGGCATCAACTCAACAAAGTTACACGGATGGGTGCGTGCATCCAATTGATGAACCAAAATATCGTCCCAGGCGTCTTTCACCGCGCCACTTGACCCCGGCAAGGCAAACATATAAGTGGCATTCAACAAGCCCGCCATTGCACGAGATTGGATGGTTGATGTTTTGATCTTCTGGTAGGAAATCCAGCGGAAGACTTCCCCAAAACCCGGAATTTCTTTTTCAATTACCATACGAAAGGCTTCTGGTGTCACATCGCGCCCCGTCACACCGGTTCCGCCTGTTGTAATCACCACATCAACGTCAGGATTATCCGCCCAGACTTTAAGCTGAGCCGCAATATCTTCTGCCTCATCCTTCAAAATCAGACGTTCATAGACTTTATGCCCTGCGCTTTCAATACGTGCCGCCAGCGTATCACCTGACTTATCATTTTCAAACGTACGCGTATCAGACACGGTGATAATGGCAATATTCAAGGGCAGGAACGCGCGGTCCCCATCGATTTTTGACATGGTGGGATTTCCCTTCGTTAATTACGCGCCACCTCAATTGATGACGGATCCTGACCTTTATAAATCGGCCATGTCCCGGATGCAATGGCATCCAGCGTATTGGATTGCTGTCCCATTCGGTCACGATAGACCCACAAGTTGGTCAAAACACGTTCAATGAAGATGCGTGTTTCACGAGATGGAATGCTTTCAATGAAAAGAAGCGGGTCATCATTATGTTTTACACCGCGTTTCCATTTATTCAGATTACCCGGCCCACCATTCCATGCAGCTGTCATATGAAAAAGATCACCGCTGACAACATCTTCTTCCAGCAACATTTTTATATATTTCTGTCCCAAGTGAATGTTGGTTTCCGGTTCAAATATCTTTTTGCTCCAACGCATGCGCCGATCACCGGCGACAAAGCTGGCCGTTCCCGGCATCAATTGCATCAGACCTTTGGCCCCGGCATAGGATTTTGCCTTGGGATTGAACCCCGATTCCTGACGCATAAGGGCAAAGATCAAAGCACGATCAACTTCATAGCCATTTTTGGGTTGCCATTTGGGCATGGGATACAAGGCCGCATCCGGTATTTTCACCCCATTGCGCACCAATTGCGCGCCCAAACGCATCGAAAAGGATGGCATATTGCTATAAAGGGCAACGCTCAACATCGCTTGGCGTGCCTGTGTATCGGCTTTTGAATAAGCTTTGCGAAATTCTTTTTCCGCCATTTCATCTTGCCCAACCTGCAACAAAGCCAAGGCCCGACGACTTGGCCCCTGCATTTTTAAGGACGATAGAACATCATCGTTTAAAACGGGTAAGGTCCAATCAAAAACAGCTTCATACCCCAAGGCCCGATTGGCTAACAGCCCATAAAATGTGCGGGGATATCCAGCAGCTTTATCCAGCCAGACGTTGACCTTTTCCGGCTTACGCTGCAACAAATAAGACCGCGCAGCCCAATAGGCCCCGGCAGAAACCATCCAGTCTGATGAATAGCCCGATGCACTGACCTTTTCAAAATGTGCAGCGGCCTGTTCCAGCTTACCCATCCGCCATGAGGCTAAACCTGCAATCCAATGGGCACGCGGGATATATTTACCCGATCGTTTTACCGCCTTGGTGGCCCAGCTATAGGCCCAGTCATCCAGACCGTCGGCATAATAGCCCGCCGCCAACCATGTGCGCGCCTGATCCACTTGCCCCGGATGCAACAATTCATGCACTTCGCGGGTCTTCAACAGATTTTTGACCGATTTGGTCCAGCCTTTACGCGTATAGTAACGCATCTTGCGGGTATAGCCTGCCGCCTTGGCCGCCTTTGCCCGCGACAACCGTTTCCGCGGTGCATAAACCTTCTCCGCCACACCGGTTGAATCATAGCCGGATCCACTGAGATACTGACCCGTCGGGCGTTTCGGATTCAGCGCATTTTTCGGGCGTCGTTTCACGGCTAATTCATAGATACGCTTGGCTTGCGGGTGATCGCTGTATTTTATAAGCCAGCGGCGTAATTCTTTATATCGCGAACGGTATTTCGTTGGATGGAGATAACGTTGCGCTTCCACATGCCCCATCAAGGTCCGGTCGGTCACCTGGGCAATCAATGTGTCAGCTTTTTTCCAATGACCATCTTCTTGTACCTGGAAAATCTCTTGATACAACTTCAGATTTTTATCATCCAAAAGACGGATGTGGTCCCGAATATGATCGCCGTCCTCAACTAAAGAGGCAAGTTGCACGTCCTCGGCCCGTGCCGTTTGTACACATACCGCCCCTAAAAACAATGCAACCGCAAACAGACCACCTGCAAGCTTAGATACCATATCTACCAATCATCAAGAAAAAAGCCACTACATACAGTTGAAATTGCACACTTCACATAACCATCTGATCTCTATGAAAAATCTGGACAAAAGCAACCACAGCGCAATAACCTAATACATTTCACAGAAAACCGCAAGAAACGGCTGGTTTTATAATCCTGACAGCTTTTCCATTATCGTCAGCAAATCTCCCCACGCCCTGCGTTTCTGCGCAGGTGAACGCAATAAATAGGCCGGATGAAATAAGGCCGTTGCCTGAATGGGGTGGGATAACCCCGGTGTTGAATGGGTAAACCAACGCCCGCGCAAGCGCGAAATTCCTTCGTGGTGTCCTAAAACAGCCTTGGCCGCCGCCCCGCCCAAAAGAACAATCATTTTCGGATCAACCAATTCGATATGGCGTTCGACAAACGGCAGACACACCGCAATCTCGCTGAGCGTTGGATTGCGGTTGCCCGGGGGGCGCCAGAACAAAACGTTGCTGATATAAATTTTAGACCGATCCCCGATCTCATCCTGCAAGCCACACGAATGCAGCATATGATCCAGCAATTTCCCACTTGCCCCGACAAACGGGGTGCCTTGTCGATCCTCGTCCGCGCCCGGCGCTTCTCCAATAAACATGATGTCCGCCTTTGGGTTCCCATCGGCAAAGACCGTATTCATGGCTGTTTTTTTCAAGGCGCACCCGTCAAACGCCAATACGGCCTCACGCAATTCATCAACGGTTTGTGCCTTACGCGCCATTTCCACCGCGGTATGCACCATTTCATCCGTTGCCTGTACGGTTTGCGGCGCAGGCGGCACAGGAGGACGGCCCCCTTGAGCAGGACGTGGTGCAGGAGATGCGGCTTGCATCTGTGTATTTTTACGGCGCTCGATCAAATCGGCACTGAGGGCATAACGGTCGATGGATTCGTCGCCGATACATTCATCAACCCCCATTTCCATATACCATTTCAGCAAGGCTGCCGGGTCAAAAGGGTCCATATTTGTGCTGTCAGACTGTTGGTTCATACTGGATTACTATCAAAGTTAGGATTATTTGAACAGAAAGGTTCACAAGTTCGTGCATTTTTTCTATGTTGCAATGCATAAAAGTGATAAGAATGTTCGCCAGAAGAACAGTTCACACAGGAAACATCTTAGGAAGGAAGCCGGACTATGGAACGTGAATCCATGGAATTTGACGTTGTAATCGTTGGCGGTGGCCCTGCGGGTCTGTCAGCGGCGATTAAACTCAGCCAACTTGCACAGGAACAGGAAAAAGAACTTACGGTCTGTGTTGTGGAAAAAGGGTCCGAGATCGGGGCTCATATTCTGTCCGGCGCCGTGATTGAGACCGGTCCGCTGGAAACGCTTTTCCCCGATTGGAAAGAAAAAGGCGCGCCCCTGACGGTTGAAGCCAAAGAAGATGCCTTCCTGCATCTGTCGGAAAAAGGCGCAACTAAATTGCCGACCCCACCGCAAATGCACAACCACGGTAACTATATTGTCTCCTTGGGCAATGTGGCACGTTGGATGGGTGAACAGGCCGAAGAAATGGGCGTGGAAGTCTACCCCGGTTTTGCAGCCTGCGAAGTGCTTTATAACGACGATGGTTCCGTTAAAGGGATTGCCACCGGCGACATGGGCCGTGAAAAAGACGGTTCCGAAGGGCCGAACTTCGAACCCGGTGTCGAACTGCACGCCCGCTACACTATTTTTGCAGAAGGCGTGCGCGGTTCCCTCGCCAAAGAAATCATGGCGAAATACGACTTGCGCAAAGACTGCGACCCGCAAACCTTTGGTATCGGTATCAAAGAACTGTGGGAAATTAAACCGGAAAATCATTCCGAAGGTCGCATCGTTCATACAACAGGCTGGCCGTTGGATAGCAAAACCTACGGCGGGTCTTTCCTTTATCATATCGAAGACAATCAGGTTGCCGTCGGCTTCGTTGTTGGTCTGGATTATGCCAACCCGCACCTGTCCCCGTTTGACGAATTCCAACGTTTTAAAACGCACCCGGAAATCCGCAAAACATTCGAAGGTGGTCGCCGTATTTCTTATGGTGCACGCGCCTTGAACGAAGGTGGCTTCCAATCCATCCCGAAACTGACCTTCCCGGGCGGCTGTCTGGTCGGCTGTTCCGCAGGCTTCCTGAACGTGCCGAAGATCAAAGGCACCCACAACGCCATGCAATCCGGGATCGAAGCTGCCAAAGTGATTTTCGATCTCTGTACCAGCGAAGACGAAACGGTCAGCAACGAACCGGTTCAATATACCGCCAACATGAAAGCGTCTTACGTTTGGGACGAGTTGTACAAAGTGCGTAACATCCGCCCAAGCTTTGCCAAATGGGGCTTCTTCGGTGGTCTGGTCTATTCCGGTTTCACGACTTATCTGACCGGTGGGCGCGAGCCTTGGACCCTGCGTCATCCGCACAGCGACCATGACACCCTGAAACCCGCCGCTAGCATGCCGCGCATTGATTATCCGAAACCCGATGGTGTCATCAGCTTTGACAAGCTTTCTTCAGTCTTTATTTCCAACACGGCCCATGAAGAAAATCAGCCGTGTCACTTGAAACTGAAAGACGAAAACATCCCGGTTTCTGTGAACTGGGCAAAATACGAAGGCCCGGAAGCACGCTTCTGTCCGGCCGGGGTTTATGAATATCTGGATGACGAAGAAAACGCAGGCCAGAAACGCCTGCAAATCAACTTCGCCAACTGCCTGCATTGCAAAACCTGCGATATCAAAGACCCGACCCAAAACATCAATTGGACCACCCCGGAAGGCACCGGCGGCCCCAATTACCCCAACATGTAAGTCTCGCACTTACGAAATCACAAAAATCCTCCAAGTTTTATGGCTTGGAGGATTTTTTTGTGCCCTAATCCAGTGTCCGGCGATAACGCAGAATCGCGATAATGGTTATGGCTACCATAAAAACAAGCAAGGGCCAGAGGTGAGGCCAGATATCGCTGAACGCGCTGCCTTTCAGTAAGATCCCGCGCGATATGGCAATAAAATGCGTTGCCGGAATGATATTGCCGAGATATTGCGCCCATGTCGGCATTCCTAAAAAGGGAAACATAAAACCCGACAATAAAATCGATGGTAACAAGATCATAATGGAAAGCTGCAAGGCTTGTGTTTGATTTTTTGCCGCGGCCGAGATCGTAAAGCCCAGCGCCATATTGCAGGTGATAAAAACCGTCAACGCCGCGAACAGCAACCATAACGACCCAACAATGGGCACACCGAACATCAGTTTTGCTGCGATAATAATCAAGGCCGATTGGAAAAAACCGATCAAGACATAAGGCGTGATCTTGCCCATCATCACTTCCAACGGAGAAACGGGCATGGCGAGCAGATTTTCCATCGTGCCGCGTTCACGTTCACGCGTCATCGCCAAGGCTGTCATCATAATTCCGGTCATGGTTAAAATAATGGCGATCAAACCGGGCACGATATTGTAACGGGTAAAACCTTCCGGGTTATAAAGACGATGCGACTTCACATTAAAAGCGGGCGGGGACTGTTTTAATTTTGCCAACGGCCCGCTAAGTTCCTCATTTAAAAGACGCTGCATCATCCCGTTCGCCGCATTCAAAGCCCCCACGGCGGCGACGGGATCGCTGGCGTCTGCCTCGATCAAAATATCAGGATGGGCGCCGCGCACAATATCACGTTCAAAATTTGCCGGAATACTCAGGACAAACAAAACATCCCCGCGTTGCAGAAGGGCACGGCCTTCTTTGTCCGAATGAACTTCATAATCTATGGAAAAATATTGCGTATTTTTCAATCCCGCAACCACCGCTCGCGCCATCGCGCCATTGTCATAAGATATCACCGCTGTCGGCAGATGTTTCGGGTCTGTATTCAGCGCATAGCCAAACAGTAAAAGCTGCACAATCGGTATCATAATGATCATGCGCAACGTCACTGTATCGCGCCTGAGCTGGATAAATTCCTTCACAAGGACAGCACCTGTGCGACGAAATGAAAAAAACATCAACCGCCCTCCCCCTTATGTTGAAAGTTATCTTCCGCATCCGCCATATAGCGAATAAAGACATCCTCAAAAGATGGATTTTCTTGATGCCATTTATAGCCGGGATGTTCAAAATAAGGCGATAAAGCTGCTTTTAAACTGTCAGGGTCCGTGCCGCTGACGTGCAGACTATCCCCAAACGGGGCAACGGTTTTCACCGCTGCAATCTTTTGCAGAACGGCGGCTAAATCCATTAGGCGCTCGCCTTGGACCACCCATGTATAAAGCCCGGCCCCCTTGATTACATCCTGCACCGATCCTTGTGTCACCAGTTTCCCATAAGACATATAAATAATCGCATGGCAACGTTCGGCCTCGTCCATATAATGTGTACTGACCAGAACTGTCAGACCATTTGCCGCCAGTTTATGAATTTCATCCCAAAATTCCCGCCGGGCTTTCGGGTCCACACCTGCCGTGGGTTCATCCAGCAACAAAAGTTTC
This sequence comes from Terasakiella sp., assembly GCF_048267425.1. GTDB lineage: Bacteria > Pseudomonadota > Alphaproteobacteria > Rhodospirillales > Terasakiellaceae > Terasakiella. The sequence goes on from NZ_JBLWXN010000001.1 coordinate 98,423, forward strand.
GGTTCATGCAGAATACAGGCCGCCAGTGCAAGGCGTTGCTTCCATCCCCCCGACAAGGCCCCGGCCAATTGATTTTGGCGCGTTTCAAGGTTTAGCTTAATTAAGGCTTCATCCACGCGTTTCTTTTTATGATCAAGCCCATAGATCGTTGCGACAAATTCCAGATTTTCCCGAATGCTGAGGTCTTCCCAGAAACTGAACTTTTGCGTCATATAACCAATGCGTTTTTTGATCTCCAAGGCTTGCGTACGAATATTATAGCCCAAGGCTTCGCCTTCCCCTTCATCCGGGGTTAGCAATCCACAAATCATGCGCAATGTTGTCGTCTTGCCCGAACCGTTTGGCCCCAAAAAACCATAGATTTTCCCCTTGGGGACCTTCACATCAAAATGATCCACAACCAATTTATCGCCAAACCTCTTGGTGAGGTTCCTGACATCAATGGCATATGACGGTGCGCTCACGACCCCGGCCCCACTTCAACGGTAACTGGCAATCCAACACGCAAAGCCTCATGGAATTCTGTCGGGTGAGCTTCCACCATGAAAACAAGTTTATCGCGTGATTCAACACTGAAAATCACCGGCGGCGTATATTCGCTTTCTTCAGCGATATGAGTGATACGCGCCGCATAAGATTGATCACATCCATCACAAGAAACAGATACATTCTGCCCCATTTTCAAGGTGGCGACTTTTTCCTGCGAAACAAAAAATTTAATTTTGATATTGGCGGGTGGTAAAAGCTTCACAACAGATTGGCCCGCCCCGACATATTCACCGGGGCGAAAGAAAACATCCATTACCGTTGCTTCAACACCTGCCACGGGGGCGGCCTCTTGAAGCCGTTTTTCGATTTGCTTGCTTTTCTGTTTCTCAATTTCCACACCAGCACGCGCCGCTTCGATCCGGTCAATCCGCGCCCCAAGATTAGCAGCTGTGATTTGTGCGTTGACTTCTTCAACACGTGCTTTGGCGGTATCCAATGCGGCGATAACATCATCACGCCGAGATAAGCTGACCGCACCTGTTTTGCTGAGCGGTATCGTGCGATTATAGTCTTTTTGCGCATTTTCCAGATTTGCGCGCGCTTGTGCCGATTGTTTAAAAAGAACCTCCAATTCCTCTGGACGTTCTCCTTTCAACAGGTCATTCAGTTCGGCCTGTGCACGATGTTTGGCCGCGACTGCACCGTCGTATTGTGCTTGTAAATCAACCAAATCCAGCGAAAACAAAATGTCCCCAGACTTTACCGTTTGCCCTTCCACGACCCGCACCTTTTCCAGCACTCCGCTGCTGGTTGGGGCAATGGCAACAAAATCCCCTTCCACATAACCGGGAATGGTTTCTTTTTCAGGCGTACAGCCCACCAAAGCAAGGAAACACAGGAAAATCAAAAACGGAGGTTTCATGGTTCGTTTTTCCTATTCGCATCAAGGATGGCGTCCACATTGCGCAACACCATCGTTTTAATCGCGTCCATTTCACGCAACCCATATTGTTGCCATCCGGCGCGGCGCAACATTAATTCCTGATGGGTTTTGAATATGACAAATTGTCCCAAGATCGTATGGGTACACAAAATCGCCTCCTCACATTCCGGTTTCCGACCAATCAAAAAGGCGGTCAGGTGCGTGAGAATTTCATGGGTCGGTTTCAGCATCTCGTCATAAAACCGATCAAAAACAGAAGACGGATGAATTTGCTCACGGATCATAATCTCAACCATGCTGGGGGAGGTCCGTTGACTGAGCAGAATATCAATAAAGCTGGTGACAAAATCATGCAAAAGGGCGCGGGCCTGCCCTTTCGTCAAATCAGTTTTATTCAACGCCTGAAAAATCTCTTTTGATTTTTCTTCCTGACGGGCCAGCACCGTAGTGATGATATGTTCGATCACCGCTTCATAAAGGCCTTCCTTACTCCCAAAATAATACGGGATTGCGGATATATTGACCCCGGCCTCGTTGACCAGCATCCGGGTTGAGGCGCCATCAAAGCCATATTTGGCAAAGACCTCAATCGCAGCTTCCAATAAACGGCTCGCGGTTGCTTTTGTTTTCTTATCTGACATCACATTCTCATTTCTTTCTGTCCCATAAGAATGCCACCAACATCACAATTAAGTCAATCGATTGATTTATTTTTATATTAAACTCAATTTTGTTCTATTTTTTCTTTAAAGACATCTATTAACTTTCTGAAATTTCAGGGAAAACGTGCCCTTGTTTCACAACGCTATAGGCGAAGCTTGTATCGATTGAGGCGATCCCCGGTACATTATGTAAGGTTTCGCGTACAAAAAATTCATACGCATCCAGATCCTGACAGACGACCCGCAACAGATAATCCGACCCACCCGTCGTGATATAACAATCCATAATTTCCGGGATCATTTTCACACGTTGCTCAAAGGTACGCACGGCTTCTGTATTGTGGCGTTCCAATCGGACTTGAATAAAAACAGTCAAGGGCAAGCCATAGGCCTTTTGATCGATAAGTGCCGTATAGCCCTTAATCACACCTTGCTTTTCCAACAAACGCAGACGACGCAGGCAAGGCGAAGGAGACAGATTGACCTTTTCCGAAAGCTCCTGATTACTCAGTCGTCCATTTTCCTGAAGTTCCCTGATGATTTGAACGTCTTTGGCATCCATTCGTCATTTCCTTTGGCAGAAACTGCTAATTTCAAGATTCATATTAGATGTATTTGGCAGATAAAACCACCATATAAAGAATATTATATCATCCAATACGTTACATAAAATGAGTTGGAGGAAATCACCATGACCAAACAGGATGCAGGCTTCGCCACACGGGCCATTCACAATTTTTACGACCCTCTTCAAAATGAAGGGGCTTTAACGCCGCCGATCCATTTGACCTCCACCTTTGCCTTTGAAACCGCAGAAAGCGGCGGGCGACGATTTGCAGGCGAAGAAGCCGGTCATATCTATTCGCGCATTTCCAATCCGACATTGGATATTCTGGAAAAACGCATGGCCGATCTGGAAGGTGGGGAAGCCGCTATCGCCACCGCCTCCGGCATGGGGGCGATTACCTCTGTTCTCTGGTCTTTTTTACAGCCCGGTGATGAACTGATCGTCGATAAAACATTATATGGCTGCACTTTTGCCTTCATGCGTCACGGTCTATCGCGCTTCGGTATTAACGTTTCCTATGTTGATCTGACAGACCCCGCCAATCTGATTGAGGCCATTTCCGAAAAAACAAAAATTGTCTATTTCGAAACGCCTGCGAACCCGAACATGCGCTTAATCGACATTGCAAAAATTGTTGATATTGCCAAGCCGTTTGAAACCCGCGTGGTTGTTGACAACACATACGCAACACCATATCTGACCCGCCCGATCGAACTGGGTGCTGATATTGTTGTACATTCCGCGACAAAATATCTCGGCGGGCATGGTGATGTGGTTGCCGGTCTTGCGATTGGATCAAAAGACGATATGGAAGTCACACGTCTGGTCGGTATGAAAGATATGACCGGGGCGGTCATGGCCCCCTTTAATGCGATGCTGGTCATGCGGGGGTTAAAAACGCTTTCCCTGCGCATGGATCGCCATTGTGAAAACGCCTATCACATTGCGCAAATGCTGGTGCAATCTTGCGCCGTTAAGTCGGTTTATTATCCGGGATTGGAAACCGACCCGCATCACGAACTCGCCAAAAAACAAATGGCAAACTTTGGCGGAATGATCGCCTTTGAACTGGTCGGTGGCTATGAAGCCGGGATCATTTTGATGAACAAACTTAAGATGATCCATCGTGCTGTTTCGCTTGGCGATGCAGAAACCTTGATCCAGCATCCGGCCTCCATGACCCATTCGACCTATACGCCTGAAGAACGCGAAGCGCATGGCATTTCAGAAGGTCTGGTTCGTCTTTCTGTCGGCCTTGAAGATATTGAAGATATCCGCGCTGATCTTGAACAAGCCATGAGTGGTTTATAAATAACGCAAAAGAACAGGAGGGCCTCATGCCGACAGACATTCAACATCTCAAAACCATCGAACAACGTCTTTTATGGTTATCACATTGGATGATCCATAATGCCAACAACCTGCGTCTCAAGGAAGATGGCCTGAAAGTCGGTGGGCATCAGGCATCCTCGGCTTCTTGTGTATCCATCCTGACCGCCCTTTATTTCGCCACCTTAAAACCCGAAGACCGTGTGGCTGTAAAACCCCATGCCTCCCCCATTTTTCATGCCATGCAATATCTGATGGGCAATCAGGATTTGGAACGCATGAAAAACTTTCGCGGTTTTGGTGGTGTGCAATCTTACCCGTCCCGGATCAAAGATATCGATGATGTCGATTTTTCCACAGGTTCCGTTGGCTTAGGGGTTGCCATCACCACCTTTGCCTCCCTTGTTCAAGATTATATTCAGGCTAAAAAATGGGGCAAAGACCTGCCTTTAGGTCGCATGATTTCGTTGGTGGGTGATGCGGAAATGGACGAAGGCAACATTTACGAAGCCCTGCAAGAAGGTTGGAAACACGATCTGCGCAATTGCTGGTGGATTGTGGATTATAACCGTCAATCACTGGACGGCGTGGTTTCCGAAGGATTATGGGAACGCATCATCGGTGTGTTTACTTCTTTTGGCTGGGATGTGGTTAAAATCAAATATGGCATCTTGCAGGAAGCTGCCTTCCAAAACCCGGGCGGGGAGCAACTCAAAGACTGGATTGATGCCTGTCCCAATCAGCTTTATTGCGCGCTGACCTATCAAGGCGGTGCGGTTTGGCGCAAACGCCTGCTCGACGATTTGGGTGATCAAGGCGATGTATCCGCCCTGATTGACAGTTACAGCGACAAAGAACTTGCCGAACTGATGGAAAATCTCGGTGGAAATTGCGTTGAAACCATGACAAACGTCTTTGCGGCCATCGACCATGACCGCCCGGTGTGTTTTCTGGCCTATACGGTTAAGGGATGGGGAACGCCGCTGGCCGGACATAAGGATAATCACGGCGGCTTTATGAACAAGACGCAAATGGCGGCTTGGCAAAAAGACATGGGCGTACCTGAAGGCCAAGAATGGGATAAGTTTGCCACGGTTGAAAACAGCACGGATTTACAAGCCTTTCTCGATCAGGTTCCTTTCTTTGCCAAAGGTCTGCGCCGTTACAGCGATAAAATAATCGATGCCCCCATGATCACGGTTTCAACAGATCGTGAAATCTCCACCCAAATGGCTTTTGGTAAAATTCTAGATGAAATTTCAAAAAGCGATACGGAACTGGCAGAGCGTATTTTGACCACCTCCCCCGATGTCACAGGGACGACAAACTTGGGGCCGTGGGTCAATCGCCGCGGATTGTTTCATCGTCATGCCTTGGAAGATACTTTCCAGACGGAAAAAATCCCCTCTACCCAGAAATGGGCGTTCAACAAAGAAGGGCAACATATTGAACTCGGCATTGCAGAAATGAACCTGTTTCTGCTGTTGGGCGCTGCGGGGCTGTCCCATTCCTTGTTCGGCAAACGCCTGCTACCGATCGGGACAGTCTATGACCCGTTTGTTTGCCGGGGACTGGATGCGTTAAATTACGCTTGTTACCAAGATGCCCGTTTTATGATTGTCGGCACCCCATCCGGGATCACACTGGCCCCGGAAGGCGGGGCACATCAATCCATCGGCACACCCTTAATCGGCATGAGCCAAGATGGCTTGGCAGCATTTGAGCCAGCCTATATGGATGAACTGTCCATCATTATGAACTGGGCCTTTACCTATATGCAAAAAGACGGCGAAGGCGACCCGGATGAACGGACATGGTTGCGCGACGAAACGGGAGGCTCTGTCTATCTGCGCCTAACCACCCGCTCAATAGAACAACCGGCCAAGCGTCTGGATGATGATTTCAAACAAGGCACCATTGACGGGGCCTATTGGTGGCGCAAACCTGGTCCCAATTGTGAATTGGTCATCGCCTATCAGGGGGCAGTTGCCCCCGAAGCCCTAGAGGCCGCGGGTTTCCTTGCCGCCCAACGCCGCGATATCGGAGTATTAGCCGTCACTTCTGCCGACCGCCTCAATGCAGGTTGGACAGCGGCACAAAGAGATCGCGCGCGTGGCAATCAAAACGCCACCTGCCATGTGGAACGTTTGCTGGGCGATTTACCCAAACATTGTGCGATCTTAACCGTTATCGACGGACATCCCGCAACCCTGTCATGGTTGGGCGCTGTTGCCGGTCATCGCACCATCCCGTTAGGTGTCGAACATTTCGGACAAACCGGAACCTTGCAAGATCTGTACAAACATTATGGCATTGATCGGGAAGGCATTATTCAACAAGCCCTCGGTGCCTTGCCACGTTAACGCAAAAAACGGGCTTCTGCATTGAAACAGAAGCCCGTTTTTTTTGGACGTTTCCTTAAATAAGAAAAAAGGAAACTTATTATTTTTTAGTGAGACATCAAAACCGGAACGGTCATATGTTTGAGGATTTCACGCGTATTGCCGCCTTTTAACATATGTGACACACCGTAATGACCATGTGCCCCCATGACGATCAGGTTCGATCCTTCATCTGCGGCATGAGAAAGAAGCAAATCAGTTACACTGGCCCCTTCCTGTTTGTCACGAACGGCCACCGCATTGATGTTGTATTTTTCCAAATGTGTTACCAGATCATCCGCATCCGGACGTTTCACGCCTTCCTTCTGAATGGCATAAATTTCGACAACTTCAGACCCCACCATCATCGGAATTGCATCATTTAACGCACGCGCAGACTCGCGCCCGCCATTCCAAGCCACCAGACAACGCGACCCAACTTTGGGGAATTCCCCGGCAAACGGAATAACCAGCGCCGGACGACCACTGTGAATGATCACATTTTCAGCCAGATCGGACGGAATGCCCTTATAATTTTTCGACCAGTCATATTGACCGAGAATGGCAAGATCACTGGTGCGCGCCGCCCATGTAATCGCCTGAATAACTTGTGCATGGGACGTACAAAGCACATTCTTTGTTGTGCAAGACACATTGGCGGCGTCTGCTTCTGCCAAAAAGGCTTTTTCAGCATCATCAGCCAAAGCGCGCAATTTATCCCCCACGGGGTGACGCCCGACAATCGCGGACATTTCCGGGTCGGTTTGACAGAATAAGGCTGTCACATGTGCTTTTCCATCTTTCGCCAAATCCAAAGCGATCTTGACACGTTTTGCGCATTGCTCCGTTGCATCGAGGTGCAATAAAATATGCTTGAATGGCATGAGTTCTAAACCTTCCCTGAATTGCCTTATAAATTTCGTTCATTCTGCCTACCATAGCTCTGTATGAGAGTGGCGGATTTTTTCATTTTTTCCAAGCTTTTACTAAAATTTAACAAGACCTTCACATTTCTTTGCAATTGCATATCGACAATAACTCTTTGAATGTGGCAATACTGGATATCAACACTTAAACACACGGGGTAAATGATGTGACGGCTTTTGTAAATGACGCAGCCCTTTTTACGGTGAGCCAAAAAGCGATTCTGAAAGATAAAAAAGGTCGCATTTTGATGATGGAGAAAACCGGCAAAGGCCATTGGGACCTGCCTGGCGGAAAACTGGACGAAGGCGAAGATATGGTCGCCGGTCTGGAGCGTGAAATCATTGAAGAAACCCACCTGCACAAAGTCCACGTCGGTCAAATCATTTACGCCGGACGTCGCAGTTTTGAAGAAGTCGGCAAACCGGAACGGGTTATGTTGTTCTATCTCTGTGAATGCGATCAAAAATTTGAAAAAATCAAGCTGTCCGACGAACATAATGAATGGCGTTTATTAAGTGCTGATGACATCAAGGATCAAAAGAAATACGAAATCAATCCGGTTGTTCGAGCTGCGCTGAAAGTCGCTTTTGCTCTTAAATAAAAGTCCTAACTCACTTCGGGGGAAGGTTGCTATGTCCAATATGATGGAAATCGAACGCAAGTTTCTGGTTACCGGGAACGGTTGGAAAAATGAAGCTCGTGCCAAAAAAATCTCGCAAGGCTATATCAGCAAAGACAATCAGTGTGTGGTGCGTGTGCGCAGCAAAGGCAATAAATCTTTCCTGACCATCAAGGCAGACCGCGGTGATATCCAGCGCCTTGAATTTGAATATGAAATTCCACACGAAGACTGTGCCATGATGCTGGACCAGTTGTGCGGCGATGCCATTTCCAAAACCCGCTACACCTTCGATTATGCAGGCAACACGTGGGAGATAGACGAGTTCCACGGGGTAAATGACGGTCTGATCATGGCCGAGATTGAACTGGATACACCGGATCAAGTGTTTGAAAAACCCGACTGGGTGGGACCGGAAGTCAGTGCCGATGAACGATTTTTCAATTCCTATATTGCCGAACATCCCTTTTCCACATGGGGGGTGAGCTTTGGCGACCTTGTAAGCGAATTTCAAGCCAAGGAATAACACCCGCCATATTGTCATCGTAAACCATCCCTTAACTCTCTTGATCTAGACTCCATCACAACTCCGACTCTATCTATGGACCAAGAGAGACACGAGATGGCCCGAACCATGACAAAATCGCAACGCACACCCTTATTGCCCGCAGGTGCCAAAGAATTTTTGGTAAAACGCATTATCGAATTATGCGGCCTCCTTTTAGGGGCTTGTGCGATTATGCTTGCGCTAATTCTTGCCAGCTACACACCGGGTGATCCGTCGTGGAACAGCGCCTCTCCCCATGAAGTACAAAACATAATGGGACCGATTGGCGCCTATATGGCTGACATTATGGTGCAATCTTTTGGGCTGGCCTGTGTGGTCCCCGTTCTGGTTCTATTTTCATGGGCGTGGCGCATCACGTCCAAACAGATGGTTTCAAACCTGTGGATGCGTTTAATCATACTTTGTAGTGCCGCCTTTTTACTGGCCATTTCCCTAAACGCCGTTCCAACACCTGATACATGGCCGCTACGCAGCGGTCTGGGCGGTGTCGCCGGCATGATCTTAACTCATCGTCTTATCTCGTTTCTGACATGGATCGGCGTGCCTGACCTTGCTCTCATTCAATTGGGGATCGCTGCATTTTGCGGAATTTCCGGTATTCTGTCACTGCTGTATGGCCTCGCCTTATCGCGCTCTGAATGGACACAAGTCGGTCAAGGTGTCGGCAATGTCGCCAAGGGGACACTGCAAGGATCCGTTGTTGCCGTTCGCAAAGGCGTCGGTGTCCTGCAACGCACCAAACTGGAAGACATGATTGAAGAGGAAAGCGGGATTGAAGACGAGGAACCCGTTTTAAAACGCAAACGCAGTGCCAAAAAAATCAAAGCACCGGAAGAAGAAGTCTCCCTGCCCAAAAAATCACAAAAAGCCAAACAACAAACGCTTGTCCTGTCCCCGGACAGTTACAATTTTCCACCTCTGGATCTTCTAACCGAAGCTACTCCGGCCCAAAAGGCTGCAGGCAAAATCGACCGCGCCGCCCTTGAACATAATGCCGAACTGCTGGAACAGGTTTTAGAAGACTTTGGCGTAAAAGGGGAGATTGTCGAGGTCCGCCCCGGTCCTGTGGTTACCCTTTACGAACTGGAACCAGCCGCCGGAACCAAAACATCCCGCGTTATTTCACTGGCAGACGATATCGCCCGGTCCATGAGTGCGATTTCCGTTCGCATCGCGGTTGTCCCAGGGCGCAGCGTCATCGGTATTGAACTGCCCAACGCAAAACGCGAAACCGTTTATCTACGCACCCTTTTGGAATCTCCCAGCTTCGACAACCCGAAAGCCTCCCTCAACATGGCGTTGGGTGTGGATATCGGCGGATCACCCGTCATGGCGGATCTAGCACGCATGCCGCACCTTTTGGTCGCCGGGACAACCGGTTCCGGTAAGTCCGTTGGGGTCAATACCATGATCCTGTCCATGCTTTATCGCATGACACCGGAACAATGTAAGTTCATTATGATTGATCCGAAAATGCTGGAATTGTCCGTTTATGATGGTATCCCGCATCTGTTGTCCCCGGTTGTCACCGAACCGGGCAAAGCCGTCATGGCGTTGAAATGGTGTGTGCAAGAAATGAACGAACGTTACCGCCTGATGTCAAACCTTGGGGTGCGTAACATTTCCGGCTATAATGCAAAGCTGGAAGAAAGCCGCAAAAAAGGTGAAGTCCTCACCCGGCGTGTTCAAACCGGATTTGACCCGGAAACCGGCAAGCCAATTTTTGAAGAACAGCCGCTGGATATGGACGCCCTGCCGTTCCTTGTCATTATCGTCGATGAATTCGCAGACTTGATGTTGATGGTCGGCAAAGAAATTGATGCCTGCATTCAATCCCTTGCCCAAAAAGCTCGTGCCGCCGGTATTCATTTGATCATGGCAACCCAGCGTCCGTCTGTTGACGTGATGACCGGCACGATCAAAGCTAACTTCCCGTCGCGGATCAGTTTCACCGTCACCACCAAAATCGACAGCCGCACCATTCTGGAAAGTCAAGGTGCGGAACAGCTGCTTGGGATGGGGGATATGTTGTTTAAACCGGGTGGCGGACAAATTTCGCGGGTTCACGGCCCCTTTGCCTCGGATGAAGAGGTAGAAGAAGTCGTCAATCACCTGAAAAGACAAGGCGAACCCAAATATCTCGATGCGGTCACCGAAGAAAGTGACGAACCCATTGACGGCCTTGTCATGCCCGCCGGCAGTGTCGGTGGCAATACCTCCAGCGGGGATGCGTTGTATGATCAGGCGGTTCAAATCTGTATTCAGGACGGCAAAGCCTCGACCAGCCACATTCAACGCCGTCTCAGCATCGGTTATAACCGGGCGGCCCGCATCGTTGATCAAATGGAAGAAGACGGCATCGTCTCCGCCCCCGACCGGGTTGGACGCCGTAAAATCCTCGCCGGGAAAGATGGTGTCGAATAAAAAGGCGGGTTCTTGCCGATCTTATGATGTTTCAAGATTGACTCAACGGGTCGTTTCCTGTACTACCCGCCCACTTACGTCGCTGGCACCCCTGGAGGCCAGATGACACTCAATGTAACAAAATTTTAAGGAATAAGTTTATGAGCTATGTTCTGAACGCACAAAAGCGCGAGACAGCCGGCAAGGGGGCAGCCCGCGCAATCCGTCGTGAAGGCCTCGTACCGGCCGTTATCTACGGTGACAAAAAAGACCCTGTCAGCATTTCCCTGAGCCCGAAAGAACTGTGGCTGCAACTGCACACAGGTCAAACTTTCTTCGCTTCCACTGGTGAAATCCAGATCGGTAAAACCAAAGAAACTGTCATCTGCCGTGATGTTCAGTTCCACCCGGTCACAGATGCACCGATGCACGCCGACTTCCTGCGTTTGGCAAAAGACGCGTCTATCGTTGTTGCGATCCCGGTTACCTTCGTAAACGAAGAAAAATCCGACGGCATCAAACGTGGCGGCGTTCTCAACGTTGTACGTCACGAGATCGAATGTGAAGTTCCGGCAAATGCTATTCCGGAAAGCATCGAAGTTGACTTGACGGGTACTTCTGTTGGGGACTCTATCCACATTTCCGCAGTTTCCCTGCCCAAAGGTGTTGAGCCGACCATTACAGACCGTGACTTCACTATCTGCTCTATCGCAGCACCGTCTTCCGGTGAGAAAGCGGCAGTAGAAAGCGAAGAAGAGTCTGAAGAAGAAGCTGAAGCATAAGGCAACTTCCTATGATTTTGTTGGTCGGACTAGGCAACCCAGGTGGGAAATACGCCAAAAATCGACACAACATCGGATTTATGGCGCTGGACGAAATCGTTCGGCGCCATTCCTTTGGGCCGTGGCGTTCGAAATTCCAAGGCCAAATGTGCGAAGGTACTATTGAGGGCACCAAAGTCCTCGCCCTCATGCCTGAAACATTTATGAATGAGTCGGGCCGTTCTGTCAGCGCAGCCGCACGCTTTTACAAAATTGCTCCCGAACAAATCGTTGTGATGCACGACGAACTTGATCTCGCCTTCACAAAAATCAAAGTTAAAATTGGTGGTGGTCACGGCGGCCATAACGGCCTGCGTTCCATTGATGCCCATATGGGCATCAATTATAAACGCGTGCGCTTAGGGATCGGTCATCCCGGTTCCAAAGAAAAAGTCCACGGATATGTTCTCGGTGATTTTGCGAAGGCAGAAGAAGACGCCCGTGATAAAATGCTGGATGGGGTTGCCCATCATATCGGTCATGTCATCAACGATGCAGATACGGAATTTATGAACCGTTATGCCCTTGATATGCGTCCACAGCGCCCCAACAAACCAAAAACGCCCGCACAAGACGGTGCACAACCGTCTTCGGTCAAAAATGTAAATAAAGACGACGACAACGCCTCCCCTTTTGCTGTTTTAAAGAAGCTGATAGACTAATTTAGATTCTTTTTGACCAGCTTTCCCTGCAAAATAGACGTTTGGCTTGACCTTTCTTGCGTGGCGCGCTATCCGCATTGCCAACGGTTTTCTATTTTTTCTTAGGATGAACTCCAATGGGTTTTAACTGCGGTATCGTCGGCCTGCCTAACGTCGGCAAATCAACCTTGTTTAACGCGCTGACATCAACAGCAGCAGCCGAAGCGGCCAACTTTCCGTTTTGTACAATCGAACCAAACTCCGGGCGGGTCGGTGTGCCTGATGAACGCCTCGACAAACTAGCCGCGATTGCCGGGTCCGGTAAAATCATCCCGACACAACTGGAATTCGTCGATATCGCTGGCTTGGTGCGCGGGGCCTCCAAAGGCGAAGGACTGGGCAACCAGTTCCTTGGCAATATCCGCGAAGTTGATGCCATCATCCACGTCCTGCGCTGTTTCGAAGATGAAAACATCACCCATGTCGACAATACAATCGATCCTTTGCGCGATGCGGAAACCGTTGAAACTGAATTGATGCTGTCGGACTTGGAAAGTCTGGAAAAACGCGAACAAGCTCTGATCAAAAAAGCCCGTGGTCAGGACAAAGACGCCAAAGCAACACTGGAATTGGTCGGACGCTGCCTTGAAGTCTTGCGCGAAGGTCAGCCGGCCCGCATTGTGGAGCGCCGCGATGACGAAGAGGAAAAACTCTTCCAGATGCTGCAATTGCTGACCTCCAAACCCGTCCTTTACGTCTGCAACGTCGAAGAAGACAGCGCGGCAGAAGGCAATTCCATCTCGGCCAAAGTTTTTGAAAAAGCCGCCGCCGAAGGCGCACGCGCCGTTGTGATTTCTGCCCAAATCGAAGAAGAAGTTTCTAAACTGGACAGCGACGAAGAAAAAGCGGAATTTCTGGAAAGTCTCGGCCTTGAAGAAACCGGCCTCGCCCGCGTCATTCGTGAAGGCTACAAACTTCTGGAACTGCTGACCTTCTTCACCGTTGGCCCGAAAGAAGCCCGCGCCTGGACCGTACAGACAGGGGCCAAAGCCCCGCAAGCAGCAGGCGTCATCCATACGGATTTCGAGCGCGGCTTCATTAAAGCTGAAACCATCGCCTATGATGACTATATCGCCTGTAACGGTGAAACCGGGGCCAAAGAAAACGGTAAGATGCGTCAAGAAGGTAAAGAATATGTGGTGAAAGACGGCGACGTCTTCCACTTCCGCTTCAACGTGTAATAAATAATTATTGATCAACTAAAAAAGATAAAGCACAATTCCCCCCAGTCATCCTGCACTTTCGGAGGGAATTGTGCGCGTTCTAATTATTGCAGTTATTTGTATGCTGTCTCTTGGGGCATGCCAAAGTCAACACATGCAAGCTATAGATAAATCCAATTTAAATTTAACCGTGGATGATCATAGTGCTTTAATAGAGTTTATGCGCCCTGAAAGTTATGGGTCTCGCTTTCAATCATCCATTTTTAATATTACAAATGGCACGCCTGAACTTGTTGGTATTTTATCTGCTCAAAATAGATTTATTATAAAGCTACCAGCTGGCTCCTATCGATTTGCCGTTATAGGAGAGAACGCTGATTTTCTTGATGCAGAACTAGACGATGGGAAGCTATATGCAGCAAGTATTACGACCCATATTGGCTTCATGCGTATGCAATACAAACTACATGCAGTGAAAAACAGCAGCTTAGAAGCTTTTAATCAACAATGCCCCTCTTGTATTTGGACAAAACCGCTCCCCTCAGCAAAGGAGTGGGCGGATGCAAACATGCCAAGCATTCGTTCCAAAATCTCTAAATACCTCCCCAAATGGATAAATAACCCTTCTCGCGCAATAATTAATCCATCCGACAATTTGGCTCCCTAATCTTCTTGTCCCTATTGTTTGCTCAAAGCGGATTCTATTTATGTCTTGAATTGAAAACGTTCTATTTATGGGCATCATCCCATTAAATATCACGCGAAATTCACCTTTTTTCGTATTACACTTTACCTTCTGAGGTAATACGGGAGTTGTTAACCAATACAGGCTAAGCACCTGAGGGGACAGACTCTTTATTTAACAGCTCTAAAAAGACAACTTAAAAGTCGCCCTTGGTAATACCAGAGACAAGGTTTTCTGCGCGTTTTCAAGGGTTTAGAGACTGGACAAACGATCGCGTTTGTGGTGTAAATAGGCCACGTTTTTTATGAGGAACTCCGCTTTATGCGGGCTTTCTCCTTATTCACTCTTGCATAAGCGGAGGTAGTTTAGTGCTAGAAGAATATCGCAAACATGTCGAGGAGCGTGCGGCTCTTGGCATTCCACCCCTGCCGTTGTCGGTTGAACAAACTGAAGCGCTCGTTGAATTGTTGAAAAACCCGCCGGCAGGTGAAGAAGACACACTGGTTGATCTTCTGACACACCGCGTCCCGGCTGGCGTTGACGATGCAGCGCGCATCAAAGCCGGTTTTCTGGCACAAGTCGCCAAAGGCGAAATTTCCTGTTCTTTGGTTTCCAACGTCAAGGCGACAGAATTGCTGGGTACCATGCTCGGCGGGTTCAACATTGAACCGATGATCGCCCTTCTGGACGATGCCGAAGTCGGTGAAACCGCTGCAGAAGGTCTGAAAAAGACCCTGCTGGTTTTCGATTACTTCTTCGACGTTAAAGAAAAAGCGGATGCGGGTTCTGCAAATGCAAAAGCCGTTCTTCAGTCCTGGGCCGATGCGGAATGGTTTACATCCAAGCCGGAAGTCGCTGAAAGCATGAAACTGACTGTGTTTAAAGTCACAGGCGAAACAAACACGGACGATCTGTCCCCGGCACCGGATGCGTGGTCACGCCCCGATATTCCGTTGCACGCCCTTGCCATGTTGAAAAACCCGCGCGACGGGATTGAACCGGAAGAAGCAGGCGTTCGTGGTCCCATCCAATTCATCGAAGACCTGAAAGCTAAAGGCAATCTGGTTGCTTACGTTGGTGACGTTGTCGGGACTGGTTCTTCGCGTAAATCTGCGACAAACTCCGTTCTGTGGTGGACAGGTGAAGACATTCCGTTCGTGCCAAACAAACGTTTCGGCGGTGTGTGTCTGGGCAGCAAAATTGCACCGATCTTCTACAACACAATGGAAGATGCCGGCGCATTGCCGATTGAACTTGACGTCAACGAAATGAACATGGGCGACGAGATTGAATTGCGCCCGCTTGAAGGTAAAGCTTTGAAAGACGGTAAAGTAATTGCCGAATTTAAAGTAAAATCCGAAGTGATCTTCGACGAAGTTCGCGCCGGTGGTCGTATTCCGTTGATCATTGGTCGCGGCCTGACCGCACGGGCACGCGAAGCCTTGGGTCTGGAACCGTCTACCCTGTTCCGTACACCGGTTGAACCGGAAGACACAGGCAAAGGTTACACACTGGCTCAAAAAATGGTCGGTAAGGCTTGTGGCTTGGAAGAAGGCAAAGGCATTCGTCCGGGTACCTATTGCGAACCGAAAATGACCACTGTGGGTTCACAGGATACAACAGGTCCGATGACCCGTGATGAATTGAAAGACCTGGCTTGCCTCGGCTTCTCTGCCGATCTGGTTATGCAGTCTTTCTGTCACACATCTGCTTATCCGAAGCTGGTTGACGTGAACACACACCAAACGCTGCCCGATTTTATCGAGACACGCGGTGGTGTGGCACTTCGCCCACAAGATGGGGTTATTCACAGCTGGCTGAACCGCCTTCTGTTGCCTGATACAGTTGGGACAGGTGGCGACAGCCACACCCGTTTCCCGTTGGGTATTTCTTTCCCGGCGGGTTCCGGTCTGGTTGCTTTTGCGGCTGCGACAGGCGTTATGCCGTTGGATATGCCGGAATCTGTACTGGTTAAGTTCACAGGTAAACTGCAAGAAGGCATTACACTGCGCGATATGGTTAACGCCATTCCGTTCTATGCCATCAAAGAAGGCCTGCTGACGGTTGAGAAAAAAGGCAAGAAGAACATCTTCTCTGGCCGTATTCTCGAAATCGAAGGCTTGCCGGACCTGAAAGTCGAACAAGCATTCGAACTGTCTGATGCCTCTGCTGAACGTAGTGCTGCGGGTTGTACCGTTCACCTGAACGAAGAGCCGATCATCGAATATATGCGTTCCAACATCACCCTGATGAAATGGATGATCGCGGAAGGCTACCATGATGAGCGCACTCTGAAGCGTCGTATCGAAGCAATGGAAGCTTTCATTGCCGATCCGAAGCTGATGAAGCGTGACGAAGATGCAGAATATGCAGCCGTTATCGAAATCAACATGGACGACATTAAAGAACCAATCGTGGCTTGCCCGAACGACCCGGATGATGTGAAAACATTGTCTGACGTTGCCGGTCAGAACATCGATGAAGTCTTTATCGGGTCCTGTATGACCAACATCGGTCACTTCCGCGCTGCCGGTAAGGTTCTGGACGGTTTGTCTGATCTGCCGACCCGCCTGTGGATTGCACCGCCGACCAAGATGGACGCCGCAATTCTGACCGAAGAAGGCTACTATTCCATCCTTGGTAAAACAGGCGCGCGTATGGAAACACCGGGTTGCTCCCTCTGTATGGGTAACCAGGCACAAATCCGCAAAGGGTCTACGGCGATGTCTACATCCACCCGTAACTTCCCGAACCGTCTGGGCATTGATACCAACGTTTATCTGGGTTCTGCCGAATTGGCCGCTGTTTGCGCACAAATCGGTAAAATCCCGTCAAACGAAGAATATCAAGCTAAGGTGAAGGCTGTGAACGAAAAAGCGGATGACGTTTATCGTTACATGAACTTCGACCAGATCCCGGCTTTTGTTGAAAAAGCGGCAACGGTTGATGCCTAAGCTTTTACTTTAAGCATGAAAAAATCCCCGTCAGAGCAATCCGACGGGGATTTTTTTTATATGTGTTATTGTGTTAACTCTTTTAAGACCTCAAGAGACGGGGCAAACCCCGCTTCAGCCGCCTTTTCCAGCCAGTAAAACCCTTGTTGCTTATCCACAGCAATCCCGATCCCGCGCAAGTAGGCCAGCCCCAGAATATGCATGGCCTTTGGGTATCCGGTTTTTGCCGCCTGTTTAACATAACGAATACCGATGTTCGGATTGGCTTTGATCCCGATACCGGAAATATAAATCTCGCCCATTCGCAACATGGCGTAATGGTCCCCGGCTTTGGCCGCTTTATCAAACCAGCCGCGCGCAAGGTTCAGGTTGGTTTTACCGTTCAGGCCATCCGCATGAATACGCCCCAGCACCACCATCGCCGGGGCATGGTCTTGTCGAGCAGACTTGTGAAACCAGCGCATCGCCGTTTCAATATCTTTTGGCACACCACGGCCCTGCATATGCATGGTGCCGATCCAGTAATCCGCCACCGGATTTCCCGCCCGCGCATATTGATGAAATTCACGCAAGGCATCCTCGTTGCGTCCTTCCTGCACCGCACGGATCGCATCTTCCATGCTAGCGTCGGCGGGAAACGAGAAAACGATTAAAATCAGTAAAAAAACAAAGCGCATTTTGGATCAACCCCTTGCGCAAAGCTTACATCCCCGCCAATATCAAGTAAATGTCGCATTCACAGAAAAAACAGGGTTCTCAAATGGGTTTGAAAACAGCCGCTTTCGCAGGAATAATTGGACTGGCCGTCACGTTTAACGCATGGGCGGCAGAACCAAAACATGCCGTTGCCATGCACGGTGATATTAAATACGGTCCCGATTTCACCCATTTCGATTATGCCAACCCTGATGCACCCAAAGGGGGCAATTTGCGTCTTGCCGCACTGGGATCAACATTTGATACCTTCAACCCCTTTACCTTAAAAGGCAACAGTGCTGCCGGGATCGGTATGGTCTATGACTCGTTAACCCAGCGCTCCCTTGATGAACCGTTCAGCGAATATGGCCTTTTGGCGGAAACAATTGACATCCCCGAAGACCGATCTTCCGTCACGTTCCATCTGCGAGCTGAAGCCCAATGGCACGATGGTAAACCTGTCACAGCTGACGATGTCGTGTTCAGTTTCAACACCCTGTTTGAAAAAGGACACCCGCAATATCGATTTTATTACGGCGATGTGGCCAAAGTTGAAGCCTTATCTGAGCGCACCGTCAAATTCACCTTTAAATCGACAAAAAATCGCGAACTGGCCATGATTGTCGGGCAACTTCCTGTTATACCGAAACATTACTGGCAGGGTAAGGACTTCGAAAAAACCACATTGGAACCGCCCTTAAGCAGTGGTCCCTACCGTGTCAAATCGTTTGAAGCTGGTCGCAACGTTGTCTATGAACGCGTCAAAGATTACTGGGGCAAAGATCTCGCCGTCAATGCCGGGCAAAACAACTTTGACGAAATTCGTTATGATTATTACCGCGATGCAACCGTTGCGGTTGAAGCCTTTAAAGGCGGCGCGTTTGATTACAGATACGAAAACATCGCAAAGAACTGGGCAACCGCCTATGATATCCCCGAAGTCAAAAATGGTCAGATTGAAAAATTGCGGTTCAAACATAGCGTCGGCGCAGGCATGCAAGCCTTTGTGTTCAATATTCGCCGTGATAAATTCAAAGATCCCTTAGTCCGTGAAGCCTTGGCCTATGCCTTTGATTTTGATTGGACCAATAAAAACCTATTTCATGGTGAATACAGCCGGACCAAAAGCTATTTTGCAAACTCCGAACTGGCCTCCAGTGGATTACCGACAGGGCGCGAGTTGGAAATTTTGGAAAAATACCGCGGGCGCGTACCCGATGAAGTGTTCACAAAAACGTACGAACCACCCAAAACCGATGGCTCTGGCAATATTCGAGGAAACCTGAAACAAGCCGTCACTTTGTTGAAAAAAGCTGGTTACGTCATTGAAAATCGCAAACTGATCAATGCTAAAACGGGCAAACAACTTAGTTTTGAATTCCTGTTACAGGCGGGGCCCACATGGGAACGCGTCGTCCTGCCGTTTAAGAAAAATCTCGAACGCCTCGGCATTGGCGTCACTTTGCGTATGGTCGATACGGCCCAATACAAACAACGCATGGATACCTTCGATTACGACATCGTAGTCGACGTCTTTGGACAAAGCCAGTCACCGGGCAACGAACAATATAGTTTCTGGTCCAGCAAGACCGCAAATCAACCCGGCGCGCGTAATTCTATTGGAATCAGCAATGATATTGTAGACGAATTGGTTGAATTGGTCGTCAACGCCCCCAACCGCGAAGAATTGGTCATGCGCACACGTGCCTTGGACCGAGTTCTTTTATGGGGGCATTATGTCATTCCCAACTGGCATCTAAAAAGTGCGCGCATCCTTGTATGGAACAAGTTTAGCCGCCCGGATATCTACCCGAAATACAGCCCCGGCTATGACGCTTGGTCCTTCTGGTGGCTGGATAAAGAGAAAGAAAAAGCCCTTGCAAGTAAGCGCAAACAATAGGGATTATTCCCTAAAAATGTAACATGACTTTGCTACCATACCCGCTAAGATGTTACACTCTTGTGACACGCAGAGGGGAAAGGCGGGATAATGATCGTAGAAACCAGATACTACGCACTTGGAAATGAACATAGCGCGCAGGAATGGGGTAGCATCGTCGCAACCTTGGCCCAAGGCCAAAAATCAGGGGAACAGGTGGTTGAACAAACCTATCTGGATACCTTTGACTGGGCCTTGTGCCGTAACGATATTTCATTCATCTACGAACAAACCGATGCAAACCATTTACGGATCATGACTGATCAGCGAGGGGTAAAGATGCCAGCCCCTCAAACCGTCGAAAACCTTCCTGTCTTTCCCAAAGACATTCCCGACGGAAAAATGCAAAAGATGGTCGCCAAGCTCGTCGGTTTACGCGCCCTTCTTGTGTTAGCGCAGATCAAATCCGAACAGATCATTATCCATGTCGAAGACAAAAAGGGACGTGTGCGCGTCCGTCTCGTTGTTGAAGTCAACTTCCAACGCACAGCACCCCGGCGTAAAATGCTGGAATTGGGATGTCGTCTGCGCATTGAATGCCTGAAAGGTTATGAAAAAGATTTCGCCAAAACTTTACCCCGTTTTGCAGGACTTACACCGTCCAGTCAGAAAGTCTTTTTTGGACAAATCATGGAAAATATCGGAAAAACCCCGATGGATTATTCCAGTAAATTAAAGATCAAGCTGGACCGTGATATGCGCGCGGATGAAGCCTTGAAGGCCATTCTAAAAGACCAGCTTACACAAATTGAAACCAATATCGACGGCACCATTGCCAACACCGATACGGAATTTTTACATGATTTGCGCGTTGCCGTTCGCCGTTCACGCAGTGCTCTCAGCCGTTTGAAAGGGGTTCTACCCCCTAGCATTCAAGACCGTTTTTCACAGGAACTGGCATGGATCGGTTCCATCACGACCCCGGTACGTGATCTGGATGTTTATCTTCTGGATTATCCGAAATACCGGGATCAACTTTCAATCCAACAACAAGAAAACCTGCAGCCTTTATATTACTTCCTATTAAAGCAACATGAAATGGCCCGTCAGGAATTGGTCCATAACCTCAACAGTCGGCGCTTTCGCGATTTTCTGGTCAAATGGCGCGCCTTTTTAGACAAACCTGTTCCCCAACGCCCCAGCGCCCCGTTCGCGGTACAGGAAATCGGTACCATTGCCGACAAGCGCATCTGGAAAACCTATACCCGCGTCATTGCAGAAGGCAGTGCCATTGACACAGACACCCCGGCGGAAGCCTTACATGACCTACGCAAAACCTGCAAAAAACTGCGTTACCTCTTGGAGTTTTTTGCCAGCCTTTACCCTACAAACCAGGTCAGTGAACTGGTCAAAACATTAAAAGGCTTGCAGGAAAACCTCGGTGATTTTCAGGATTTGGATGTGCAGGCGGAAAAATTACATAATTTCTCGGCTCAAATGATGCAGGACGGCGAAGACCGACCACAAGTCTTCATGTCAATGGGGGTCTTGGTCGAAGGTTTTATGAGCAAAAAAGAAATTGTGCGAACTGAATTTGCCGAACGCTTTGCCTCTTTTTCCTCAAAAGCCGTTGAAAAAGACTTCCGCCAATTGGTGAATAAAGACAAAGCAGGCAAAAAGAAAGTCGCCCTGAAGGCCCATATCGAAAATGACGAGACGGTTTCTTAAGAATACTCCTCTCTCAAGGTCGTTTGAACCGTCTTTAAAACCTGTTTCCAATTGCCAAATTCCTGCTGACGGAACAAGCGGATACTGTCATACCAATAACTGTGCGTTGTCTCTTCCTGCCAGCGCCAATCCGCACATTGGTCCAACAATAACCACACCGGCTTGCCCATTGCCGCCGCCAAATGGGCAATGGCTGTATCCACACTAATGACCAAATCCAACTGGGCAATTAACGCTGCCGTATCCCCAAAATCCTGAAGACGATTCGTCACATCAATCAAATGGTCAACCTTGGGCAAAGGCGCATTTGCATCCACCTGTAAAGAAACCCAATCCAGATGTGCCAATGTAAACAGATCGGCAAACTGGCCCAGATCAATGGATCGCAAATGATCTCGCAAATGCGCCGCCCCTCCGTGCCATGCAAAACCGATCTTGGGTTTCTTGTTTTTGGGCAGATCCTGAAATCCGTCATAAGATGCGCGTAAATACCCTTCACGGTGTGGCATCCGTTGCACGCTGATATCCATAAAGATTGCCAAATCCATCAGATAAGACTGGTAATCAAATGCATCCGGATTTTCTACCGTTTCGCAGACCGTAATTTGCGGGATAGCATGTGCAATCAACCGGCATAAACTTTTACGGCACAAAAAAGTGACCTTCGCCCCGCGTGCCGCCAGTTCAATAAGAAAACGCGAAAACTGAATAACATCGCCTGCGCCCTGCTCGCAATAAACAAGAATATCTTTGTCTGTAATTTCTTCACCATTCCATATAGGAACTCGGCATTCAGGACGTGAATTTGAAATTTTCACACCGTCATAACGCACGCGATATTTTTGAAAGCCTTCTTTCAAACGGCCTTGTTTCAACAAAACATGCGCATCGCGCAAGGCAAGCTGCTGATTTTTAATCCCATAGGATTTGGCTAAATTCAGGAAATGAGCTGCCTTGTCAAATTCGCCAATCTCTTCAAAGAAAACATGTAAATGCAGGTAACTTTCCCCATGCATGGGATCAAGTGACAAGGCACGAAAATAAGATGAAATGGCCGCCCGCGGATTGCCGCTATCACGTTGTGCAGCCCCTTGAACCCGCCAGATTTCAACCCGGTCCGGATCGCCCTTTAAAGAACGTTGCGCACATTGAAGGGCCGCCACATAGTTTTTTCCCATGTAAAAGACAACGGCCAAATCCCCCCAGTACTGTGGGCTTGAAGACGTTTTTTCTTCCAGCCGCGCCAAGATCGGACGCACCTTTGCCGTCTCGCCCGTTTTTGCCAACAGATAACACACAAACGCCATTGCTTCACAAGGTGCTTCCTTTGTCGACAAAAGTTGGTTTGTCATCTCAAATGCACGTTGATTATCCCCTTCGACATAAGTCAATCGGGCTTGCGCCAACAAAACATGTACATTGTCTTGTGGTAACTTCATCAATAAATTACGTGCATCCTGTACTTGTCCGCGACTCAGACAGCACAAGACATAGGCAACCGCTTGGGTCAATGTCAGTTCTTTTTTCATAAGGGCCAGCTTAGCCGATTTCAATCAAAAGAAAAGGCCCCTGCAGCAACAGGAGCCTTTTTAAATCAGATATATAAAGCGATTTAAGCGCCAGCTTCCATCTTCACAATTGCTTCAGCCTGTGCCACCACTTGTTTTGCGGTAACCACATGCAGGTTTTCAATCAGTTTGCCGTCAACGACAACAACGCCTTTGCCTTCTTTTTCCGCATCTGCATGGGCGGCAATAATTTTTTTGGACCATTCAACTTCCGCATCGGACGGGCCAAAGATTTCATTGGCTTTTGCAACTGTTTTCGGATGGATCAACGTCTTCCCGTCAAAGCCAAGTTCCTGTCCCTGCTTGCAATGTTCCACAAAACCTTCATCGTCGGACAAATCCAGATAAACACCGTCCAAAATTGCAATACCGGCTGCGCGGGCGGCCAAAATACAAACGTTTAACGACATCATAAAGGGCAGACGCATTGGCGTATGGGCACAGCGTAATTCTTTCGCCAAATCCGAGGTTCCCATGACGAAACCGCCCATACGATCAGTCGAATCGGCAATTTCTTCAGCATGTAACATACCGCGTGGGGTTTCCATCATACACCAGATTTTCATCTCGGCAGGCGCACCGGCGCCATCCATGATCGCTTCAACCTGACGAACCGTGTCTGCGCTTTCCACCTTTGGCAATAAAATCGCATCGGCACCGGATGTAGAAGCCGCAACGATATCGTCATAGCCCCACGGCGTGTTTAAACCGTTTGTCCGGATAAGAATTTCACGCATGCCGTAACCGCCTTCTTTGACGGCATCAACAATTTGTTGGCGCGCGACTTCTTTGGCATCCGGGGCGACGGCATCTTCAAGATCGAGGATCAAACCATCCGCGGGAAGGGTACGCCCCTTTTCCAGTGCGCGGGCGTTGGACCCCGGCATATAGAGGACACTACGACGAGGACGTGCTGTTGCAGCCATTGGACTATTTCCTTTGCAATTAAGTTTTCTGTTATTTCGCAATTGCGGAAAAATATAAACAAAAGTTTCTCATTGGCAAGCCCGCATGATGGGGTATAACTGCAAGAAAACAGCCTAAAAGAATGTAAGCGTATGAGCATCTTATCAATTCAATCCTCTGTCGCCGTTGGTCATGTCGGAAATTCGGCTGCCGTCTTTCCCTTGCAACGCCTTGGTTTTGAAGTCTGGGCCGTGCCGACTGTTCTGTTCTCAAACCATCCGGGTTACGATTCTCATGCCGGTGCTGCGGTTCCCATTGAAACCATGCGGGCGATGGTCGACGGGATCGATAATCTGGATCATTTCGCCCATTGCGAGGCAATCTTATCGGGCTATCTTGGCAACGTAAAAGCCGGGCGATTCGTCCTTGAAACGGTTGAGCGCATCAAAGGCATTCACAAAGACACCCTTTATTTTTGTGATCCTGTCGTTGGCGATATGACACGCCGCCTCTATGTCAAAGATGAAGTCGCCGCCTTTGTTCGCGATGAATTAGTCCAGCATGCGGATATTCTCGCCCCTAATGCTTTTGAACTGAAATACCTCAGCGGGCGTTCGCAAGAGACGTTAAGCGATGCCATGTTTGCGGCAGATGCCCTGCGCGCACGCGGGCCAAAAACCATTTTAATCACCTCTTTGCGCGGGCGAAAAGGCAACACCCCGACCCTGTCCAACGTCATCGTCAGTGACCAGGGTGCTTGGCGTGTCACCGTTCCACAACGGGCCTTGCGGGCAAAAGGCACCGGCGACACCTTCGCCGCCCTGTTTCTCGCCCACCACTTGCGCGGGGAAACGGCACAACAGGCATTGGAACTGGCGACCTCGACCCTATATGGTATTATAGATGACACACTGCGCCATGACAGTGACGAACTCCGCCTGATTGACGCCCAAGCCGAATATCTTCATCCAAGTTTTTATATAGATGCCGTTAGGATTGGATAAATGATTACCCTCGTTCTAGGTGGCGCACGATCCGGGAAATCGGCTTATGCAGAAAAAATAATCGAGGATTTAGGCGGTGGGATCTATCTTGCCACCTCGCGCGTTTGGGATGCGGAAATGGCGGAACGGGTACAAATTCATCAGGCCCGGCGCAACGATCTATGGCGAACCATTGAAGAACCGGTCGCAATTCACGATATCATTGCTAACACAGACAAACCCATGCTCGTCGATTGTCTGACCTTATGGCTGTCCAATCTGATGGAGATGGAAGCCGATATCGATCAGGAAACCGAACAGCTTTGTCGTGCCCTGAAAATGGCAAAACAAGACGTTGTACTGGTGTCTAACGAAGTTGGACTGGGCATTGTGCCCGATAATGCCTTGGCCCGAAAATTTCGTGATTTGGCAGGCAAAATTAATCAAACGGTAGCGCAAACCGCCGATCGTGTGATATTTGTCGCAGCCGGACTTCCCCTCACAATGAAAGAATAATCCATGAAGATACCTGCAACTGTCATTACCGGTTTTTTAGGCGCCGGTAAAACCACTTTGATCCGCCATCTATTGGAAAATGCCAATGGTAAAAAAATTGCGTTGGTGATTAACGAATTCGGTGATTTGGGCGTTGATCGCGAAATGGTTAAAGGGTGTGGCATTGCGGGCTGTGAAGACGAAGATGGCAACGACAATGTAATTGAACTGGCAAATGGGTGTATCTGCTGCACTGTCGCGGATGAATTTCTACCAACGATGGAAGCCCTTTTGGAACGCGACAATCTGCCCGACCATATTGTCATTGAAACCTCTGGCCTTGCCCTGCCCAAACCATTGGTCAAAGCCTTTAATTGGCCAGAGATTAAAACACGTGTAACCGTGGATGGTGTGGTCACGGTTATCGATACCCATGCCGTTGACATGGGGCGTTTTGCCGATGATGAAGCCACGATACAAAAGGTTCGTGAAAGCGATGAAAGTCTGGATCACGACAACCCGCTGGAAGAACTGTTCGAAGACCAGTTGCAATGCGCCGATATGGTCTTGCTGAACAAAACCGATCTTGTCGAAGCTACACGCCTGACAGAAATTAAATCCGATTTGCAGGCCCGCGTACGTGATCATGTCAAATTCATTGAAACAGATCACGGTCAGGTTGACCCGACCATCCTGTTGGGGTTGGACGCAGCGGCTGAAGACGATTTGCATCATCGCCATTCCCATCACGAACACGACGACCACGATGATGATGACGACCATGACCATCATCACGACCACAGCCATGATGAATTTGAAAGTTTCTCTGTCTCGCTTGGTCCGATTGCAGACCCGGTCGATCTGGAAAACAAATTGCTGGCGCTTGTCGATGCCCATGATATTTTACGGATTAAAGGCTTCCTTGATGTCCCCGGTAAACCCATGCGCCATGTCGTACAGGGTGTGGGGCCGCGTTTCCAACGCTATTTCGACCGTCCGTGGGCAAATGATGAACCACGCACCAGTCAACTTGTGATTATCGGAAAGCATGGGCTGGACAAAGCAGCTATTGAAAAAGCCCTTGCATCGTAAGCAAAAATAGCCACCTTATCCTATTAGATAAATTACAAGAAATGTAACAAATGGTAGAAATATCTATCATATAAAACCCATCTAAACAGGTTATAGGTCATATATTTGCGCTTAAAAGGTATCTTCGTTTCTGCAATTTTTTTGTTTTTTTCCGCTGGAACATATGCAAATGAAATCACATCCATTCATTTGCCGGAAGGCGTTCTGGCGGAAAAAACGGCGGTTGGCTATGTCGGTGCCTTCCCGGATCTCTTAAATGAAGCCGCGCACAGGCTGAAACGTCCGATCGCCCTTTATGCCGGACCGTGGGTGCGTTCACAAAAAAATGCACAACGCATCCCCGGGGCCGCGATTGCCCCGCTGACCCGTATCCCGGAACGCGAAGATCAATATGTCTGGGTGGAAGAAATTCTTCCGCTGAACCTCACCTTCCTGATTATGAGCGGCACAAACGCCCAATATCAAAACATGGATGAGCTGAAAGGAAAACGTATAGGTGTTCTGCTCGGATCTGTTGCCGATGCCATGACGCGCACCTTGCCGGATCTGCGCAAATATGTTGTGTTATCTTCAACCGGTGAATCGTTGAGCAAACTCTTACAACATGGTCGAATCGACGGTTGGTTAATTTGGGATATCGTTGGTCTGGAAAATATGCGTAAGTTTAACCTTATGCCTTTTGTTAAAACAACTTTTTCCTATACCATCGGCCCCCTTTATCTGGCAACAAACCCAAGCGTCAGCATAAAGGAAGTCCAACTCTGGCAACATGCCCTTCGCGAGATGAAACAGGATGGTACAATTGCCACAATTATCCGCCAGCATTACGGCAACAAAATTGTTGCCGCCCTCAAAACAACACCGCCTTATTCGCCGGGAACCCCGACAGAAGTCGAATATTCAAAATGAAGTTCTTCATCGGGGTGCGCATAAGCATGGGCAGAGCGCGCTGCCATTGCCGCTTCGGAAAAACCGCATAAAATTAATTTAAGCTTATTTTCATAAGTCACAATATCGCCCACGGCATACACTCCGGCCAAACTGGTCGCCATAGAGGTTGGGTGTACACTGAGATGTTTTTTATCCAGTTCCAGTTCCCATTCTGCAATCGGGCCCAGATTTTGCGACAAACCGAAGAACGCCAGCATGACATCAGCTTCGAGGTCGCGTGTATTGCCATCAAAATCTTTAACAACAACCGCCCTTAACTGATCCCCATCCCCTTTCAGTCCGTCCAACTGATAAGGAACAACCAATTCGATTTTGCCGTCTGCGGCCAATTGTTGCATCTGGGAAACACTTTCCGGCGCCGCGCGGAATTTCGGGCGGCGATGAACCACCTGCACAGACTTCGCAACATCAGCCAAAGACAGTGCCCAATCAACCGCACTGTCACCACCACCAGCAATCACGATGCGTTTATCGCGGAACTCTTCACGTTTGCGTACCATATAAAAGACGGATTTGCCTTCATATTGCGCCAACCCGTCCAGCGGCGGACGGTTCGGGCCAAACGCCCCGACACCGGCGGCGACGATAACCGCCTTGGCGTTGATTTGTGTCCCTTTGTCGGTTTCCAGATTAAAACTGCCATCTTCCTGTTTTTCAAGTTTCGTGACTTGTTGAGAAAGATGATAAACCGGATTGAAAGGAGCCGCCTGTTCTTCCAGCTTGTTAATCAGATCACCGCCTGTAATGGACGGATGGGCGGGAATATCGTAAATTGGTTTTTCTGGATACATGGCCGTACATTGCCCACCGATCATGTCCAGCGCATCAATAACATGGCAGTTCATTTTCAGCATACCACATTCAAACACGGCAAACAGTCCGGTCGGGCCTGCGCCGATGATGGCAACGTCAGTTTTCTGCATCTCAGTCATTGATTTTAACCTTTTAAGAATTTACGAACCAATTGGCCCTAAAATGCGATGAAAAAGAGGCCGAAGTCTAGTATTAAGTTGCCATGAAAATAGAAATCAAAAACCAAAACGAAACCGAAGAAATTGCCCAGCGCCTTGCCACCATCGCCGAACCCGGTGATGTCATCGCGCTGCATGGGGATTTAGGGGTTGGGAAATCCGTCTTTTCGCGCGCCTTTATCCGCGCCATGACCTCCCCGGACGAAGAAGTCCCCAGCCCGACATTTACCCTCGTTCAAATCTATGAGACCGAGGCCTGTGAGCTTTATCATTTCGATATGTATCGCCTTGATGCCCCCGAAGACGGTTTAGAACTGGGGATCGAGGAAGCCTTTAACGATGGGATCTCGTTGATCGAATGGCCCTCCAAACTGGGCGCGTATCTGCCGTGGGATTGCCTGAACATCAAAATTTCCCATAACCCGGCAGACCAAAACGCCCGGCATTTTGAATTTTCGTCACAAGGTCGCTGGCTCGACCGCCTCAAGGAGATTGCCCTTGTCTGATCGCCAAAAATTACGCCAACGTTTTTTAGAAGAAAACGGATGGGGCGGAGTGGATTGTCCCTTGCTGGCCGGGGATGCCTCTTTTCGCAAATATTACCGTTTAAACCGCAATGACCAACAAGTCGTTTTAATGGATGCGCCTCCGCCACAAGAAAATGTGCGCCCCTTTGTTAAGATCGCCAAATTTTTGGTCAAACACGGTTTCAGTGCACCGCACATTTTGGCCCAAGATGCCAAAAACGGCTTTTTGTTGATCGAGGATCTCGGCGACGATACCTATACTCGGCTCTTGCAAAACGGCGCGGATGAACGACAACTTTATAAACTGGCCACCGACGTTCTGGTCGAACTGCACAAAGATGTCGCAGAACTGCCAGACGATACGCCCAAATATGATCACGAATTGCTGACGACTGAAGCTCTGCTTTTACCTGACTGGTGGATGAAAGCCGCCTTTGGCGACACTTACGTCAACGATGATATGCGCGAAAGTTATATTAAGGCTTGGCAACCCTGTTTTGATTATCTTCAAGATCAAAAACAGGTTCTTGTGCTGCGCGATTATCATGTCGACAATCTGTTGCTGCTGCCGGGTCGCCATGAATGGGCGGCTTGCGGATTACTGGATTTTCAGGATGCCGTTTTAGGGTCCGGTATTTATGACCTGATGAGCCTGCTCGAAGATGCCCGGCGCGACATAAAACCGTCACTCATTGAAGAAATGAAAATGCGCTATACTCGGGCCTTCCCGGAACTGGAACCGGAAGAATTCGATACCGTCTTCGCAATTTTGGGGGCGCAGCGCCATGCCAAAGTTATCGGTATTTTCGCCCGCCTGTGCATGCGTGACGGCAAACCGATTTATCTGCAACATATGCCGCGCGTCTGGCGTTTGTTGGAAAGGTCGCTCAGGCACCCGATGCTGAAAGATGTCAAAACGTGGATCGACCAACATATCACCAAAGAAGCCCGAGGGATTCCCGCATGTCTGAACATATAACCTCCGGCATGGTTCTGGCGGCGGGACTGGGCACCCGAATGCATCCCTTAACCCTGCATACGCCCAAACCCCTTATCAAGGTCGCCGGGCGGACAATGGCAGATCGGGCCTTGGATCGATTGAAAGAAGCCGGTGTGAGCGATGTTGTCCTGAACATCAGCTATCTGGGCGAACAAATCGCCAGCCATTTCAAAAATCGCACAGACATGAATATCCAGCTTTCAAACGAAGACGAACCGTTGGAAACAGGCGGCGGTGTGCAAAAAGCCCTGCCCTTGTTAAAAGGAAAGGCCTTTTTTGTCCTGAATGGGGATGCCGTTCTCTTAAACGGACCAACGCCGACCCTGCGCCGAATGAAAGATTTCTGGAACGCAGCGGATATGGATGTGTTGTTGCTCTTGCTCCCCAGTGCCAAGGCCATCGGGTACAATGGTCCCGGTGACTTTACGCTGGACAACCGTTCCATCCCGGCCTTTCGCGAAGAACGCAACACCGCTCCTTACGTCTTTAGCGGGGTACAGATTTTGGCACATAACACGTTTGAAAACCGCCCAAGAGGCAAATGGTCCTTGCGCGAAATTTATCAGGATGCGATTACCAAAGGCCGCGCACGTGCACTTGTTCATGATGGCGATTGGTTACATGTCGGAACACCGGAAGGGCTGGAAGTTGCCGAAGATTACTTTGCAAAGCTTGCTTGACGTTCAAAACCGCTGGAAAAAAGCGGGACTATTGATCACGCTTGGCCTCTGTGTTGTTGCAGCCCTGCCACCGATTTATATTTTGCCGTTGGCTTTTATCGGCTTTTCCGGACTGTTTCTTTTGCTGGATCGCTGCACAACGGCGAAACAAGCCTTTTTCACCGGTTGGTTCTTTGGTGTCGGTTTTTTTGGCGGTGGTCTTTACTGGCTCACCAATGCCTTTCTCGTCAATGCGGGCAAACATGGCTGGCTTATTCCCATTGCTGTTCCCGCCCTTGCCTTTGCGATGGGGCTGTTTATCGGCCTGACAACCCTGAGCGCCCATTTCATGTGGCGCAATCAAAAACATCCGTCTCAAGCCTTCGCCCGGATTATCCTTTTTGCGGTTGCATGGACCCTATGGGAATGGGTACGAAGCTGGATTTTTACCGGTTTTCCGTGGAACCTCGCCGGAACAGTTTGGGCCTTCAGCGATGTTATGATGCAACCGGCAGCCTATGTCGGTGCTTTCGGTTTCAGCCTGTTGAGCGTCTTGGCCCTCAGCCTACCTGCATGCTTTTACTATTTGGAAGGGAACAAAAGGGTTCTTCCCCTTCTCGCCTGCCTTCTCATTCCCATCCTATTTGGGGTTACGGGCAGTCTGCGTTTACAAAATGCCAATGTCACCTTTTATGATGAGATAACGCTCCGCCTTGTGCAGCCTAATATCGATCAGGCCCATAAATGGGACAGAAATCTGAAAATCGCCAATTTTAATCAGCATCTTGAATTAAGCCTTGCAAAAAGCACAAACGGCAAAAGGCCCAGCCACATTATCTGGCCCGAAACGGCCGTGACCTATGCTTTAAACCGCGAACCCAATGTGCTGCGGGCTGTGGCCTCTGTTGTGCCACCCGGCGGTGCTGTTCTCACCGGCACACCACGTATGACACCCCGGGGGCAAGAACCTTTTCAGGTATGGAACAGTCTGCTTGTCGTGAATGAAAAGGCGGAAATCACTGCCGTCTATGACAAATCCCATCTCGTCCCCTTTGGTGAATACATCCCCTTTCGCCGCTTTAACCCTATTCCCAAATTAACAGCGGGTATGGTCGACTTTAGCGCGGGTGATGGAATACAAACCCTACAGATAAAAGGGCTACCTTCCTTCAGTCCTCTGATCTGTTACGAGGTTATCTTCCCAGGCTCGGTTGTAAATGAAGTAAACCGCCCTCATTGGTTGTTAAACTTAACAAACGATGGATGGTATGCTGACAGCCCCGGCCCTTATCAACACTTAATAAGTGCACGTATGCGCAGTATTGAAGAAGGCCTCCCCTTAATCCGCGTTGCCAATACAGGGATCACCGTAGCGACCGATGCCTATGGTCGTGTGCTGTCTCACCTGAATTATGGACAGCGCGGTTTCATTGACGTTCCGCTGGCAAAGCGATTGGAACACCCTCCTTTCGCAAGCAGCGCCGCAAATACTATCTTAATGGGTCTAATCGGCTTTTTATTTCTTATCGCTCAGGTCAGTTTTGCTATATATCGTAAAAGATAATATTCAATCTTTGGTTATTTTTGGACAAAACCCTTCTACTCTGGTTGAATTCCCGTCCAGATGTTTGCTATAGTCCGCCCAACTGCAGAGTCGGGATAATCCTGAACTGGTGTGCGAATTGGGGAAATTAAGGAACATGGACGAACTTGCGAAACCTGCAGGCTTGCCGAAAAAAAAGCCCGGAGAGACGAGTCCCATCGACATTCATGTTGGTGCACGCTTAAGGCAACGACGAACTTTATTGGGGATGAGCCAAGGTAAGCTGGGCGATACCGTCGGACTGACCTTTCAACAAATTCAAAAGTACGAACGTGGTGCCAACAGAATCGGCGCAAGTCGACTTTATGATCTCAGCCGCGTTCTGGATGTCTCTATTGCCTATTTTTTCGAAGAGATGCCCGACGAAATTAGCGAACAACGCTATAAATCCGTCAACAAACACCTGAGTAATGATGTCAGCGCGTTTGAAACCGATGATATCACCCGGCGTGAAACACTCGAACTGGTCAGAAATTATTACAAAGTTTCAAACCCCTTGGTGCGCAAGCGTCTTTTTGAACTCGCCAAAGTACTTGCGACGCAGAATATTTCAACAAACGAAAACACTTGACCTGATAACCATTTCTGATACAAATCCT
The DNA here is from genome assembly GCF_048267425.1 of Terasakiella sp. Classification (GTDB taxonomy): domain Bacteria; phylum Pseudomonadota; class Alphaproteobacteria; order Rhodospirillales; family Terasakiellaceae; genus Terasakiella. The sequence goes on from NZ_JBLWXN010000001.1 coordinate 131,293, forward strand.
TCCAATATTTCTGTGGAAAAACCCGCAGAAACATGGGGGGATTTGGATCGCTTGCGCACCCATGTCAAAAAATGTCGCTAAGTGGGCTTACAGATAATCGTGCCCTTGATCCATTGGTTTAACTTTTGATCGAAAGGCGCTTATCATGGCTCTCGACAAATATCTTTTTACGTCTGAATCTGTTTCTGAAGGTCACCCGGACAAAGTCTGTGACCGTATCTCCGATTCCATTATTGATGCATTTTTGGCTCTCGACCCGCATTCTCGCGTTGCTGTTGAAACCATGTGTACGACAAACTTTGTCGCACTCGCTGGTGAAGTTCGCGGCCCGGACGAGATGAACCACGAAAAATTCAAAGAAATCACACGCCAAGCTATTAAAGACATCGGTTACGAGCAACGCGGCTTCCATTGGAAAGATTGCGAAATCACATCGCAAATCCATTCTCAATCTGCTGATATCGCCCAAGGTGTCGACGAAGGCACAGGCACCGATACAGAAGAAGGTGCCGGTGACCAGGGGATTATGTTTGGTTACGCTTGTAACGAAACACCGGAACTGATGCCCGCCCCGATTATGTATTCCCACCAAATCCTGCGCCGCATGGCTGAAGATCGCCATTCCGGCAAAGTCGTCGGTTTTGGCCCGGATAGCAAATCACAGGTCACATTGGCTTATGAAAACGGCAAGCCGGTTCGTGCGACGTCTTTGGTTGTATCGACACAACATGACGAAAGCCTGTCTTTGGGCGATGTTCGTGAACTGGTTCTACCTTATTTCGAAGAAGTTCTGCCCGAAGGCTGGTTGCCGGCAGACAGCGAAATTTACGTTAACCCGACAGGTCGTTTCGTAATCGGTGGTCCCGATGGCGATGCGGGTCTGACAGGTCGTAAAATCATTGTTGATACTTACGGTGGGGCGGCCCCGCATGGCGGCGGTGCGTTCTCCGGTAAAGATCCGACCAAGGTTGACCGTTCTGCAGCTTATGCCGCACGTTATCTCGCGAAAAACATTGTGGCAGCCGGTCTGGCTGACAAATGTACCATTCAGCTTTCTTACGCAATCGGTATTTCCAAACCGTTGTCCGTATATTGTGACACAGCCGGTACAGCACAGGTTGACGAACAGAAACTGGCAAAAATCGCAGCCGAAATCATGAACCTGTCGCCGCGCGGCATTCGTGAACACCTGCAACTGAACCGTCCGATTTATAAAGAAACATCAGCTTACGGTCACTTCGGTCGCACACCGACAGCGGAAGGTCACTTCTCTTGGGAGAAAACCGATCTGGTTGACGAACTGAAACGCCAGTTCTAATTCTGGCTTAAAACAGTTGAGATTACCTGCAAACGCGGGTATGCATGGCCCCTGTCTCGTACAGGGGCCATTTGCTATGTGGAAAGAAAATGTCAGATAACCCGGAACTTTATACCACACGTCTGCGCACGTTTGGTCGCCGCCAAGGCTACAAACTGAAACCCCGTCAACAAGAACTGGTCGATACACTTCTACCGTCCTTACGCTTGAGTGCCCCGCAAGACGGTCACCAAATCGATCCAAACACTGTGTTTCAAAAACCCGTCAAGCAAGTCTGGTTTGAAATTGGCTTCGGCGGCGGGGAACATGCCGCCGCACAAATTGCCAATAATCCCGACGTCGGCATGATTGCCTGTGAACCCTTTATGAACGGTGTGGCCAGCCTTCTGGTCCATATTGACAATCAAAACTTACAGGAACGGGTTCGCATTCTGGATGATGATGCGCGTTCTTTACTTGATAGCCTGCCAGATTCCAGTCTGGATCGAATGTTTCTGCTATTTCCTGATCCCTGGCGCAAAAAACGCCATGCCAAGCGACGTTTTATTGGTCACGAAAATTTGGAACTGGTTGCCCGTGTCCTCAAATCCGGTGGCGAATTCCGTGTTGCCAGCGATCATATGCCCTACATCGACTGGACACTGGAACATCTGTCAAATCACAGTGATTTCGAATGGATCTGCGACGGCCCGCGAGATTGGCGCATCCGCCCCAATGATTGGCCCCCAACCCGTTATGAACAAAAAGCGTTGAAACAGGGTAAGCCCTGTATATACCTGAGGTTTAGACGTAAGTAGACAGATACTCAACTCTATGTTATTTTTCTTACCAACACTACGGCTAGGTACTTGCAATAAATAACATATAAGAGTATGACGCTGCCATGAAGCACTTACGCACACATTCAGGCCTTTTATCGCTCTTTGCGTTATTCATGCTCATGGCAGGCATGGCGCAAGCCCAAACAAAAGTTCGTGTTCTTGCGTACCCTTTCCCGCCTTTCTTTAATGAAGATAACCGAACAGGCTTAACAACCGATCTGATTGCCCTGCTCAACAATCTTCAAACAGATTATCACTTTGAATTAAAGGTGACATCCCCGACCCGACGCTATCAACAGTTTGCCACAGCCCGTGCCGATATCATTTTCTTTGAAATGCCCACATGGGGCTGGCAGAAAACGGCACTGACCTTTGAGCAGACGCGAGAGATAATGAAAGGCGGTGAGAAATATGTGACCGCAAATCAGAAGGGCCGGGATCAAAGCTTTTTTGATGATTTAACATCAAAAAGCATCAGCGCTTATATTGGCTATCATTACGGGTTTGCCAACTTTAATGCCAACCAAGATTGGCTGAGACAAAACTTTCACATTGTTTTACATAACTCACATGAGCGCATATTGGATCTCACTCTCAAAAATAAAGTCGACATCGGTGTTGTAACGCTGTCTTACTTAAAAAAATATTTCTACGCAAACCCGCAAAACCGTTCCAAACTCTTGATTTCAGACCATTTTGATCAACATTACAGCTTGCGCACACTGGTCCGCACAGGCGCACCCATCAATGTCTTGCAACTTGAACAGCTTTTGGATCAGCTTAAACAAAACAAACAACTGCGCGGATTGTTCATCGCCAATGGGTTGGAAGATCAATTAACCTACTAACGTCCCTCTCCTACGCGCGTATTATTTTTCCTTGCATTTCAACAAAAGAAGCGTATAAAGAGGGCGAACTCAATACATAGCCACTTTAGTGGATTTGATTGAAGTGGGCCCAACGGTCCGCTTTTTTTGTTATCGGGACATAATTTTCAATCTGAAAGAAAGGGGTTTCTTGCATATGTCTTTAGCGCTTAAACGCATTGAAGAAATTATTGCGCCCACCCTGACGGATCTGGGATATGCGATTGTCCGCCTGCAAATGCAGGGTGAACGCCATCCGACATTACAGATCATGGCAGAACGTCTGGACCGCAAGATTATGGACGTAGAAGATTGTGCCGCAATCAGCCGCGCGATTTCGCCGTTGCTGGATGTCGATGACCCGATTGAAGACGCCTATTCTCTGGAAGTGAGTTCACCTGGAGTAGATCGTCCGCTGGTGCGGGCAGAAGATTTTGAACGGTTTGCCGGTTTTGAAGCCAAGGTCGAAGTGGCCTATCTGATCGATGGCCGCAAACGTTTCACGGGCCGCCTTGTCGGCCTCGTGGATGGAAATGTACAAATTCTCGTGGACGGCGAAGCCCAAGATCTTCCCTTCGAAGATATTGTCAAAGCCAAGCTTGTCCTCACCGACGACCTGCTGGCCGCAGCGTCTAAAGAACAAGGATTGTAAGGAAAGATGGAACAATCTAGCGGAATGCCTCGCCCCGAATTGCTTCAAGTCGCAGACGTTGTAGCACGTGATAAAGGGATCGAACGCGACCAAGTTTTCGAAGCAATGGAACAGGCTATTCAAAAAGCCGGTCGTTCCAAGTACGGGCAAGAACATGATATTCGCGCCCACATCGACCGTAAAACAGGTGAGATCAAACTCGCCCGTTATATCGAAGTCGTTGCAGAAGTCGAAGACGAACACATGCAAATGACCGTCGATCAAGCCCGCACGCGCAAAGCAGATGCGGAACTGGGTGAGTTTCTGGTTGATCCGCTCCCTCCGATCGATTTTGGTCGTATCGCCGCACAAACTGCCAAACAGGTAATTGTGCAAAAAGTACGTGATGCAGAACGTGATCGTCAATTCGAAGAATACCGCGACCGCATCGGCGAAGTTGTCAATGGTCTGGTTAAACGCGTTGAATTCGGTAACGTCATTGTCGATCTTGGCCGCACAGAAGCCCTGCTGCGCCGCGACGAATGTATCCCGCGTGAACATGTAAAGAACGGCGACCGTATTCGGGCTTACATCTTTGATGTGCGCCGCGAAAACCGCGGTCCGCAGATCTTCCTGTCACGCTCCCACCCGCAATTCATGGCAAAACTGTTCACACAGGAAGTGCCGGAAATCTACGATGGGATCATCGATATCAAAGCCGTGGCCCGCGATGCCGGTTCACGTGCAAAAATTGCTGTGCAATCCAGCGACCATTCTATCGACCCGGTCGGTGCCTGCGTCGGGATGCGTGGTTCACGTGTTCAAGCCGTTGTGTCTGAATTACAAGGCGAGAAAATCGACATCATCCAATGGTCTGCCGACCCGGCGACCTTTATCGTAAACGCCCTTGCCCCGGCTGAAGTCGCCAAAGTCGTTTTGGATGAAGAAACCAACCGCATCGAAGTCGTCGTTCCCGATGATCAGCTGTCACTGGCAATCGGTCGTCGTGGTCAGAACGTCCGTTTGGCGTCGCAATTGACGTCATGGGATATCGACATTCTGACAGAGGCTGATGAGTCTGAACGCCGTCAGGAAGAATTTAAGGCCCGCTCCGCTAACTTTATTGAAGCTCTTGACGTTGATGATGTCATTGCACATCTGTTGGTCACAGAAGGTTTCTCTTCTATCGAGGAAGTGGCCTATGTCCCGCGTGCGGAACTGGCAGAAATCGAAGGCTTCGACATGGATGTTGCCGAAGAACTGCGCTCTCGTGCCCTGACTTATCTGGAAGAACAGGATAAAGTTCTGGATGCGCGCCGCAAAGAATTGGGTGTGTCTGACGATCTCGTTAATATTGAAGGCCTCTCTGCTGCAATGGTGGTTGCCCTTGGTGAAAATGACGTCAAGACCCTCGACGATCTCGCCGATCTCGCTGGTGATGAGCTGCGCGAATATGTCGGCGAAAAGAACCTGAGTGAATCGGCTGCCAATGAAATCATCATGGCGGCACGGGCACACTGGTTCGAAGATGAAGAATAAGGGGGACACCCCTGAACGTCGCTGCATCGTCAGCGGAGAAGTTCGACCTAAGGAAGAACTCATCCGCTGCGTTGTTTCCCCGGATGGCATTGTCGTGCCGGATGTGGATGCAAAATTGCCGGGACGCGGTTTATGGTTGAGTGCTGCGCGAGATGTGGTAAATACTGCATGTGCGAAAAACGCATTTTCACGTGCAGCACGCCAAAACGTCAAGCCAATGGATGGTTTGGCGGACAGAATTGAAGCCTTGCTGGTGCAACGTTGCCTCTCACTCATTGGGATGATGCGACGCAACGGCACGGTAATATACGGGTTTGAAAAAACCCGGAACTGGTTGAAAGACGGTAGAATCGCCGTCCTGTTGGCGGCCAAAAACGGCGCTGACGATGGCCGGGCAAAATTAAAAGCCCTTGCAGGCGACCGACCTTTGATCGACGTGTTCGATTCTGAAGAGTTGGGTCAGGCTGTTGGGCGGGACCATTTGGTCCATATGGGATTCGCTCCCGGTCCTTTGACCGAACGTTTCCAAGTGGAGGCTTTGCGCTTGCAAGGTTTTCGCGAGTAACGCATGAAACTGAAAGAGGCATCTTGTTTTTGATTGGCAAGAATACGATGCGAACGTACGAAAGACAGGCACAGCTCGGATATGACAGATAAAAAAGGCGACGACAGCAACAAGCTCAGCCTCAATCGACCCGGCAAACTTGAACTGAAGAAGACTGTAGACGCAGGATTGGTCAAACAGAGCTTCTCTCACGGACGCAGTAAGTCTGTGGCTGTCGAGGTTCGCAAGAAAAGAACGTTTGTTCAAGGCTCCAGCGGACGTATGTCCGAACTGCGCAAGGATCAGGCACAAGCACAAGAACAAGCGGAAAATGCATTCCATGCAGAACCCGACTTTGATACGGCTGACAAGCATTTGACACAAGGCGAAATGGCCAAACGGGCCGAAGTGCTTCAAAATGCGAAGAAAGCGGAAGAAGAAGCCGCCCTCGCCGCATTGCAGGATGCTCAAGCCCGTGCCAAGCGCGAACAGGCTGACGCAGAACGCCGCGAACAGGAAAAAGCCGAAAAAGAAGCACGGGCCAAAAAGGACCGTGAAGAAAAAGAACGTGCGGAAGAAGCTGCAAAGAAAAAAGCAGAAGAAGACGCACGCCGTCTGGCCGAAGAAGCCGCTATCGCGGCACAACGCGCGGAAAAATCACCGACTGCTGTTGCGAAGCCGGAAAATAAAGCGGCTGTAAAACCGAAGAAAAAAGAGGTTAAGAAACCAGAAGTCGCCAAACGCGAAGGCGACCGCCGTCGCGGCAAAGGCAAACTGTCTGTGGACAGCTTCGGTGATGAACAACGTCAACGGTCTTTGGCTTCCGTCAAGCGCGCACGCCAAAAACAAAAGGCGAAAGCAAGCGGTCAAGACGCCGATAAATCCAAACAAGCACGCGAAGTCGTCTTGCCGGATCACATTACCGTTCAGGAATTGGCCAACCGTATGGCAGAACGCGCCGCGGTTGTTGTCAAAACGTTGATGACAATGGGCACGATGGTCACCATCAACCAAACGATTGATGCCGATACGGCGCAAGTTGTCGTGGAAGAACTGGGCCATACCGTGAAACGTGTTTCCGATGCCGATGTTGAAACAGATCTGACCGGGCCGGAAGATCAAGCTGACGATCTGCAACCCCGTGCACCGATTGTGACCGTAATGGGTCACGTTGACCACGGTAAAACATCCTTGCTGGATGCATTGCGTGAAACAGATGTCGTTGATAAAGAAGCCGGTGGCATTACACAGCATATCGGTGCTTATCAGGTGACAATGGCGAGTGGGGCGAAAATCTCCTTCGTCGATACCCCCGGTCACGAGGCCTTTACCGCCATGCGTGCACGTGGGGCGGAATTGACAGATATCGTCGTTCTTGTTGTCGCTGCCGATGACGGTGTTATGCCGCAAACTATCGAAGCGATCCGTCACGCCAAAGCGGCGAATGTGCCGATTATCGTGGCAATTAACAAAATTGACAAACCGGGTGCTGACCCCAGCCGCGTTCGCCAGGAATTGCTGAACCACGAAATTCAAGTAGAGAGTTTCGGCGGGGATGTCATGGACGTGGAAGTTTCTGCCAAAAAACGCATCAACCTGGAAGGCCTGGAAGAAACCATTCTGCTGCAAGCGGAAATTCTGGAACTGAAAGCCAACCCGGACCGCGCCGCAGAAGGTGTTGTTGTCGAAGCCAAACAGGAACGTGGTCGGGGTAACATCGCAACCGTCATGGTTCAACGCGGGACGATCAATATCGGTGACATCTTTGTCGTCGGTAGCGAATGGGGCCGTGTCCGTGCCTTGGTTGATGATCACGGTCATCACGTGAAATCCGCAGGCCCGGCAACCCCGGTTGAGGTTCTCGGCCTGCAAGGCACACCGTCTGCCGGTGACCAAATGGTCGTGGTGGAAAGCGAAGCCAAAGCCCGCGAAGTGTCTGAATATCGGACCAACAAATCCAAGGCTGCCAAAGCAGCGGCTTCTGGGCGCGGAACACTGGAAGAATTGTTCAGCCAAATCGCTGCTGGCGAAGTCAAGGAACTGCCCGTCGTTATCAAAGCTGACGTTCAAGGTTCCATCGAGGCTCTGCAAGGTACATTTGACAAGCTGACACGTGACGATGTGAAAGTTAAGGTCCTGCACGGTGCCGTCGGTGCGATCAACGAGTCAGATATCACACTGGCACGTGCATCCAACGCCCTGATCATCGGCTTTAACGTTCGTGCCAACCCGCAAGCCCGCGAACTGGCAAAACGCGACGGTGTGGATATTCGTTATTATTCCATCATCTACGATGCAGCTGACGATGTGAAACGCATGATGACCGGTCTGCTTGACCCGGTTTATCAAGAGAAATTCATCGGTTACGCGGAAATTCGCGAAACCTTCAATATCTCTCGCGTCGGTACGATTGCCGGCTGTATGGTCACCGAAGGCGTTGTCAAACGCGGTGCCAAGGTTCGCCTGCTGCGTGACAACGTTGTCGTCCACAACGGGGCGTTGGGCCAGCTCAAACGCTTTAAGGATGATGTAAAAGAGGTTAAATCCGGTTTCGAATGCGGTATGTCATTTGAAAATTACAACGACCTCAAAGTCGGCGATGTGATCGAATGCTTCGAAATGGAGCAAATCGAGCAAGAAATCTAAGAAACAAGCGCCCCTGCCTCTGCAGGGGCCTTTTTCCACCGATCCCCCGTATTGTTTTGCGGGTCACACAGTGTGGAGGACTATTCCATTATGACAAGACGTTCCGGTAAAGCACCGACGCAACGCCAATTGCGCGTTGGCGAAGAAATCCGCCATGCATTGGCTGAAATTATCGCCCGTGCCGATTTTCGCGACCCTGATTTGATCGACGCCTCCATTTCCGTTTCCGAAGTGCGCGTCAGCCCCGATCTGCGCAATGCCACTGTTTTTGTCTCTGATCTAGGCGGCGACAATACGGATGCGGTTGTCGATGGCTTAAATCGGGCCAGCGGTCATGTGCGCCACGAATATTCGCGCGTTTCAACCACCAAATATATCCCGAAATTTAATTTCAAGCGGGATGAATCCTTGGATGAAGCCTTGAAAATCAATCGCTTATTGCAGGATCCTAAAGTTCAAGCTGACCTTGCACATGACGATGATGAAGACGAAGAAGACCTATCATAAGCCACTTGCGGCTTAAGGGGATTTCATGGGCAGAAAGAAAAAAGGTATTCCCATTCACGGTTGGTTGATTATCGACAAACCACTGGAAATATCATCCAACAACGTTGTCGGCAAGGCGCGTTGGTTGACCAAAGCACAGAAAGTCGGCCACGGCGGCACGCTTGACCCCCTCGCCAGTGGTGTGTTGCCGCTGGCCTTTGGAGAAGCAACCAAGACCGTCTCCTTTGTGATGGATGGCACTAAAACCTATCGTTTTGAAGTCACATGGGGCGAAACCCGCACCACCGATGACGCAGAAGGTGAAATCAGCGCAACTTGTGAAAAACGTCCAAGCAAAGCTGCGATTGAAGCCATCCTGCCAACCTTTTTAGGGGCCATAGAGCAAATTCCCCCCAAATTCAGTGCTATCAAGATTAATGGTCAACGGGCTTATAAGCTTGCACGCGCCGATGAAGACATCGAAATGACCGCCCGCACCGTTCAAATTGATCGTCTGGAACTGATTGATATGCCGGATGCGAATCGGGCTGTTTTTGAAGTTGATTGCGGTAAAGGGACCTATGTACGTAGTCTGGGGCGCGATATCGCCGCAAAATTAGACACCCTTGGATATATATCTGTCTTGCGTCGCACAAAAGTCGGCCCATTCGACGAAAAAAGCGCGATTTCTCTGGATTTTTTAGAGGAGATTGTGCATAGTGACGCGCTTTCTGAAAGCCTCCTTGCGATCGAAACCGTGCTGGACGACATCTCGGCATTGGCTTTGAGTGAGGAAGAAGCTCGGAAGATCCGTCAAGGCATGCCCCTTCATCGGGACTTGGATAATACAGCAATCCTGCGGTTGATGTATGAAGACAAGCTTTTGGCCTTGGCAAAAATCGAGGATGGTTTTGTCCGTCCGTTCCGTGTCTTCAATTATTAACATTTACATATGGAGTATACGATGTCGATTACTGCTGAAGAAAAAGCACAGGTTATCAAAGAATATGCAACTAAAGAAGGTGACACTGGTTCACCGGAAGTACAGGTTGCTATCCTTTCTAAGCGTATTGCAAACCTGACAGAGCACCTGAAGACTCATAAAAAAGACTTCCACTCTCGTCGCGGTCTGTTGCAAATGGTTGGTCAGCGTCGTCGTCTCTTGGACTATACCAAGAAAAAAGACGTTGCACGTTACCAAAGCATCATCGAACGCTTGGGTCTGCGTCGCTAAGACAAAGATTTGCAAAGAAAGGCGTAGCCAATGGGTTGCGCCTTTTTTGCTTTCGACCAATATGTTCTTCTGACACCTCAGAAGTCTTTTCAATTGAAAAGATCGTTGTTTTCACAGCGAAACACATGTGGCAATGTCACACATTCGTCAAACCGCAATCGGTCGATGTGGTGTAGATTGGCGAAAAGGCTGAAGTTTGAGGGAGGGTCCCTTAACCAGCCCAAAATGTACGTATGTAAGGAAGATATATGTTTAAAGAATTCCGTAAAGAAATCGAATGGGGCGGTCGCCCGCTGGTATTCGAGACAGGTAAAATCGCACGTCAAGCTGACGGTGCTGTTTTGGTCACGTATGGCGAAACAAAAGTTTTGTGTACAGCCGTCGGCCAGAAACAGGCACGTACCGACATTGATTTCTTTCCGTTAACGGTCAACTATCAGGAAAAAGCTTTTGCTGCCGGTAAAATTCCGGGTGGCTTTTTCAAACGCGAAGGTCGCCCTTCTGAAAAAGAAACACTGACATCTCGCCTGATTGACCGTCCGATCCGCCCGCTGTTCGCACCGGGTTATAAAAACGAAACACAAGTTATCTGTACGGTTCTTGCTCACGATCTGGAAAATGATCCTGATATCGTTGCCATGATCGGTGCCTCTGCGGCCCTGACCATTTCCGGTATGCCTTTCATGGGCCCCATCGGTGCGGCCCGCATTGGTTACATCGAAGGCGAATATGTGCTGAACCCAACTTTGGACGAGATGGAAGACTCCATCCTTGACCTCGCCCTTGCCGGTACAACTGACGGCGTGCTGATGGTTGAATCCGAAGCACAGGAACTGTCTGAAGAAATTATGCTGGGTGCCGTTGATTTCGGTCACGCCGCTTTCCAAGATGTGATCAATGCCATCATTGATCTGGCCGAAGTTTGCGCGAAAGAGCCTTGGGCACTGCCGGAAGCCCCGGCGTATTTGGAAGATGTAAAAGCAAAAGCAGCAGAATTGGCTGAAGCCGACCTGCGTGCCGCTTACAAAATCCAAAACAAACAAGAACGCGTTGCTGCTGTTTCTGCAGCAAAAGAAAAAGTCACCTCATTCTACGCCGATGCAGTTGAAGCAGGCGAGATTTCAAGTGTCGTTCTTGGCGGTGCGATGAAAAATCTTGAAAAAGACATCGTTCGCCGTGACATCATCGCAACCCAGTCCCGTATTGACGGACGCGACACGAAAACCGTTCGTTCCATCGTGGCTGAAGTTGGTTTGTTGCCACGTGCACACGGTTCTGCCCTGTTCACCCGTGGTGAAACGCAGGCAATGGCCGTTTGTACATTGGGAACGGGTCAGGATGAACAGATCGTCGACCAACTGGCTGGCGAATATCGTGAAAACTTCATGCTGCACTATAACTTCCCGCCGTACTCTGTCGGTGAAGCTTCCTTCCTGAAATCACCGGGTCGTCGTGAAATCGGTCACGGGAAACTAGCATGGCGCGCTATTCGCCCGCTGATGCCGTCCAAGGAAGAATTCCCTTACACGGTTCGTGTGGTATCTGAAGTGACAGAATCAAACGGTTCGTCTTCTATGGCGACGGTTTGTGGCACATCCTTGTCCCTGATGGATGCCGGTGTTCCGCTGGCACGTCCGGTTGCGGGTATCGCAATGGGCCTGATCAAAGAAGACGACGGCTTTGCCGTTCTGTCCGATATTCTGGGTGATGAAGATCACCTCGGCGACATGGACTTTAAAGTTGCCGGTACAGAAGAAGGCATCACGTCTTTGCAGATGGATATCAAAATCACATCCATCACCAAAGAGATCATGGAAATCGCATTGGGTCAGGCCAAAGACGGTCGCGTTCACATTCTGAATGAAATGGCACAAGCTATTACATCTGGTCGTGACGAAATCTCGTCCAATGCGCCGAAGATTACCCAGTTCCAGATCAACAAAGACAAGATCCGTGAAGTTATCGGTACAGGCGGTAAAGTGATCCGCGAAATTACCGAAGTCACCGGTGCAAAAATCGATATCGAAGACGACGGTACGATCCGCGTCGCCGCTGTTGACGGTGAGTCCGGTCAAAAAGCAATTGACTGGATCCAAGGCATTGTGGCGGAACCGGAACTTAACAAAATTTACCGTGGTAAAGTTGTTAAGGTCATGGATTTCGGCGCATTCGTCAACTACATGGGCACACGCGACGGTCTGGTTCATATCTCTGAACTGAAAAACGAACGTGTTGCACAAGTTTCCGACGTTCTCAGCGAAGGTGATGAAGTTTGGGCCAAGCTGATCGGGATTGATGACCGTGGCAAAGTCAAACTGTCCATGCGTGTTGTGAATCAGGAAACAGGCGAAGACATCTCCGACGAAGTGGGCGCAAAACGCCCGCGTGCAGAAGGCGATGGCGAACAGTCTGACAAGTCCGACAAACCGCGCGGTCGTCGTCCGCGTAGAAAAGCGGACTAAGTCCTCACTGTTAAGTGACTGACACAAAAGCCCCTTGGTAACGTTCGTTCCAAGGGGCTTTTTTTTAGAAAAAGGTCGTAGCTGTTTAATCCCTTATCTGGTTTCCACATAAAATCCTCCCAACCCTTTCATAAACCTCTCACACACCATAGAGAGGTTTACAATGACCGCACGTATTACAACAGTCACATTCCAAGGCATCGACGTTATTGAAGTCGAGGTTCAGGTTTCCATAACCACGGGGCTTCCCGCCCTCAATATCGTTGGGCTTGCCGATAAAGCCGTATCAGAAGCACGCGAGCGAGTGCGCGCGGCCCTGAGTGCTTTGGGGTTATCACTGCCGCCCAAACGCATCACGGTTAATTTGTCACCTGCCGATCTTGCCAAGGAAGGTTCCCATTTTGATCTGCCTATCGCGCTTGGTTTACTGGCAGCAATGGATGTCCTCAGTGAAGAAGATCTCAGCCCTTTTATTGTCTTGGGGGAACTCGCATTGGATGGGCGGCTGTCCCCTGTCACCGGTGTTTTACCCGCGGCCATTCATGCCCAAGTAAATGATCGCAATATCCTGTGTCCCAAACCACAAGGGGGCGAAGCCGTTTGGGCGGGGGATCTTGATGTGGTGGCACCCAACAATCTCTTGGAATTGGTCAACCATTTTAAAGGACGACAGTTACTGAGCCGTCCCAAACCTGTGCGTGTTGAAAAACAAGAAGGCCCAGCCCATCTGGATTTGCGCGATATTCGTGGACAGGAAAGTGCAAAGCGTGCCTTGGAAGTTGCCGCAGCCGGAAATCACAACTTGCTGTTTTGCGGTCCCCCCGGTGCCGGAAAATCCATGCTGGCCCGCCGCCTGCCCGGTATTCTCCCCCCGTTGGACGCACAAGAAGCCTTGGAAGTTTCCATGATCCATTCCATCGCCGGAACACTGCCCGAAGGGGGATTGATGATCCAACGCCCCTTTCGCGACCCACATCATTCGGCTTCCATGCCGGCATTGATCGGCGGTGGCCACCGTGTGCGCCCTGGTGAAGTCTCTCTTGCGCATTTGGGGGTTCTGTTTCTGGATGAATTACCGGAATATAACCGCACCGCCCTTGAGGCCTTGCGACAGCCGTTGGAAAGCGGGCGTGCTGAAATTGCCCGCGCAAACGCCCATATATCTTATCCTGCGCAGGTCCAATTAATTGCCGCCATGAACCCCTGTCGGTGTGGTCATCTCGATGATGCGGCATTGGCTTGTTCCCGTGCACCAAAATGTGCGGAAAGTTATCGTGATAAAATATCCGGCCCCCTGCTGGATCGTATCGACATTCATTTGGATGTACCGGCGGTCAACCCGACCGATTTACATTTGCCACCCCCCCAAGAAGGAACCCTGGATGTGCGCCAACGTGTATTGCAGGCCCGCACCATACAGAAACATCGTTATAAAAATCACGGCATTCGCACCAATGCCGAAGCCGATGGCGAATTCTTGCTGAAGATTGCCACACCGGACAAAGCCGGACAAAATCTGTTATTGGAAGCCACAAAAAAGCTGCGTCTTTCAGCCCGCGGGTATCATCGCGTTTTGCGGGTTGCCCGAACTTTGGCCGATTTATCCGGCAGTGAACAGGTTCAGGTCGAACATATCGGGGAAAGTCTGTCTTATCGGCCCAACATGACCCGCAAAAAAGCAGCCGCCCTTTTGCCATAAAAAAAGGGCCACATAAAAGCGACCCTTTTTTCAAATATATTGTTCGCTTTAAAAAGCTTAAGCCGCGCGACGACCTGCAAGGTTCGGTGTCTTGCGTTGGACTTTTTTCGGTCCACGCTTTTTAAATCCACCTTCGGTCTTTTTCTTGAAACCGCCATCGGATTTCTTTTTAAAACCACCTTCAGTCTTTTTCTTAAAGCCGCCATCAGATTTCTTTTTGAAACCGTCTTCTTGGCTTTTCGGTCCCTTGGTAAAGGTGCGTTTTTTGCCTGTACCGCCTCCACCAAAACGGCGACGTTTTTGATCGCCATTTGCCTTAAACGGCAGTGGGTCCTGATGATAAGGATGTTCGGATTCAACATCAACACGTTGCTGAATGGTCCGTTCAATGGCTTGCAACAGGTCACCTTCCCCATCAGTACAGAAAGACAGGGCAACACCGCTTTGACCGGCACGGCCTGTCCGACCGATACGGTGGACATACGCATCGCCTTCCAACGGCATGTCATAGTTAATGACGTGGGAAATATCAGCAACATCAATACCGCGTGCAGCAACATCGGTCGCCACCAACAATTCGATATCACCATTGCGGAAAGCGCGCAGAACACGTTGACGTGCAGCCTGTTGACGATCCCCATGAATGGTATCGGTTTTATGACCGCGTTCTTTTAAATTATCGCACAAACGATCCGCCATCGCTTTTGTACGCGTGAAGATCAGCACCTTTTTCAAAGTCGGATCGTCCAACAGATGATCAAGCAATTTCGGCTTATCTTTCTGCTTCATATGCATGACGCGGTGGTCAATTGTGTTGGCAACAGAATTTTCACGCGCGGCTTCAACCATTTTTGGTGAAACCAGAACACCGCTTGCCAACCCCCGAACCTGTTTAGACATGGTCGCTGAAAACATAACGGTTTGTTTTTCTGCCGGCATGGAGGCCGCGACTTTTCTGACATCATGGATAAAGCCCATATCAAGCATGCGATCGGCTTCGTCCAAAATGAAGGTATGAACATCATCACATTTAATGGAACCGCGTTCCATATGGTCCATCAATCGGCCCGGTGTCGCCACAACGATGTGAACCCCGCGTTGCAATTGCTGCAATTGCTGACGATAAGGAGATCCGCCATAAATAACCGTATGGAAAACTTTCTGGCCTTTGGTGAAGGAGCGGATTGCCACCCCGATCTGTTGAGCCAGTTCCCGCGTTGGCGCCAAAATAATACAGCGCGGTTTTCCTGCGACTGTTTTTTCGTTTTCTTCCAGCAGGCGATGAACCAAAGGCAGCACAAAGGCAGCTGTTTTACCACCACCTGTTTGGGCAACGCCCATCAGGTCATGGCCGTTCATTAAATGCGGAATAGCTTTGTCTTGAATATGCGTCGGCGTATCGAAGCCTTGTTTGGAAATGGCGTCGAGCAAAGGTTGGGCAAGACCCAACATATCAAATGTGGTCACAGTTTTACGTTCCTGTATCATCTGCGGTTTCGTCACCCTAAAATGCGTCCTGGCGACATGTAAAAATTCCGCACATGATGCCCAAATCGGGGCAAGGGAACGCGACCGGCACCGCTAAAAAGCGATACTCCTGCTGCACACAGGACTGACAGGTTTCTGCCACGGGCACGTGCATTAACTTTGCACGCACGGAAATAACGTGAGGCGGCTTATCCGCCTTTTTCCCTAAAATGTCAAGAAAAGCTTGCACTTTTCATCAGACAAAAAAAGGGGCTGCCTCTCGATAAACGATGCGACAGCCCCAATTCTAACCTTACAGGGGGGAAGGTTAATTATTTTTTCAGCTTAAGAACTTGCTCTTTAACTTCGTCAAGAGACTCAGTGAAACGAGCGTGGATTGTTTCAAAAGCTTCTGAGTTGGATTTACCAGCCATTTCGGCCAGTTCACGCATGTTGGACAAAGCTTTTTCAATCGCTTCTTTCACCAGATCCGTTTGTTGGGCCACTTTATCTTGCGGCTCACCTGCAACGGACAGGTCTTTGAAAGTGGCTTGCATTTCTTCCATCGCTTGACCAAGGATTTCAGCTTGGCGTTTGAAAACAGCCTGCATGCCTTCCAAGGCAACTTTGTTGGCTTGTGCAAGCGCTTCTACGTTTTTGCGCTGGCTTTCCAGAATGACGTTACCGTCAACACCGGGGATTTTGTATTCAGAGAACGCTTTGGAAAAATCGCCCATGAATTTTTGCGGGTCGAATTCGCTCATCAGTTTTGTCGGGTCGAAATCACCGAACATTTTAGAAGCGTCGAAGGCAAATGGATTAGCTTGTTTGGTCATTGGGTTTGCTCCAATAAAGAATGATAAGGTTGCTGCACTGCAATATTTCTAAGCTCAATATGGTATAATGCTACCTAAGAGTCAACATCTTTTTGTGCACTGCACAAAAAATATTTACACCCCCTCAAAGTGTCGCTTTCACTCACCTTATAAGGCTTTGATTTATTGAGTTTTACAGAAACATGACCCTTCCATGACATTCATGAAAAAGGGGTGATCATCCCGCCAGTTCTTTGGAACGTTGCGTCGCAGCATCAACGGCACGCGCCATCGGTTGTGCGATTCCCTCTTCCCCCATCAAAACTTCAAGGGCCGCTTGTGTCGTTCCGCCCGGTGAGGTCACGTTTTTGCGCAATTGTGCCGCATCGATCCCGCTTTGACGCATCAACTCGCCGGCCCCGGCAACCGTTGCCCGTGCCAACTGTGTGGCAAGGTCTTGGGATAATCCCGCCTGAATGCCAGCTTGGGTTAAACATTCCGTCATATAAAACACATAAGCCGGACCAGAACCGGATACGGCGGTTACCGGGTCCATAAGGGCTTCGTCATCAACCCATGCCACTTCGCCAATAGCTTCCAGAAGTGTGCTGCATTCGGTCTTTGCTGCATCGCTTACATGGGGATTGGCGCATGCGACACTGATCCCGCGACGCACCGCCGCCGGCGTGTTCGGCATCACACGGACAATGGCGGCTTCCTGTCCCAGAATATTTTCAAAATAAGATAGGGTTTTACCTGCGGCAATAGACAGAAACGTCGTGCTTGCCCCAAATCGTTTGCAGGCTTGGGCCGCTGCATCCATGCCTTGGGGTTTCACCGCCAACAACACAATATCGGCCGAAAAATCTTCTTCAATTTTGGCAATGTCATCATAGACAACCACACCATGACGTTCCCGCAGGGCTTGGGCATTTTCAGCAGAATGTTCCACGATACGGATATCGTCAGCCGCAATCCCTTGATCGAGCCAACCTTCCAGCATCGCACCGCCCATCTTACCGCAACCGACCAAAACGATACCCATTTTATTGTTCTCCTGCTTTCAGTCCTTCGGCTTCCAGTTCCGAAGTTTTTGTTTCGATGCGTTCCTGCAAGGTTGCCATAAATTCACGGCGTTTCAAGCCCGGTTCAATCGGTGGCATAATTTCCATGATAATTTTACCCGGCTTTTTCAGGAAACTACGCCGTCCCCAATACAGGCCGGAGTTCAATCCCACCGGAATAACAGGCATGCCCGTTTGGGTATAAATGGCGGCAACACCGGGATGATACGTCCCCGGTTCCCCCGGCGCAGAGCGCGTCCCTTCCGGGAAAATCACAACATTGCGATCTTCTTCCAACGCCTTCTTTACATCGGCGACCATGTTTTTCAGGGCACTTGCCCCCGCAGAACGGTTCACGGCAATATGTCCGCTGCGTTTTACATACCAGCCATAAAAGGGAATTTTCAGCAATTCTTCTTTTAAAATATATGCTGTTCGAAGACGCAACAGAACGAAAATTGCCGTATCCCAGGCAGATTGATGCTTACAGGCAATAATCCCGCCCGCTTTAGGTAAGTTTTCAAGTCCCCGAATTTCATAATCAATCCCGGTGATATGACGCATCCCCCACATGACATAACGCGTCCAAAACTGGGAACCCTTGCGCATTTCCTGTGAAGAAAAAGGTAACAACACAAGCAAAATTAAAGCAATGACCCCTGTGCCGCCAAAAAGATAAATGTTAAATAATACAGATCGAATAAATGTCATTTCAATATCTCAAGATCAGTTTGTCGCGCCAGTTCCTGACGCAGCCAGACCAGTAAAAATTTGTTATATTCGCCAACCATCAGGGCTGCCGTTCCCGGCCAACGCCACCATTGATCCACTTTCACATGTTCAGGAAAAACCGGATGTGCAATCAGCCGGACCTGAGGCATGTAAAAAGAAAACTCCAACAGACTTCGCGGCATATGATAGTTCGCCGTCACCAATCGTAAAGACTTAAATCTGGTTTTTTCGATCCAGCGCGCTGTTTCTTTCGCATTGCCTCGCGTGCTGTCGGCTTCGTGACCGATATCAATACAACACTCGAGTTCTTGCGGGGCACTTTTGGACAAGGCAAGCAATTCTTCTAGCTCTACCCCCCGATAAACACCAGAGATCAGAAGCTTTTGGGCTTTCTTTTGCATCAAAAGGGTCATGCCTGTGTTCAAACGTTCCGTCCCGCCGGTCAGTACAACAATGCCATCCGTTGTGGTATAGTCATCTTCAACCAGTCGCGGCACATGATCCATAAAAACAATAAAACCGCCAGACCAGACGAAACAGGCCAAAATACAAAAAATTGCCAACGGACCGAAAAGACGGCGTTTTTTCTGGGGTAACATCCGTACCATAATTAAACCATTTTATGAAGTGTACGCAAGACGGCAACGCGGGCCGTCAGGTATCCCATAGCTGCGGCAACAATGGGCAATCCCATAACCGCCACCCATTGCCAAAGCCCAATATCAATATCAGGCAATAAAGCACTGTCGATTTGACGATATAAATAGCCAAAACCGGCAAACGTCGGACCGGCAGCCGCCAACCCCAACAACCCGCCACGCAAGCCCAAATTCAACGCATGTTCGGCAAATTGACGCGCGATATAAGTATCCTGTGCCCCAATAAGATGAAGAACCTCAATCACATCCTGATGAATGGCAAGGCCGGTCTTGGTCACAAAAAAGACCGTCCCGATAGAGGCGAACCCAATAAGCGATAAAACAATATAAGCCCCCCATTCCAAGGTTTGGCTCATGCGGATCAGACGGTCCAGCCAAACACGGTGATCGTCCATTGTCGCACCAGGTGCCACTTTATTCATGGCATCAACCAACTGTTGCCCATCCACATCCATCCCACTGCGCAGCGAGACATCAATCAAATGCGGAAGCGGCATATTATCCAACGCCCGACTATTGCCCAACCACGGTTCCAACAACGAAACCACATGGGACCGCGCAATCGGTTCAGCCAGCACCACAGCCGGATGGGCTCGCAAAATTTTCAAAACCCCAGCAATCTGGGCTTGATCCTGTTTCACGCTGTCCCCCGGTGGCACCTGAACCGTCAAAGTATCGGAAACACCACGTTCCCAACGTGCACTCACGGACTGCATAATTGCTGTCGCCACCACAGACAAGGCCGCCAAATACACCATAAAGGCAATCAGCCACGGCAGAAACCGCGTGCCCGGATCTTTATCCAACGGCACATCTTTATGGTGATTGAAGGACAGAATACTCATGTGACCTTCCCCTCCATGCGCACATTGGAGCGACGCGCTGCCGGGCGCAACGGCCCCATTTGTTCAACACGACCATCTTCAATACAAATACGCGGGTGACCGAACTGACGTACCAGTCCTTCGTTGTGCGTCGCCATCACAATCGTCGTGCCCAGTTTATTCAATTCTTCCAAAAGATGAAGCAAACGCACAGCCAGTTTATCATCCACATTGCCTGTCGGTTCGTCGGCCAGCAACAAGCGGGGGCGGGTAATGACGGCACGCGCCAAGGCAACACGTTGCTGTTGGCCACCGGATAATGTACTGGGGCGCGCACTCATATGATCTTTCAATCCAACCCAGGTTAAAAGTTCCGTCACATGCTTGCGAATATCTTTTTCATGTACATTGGCAACGCGCATCGGTAAGGCGACATTATCAAATGTCGACATATGATCCAGCAGACGAAATTCCTGAAAAACAACCCCAACTTGGCGGCGCAGGGCAGGTAACGTGTCGCGTTCGGTGGTCGCAATATCACTGCCGAACAGGGAAATAAGACCACGGGTTGGGCGATGCGCCAGATACATCAATTTTAGCAAGGATGATTTCCCCGCCCCACTCGGCCCTGTCAGAAAATGAAAGGCTCCTTCTTCCAATGTCAGGGAGACATCGCGCAAAACCTCCGGCCCTACACCGTAGCGTAAACCTACATTTTCCAGCTTTACAATTACCAAAATCAACCGCCTCTTACTTTTAATGCGATACCCTTTGTACGCATTCTTATCGCGTTCGTTAAGACCTTATTCACACATAATATATTAAAGTCAAAACTAACGCGATTTTTTAAGCAACGGGCAGTCTTGCCTAGACGCAAAGAAACGCCTATAAAGAATAAGGACTTAGGTAAAAGCTGGTGGCTCCATGATTATTAGTTGTCCAAATTGCTCGGCACATTATTCCGTTCCTATCGCTGCACTCGGCGAAGAGGGGCGCACACTGCGTTGTGCGAAATGCGCACATACATGGGAGCAACCGCCCTATGAAGATAGCATCCTAGAGTTGGATGAACACGAGGTAACGACGGCCCCGCCGCCGCCGCCGCCAGCACCGGAACCTATGCCGGAACCGGAACCCATGTTCGAACCGGAGCCAGAGCCGGAACCGGAGCCAATGTTTGAACCGGAGCCGGAACCAGAACCGGAACCGAAGGCCGCGAGTGATCGTTTTGATACAGACGACATGCCCAGCGACGAGGAATTAAACGATATCTTTGGCGATGATGATATCGAACCCGTTCAATCTATGGCCGAGTCGATGTATAGCAAGGACGATATCCTTGACGATATGGACGATCTCGATGACCCGGAACCAATCCCGGAAGTCTTTACCGCCCCCGTGCGCCAAAAAGAGAAGAAGAAAAAGAAAGGCGGTTTCTTTAAATTCCTTTTCTGGCTGATCATCATTATTGCGCTGCTGGGCAGTGCGGTCCATTTTGGTCGGGGCATGATTATGCAATTCGTTCCGCAAGCCGCCCCGGTTTACAAAATTTACGATGACTATTTCGGGATGGTTCAGGGCATGCTTGGCATGAAACCTGAATTACGTGATTTGATGGAAATCCGCGACGTTCATTCATCGCGGCGTACAGAAGGCAACGACAATATTTTGATCGTTGCCGGCGATGTCGGCAATATTTCTGAAACCACACAAAGTGTCCCACAAATCCGGGTATCCCTGTTTGATGCAACCGATGCGGAAGTCCAGTTCCTGATTGTCGATACCAAAGACAAAGAAGTTGCAGCGGGCGGGACAACACCGTTTGAAGCCCAGATCAAAAACCCGGCGGCCAGTGCACGCCGTCTGGAAGTCACATTTGTTGACCCGGAAACAAAACAATAAAAAAGATTTAAATCAAATCTGAAGAAGCCCTGCCCTGAACGGCGGGGCTTTTTTTATATCAACTCTTGACAATTAATTTAACGTTGTTAATTTAATGATGTTAAATTAAATTGAGAGACCCATCATGGCCCGTCCCAAAAAATCAGACGCGATCGATATACAAGACCATGCTGTTACAGAAGTCATAGCCCTGTTGCGAGACGGCACACACACATTTTCCTTAAACACCATTGCCAAGAAAATCGGCTGTAGCGCCCCTGCCCTGTACGCCTATTTTTCTAGTAAGGATGATTTGCTGGACCATGTCCGCCAACGGGCCTTTCAAGACTTATTGGCCCAAAAACAAAGTAGATACGAGACAGAAGCCCCCTCAGAGCCTATTCAAAGTTTGCGAAACGGCGGACATTATTTCATTTCCTTTGCCCAAGAAAATCCAAATCTCTATCGATTGATTTTCACACCGGATCATAACAGCAAGGCAGCCGATATAAATGTCGCAGAAACGTTGTTACAGCCCCTGATAAACGGTGTTCGTAATGCCCAACCGCATGCTTTAAAACAAGGCATAGAAGCCGAGTCGCTCGCTTATCTTATGTGGAATGCCGTGCACGGTGCCATTCTCATGGCGATGGAAAACAACGGGACCTTTTCGTGGGGGCAGGCTTATGAAGTGGTCGATACCGTTATGACGCTTCTGTTCCCTACTGCACCAAAATAGGATGAGAATATGAAAATTTCACGCCCCCTCACAATTGGCCTGCTCAGCCTATCTATCGCAATCAGCTTATTTATTGGTTATAGCGACCATTCGATGAAGCAAACCATTCAAGGTTTTGAACAGCGTATCATCTCGTCGGCAAAAAGCTTTTCACTCCCTGATGCAGCAGAAATTCAGGCTTTGCCCCAACCTGTTCAACGTTATTTTGCTTTCACCTTCCCAAATGGTTTTCCCGAGCAAAAGCAATATGTCGTGGTCAAAATGCAAGGCATGTTTCGCCGCCCTTTAACACAAAGTTTTGAACCCACAACCGCCCGTCAAGTTGCCAGTTTTACCCGGCCCGATATGGTGTTCAGCGCCAGTACGCCTATCTTCGGGCCGATCTGGGCAGACGTTTATGATCGATTTATTGAAGGCGAGATGCAAATGGAGGCCAAGCTTTTATCCGCATTTTCCGTCGTGCATGAAGACAAGAATCCCAGCCTTAATCAAATCTCACTTCGGCGTTGGTTATTGGAAAGTCCGACCTATCCTATGGCGCTTTTGCCCGGTGGTATTGTGACATGGCATGCGATTGATGATACCCACGCTTTAGCGGTTGCTTCTGCCTATGGGATCAAGGCCGAACTCATAGCCACGTTTGGCCCAAATGGTGAATTGCTTTCCTTTGACGCAACAAAACCCGGTGACTTAACCACCCCGTATCACGGATCGGGCGAACGCGTCAGCCGATCAGATTTCCAACTGGTCAACAATATACGCCTGCCCATGTCGTTTGAAATATCACGTGTCGGCAAAGACGCAATCGCCCATCCTTTCTGGCGCGCAAAAATTACAGATATTCACTTTGCCCCTTAAACATAAAAAACGCCCCGACAACAT
This sequence comes from Terasakiella sp., assembly GCF_048267425.1. GTDB lineage: Bacteria > Pseudomonadota > Alphaproteobacteria > Rhodospirillales > Terasakiellaceae > Terasakiella. The sequence continues at coordinate 154,602 of NZ_JBLWXN010000001.1, forward strand.
CTCGCTGCCGGGGCGTTTTTTAAGAATACGCTTTTAAGATAAAAGCTTATTTCTTCAAGTGGTCACGAACCAGAACTTCTGCGATTTGGACGGTGTTCAACGCAGCACCTTTGCGCAGGTTGTCGGACACACACCAGAAAGACAGACCGTTTTCAACAGTATCGTCTTTGCGGATACGAGAGACATAAGTCGCATCTTCACCCGCACATTCGACCTGAGTCACATAACCTTCGTCTTCGTGATGATCGACAACCACCAAGCCATCTTGGGCCTGCATCACTTCACGTGCACGGGCAACATCAATCGGCTTTTTGGTTTCGATGTTGATATATTCAGCATGACCAATGAACGCAGGAACACGACAGCAGTTGGCGTGGACCTTGATATTCGGGTCGAGAATTTTTGCAGTCTCTACCTTCATTTTCCATTCTTCTTTGGTCGCGCCGTCATCCATAAAGACATCGATATGCGGAATGCAGTTAAACGCGATTTGCTTGGTGAATTTCTTTTTGGTTTCAGACGCAGGCTTATTCATAAAGATGCCTTTTGTCTGTTCAAACAGTTCATCCATCGCATCTTTACCACCGCCGGAAACAGACTGGTAAGTGGAAACAATCACGCGCTCGATACCAAATTCTTCATGCAACGGCTTCAACGCAACCATCATCTGAATGGTCGAGCAGTTCGGGTTCGCGATAATGCCTTTTTTCTTGTAATCCGCAATTGCTTCCGGGTTTACTTCAGGAACGATCAACGGAACATCCGGGTCCATACGGAAATGGGATGTATTATCCACAACAACTGCACCGGCTTCGGCTGCGCGCGGGGAATATTTCGCAGAAATTGCACCACCCGGTGAAGACAGAACAATGTCGGTCCCGGTGAAGTCAAACGTATCCAGATCCTGAACTTTCAGGATTTGGTCTTCCCCGTAAGAAATTTCACGACCGACCGAACGACGAGACGCCAGCGCGACAACTTCGTCTGCCGGAAAATTACGTTCTGCCATAATCTGGAGCATTTCACGGCCTACATTGCCGGTGGCGCCCATAACTGCAACTTTATAACCCATCTTGCTTTCCTTTGTATTGTGGCCCAGTGGTGTCTTCCGCCTGTTCCATTTCCCGATTGATGTTGCACATACGAAAAAAGGCCCGAAGCGGTAATCCCCGCGAGGGCCTTTTTTCGAATATACGATCCGTTTTCAGTCCCCGCAGGCTACGCTTTAGTCGTCGTAGTCGTCTTGGTTTTCGTGAAGCCGGTGAAGAGCGTGCATGCAACATCACCCGCAAAACCTTTTGCGGTGGTCTTTTTAACAGACATGATGTTTTGTGCGTTCAACATTTAAAGACACTCTTCAAAAAAATCGTGGCCCTTTCATACTGAAATTTACACCATTTGTCTAGAGTCTGTTTTCGCAAATGCACAAAAGGGCCTAAACGTTTTGATCGTTTGTTCGCATTTCAGCAAGCGCGCGCGTCACAATTTGTGCAGCCCCCCACAAGCCGAGACCTGCAATTCCCAAACCAACAACGATATCCGGCCAACCTGTTTGAGAGGCCCAAACACCAGCACCGGCCAGCATAACCGCAATATTGCCAATGGCATCGTTGCGTGAACAAATCCAGATAGACTGGCGGTTGGCATCACCGCTGCGATGTCGAAACAAAAGCAAGGCCACAACAACATTGGTGATTAACGCCATAAAGCCGATAATGCCCATTACTTCAGCCCGCGGGACAGTGCCGTTTATGATATGGGAAACCGATACAAACAAAACATAAGCCCCGACCATGCCCATGCAAACACCTTTAAACAATGCGGCTTTGGACCTGGCTTGCAAGCTCATGCCCAACACAATCAAGGTAATGGCATAATTCGCCCCGTCAGAGAAAAAGTCCACCGCATCCGCTGTCAACGCCAGAGAATTTCCCATTGCCCCGGCGATGATTTCAATAAAGAACATCCCCAAATTAACCACCAGCGAAAACCATAGAATCCGGCGATATGTTTTATCAACAACGGGCGCGTCCTGAGAAGAACAACAACTGGAACATCCGGCACTCATAACTCTTCTTCCTCATGGACGTGATCAATCATATCTTTCAAGGTGCAACTGATATGGGCATCATGGGCCTTGTAAAAGACTTGCCGACCCGCACGACGCGGGCGCACCAAACGCGCGCCACGCAACAGGCGCAAATGGTGAGACACCAGAGATTGCGACGCTTGGGTAATTGCCACAATATCACCAACCGACTTTTCTTCTTCCATACAGGAAATCAAAATTGCCAAACGGGTTGGATCACCCAGCAGTTTAAAAACTTCGGACAGTTCAATAAGCTGGTCTTGTTCAATTTTCATATCAATAACTCCAATTAATGAATATGTATTCATATGTTTGAGCTATGTCAAGACTGACCTGCAAACTGGATTGGAAAACAGGTTCGTTTCCTTAAGAAGATTCGATTCTGTCTGTCGGCGGAGCAAGGTCTTCAGCCGGACTTTCATCGCCGATCTGAATTTCCTCAATCTTCTCGCCTCGTCTGGTGATTTTGCCGGTCGTGATTTGGATATCGCGGATATCTTTTGCCGTTTGGCCGAAATGGCGATCCAGATTCTCGACCCGTTTGTCCAGACGTTCCACATCTTCCAACAAGGTCATGACTTCTTTTTGGATGCGCCCGGCTTCTTCGCGCATGCGCGCATCTTTCAAGACAGCCCGCACCGTATTCAAGGTCGCCATTAAGGTTGTCGGGGACACAATCCAGACTTTTGCTTTATAGGATTTTTCAACCACATCCACGAAATTAGAATGCAATTCCCCATAAATACTTTCACTGGGTAAAAACATCAGCGCGCTTTCTGCCGTTTCCCCGGGGATAATATATTTTTCGGAAATATCTTTAATGTGCTTCAATAAATCCGTCTTAAACGTGCGCGTCGCCAAAAGTTTATCCTGATCGTTTTCCGCATTTTGTAAGGCCTGATAACTTTCCAACGGAAATTTGGAGTCAATACAGATAGATCCCGGTGGATTGGGCAAATGCAGAACACAATCGGCCCGTTTGGTATTGGACAAGGTCACCTGAAAAGCATAAGCCGAAGGCGGCAAAGCATTGGTCACCAACATTTCCAACTGCACTTCCCCAAACGCCCCACGAGTTTGTTTATTGGACAGAATATCCTGCAACCCGACCATTTGTTGGGACAAATCCATGATATTTTTCTGAGCAGTGTCAATAACCGCCAAGCGTTCCGTTAAATTTGACATATGCTTGGCTGTTGATTTTGTTTGTTCCAACAAGCCTTCCCCCATCCGGTGCGTCAAATTTGCCAAACGCTCATCCAAAGTCTTGGTTATGGCCCGTTCCTGTGCCTGCAAACGTTCGTTCACCGCCTGCTGGGCACGGTCTTGGGTTTCATGCAACTGAGCAAGACGGCCTGTCAATTCGCTGTTGGCCCGGCTCAGTTCCATCATATGTCGGCTCAGCACATCGGCTTGTGACTCGCCCTCTTCCTTTGCCGGTTTGCGTAAAATCGCCCAACCCGCAAGAATAAGGCAAAAGGCCGAAAATCCGGCAAGTACCGCAATCAACAAATCGTTATTTTGCAAAAAATCCAAGTGAATATTCCTTATCGACTATCAATGTCAGACATCCATAGCATGTTTTTTTCGATGCGCAAGCTTGCCCCTTTTCCCGAGAAGAGGCAACATGCAGAAAAAGAGATTTCATACCGGAGTTGTCAGACATGTCCTTTTCACGCCCCTTTTTGTTAAGTGCCGCTGTTCTTGCCCTTGGTGCCGGCGCCCTGCATGCCGAAACCGTCCTTGATCAACGACAACGCAATGACCTTTCCTTGACCCTTTATCAAAACGGTCTGGGCTTTGTGCGCGATGTCCGCAAGGCCAACTTGACAGGCGCTGAACAGACTTTTGTGTTTGAAGATATCAGCACCCAGCTTACACCGGACAGCCTGCTCATTTCCGGGAAGGGCTTTCGTGTGTTGGAGCGCCGTTTCGATTTTGATTTGCTGACCCCCAACGCCCTTTTGGAAAAATCTGTCGGTCAAACCGTTCATTTTCGCCGATTTAACAGCGTCAGCGGGAAAGATGATCTTATTGAAGCCAAAATCCTATCTGCACAAGGCCAAACGATTATCGAACGCGATGGTCGCATCGAAGTGGGGCAACCCGGACAATTGGTTATTGAAAGCCTGCCCGAAGGATTACGCGCCAAACCCGCTCTAACCGCCAAGGTTGATGCAGCAAAAAAAGGCGAAACCACAATGGCTTTGGCCTATCTGTCATCCGGTCTGAAATGGCATACTTCCTATAGTGCTGAGTTGGCAGGCGATGGCAAAAGCCTCGTTCTGCAAAGTTGGGCCAACCTGACCAATACAAGTGGGGTCAGTTACCGTGCCGCCAATCTCAGTTTGGCTGCAGGCCAGGTCAATCGTCAAACCGTTGCGCGTAATTTTAACCGTATGGTACGCGCCGAAGCGGCCCCGATGATGGACATGGGCGCTGCCGTCGCAAAAACGGCCCAGCCCCCTCAGGCCTTGGGTGCCATCCATTTATACAATCTGCCGGATAAAGTCGATCTCAACGACAATGAAACAAAACAAGTCGCCTTAATGCATCCGCTCAACTTTAAAAGCGAACGTGAACTCGTTCAGCGCTTTGGTCCCACCTACGGCGAAATGAATTTCGACAGCCCGCCTGCACACCCGCAGGTCGAGTTGACCTTTAACAACACCTCGAAAAACCCGCTCCCGGACGGCATTTTGCGTCTTTATAGACGGGACGCGCAAGGTCAGCTTCAATTTGTTGGTGAAGACAACCTGACCCGCACCCCGAAAGACGGCGAAGCCACCTTGCACCCCGGTGAAAGTTTTGATGTGACGATTGAACGCAATCAGACGTCTTTTGAACGCAAAGGCAAAGACAGTTTCAATGCGGCTTACAAAATCGTCATCAAAAATGCCAAAGACAGTGCTGAAACGGTACGTATTGAAGAAGCCTTCCCCGGTCAATGGTCCTTAAGTGACACAAGCACAAAACCGGACAGCCAGAAAAACAACACTGCTATCTGGAAAATTAAAGTCCCGGCTGGAAAGGAAAAAATCCTGACTTATCAAGTCAGTGTTCGATTACGTTAAACTGCCATATTATTAAAGAAATCGATCTGCCACTGCATTTCATCATCTGACAGAGCGTAATTTCCATCGTTGGCGCGCAAAATATCATCCGCTGCAATATGGGCAACCTTCGCCTGAATAAATGCGGCGGTTTGCGCATCCATACCCGCTTTCCAACACAGCGCAACAACCCCGCGCGCGCTGCGCATGGCAATCATACGCAAAGCAACAGAAAGATGGATATGTGCACATTCCGATAAACCGGCAACGACAAAATCATTATCGCCTTCCATCAGGGCATTAATGATCACCTGTGGGGTCAACCTGTGCATCCGTTTCAGGTTTTTTGCAATGACGTGGGGTGGCTGTTGGAACAGCCATGCATATTCGCGTCTTAAATCCGCGTTGCCACCTTCATCGGGTTTCGGCTGTGCCGGTTTGTTATTATTGGCATTATGGGTTTGTTTGATCCGGCGATTGACTTCTTCACGAACGATCGACAAGGTCTTGGCGCTTAAATCTTTACGATGTTTAAGGCTATCCAAAAGATTACCCGCAACAAATTCCGCCAATCGTTGCGCGGCATATTCGCTCAGGACCGGGCGATGAACCAGCGGGCCTTGCCAATCTTCGACATTGCGCGATTGTTCAACCAATTGATCCAGCATTTCTTCGCGGATTTGGGCACTTTCATTACACAGCAGTGTCGTAATGGCCGCGACATCGTGGGTATCCACAATCGCATCAGACACCTTGACACTAACGGTTTTCCGGTTGGAAATCGCGCCAAGCGCCCCTGAAGAAATTCCATTGGAAATAATATCAAGAAGATCTTCATCCCTTAAAACCGGTGAATGTTCCAACACCGGGCAGGCAACCGATAATTCAGAATCGCGCGCCAATCGCTTGATCAACTCTTCCGGAGCCTGTGCAACGTCTTTTAGCGTTTCGGCCAAAATGGTTCGCACGTTGGACAACTGATCGGAGGCAAGAATTTCCAAGGCTTGAAAGGCATAACTTTGCACCCGATCCACTTCATAAGCGGTTAATTTAGGGGCAAGGCGCGCAATTTTCTCTGCAAGGTCTGAGCGGATTTCATCACTGCTGTCTTTGGCAAGCTCAATATAAGCCCGTGCCGGTGTCGCCTTGTTATGGGCAATGGCTTTGCGGACTTCCGGTGCGGGATCACCGGCAAGGTAAAACAGAATTTCCGGGCGAATATCCTCACGCTCAGCCAAAGATTTGCGCACAGACACATCTTGATGGCGCGCAAGCTCTTTTGCCTCCTCGTATGTTAAAGGAGCGTCATGCACCGGGTCTCTTGTCATCTGTTCAGGGCACCTTGTTTATTTATTCTCATTACTCGGCATCCGTGGGTGTATAATCTTCGGCGACGCAAAACTTACCCCTACCGGAACGCTTGGCCTCATACATAGCCGCATCTGCGCGCCCGATCAACATTTCAACAGATTCATTTGTATCCGGACGGTAGATTGCCAACCCTAAAGAAACGCCCAATGGTTTATTCGGTGCCCCTGAATATTCCTTTAAAAACTGGCTTGCTTCCAACAGTCGCTCACAACGACGAGAAGCTGCATCCGTATCAATATCATTCAACCAAATGGCAAATTCATCGCCACCCAATCGGGCAACCACATCACCTGGTCGCACCTGATTGAGCAAAAAGTCGCGAATCAGCAACAGGACATCATCGCCTTTTTGGTGACCAAAAACATCGTTTACCTGCTTGAAATGGTCCAAATCGACATAAATCAGGGCCGCGGGGCTGTTGTTAAAGTGCAAGCGATCAATATGGCGGGGCAGTTCATCTTCAAAAAAGGCCCGGCGATTTAACAACCCGGTTAACGCATCGGTGCGCGACAGCTCAACAATCCGTTCATGCCCGGAAATTTGCTCATTCGCGATCCCCAGTTGGTTGGCAACGTCGATGGCAAGAATTTTGTCATCGTCATTCCAGGATCCACGCACATTTTCGCGCCACAGGCATATGGCTCCATTCACCGTGCGCCGATACCGGGTTGCAGAATAAATCGCCAGCCAGTCCTTAATTTCAAAGACACCGACTTCATTTTCACCCAATTGTTCCAGCCGCCCAAACAAGTCGGGAATTTCATCGGGAATTTCGCCAAAGGCCGCACTAACGATCATGCCGCTTTCCGGCTTGCTTCTGAAAATCTGACATCCATTTGCACTGAGTGCACGTGCCGTGGCATTGGCTGCCGCACTCAACATATTGCTGGGTTCGACCTCGTCGCGAATGGTTTTCACAATATAGGCCAGCAACTGATCGCGGTGATAAGCCCGCGCCAACGCCGCATCGCGTTCACGTTCTTCGGTAATATCACGGCAGACCCCGCGTGCCCCCACCCAGTTATTTTTTTCATCAAACAACGGGACACACGACACCATCAGGCAGGCGGGTTCCCCATTGGGGCGCAAAACCCACGTTTCTTCACGTTCCAATTTGGTTTTGGATAAAAAAGGATTCTGTGAATGTTTTTTATCGCGCTTTAAAACAATGTCGTCACAGTGCTTGCGGATCAATTCGTCCGGCTCGTATCCAACCGCGCCCCGTTGAGAAACGAAAATAAAATAGCCGTCCGCCCCGACTTCCCAGGCAAAATCACTGGAAATTTCCACCAAATCCTTAAATCGTTGGCGAGAATCCATTAAAGCCGCGCGCAAATTATGTTCAAGGCTGACATCTTTTGCGAAAAGTAAAAAGCCGTTTTGACAAGGACTCAGTGTCAAATCATAAAACACCACACCTTTGTCCGTTTCCACACCCGCTGTTTGTATATGGGGGGCATTCTTGGCATTTACTTTATCAAACAGGTCCGAAATATTCGGAAGGTTAATATTTTTAACCAAAACTTCAGCGGCGGCACTATGAGCGGCAACACTGCGATCCTCATGCAACAATACCGCAGGAAAAGGCGCATTGCTCACCCAGTCCGCAGATATTATAGCCGACGTATCAGACATGATTTTTCTTTTCGTTTTTAATGTTACACAACAAAACGTCTATCCCCCAGAGTGACGTACCCTTTATCCTATTAGGGTTTTGGATGGAAATCAAATAGAGACTTTCGCCTGAAAGTTAAATAGGACAATAATCTTATATCATGCCTTCCCCCCCCTTAAACTGCTGATGAATCCTGTGGTTTTCCTAAGAATATTATCAACTGGATTAAAAACGCCAAATCTGTAGAATCCGGCTCACAGCATGTCGATCCATAGGCTGTGAAAACATGATCGACACTGCGCGTGAAAATAGCCGTAAAAGCTGAGACAGGCTTGGGCCGCGCTTTTGTTAACAGATTTTGATTTTAGTATGGCTGATATGAAGGAAAGCAAGGGCTTCCAATGGACTGTCCTCACGCTTATGGGCTTTTGTCTGGCATTACTGATTGCCTTACATATTAGTGCCCCGACCAATACAACCAGCAAAGCACCGAAAGCTGTTTTGAAGCTGCCGAACGAAGTTGCAAAACTCCCGGCAAGTAAAGAAAACCTGAAGCCTGCGCAGATGGACAAAAATCCAAAATTGTTAAGTGTCAACGATTTGACAACGGCTTTTAACAAAATTGGCTATCATCTGAAGGATGTCCGCGAGGGCGAAAGCAGTGTTCCGCGCCTTTTCCTTGCGAGCTTGCCGCACGATTTGGCAACCCTCACACAAACGGAAGAACGCAAGGCGCTTTTTTTCAAAGCCCTGCTTCCTTTGATCCTTAAAACCAACGAAGAAATCCTTGCAGAACGCGCTCGTATTCTTCGCCTGCGTCACCGTTTGAATTTAGGCCTTGATATCATTGCCCAAGATCAAATCTGGCTGAAGGCAACATTTGAGCGTTATAAAGTGCGCGGACAAAAATTCGACCAACTGCTGCAAAAGGTTGATATCGTACCGCCCTCACTGGCCTTGGCACAGGCGGCAGAAGAAAGCGGATGGGGGACATCACGCTTTGTGCGCGAAGGCAACGCCCTTTTTGGTCAATGGACATTCAATCAAAATGACGATGGCATTGTACCCGCCCAACGTGGTGACGACCAAACCCATCGCATCAAAGCATTTGACAGCATCAAGGACAGCTTACGGGCCTATGTTCATAATCTGAACACCCATGCGGCTTATAAGGCATTACGTGCCAAACGCGCCTTTATGCGTACAACGCGCCAGCCAATCCAAGGAAGTCTCCTTGCAATGGCCTTGGATAAATATTCCGAACGGGGCGAACAATATATCATATCGCTGAAAGCCATTATGGATAAGAACAACTTGCCGCTTTATGACACGGTCACATTATCTGACAAGATGATGCTCGCCAGTGCGGAACCTTCCATTTAAGCTTAAGCAAGCAACCACACCTCAAAGCGCTGAAAGGTCAACCTCTCAGCGCTTTTAATTTATAAAGGGCTTCCAACGCTTCGCGCGGGCTCAGATCATCGGGTTGAATATCATCCAATGCCAGTTCCACATCGCACGGCCCGCTTGGTTCTGAAACAGGATCGGGATTGCTGGCAAGGGCGGCAAACAAGGGTAAATCATCTGCCAGTTTGGTGACGGCACTGCTCTGTTCCCCTTTTTCCAAAGTTTCCAGAACTTGTTCTGCCCGTTTGATGACGGCCTTGGGCAATCCTGCCAGACGGGCGACATGGATCCCATATGATCGATCCGCCGCCCCGGCGCCGACTTCATGCAGAAAAATCACCTCGCCTTTCCATTCCTTTACCCGCATGGAATGGCAAGACAAACAACCGAGTTTTGACGTCAATGCCGTCAATTCATGGTAATGTGTCGCAAATAATGCACGGCATTTGTTTAGCTCGTGCAAATGTTCCACTACCGCCCAGGCAATAGACAAGCCGTCAAATGTTGCTGTCCCGCGCCCAATTTCATCCAAAATCACCAGTGATCGATCACTGGATTGATTGAGGATCGCTGCGGCTTCAACCATTTCCACCATAAATGTTGACCGCCCACGCGCCAGATCATCCGCCGCCCCCACGCGGGAAAACAAACGATCCACCACCCCGATATGGGCAGAAGCCGCCGGAACAAAGCCGCCCATCTGCGCCAAAATAGTAATCAGGGCATTTTGGCGCAGAAACGTCGATTTACCGGCCATGTTTGGACCGGTGATTAACCACAACCGTTGATCTTGCGTGAGATCACAATCATTGGCGACAAAGGCCGCTTCATTGGCGGCTTCAAGGGCGGCTTCCACCACCGGGTGACGTCCACCTTTGATATCAAATTCATAACCATCACTTAAAACCGGGCGATTGTAATGACGTTCCACCGCAACTTGTGCCAAGGCACTCAAGACATCTAGGCGTGCAAGGCTGTTGGCCGCCAAGGCAATGACATCCGCATCCTGTTTGACATCTTCGATCAATTCATCAAACAGGCGGGTTTCCAATGCAAGCGCCCGGTCTGCTGCGGAACTGATCTTGCCTTCCAGTTCTGACAATTCCACCGTTGAATAACGGATAACGTTTTTCATGGTTTGACGGTGAATAAAATCCCCGTCTGCCGGCATCCGTTCGGCCTGTTTTGCCGTCACTTCAACAAAATAGCCTAAGACATTATTATGCTTGATCTTCAAAGTTTGAATGTCGGTAATATCTGCATATTTGGCTTGCAGGTTCAGGATCAGACGTTTACTTTCCGAACGCAGGCTACGCAACTCATCCAGTTCCGGGGCATATCCGGCAGCAATAAAATCACCATCACGCGCCATTAAGGGCAAATCTTCGCCTAAGGCCCGGCGCAGTTTATCCACCAGTTGTCCATGATTGCCCAGATCACGGATACAGGTTTCCAAAATCGGTGGCGGTGTTAAGGAAATCAAATGTTCGCGCAAATCGAAGCTGGCGGCCAATCCATCGCGAATAGCCGCCAAATCACGCGGCCCACCCCGGCCCAATGTGATACGCGAAAGGGCACGTTCCATATCTGGGCATTTTTTTAAAGCCTGTCGGATATCTTCACGTGCGCCCAAATCTTCGCTAAAGAACTGCACCCCATCCAAACGGCGATTAATATCGTCAACATTGGTTAAAGGGGAAGAAAGCCAAACGGACAAAAGACGCGCACCAGCACCGCTGACGGCTCGGTCAATCACATCCAGTAAACTGCCCTTGCGTTGACCGTTTAAGGTGACGGTTAGTTCCAGATTACGCCGCGTTGCCGCGTCAACTTCAAGGGTCGCCCCCTGTGCCAGTTGTTTCGGAATTTCAAGACGCGGTAATTTGCCTTTCTGCGTCAATTCCACATAATCAACCAACGCGCCTGCCGCCGATGTTTCTGCGCGTGAAAAATTGGCAAAGGCATCCAGCGTTTTCACCGCAAACAATTTTTCCAACCGTTTGGCCGCATTGGCACTGTCAAACCGGCTGTTGGGTTGCGGTGTCAGGATGGATTTAAAGTCGCTGAACGTGTCAAAATGTTCCGGTGCTTGTAATAACTTATCACCAACCAGCAATTCCCCTGGATTTAAACGGGCCAAGACAGCCGGTAACATCACCGATGGACAGGCTTGTGTATAAAACGCACCGGTGGAAATATCCAGCCAGGCCACTCCGGTTTCACTACGGTTTTGCGCCACAGCCGCCAAAAAATTGTTTCGCCGCGAATCCAGTAACGTGTCTTCGGTAATGGTTCCGGCGGTAAACAGGCGTACGACTTCGCGCTTAACAACAGACTTTGCCCCCCGTTTTTTCGCTTCTGCCGGATCTTCCATTTGTTCGCATAAGGCCACGCGAAAGCCCTTGTCCACCAGCTTGGGTAAATAGCTTTCATAGGCCTTAACCGGCACACCGCACATGGGAATGTCATCCCCATTATGATGCCCCCGCTTGGTCAGCGTAATTTGCAAGGCTTCGGACGCCGCCACCGCATCGTCAAAAAACAATTCGTAAAAATCACCCATGCGATAAAACAGAAGATAGTCGGGGTGACGTTCCTTGATCGCCATAAACTGCGCCATCATCGGGGTCGCCCCGTCGCGCATACGGGTTTCGATCTCTTCCTGTGTGACGTCTGCGGGCAGATGTTCTGTGGCGGTGACGAGGGTGGTCATGGGTAAAGTTCGATTGCTGATGTAATTTTAAGAGAAGGGCAATACTGATAACACATCCCCTAGGTCTGAATGAAGCCCCTCAAGTGACTCTTTCTCCTGATTTCTATAATTTCCGGAAATTGCCTTAGATTTGACACGGTAGCCTTGCTATACATGCATGGCACCGATGCACAGATTAGTCTGTTCTTTTTCCATAATTGAGGCTAGTAATCTGTCCCCTTTTGGTGCATATTGCGCAATATAAATACTCAACTCACCATACTGGTTAAAATAAATGAACTCAAATACCGTAAATACAGAAGTCGTCGGCCTGCTGAACAGCCGTGAAACTTTCGAAAAAACAATCGAAGCCCTTTTGAAAGAAGGATTTGAGCGTACGGATTTGAGTGTCCTGAGCTCGCATGAATCCATTGACGCCGCCGGAAAGCCTGCAAAACCGTTGAAAGACGTGTTAAGCGCACTGGTCGGTGAAATTAAATTCGAAGGGCCAATGGTTGCCAGTGGCGCCATTTTTCTGGCGGGCGGACCGATTGGGGAGTTGATCGGTGCTGTTGTGGGAGCAACAGTCGGCGGTGTTGCCGTGAAAGAAGTCCTCGATGAAGTGACCGCAACACCCCATACTGAGGATTTTGCCCGTGCGGTTGACGCCGGCAGTATTATCCTGTGGGTTCGTGCCGATGGTATAGAGAGAGAAGCCAAAGCCAAAGAAGTTTTGCAAAACCAAGGTGCAGAAAACGTCCATATCCATAAAAACACGTCAGAATAAATCTGGCTTCGCCATAAATGTATATAAGACCAAGCAAGAGACATAGATAGCATGGACGATCAATCTATTCGGGTTACCGAGCGCGAAGCGCTTTTGATGCACGCCTCGGGACGACCGGGCAAACTGGAAATTCATCCGACAAAACCGCTGACAACACAGCGCGACCTGTCGCTGGCCTATTCACCGGGTGTGGCTGCACCCTGTGAACAAATCGCACGCGACCCTAATCTGGCCTACGACTATACAGCCAAAGGCAACATGGTTGCCGTCATTTCAAACGGGACAGCCGTTCTTGGCCTCGGCAACCTCGGGGCATTGGCGTCCAAGCCTGTCATGGAAGGGAAAGCCGTTCTTTTCAAACGGTTTGCCGATGTGGACGGCATTGACCTTGAAGTCGATACCGAAGACGAAGAAGAATTCATCAACTGCGTACGTTTTCTTGGAAAAACCTTCGGCGGGATCAATCTGGAAGATATCAAGGCACCGGAATGTTTCACCATTGAAACACGCCTGCGCGAAATGATGGATATTCCGGTTTTCCACGATGATCAACACGGCACCGCGATTATTTCTGCGGCCGGTCTGATCAACGCCTGTGATTTAACCGGACGTGACTTGAAAGACGTCAAACTTGTCGTCAACGGTGCCGGTGCGGCGGCCATCGCCTGCTGCGAACTTGCCAAAGCACTGGGTGTCAAACACGACAACGTTATCATGTGCGATTCCAAAGGCGTCATCTATAAAGGACGTAAAGAAGGCATGAACCAGTGGAAATCCGCCCATGCCTCCGATACAGATGCCCGCACATTGGCCGAAGCACTGGACGGGGCTGATGCATTCTTTGGGCTGAGCGTCAAAGGCGCCGTCACACAGGAAATGGTCGAGAAAATGGCACCCAAGCCGATTATTTTCGCAATGGCCAACCCGGACCCGGAAATTACACCGGAAGATGTTAAAGCTGTACGTTCCGATGCCATTACCGCAACAGGACGTTCAGATTATTCCAACCAGATTAACAACGTTTTGGGCTTCCCTTATATCTTTCGCGGGGCGTTGGACGTTCGCGCCAGCACGATCAACGAAGACATGAAAGTCGCCTGCGCCCATGCTTTGGCAGAACTCGCCCGTGAAGACGTGCCGGATGAAGTGGCGGCTGCTTATTCCGGTCGCCGTCTGCGCTATGGTCCTGACTATATTATTCCGGCCCCGTTTGACCCGCGTTTAATCTCATCCATTCCACCGGCAGTGGCTGAAGCCGCAATGGCATCCGGTGTTGCGCGTCGCCCCATTATTGATATGGACGAATACCGCAACGAACTGTCTGCCCGTCTGGACCCGACGGCCTCCAGCCTGCAGGTCATTTGCGATAAAGTCCGTGGTAATCCGCGCCGCATCGTCTTTGCTGAAGGCGAAGAAGAAAAAACCATCCGCGCGGCCTATGCCTTCTTGAATGCTGGGTACGGCACACCGATTTTGGTCGGGCGTGAAGAAAAAATTCAGGCCAGTATGAAACATCTCGGCCTGACCGATGCCAAAGGGATTGAGATTAACAATTCCAGTATCGGTCCACGCACACGCGAATATAGTGAATATCTCTATCGTCGCCTGCAACGCAAAGGCGCTTTGATGCGTGACTGCAACCGTTGGGTCAACCAGAACCGCAATATCTTTGCCGCGGCTATGGTTGCATGTGGGGATGCCGACGGCATGGTCTCCGGCCTGACCCGCAGTTTCTATTCGACCTATGATGACGTTGCTCGCGTTCTGGACCCGGCAAAAGAACAATTGCCGATGGGGGTTTCCATCGTGGTTTCCGGGGGCGGACATCAAACCGTTTTCCTCGCCGATACCCGAATTCACGAAACACCGGACGCCTTGGAAATGGCAGATATTGCCGTTGCCGCCGCCGCCAAAGCACGCAAACTGGGCCACGAACCCCGCGTTGCCTTCCTCTCTTATTCATCCTTCAGCGGACGCGAAGGCGGACGTTGTGAAGAAGTTCGCAAGGCCGTTGAGATTTTGGCCGAACGCAATGTGGATTTCGAATTTGACGGCGAAGTCACGGTCAATACCGCACTGGATAAAGAAATGATGAAGGATTATCCCTTTACCCGTTTGTCCGGCCCGGCCAACGTCTTGGTTATGCCCGGCCTGCACACGGCGGACATTTCTTCGAAACTCCTGCAAAAACTCGGTGGTGGCACAGTCATCGGCCCCATCCTGATGGGATTGGAAAAGCCGGTTCAAATTGTTCCGCGCGACACCACAGTTTCTGAAATGGTCAATATGGCTATTCTTGCCGCACACGACGCCATCGTCGGTCGCTAAGAAACAGATACAAACCCGAAAAAGGCGGATCGTTCAACACGGTCCGCCTTTTTTATGTCTATCTTATAAAGACCGCACCCGGCTGAGGAATTGATCAACCTCGCACTGAATTTCCTGTGTTTCTTTTGCCAAACTATCTGCCGCCTTGATCATGGCATCCACCGCATCGGATGTTTCTTCGGCAGAGGCATCGACTTCCCCCAAACGCCCGGACAAATGTGTGCTGTCGTCGGCAACCGTTTCAATGCGTGTCGCCACATCACGGATGGTATGGCCCTGTTTTTCAACAGCCCCCACAACATCATGCGAGATATTGCTTAAATCACCGATGGTCTGGGCAATTTCATTCATCGCCTGAACGGCTTCAGCCGTTGCCGTACGAATAGTCTGCACCTGCGAAGAAATTTCACGGGTGGCTTCACTTGTTTGATTGGCGAGCGTTTTAACCTCGCCTGCCACAACGGCAAAGCCTTTGCCCGCTTCACCCGCACGCGCGGCCTCAATCGTTGCATTCAAGGCCAGCATGTTTGTTTGATCGGCAATGCTATCAATCAGACCGACAATTTCACCGACTTTATTAGACGCATTGACCAACGAGTTTACGGTCTCATTTGCGCGTTCCACATTCTCATTGGATGATCGCGCAATCGCGGCACTTTCCGACACCCGTGCATTCACATCGGACAGGGACGATGATAATCCGCGCGCCACTTCGGCAACATCTTGCATGCGATTTCGCATACCACCGGCCCCTTGCGTTACTTCCCGCGTACCATCCACGGATGATTGAACCGCACCGTTGGCATGGTCGGCTTGAAACCGCATGGCTTGCGCCACTTGATCCGCACGCGACAAAATCGCGGAAATGGTATTTTCAAATTCTTTTGTCAAACCTTGAAGAACTTCCGTTCGTTCGACTTGGGCATGCTTATCGGCTTCAATTTCTTGCGTGGTACGTTCCATATTCTGAAGCAAGGCATCATTTTGAAAACGCAAGGTTAAAGCTTCTTCCATCTGGTTGCGGCTGGCTTTTGCCAACCTCATTTGCACACCAAGGACCAACAAAAACCCAAACCCAAAAATAATTCCGCTTAACGTCAGACTGGAGGCAAAAAAGCCCCCTAACGTCAACAGGATCGGCGGGACAAACAACATAAAGGCCTTGCGATCAACCGACAGGGAAACCGTCCCCGCCGATGTCAGAATCAGTAAAAGCATGCCGTGTAAAGTCTGGGTTGCAATATCGGCGTGGATAAAGAACAACGGCAAAGTCGCAATCCAACCGAGACTGGCCGCTCCGGTTAAGGCCTGCGTGATAAAACCTGCCTTTTTCTGTATCCCCAACCCCTTGGCCGCCTTTAATCCGCGTTTCACCACAACCAGGCGCGCCACACCGATGATAACCGTCACAACACCCCATGAAAATAACAGGGTGTGATTGGCCACGTCCCAATAAAAAACGGTAAATAAAATAGCCGCGATAACAGTCGGCAGGGTTGTCGTACTGACATTGGATAAAAAGATATTGTTAACGGCGTGACGGACCTCACGCGTAAAGTCTTGTTCTATTCGCACCTCTTGCGTTTCCACGCTCAACGGTTGCGACACAGCAAGGCTGGTAGCAGACATGGTCTTGGATCTCCCTGGGTGAGATTCGTTGATCTCGCTTGTACGTTTTTTACGTATAGGTGTTTTTACTGACGTAAAGGTAATCAAAAATAAAAAGACGTCAAGCAAAGATTCTTCACGCCGGGAACGATTGAAAATTCAGAGACTTGGGAATAATGCCCCTCTAAGATCCCATTCCAAATTTCCCCACCAGAAAAAGGAATCTGATTTCAACAAGCCTCGTTTCCCTTATCCTTTCCACATCTCACCTAAAAAATGGTTGTCCCCAAACACAAGAGAAAACCTAGAAAAAGGCAAAGAAACATGCTAGGTTACAGCGATATCTGAACAGAGGTTTTCACTGAATGCAAAAACGCTTATCTTTCATTGCGTTACTCATCGTCTTGGCTGTACCTGTTTTAGGTGAAGCGGCGTCGAAATCAAAATCACTGCCAGCTTTACCGTTTGAACAATATTTTGCAGGCAAGCGCGGCGACCATGACGTTTTAAAATTCAATGATTTTTCCGGCAAGATTAAAGCGCATCGCATTAAAAAGCTGTTGCGATCCGGCCCCATTCTAGGGGATCGTGTTTTGCTGCAAAACAACACCGCTATCTATTTTCCGGAAGGCTATATCGTTTCTGCAACCGCACAGTTTGAAAAATGGCGTCCCAAACGTGGCATCAAAGTTGACCATGTGGCCTCATCCCAAGATATTGAGATTAATCCAGATTACGGTTTAGTTGAGTCGATCGACAATCAATTGGGACAGGTTTGTGCAGAAATCCCGTCGCAAACCCCCGAAATGATCCTTCAGTTGCGAAAAAGAACCGACGGACTTATCTCATTAGTGAAAAAAACCCAAGGGCGCTTTGACCATATTATCGGGCAGCCCAGTGAAACAATCGAGGTGACTAGCGCATTAAGCCCGTCTTACCTGTCAAGCGATCATAAGATTCAAGCCATCGCTTCTCGCTGTATTTAAAAAAAACAAGCATTGGATTTCCCCCATGAAAAAAAATCTGACAAGAACCGTTTCGCTTTTTCTATCCGCTGCTGTTCTGGCAGGCTGTAGCAACTTCCCAAAAGCGTTTGATCATTCCGGCAACCCGATTACCCAACCGTTTAATTACGAAGAAGCCCAAGCCCTGCAAACCGATACGACGACGTTTAAAGGCGCACTGGTGAAAGAATATCAAGCCCTTGCCACCAAAGAAGGTGTCGAATGGGCCGACTGGTTTGATTCTGACTTTTTTGCAAGAAAAGCCATAAAAGTCGCTGCCTCTGAAAACGGTCTACCGCCGGAAGACCCCGCCCTGTGGCGTTTCTCAAAAGAGGAACAAACACAATTTGCAGACGGCTATAATGCCTTGAACACCGCCTTGCAAACAAGTCGTTCCAGCTTGCCTGTTCTGTCGGCAAAGGCGCAAGCCAGCTTTGATTGCTGGGTAGAAGAACAAGAAGAAGGTTGGCAAAACGATGAAATTGCCAAATGTAAAGATCAATTTGCCGAAGCCCTGAATCGTCTGACCGGGGCACAGAAAAAGCTCGCCCAAAAGCCGGCACCAAAAATGGAACTGGATCTGGCAAAACTTTATACGGTCTTCTTTGACTTTGATTCCGCCGTCATCACACCGGTCGGGCGTCAAGTTTTGCAAGCACTGGTTCAAGACTGGGGTGCTCAGACTGTGAATTACGCCCTTATTGGTCACACTGACCGTGCTGGGAGCCAAGCCTACAACAAGTCTTTATCCGAGCGTCGAGCACAATCAGTGAAGACATTTATTTCGGAACTCGGCCTACCCGGTGATAAAATGTCGACAACCGCGATGGGGGAAAGTGCTCCGGCCGTTGCGACCCAAGACGGTGTCCGCGAAGCGAAAAACCGCCGCGTTGTTATCGAAATTCAACAGTAAGCCTATACCCGTCACGCATAAAAAGGCGGAGCATTTTGAAAAGTGCCCCGCTTTTTTTATATTTAAAGCAAACGTAAAAAAGAAAATCGTCTATTTGTCTAAATTGTTTTTCACAACCAATAACAGATTAAGCAAATCATCCTGTTCTTTCACACTTAATCCAGTCAAAGCCTGACTGCGTATTTCATCAGAGACTTTTTTCAGTTCCTGCAACAAGGGGCGGGCAGCATCTTTGATAAAGACACGAAGGACTCTGCGATCATTTTCATCACACACCCGATGGATCAAATCACGCTGTTCCATCCGCGTCATAAGTCGGGCAATTGATGAATTATCAACATCCAGTTTGGACGCCAGCTCGGATTGGGAAATCCCGTTATCGCGTTCAAGGATGGCAAGGGTCAGCCATTTCATTCTTGTCAGGTTATAAGGTTGGACTTTTGCGTCAATGCGAACGCGCAAGCGGTTTGCAACTTCGTGCAAAACAATCGGAATCGTATTTTTATCTTCATCTATCATAGTAATATCAAGGTAAACGGCTATAAGGAATTTTGGTACAAATATCTTCTCTGCAAAAGAGACTATTCTCAAAATAAAAGTTATAGATTGATGTGACAAGGAACACTGCCATCAGGATTTGCAGGCCATTTCCAATAATCTTTGATATTTGATCCATTTGATATCTCCATTCCCTGCAAAGGGGTTTACACAAAAATTAGTTGATATGTCAATGATTGATATGTCATATATCTATCTTCCCCAAAAATTAGCCCTTTCGCCAACATATAAAAATAGGAGTTACAGCAAATGCCACAAAAGCCGAACTGGCACTTCTATATTCCGAAGGCCTATACCACCTTTAAAAACGGTTATACTCTTTCTATGTTGCGAGATGACTGTCTTGCGGGATTAACCGTCGCCATTGTCGCCCTCCCCCTGTCGATGGCCTTAGCCATTGCGTCCGGCGTCAGTCCAGACAAGGGACTTGTTACCGCTATCATTGCCGGTTTTTTAATCTCGTTACTTGGAGGGAGTCGCTTTCAAATCGGCGGTCCAACGGGTGCCTTTGTGGTCGTTGTTTTTAACGTTATTCAGCAATTTGGATATGAGGGCCTTGTTCTGGCAACCCTTATGGCAGGGGGCATTCTCGTTCTAGCCGGACTGCTGCGTCTGGGCACCTATATCAAATATATCCCCCACCCCGTTGTAACCGGTTTTACCTCCGGCATTGCTACTCTCATTTTCATCAGTCAGGTCAAAGATTTCCTGGGTCTGGATATCGACAACATCCCAGCAGATTTCCTTGATAAAGTAACACTCCTGTTTTTAAACCTGCAGACTTATGATCCATATGTTCTGGGGACAGCTTTGCTGAGCATTGCAATCATCCTGATAAGTCAAAAGACCTTACCGAAATATCCATCCTTTCTTATTGCGATTGCCGGTATCAGCCTTTTGACATGGGTATTTGCCTTGCCGATTGAAACAATTGGAACAAAATTCGGTGGCATTCCGTCAACCCTTTCACTGCCACACCTGCCTGTTTTTTCATGGGATCAAGCTGCAAAACTCCTCCCCAGTGCTTTTACCATCGCCTTTCTAGCCGGAATTGAATCTTTACTGTCTGCTGTGGTCGCGGACGGTATGACGGGGGCAAAACATCGTTCCAATTGTGAACTGGTTGCACAAGGGGTCGCCAATATCGGATCCTCCCTTTTTGCAGGTATTCCGGCAACCGGGGCCATTGCCAGAACGGCAACCAATATTCGTTCCGGTGCGCATTCCCCCGTCGCCGGGATGATCCATTCACTTGCTCTCTTGGCCTTTGTTCTGTTCTTTGCCCCCCTTGCCTCATTTATCCCCCTGTCTTGCTTAAGCGCCGTTCTGATGATCGTTGCATGGAATATGAGTGAGTTCGACAAATTCATTCATTTATTCAAGGCCCCGATTGGTGACAGAATTGTCCTGATTGCCACATTTTTGCTGACCGTTCTTGTCGATTTAAACCTCGCGATTGAAGTCGGCTTTGTCTTATCTGCCGTTCTCTTTATGCACCGCATGGCCAATGCCGTTGAGGTAGAAACACATATCAATATCATTCAGGACGATGAAGACGACGATAGCGAAAATCTGTCACCTGACAACGCAATACGCTTACCCGATGGCGTGCTGAGTTACCAGTTTAACGGTCCCTTTTTCTTTGGTGCCGCAGAAAGATTGATTGATACATTGGGCCGCACCGGAAAAACCCCCGATATCATCATTTTACAAATGCACGATGTCCCCTTTATCGACGCAACGGGATGCAGCGCCCTTGCAACCTTTATTCAGAAATCCATGCATTCCGGTGTATGGCTGATTTTCAGTGGCAGCAATTCTAATGTCCTCAATACATTAGAAAAAATGAACTCCCTGACCCGTAAACCCAATATCAAAATATCTGACACATTCACCGAGGCCCGCATATTGGCAGCAGAGATTATGCGCAATCGCACACCGCAATTTTACGACATCTAAAACAGGACTTTATAAATATGAATTCATCACAAATTGCAGACGATATGGAGAGATGGACCGAGCTTTTTTTCATCATGTGCGAAGGGGAAGCGCCTCATAACAAAGCACACTGGAACTTGCGTCTGGCTTTATCCACCTTTGCAACAGATGTGGGCGGTTTTACTCGTCAACAAAACGAGGATGCGCGCGTTCTAATCACCAAATTTGAAAAATTTATCGCTAAAAAAGATTATGAGTCCGCCAAGAAAATGCAAGGCGATCTCTTTTACTTCATTCTTGCTATTGCAGAGGAAAAAGCACACTGAGACAATGCGCTTTTTCCATCCTGCATTATCAGCTACCGCTCAGTTCTTTCACTTTATTGCGGGCTTCAAGGGCTTTGTCTTTTTCACCCAGAACCATATAAACCTTGGCCAGACGTTTCCAGCCTTCAATATCGTTTGGGTTTTCCTTTAAACGATCAGCAAGTTTTTCCACCATCCCACGGATCATTTCGTCACGTTCTTCCGGTGTCATTTCCGATGCAGCTTCCATATCTGCCTGACTCGGCCCGGATGTTTGTGCCGCTTGTTCTTGGCGTTGCTTCTTTTCTTCTTCCCATTGTAATTCAAATTGCTTGGAAAGAGCCAAGGCTTGCTCACTTGGCTTAAAATCATCACGATTTAGATTACCGGCCTTTGCCGCCATATCAATCTGTTCATTGACTTGCGACAACCAACCAATTTCTTTCGGGGCCATTGCCGCAAGATCGGTCCATTCTTGAATGGCGCCTGCATAATCCTGTGTTTTCATCTTGGCAAAACCAAGATAGAAACGCGCCTTCATTTGGCTTGGGTCATTGTCCACCGCCTCTTTTAATGCGGCAAATGTTTCCTTATCGACCTGACCTTCGCTGGCATAAATCTTACTTTCTGCGAAATCGGCCAAGACACTGGGATGACGTTCCGACGCTTTCACCGCACTGCGATAAGCATCAACCGCCTCACCCGGACGACCGACCAAACGCATGGTACGACCCAACAGCATCCAGCCTTCCACATCCCCCGGTTCATCTTCCAGATGTTTTTTCAATTGTGCAATTTCTGCCGCCATACCTTCAGAAGTCGCCATTTGACGCTCTTTTTCCAAATCACGTGAGGCAAAGGGCACATCTTCATACCCCGGCATACCGATTTTTAAATAAAGCGCCAATGAACCTGCAACAATGCCAAGGCCGACAACCGTGCTAATGATCAACGCCCCGGTACCGACGTTTTGCCCCCGAACGGTGCTTTGCCCCCGTTTTTCATCGGCAGACAGCAAACGGCGCTGAATTTCCACGCGCGCGGTTTCAGCTTCTGCCTGATTGATCAAGCCACGTTCCAAATCCCGATCCAGTTCTTTCAACTGATCTTTAAAAACGTTCAGTTCATAATCGGCACGTTCACCTTCTTCCTTGGATTTTCGCCATAAAGGGGCCGCCAAAAGAAAAAGGGTGATTGCACTCAAAACGGCAACCGCAATCCAAAAACTCATTTATCGCTTCCTTCTTCTTTCATCAAGGCATCCAGTCGCGCCTGTTCCTGCGCAGTCAAAGGCACCGCAATCCCTTTGCCTTGCGCGGCTTGTGCGCTGCGACGACGGTAATAAAATACAATCCCGACCAACCCGATAACAATCATCAAGGCCGGACCAAACCACAGCACCATTGTTTTGGCGTTCATCGGTGGTTTCAACAAAACAAAATCGCCGTAGCGTGAAACCAGATAATCTTTCACTTCCTGATTGCTGTCGCCATGAGCGATCCGATCACGCACCAAGATCCGCATCTTCTTAGCAATCCCGGAATTGGAATCATCAATCGATTGGTTCTGACAAACCACACAACGTAAATCCTGTGAAACTTCGCGCGCACGCGCTTCAAGCGCCGGGTCTTGCATAATCTCGTCCGGTTCAACCGCGGACACCTGCACCGTCCAGACAAACAGGGCAGCCCATAAAATCAGCCAAAATTTCATTGTTTGCGCAGCTCCTCAATCAAAGGCAACAAGGTACCATTCCACGCTTGCGGCGAAATCGGGCCGATGAATTTGTAGCGAATCACCCCTTGTTTATCGACAACGAAGGTTTCCGGTGCCCCGGTAATGCCCCAGTCAATGATGGTTTCGCCCGTGTCATCTACACCGATTTTTGTGTAAGGATCACCATGACGCGCCAACCAGCGCACCACATCATTGGGGTTTTTCTCGTCCCAATCCACACCATAGACCGGGATCGCATTTTCGCGTTTTAATTTCAGGAGGAAAGGATGTTCCTGCAAACAGGCCACACACCATGATCCAAAGAAATTAACCAACGAAACTTTGCCTTTCACATCTTCGGCACTTAAACCTTCTTCGCGACCTTTAACGGGAACCAGTTTAAATTCCCCCATCGGTTGATTAAGCAAAACATCCGTATCCAGCTTGGACGGGTCTTTCGTCAAACCAATGGCAAAATAAATGACAAGGACAACAAACCCAATTAACGGGATTAAAAAGAAGATACGCGAATTCATGCTTTTGCTCCCTCGGCTAAGCCTTTATCAGGCATCGCTGATCTTTTGGGTGCACCGACGCGGTGACGACGGTCCGACAGACTGATCAAACCACCCAGTGTCAACAATCCACAACCACCCCATAGCCAAGCAATCAGTGGGTTCCAGTACAGGCGCGTTACGTAACCATCACCAGACTTATCCCCGACCACGGCATAAAGATCCCCCAGAAACATCGGATAAATTGCAGCTTCTGTGGTCGGCATGCCGCCGGTATCATATTCGCGTTTTTCCGCCAGCAAAGTCGTAACGAGTTTACCATCCTTATGGACCGTAAACGTCCCTTCCAAGGCATCATAGTTCGGGCCACGGATATCACGCACACCTTCGAAAGTGTATGTAAAACCTGCAACTTCTATCTGGTCGCCAAAATTCATCACTTGAATTTTCTCGACTTTCCAGTTACCCGCGCCCGTCATCCCGGCAATGGTAATCGCCAGACCGAGGTGGGCAATCGTCATGCCCCACGTTGCGCGAGGTTGACGCGCCAGTCGTTTCAAGCTTTGTCCAAAGGATGTTTTCCCCAGCTTGATCCGTTCAGCCACATCCCAAAGGGTGCCAACCGCCAGCCAAGTGGCAAGACCCATACCGAAATAGCCACCCCAGCCTTCTTCCCCTTTGAGAATAAAGGTCAGGATAACAGCAGCCAATGTCGCCCCGTAAACAAGATACATACGACTGAGAATACCTTTGGCATCCCCACGTTTCCATGACATCAACGGACCCAACGCCATCAGAATAACCAACGGGGTCATAATCGGAATAAAGACACGGTTATAAAACGGTGCACCGACCGATACCTTACCCGCATCAATCACATCGATAAACAACGGATAAAGCGTTCCCAGCAAAACCACGCCGGTCGCCGTTGTCAAAATCCAGTTATTGAACAGCAAGGCGCCTTCGCGCGACACGGGTTTAAATAACCCGCCGCCCACAAGGCTCGGCCCTCGCACAGCATAAAGGGCAAACGATCCACCGATTGCAATGATCAGCAAAATCAAAATGAAGACCCCACGTTCCGGGTCCGTTGCAAAGGCATGAACAGACGTTAAAACACCGGACCGCACAAGGAATGTCCCCAACAAAGACAGACCGAAGGCAATGATCGCCAGGAAAATGGTCCAGCTTTTTAAGGCGTCGCGTTTTTCTACTACGATGGCCGAATGTAACAAGGCCGTTCCAGCCAACCACGGCATAAAGGATGCATTTTCAACCGGATCCCAGAACCACCAGCCGCCCCAGCCAAGCTCGTAATAGGCCCACCAGGATCCCAGTGCGATCCCCACGGTCAGGAAAATCCACGCCGCCAACGTCCACGGACGGACCCAACGCGCCCAGCTTGCATCCACGCACCCTTCAATCAGGGCTGCAATGGCAAAGCTATAGGCAATGGAGAAACCCACATAGCCCAAATACAAAAACGGCGGGTGGAAAGCCAACCCCGGGTCCTGCAACAACGGGTTCAGGCTTTGACCGTTTGCAGGCACATCAAGCAAACGTTCAAACGGGTTGGAGGTAAACAGAATAAACATCAGAAAACCGACGGTGACCAAAGATTGCACCGCCAATGTGCGGTTCTTCAACCCACTGGGCAGGTTGCGCCCAAAAACCTGAACCGCACAACCAAATGTTGCCAAAATCAGTACCCATAACAGCATGGATCCTTCGTGGTTCCCCCAAACACCGGAAACCTTATAAAGCAAAGGCTTGTCGGTATGAGAGTTCTTCGCCACGTTCAGAACCGAGAAATCCGAGGTTACAAACGCATGCGTCAGGGCTGCAAAGGCCGCCGCAATCAAAATAAACTGTGCAATTGAGGCCGGGCCTGCAATATTCATCCAGCGCCGATTGCCCATCGGACCCGCTGCCAATGGAACGACACCTTGTACCACCGCCACAAACAGCGCGAGGATCAACGCAAAATGTCCTATTTCTGCATACATGTTATTTGTCTTTCAGTTCGTCGGGAACATGACCTTGTTTCAAGGCCTCTGTAATCGGCTGGCCTTCTTCCCATTTGCCGGATTTTTTCAACGCATCGGCAACTTCGGGCGGCATATAGTTTTCATCGTGTTTGGCCAGCACCTCATCGGCAACCAAGACATCGTTTCGGAAATATCCTTCCGCCACAACACCTTGCCCTTCACGGAACAAGTCAGGAAGTAACCCCTTGTAATGAACCGGGATTGTATTCGCCATGTCGGTCACAACGAAAATGTTGGTGACACCATCGGCTGCTTTTTCAACAGAGCCAGCTTCGACCAGTCCGCCGATTCGAATACGGCGATCTAAGTCAACCTTCCCCTGTTCAATGACTTCGGTTGGGCTAAAGAAAAAGACGATATCATCTTCCAAAGCGGCCAGAACAAGGGCGGCAATGGCCCCCAATGCACACAGGCCCACCAGCGCGATATAAAGGCGACGCGTTTTCTTTTTCATGCGCTTTTCCCTTCGCTTGTCATTTGTTCCATGATGGAGAGGTCTTTCTTACTTTTGGCCAATGCCTTAACACTGGTTATCAACAGGCCAATCAACAAAACAGCAGCCAATCCGTAACAAGGCCAGATGTATATGCCGTGACCGCCCATTTCAAAAAATTCGTTCATTGTGTCCCCTCCCCTCTATCAACCGTGAACGTGGCGCAAACGCAAGGCGCGCACTTTGGATGAGATAATTTCGCTGCGCATACGGATAAACAGAACCAGCGTGAAATATCCGGTAAAGCACAAAAACATCAGCCCCAGCGGGATCAACATATCCGGGTGAATCGCCGGCCCACCGGCCTTAACCAAAGACGCCGGTTGATGCAACGTATTCCACCAGTCCACAGAAAACTTGATAATCGGGATATTAATCACGCCGACCAAACACAGAATTCCGGCTGATTTCGTACCACGTGCCGGATCATCAAAGGCGTTTAACAGGGCCATATGCCCCATATAAAGAAACAACAGCAACAGTTCAGAGGTCAGACGCGCATCCCACACCCACCATGTTCCCCACATGGGTTTTCCCCAGAAAGACCCGGTGAACAACGCCAAAAAGGTGAAAGCTGCCCCGATCGGTGACATGCATTTTGCCGCCAAGTCAGACAACGGGTGTTTCCAGATCAATCCCATTGCGGACGCCACCGCCATAGAAATGTAAATAATCATCGACATACTGGCTGCTGGCACATGGATATACATGATACGCACAGTTTCGCCCTGTTGATAATCCGTCGGCGAATCGAACAGGGCAAAATATAGCCCCGCTGCCGTCGTGATAATCGTCAAACCGATCACCCAAGGCAATAAAAGGCCGGAAAGCCACATAAAGCGTTTCGGGTTTGCAAAAGCGTTGATGTTGAAAGCCATCGTTTTCGGGTCCTGATCCCTACGTGTTTTATTCGCATTGCACGCTTTATGGCCTTTAAGTTAGGCACCATTAAGGCAAAGTTGACCACATAGAGCCATATTTCGCGCGTGTTTCGAACCATTCGCAACTTCCATAAAAAAAGCCCCTCATTCAGGCTCGAATGAGGGGCCCTATTAATAAGTGAGGATTTATCTTTTCATCATTGCGATCATTTTTTCAACCGCTTCCATATGTTCCTCGGAATTATGGCACATCCCCTGAAAACAGGCACAAAGATCGAGAAAGTCCTGTAATTCCATACGTTGTCCCATTTTCATCAAACGCTTGGTGAACCGTAGGGCTTGCGGCGGTTTTTTCGCCATTTGGTTGGCTAAATCCTGTGCAGCCTCCATTAATTTATCCGGCTCAACCACCTGAAGTACAATCCCGAGGTCCAAGGCTTCTTGCGCGTCAATTACTCGTCCGGTGAAGGTCAGTTCTGCCGCTTTTTGATAACCGATTAGACGTTGCAGAAAATAAGCCCCGCCGTCCCCGGGAATAATGCCCAAATTTACAAAGGTCTCCCCAAACTTGGCTTTACTTGAAGCCACACGTAAGTCTGCCATATTGGCAAGATCAAATCCGGCCCCCACCGCCGGACCGTTGACGGCTGCGATAATCGGAACTTCACATTTATTCATCGCCACCGGAATACGTTGGATACCTTGGCGATAACGGGTTTGGACCTCTTCCACATCCCCGGCAAAATCACCGCCACGTTCCTGCATATCCTTGATATTGCCCCCTGCACTGAATGCAGCACCATCACCCGTTATAATCAAAACACTGACGTGATCAGTCGCCTTATTCATCCAGTCCAGTGTCGTAATAATATCTTCAATCAAGGCGGTCCCTGTCAGGGCATTACGCACATCATTGCGCATGAAAGTCAGGGTGGCGACACGGTTTTCAACACGTAAATCGGCATCTTGCAGTTTGGGCATATCAGACACGGATCAATTCCTCTTTTTAAACAAAAAAAATGCGGCACACCTCGGTCTGGGGACGTTAGGGGCCGCATATAGTTTTCCTCACACCTCTAGGGAGTGCAAGAGTCTTTTCAGAAGTCATCTTATACAGAATGTTCGCTTTCCAAACATTTAAAGAATTGTAAAAGATTGTCAGCTCGGCAACATACCACCTACTTCTTTTTCAACTGCTTTTGGATCAGCACGAAAGTTGGCGTGAAACTCAACCGCCATTGGATCGGGATAAACGTCTTCGTCGCCGTTTTCCACAGCTTCCAAAACCCGCGCAATAACATCTTGCGGTGACGTTTTATCCATTTCCACATTCGCCGCCATATCCGTATCTACAGGACCGGGATAAACACCTGTTACCTGCGTACCCTGTGCCGCCAGTTCAGCGCGGACCCCTTGTGTCATCAAGTTAACAGCCGCTTTTGATGCACTGTAAGACCCCAACACAGGGAAACAGGCAAAAGACGCTACTGAACTGGTATTTACAATCGCCCCACCGCCATTGGCTTTTAAAATCGGTGCAAAAGCTTGGATAAGATTGAGGGTCCCAAAATAATTTATTTCCATTTCCTGACGTGCAACCTCAGTATCATCAACGGAAAAGAACCCCTCAAACAAAGCCACACCTGCATTGTTAATAAGAAGGCTGACATCCTTGCAATTTTGCGCGGTTGCATTGACATGATCCATATTCGTCACATCCAGATGCAGGGCAACCACTTTACCATTGGAAGCTTCCACTAAATCGGCAACATCCGTCGGGTTTCGCACCCCGGCATATACTTTTTTGGCACCTGCTTTTAACAAAGCATCTACATAGACACGGCCCATTCCACGACTGGCCCCTGTGACCAGCACAACCTGATTTTTAATCTTACTCATAACAAAATCCTTTAGAGGGAAAGAAAAATAGCATTAAAATACCGAACGGTATTAAAATAGACACTTGTTTCTTCCTGTCAAGGTGATAAAATACCAACCGGTATTTAATTATATGAGAGTCATCATCGTGGCACGTGGACGCCCCAGAAAAACAACACCGGAAAAAGTGCTGGAACAAGCAATGAAAATTTTCTGGGAACGCGGTTTTGACACAACCTCAATGAATGATATTGCGCAAGAAACGGGTATGGCGAAACCCGGGCTTTATGCCGCTTTTGGCGATAAGGAAAAACTATATCAAAAAGCTATTTCTCATTACTTCGAAACATTTGGAAAATCATCTTTGGATTATCTTATCCATAGTCCCGCCTCCCTTAAAACAACCTTGCGAACTCATCTTAAAGAAATTGCCGCTTTCCTCTGTGATGAAAGCAATCCCGGTGGCTGTTTTGTTGTCAACGGCGTAATCGATTGCGCCCACAAGACAGGTCCACTCGAAGAATATACACGGTTTTTAAATCAAAAACGCAGAGAAGCCTTTTACATGCGTTTGAAACGTGCAAAAGCGGAAGGGGAATTGCCCGATGACGCCGATATTGATGCCCTGGCTGATTTTTTCGGAGCACAACCCATCAGCCTTGCCGTTATGGCACGTGCAAAAACTCCCTTCAGCGCCCTTGAGAACCTGATTGAGACCAGCTTGAAAGTGCTACCAGAGAACGATTTATAAAAAAGCGTTGACAAACCCATCCAATTAACGCAATTAATAATCATTCGCATAAATAAACGGGTGCCAATCATGTCTTTCTTGCACAACCTCCATCAGCGTCTGGAAATTCTGGAAATGAATGACATTTCCGATCTGTGCGTTCTCGGTTTTTTGTTTGACGATGCGCGCAATCTCAATGGCTTGCTGGCTGCTATTCGCATGCTCGATATACCCACATGGCAACCAACAATCGAAGTTATTGAAACCACGCTGGAACGATTGCTGGACAGCGCCTGCGTCGTCAAACTGGAAGCCGGAAACGAGGTTTATTTTTCCATTACCGGCGTTGGCATCCGTACTTTTTTCAGCCTAATGAAACGCCCCATGCCCAACAATCAACGCATGCGTGATACCACGTTATCTTTAAAATCCACCTTCGTTGAAAATTTACCACAAACGATTTGTGCCAAAGTTGTCGAGGAACTCATCGGTTTTTATAACTGCCAACTCAACTGCCTTGAAAACCAATGCACCAACTGCCCCCTAAAATCCCAAAGGGCCCAAATCAAAACCGACAGGCAGCTTTTTCATATACAACAGGAACTGGAATGGCTCGGCCGCATGACACAAAACCTCAGCCTACCTCAAGCCTATCATTTTCACAGTGTGTCTTAAAAATCCAGATCGGCGTAATGGCGGGCGGCGGGGATGCCGCTGACGTTGTCTTTGAGAATATCACGCATGGAAGGTCGGGATTTAAAACGGGCATACCAGGCTTGCGCGCCGGGATGGTCGGCCCAAGGGATATCGCCTAGATAATCCACCGCCGAAATATGTGCTGCCGCGCAGATATCCGCCAAAGACAGGTTTTCGCCCGCCAGCCAATTGCGTTGATCGCTGAGATAGCCGATATAGTCCAAGTGATAATGGACGTTTTGTTTACCTGCCCGGATAGCCCCTGAGTTTGGCGTTGCCCCGGCAATAAAACGCTTTGTAATCTTTTCCCCAACCAGATTGCGGGTCACTTCTTGTGCAAATTTTTTATCAAACCACGCAACAAGACGGCGAACCTCAGCCCGTTGATCCGGTGTCGTCCCCAGCATATTATGTTCGGGATAGACTTCTTCGAGATATTCGCAAATGGCATGGTCATCCCAGATGGGTTTACCTTCCGGCTCAACCAGAACCGGAACTTCGCCAGCCGGGTTTAAGGCCAAGAAAGTTTCCCGACGTTCCCAAACAGGTTCATGCACACAGGTAAACGCAAGCTTCTTTTCCGCAAGTAAAATACGGACCTTGCGCGACAAGGCATCAAAGGGAAGGTGATAAAGGCGTCTCATGCTCGTCTAGGGGGTTTATTGCACAATAGAGAACTTGGGATAGCGAATTTCGCACCGCATTAAAAGAGTAAATACAGCATATAGATCAAAAAAGGTCATTTTTCACAAGTAACTCAACCATAAATTACAGCATTTCCCCTGAAAGTAAAAAAAAGGCGAAGCTTCCTAAAAAAGCTCCGCCAAGTTTTGGTTAGGGATGAATGTCTGAAATCAGACATTCGGTCGGATGAAACGAATTCCACCCTAGCAATCAAGTCACGAGAGAGATGTAACTTGAGCCTCTGCTCGCACATATGTGCGAATTCTAGAGCAAATCCCGAGCAGGTTGACACAACCTGCAACGACGTATTTGCGTTAAATAAAATGCTCTATATGGATCAGGCCGTCTTTTTAATGGCTGCCTCCTTGGTAACTGCAATGTCGAGCTTGTCGATCATTTCCTTAGGCACCACTTGCCAGATCTTGCCTTTCTCCATTTCCCAATCCTGCAGAATTTGTTCTGCATACTGAGAATGTGTTTCTTTCACGTACTCACGGATCAAACCTTTCAAAAGGTTTTCATAGTGATCGACTTCAATACGTTGCCAAATCACGTTATCCGGGTTCACACGATGTTCAAATGTACCGTCTTCGTCGTAAACAAAGGCCATGCCGCCTGTGAAACCAGCGCCAAAGTTGGCCCCGACTTCCCCCAGAACAACCACGGTGCCGCCGGTCATATATTCACAACCGTTTGACCCGATACCTTCAACCACCGCCGTCGCACCAGAGTTGCGAACCGCAAAGCGTTCCCCACCCTGACCGGATGCAAACAGTTTACCGGCTGTCGCCCCATACAGGCAGGTGTTACCGACAATGGTGTTTTCATTCGATTTCAACGGGCTGGACACCATCGGGCGCACAACAATCGTCCCGCCGGACAGACCTTTACCCACGTAATCGTTGGCATCACCAAAGATTTCCAGCTTCAGGCCCTGTACTGTGAAAGCCCCCAGCGAGTTACCGGCAGAACCACGCATACGAACGGTCAGGTGATCCGGCTCCAACCCGGTCATGCCGTATTTACGGGTAATGATCGAGCTGGTACGTGTTCCCACAGAACGGTGCGTGTTTTTGACCGTGTAGAAAAGTTGCATCTTCTCGCCGCCTTCCAAGGCGTTCTTGGCATCCTTGATGATTTGCGCATCCAGCGTATCCGGTACAGGGTTGCGTTCTGTCAATGTGCAGAAACGCGGTGTATCGCCTGTATCGGCCTGTGCCAGAAGCGGGTTCAAATCCAGATCGTCAAGGTTTTCACGACCACGACCAACCTGTGTTAGCAGATCAGATCGACCGATAACGTCTTCCAGTTTTTCATAACCAAGTGAAGCCAGAATTTCAGTGACTTCTTCAGCAATGAATGTAAACAGGTTGACCACCTTGGCCGCAGAACCAGTAAATTTCTTACGCAGTTCAGGGTCTTGTGTACAAACGCCGACCGGGCAGGTGTTGGAGTGACACTGACGAACCATAATACAGCCCATCGCAATCAACGATGTCGTACCGATACCGAATTCCTCAGCCCCCAACATGGCTGCAATCACCACGTCGCGACCTGTACGGAAACCACCGTCTGTACGCAGCTTCACACGGTGGCGCAGCTTGTTCAAGGTCAGAACCTGATTGACCTCGGACAGACCCATTTCCCACGGCAAACCGGCATATTTAATAGAAGACTGCGGCGATGCACCCGTCCCGCCATCATAACCGGAAATGTGGATCGTATCAGCACCCGCCTTGGCAACACCGGCAGCAATCGTCCCGACACCGGACCGCGCAACCAGTTTCACACAGACACGTGCAATCGGGTTGATTTGTTTCAAGTCGTAAATCAACTGCGCCAAATCTTCGATGGAATAAATATCGTGATGCGGCGGTGGTGAAATCAGGGTCACACCCGGTGTGGAATGGCGCAGCTTGGCAATTTCAAGCGTTACCTTGAAGCCCGGCAGCTGTCCGCCTTCACCCGGTTTTGCCCCTTGGGCCACCTTGATTTCCAACTCCTGACAGTTGTTCAGATATTCCGCTGTTACACCGAAACGACCAGATGCCACCTGCTTCACCGCAGAGTTCGCATTGTCACCGTTTTTGCGCGGCGTGAAACGTTCGCGATCTTCCCCACCTTCACCGGAGTTGGATTTCGCACCGATCCGGTTCATGGCAATCGCCAATGTTTCGTGGGCTTCACGAGACAAAGCACCGATTGAAATCGCCGGCGCACACAAACGACGACGGATTTCCGTGATGGATTCCACTTTGTCCGTAGAAATGCTGTCCCGATCAGATTGGAAATCCAGCAAATCGCGCAACATCATCGGCTTGCGACCATTCACGCCATTGGCATATTCGCGATAGGTCGAATAGCTTTCGGTCGCAACGGCTTCCTGCAATTTATGGATCAACAACGGATCATGGGCGTGACGTTCACCGTCAGCGCGGTAACGGTAGAAACCGCCTTGCGGTAAAGGTGTAACTTCGGAATATGCTTTTTCATGCATTTCCAGAATTTTATCTTCCAGACCTTTGATCCCGATACCGGAAATCCGTGATGTCATACCCGGGAAGAAATCCGCCACAACAGAACGCGACAATCCAACCGATTCAAACGCATAACCACCGCGATAAGAACTGATAACACCGATGCCCATTTTAGACATGGTTTTCAGCAAGCCCTTATTGATGGCTTTCTTATAATTTTCCACTGCTTTTTCAAACGGCAGGTCACCATAAATACCTTTGGCATGTTGAACAGCAATCGCTTCTTCGGTCATGTAAGCGTTAACGGTGGTTGCACCGACGCCGATTAAAACCGCAAAATACTGTACATCCAACGCTTCGGCAGAACGAACGTTCACGGAGGTAAAGGTCCGCAATTGCTGACGCACTAGATAACTATGTACGCCACCGGCCGCCAAAATCATCGGGATCGGCGCTTTGTCTTTACCGGTATGTTCGTCCGTCAGGATGATATGTTTTTTCCCGCCACGAACCGACATTTCCGCCTCATGGCGGATGCGTTCGATGGCTTCGCGCAGGGTTTCCTTACCCGGCTTGAAGGTACAATCGATTTCAATCGCATCTTCACCCAAATAGTTTTTCAGGGCATGAAATTCTGTAGAGGTCAGGAACGGTGATTCCAACTGAACAACCTGACACTGATCCGGGCTTTCATCCAACACGTTGCCGAGGTTGGACAAACGCGTGCGCAAAGACATCACGCGGGTTTCGCGCAAACTGTCGATCGGCGGGTTGGTCACCTGAGAGAAAGCCTGACGGAAGAAGTGATGCAAACCACGGTATTTATCAGACAAAACAGCCTGTGGCGTATCATCCCCCATAGAACCTGTGGCTTCCTGACCGGTTTCAACCATCGGGCGCAGGATCAATTCGAAATCTTCCTGCGTGAAGCCGTATAGTTGCTGATGCTGCATCAGGATATCTTCCGGCCACGGGCAAGGTTTGGGCGAGTCTGCCTTGATGATTTGATCAACCTTGACAATGTTATCTACCCATTTGCCATAAGGCTGGCGGCTCGCGGTCCAGTCTTTAAGCTCGCGGTCGTGGAAGAATTTACCTTCATGTAAATCTACACCGATCATACCACCGGGGCGCACATGGCCTTTTTCAACGACTTTGGACTCATCAATTTCAGACATGCCGGTTTCAGAACCAACCAGCAAAATACCATCACCTGTGATGGAATAACGCAGCGGACGCAGGCCGTTACGG
This sequence comes from Terasakiella sp., assembly GCF_048267425.1. Taxonomy (GTDB): domain Bacteria; phylum Pseudomonadota; class Alphaproteobacteria; order Rhodospirillales; family Terasakiellaceae; genus Terasakiella. The sequence goes on from NZ_JBLWXN010000001.1 coordinate 189,639, forward strand.
TCTAGGCCCGCGACAATCCAGCGACCATCCGTTCCACAAATCGCAGCCGGGCCGTCCCACGGTTCCATAACCGAGTTACAATAGGCAAACAGGTCTTCATGTTCTTTCGGCATCAAGGCGTTTTGACCGATGGACTCAGGAACCATCAGGGCTTTTACCGCCGGCGCCGGACGTCCTGCACGAACCAGAATTTCCCAAACCGCATCAAGGGCCGCAGAGTCAGAAGACCCATTGGCAACCAGCGGCTTCACATCTTCGATATGCGCGCCAAACACAGGCGACGCCATGCAGGTTTCGTGTGCTTTCGTCCAGTTTTGGTTCCCGGTAATTGTGTTGATCTCACCGTTATGCGCAATCATACGGAATGGTTGCGCCAACCGCCATTGCGGGAACGTGTTGGTCGAATAACGCTGGTGATAAATCGCAAAGTTGGAAACGAAAAGTTCGTCATTCAAATCCGGGTAGAATTCGGTAATCTCACCCGCCATGAACATGCCTTTATAAATGACACTGCGACAAGACAGGGAACAGAAATAAAATTCTGTCAGATTTTCCGACAAACATTTGTTTTCAATCCGGCGACGAATAACATACAGATCGTTTTCAAAATCATCGTTGGATTTACCAAGGGTATTGGCAATCATAATCTGTTCGATTTCCGGGCGCGTTGCGTTGGCTTTTTCACCAATCACTTCGATATTCACCGGAACCTGACGCCAGCCATAAATGCGATAGCCATATTTCAAAACTTCGGCTTCAACGACACAACGACACCGTTCCTGCGCCCCAAAATCGGTTTTCGGCAAGAAAACCTGACCGACCGCCAAGGCACCTTCTTCCGGCTCGTGACCGGTGCGGCGAATGTGGCGTTTGAAAAATTCCTGCGGGATTTGCACATGGATACCAGCACCATCACCTGTTTTGCCATCGGCATCAACAGCCCCACGGTGGTCCAGTGCGCGCGTGGCCTGAAAGGCATGACGCAGAACCTCACGGTTGGGTTTCCCGTCAATTGAAGCCACCAGACCGACACCGCAGTTTGCAGTTTCGAAAGACGGATCATACATGCCATTTTCAGCGAGGAAACGGGCGTTGCGTTGATATTCTGATACGTAATTATTGGTCATTTTCTCTCTCACGCCTCCTGCTTATTCAGCTGCGCTTACGCGCGCTTGTGTACGGAGGTATTTATGAATGGCATCGGATGCGTCACGGGCGTCTTTAATACAGCTTACGACCAAAGAAGCGCCGCGTTCGATATCACCGGCGGCAAAAACGCCGTCCAGATTGGACATCCATGTTTCTTTATTCACATCCACTGTGCCCCAACGGCTGACAGCTAAGTCAGGCTCACCAAACAAAGTGGGGATATTTTCCGGCTCGAAACCCAGTGCCTCAATCACAATATCGGCATCCAGTTCAAACTCAGACCCGGCAACTTCTTTCACGCTTTGACGACCGGATGCATCGGCAAATCCCAAATGCATGGAAACGGCTTCCACTTTTTGAACTTTACCCAAACCTTTGAAAGATTTCGGTGCAGACAACCATTGGAAGTTCACGCCTTCTTTCTCAGCGTTTTCCACTTCGCGCTGCGACCCCGGCATATTGGCCCGGTCACGACGATAAAGACAGGTCACAGACTTGGCACCTTGACGAACAGATGTCCGTACACAGTCCATCGCCGTATCACCGCCACCGATGACGACAACATTTTTGCCTTCCGCGTTCAACGTTCCTTTATCAAAGGCCTCAACCTCGTCGCCAAAGCCTTTCTTGTTGCTGGCGGTCAGGAAGTACATCGCCGGGAAAATATTTTCCAGATCTGCACCCGGTGCCTCCAGTTTACGACCGGCATAAACACCCACGGCAATCAAAACCGCATTATGTTTGGCGCGTAACTCTTTCAAAGAAGCATCGCGGCCCACTTCAAAATTCATATGGAAGGTCACACCGCCGTCTTCCAACAGCTTGGCACGACGTTCCACCACATCTTTTTCCAGTTTGAAACCCGGAATACCATAAACCATCAAACCACCAACACGGTCGTGGCGATCATAGACATGAACCTCATATCCCTTGCGGCGCAAACGATCAGCTGCGGCCATACCTGCGGGACCAGCCCCGATAATACCAACGCTTTGACCCAGTTCTTTCAACGGTTGCGGCGGCTTGACCCAACCTTGTTCCCATGCATTGTCAGTAATGAATTTTTCAATCGCACCGATGGTAACCGCATTATGGTCAGACTGTTCCAACACACAGAGGCCTTCACACAGACGGTCCTGCGGACAGATCCGTCCACAAATTTCTGGCAGGGTATTGGTTTCCTGTGACGTATGATACGCATCTTCCAAACGGCCTGCAGCCACAAGGCGCAACCAGTCAGGAATATTATTGTTCACAGGGCAAGCCACAGAACAATAGGGAATACCACATTGTTCACAGCGTGACGCTTGTTCCTGAGCTTTTTCGATGGTGAAGCGCGCATAAATCTCGTTGAAATCTTTTTTGCGTTCTTCAGCAGTGCGTTTGTCCGGGTAATTTTGCCCGATCGTGACGAACTGCATCATTTTTTCAGCCATCAGTCTCTCCAATCCCTCGTTTTCGGGTTAGTCTTTTTCCTTAGCCGGCACAGGCTTCACCTGAGTATTCCGACGCCAAACCACCCACATTGAGCAGTTCGGATGCATGGTATGCGATAAAATAACGCAGATTTCAAGGAAAAAAATTAATATAGGTCAGTTTTGCTGTCCTATATGGCAAAAAAACAACGAGGACAACCCCTTCCACCCCCAAAGCCCGAACCCCGTTTTTTATCATTTTGTACCAAAATGGTACTATTTTTTAGTTTTGGGCCTCGAATCCAGACGTGTTATACAAAATCGAACAACAAGCAAAAGCCTGTCTTGGGGGAAAACGTGACTGAACTTCATATACTCGTTCTCGCACTTGTGCAGGGAATCACAGAATTTTTGCCGATCAGCTCTTCCGGTCATCTGGTTTTGGTCCCTGTCTTTGGTGACTGGCCCGACCAGGGGTTGCTCATGGATGTTGCCGTCCATGTCGGCACATTAGGGGCTGTGATGATTTATTTCTGGCGAGACATCTGGCATATGCTGCGCGGCTTGATCCGTTTTACCAAAGGTCGACGCGACCCTGGCGCAAAACTTGCCGCCATGATCATACTTTCAACCTTACCTGTTTTGGCTGCGGGTTATTTCCTCAACGAATACATCGGGAATGAATATCGCACACTTAAAGTTATCGGCTGGGCAACCCTTGGATTCGGGTTCCTCCTTTATCTCGCAGATAAAACGGGCCTAACCATCCGTCGTGTCGAACATACGACTGCCTTCGACGCGATTTTAATTGGTTTGGCCCAATGCATTGCCTTGATACCGGGAACATCACGTTCAGGCATCACAATCACTGCTGCACGTTTTTTAGGATACGAACGCGTTGATGCAGCACGTTTTTCCATGCTGATGTCCATTCCCGCCATTTTAGGGGCCGGCACATTAAAAGGGTTGGAACTTTATCAAAGCGGCAACACCCAACTGACAAACGACGCCCTGACGGCCGCTGGATTATCCTGTATCGCAGCCCTTATTGCCATTGCCATTATGATGGCGTGGTTGCGCAAGGCATCCTTTACACCGTTTTTCATCTATCGCATGATTTTGGGGTCTGGTTTGCTTTACTACGCCTACTACATGTAAGAGGCGATATTTCCAGTAGACTATATTGGGAAATCAAGCAAGAGGTGAGAGGTTGAATACGACCCGAGCCGAAAACTCGTTACGGCTGCTTCCTTCCGGACCTGACCGGGTTGGCGAGGAGCTCGTCCGCACCAACCTCTCAAGCGCGGTTTCTATACCCTGTTGGCATTGACTTCAAGCGAAATCTGAACCTACCATAACCAATACATCAAAAAACTAGGCCAAATAAAATGATAGACGCCGTCGAAATCTATATTTGCAAACCGGGCCAGAAGATCGAAGACGGTCAAATGGTCATGTCCAACGATATCGATTGCAAAGAAGCCGCACAGGAAGATGCGGAGAAACGCTGTAAAATCATTCCATCCATTGAACGCATTGTTTACTACGATATCAGCGGTGGCGGGTTTAAAGTGCTCCATTCCTATACAAACCCCAATGTCGTAAAATCCGGCGCAAAACGTCATCCACGCCCTTTAGGCGGTCAAGTGCCCGTAAAAAAGAAGAAAAAACCAGCTCCACCACAAGGGCTCTGGGCCAAAATGAAAAAATCTCTCGGGCTGTAAACGATTTTCCAAGACAGGACACTTTATGAAACTGACCTCTGACGATCTTTTTTACACCACAGGTGAACTTGACCGCCAAGCCCACCTGCGTACCGATACGGGCTGGCTTGAGGAAACTCTTCATAAACCCGACACACGTTTTTTGATCCTGCATCAAGATCGCAATCTCTTTACACACATTAACGACGTATACCGCCCCGCCCTTCTGACAGGGGAAGCCATTGCAAACTGGTGGCAAAAGAATCCCCCTTGGGCCTACCTCGGGCATGCAAAGGGAAAAGATTATTTTGTTCTGGACCTTTCTTTGTTTCCCGAAAGTCAAATTCTGACGCCGCTGGGCACCCAATTTGTTTTTGAAGACCTCCGCCGGGCCGGCCCCATTGCAGAACGTGAACAAGCCGCGCGATGCGCCTATGCACGTGGTTTGATGTTTTGGCATAAACGTCATCAATTTTGCGGACATTGCGGATATCCCAGTCATATGGAACAAGCCGGACATGTCCGGCGTTGCAGCAACACAGACTGCGCCCTTGAACATTTCCCCCGCACGGATCCGGCTGTGATCATGTTGGTACATGATAAGGAAAAATGCTTGTTGGCCACCCATCAACGGATCAAAACGGGGATGTATTCCACCCTTGCGGGATTTGTCGAACCTGGCGAAACGCTGGAACAAGCCGTCAAACGTGAAGTCATGGAAGAAACCGGCATTCAAGTTGGTGCTGTTGAATATGCAGGCTCTCAACCTTGGCCGTTTCCAACGTCCCTTATGTTGGGGTTCTATGCCACGGCAGAAAGTTATGACATTCACATTGATCTGAACGAGTTAAGCGATGCCCAATGGTTCACCCGCGAAGACTTACGTGCCTTCCCTCAATCCGGTAAATTGTTACCAAGTCGGGACAGTATCGCACGCAATATGATCGAAGCCTGGTTAAAAAGTGCTTAGGTCTAAGTCTCTTTCGGGGTGGATGAAAACATCACACCGGCAATCTCGGTAATAACATCTGCCATTTCATGCGTTGCCCGTGTCAGGGAATAATCGCGTGACCAGACCAAACTGCACACCCGTTCTATATCAGGGTTGATGATGGGAATCGCAATTAAGCGACCCGCATCAATGTGATTTTTACAAGCTTCAAAGGACAAAATCGTACAACCTAATCCACGGCAGACCAATTCCATTTGCACAGCCAGCGATTCTGCTTCCACCACCACATTCAGGCGTTTATCAATTTTCCTTGCCGCTTGTTCCAGCACATCACGCAGACCATGTTTAGGACCCGGTAAAATAAAGGGATGCGACAGACAGTCGGCATAATCAATCATTTCCACCCCCTGCCATCGTTCATGCGGCGTGGTAATAAAAAACAGTCTTTCCGACCATAAAGGCCGGCTGCGCAGGGCGGGGCTCACGTTCCCCTCAAACAAAATCCCAATATCCAGACGGCCATTCAACAAACTTTCCTGCAACGCTCCGCTTAACAATTGTGTCACGCGTAATTTCACATTGGGATAGTCGCGATGGAAACGTTCAACCACCGGCCCCGCCAACACACTGCCCACACTCGGGGGTAAGCCGAGGCGAACCCGCCCATGCAATTCACCGGCAAACGCCGTCATATCCATGCGCAGACGTTCCATTTCCTCGATCAACAAACGCGCGCGCGGTAACATTTTTTCACCCGCTTCGCTTAATCGGACCCCGCGCCCTGTACGAATGAACAAGGGACTGCCGCTGTCTTCTTCCAACAAACGGATTTGCCGGCTCAGGGCCGGTTGAGTCACATTCAATCGTTTCGCCGCATCGGAAAATGACCCGGTTTCCGCCACATTCAAAAAGATGCGTAATTGCTTAATATCCATCACAACCCAGATATAACAAAATTTAATATCTTTTAGTATATTATTGAAATTGGATTATGTCACGACAAGGCGTATCTAAACTATATTACAGTTGCAAGCCCCCCAGTACAGGACAGTACGCTCATGCCAAACCAACAGACCGAACCCGTTGCCATCTTTTTCGTCTTTATGGCGACCATTGCACTTTCATTCAAAGGTGTTTTTGCCAAGTTCGCCTATATGGCGGGGATCTCAGTCGATTCGCTTCTGTTGCTACGATTTGCCATTGCGACACCTTTATTCTGGCTTGGTGTTTATATGCTGGCCCGCAGGTCCGCACCATTAAGCTGGGCACAATGGAAAGCCTGTAGTTTTGCCGGATTAATGTTCTTTTTTGCCACCTATTGCGATTTTACAGCCATTGAAAAAATCGGTGTCAGCGTTTCCCGGCTGATTTTGTTCACATTCCCCATGCTGGTGATGTTAATCAATGCTTTCTTAAATAAAAAAGCCCCGAGTCCACACCAATGGTTTGTTTTTGCAACGACATATTCCGGTATTGCCCTTGTTATGGCCCCAAATGGATTGGCAGGGTTTGATAATTTTGATTGGGTTGGCGCCGGATGGGCAATGGGATCCGCCTTCACATACGCCCTTTATCTGATTGCCAGCCAGCAAATTATGAAAACATTGGGTTCCGTTCGCTTCACCGCTGCATCCGGCACCATTACCTTGGGGATCATGCTGGTGGTCATTCCCCTGAGTACCGATCTCGACAATCTGACCTTCCCGCTTGAAGGTGTGTTGTGGGGATCCGTCATTGCGACCTTATGTACAGTTTTGCCCTTCTTCATGTTGTTCGAGGGCATCAAACGCTGTGGTGCAACCCAAGCCAGCCTGATTACCCTGACCGGCCCGATCTTAACCGTTATTGCCGCTTGGTTGATCTTGGGGGAGACTTTGAACGGGGTGCAAATTATCGGGGCGGCTATCACAATCGCCGGAGTTGCCAGTTTAAAAGGGTCCTGGGCCATTGAATATGTGCGCAAACTTTTCATCCGCCCAAAAGCCGTCTTATAGGAAGATCAATAAGAACCGAAAAGGCCCCGTTGGTTTCTACAACGGGGCCTTTTCAAATCACGATTATTCGCTACCTTATTTTTGGCGCCATGTCCCGTCTTGTGACAGCAGCCACGTTCCTGCCGGAGCTTTCTCGATAATTTTTGCCGCATAGACCTGACCGACTTGAGCAGCAGAAATCCCTTGTTGCTTGGCCCGGTCCTGATAAATAGTGCGGCGTTTGGCGTTAATATCATCCACAATCGCTTTCACAGATTGCGCACGGGCACGCGCATAGCCATCAAAAGCTTCGCCCATTTGACCACTGGCACGCAACTCATCCAGAGACTGCGCTTGTGCCGGCCCCATGCCGACAAGCAAAAAACCACCCAACAGGATGACAAGAACGGACAGCTTCCAGAAAGGATTCGCTTTTACGATTGCAGACATTAGAAGACCTCCGGATTTTCTTTGATATCGTTGGTAGCGGTTTTTTCCAGTTTCAAACGAACATCAGCATCCAGCTTGATATTCAGATTGATGGTAATCGGTTCCGACGGTGCAGCGACTTGTACCGTCGGGGTACAGGCATTGAGCCCCAGTAGTGCAGCAAGGCAAAGCCCGCCCAAAGAATGACGATGGATCATCGCGTCGGCCTCTCGTTTAATCATTGTTCATCCCCAACGGTAGCGCGAATTGCCCGATCTGACAAGCGATAGCCTTCCAGCACTGTTCCCAGAATACGATCCAGATTGGCTTCCAGATTAATATTGAGGTTAAAGGGCCGCGCGTTCATCACCTCAGGGTTTTTTCCTTCAATTTTTAAATTGAGGATCGCATTTTGCCCGGCGCGTTGGTTGATCCGCAGAGAAAGACGTTCATAGTGAAAATTGGTCAAGACATTCAGCAACAATTCCACCTGTTCGCCCGCACCTGCCAACGCTTGGCGGGCTTTTTGTGATTCAAAATGTAACGTCCCGCCACCACTACTTTCCAGCAAACCATCCTGCACATTGATCTCTTGGCCTTTCAACCGGATCGGCAGTTGCCCGCTCAACTGCCCTGTGCCGCTTAAACCGTCCAAGGCGATCAGGCGGAAAAGCTGGCCCAGTTCAATTTTCTTCAAACCCAGAACAACATCATGGCTGTCCGTATCTGTTTCAAATACCGTGTGTCCAATATGCGCAGTACCGCCCATGATCCCGGTTTGAAAATCATCAATATGAAATTTTTGACCCTCCAACGTAAACACCAGACGGGGGTGCGCCAACTTTACCGCACTGTCAACTTCCCCAACCGTAACAACTTGTTTGGGCTTGGTTCGCAGGGGCCAGACATTATCAATCACCAAATCCGTCGTCAGATCGCGCACCTGAACCGTATCGGTTTCAAACGACATCTTCGCAACCGATATATCCGCCCAACCCGATAATTGTTCCCCGACCACATCCAAACGAGAAAAAGCAGAAAATTTACCGCTGACACGACTTAACAAAGCAAAAAGCGGGCTGATATCACTTGGCTTTAACCCGGCAGGCGAAAAATCAAGAACGGGAACACTGACATCCATTTGCCCCCGGCGGACCGGAACATCATAATCCCCTTTCCCCGTAAGAATCCGTACAGGGGTCGATTTATCCAGCATGACCGCGCCCTCAAAAGAAAGTTGCCCATCCTCGTGTAAACGGGCCTTGCTTTGGATATACAGGGGATGAAACAGCGCCGGTGTCGCTTGATGATGCAGCGATAGTTTTGTGACATCAAGCGTCCCGCTTTGCGTTAAGGGAAACAAGGTAAAACCGATCCCGCCTGCGATTTCCACCGTGCGTTCTTTTTGCGGTGGGATGACAAAACGGGCTTGTTTAATCGTCAGATCCCCCGTTAGCTTTGCCTCCTCATCCTGCCAATTTAACTGCGCGGATAGTCCAAGCGTTGCATCCAGTTTTTGCGGCAAATTTGCCAAAGGACTAAGAGCATCCGGTTGTAAGCCTGTGGGGGAAAATGTGACATCAGCGACTTTGACATTTGCCTGAACAAGACGATTAACCAGATCGGCCTGCCCCTCCATATCCACCACAACAGCCTGATCCTTGTCTGATATATTCAAGGAAAATACGGCCTTTTGTTCAGCCACCTGAAAACGCCCATCCCCTGTGACCATAAAGGGGCGCAGCAACATGTCTTTTTGACGATCCAGAAAACGGGCTTTTTCGACCCTGAACAAAACCGCCTCGGCATCCTTCATCAAAGAAATATCAAGGGAGATATCCTGGACCTCAAAAGCTTGATAGCCGCCTTTTCCTTTTACCAGAAGTTCACCGGATAAATCAGGAGACACCTTTCCAGAAACTTGAATATCAAGGGATATATTCTCGTGCCGCCCGGTAATTACCATATCATTAATGATAATTTCAGGCGGTGATATTTGTGTTTTTGATCCCGCCGTATTTCCCTGAAACAATGTTTGCAGCTGCCCCAGAAAACCGGTGTCCGGTGCACTTACATCTACGGCAACACCGGACAAAATCACCTTGTCGATACGGCTGTTCAACAGGTTGGCAAAGGAATAATCGACCTTCACCTGTTTTAAAGACACATCAGGTCCAAGGTGAACATCGTGTAATTCAAAACCAGTAAAATCCAAGCGGTCGATCTTGAGACGATGCCCTTTCAAGCCAAGTTCTTTTGCCGCTTTTTCAACCGCCCAGTAGGCCAGTTCAATGCGCTGTACATAGCCCAATACGCCAGCGCCAACCAGTGCAAGACACAAGACAACGACAAACCACAAGCCCCATCGTTTTGCGGGCGCTTTCTTCTGTTCCCCCATTATTGCCACGCATGCACGGTAAGATTTGGCCAGATATCTTTCCAGCGTTTGGTTTTTGCCTCGTAAATATCGGGGAATTCCAGCGCATGATTAGGGCGCACAATCATACGCAACAGATTTTCAAACCCAAAAGGCGCGTCATAGGAAATGCGCGACCCGCCACGCCCCTGCAACGCAATTGCCTGCACCTTGGATGGATAATAATGTAACGATTCGCAAGCATGAGTCAGTTCCGGGTACGGCTGCCCGAATTTCGGTTCATACCATAAATGCACGCGGGACTGATTTTTTACCTGAATTTTAATATCCAGATCGCTGTAAAGCGCCTGTACACGTAAGGCCACAACCTCTTCGGCCTCCCGGCTTTGATCCGGGTCGAAATAAATCAAGTCATAATCCAGAATATCCGCGCATGGATTGCGCCCTTCCACCACGTTCCACACCGTCTGGAACAAACAACCCGATACCAGCCAGCAATCAGATGCATTCAACATATGCATCCGTTCAAGAATGATCTTGTTATAGGGGTTCATCTGCACAAGCTTGATCAGGGTATCTGCATTGCGTGCCACATCATATCGCGGCAGATTATCGGCAAAAAGCGGGGCATCTTTCCCTTGATTGGAAAGCTTACGGCGATAACGATTGACGATATGGCCCTTGCGACGCATCCACCTGTCCTTATGATGATGAACAAAGGATATCAAATTCATCCGATAAAATCAGCCGCTTTTACGTTTCAGGTTGCTGACAAAGATTCCGACGAAGATAATGCCAAGCGCACTCAGCATTTCCGGCGGGACAGTCTCCCCCAAAGTCAATGCTGCAATCGCGATACCAAAGACCGGCACCAGATAATTATTCAACGCAAGAAAACTGACTCCGCTGCTGTTAATCACCTGCAACAACAAGATATTGGCCAGTGCCGTTGGAAACAGACCAAGATAGATAATCGCTGCAACCTGCATCATCTGCGGTTCCACTTGCCACGGCTGTTCCACCATTAATGCGGTTGGTGCCATCATCAAGGTCGCAATCGACATTGACCCGGCCGCCACCACCATAAACGGCATATGTGATAAACGCCGCGCCACCAATGACGCCCCGCCATAACACAGGGCAGCCAATACAATCGCACCTTGGCTGATGACATCCTCGCCCAATCCATAAAGGACACTGGGTCCAACCAGAACCAACAGGCCGCTGAACCCAATCAGAACACCCACCACCATATAAGGGGTGAGTTTCTCATCATCCGTGAAGAAATGCGCCATAATCGGCACACTAAGCGGAATAGTAGACATCAAGACCGCCGTCATACCGCTATCCACATTATGTTCGCCCCAGCTAATCAGGAAAAATGGGGCTGCATTACCCAAAATCGCCAGCCAGAACAAATGGATCCAAACCGTGCGTTCGCGCGGGAATTGTTCACGTCGCCACAGGGCAAGACTGCATAAAATAACTGCCGCCAATGTGATCCGCCCGGCCGCAATCGTCAGCGGACCAAATGCCCCCAGCGCAATTTTGATAAAAGTAAAACTGGAACCCCACATCATCGCCAAAACGACAAGCATGAGAAAGGCCGTCACCGATAACGACTTTGCCATAAAGCAAACTTCCCAAATGTAAATAGCCCCTGCCTTAGACAGGGGCTATTTCTTCTTAGCTTAAAATACCTTAACCGACATCCGGCAATTTTGACAAAGCGGTCTGTAAGGCTGCTTCGTCATATTGCTTGTCTTCCAGTTTTCCGTCGAAGAAATCTGTATAGGCTTGCATATCGAAATGACCGTGACCGGACAGGCAGAACAGGATGGTGCGTTCTTCGCCTTTTTCCTTGGCATCCAATGCTTCGGCGATTGCCGCCTTAACCGCATGGCTGGATTCAGGGGCTGGAACAATACCTTCAGCTTGAGCAAACTGAACAGCCGCGCTGAAACATTCCACCTGATTATAAGAAATCGCATCCATCAGGCCGAGTTCCTTACAATGGCTGACCAGCGGTGACATACCGTGATAGCGCAAACCACCAGCATGGAACCCCGGCGGCATGAAAGAGGCACCCAATGTATGCATCTTGGTCAACGGGGTCAGTTGTGCCGTATCCCCAAAATCATAAGCAAAGGTCCCGCGTGTCAGGGTCGGGCAGGCCGCAGGTTCCACCGCCAGAATACGGGTGTTTTTACCTTCGCGCAGGTTCCGCCCGATATAGGGGAACGCAATCCCGCCAAAGTTGGACCCGCCACCGGCGCAACCGATGACCACATCCGGGTCAGCATCCGCCATTTCCATTTGTTCCATTGCCTCAATCCCGATAACGGTTTGATGCAATAAAACGTGGTTCAAAACAGACCCAAGTGCATATTTGGTATCATCACGCTGCGCCGCCAGCTCGACCGCTTCGGAAATCGCAATCCCGAGGGAGCCACGGCTTTCCGGGTCTTCTGCCAGAATTTTACGACCGGCTTCGGTTTCGATAGACGGAGACGGAACGCAACGCGCACCATAAGTTTCCATCAGGGCACGGCGGTATGGTTTCTGACCATAAGACACCTTCACCATATAGACATCTACATCAAGCCCGAACAAGGAAGCCGCAAATGCCAAGGAACAGCCCCATTGACCCGCCCCTGTTTCTGTCGTCAGTTTCGTAATGCCCGCTTCTTTGTTATAAAAAGCCTGCGGTACAGATGTGTTGGGCTTGTGTGAACCAGACGGGCTGACGCCTTCGTATTTATAAAAAATCTTGGCTGTCGTGCCCAATGCCTTTTCCAGACGGCGTGCGCGATAAAGCGGGGCTGGACGCCATTGTTTATAAACTTCGCGGACCGGCTCGGGGATTTCGATATCACGCTCGGTCGCCACTTCCTGTTCGATAATCGACATGGGGAAGAGAGGTTCCAGATCACTCGGCCCCACCGGTTGTTTTGTCCCCGGATGCAAAACCGGCGCCGGCATTTCCGGTAAATCGGCCACAATATTGTACCACGATTTCGGAATGCGGTTTTCCGGTAGAAGATATTTTACTGTATCGTCACTCATTTTATATTCCTCTTCCCAAACAGTGCGACGAACTTAGCAACTGTTTGGGGGCTGAGCAATATTCTATATCAGAAAGACCTCACAAAATGCCTATTAGCTTCCAATGTATTGACGAATAATACTCTTAATCAGACCCTCTTTTTTCATTACGATCAAAGTTTGCTCAAATTTTTGTTTAATTGCGTCCGAAACCCCGTTTTTTGCAAAGGCTAAATATGTCGGGACACTTGCAATCTCAGGTGACAGTTCTTTAATTTCGTCTAACAATCCAGCTTGATGGATTAAGTCCAGCATTGTAAATCGGGGTCCGATCAATATATCAACGCGCCCAGAGACCAGTTTTTGCAGGTTTTGTTTATACTGCGTAACCTCTTCAACATTTTTGATTACACCCATCTTTCTTGCTTTGTGCCATGTTGCACCATATGTGGCCCCCCGTAAAATACCAAACCGATAAAGAGACAGTTTTGACAAGTCACCATCAAAGGCGATCTTCGAACTTTTACGGACAAAAAGAACGGCTGTTTGATGTAACAAAACCTCCGTCCCATAATCCATAAACAGTTGGCGTTCCGGTGTTTTGACAATGGCAAACACTCCGTGCGCTTCTTCAAATTCAACCATGCTCAAAGAGCGCGCAAAAGGAAAAACCTTGATTTCAATCGGTTGTCCCATGCGATTAAAAACCGCCCTGACAATGTCAGCTGTTATGCCCTTCACGACCCCTTTTTCCAGATAAACAAGAGGTGGTTGTTCTAATGATACAAGCGTTAGGGTGTTTGCAAAACTCGGTGCCGACCAAAATAAAAATACACAAACCTGCATTAAGATCAATTTGGCTTTATTCATTTCAGCCCCCTTTGAGAGGAAAGAAGCACCCTCAAATATCTCGTTCCTCAGCACGATACATTCGCATCCCAACATTCTAGAATGAGATTATATAACATTTACACATCTCAACCAAGGCGCAATAATCATCCTCTAAAACTAAAGAAAAAATATAATTTTGTTCTTTTTATCAACAGTTCCAAATCAATTTTTCACAAATTGACAAGAGTAAATGATTTACGATCTCGGTTATGTTATTTAGGTGCACAGAAAGGTTAGGTGATTTATGGACGCACTGCATTCCAATATTCATTGCCACCAATGTGGCTTTTCCGGCACCGATCAATTGCGCGATGCCTCCAGACCGGAGACATGCACCACAACGGCGCGCAAGAAAATCCATTATGTGCATGCGGGCGAACCCATTTTCCGCCAAGGGGACGACGCATCCGGGATCTATAACCTGATCTCCGGGATCGTGATGATTACGATGGTCGATTCGCGCGGTGCCATGTTTGCGCCCCGTCTGGTCGTCCCGGGCGAAGCTTTTGGCTATCGATCTTCTTTGGAAGGCGGACGTCATACCTGCACGGCACTGGCCTTGCGCGATTGCTGTTTTTGCCAAATCACTCAGGACGATGCCGCCCGCCTGATTGAACGCGATGAAAAAGTCCGTCAAGCAATGGTCAACAGCTGCACACGCGATATTTTCAACGCCCGCGAGGAAATGATCGCCTCTGCCAGTATGAACCTGTCCGAACGCCTGTTGAAATTTATGACCGTCAAACTCCTGCCTTTGTTTGGCAAAGAACGCGCCAATGGCAGTGCGGAACTGCATCTTCCCTTGAAACGGGCTGAACTTGCATTGGCTTTGGGTGTACAAGGCGAGACCCTGTCACGTGCAATCAAGCGCATTGAAAAAGCGGACCTTGCCCGTTTTGATAAACGCTGTGTCACCTTCCCCTGTCTGCGTGATGTAGAACACCATCTGGAACAAAATCTGACGTGTTAATCGTCTTGATATAAGGAAAGGTGCCCTGAATGTGTTTGTCTTTTCAATGCAGAATGGGGGCACTTTTGTTTTTATGCCTGCTTCTTCCTTTCACCACAACAGGTATGGCCGCACAGCGCCCACAAGCAGAAAAATTTCAGGAACAACTGCAACGCGCCCTTAATCTGGGGAGCCAATCCCCACCAACACCACAAACCATTTCTGAAATTCAGCTTATTTTTTCGGATTTAGAACGTCAGGTTCGCGACAAAGGCCGCAATCAGGGTTTTTTTGAATTTTTTAAGGAAGTCGTTGAGCAACCAACACCCTACGACGGCACCATCGACAACCTTGTCAAATGGTTGCGTTTTCTATCCGTTGCCGGGGATGGTCGCATCGATTTGATGACAGAAGAACTGGTCATTCCTTGCGAACGCGTTCTTAAACATCCTGATTTAAAAAATGTGTCTGAACCCGTTTTCGGCAGTAGTATGGATTTATACTTTCCTCGTACGGACTGCGCAAAATTTCGAAAACGCCTCCCTCAAAGCTTGATGCGATACGCCCAATTCATTGACCAATTCAGCGGGGATTATGGGCACGACGGTACCATCCGGTTTGCCCATGCCCGATCAAATGCCCTGACATGGGATCGCATTGCCCTCTTTCCCAATGAATTAAGCCCGGCACCACAAGCAAAAGACTGTCGTTACCCCTTGGAAAAATGGGCGTTAATGAGCCCTTGGAACTGGCAAAAATTTCAAAAATCAAAAACGCTTTTCCAGCAAGCCGAACGTGACATGACCCGCTATTACCAAGTCCATCACCATATGATGCAAGGCAAAGCAGAACAGGCCGCACGTAAGGCGCTTTGGGCACAAGCCTTCGAAGGACAATGGGACGAAATTACATGCCTGAACAACAGTTTGCGTCATGCTCTTTTGGCAGGCCAGCCCGCCGCGCAAATTATACAGAAGATTACAGACGGCAGCTATCAACTGGATGAATGGGAAAAGGGCCTACCGACTTTTAACCCGCAACACCCAAACACATCCATCTGGTTTTATAGCGAAAAACAGGATCCTTTACTTCATTTCGCTGTCTTCCATACTGATATGCTCGCCTATTTTCTGGAACAGAACATCTTCAGCCAACAAGCAAATCAAATCGGCAAAACGGCATTAATGACAGCCGCCCAATTCGACAAGAAAGAGGCGCTCCGTCTTCTTCTTGAAAAAGGGGCAAACCCCAATGTAACCACTCGGAAAACCACCGAATATTTACGCTTTAACGCGCGAACTGCATTGATGTATGCGGCGGAAAATGCATCACAGGAAACGATTGATCTTCTTGTGCAATATGGGGCGAACCTCAAGGCAAAAGACAGCGAGGGACGTACTGTTCAAGATTATGCCAAACATAATGCCTCCCCTAATCTTTGTCCTTAACCGCCTCAAACAAAGTATTTCGTAGCAAATCAAACGAAAAAGGTTTGGGGACGGTCCCATTCATCCCGGCCTCGACACATTTTTCACGGGTCTCAGAAAATGCATCGGCTGTTAGTGCCAAAATAGGCAACGTTTTCCCATTTTCCTTTTGCCGGATTTCCCGTGTCGCCTGAATACCATCCTTAATCGGCATATTCACATCCATCAAAATAATATCCGGTTGTTGGCGTTCAAACATTTTCACCGCTTCTGCCCCATCATGGGCAACACGAACGTTGATGCCCAGATTTTCAAGAAACCCTCTGGCCACCACCGCATTCACCATATTGTCTTCGGCCACAAGAACGTCCAGACCTTGAAAAATCTTCGTCATTTCTTGTTGGTGTGGCTCCTGTAAATGCTGAATTTCATCACGCGAAGATAACAACATGGGAAGCGTAATTTTAAAGCTTGTGCCTTCACCGTAAACGGAATCGACCTCAATCGTACCATTCATCAATTCACACAGATCCTTAACGATGGCCATTCCAAGCCCCGTACCACCATACTTGCGGCTTATACTGCTATCTGCCTGTGTAAATTTTTCAAAAAGATGGTTTAAACCATCTGTATCCATACCAATTCCGGTATCCGTCAGGCGAATTCGCAGTAAACAAACCTTGTCTGCCTCAGGCTCATTTATAATTTCACATTCTGTTGATATGTTGATACTGCCCACTTCAGTGAACTTTACAGAATTTGCCAGAATATTGGACAACACCTGACGGATTTTTGTCGGATCACCATTCAAATATAAACCTTCCGGCAAATCACTCTGATAATTGACAATTAACCCTTTCTCGCTGGCGATATTTTTATAAAAATCAGCTGTGGTCAGCAGTAGATTTTCCACATCAAAAGAAATTATGTCCAGATGCAGCTCATGGGCTTCAATTTTACTCATATCAAGAATATCATTGAGAATATCCAAAAGCATTTCACCAGAAGACTGGATCAGATCCAAATGGTGTTGTTCTTCTTTCCCAAATTTCTTGTGATTCAAAAGCTGTACCAAGCCCAGCATCCCGTTTAAAGGGGTGCGGATCTCGTGACTCATAGTCGAAAGGAAACGCCCTTTTGCCTCGTTCGCAGAAGAAGCCTGTATCGTTTTGGCTTCAAGCCTTTTGATCAAAACCAAAAGAAGCACCGCAACAAGCGCGATAAAGACTACTAAAAAAAATCCAAGTCGGACAAAACGGTGGGCATCTTCCTGTTTGATGATCACATCATTCAGTGTCTGTTCACTGAGCATTTGCACCATATTATATAAATAGGCAATCGCTGCGACTGCTTTTGTATCGTCGACTTTTAGACGTCTATCATCCTCAACAATGGATGTAATCTTTTTCTCCATTTTATCAATATTTGCTACGTACTCCCCTAATGTACGCTTGATATCATCCAAGATCGCAACGTCTTCACGGTCTTGAACATGGTTTTCAAGCTTATCCAGAAGTGCCAAAATGTTTTTATAATTTTCTTGGGCGCGCAAATAATAAAGATCATCCCGCCGCAAAACATAATTTTTAAAATTATGAATAAAACCGCCATAACCGATTTCCAGGGAAAGTTGGCTCAGTAAACTTACTGTTTGGGTAGAAGCAGATAAACGACTGGACAGAACATCCGATACCATTTCAAAACGACGTTCCGCTTCATAAACATAGCCAAACACCGATAAAATAGACAATGCAGCCAATAAAATAACAGAGCGACGGATAGCCCGACTGTTTTTAACAATGAAATCCATCAGTCACCCATTTTACGCCATGTCATCAATTATTACAGGTTACGGTCTTGTCCCTACCCTAACACTTTTTTCTATTTTAGCGCAAAAAATATTAGTCAATAAGCAACTAAGACTTCTTGAATACGGTCTTTAGGCACGACTGCTTAACGCACCATAAATACTGTTTCGCAACAGTTCGAAAGAGAAAGGTTTGGTGAGTGTTTCTGTCATGCCTGCATCTTTACATTTTTCACGGGTCTGTTCGAACGCATCGCCAGTTAACGCAATAATCGGAACCTTTTTACCGTTGGGCCTTTGGCGAATTTCGATAGAAGTCTGAATCCCGTCCTTAACCGGCATATTGATATCCATCACAATAATATCCGGCTCCATATGATCAAACAGACGTATCACTTCCGCACCGTCATGGGCCACCCGCACCCGCGATCCCAAATGTTCAAGAAAGCCTTTTGTCACAACCGCATTCACCATATTTTCTTCTGCAACCAGAACATTTACATCCCTAAAGGCGTCCATATAAGCTTGATCTTCAGACTCTTCAGATTGTTTTTGTTCAATAGAATGAACCATCATGGGTATAAGGATTTTAATATTTGTTCCTTCACCATAAAGCGATTCCACTTCAATCGTCGCATCCATCAAATCGCATAGCTCTTTTATAAGGGTCTGTCTCGGTTTCTGTTTATGCGAGCCTTTTTCTTGTAAACCTGAAGCTTGTTCAAGAAACTCATTCTGTTCTTCGGATTTTAATCCAAGCCCAGTATCAATAATTTTCAATTTCAGAAGACATATCTCGCCTTCTGCAAAATTATTTTCACATTCCCCATCCACAGAAATTTTTATGCTGCCTGCATCCGTATTCTTAACAACATATGCCAATAGACTGGACAGAATTTGACGTAACTTTGTCGAGTCCCCATTTAAATATAAATCGGGAGGCAATGAACTTTGATAGTTCAGAATCAGGCTTTTTTCAGCCGCCACTTTTTTATAAAAATTCGTTGTCGAACCTAGAACAAGGTTTGCATCAAACGGTAAAATATCCAAATGAAGCTCGCTTGTTGCCACCTTATTCATGTCCAGAATGTCATTCAACAAATTGATTAAGACCTGACCGGATGATTGAATGAGGTTTAAATGACGTCGTTCTTCTTTAGACAATTTTTTTGTATTGAAAAGTTGAATAAGACCTAAAATACCATTCAGTGGCGTTCGTATCTCGTGGCTCATTGTCAGTAAGTAGCGCCCTTTGGCGTCATTCGCCCGGTTTGCCTGTATCGTTTTAATTTCCAGTTTTTTAATTAATGAAACAAGGAACAAGGCAACCAACGCAATCAAGATAACCAAACCAAATCCATACTTAATAAATATATGGGCATTTTTCTGCTTAAGGTTAGCCTCTGCGATGGTTTGCTGGCTCAATTCATCAACCATGTTATATAATTGGTTAATTGCATTAATCGCAGCCGTATCATCCACCTTGACCATTTTGTCATCTGCTGCGATCTGAGGCTGGCTGAAATCTACAGTCAACTCATCTAGATGACCGTTATATTCTTCAACCGTTCTTCTGATTTCACGTAAGAAAACATGATTTTTCTTGTCTTCAATAATTTGTTCCAGCTGGCGGATAAGCATTAAAATCTGCTTATAATTTTCTTCGGCCTTGTATTTATAATTTACATCACGGCGCAGCACATAATTTTTAAAATTATGTATAAATCCACCATAACCAATTTCCGCAGAAAGGCGGCTTAAAAGCTCAACCGTTTGTGTCGAGGTAATCAAACGTTGCGATAATACATCTGAAACCGATTCAAAACGACGCTCAGCTTCGTAAACATAAGCAAGCACAGATAGGATCGAAATGAGCGCCACAATGACAACGGACAACCGAATTGCTCGACTATTGTTGACAATAAAACTCACATCGCACCTATTATTTAATTTAGAGTTACTCTTTGTTGCAAATATACAGCTTTAAGATGTGTTTTACAAGGCTGTTTACCATAAAAAAGGGCTGAGTACGATTATGTACCCAGCCCTTTTTTTATTCATCACCCTTATAGGTGATTATTTCTCCAGTTTTACAGCGACAAATCGCAGACCTTCTTCACCATCAATCAACAACAACAAAGATTTTTGGTCATCCTTCATCGCCTTTTTAACAGCCTGTTTAATATCGTCCGGGCTAGCCACTTCTTTTTGACTGGCTTCAACGATTAACTCGCCTGTGCGTAAGCCTTTTTCAGCCGCCGGACCATCACTATCCACATCCAGAATAATGACACCATTGGCCTCTTCCGGTAGGTTAAAACGAGCGCGCATTTCGTCATTCAAGCTGCCTAATGACAAACCAAGCTCTTCAACCGTTGCCGATGTTTTGGCAAATTTCGGTTTTTCAACATCACCGTTCTTTTCAGCCACTTCCAGTTCACCGACTTTGGCCTTCAATTTAACGATTTTGCCTTTGCGCCAGACTTCCACCGGGACAGATTTTCCGACTTCGGTTTCTGCCACAATACGCGGCAGTTTGCGCATTTCCGAGACATCCTTGTTGTTAAACTTCAGGATGACATCGCCTTTTTCCATACCAGCCTTTTGTGCAGGCCCATCCTCGGCAACACTGGTAATCAAGGCACCCGTGGCTTCTGTCAGGCCGAGACTTTCTGCAATTTCCGCAGATACGTTTTGAATACGTACGCCCAGCCAACCTCGACGGGTGTGTCCATATTCTGCCAGATCGGCAATCACATTTTTCGCAATATTGGATGGAACGGAAAAACCAATCCCGACAGATCCGCCACTGGGCGAGTAAATCGCTGTGTTAATCCCGATCACATCCCCATCCAGATCAAACAACGGACCACCGGAGTTCCCCTTGTTAATGGCGGCATCGGTCTGAATGAAATCATCATAAGGGCCTGCCTGAATATTACGACCGCGCGCCGATACAATACCTGCTGTCACAGAACCGCCCAGACCAAACGGGTTACCGATTGCAACCACCCAGTCGCCGACACGGATCTTATCGGAATCACCCAATTTGACAGCCGATAGTTTAACGCCTTTTTTCAGATCAACCTGAACCAATGCCACATCGGTTTTGGGATCACTTCCCAACAGCTTCGCGTTTAGCTCGGTATTGTCCTGCAAGATCACTTTGATTTCTTCGGCATCTTTGATCACATGGTTATTGGTCACCACGTAGCCTTTTTCCGCATCAATCACAAAACCGGAACCTAACGAGGTTGCGCGGCGTGGGTTGGGTTGAGGCATTTGCCCGCCCCGACGTTCAAAGAAATCACGGAAGAAATCCGGCACCCCTTCCGGCATTTGCCCGTGAGCACTCACCGTTTGTGTCGTCGAAATATTCACCACGGCGGGGAGCAGCTTTTCAGCCAGATCTGCAAAACTTTCCGGCGCCGAACGCGCTTGGGATTGCGCCATCATGGCAATCAACAGCCCCAGTGCTGTCAATGTGGCCATAATCCACAAGGTTGGATTGATCGCCTTGGCTTGAGCATGAGGTCTTCTCTTTACTTGGTTCATTCTTTTAACCACCTCTGTCCTGATATAGGTTTTTTCCTAAATGTATCCTTTCGATGGAAATGTGCAAGCCACTTCCATCGTTTTGCCCAATATGACAAAGGAATGTGGACCCCTTAGGGCAATTTTGTAACGCTGTGTTTCAACCTGTTACAAATCACTACCCGCGTATCAACCAAACCAACGTGACACCGATCAACGCCGCCGTGATACCAGCGCTGCGTATATTTTGTGACGGCAGGGTCAATATCTGCATCATCATGCGTTTCATGCCATCCGGGAACACAGCATATAAGATACCTTCCAGTGCAATCGCCAAACCGACCGCCGTAAAGAAATCGGACATAGAGCAAACCCCCTTTTTATTCAGGAATAATCATAAAAACAAATCACCCCGCACGGGTGCCCATGCGGGGTGATTTTCAGATTGGTATAATCGAAGACCTACCTTACTTACGGCTACCGAAGTAAGTGAAGAACTCGCTATCAGGGGATAGAACCATCGAGGTTCCCTCGCCCAACGCTTCACGATAGGCTTCCATAGAACGATAGAAACGGAAGAATTCCGGATCCTGACCATAGGCGCTACCCAAAATGCGGTTACGCTGGGCATCACCTTCACCACGCAGAACGTTGGATTCACGACGTGCCTCGGCCAAAATAACTGTTTTCTGACGCTCAGCTTCCGCTGTGATGCGTTGCTTGATCTCTTCACCTTCCGCACGCAGACGGTTGGCAACCTGCACACGATCTGTGCGCATCCGGTCAAACACGTTTTGGGAAATCTGTGCCGGCAAGTCTGTGCGACCAATACGAACATCAACCAAAGTCACCCCGTATTGCGGGGCCGCTTGGCGGACTTTTTCAACGATTTCGTTCATCACATCGATGCGTTTGTCAGAGAGCAGATCGATCATTTCAACCTTCGCGACCGAGTCACGAACAGCCGCGTTCAGAACACTACCGAATCGTTGAACAAACGCGCGTTCAAAGCGAACCGACTGGAAAAATTTCAGCGGATCGACAATGCGATAACGGGCATAGGTATCGACCAAAATACGTTTCTGATCCGCCAACAGAATTTCTTCGGGTTGCGGATCAAGGTTGAGAATACGTTTGTCGAAATATTCGACTTCCTGAATGAATGGAATTTTCCACGCCAAACCCGGCTCGGTAATCACACGACGCGGATCACCAAACTGGAACACAATCGCCTGAACAGGTTCCGCCACTTTAAACAAGGTTCCGCTCAGCAAACCGCCGAAGCCAACCAGCAAGACTAATGTTGCGATAAGTTTCTTAGACATTACTGGCCTCCCTTACGCTTTTGGATTTCAGGCAAAGGTAAGTAGGGCACAACACCGGAACTGCCTTTTTCATTATCAATAAGCACCTTATCGGACTTGCTTAAGACATCTTGCATGGTTTCAAGATACAGACGTTCGCGCGTCACATCCTTGTTAACCACATAAGAATCATAAACCGATTTAAATCGATCAGCTTCACCTTCCGCATCCTTGATCACACGTTCTTTATAGGCTTCAGCTTCCTGAATAAGCTTCTGCGCCTCACCACGTGCGGTCGGAACAATACGGTTACGATAGGCTTCGGCCTCGTTTTGTTTACGTTCTTTATCCTGACGAGCCGCCTGTACATCGTTAAAGGCTTCAATGACGGCCTGAGGCGGATCAATCTTCGCCATGTTAACCTGCTGGATAGAAATACCCGCGTCATATTCGTTTAGAATGGCCTGAATAAGATCACGCGTTTCTGTCGCAACCCGATCCCGGTCTTTTGTATTTACATCCGCAAGGCTGCGTTGACCGATCACTTCACGCATCGCACTTTGTGCAGCTGCGCGAACCGTGGTTTCCGGGTCACGAATGTTAAACAGGAATTTTGCGGCGTCGTTAATCACCCACAGAACTTTATATTCCACATCGACGATATTTTGATCACCGGTCAAAATCATACCTTCACTGGTGCCGCCTTTCAGGCTGGACACACCGGTTCCGATGGCGACTTCACGCACGGTCGTTACTTCGGGGATAAAGACATCACCGATCGGTGCCGGGAAATTCCAATGCAACCCCGGAGGGGACGTTTTGACAAATTTGCCGAAAACAAGCTGCACCCCTTGGGATTTTGAATCTACCTTGTAGAATCCGGTTGCCATCCAAATCGCAAATAAAGCGATTAAGCCGAAAACAATAAGTTTTCCGCCACCTGCACCGCCGGGCATAAATTTCTTCATGCTTTCTTGGCCTTTGCGCAGCATTTCTTCCAGATCGGGCGGGGTCGGGCCACCGCCACCGTTGCCACCATTGGGTCGTTTTGGTCCCTGACCCCAAGGGCCTTGGTCTTTTCCACCACCGCCCCACGGGCCGCCGCCCTGATTGTTCCATGACATATTGGGTTTTTCCCTTTAATACTCTGTTCGTCAAAGGTCGATTTGATCAATGCACTTGGCAATTGACCGTTGCACTTGGCAAAACATACCTAACAGTCTTATATGACAGCTACGGCTTTTGCAATGTGCGAACTGCTAAAGATTACATTTATCCGATGTGAAGGAGATTTCAAGGATGTCCGCCCAATTAGAACAAAAAGTTCTCGAGACCCTTAAGACAATCAAAGACCCGGCCAATGGCACTGATATCGTATCTGCTGGAATGGTTGTCGGCCTGCAAAGTAAAGATGGACATATCGCCTTCACAATCGATATCGGTGATCCAAAGCGTGCCAAGGATTTTGAACCGGTTCGTAAAGCCGCCGAACAAGCTGTTCATGCCCTGGACGGTGTTCTCAGTGTGACAGCGGTTTTAACGGCGGAACGCCCGGCCCAACCGCAACAACAGGCCCCGCGCAACAACCCACAAGCTGGCCTGCCCCTCATGCCCGGCGTGAAGTCTATTGTTGCCGTTTCTTCTGCCAAAGGCGGTGTAGGGAAATCCACCACATCAGTTAATATCGCCTTGGCCCTAGCAGGCAAGGGATTAAAAGTCGGCCTGCTGGACGCCGATATCTACGGCCCCAGTATCCCGCGTATGTTAGGGATCACAGGTCAACCGGTCAGCCACGATGGCAAACGACTGGAACCGATGGAAAATCATGGGATCAAATGTATGTCCATTGGCTTTTTGGTCGAAGAAGACACCGCCATGATCTGGCGTGGCCCAATGGTCATGGGGGCGCTTGAACAATTGATGCGTGATGTAAACTGGGGTGAATTGGACATTTTGGTTGTCGATATGCCGCCGGGCACAGGCGACATTCAATTGACAATGGCGCAAAAGGTTCCGTTGACAGGCTCCGTCATTGTATCCACCCCGCAGGATGTCGCCTTGCTTGATACCCGCAAAGGGCTGAGCATGTTCCGCAAAGTCGAAATTCCGGTCTTCGGCATCGTTGAAAATATGAGCTATTTTGCCTGTCCGCATTGCGGGGAGCGCACAGATGTCTTCAGCCACGGCGGGGCACGTAAAACAGCCGAAGCCCAAGGCGCAGACTTCCTGGGCGAAATTCCGCTGGATATCAAAATCCGCGTAACCTCGGATGAAGGTCACCCGATTGTGACACAGGAACCGGACAGCGAACATGCCAAGGCCTATCGTGATATTGCCGACAAAGTCTGGTTCAAGGTCATGGCACAAATGAACGGCAACAAAGGCCCGAACATTGTCTTTGACTGACCTCTAAAGACTTAGCGATACCGGCTCAGGATGTTGGACAATGTCCCGTCCTGAGCCAACTTATTGAGAACACGGCGTAATTCCCAAGATAAGTCTTCGGGGAAATTTTTAGATGCCGCCACATAAAAAAACGACTGTTCAATCACCGGACCAAACTGCAATTTGGTTTCACCCGTCTGTTTAATGAGATATTGCGCAAATCCCTTGGCGGTAAACCACGCATCCACCCGACCGCGCGCCAATAGCTTGATATTGGTTGTCGCCGCTTTGGGAAAAGCGATCATATTCGTAAAACCCTGCTGCGCCAGATAGGCTTCCGCCGGTGTACTTTTTTGAACGGAAATGCTGCCCAGCTTTCGCGCTTCGATCAGGTTAATGGGTTTATCCTGCGCGCTGACAAAAACAAGCTCCATTGGCGCAACAGGCATGAGCCACTGATACAGCTCTTCACGCGGGGCTGTGCGTGTCAGCGGAAAAAGAATGACATTATCCTGCTGTTCAGCAATCTTTTGGGCGCGTGTCCAAGGGTAAAATTCCACTTTTACCTCATGTCCCAAACGGCGCATGGCTTCTTGTACAAGTTCTACAAAAATGCCCGGTAGGGTTCCTTTTTCAATACTGTAAGGAGTCAAATCAGATGTGACCAGCCGGATCGCCGGTTGCTCAGAAAAAGCCTGTCCAAATGTGCCAAAAAACAATATTGTGGCACATAAGAAACGATGTAAAAAAAGGGGAAAGCCTTTTTTATATCTTGGCAAAAATGACATCATGATCGTGACATCATTCCATTTTTTTGAAAGTAAATCCAGATGGCTGTAACAAATTTCCAAAGATTTTCATGGGCTTTGTTCGATTTTGCCAATTCTGCCTTTCCTACGGTTGTCACCACCTTTGTCTTTGCCGCTTATTTTACCAAGGGAATTGCCGTCGATGAAATCAGCGGCACCGCATTGTGGGGGTATGCCACCGGGGCGGCCGCCTTTCTCATCGCCGTATGCGCACCGATATTTGGTGCCATTGCCGATCATAGTGGGCGACGCAAACCGTGGATTTTTCTTTTCTCCATGCTTTGTATTCTCCCCTCAGCCACGCTTTGGTATGCCACACCGAACGAAAGCGTCATTTTATGGGTTTTAATCTGTGTCGGGCTTGCCACTTTCGGGTTTGAAATGGCAATGGTGTTTTACAATGCCATGATGCACGGACTGGCCCGACCGGGCGCAGAGGGTCGTCTTTCCGGTTATGCATGGGGGTTGGGATATCTTGGGGGACTTCTCGGCTTGGCCTTGGTGCTTGTCCTGTTTGTTCAAGCCAACCCGCCCTTGTTTGGACTGGATAAAGAACAGGCCGAACATCTGCGCATTTCCGGGCCTTTTGTTGCCTTGTGGTATTTTATTTTTGCCTTGCCGCTTTTTCTATTCGTTCCCGATAAGCCCGCGCAAGCCAGTTTGGGGCAAGCGACCAGAACCGGTTTGCGCACATTATGGGCCACCTTGCGACAATGGCGCGATTACAAAGACATTTTCCGTTTTCTCATCGCGCGTATGATTTACACGGATGGGCTGAACACCTTATTTGCCTTTGGCGGCATTTACGCAGCCGGAACCTTTCATATGTCGTTTAATGAACTGATTATTTTCGGCATTGGCATCAATGTAACGGCCGGGATCGGCGCCGCCCTTTTTGGTCAATTGGACGATAAATGGGGACCGAAACAGGTTATCTTAATCAGCGTGAGCGCCCTTGTCTTTCTTGGCTTTGCAACTTTAATCGTGGTCGACAAAAATCATTTCCTGATTTTGGGCCTAAGCCTCGGCCTGTTTGTCGGCCCCGCCCAAGCCGCCAGCCGGACCTATTTAAGCCAAGCGGCCCCACCGCATATTCGCACCGAACTCTTCGGCCTTTACGCCTTGTCGGGAAAGGCAACAGCCTTCATGGGACCATTGATGGTCGGATTACTCAGCGATGTTTTCAACTCCCAACGCGCAGGCATGGCAATTATCGTCGTGTTTTTACTAATCGGACTTGCCCTGTCACGAAACTTGCCCGATATAAGAGGGCAAAATTGATTGCATAAAAGGTTATCGACATGGTGAATTCTTCTTTATCCCTGCTGAGCGACTATCCATTCCAGCGCTTGCGCGATCTGTTGGATCATCACGACACACCGGCCGATCTTGCCCCCCTCACCATGTCGATCGGGGAACCGCAACACCAACCGCCGGCCTTGTTGCAAGAGGCTGTGAACGCACACGCGCATCTCTGGAATAAATATCCCCCTATTGCGGGGACACCGGAACTCAATCAAGCCATCGTCGCTTTTTTAAACCGTCGCTATAACCTGAAAGATAGCTTTCTTGGCCTTGAAAACGTATTGCCCGTCTGCGGCACACGCGAAGCCTTGTTCATGATTGGCAATCTGATGATTGAACGCGCCGCCAAGGGGGAAGAAAAGCCCCTCGTACTGGTCCCGAACCCGTTCTATCAGGTCTATGTCGGGGCCGCTGTGATGAACGAAGCCACTCCCGTCTATCTTCCTGCCGGACCGGAAAATGGGTTTATGCCTGATCTGGATGCAGTTTCGGATGAAACATGGACCAAAACCACTTTGCTATTCCTCTGTTCACCGGGTAACCCGCAAGGCATGGTCGCTGATATCGATTATCTGCGTCACGCCCTGAGCTTGGCGCGCAAACATGATTTCACGCTGTTGATGGATGAATGTTACGCCGAACTTTATGATGGAGAAAAACCGCGCGGGGCCTTGGAAGTGGCACAGGAAACTGGATCCCTTAAGAACTTGCTGGTTTTTCATTCCCTTTCCAAACGATCCAGCGCAGCCGGTCTAAGATCAGGTTTTGTTGCAGGCGATCCGTCCCTAATTAAGGCCTTCATTAGCTTGCGTAATTATGGCGGTGCCTCACTACCCCTGCCCTTACAAGCCGCCAGCACCGCCTTGTGGAACGATGATGACCATGTGATTGAAAACCGCCGTCTTTATAAAATGAAAATCGATGCTGCCGAACGCCATCTTGGCAATCGTCTGGGTTTTTATCGTCCTGCCGGCGGATTTTTCTTATGGCTGGATGTCCGCGAACGTTGGGCCAATGGCGAAGAAGCCGCGCTTGAAATTTGGCAAAAATGCGCGGTTCGTATTCTGCCCGGTGAATATCTCGCCAAAACAGATGACAGCGGTGAAAATCCCGGTACGGCCTATATCCGCGTGGCTCTTGTACATGAACAAGACATTGTGGACGAAGCTTTCAAACGCATTGCCGCTATTCTCTAATCTAAGCAATAACCACAGTTGCTTTTTATCCGCTCAGCTCATAGCGTAAGGGGCCTGAGTACAGTCTTTTTTCTATTTATAATCCGTAGGCCCATCGTGTTAAAAACCCTTACCCATCCCTACGTTTTACTGAGCCTCGCTGTCCTGTTCTGGGCGGGTAACTCGGTTGTCGGGCGGGCTTATGCAACCGATCTGCCACCCGTTGCGATGGTCTTTTGGCGCTGGGTCATTGCGGCCCTTGTTCTTATGCCGATCTGCCTGAAACATTTTTTGCGCGATTTTCATATTATTCGGGCCAATCTACCCTATATCGCCGTTCAGGGACTTCTGAGTATTTCGGCTTTCAACACGTTGCTATACTGGGGTTTACATTACACCACGGTGGTCAATACCTCGCTTATTCAGGCCGGGATGCCGGTTGCAACCCTGTTCTTTTCCATCCTGATTTTGAAAAAAGGCATCAGCAAGCTTGCCGGTATCGGTATTGCCCTGTCTATGATCGGGGTAAGCTGGGTCATTACACAAGGTGACCTTGCCACCTTGGCCCAATTGGAATTGAACCCCGGTGATTTGTTAATTCTCATCGCGGTTTTTGTCTGGTCAATCTATTCGGTTTTATTGGCCAAGGCGCCAACCGGACTTTCCCGCCTTGCCTTTACATTGGCGATGGTCTTGTGCGGTGTCATCGTCCTTTTGCCAGTCTATGGCTGGGAACTATCCACAGGGGCCACGTTTGAGCTAAACCAACATACCCTCATCGCCTTTGCCTACATTGGCCTTTTCCCCTCTGTTCTATCTTTCTTATGCTGGAACCGGGGCGTTGAACTGGTCGGGGCCAACACGGCCGGTGTTTTCCTTTATCTCATGCCCATATTCGGGGCAATATTGGGTATGATCATTCTGGGGGAAGGGTTACAAAACTTCCATTTCGTCGGAATCGCCCTGATTGTCTGCGGGATCTGGCTGTCCACACGGCAAAAATAACTCGACTTATCCACGATTTGCTAATATAAGAAATCTTTACAGACTGGCAAAATTTGGAGGGGCGTATGATCTGGAATCCACGCGATATCTTTGCCAAGCTTTTAAGCGATGGCAATTTGCCTTTTTATGTCTTTGGCATGATTTTCCTGATTTTATTCATGGTTTTCGGACGCAGTCTTATTTTTGGCTGAGTTTTCAAACAAAAAAGGCGGGAAGATATGTTTTCCCGCCTTTTTGTTAAATGAATTTTCATCAATTACGGCTGTAGGAAACCGACAACCTCTTTGACTTCTTTCAACACAGGTTCCGCCAAGGCACGTGCGCGTTCTGAACCATCACGCAAAATGGCATCAACCTCTGCCGGATCATCCATATAACGCTGCATTTCCTGACTGATCGGGGACAGTTTATCCACCGCAACCTCGGTCAATGCCTTTTTGAAATCAGCAAAAGACTGACCACCGTATTGGGCACAAACATCTTTGAGTTCCAGATCACTCAGGGCCGCATAGATGTTCATCAGGTTTTTCGCTTCTGCGCGATCTTCGCACGCCTCAACCGTTTCCGGCACCGGCTGCGGATCGGTTTTGGCTTTGCGGATTTTCAACGCGATTGTATCGGCATCGTCCGTCATGCCAATGCGTGAATATTCCGACGGATCGGATTTCGACATTTTCTTGGTGCCGTCACGCAAAGACATTACCCGTGTCGCTGTCCCGAAAATCATCGGATCAGGTTGCGGGAAGACCTCTTTGCCAAAATCGTTATTGAATTTTTGCGCAATATCACGGGCCAGTTCAAGGTGTTGTTTTTGATCATCGCCCACCGGTACATGCGTTGCTTTATAAAGCAAGATATCAGCCGCCATCAGGTTTGGATAAACATACAAACCGCAGGATGCATTTTCTTTATGCTTGCCTGCTTTTTCCTTAAACTGCGTCATACGGTTTAGCCATCCAAGGCGCGCAACGCAATTGAAGATCCATCCCAGTTCCGCATGTCCAGAAACAGACGACTGGTTGAAAATAATATTGCTTTTCGGGTCGACACCGGATGCAAGCATCCCGGCGGCAACTTCGCGCGTCGCACGGCGCAGGCTTTCCGGGTCTTGCCAGACAGTGATGGCATGCATATCGACAACACAGAAAATGCATTCGTAATCGTTTTGCAATTTCACCCAGTTGCGAATGGCCCCAAGATAGTTGCCAAGTGTCAGGTTACCGGAAGGCTGAACGCCTGAAAAAATGCGATCCATTGGATGTGTCCCGCTTTCAAAAAAAATTTACAATGGGACGCTGTGGAGACGCCCCTGCTCAAAGAAGCAATTGTTATGCAATGCACGATGAACAGGGTCAAGATAAAGCGTTATTCAGCCGCATTTTGATAATCGGAAAAGGCAATAATATCGGAGCCACCCAGAATTTCGCTACGCAAATGATCCGCCCACATATTCATGACATAGCTCACGACATCTGCGCGTTCTTCCATATCCCCGACAAAACGGATACGGGTTTTCGGTGACTGTGCCCCACGTTTGCTGAGGATTTCGACAGTATATGTCCCTTCAATGCCCTCAATATTGGCTTCATATTCTTCTGCAATGCGAACATCCAACGCAGGAACCAAGGCAAAGCCATTGTTGGAAATATCATGCAATGTGGAACGCAAGACCCCACGCGGCCCTTTTAAGGTAACGTTGACATCTTTTCTCATCACAAAGGCCTTGTCACTATCGTTCAAGGCATTTGAAGCGGTACGGATTGCCGTATTCAAGGACATTTGCAGACTTTCGACCATAGAAGACACATTTCTAGAAACCGAACCAAGGTTATCGCTTAATGCACGCACGTCCTGCATTTCAGAAGAAGCATTGTTTACTTGATGATTCAGACGTTCCGAAACTTTAAATGATGCCTGTATGCTGGTGGTGATTTGACGGGTCGCCGCACTTTGACCGTCCACACTGTTAGAAACCTCGCTAGAAATATTGGCCATATCATTGATAATGCCATTGATCTCCTCAATCGATTTCACGCAGTCACGGGTCACATTGCGCACACCGTTAATTTGCGTGGCGATTTGTGCCGTTGCCTTGGATGTTTGCGTCGCCAATTGCTTCACTTCAGACGCTACAACAGCAAACCCTTTCCCGGCAATACCTGCACGCTCCGCCTCGATCGTAGCATTTAAGGCCAGCATATTGGTTTGCGCGGCAATATCACTGATAATGGCAACCACATTGCCGATATCATCTGTTGCCTTGCTCAAAACCTGTACAAAACGGGTGGAATTTTGCGCCTGTGTCATCGCAGTATCGGCAATATCGCGCTGTCGGCCCACTTTGGCGGAAATATCTTCAATGGTCAGGGCTAGATTATCCGCCGCCTGCGCCACCTGTTCTGCCAGACTGTGTGATTCCTGGGCTTCACGGGCCATGTCCCCGGCTTGAGCTGAAACCCGTTCGGCTGAACCCGACATCGTTCCCACCGCACGCGACAATTCTTTGGTATGATTGGCGACTTTTTCCAACACCACACCGGTTTCTGACTCAATCGTATCGGCCATTGCGAACAGGGACGCACTGCGTTTTTCTTCTTCCTGTTTTTGATCTTCCAGACGTTGCTGGGTCAGGCGTTCCACATCCAGTGCATTTTGTCGGAAAATGACAACGGCTTTTGCCATTGTGCCCACCTCATCACGACGTTGACGGTCCACCACTTCAATCTCTGTGTTACCTTCACCCAAAAGACGCATATCCTGCGTTACCCGGCGCAACGGTCCCAAAATACTGCGTGACGTCACCGCCCCTAACAAGACAGCAATAACCGCAACAATAATCATTGTGACCACATAGCTGGTAATTGTACTGGCTGAAGCTGCGCTCACCGCAGAAGTCGTCTGGTTCTGTTCTTCAATGGCTGTGCGACGGATACTGTCAGCCATTGCCATTGTTTTTTCAATTTCACTGCGATAAGCGCTAAATGAGTTGATCAAACCTAAGTTAGATCCCTGAAATTGCACATAGCCCTGTTTCAGCAGATCATTATCACGACCTAGAAATTTCAAAGGTTTTAGATCGCGACGCGACAGGCCCTTCATTTCAATCTTAGTTTCGCCCAAGGCGTTATCCAAAGCAGCCGTTGCATTGCGCGCATTTTGCAAGGTCTTATCCGACGGTTTAATGGCATAGGTCATGGTTTCCACCAAAGCTTTTGCCGATGTCGTCATAATTTTATGCGCCATTAAAGAAAGCCCTGCATATTCCGGCTTTTCCAGTGCAATCGTATCCAGTTTTTCCGACAGTTCCGGTGCCGATAACGTCAGCTTATTCGCCCCCATCAAAATCATATCTGCCGAAGCCCCGATATTTTCGATGCGTAACAATAAGGGACCAAGCGTTTCTTTGTAAGCTTTGGAATATTGTGCCACCTTGTCAGAGTCCGCCTGCTGACCCTTTTCCGCCAAATGGCGAATAAAACGTTCTTCCGTTGTTTTGGTTGTTTCTAAGCGACGGTCCACAGTTGCACGATCCTGTGGTTTCTGTGACTGGGCATACAACAGAATGGCGTCGGAAAGCTCCTGAAGGCGCAATGCATATTCATTAGCTTCTCCGACAAGGGTGATCTTTTCGCCAATTGTCTCTGTCGATCCGGCCATTTCGTCAAACTGGAAGGTTGCAAACGCCCCCAGTCCCAGAAGCGCGATAATTAAAAAACCGAACCCGACATAGATACGATGGGCAATTGAAATACGATCAGAACTCATTCTATTCACCTTCAGCAGAAACACGTCTTGTTACGACGATTGCCCTACCTGATGGTCTCAGAGGATTCTTTTGTCAATTCAATAAGATAACTGAAAAAATAAGTTCACAAATATGCAAAATAATTGCAATAAATACAATGATATGCAACTTGCAGCTATGGGGCTTGAACTGTTGATCTATTGCCTGCGCATCATGGATTTTACCTCCGCCCATCGCGCTGCGCCGAATAAAAAGACACTGGCGAAATAAGACAGCAAACCAACCCCGACCAATGCACATAAAGACAGGATTCGCATGAGTTGCGATCCCACCAATTCAGCCTGTAACAACTGGGTCAATCCATACAAAGCCGCCGCCATCACACCACAAGCCAAAACAATACGCCCTGCCCGGCTCTTCAATCGGCTATCCAAGGTCAAATAACCGTTTTTGCGTAAAACAATGGCCAATAATAACGTATTAACCCATGCCGAAATCACCGTCGCCATTGCCAGACCCACATGCAAAAACGGTCCCATCAAAAGCAGGTTAAAGACAATATTCACCACCATACACACAGCCGCAATTTTTACCGGGGTTTTCGTATTCCCCCTGGCAAAAAAGCCCGGTGTCAGTGCCTTGTTCAGCACATAGGCAGGCAAACCCAAGGCATAAACAAACAGGGCCGCCGCCGTGGCTTGCGTATCACTGGCAACAAATTCTTTGCGTTCAAACAGGATGGAAACAATCGGGTCTGCAATCACCATATAGGCCACAGCCGCCGGCAAGGTCAGCAGCAGAGAAAATTCCAAAGCCCGGTTCAGGCTGTTCATCGCGCCGGTTTCGTCACCGCCGCGTAACTGACGCGACATCATCGGTAAAAGGGCTGTCCCCACCGCGACCCCGACCACCCCCAACGGCAATTGATTGATCCGGTCTGCGTAAAACAAAAACGAAATAGATCCCGTCGGCAATAAGGTTGCAATGATCATATCGACCAGCATATTGATCTGATAAATCCCCGCACCGACAGCCCCCGGAATAATGCGCGCAACCATTGTTTTCACATCCGCATTCCAGCGTGGCCAGCCCAGTTTCAGGCCCATTTTATTTTTCACACCGTTCCAGAACATCCAGATAAATTGAACAATCCCGGCCCCAAACACCCCCCAGGCCAAGGCATGACCCGGTGTTGCCATATAAGGGGTCAGCCCCAGAACCGCCCCGATCAGGCAGATATTTAACAAAACAGGCGTGGCAGCCGCAGCCGCAAATTTATTGAGAGAATTCAACACACCGGCCATTAAAGAAACCAATGAGATGAACAATAAATAAGGAAAAGTGATTCTGGTCAGATGAACAGCCAGATCAAATTTTTCCGGATCATTCATGAAACCGGGGGCAAATAACCGCATGGCCCACGGCATAGACAGTTCCATCACAATCAATAAGGCCAGCAAGACCCAAAAGAGAAAGGCGAACGCCTGTTCCCCAAACGCCTTGGCAACCTTCGCACCATTTTCCTCTTCTAGTTTTCCGGCAAATAACGGCACAAAAGCCGCATTGAACGCCCCTTCCGCAAACAGGCGGCGAAAAACATTGGGAAATTTAAACGCGATAAAAAACGCATCGGCAACCGGTCCCGCCCCCAAGATGGCCGCAACCAGAATATCACGGACAAAGCCGAGAATACGGCTCAACATCGTAAAGCCGCCGACCGTCGCTATTGATCGCATCAATGCCATAAAATATCCCGCTCTATAAATTTATCCGCTTATATGGGTAACGTCTGGAGAGTTAAAGAATATATAACTTCTGCTGCCAATATGTTAAAAAATGCTGGCTCACAGGCTTAAAATCGTTATAAAGCCTGTACCTTTTTTTAAATGTTTAAGGCTGACGACTATGATGAAAGTTGTACGCGCCAAGTTACATGGCATTCGCGTCACCGGGGCTGACCTGAACTACCACGGTTCCATTACGCTGGACCCGGAACAGTGCGAACTGGCTGGCATTTACCCGATGGAATTCGTCGATATCTGGAACAAACAGAGCGGCGCACGCATTTCCACCTATGTCATCTATGGGGAACCGGGATCTAAATGCTGTATCCTCAATGGCGCGGCTGCCCGCACCTGTCAAAAAGGCGATGAAGTCATCATCTGTTCGGCCGATTACTGCAAACCGACTGACCTGTACGACCTGCAACCGACAATCCTGACATACCTGCCCGATAACTCGGTTGACCAGATTTTGAAATATGATGTCTATCGCAGCCAAAAAATGGCCTACGATTTCCGCATTATTGATGCCAAAACCAACCAGATCGAAGATTGCCACACCTATCCCAACGTGGATATTAATTCCATTCGCAAAGACCTGAAAAAACGCGGCATGACCCCCGATGATATCGACGCTTTCATCGAAAAATATCTCATGCGTTAATATCGAGTGACAGCACAAGACAAGACCTTTGAAAACCGTCATCGCGCATACTGCGGGCCTTCAATAAATCTTTCAAACATTCTTACCGATTATGGTATGAAAGACGATAAAAGATTTTTCTCGACGGTTTTTAAAGGACAAAGGCGTGCCCCGTCATTCACAGCAAATCAGCTTGGCAGCAAAATTCGGTTTTTTACTGGGTTGGGGCTTTTTTGCCTTGGCTTTTCTTTTAGCCGCCGCCGAAGCCACGTTGGCCCGTCATAGCCTGTTTACCTCTGCCAACGATCTTTTGCTCACCCTTGCCCCCGGCAAATGGATTGCCTTTAAACATCATTATGATTCTGCCCTCTTAAAGTTTCTCATTGCAACGCTCCTGCAACTACCGGGCTGGTTGCTCGCAGGTTTGCCCGCTGCCCTGCTGATCTGGACCTGTCGCCCCCATCGTGAAGACATGGACCCGGATTTATATCATTCCCTCACGACATTTGATCGTCTGGCCAAAATGGCAGAAGAAGACGGCGCACAGGATGATGATCCGACGTTTCAAGAATATGATCCCCACGATTACGACGACGACCTGCAAAAAGACGACGTCGCCAACGCCCGTTCCTATATGAAAGACTGGCATCCGGAAGAAGTCGATGAACAAGATATTCCCCCCCGGCCCAAAGGCCCCCACGAACGTATGGATAGCGCACGCGACAACTTAACCATCCCCTTTGACAAACTATCCTGACCCGCTCTTCTTTCCACAGCTCAACACAGAGTTATCAATTGCGAAGCAAGTAAAGTTTCGCTACTTTAAAAGAAGACCAAATAATAATTGAGTAGACATAAAAAATGGCCGAGATCCTATTGGTAGAAGATGCGAAATTTTTTCGCAATATCATAAAATCACAGATAGAAAGCAAGTTCGGCTACAACGTGACAGCCGTTGAAACTTATGGGGAAGCTGTCGAACAACTGACCAACAGCAACAAACATTTTGATTTGGGTCTTTTGGACCTCAATCTACCGGATGCCCCGGATGGTGAAATTGTCGATATCGTAACCGGCATGGGGGTGCCGTCTCTTATTTTTTCCGGTCATTTCAGCGAAGCGGTACGCGATCTGCTGGAACACCCCAGCGTGATCGACTATGTCGTCAAAGACAGTCCTGCCAGCCTGAACTACGTCCTCAACATGGTGGATCGCTATTTCAAAAACAGCGCCAATTGCGCCTTGGTTGTTGATGACTCGCGTGTTGCGCTCAAGCATATGGAAACCTTGCTGAAACGCTTTAATTTTAAAGTTCTAAGTGCAAGTACAGGTCACGATGCCCTGAACGTTTTCAACGAAAACCCGGACATTCGTCTCATCATTTGCGACTATAACATGCCGGACATGCAAGGAACCGAACTCTGTAAACTGATCCGGGCGCAAAAAAGCCGCGATCAAGTTTGTATTATCGGGGTATCAGCCTATGGCAATCAGACCCTGTCGGCACAATTTTTAAAAGCCGGTGCAAGCGACTTTCTCGTTAAACCCTTTCTCACCGAAGAGTTTTTCTGCCGCATCACATTGAATATGGATGCTTTGGAAAAAGTGCACAAACTGGATGAGCTTGTTCACACTGATTTGGTCAGCCAATTGAAAAATCGCCGTTTTCTGGAAGAGGAATATGAGAGAACCTGCCAAAATGCCGAAACAAACGACCTGTCTCTCGCCTGCGCCTTCTTTGAACTTGATGATTTTAAAACCTTTAACGAAGCCCACGGCAATGATGCTGGTGATGCTGTCCTGTTTATGATGGCGCGGGAATTTGAACGTCATTTCAACCGAACATCCCCGCTTGTCGTGCGCTACAGCGGCAGTCAGTTCTGCTTTTTATGCGCAACCGACCAACCCAATAATTTTGTGGAAGAAATGCAAACACTGCATCGCCATATCATCAACCGTGACTTCCGGTTTGGAAAACAGCTGTTGAACGTCGACGTCAGCGCTATGCTCTGTATTGCCTCACCCGGCAAATATGCAGAGCTTCTTGATGATACAAAACGCACTCTCGAAAGCCAAACTGCCCGCAAGGGCTGCTTTGTCACAGCATAGACGCAGGCCATAACTTTATGACAGATTTCCACCAAACAATTGATATTCTCCTCGTCGAAGATGCGAAATTTTATCGCAGCGTTCTTAAAAGTCAGTTGGAAAAAGAACTCGACTGCAATGTCATTTGCGCTGAAACATTCAAACAGGCCGCGACCATTTTAAAAGAACGCGGGAATACCTTTTTTCTGGCCCTGCTTGATTTGAACTTACCAGATGCTCCCAATGGTGAAATCGTCGAATACGTCATCTCGCAGCCCATCCCGTCTATTGTTTTTTCGGGTCATTTCAATGAAGAGATTCGCGATGACCTGATGCAAAAAAATATCATTGATTATGTCGTCAAAGACAGCCCTGCCAGTATTGAATATGTCATTTCAACAGTGAAACGCATATACCTAAACCAATTTATTAAAGTTTTGCTGGTTGATGATTCCAAAACAGCGCGATATCAGATGCGAGGGCTGCTTCATCGTTATAAATTTCAGGTTTTAGAGGCTTGCGACGGGCTGGAAGCCTTGAAAGTTCTGGATGAAAACCCCGACATTATGATGGTCATTACAGATTATAACATGCCAAATCTTGATGGGTTCGAGCTGACCAAAAAAATCCGTACACATTATTCAAAGCGCGAATTGTCAATCGTTGGCGTTTCAACTTACGGCAACCACGCTCTTTCAGCAAAATTCATTAAGATCGGTGCCAATGATTTCATAACCAAACCTTTCTTAAACGAAGAGTTTTTCTGTCGCATTTCCCAGAACATTGAAATGCTGGAATATATCAATGCCCTCAAAGACTCGCTCATCACCGATTATTTAACGGGCGTTCGCAACCGACGTTATTTGTATGACCGTGGTCAGGAAATGTTCAAAGAAGCCCGAAAAGGCGACGGCTATTTAATTGCTGCCATGATCGATGTGGATCATTTCAAACAAATCAATGACAGTTTCGGCCATGATGCCGGAGATTTTATCTTAACGGCTGTTGCCAAGAAAATTGATCACTTCTTCAAGAACAAAGGGGTCGTCGCCCGCTTCGGTGGCGAAGAATTCTGTGTCTTGATGTATCGTGAGGATACCGAAGATGTTATCGAAACCTTCGAAACCCTGCGTGATGTCATTGCAGAAACAACCTTCACTTATGACAACCACGAATTAAGTGTGCAAATCAGTGTCGGCATTACGTGGCAATCCACGGAAGGTCTGGATGATTTAATCAATCTTTCTGATCGCTTCCTATACGACGCGAAGAAAAGCGGGCGCAATTGCATTCATGCGGGATAGTTTTCTATTTGCCTAATTCATCACAATGATCACGGTTGCGATAATCATTTAACGCTTTCCCCGGTTCATCGCGAAAACGCTCCGCCAAAGTCTGTAAGTTCTGAATGCGATCTATACGAAAATTACGAAAATCGCTACGGAGTTCACACCAACCGCATAAAAGCCAAATTGGGCCGAGGAAAATCATCGCCAAAGGACGAACGGTGCGCACCGACGTCTGTTTGCGTTCATCCACATAGTCAATTTCAATTTTATATTTCTCCCGGATCGCCAACCGCAATGCAGAGAAATCAACCGTCCACGGGACATGAATGGCGCTTTGAAAGGCAAACAGAGCGGTGCCATGCAACCTTTCAAGAGAGGCTGCAGGTAAGGCATTTTTAATCTTATCCAATGCACTGCGCGCCGAGCGCCCCATTCGATCATCTGTCCAGTTGCACACCATCGCCATCCCCAGAACCAGACTTTCGATCTCCTCAATATCAAAGCTCAGTGGTGGCAAATGGTATCCTGCATCCAAAATATAGCCGACACCAGCTTCACCTGAAATTGGTACACCGCTGTTCATCAATTCCTGAATATCGCGATAAATCGTGCGCACACTGACTTCGCATTCCTGCGCAATATAGTCAGCCGTCACCGCCCCACGGCGTCCTTGTAATAAGGTGGTGATTTTTATCAGACGTTCTGTTCGTTTCATCATTTTTCCATTTTGACACAAGTCTCCTGACAGCTAGATGTCAGGAGTATGGCAGTAAGGTAAGGACAGTTCAACTCGTACAGAAGGAGTTCAAAATGTACGTCAACTCTAAGTCCCTCACGGTGAATGTCAGTGCGGAAAAACTGTTTAACTTTGTTTCAACACCGGAAAATCTACCCAAATGGGCAATCAATTATTGCCACTCCATTCAAAAAGATGGCGATATTTATCGCATTCAGGGGCCGATGGGGGAAAGCTATTTTGATATCAAAGCCGATGCGCAAAGCGGAGTCATCGATATGTATGGCGGATCAAACAAGGATATGCTGCATCCCTTTCCATCCCGTGTGGTCTCGCTGCCTGATGGCTCCGCTCACTTGACCATGACCTGTGTGATGATGGAAGACCTGAGCGAAGAAGACATAAAAAAACTGGAACAGTCTTTCGCTGAAGAATTTGACATGCTGCGCCAACAGGTCATGTCATAAAAACAAAAACGGCGTACCGTCCAAAAGAGGGTACGCCGTTTCTTGTATTGCTAAGCTGGTGACTTAGGCATGCAAAGCGCGTTTATCACACGCCAAAGCTGCTTCTTTCACCGCTTCGGGTAAGCCCGGATGACCGTGGCATGTACGTGCAATATCTTCGCTGGACCCGCCAAATTCCATTGCCTGTACAACTTCTTGAATCAGATCACCACCGGACGGACCAATGATATGGGCGCCCAGAACACGATCCGTTTTCTTGTCTGCCAGAATTTTGACAAAGCCTTCACTGTCGCCATTGGCTAACGCACGACCATTGGCCTGGAAGGGAAACTTGCCAACTTTATATTCGATCCCGTCTGCTTTCAGACCTTCTTCCGTACGGCCCACGCTTGCGATTTCGGGGTGCGTGTAAACAATACCCGGAATCACATCGTAGTTTACATGACCGGATTGACCTGCCAGCATTTCAGCAACCGCAACGCCTTCTTCTTCGGCTTTGTGCGCCAGCATCAAACCGCCGATCACGTCACCAACCGCAAAGATCCCGGCAACATTGGTTTGCAAGTCGTGATCTACTTTGACAAAGCCGCGCTCGTCCATTTCAACACCGACTTCCGCCAAACCGAGGTTATCGGTATAAGGGCGACGACCGATGGAAACAAGGCAGGCATCGACCTTAAGTTCTTCTGCATCTCCGCCTTTGGCCGGTTCCATTGTCAAGGTAACAGATGTTTTGGTTTTCTTCGCAGCTGTGACCTTGGTTGCCAGTTTGAAATTCAAACCTTGTTTTTTCAAGATACGTTGGGCTTGCTTGCGCACTTCACCATCCATACCGGGCAGGATTTGATCCATAAATTCAATAACCGTGACCTCTGCGCCCAGACGGTTCCAGACGGAACCCAGTTCGAGACCGATCACCCCACCGCCGATAACAGCAAGCTTTTTCGGGACTTTGCGCAATTCCATTGCCCCGGTTGATGACATCATAACTTTTTCGTCAATTTCCAAAAACGGCAAGGATGCCACATCAGACCCGGTTGCAATCACGATGTTTTCTGTCTTTAGAACTTCTTCACCGCCGGCATTCAAAGAAACCGTTACTTCATCAGCTGCCGTAACCTTTCCTTCGCCCACAAGGTATTTGACCTTGTTCTTTTTCATCAAGAACTCAACGCCTTGCGTCAATTGCTTCACGACCGCTTCTTTACGGTCGATCATTTTGTCCAGATCAAGTTTCGGCGTGACGTTAATGCCGTGTTCCGCCATTTCATGGGCGGCCATTTCATAAAGATGGGTGGATTGCAGCAAGGCCTTGGCCGGAATACAGCCCACATTCAAACAAGTTCCGCCCAGACTGCCGCGTTTTTCCACAACAGCTGTTTTCAAACCCAGTTGTGCAGCACGAATGGCGCAGACATATCCACCGGGGCCACCGCCGATGACAACAACGTCAAAATTATCGCTCATATCGATCTCATTCCTTTGTCTTGTAATACAGTAAAAAACGGGAGCCGACACACTGCCGACCCCCGCTTTATTTCTTTAACGCTTAGGCGTCCAGCAGGATGCGCTGCGGATCTTCCAGACATTCCTTGACACGTACAAGGAAGCTGACTGCCTCGCGACCATCAATGATACGGTGGTCATAAGACAAGGCCAGATACATCATCGGGCGTGCCTGAATGGAACCATCCGGCATCACCATCGGGCGCATTTGCGTTTTGTGCATACCCAAAATCGCAGATTGCGGACGGTTCAGGATCGGTGCAGACAACAAGGAACCAAACACACCACCGTTAGAAATGGTAAAGGTTCCCCCCATCATTTCGTCCATTGTCAATGAACCGGCGCGGGCGCGTTTGCCGTAGTCCACGATATCGCCTTCGATTTGTGCCAGTGATTTTTCATCACAATCACGCACAACCGGCACCACCAGACCCGTCGGAGAGCCAACGGCGATCCCGACATCGTAATGGTTTTTATAAACGATTTCGTCACCGTCGATTTCCGCATTCACGGCAGGCCATTCACGCAGAGCTGTCACACAGGCTTTTGTGAAAATACCCATGAAGCCAAGCTTCACACCGTGTTTTTTCTCAAAACCGTCTTTATATTGCTTGCGCATTTCCAAGACACCGGTCATGTCCACTTCGTTCCAAGTGGTCAAGATCGCCGCTGTGTTCTGTGCTTCTTTCAAGCGAGATGCAATCACCTTGCGAAGACGGGTCATTTTGACACGTTCTTCACGCGGACCTTGCGGACGCGGCGGGATCATCGCCCCGTTTGGTGTCGAAGACGCAGCCGGTGCAGCCGCCGGGGCCGGAGCCGCCGCAGGTGCTGCAGCAGGAGCCGGTTTCGCCGCCGCCGCTTTGTCTTTTGCAGCCTGACCGCTTTCGATATAGGCGAGAACATCGCCCTTCACCAAGCGACCGTCTTTCCCTGTTGCAGGAATTTTCGCAGCATCAAGGCCGTTTTCTTCAACCAGCTTGCGAACCGCAGGAGCCAGAGGCAGGGACGTATTTGCCGCAGCTGCCGGAGCCGAAGCCGCAGGCGCGCTTTTCGCCGGGGCTGCACTGGATGCCGGTGCCGCCGCACCAGCCGTTGCACCAACAGCAATACGACCAACAACCGTACCGACTTCAACGTCTGTCTCTTCGCCCGCGATAATCTCAACCAGCACACCGGCTGCCGGTGACGGCAGTTCAGCAGTTACTTTATCGGTTTCGACTTCACACAGGGCTTCATCAACAGCAACTTCTTCACCGACTTTTTTCAGCCAGCTGGAAATTGTGCCTTCGGTAACCGATTCACCCATTGCCGGGATAACGATATCCACCGTTTCACCCGTACCGGCAGAAGCCTCTTGTGCAGGAGCCTCGCTGGCAGCAGGAGCAGCAGCGGCCGGAGCAGCCGCAACGGTTTCACCCGCTTCACCCACCATACACAGGACCGCACCCACTTCCACGTCGGAGTCTTCTGCGGCAACGATTTCAACCAAAGTACCCGCAACAGGCGACGGTACTTCGACAGTGACTTTGTCTGTTTCCAGCTCAACAAGCGGTTCGTCAACAGCGACTGTGTCGCCGATATTTTTGAGCCACTTTGAAACCGTACCTTCCGATACGGATTCACCCAAAGCAGGAACAGTAATTTCTGTGGCCATTTGTTTCCTCACAACTCTTATAGTTTAGATGCAGCCATTTTGGTTTCACGCGCAAATGGTGTCGGCAGGCTTTCCAGCTTGCCAGCCAATGCTTCGTCAACCAGGAACTGTTGTTCGGCAACGTGAACCTTGTTCAGGCCCGTTGCAGGCGATGCAGATGCACGGCGACCGGAATAACCCGGGAAGCCACCCTTCATACCCAATTCTTGACAGATATAAAGCAAACGCGGGAAGACAAACGTCCAATAGCCCATGTTTGCGGGTTCTTCCTGACACCAGACCATGTCGGCATTGGGATATTTCGCCAACTCTTCCTTAATGGACTCTTTCGGCCAAGGATAAAGCTGTTCGACACGAACGATGACAACATCGT
Organism: Terasakiella sp.; assembly: GCF_048267425.1. GTDB lineage: Bacteria > Pseudomonadota > Alphaproteobacteria > Rhodospirillales > Terasakiellaceae > Terasakiella. Next base: position 233,558 of record NZ_JBLWXN010000001.1, read on the forward strand.
CGATCCCTTTGTCACGGCGCGTTTGCAACAGGTCATAGTAAACCTTACCTGTACACAGAACGACCCGCTTGATCTTGTCATTCGCCACCAGCTTGTCGGTTTCACCAATAACACGCTGGAAGGCAGAACCTGTCATAAATTCAGACAGTGTGCTTTGACACAGTTTGTGACGCAACAAAGACTTCGGCGTAAAGATCACCAAAGGTTTGCGGAAGTTGCGGCACAACTGACGACGCAGGGCGTGGAAATAGTTCGCCGGTGTGGACACGTTCAGAACTTGCCAGTTGTCTTCGGCACACAGTTGCAGATAACGTTCCGGGCGCGCGGATGAGTGTTCCGGACCTTGACCTTCGTAGCCATGCGGCAACAACATGGTCAAACCGGACAGACGCAACCATTTGGATTCACCACTTGAGATGAACTGGTCGATAATCATCTGGGCACCGTTGGCAAAATCGCCAAACTGGGCTTCCCACATGACCAAAGCATTGGGTTCTGCCAATGAATAACCGTATTCAAAACCAAGAACAGACAACTCGATCAGCGGACTGTCGATAACTTCATAATCGCCTTGTTCTTCACGAATACTGTTCAGCGGACGGTAGCGTTCTTCGCTTTCCTGATCCACGATCACGCTATGACGTTGGGAGAATGTCCCGCGACCGCAATCCTGACCAGACAGGCGAACCTTGTGCCCTTCCACCAAAAGAGAACCAAAGGCCAAGGCTTCAGCAGTTGCCCAATCGATCCCTTCGCCGGTCTCGATCATTTTGGACTTGGCTTTCAGCTGGCGTTCAACCTTCTTATTCACATTAAAGTTATCGGGCGCCGTAGAAATGGCTTTACCGACTTCTTTCAACAATTCTTCGGAAACAGAGGTATCTTCATTACGGAATTCCTCTTCGCCCTTGGCATTGGCAAACCCTTGCCATTTACCTTCGAACCAATCGGCCTTGTTCGGCTTATAGGCCGTACCCGCCTGAAATTCCTCTTCCAGACGACCTTTGAAATCGTCGTAGATATCTTGAACCTGTTGTTCACTCAGAACTTTTTCAGCAACCAGACGCTCTGCATAAAGTTCGCGCGTGGTTTTCTGCGCCTTGATCACTTTATACATATGCGGGTTGGTGAACATCGGTTCATCCGACTCGTTATGACCGTGACGGCGATAACAGAACATATCGATGACCACGTCTTTACCAAATTCCTGACGGTATTCGGTTGCAATACGGGCCACGTGAACCACAGCTTCCGGATCATCCCCGTTTACGTGGAAAATCGGTGCCTGTACCATCTTGGCAACATCAGACGGATATTGGCTGGAACGCGAATAATGCGGGGCCGTTGTAAAACCGATCTGGTTGTTGACGATGATATGAATGGTCCCGCCAACTTTATAACCGCGCAGACCCGACATGGCATGGCCTTCCGGCACAATCCCCTGACCGGAATAAGCCGCATCACCGTGTAACAACAACGGCATAACCTGACGGCGGTCTGTATCACCGAGTTGTTCCTGTTTAGCACGTACCTTCCCGTGGACAACCGGGTTGACCAGTTCAAGGTGAGACGGGTTTGCAGTCAAAGACAAGTGAACGGTGTTGCCATCAAATTCACGGTCCGCAGATGTCCCGAGGTGATATTTCACATCCCCTGAACCTTCGACATCATCCGGGTTGGATGAATTACCCTGAAATTCCGAGAACAGCGCGCGAAACGGCTTGTGCATCACATTGGTCAAAACGTTCAAACGACCGCGGTGTGGCATCCCCAGAACAACTTCTTTCAAACCCAGCTGCGCCCCGCGTTTCAGGATCTGTTCCATCGCAGGAATAAGGGCTTCGCCGCCTTCCAGACCGAAACGTTTTGTCCCTGTGTATTTTTTATCAAGGAATTGTTCAAAGCCTTCGGCTTCGGTCAAACGTTCCAAAATTGCCTGTTTGCCTTTTACGGTAAAGGCAGACTGGTTTTCAGTGGATTCGATGCGACGCTGGATCCAGGCTTTCTCTTCCGGTTCCTGAATGTGCATAAATTCCACACCGATATGACGGCAGTATGTGGATTGAACTTTTTCCACGATCTCGCGCAATGAAGCCGTTTCCAGCCCCAGCACAAAATCGATAAAGATCGGACGGTCCATATCTGCATCGGTGAAACCGTATGATTTCGGATCCAGTTCCGGGTGATAGTCGTTACCCTCGATCCCCAGTGGGTCAAATCGAGCGATAAGGTGACCGCGTACGCGGTAAGAACGGATCAGCATCAACGCGCGGATGGAGTCCATCGTTGCGGCGCGGATCGCGTCTTCATCAGCCTGTGCATAAACCGCACCCGCCTGTGGCTGTGCAGATGCAACCGGTGCCGTGACGGATGTTGCACCCGTATTGACGACGCCGTGGCTCGGTTTGTTCCAACTCGGACCGCTCAGGTCTTGCAGTGCTTCCAGACCTTCAGCGCGCAATCCGGAGAAAAAGGACACCCAACTCTGATCAACAGAGGACGGGTCCCTCATATAACGGGCGTAAAGTTCTGCCAGATAGACAGTATTTTGGCCATTCAGGATTGTTTCGGGGGTATCAACCATATTTTTTCTTCCCTAGAGGGGTGCGGTTCACTTCTTAACGGTGATCCCGCACCCTAACTCCCAAGACTAGGATTTGGAGCGGCAAGAGCCGCTCCCAACAACGATTAACCGTTTAACAGTTTAACCATTGTGCTACCGATAGAAGCCGGTGAGTCAGCAACGGCAACGCCGGCAGACTTCATTGCTTCCATTTTGGCATCAGCCGTACCTTGACCGCCGGAAATGATGGCACCAGCATGGCCCATACGTTTACCCGGAGGTGCAGTCACGCCTGCGATAAAGCCAACAACCGGTTTCTTAATTTTGGACTGCTTGAGGAATTCACAAGCTTCTTCCTCAGCCGTGCCGCCAATTTCACCGATCATAACGATGGATTCTGTTTCATCATCACCCAGGAACATTTCCAGACAATCAATGAAGTTTGTGCCGTTAACCGGATCACCACCGATACCGATACAAGTAGATTGACCCATGCCCGCTGCCGTTGTTTGTGCAACAGCTTCGTAAGTCAATGTACCGGAACGTGAAACGATACCAACAGAACCGCGTTTGTGAATGTGACCCGGCATAATACCGATTTTACATTCACCCGGTGTGATGACACCCGGGCAGTTCGGGCCGACAAGACGTGTTTTGGAATTTGCCAACGCACGTTTTACCTTCACCATATCCATCACCGGAATACCTTCGGTGATACAAACAGCCAGTTCGATTTCAGCATCAATCGCTTCCAAAATCGCATCGGCTGCGAACGGCGGCGGAACGTAAATCACAGATGCGTTTGCACCTGTTTTTTCACGTGCATCAGCAACCGTGTCGAAAACCGGCAGATCAAGGTGAGTGGAACCGCCTTTGCCCGGTGTAACACCACCGACCATTTGTGTCCCGTAAGCAATCGCTTGTTCAGAGTGGAAAGTACCTTGTGCGCCAGTAAAACCCTGACAGATGACTTTGGTATCTTTATTAATCAGAACGGCCATGTTATGCAGCCTCCTTCACAGCTTTCACGACTTTTTCTGCCGCGTCAGCAAGGTTATCAGCAGTGATGATCGGCAGACCGGATTCAGAAAGAATTTTCTTACCTTGGTCTACGTTTGTCCCTTCAAGACGTACAACGAGCGGCACGTTCAAAGAAACTTCGCGTGCAGCAGCAACAACGCCGTCTGCAATCACGTCACAACGCATGATACCACCGAAGATGTTGACAAGAATGCCTTCAACGTTCGGGTCGGACAGGATCAATTTAAAGGCTTCTGTCACGCGCTCTTTCGTCGCCCCGCCACCAACGTCGAGGAAGTTTGCCGGCTCACCGCCGTACAGTTTAATGATGTCCATTGTACCCATCGCAAGACCAGCACCGTTCACCATACAACCGATTGTTCCATCAAGTTTGATGTAGTTGAGGTCATGCTTGGAAGCTTCCAGTTCCATCGCATCTTCTTCGTCTTCGTCGCGCATTTCTTCAACCGCTTTTTGACGGTAGAGAGCGTTTGAATCGAAGTTCATTTTCGCATCCAGTGCAACCAGATCGTCTGCACCGGTCACAACCAGCGGGTTGATCTCAACCATAGACGCATCCAGCTCGATGAACGCTTTATACATACCAGCAAGGAACTTAGCACAAGACTTGATTTGTGCGCCTTTCAGGCCCAGACCAAAAGCAACCTGACGAGTGTGGAACGGCATAATGCCTGTTGCCGGGTCGATCGCAACGGTCAGAATTTTTTCGGGTGTGGAAGCTGCAACTTCTTCAATATCCATACCGCCTTCTGTGGAGGCCATGATGGTCACACGAGAGGTTGCACGGTCGATCAAGAACGCGAGATAAAGTTCGGAAGCGATGTCACAACCGTCTTCGATGTAAACGCGCTTAACTTCTTTACCTTCTGCACCAGACTGGTGTGTCACCAGTGTGTTGCCAAGCATTTGTTTTGCGTTTGCTTCGACTTCGTCAACAGATTTGACAACGCGAACACCACCGGCTTCGCCAGCGTCTGCTTCTTTAAATTTACCTTTACCACGGCCACCGGCGTGGATTTGGGATTTTACGACAAAAACCGGACCACCCAGTTTTTCCGCTTCTGCGCGCGCTTCTTCAGCTGTGTAAGCCACACCGCCATTCAGTACAGTCACACCATACTGTTTCAGAAGCTGCTTAGCTTGATATTCATGAATATTCATCTTTGCTTTGCCTCAATTTTGAGAAAACTCTCTTTTTTTATGGGAGTTCTTAAACTTTTTCCCCACAAAGGAACGGGGCGACTGTAAGGGTCGCCCCGAATGCATGCTGATTAGTCAGCTTTTGCCATTTGCTCTTTTGTCGCTTCAATCAGGCCTTTCACGGCGTTGATTGAATTGTCAAACATAGCTTGTTCATCGTCGTTCAGTTTGATCTCGACAACTTCTTCGATACCGTTGGCACCGATGATTGTCGGAACACCGACGTAGATACCGTCTTGACCGTACTTGCCACCGTCAACCCAAGCCGCACACGGCAGCAGGCGACGTTGATCTTTCAGGTAAGCTTCAGCCATTTGGATGGCAGAAGAAGCCGGAGCGTAGAACGCAGAACCGGTTTTCAGCAGGCCAACGATTTCGGCACCGCCATCACGTGTGCGCTGAACGATTTCGTCCATTTTCTCACGTGTGGTCCAACCCATTTCGATCAGATCAGGAACCGGGATACCGGCAACGGCAGAGTAACGCTCCAGCGGTACCATTGTATCGCCGTGACCACCCAGAACGAACGCTGTCACATCTTCAACAGAGACGTTGAATTCTTCAGCCAAGAAGTAGCGGAAGCGTGCAGAGTCCAGAACACCAGCCATACCGACAACTTTGTTGTGCGGCAAACCGGAAACTTCGCGCAGCGCCCAAACCATCGCGTCGAGCGGGTTGGTGATGCAGATAACGAAAGCATTCGGTGCATATTGTTTGATACCTTCACCAACAGACTTCATTACAGAAGCGTTGATGCCGATCAGGTCGTCGCGGCTCATGCCCGGCTTGCGCGGAACGCCCGCCGTTACGATGACAACGTCTGCACCTTCAATGTCTTTGTAGTCAGTTGTGCCTGAGAATGATGCGTTGAAACAATCAACAGGTGATGATTCAGCAATGTCCAGTGCTTTACCTTGGGGGATGCCGTCTGCAATGTCAAAAAGGACAACGTCGCCCAATTCTTTCAGACCTGCCAGGTGAGCCAGTGTACCGCCGATATTACCAGCGCCGATTAACGCAATCTTGTTCCGTGCCATGGAGAATTTTCCCTCGATCCGGTTAAATAAATAAAGCTGAACTTTACCCCGATGGAATTCGAGATCAAAGTCCAAAAACCCGTCCGAGGTTAGTACCGTGTTTCTTGACTTAGAGCAAGGATTGTTTCCAAAAAGATCGTTGCTTAACCCCGCAGAAACCCTAGACTTTATGCCTGAGTGGTCTTACCAAGAGCACAAGGCAATGGTAAGACCATGTCTGAAATTTTCGAAAAGCGAGAGAACCTCTAGGGTTTAATAATATTTCGTGCGTTTATGCTGTGGTGCAACATAAACCGATGGTGGTGATACCATGCATGGCACGCATGCACTGCCCCCTATTTGCGCATGCGCGAATCCTGTTGTTATGCCTTTCACGCAGCCAACATTGAAACAACCGATTCTATTGGGCTTCTACTGACCTTTAAGTCAAATGTTCGGCGCTTAAATAATCTTCGGACTGCATCTCCATCAGGCGCGAAACCGTGCGCTGAAATTCAAAGGCGCCATCGCCTTCGGGATAAAGTTTATCCGGCAACGCTGCTGCAGAGCACACAAGTTTGACTTTATGTTCGTAAAGCGCATCAATTAAATGGACAAAACGTTCAGCTTCATTGCGGTTTTTAGGGCTGAGAACGGGAATGCCCTCAACAAAAATCACATCAAACAAGCTGGCAAGCTCCAGATAAACATTTGCGCCATAAGGTTTGACGCACAGATCATTGAAGGTAAAAAATGCAATCCGTTCATATCGTTTCGGCACATCAACCTGACGTGATTTCACAATCACATAATCATTTTTGGATTGCCCTTGCGTCATGTCCTCAAATTGAGCATGCAATTGGTCGCGCGCATCCATATCCAAGGGGTAGAAGTAGGTATGCTCGCCGCTTTCACGCCCCAACCGATAATCCGTCGGGCTTGCCAGTTCCATGACATCAAGCTTTTGTTTCAACATATCGATGGAAGGTAAAAAGCGGTCGCGTTGCAAGCCGTTTTTATACAAATCGTCCGGCACACGGTTTGAAGTTGCCACAACCACCACGCCTTTTTCAAAAAGGGTTCGGAACAAACGCCCCAAAATCATCGCATCCGCAATATTGGTGACTTGCAATTCATCAAAACACAATAACCACGCTTCATCGGTCAACTGTCCGGCGAGAACGACAATTGCATCCTCTTTTTTGTCCAGCTTGTCTTCGCGGATCTGTTTCAACCGGTCATGGACTTCGCGCATAAATTCATGGAAATGCACACGACGTTTCAGTTTTACGGGGGCCGTATCGTAGAATAAATCCATCAACATGGATTTACCCCGGCCCACTTCACCATACATATACAAGCCTTGCGGCGGTGTAGCGGCTTCTTTGCGACGCCCTAGACCAAATCGGGCGCGCCAACCACTTTCCCCGCTATTTGGTTCATAGGATTTCAAAGCATGGTGAAGAAGCTGCAGCTTTTCCACGGCCAGTTCCTGTGCCGTATCGGGATGAATATCGCCTTTCTGAATATGTTCGCGATATGTGTGCATCGGTCCATCAACCATCTGCATTCCCTCAGTTATTGCATCTTTGTTTCATTCTTAAAGGGATCACATAAAAAAAACAAGGAGGGTCTTGCTCCCTCCTTGTCAGACTGCTGACAAAATATTTTGGATAAATCGTCAATCAAAAGCTGCCATCCCGCACCTGATGCGGGATCCATTTGAAATCAATGAATTATATATTTCTCATGCGATAAATATGGATCCCCGATCAGGGTCGGGAATGACAGTTTAGGGGCTTTGCCAGTCCCTAAACGTTCTATCATTTATAATTTATAGCCTGTACGCATACCGCCCCAATGTTTACCTTTCACAAAAATCGGTGCGCTTACATCTTTCATCATCACATAATTGCCCCCGCCCATATCACGGCGATAGGCTTGCACAAGAAACGGTTTTTCGTTTTCGCCTGCCGCCAACCCAACACGATCATTAAAGATCATCCGATTGCGGCAATTGGCTGTATTCCAGTCGATATCACCGGGGCGTTGAGCTTGCGAGAAATTCAAATTATGAACAGGCAGATAACCATTTACGTCCACACAGGCCGAGAACACAATTTTGTTATCCGAAGCTTGAATGGGTTCTTGGATATCCGGCAAATGCTTATCCAGAAAGTCCAGACTTTGAATGCTATATTGTGGTGGGTTGGTGCCTTCAATCTGGCGATATTCCCGATCAAACAGGCTCTCCATGCGCAACTCGCCACGTTCCACCGCATCCTCAAGCAACTGCGAAACTTTTTGCGCGCCACTCACCACCTGATTGATGTAGAAGGTATCAACGGTTTCCACCCCAAGCTGGTTGGTCAACTGGATCAAGTCCGCCCCAAAATCGCGCAACTTACTGATCCGTTCGTTACACCCACTTAAGTCCGTGCGGTTTTCCTCGGCCCGCAAGCTCATTTCTTCAAGCTGCGTCACGACCCCATCCACATGCGCATCAATGGCAGAGGCAGCTTGATTGATATTGGCCAGTTCCCCATCGACTTTCGCAATCGCATTGCCGACTAAATTAATCGCGTCTCCGATATCTTTTGTTCCGGCTTGTGCCTGTGCGGCACTTTCCACACCGTGGGCGCTTTCCCCCATTAAAAGCTCGACTTGTGATCCAAGCTCTTCCAATGTCTGGTCAATCTGTTCCGTTGCCTTGGCGGTTTGTTCCGCCAGATTTTTAACTTCGCCCGCAACAACCGCAAACCCTTTACCCGCATCACCGGCCCGTGCGGCTTCGATCGTTGCATTTAAAGCCAACAAGTTGGTCTGTGATGCGATTTTCTGAATGACACCGGAAACGTCACGCACTTCTTCCAAGGCGCCGTTCAGTCCAATGAGACGTTCTTCAACCTGACGCACAAAATCAACCAATGTCTGAATATTCCCAAGGGAAACTTCGACGTTTTGTCGCGATTGGGAAACATCGGCATTGGCTTGTTCTGCCACTTCCAGCGATGTTTGTGTCGCCATTGCGATATCATTTTTCACTTGCGCCATCGCCGCAGAGGCGTCGCGAACAAGATTAAAACTATCGGTCTGTTTATTAATTCGTGCGGTGATGTCTTCGATATTACCTGCAACATCTGCAATCTCGATCACAATATCGCCCGCATCAATGGCAATCTTTTGAATGACATCTTCGACCTGAATGCCGGATGTCTTATTTTCGCGCATGGTCGTTTGCGACTCTACCGCTGTTTCGTCGTTCACCTTCCATCTCCCTAGACTATATTTGCTTTATTTAGCTTTTTTTGTGTCACGAAAGATGCGGCATTTGCAATATAATTGCAACACTAGAAAGCTGTACAAGGATGACCATCTCCCAAATACATTATGGTAAACCTGTTTCTTATGCTGATAAAACATAACCAGTTTATTGATTTCAAAGCCGATTTAGACAATTACGGTTTAAGCGCGTGATTTTGTTGCGTCAAAGCCAACAAAGCCTTATACCAAGCTCGAGTTTTTATCATTTTTTGAAGCGATACATCCATGACCGACCTGTCTCATATTCGCAACTTTTCCATCATTGCCCATATCGATCACGGCAAATCCACGCTGGCGGATCGTCTCATCCATTTATGCGGTGGCCTGAGCGATCGGGAAATGCAGGAACAGGTGCTCGATAGCATGGATATTGAACGCGAACGCGGCATTACCATCAAATCGCAAACGGTTCGTCTTGATTATACCGCGAACGATGGCAAAACCTATCAGCTCAATCTGATGGACACCCCCGGTCACGTGGATTTTGCTTATGAAGTCAGCCGTTCATTAGCCGCCTGTGAAGGATCCCTTCTGGTCGTTGACTCCACCCAAGGGGTTGAAGCGCAAACCTTGGCTAACGTCTATCAGGCGATTGAGAACAATCACGAAATTATCCCCGTTCTCAACAAAGCAGACCTGCCGGCGTCTGAACCGGAACGCATCCAGCAACAGATCGAAGACGTGATCGGCATTGATGCCAGCGGTGCGGTGCTGGTTTCTGCCAAAACCGGGTTAAACTGTGACGAGGTTCTGGAATCTATCGTCACCACCCTTCCGGCCCCGACAGGTGACCGGGATGCACCTTTAAAAGCACTTATTGTTGATAGCTGGTATGATCCCTATCTCGGCGTTATGATCCTTGTGCGTATTGTGGATGGCACCATGAAACGGGGCATGAAGGTCACCTTCATGAATACCCAAACCGAACACCAGATTGATCAGGTCGGTTGTTTCCGCCCGAAAATGGAAAAACTGGCGGAACTTGCCCCCGGTGAAGTCGGTTATTTCACCGCAGCGATTAAATCCGTAGCCGATGCCGCCGTCGGGGATACCGTGACAGAAACCAAAAAACCGGCAGCCACAGCCCTCGCAGGCTTCAAACCCTCCACCCCTGTGGTTTGGTGTGGTTTGTTCCCGGTTGATGCAGCCGATTTTGAAGATTTACGCGATGCCCTTGGCAAGCTTCACCTCAACGATGCCTCTTTCCATTTCGAACCGGAAAGTTCTGCTGCGCTTGGTTTTGGTTTCCGCTGTGGCTTCCTTGGTCTTCTGCACCTTGAAATTATTCAGGAACGTCTCGAACGTGAATATAACCTTGACCTGATTACAACGTCGCCGTCCGTGGTTTATAAACTGCATATGAACAGCGGAGAATTGCAAGAACTGCATAATCCTGCCGATATGCCGGACGTAACCAAAATCGACTTCATTGAGGAACCGTGGATCAAAGCCACAATCATGGTCCCGGACGAATATCTCGGCCCCGTTTTGCAGCTTTGTACCGAACGGCGCGGTGAACAAATCGAACTGACCTACGTTGGGGCGCGCGCAATGGCGGTTTATCGCTTGCCGTTGAACGAAATCGTCTTTGATTTTTATGACCGATTGAAGTCCTGCTCGCGTGGGTACGCCAGCTTTGATTACGAAGTGGATGAATACCGCGAAAGCGATCTGGTTAAAGTCTCCATTCTCGTCAATGCTGAACCCGTTGACGCCTTGGCCTTTATCGCCCACCGCGGTCAATCAGAATCACGCGCCCGTCAGGTTTGTTCCCGTTTGAAAGACCTGATCCCGCGCCAATTGTTCAAAATTCCGATTCAAGGCGCCATCGGTGGCAAAGTCATCGCACGTGAAACCATTTCCGCGATGCGCAAAGACGTAACAGCCAAATGTTACGGCGGGGACATCACGCGTAAGAAAAAACTGCTGGAAAAACAAAAAGCCGGTAAGAAGAAAATGCGTCAATTCGGTAAAGTGGAAATCCCGCAAAGCGCCTTCATCGCCGCCCTTAAAATGGGCGACGATTAATCCTTCGTTTCCGTTCTTTTTTCAAAACAAACACCCGCTTTTCCTAAATAATGAAAAGCGGGTGTTTTTTGATATTTCACTGATGAGAACGCGCTGGTTTATTCGCCATAACCGGCTTTTGCTTGCGTGGTGGCAAAGCCGCACAAGGGTGCTGTCCCTGCCTGTCATCCTCACGAAGTTCTTCCAAAATATCGACAACATTTTTCCAGAACAATTCATCCTGCCCGCACCCAAGGTTGGTTGAGACTTGCTGCAAGGCATAATCGTATCCATATTGTGCAAAAAAATGCGCCGCGACAACACGCGGGGAACGAGACTGATATTCCATAATCCGGCCCTCCCTATAGATTAAGAATACATATCGTTATTTATTTTTACGTGTATAACTATACGACAAAATGACGGTTTATTTGAGCCCTTTTATACGTTGCGCAACGCAACATCATCTAGCCTTATGAAAGCACATCACAAGTCACAGATTTTTTTTGCCCATCATGCACTGCACTATCAGGGAAATTTAGTATTTCAATAAACTCGGCTGTCCGTTTGCTGCACGCTTATGAAGAGAATACGCCGATTCCAATGAATAAGCGTCGCTGCACATGTCCAATTGTTCCAGAACATCCAGCCAAAATTCCATATCCACTTTCTGTGGATTTGATTTCAGACGCATTGAAATAACAGATATTGCGTCATGGTATCCGTATTCCCTCAAAAGATCTTTTGCAACTCCACCCGGCACCCTATCGCTTTGGGTCATTTTTTTGCCTCAGAAAAGTCGATCTTTAATCGTTAAATTATAATTGAAATGATTATAAAATCAATATTTTAAGCAAAAAAAGACCCGGTACACGCCGAGTCTTTCTTACCCTTATGTATAATAAGGGTTTTTTATGTTGCATCTGCTTCCTGATGGTAGCCAACAATGCGTTCAACTTCTTTTTTCGACCCTAAAATAACCGGAACACGTTGATGCAATTCAGACGGTTGAACCTCCAAAATGCGTTGGCGACCCGTTGAAGATGCCCCACCGGCTTGTTCAATAATAAACGACATGGGGTTGGCTTCATACATCAGGCGCAGTTTGCCGCCTTTATCACGAATTTTTTCATCAATCGGGTACATAAAGACACCACCGCGACTGATAATGCGGTGCACGTCCGCCACCATAGAAGCCACCCAGCGCATATTGAAATCTTTTTCACGTGGGCCTGTGGAACCCGCCAGACATTCTTCAATATAGCGGCGCACAGGTTCTTCCCAATGACGCATGTTCGACATATTAATGGCAAATTCCTTGGTTTCTTCCGGCACTTTCATATCCGGGTGCGTCAGGAAAAATTCACCCACATTACGATCCATCGTGAACCCGTGTACGCCATTGCCTGTGGTCAAAACCAGCATGGTCGAGGGGCCGTAGACCGTATAACCGGCACAAACCTGCTCTGTCCCCGGTTGCAGGAAATCTTCCGCTGTCGGCTGATCAATGCCGTCCGGGCAACGCAGGATCGAGAAAATAGACCCGACAGAAACATTGACATCAATATTGGAGGACCCATCCAACGGATCAAATAACAACAGGTAGCGACCGCGATATTCCGCTGGAACCGTGACAATATCATCTTCTTCTTCCGAAGCCATGCCCGCCAGATGTCCACCGATTGTATTACAAAATTTAAAAAGCTCGTTGGACTGTACATCCAGTTTCTTCTGCACTTCGCCCTGTACGTTTTCCGTCCCCAATGAGCCCAGCGCGCCAGCCAGTTCCCCATGATCCACCAAATCAGAGATGGTTTTACAGGCCGTCATAACGTCTGCCAGCAAAAGGGTCAGCACCCCTTCGCCCTGTCGGCGTCGCTGTTCTTCAATAAGAAAATGAGTCAAAGTAGTGCGATAGCCCGACATAACGTCCTCCCGATAAAAAATGTCTGCGGGCGAAATAACAAATTGCCGGGAATTAGGCAACTGTTCAATCAACCCAACAGGCATGCATTATGCACGTTTCTCCTGAAAAAACGACCTGAGAAGCAAAGCACACTCATTTTCACGCAAACCGCCGTAAACATCAGGGCGATGATGACAGGTCGGTTGGTTGTAAAATTGCGCCCCATGATCCACGCCGCCGCCTTTGGGATCGTAGGCCCCAAAATAAAGCCGACGGATGCGCGCAAAAGAAATGGCTGTTGCACACATCGTACAAGGTTCAAGCGTGACATAGAGATCACAATAGGGTAAACGGGGCGAACCTAAATGGTGGGCGGCAAGACGCAAGGCCACAATTTCAGCATGGGCCGTCGGATCGTTCTCTTCTTCGGTCTGATTGCCTGCACGTGCCAATATTTCGCCGTTTCGGCTATCAACCACAACGGCACCGATCGGGACTTCCCCCCGTAAGGCGGCCTTTTCGGCCTCGATTATCGCTAAATCCATATAGTCCATAGACAGGACTATAATACCATGTTTATACAGAAGCTATGAAAACACCACTAATCGGCATTACTATGGACAGCGAAGCGGGTGGCGAAAGCGCCTATTCCAAGTTCGACTGGTATGCATTGCGTGAAAATTACTGTGGCGCGGTGGCCCAAAGCGGCGGCCTGCCTATTCCCCTGCCCCACGAACCGGAATTGGCACAACACTATCTTGACCTGATTGACGGTTTATTGATTACCGGCGGTGCCTTTGATGTCGACCCGTCCATGTATGGGGCATCTGATATTCACGACACCGTGGTGACAAAAGGCAAACGCACGCAATTTGAATGGGCCATGACCGAAGGCGCCTTAAAGCGCGACATGCCGATTTTGGGTATTTGCGGAGGCCAACAATTGCTGCATGTGGTCATGGGCGGTAAGTTGATCCAGCATATCCCGGATAGCTATAGCGATTGCCTTGCCCACGAACAACCCAATCCACGCAACGAAGCCGGTCACGCTGTACGTATTAAAGCCGGGACCTTATTGCATGAGATCGTTGGTGTAGACGAAATGCATGTCAACAGCGCCCATCATCAGGCCGTTGCCGACAAACCCGAAGGCGTTATTATCAACGCCCTTGCACCCGATAGCGTTCTGGAAGGGATTGAAGCCCCTGAAAAACGGTTCTGTCTGGGCGTGCAATGGCATCCTGAATTTCATATCGACGAAGGTGACAAAAAAATCTTCGACGCATTTATCGAGGCAGCACGCATATGAGCGACGACAAACTCACGTTAAAAGGCGAGCGCATCGCCAAAGTTATGGCCCGCGCTGGCGTTTGTTCGCGCCGCGAAGCCGAACGCATGATCGCTGATGGACGTGTCAGTGTGGATGGTCAAGTAATCGACAGTCCGGCCTTAAACGTTGTTACCACAAATATTATTACAGTGGACGGCAAAGCCTTGCCCGACAAACAACCGCCGCGCCTGTGGCGCTACCATAAAGCGCGCGGCATTATTACCTCACACAACGATCCGGAAGGCCGCCCGACCGTTTTTGAACAGCTCCCCAAAGGAACACCGCGCGTGATTTCTATTGGTCGGCTGGACTTCAATACCGAAGGCTTGCTGTTATTGACCAACGATGGGGAACTCGCGCGTTATCTGGAGAAACCCGATAACGCAATGGTCCGACGCTATCGCGTGCGCGTTCATGGTCGGGTCAAGGAAGACGAACTCGCCGCCTTAAAAGAAGGCCCGGTCATTGATGGTGTTCAATATGGCCCTGTCGAGGCTATGCTGGATATTCAAAAAGGGGCAAATGCCTGGATCAATATTTCCATTCGCGAAGGTAAAAATCGCGAAGTCCGTAAAATTATGGAATCGTTGGGGCTTGATGTCTCCCGCCTGATCCGTACCGATTATGGGCCCGTCCAGTTGGGTAAGCTGCCACGCGGCGAAATGGAAGAAATCCCGCGCAAAGCACTCAGCGAATGGTTTGCAGGCAAAGTACCGGGCATTGGCAAATCAGGCGGTGAAAAGAAAGAAGGTTTTGCACAAGCCAAACCGAAGCCTGCCTTTAAAGGCCCACGTAAGGATCCGCAAAAAGATCAGAACAACAAAAAGACAAAAGGCCACAGCAAAGGCCCCAACAAAGGAAAGAAACCAAATGCGGATCGTCGGCGGTAAATTTAAGGGCCGCAAACTCAGTGCCCCAGAAGGATTGGACACCCGCCCGACATCTGATCGGGCGCGCGAGTCTATCTTTAACATTTTAGAACATCAAACATGGGGCCGTCGGGCTTTGCGCGGCGGACGCGTCCTTGATGTTTTTTGCGGCACAGGCGCCTTGGGGCTGGAAGCTTTTTCACGCGGGGCCGCCCATGTCACCTTCATGGATCACGCCGAAACCGCCATGAAATGCTTGCGCACCAATGCCAAGGATATGGGCAGCCGTCACGAAATCAACGCCATGCGTGTTGACGCGACAAGCCCACAGGCCGCACCTGAGCCTTGCACCTTGGTTTTTATGGATGCGCCCTATAAATCAAGTCTTAGCGAAATCGCCCTGAATGCGTTGGTTGCCAAAGGATGGATCACAACCGGCACGTTATGCGTGGTCGAAACATCCAAAAAAGAAAACTGGCAACCGCCTGCCGGGTTTGAACAAAACGATGTGCGCAAATACGGTGCAGCCCAAGTCTTTTTCCTGACTTATACGGCCCTCTGAAGCCAACTCACCAAATCATCCGTTTCGTAATGGACGTAGGGTTCACCCACTCCGTCTTTGCCCCATTTGGTATCAGTCTTGATCCATAGACATTGCATACCAAGGGCCGCGGCTGGTTCCAGATTACGCGCAATATCTTCCACCATAATGGATGTATGTGGATCAATCTGAAACTTCTCCACAAACAGATCATAGATTTCCGGGTTTGGTTTGGGTTGATAGCCAGCATCCACAATATCAAAGATACCGTCAAAATGCTGCGCAATCCCCAACCGAGCCAAAATCCGTTCGGCATGTCCGGTGGAGGCGTTGGTGAAGATATATTTCTTCCCGGATAACTCGCCCAAAACATCCGACAAAGCCGGTGAGGGCGGAACCATGTCCACATCAATATTATGAACGTAGTCCAAAAACGGTGCCGGATCCATATTGTGATGGGTCATCATGCCGCGCATGGTTGTCCCATATTCGCGGAAATAACTCTTTTGAATGCGGTGAGCTTCGTCTTGATCAATTTTGAGAAATTGCGCCACATATTCACGCATTTTCACATCCACCTGCGCAAAAACATTGGCTGAAGCCGGATACAGGGTATTGTCCAAATCAAAGACCCAAGCTGAAATTTTATCGTTCATAATCATATATTAATTTCTGGTTATTTTTCTTCTGACAAATGGTTTCCTTTCATATACCATGCCGAAAAAGATAAGTGCAAAGAATAAAGGTCTACCCCAAATGAGTAATGAGATATCATTAAAACAAGAACGTGACCGTTTTGTCGCTTTCACCTTTTGTTGGAGTGATATCGTTCTGGAATTAGACCACGATTTTAACATCGTATTTACAGGCGGCGCCATTTCCGCAATTACAGGGAAAAGCGAAGAAGAGCTCATCGGTAAGCCAATTACCGATATCATTGCACCGGATGATCATATTCTCTTTCTTCAAGTCGCATCAGCCACCGATGAAGCCAACCGGATTGAATCCATCAGCATTCGCCTGCAGGGGCGTAGTCGAGCGACCCCGCCGATCCAGATGATGGGATACCGGATCAAAGATTTGAAAAACCACCTGTTCATCGGCTTACGTCTGGGCGATAAGTTCGGCAAAACAAGCGATCTGAAAAAAGACGATGCCAGCGGGCTTTATGATGAAAAGTCGTTCCTGAAGGCTGCACAGGCCACTATTCAGAAAAATACAGCAAAAGGCGAACATGTCGAATTGACCATGCTGGATATGGATCAATTACAAGCCCTTGCCAATAGCTTGGGCAACGAGGACGCCAACCACCTGATGAATTCCGTCGGCAGTTACTTGCGATCCAATTCACTGGGCAGTGACAGTGCAGGCCGCATCGGTGACAACCAATTCGGTCTGGTCCATTCCGGTGATTTAAAAGTTGATGAGTTACAAAATAAACTATCTGAAATGGCAGCAAATGCCAGTGGTAGTGACGTTAAACTGGATATCAAGGCCGCCACACTTGAAGTGGATGGACAGAATATTTCCGAGGAAGACCTCGCCAACGGCTTAGCCTACACCATCAATCGTTTCAAAAACGCCCGCGGTAAAGATTTTTCTATGGAAACCCTGACCCGCAATATGAGCGACTTGGTCAATGAGGCCCATGAAAAAATTGCGACGTTTAAGCATGTGGTTGCCGAACGTGAATTTTTTATCGCTTTCCAACCTATTATCGGAACACGTAGCGGTAAAATCCACCATTACGAATGTCTGGCGCGTTTTCGCGGGGATCAAGCGGGCAAATCGCCTTACGAATATATTATTTTTGCTGAGGAAACCGGCCTGATCCCTGAATTTGATTATGTGATGGCCCAAGCCGCCCTGCAATGGCTTGGACAACAACCCAAGGGGAAAGAATATTGTCTCGCCGTCAATGTATCCGGTTATTCGGTCGGGGATCGTGGCTACATCAAAAACTTGATGACCTTGCTGAAAAATAATACATGGGCACGCGGTAATCTGATGTTCGAGATCACAGAAAGTTCCCGTCTCGACAACCTGCAGGAAGCCAACCTCTTTATCCAAAATTTACGTAAAATGGGCTATAAAGTCTGTCTTGACGATTTTGGCGCTGGGGCCGCAAGTTTCCAATATCTGTCCACACTGGATGTCGATATCGTCAAACTGGACGGATCCGCCATTCGTAACGCACGCCAAGCCCCGAAAGGACGTTCTTTCCTCATTGCGCTTGGCAATCTATGTCGCGACCTGAAGGTGGAAACCATTGCCGAAATGATTGACGATGCCGAAGGTCTCACGTTTGTGCGCGAGTGCGGCATCTCTCATGTTCAGGGTTACTTGTTTGGCAAACCGTCGCCCAATATCAAAGACTTTGATCCGCTGCCACAGCTGGAACTGTTTAGTAAAAAGGCTATGTCCAACAATGCCGCCACCCTGTCGGTAATGACCCGGATCTGATTACACACAAAAAAAGGTGCCTGCAAACATCACAGGCACCTTTTTTAAATCTATATTTTTCTTATACGGCTTCGCGGACTTCTAACACTTCCGGGACATAATAACGCAGCATGTTTTCAATGCCGTGTTTCAATGTCGCACTGGAACTGGGACAGCCGGAACAAGCCCCCATCATGGTCAAATAAACAACGCCGTCTTCAAATTTGTGGAAAATGATATCACCACCATCTTGGGCCACAGCCGGGCGCACACGGGTTTCCAGCAATTCTTTAATTTGTGTGACAATTTCATTATCATCACCAGATTGTTCTGCCGTATTTTCACCGTCTTGTACAATCGCTTCGCCGGAACTGAAATGGTTCATCAGGGCTTCGAGAATCATCGGCTTTAAAACTTGCCAATCTTTGGCTTCCTGCTTGGTCACCGTAATGAAATCAGACCCCAAAAAGATACTGTCCACACCTTCAACACCGAAAAGACGCTGCGCCAACGGCGAACGGGCTGCGGCATCCTTGTCATTAAAGTTTGCTGTACCTTGCGCCATAACAGTTTGTTCGGGAATGAATTTTAACGTTGATGGGTTCGGCGTGGCTTCGGTTTGAATGAACATGGTGAAAATACCTTTCCAGTAGATACATTTTTCTTGTCCCTTAAATGGTCCGATTTTGCCAAAAGGTCAAGAGTAAAAAACCTAGTAATTTTGTCGGATATTATATCTGATCAGGTAATCCGGTCAATATCTTCATCAGAAAGTGTCCCCGGAACCACCGTAATCGGAACAGGCAGACCACCGACCATATCGCCTGTCAGCGACGAAACCAGCGGTCCAGGTCCATCCGCAGAATCCGCCGCCGCCAAAACCAGCAATGAAATACTGGGTTCTTCTTTTAACAGTTTCATCAATTCGGTCTGGCGTTCACCTTCGCGGATGTAAACTACCGGCATTTCACCGGTTAATTCCTGAACGATCTTTGAAAAACCGCCTACCGCGCCCTCAGCCGCCTCGCGGGCTTCTTCGGCCATCAAGGTACCGACAAACATCCAGTGTTGAAATTCTGTCGGTTCAATCACATAAAGCAACGCGACCCGTCCGCCGGAATGTTCCGCCCGTTTTGCTGCGAATCTCAGGGCAACGTGAACTTCTTCGCTGTTATCCACAACGACCAAAAAGACCCGTTCGCGTATTTCTCTACTTTCTACCATGATCGTATGGTGCCCTGCTTTTACGCTTACTTCAACAAGATATTCGCAACCTCTTTTAATTGAGTACGTGCACGCAGCAAGTAAAACCCCTGTGATGTCAGGTGGCTGGGGCGCCAAAAACTATCCGGGTCGCCATTGATAACGACAAGAGGCTGGGCACTGGCTGCAATTTTCAAAGACTGCAACATCTGATCCCATGCCTTTGTCACATCCTTTTCGCCAATGACATCTTTGAAGTCTGTGCGCATAGCGTCGAGCAACAGGTAATAGGCATACAACCGTCCCTTATTGCGATAATAAATATCGTCTGCGTGAAAATCGATGATAGAGCCGGAATTCTCCAGAATATATGTATCAATCACGGCGGACCCGGACCCCAAATCGGCCGCGATCCGTTCCAGCGTAGTTTGCAAATTATCCGCCCGCGTATCAAACGTGGCTTCCCCCCGCGCCAATCGATCATTATAAGAAATCAGGCTGCGTCGTGCCGCCCGATATTGTGAATCCGATGGCGCCGTCGGGGCCAACGAGACACTGAAATCCCAGACCCAGACATCCCCGGCATATTTCAACAGGCCCGCCGCCTTATCCAAATCGCTGTCCACCTCGGATGATCCACGTGTTCGTCCGATCTGGTCACTCATTTCAATCGCAAAACGTGACAAGGCATAAACAATCCCTTGTTGGAAGTTTGGCATGTTATCCAGCGCGGCCCCCGGCAAGAACCACGGATCGTTCGCCACCCACGGGTGAACGTCCGTTTCACGCTGGATCAAACGGGCAGCGATCGCCACACTGTGGCTTTGTCCCGGTTGGACATCCACATCCAACGGAATTTGATCATCCACTTTATGAACGATCATCATGCCCACTGGGTAATAGAGCAAGGCAAACACAAACAGAACCGCCAACAGGCGGAACACAAACTTCATCTTACTCGTGCCTCCATCGCCTTGTGAAAAGGAAAAAATGGCAAACTTCTGGCGTAACCAGAGTGGTAAACGATCGATCATATGTCTCTTCCAATATTGGCGGGTCTCTAATTACATAGTCTTACAGGTTAATTATGTGCAAGGGGGAAGATTTTCTGTATAGTGACAACAAAACTAAAAATAGAGTAAAAACAAACGCCCTATCCTTTTATGGTCGAGAATACAGATGTCGTTGGGAATTCGTGGAAAACTCATTTCCATCTTTTTAGTTATTAAAATCATCCCCTTGGTTCTTTTAGGTGGTGTGGCATGGGAAGCCATTCAGTCGTTTGGGAAATCTGCGATTGAGCAAAGCCAGTCAATCAGCACGGAAATGCGCAAAACGGTGGAAGGTGCCGGTGAACTTGCCGTAGCCGATACCGTACGCGCACTTGACACAAAGGCCCGCGAAGCGATCGAACGCTTGACCACGGATACGGCCCTCAGTGTAGCACGATTTCTATATGACCGGGACAGCGAAGTTCTTTTTGCCGCCAATCTCAGCCCGGATGAAAACACCTATCGTGAATTTCTCAATAACCGCACACGATATCAGACCACTCACGAGCCTTGGGTTTTGGATCCTGAAACAGATCAATGGCGTCCGGCAAATCAAAGCGATAACGAAAAAGCGATTCGCACAGCTAAAGTTGAAAAAAATGCAAAGGATTTCCACTCCCGCCCATCTAATGGCCCCAATTGGACACAGCGCACTCCCCTTTACCTTGAAATGACCTTCATTGGTTTAGATGGTCAGGAAATCGTCAAAGTTACGAACGGTGATTTGCTGAATACAAACAAAACAAATGTGTCCAACCGCCAAAACACATTTTTGAAAGCGGAAACATACTTTAACAAGCTGGCTGAACTGAAACCCGGTGAAATTTATGTTTCCGACGTAATCGGTGCCTATGTACCATCCAAAGTCATCGGCCCCTATACCAAAGCCAGTACGCAAAAAGCCGGGATTCCATTTGAGCCGGAAAACTCGGCTTACGCTGGTAAGGAAAATCCGCAAGGCAAACGGTTTCGCGCAATTGTACGCTGGGTAACCCCTGTTATGCGCGAAGGCCGCAAGGTCGGATATGTCAGCCTTGCCCTTGATCACGCACATATTATGGAATTTACCGACCATATCGTGCCAACGGAAGAACGCTATAGCGATATCTCCGATGCATCCAGTGGCAATTATGCCTTTATGTGGGATCACAAAGGGCGCAACATTTCCCACCCCCGCGATTATTTTATTGCAGGATATGATCCTGAAACCGGCGAACAGGCTGTCCCTTGGCTGTCACAGGATTTGTATGACGACTGGCAAGCCAGCGGCAAATCCTTTGCAGACTTTAAAAAAACAGCCCCTCAGTTCCACAAACCCGGCGAAAGTCGCCCATCCCTTGACCTTATCAAACAAGGACATTTAAGTCTGGATTGCCGTTATCTTAACTTCGCCCCGCAATGCGCCGGTTGGTGGAATTTAACGGAAGAAGGCGGGTCCGGGTCTTTTGTTATTTTCTGGAGCAAACTTTGGAAACTGACCACCGCCGCCGCCATCCCGTACTACACGGGACAATACGGCGAAACAAAACGTGGTTTTGGGTTTGTCACAATCGGGGCAAACGTGGATGAGTTCCATCGCGCTGCAAACGAAACCAAAGCTTCCCTTGATAAACTGATTGATGCACAGGATGCCAAAACACGGGCACAGGAAAAACGTCTGCTGGATCATTTACGCGACTCGATTGCAAAAACCGCAACAGAACTGACTGTATATACCGCAATTATGGTCATTATTGTCGTCATTATCGCCATTTGGATGGCGAGTGTTTTAAGTGCACGTATTACAAAACTGATCGGCTCATTGCGCAAAATTCAAGACGGTGACCTCAGTGTGCGTGCAACCGTTGACAGCCGCGATGAGATGGGAGAACTCGCAAACTCCGTCAATAACATGACGGAAAGCCTGCAAGAATTACTGGAAGAAAACAAACTGGCATTGGAACGTGCAGAAACATCAAACAAAGCCAAATCCGATTTTCTGACGAGCATGAGCCACGAATTGCGAACCCCTTTGAATGCGATTATCGGTTTTTCCGATGTCATGAAAAATGAAATGTATGGTCCCATTCAACCGGCGACTTACGCCCATTATGCTGATGATATCCATAATTCCGGTCAACATCTTCTCACCTTGATTAACGATGTGCTGGATGTCGCCCGGATTGGGTCCGGTGAATTTGATATCAACGAAGTCGACTTTAACCTGACGCAAGCCCTTGAAGACTCGCTTCGTATGCTTCATCCGATAATCGAGCAGAAAGCCATAAAAACGACGTATGATGCAACGCGCCTGCCCGTTATTTACGGCGACGAGCGTCGGATCAAACAAGCCTTTTTAAACATCTTAAGCAATGCGACCAAATTTACGCATGACAAGGGCCATATTTCCATTTCAAGTGCAATAAACGAAGCTGGAGATGTTGAAATTCGCGTCAAAGACAGCGGTATTGGCATGACCCACGAAGAAATCGAGATTGCTTTAACACCTTTTGCTCAAGTTCAATCTTCCCTCGCCCGTCAATACGAAGGAACAGGTCTCGGCCTGCCATTGGCGCACAACCTGATCGAAATACATAACGGCACTTTGAATATTGAAAGTGAACCGGGTATCGGAACAGAGGTTATTATCACCTTGCCCAAAAATCGTATCCGTACATAAAAAAATAAGCCACGTGCCTCAAACAGAGTCACGTGGCTTTCTTTCTTCGAAACAAAAGCGGACTTACGGATCCCGGCTGAGACCTGCGGCCTCAAGGTTCGTGACATAATTGTCCCACACCTCGTTCATATTCTCGCCCAACTCGTATAGATAGCTCCATGTATAAATGCCGCTATCATGTAAATCATCAAAAGTCAGTTTCACGGCGTAATTACCGATAGGTTCCGCACCGATAATGCCGACATGACGACGACCGGGAATAATCTTTTTTTCTGCCGGGCTATGGCCTTGAACTTCGGCAGACGGGCTTTCCACGCGCAGCAACTCGGCAGGTAATTCAAAAGACTCCCCATTCGCAAATGATACGACCAAGAGCTTTTCTTCCTTGCGAATGCGCAGTTCCGTCACCGCAGGGGTTTCGTTACCTTCGCTATACATCAAGATGCCTCGTCAAGCTGACGGGCTTCTTCAGCCAACATAATGGGAATCCCTTCACGGATCGGAAACGCCAACTGGGCTTGTTCACTGATCAGTTCCTGTGCATCCGCATCATAGCGCAACGGACCTTTGGTAATCGGACAAACCAGAACTTCCAACAATTTAGGATCAACAGCAGGATTCGACATTTTCTTTTACCTTTTATGAGTTAGGCATGACCAGACGACCCGTCCTCATTGGACAAAGCCGCCATTGACATCATTGTAATGAGGGTTTCGGCACGTTCCGTCAAGCTTACAGCTTCCAACAAGGCCTGTTTTTCACGTGCTTCAAACGGGCCAAGCATGGACAGGGCATTGACCAGATCTTCATCCGGTGCCTGTTCCAGCGCATCCCAGTTGACGTCCAGCATTTCCGTACCACCGGCCCCGTCGCTAATATCCAGAAAATGGCGCAAGCCCATCAGTAACGCATCCCGGTCTACCGGCGCCTGATTTTCCGAAAGATCGATTCCATAAGGGGCATAATCCGCTTTTGCCCGACGATAACCGCGTTCGATATCTAATTCTTCTAGCACACGGAAACGACTAATCCCCGCAAGGGTCACCAGAAAACGGCTATCTTCCAATTCCCGAAATTCAACAATGCGCCCCATACACCCGACTGTATAAAGATCAGTTGCATCCGGCACTGGATCGGGCACGTCATAACAGGGTTGGATCATGCCAATGGCCCGTCCCAGTCCCAATGCATCTTCCACCATTGTCAGATACCGCGGTTCAAATATATTAAGCGGCAATTGTCCGCGCGGCAGTAACAAGGCCCCGTTGAGGGGGAAAAGGGGCAGGATTTCCGGTAAAATAGGACCCATTAGAACAACACTGTGGTTAGTTTTTTACGTATTTTAATAACCGTCGGATCGCTCAAGCCTACAGCCTCAAATATTTTTAACATCTGTAAACGTGCGCCATCCTCATTCCACGTGCGATCTTTTCTGACGATTTCAAGAAGCTGCAACAAACCTTCTTCCGTCTGACCCGCCCCATAAAGCGCCATCCCCAGATCGAAACGCGCCTGATGATCATTAGGGTCTGCCGCCAATTTGGCTTCCAGTTCGCTGGTATCCACGTCCGCGGCACCGGCTAAATCAATCATCGCGATTGCCGAGGCGATATGTTCATTCTTTTTCAATTCATCGGGCAGGTTGTCCGCAATCTGGCGCGCGCTATCTACATTGCCCAGTGCCACATGGGTCCGCATCACACCGGCGCAGGCTTCCGGGTTGGAACGGTCATGTTCCAGAATCTGTACATAAACCTCTTGCGCATTTGCAGCTTCGCCCGCATCCAGCAATTCCTTGGCGTGGGCCAGGGCTTGTGCAATCGGTGAACCACCACCGCCGATTTGTTTTTCAATGAATTTACGTAATTCACTTTCCGGCAAGGCCCCTTGGAATGCATCCACCGGACGTCCGCCTTTAAAACAAAAAACGGTCGGAACGGACTGCACGCGCATTTGCATGGCAATGTCTTGGGCTTCCTGTGCGTTGACCTTTACCAGCTTGATCGCCCCGTTCATGGAACGCACGAGGCTTTCCAGCACCGGCTTCAGGGTTTCACACGGCTGACAGTCCGGTCCCCAGAAATCAACCAGTACCGGCACGTCCTGCGACGCATCGACCACATCGGCCATAAAAGTTTCGGTCGTGGTATCTTTAATCAAATCGTTCGCACCGATCGGTGCATTTGCATCAACAATCATGTTTATCACTCTGTTCGTTCGCTATCCAGCATAAGCCATGCCCGCACGGAATACTATATCTGATAGGTTTTTAGCCTTTCAACGACATATAAGTCAAAGATCGACTTCCTGAAAGGGGTGACCGCAATGTTCAATAAAGCGTCGTAAGCCGTCTGGATGCAAGGCGGTTGTCATCTCGTTTGTCAAAGGGTGATAATTGACCAGATTCCCCGCCATCATTTGAGAATCCAAAACCACATTGACGCAACATTTTTCATCATTCACCAGTGCAAAGGGGGTGACGGACCCCGGTTCAACGCCCAAAACCTCTTTCAAAAGATCCGGCTTACCAAAGGACAGATGGGCCGAACCGATCTTCTGTTTCAGCTCCTTCAGGTTAATCGGCGTGTCTTCTTGCGCAACCACCAGCCACAGTTGTTTTTTCTTGTCTTTTAAAAACAGGTTTTTGCAATGCTGACCGGGCAAATCACCGCGCTGTGCCTTGCTTTCTTCCACTGTAAAAAGTGGTGGGTGTGTATGTGTCGTTGCCTCAATTTCCAATCTTTCAAGAAGAGTGAGCAGGTCCTGAGATGTTTTAGTCATGATGTTTTCAAACTCTTTTTACTTGTGCGCTCATTATCCACAGCATGTCGATTTCTTCACAAGAATCAACATTCGCAAAAATATTTCACTTTCTTGAATTTTTTAGCTTGCAATGTCCTCAGCTTTTAATATTATGCGCCCCGCTTCCGGCGGTACTGTTCGCAGTGCCAAACCCTCCGGAAATTTTAGAAGATTAAGCGGGCGTAGCTCAGGGGTAGAGCGAAACCTTGCCAAGGTTTAGGTCGAGAGTTCGAATCTCTTCGCCCGCTCCATCTTCTAAAAATTAGTTGCATAAGGTGTTATGCGGGCGTAGCTCAGGGGTAGAGCGAAACCTTGCCAAGGTTTAGGTCGAGAGTTCGAATCTCTTCGCCCGCTCCATCTTATCACTTTAAAAAAGCTGCCGATCTCTTTGATCAGGCGGCTTTTTTTATGCCCGCTTCTTTTCAATCCCGTGATACGCCAATAAGCCAACCACAAGCCCCCAAAACGGCGCACCGATCGTCAAAAATTGGGCCCCGGATGCTGTTATCACGAAACACAAAATGGCCGAATCCCGCGTTGAAGCCTCACTTAAAGACGTGGACAAGCTGTTGGCAATGGTACCCAGCAAAGCCAGTCCCGCAATGGTCGCAATCATCGGTGCGGGAAAGGCAGCAAACAATCCGGCGACACTGACGCCGACAACACCAGCCAGCATATAAAAAATACCGGCCCAAACTGTCGCCCAATAACGCCGCGCCGGATCTTTATCGACATCATCGCCCATACACAGGGCCGCCGTAATTGCCGCCAGGTTAAAGGCATAGCCGCCAAAGGGGGCAAAGATTACCCCCATCACGCCAGACCAACCAATTAAGGGGGAAGCGGCAATATGATAATTATGTGCGCGCAACACCGCCAATCCCGGCAAATTTTGTGACGCCATCGTCACGATAAACAACGGTAATCCCACACCGATCCATGTACTGAGATCAAATGACGGCATAGTAAAAACCGGTATCGTCCATTGCACATCCAAATCAGATAAAATCACATCCTGCTGAAGAACGGCAACAATCACCCCGACGGCAAAGGTAAGGGGTATCGTATATCGGCTTGCCCGCCATTTCCCCAACAGATAAGTCGCCACCATCGCCCCGACCAATATGTGTGAGTCGGCAAAGGCCGGGAAAATGGACAAACCAAAACGCAACAAAACACCCGCCAGCATAGCCGTAGCCAAACTGGTCGGGATTAACGCCATTAAACGATCCACCCATCCGGTGATGCCACAAAGCGTAATCAGGGCCGATGAAAACAAGAAAGCGCCAACAGCATGAGACGGGTCCACACCGGGCAAACTGGTAATCAACAAGGCCGCACCGGGCGTCGACCAGGCAATCATCACTGGTGTTTTATAATAGATCGACAGGCCAATCCCGCTGATCCCCATCCCCAGCCCCAACGCCCACATCCATGATCCGGCTTCAAGGGGACCAGCCCCACCCGCACGCGCGGCTTCAAACACAAGGGCGGCCGCACTGGTATAACCGATTAAAACCGCAACAAAACCAGCCGTGATATGAGAGAACGAGAAAGGAAAGCGCATGATAAGGACTTTACGAAAATCAAGAATGTGCGTTATAACGTACCAGACTATATCATTTGTATGTTATAACGCACAAGCCCCAATTCAACGAGGCCCTTTTCCATGCTCGATCCCAAAGACCATCTTGCCGCAACGCTGAAATTGACGCGACAAACTCAAGGCTTGAGTCTGGATAAAACAGCTGAAAAAACAGGCGTCAGCAAAGCTATGCTTGGCCAGATCGAACGGGGCGAATCCAGCCCGACAGTCGCAACCTTATGGAAAATTGCAACCGGGCTTGGTATCTCCCTCAGTACTTTCATTGAACCGGTTCCTGAAACAGAAACTCAAACCATCGTGCGCACCGCCGATCACATTCGACAGCATCCCGGCGAAGACGGGTTGATGATCGCGCCGCTTTTTCCTTTTGAACAGGCGTTTGGTTTTGAATTTCTCGAACTGACGTTTTTACCCGGTTATGAACGCATCTCGGAGGCACACGAACCCGGTGTTATGGAAATTGTCAGTGTGATAACGGGACAATTGGATATTTTAAGTGATGGACACTGGCATAACCTTAAACAGGGACAATCCATTCGTTTTGCCGGGGACCGCACGCACGGGTACCGCAACCCGGCAAAAACAAAGGCCATTGTTCATACCCTGATCCATTATCCGCATCGGTCCTGATCAGGCAGCTTTGCAGGCCATTTTCTTACAAAAGTCCGTATGACACAGTTCATGCGCAATTTCTGATGCAGGCAAAGGGCGGGCAATGACATAGCCCTGAATTTCGTCAGCACCGAACAATTCCGCCAGTTCAAGCTGATCGCGGTCTTCAACCCCTTCACAGACGACTTTCAGGCCAAGACTATGTCCCAAGGTAATAATGGCACGTAGCAAAATGCAGGCATCCAAATCCCCCGGCACATCATCAAAAAAGCTTTTATCAATTTTGATGGTGCGTGCCTTAAATTTACGTAAAGCAAATAAGGCAGAATGCCCTGTACCAAAATCATCCACCGCAATATGAAATCCGGCTTCCACCAGATTTTCCAAAACCTGCACACAATCCGCAGACAGGAACAATCCTTCGGTCACTTCCAGTTCAATATCGGACGTCTGCAAACCATGTCGCAGTAACAGACCTTGTAATTCATTCAATAAAACAGGCCGACATTGAACCGGTGATAAATTAACCGATATGCAGATAGGTCGTCCCTGCGCTTTCCAGCTTGCGGCTTGGCGGCAACTTTCTTCCAGAACCCAACGGCCCAAATTAACAATTGCACCGCTTTCTTCCAACGCAGGAATAAACAGATCCGGCCCCACCACCCCATATTGCGGGTGATGCCAGCGAACCAAAGCTTCCACGGACGAAATGCACTGTCGGTATAGATCAAAGCGCGGCTGATAAAGGAGAAAGAACTCCCCTTTATCAATCGCCACCTGAACGCCGGGTACATCAAAACGAAGCGATGCATGAGGCATATTCGTCCCCTTACGCGTAACGGTCATAGAGGGCGTAAAGTTCACCTTCTTCACGCTCTAGACGTTTTTCCAACAAGGAAATGATTGTGCTGGTTTCTGTGATGAAATCAGCCGGACTTTTGGAAATAGCAAGCGGGCCCGGCCATTTTTGACGATAAGCGTGAAAAAGATCACCCAACCCGCCCATTTCTTCCTGAAACTTACGCGCGGTTGAGCTGAGGGCTGCGTTGTCATTTGCAATCGCACGCGGATAAAAGGCACGGTCTTCCAATGCAAGATGTGTGCTGAACTTGCCAAATAACTGACGGATATGCACGGTGATATTCTCTGGCTGCTGTGTGACTGCATCCAAATCGAGCCCGCGCTTAATATCCGATAAAATTACTCGGATTTGTTCATGATGTGATCTGTAGTTTTCCGTTTTTTTCATTATACGTAACCTTTTAATCTTTTAGAGCGTTGATGATATCCCCTCTTTATACCTGAGTAAAATAATCAGGTATTTATTTTTGTCAAGCGTCTCAAATGAAATTCAGGCAAAAAAAACGACCATCTTCTTAAAAAGAAAGACAGCCGTTTTCTATTGTATGTCAGATAAGCGCTCAGCCAAGGCCGACGAGCGTCACCGTCATATCAAGATTTTCACCCGCCAAGGGATGGTTGGCATCGACACGGACGGTTGTCTCGCTCACTTCGTGGATCATGGCCACACTGATATTGCCATTGGGATCTTGCATCTGCATGGACATACCCGGTTCCAGCGTATCTTCGCTTTCGATCTGATTGCGTGGAATTTCCATCATCAAATTCGGATCGGGCAGGCCAAAGGCTTCTTCCGCACTTAAGTGTTTTTTGTACGGTGTCTCTGCATCCAGTTCGACCAACGCATCATCAATCGGTTTAAATCCTGTTTGCTGACCGATCACCATTTCAAGCGGCTCACCCGGGGGTGATGCGGGAACAACCGTTCCGTCCTGCATGGTGAATGTGACTTCGACTTTGACCTTCTGGCCTTGCTCTAATTGTGCCATGAGGGGCTCCTGCTTTTTTTCGTATAAAGACATTGGCGTCTTTAGATGAAGCCCGGAAGTCTGATCCACGCCACAAAAATTAACCAACACCCCCACCTTAGCGAAATGAGATGGCAACACAACCCCTGCACTTAAATAGTTTCTAAAACTTGACAGGAACGCTCAATTTTTCCATTGTCTCGCCAAATCTCTCTCTCGTTCTCATAAAAAGGCTAAACAGATGGTGAAAGCACAATTGGAATCCGTAATTGAAAACGCGTTTGAAAACCGCGACAACGTCAATTACGACACAAAAGGCGAAATTCGCGACGCCGTTGAAACAACACTCAACATGCTGGACTGCGGTGAATTGCGCGTTGCTGAAAAACAGGGTTCCGATTGGGTTGTCAACCAGTGGGCCAAAAAGGCTGTTTTGCTGTCTTTCCGCCTGAATGATATGGAAACCATCGCAGGCGCACCGGGTGTCAACGCTAACTGGTGGGACAAAGTGCCCAGCAAGTTTGAAGGTTGGGGCGAAGAAGATTTTCGCAAAGCCGCCTTTCGCGCTGTTCCGGGTTGTGTGGTTCGCCGTTCCGCCTACGTCGCACCGAATGCGGTTTTGATGCCGTCCTTCCTGAACTTGGGCGCATATGTGGATGAAGGCGCCATGATCGATACATGGGCAACGGTTGGCTCTTGTGCGCAAATCGGTAAAAACGTTCACATCTCTGGCGGTGCGGGTATCGGCGGCGTGTTGGAACCCCTACAAGCCGGCCCGGTTATTATCGAAGACAATTGCTTCATCGGGGCGCGTTCCGAAGTTGCCGAAGGCGTCATCGTCGAAGAAGGTTCCGTTATTTCTATGGGTGTCTTCCTTGGTCAATCGACAAAGATCGTTGATCGTGAAACAGGCGACGTTTCATATGGTCGCGTTCCGGCTTATTCCGTGGTGGTACCGGGCACATTGCCGGGCAAGGCATTGCCCAATGGTGAACCGGGCCCGAACCTTGCTTGTGCGGTTATTGTGAAACGTGTTGACGAAAAAACACGTTCCAAAACATCCGTAAACGAACTGCTACGCGACTAAGCACACGCATCCTGTTCGACGAGACAGTTTTTATCGGCTCCACCTTGTTTTAAGCGTGGGGCCGATATACGTTTATAAAACATCTATTTTTCAAGAATTGAGCCTTCCCATGATCGAGACCGTTTCCTTCGCCCAAGACCTGATCCGCTGCCCCAGCGTTACCCCAAAGGACGAAGGCGTCTTCGAGCTCTTACAAACAACGCTAGAAAGCATGGGTTTCACCTGCCACCGCCTGCCCTTTCAAGAAGACGGGACCGAGCGGGTAGAAAACCTTTATGCCCGTTTCGGCACACAGGCCCCCAATTTCTGTTTTGCCGGTCATTTGGACGTCGTTCCGGTTGGCGATGAAAAAGGCTGGACCTTTGACCCCTTTGGTGCAGAAATCCACGAGGGCCGCCTTTATGGACGCGGGGCCGCCGATATGAAAGGCGCGGTTGCCGCCTTTGTCGAAGCCGCCCAGAATTTCATTGAAGAACAAGGTGATCATTTTAAAGGATCGATTTCTTTCCTGATTACTGGCGATGAAGAAGGACCGGCCATTAACGGGACGAAAAAAGTCCTTGAATGGATGGAAGAACAAGGCGAAGTCATGGATCATTGCCTTGTTGGTGAACCCACCAACCCGCAATGCATGGGGGAAATGATGAAAGTGGGGCGTCGCGGCTCCATCAATTCCGTTTTAACGGTGCATGGCACACAAGGCCATGTCGCTTACCCGCACCGCGCCGACAACCCCCTGCCCCGTCTGGTCAAGATGCTGGAGGCGCTGATTGCGGACCCGTTGGATAACGGCAATGAATTTTTCGATCCATCCAGCCTGTCACTGACGACCATCGATTGCGGCAACGAAGTTGAAAACGTCATTCCCGGCGAAGTGACCGCCAAATTCAATATCCGCTACAACAATATCCATACCGGTGCGTCACTGGAAAAATGGATTCGCGCAACGCTGGACAAAGTCGATACCAACTACAGCTTAAAGACTCGCATTTCCGGGGAAAGTTTTATGAGTGATCAGGACATTCTCACGGACTTGATCGAAAAAGCGACCCAGAAAGTCACCGGGGTTCAACCTGAACGCTCCACCAGCGGTGGCACGTCCGATGCGCGCTTTATCACCCATTCCTGCACCGTGGCTGAATTTGGTCTGGTCGGTCAAACCATGCACAAAGTTGACGAAAATGTTCTGGTCGAAGATTTGCAAAACCTGACCAAAATCTACCAAACCATTCTCACTGATTATTTTAACGAGACAACATGATCGATCTGCGCGCCCTTTTTTATGGATTAGCCGGGGCCGGACGCCTCGTCCGTCTGGATATCAGCGGCGCGCATATGATGGTTGGCGGTGTAAGGGGGTTTTGGTCTTCGCTTTATTGGGGGGCCGCCCTTGTCGCCCCACTGTATCTGTTATTGATCGCCATCCGTTTTGATCCGCAAAAATTCGACGGCGTACGCTACCTTGTTGCCCATACAGAAATGTATATTCTGGCTTGGCTGGCCTTTCCCATTTTGATGGAACGCATTTGCACTTTTATTGATCGTCCGGGAAACTTTTTGCCTTTTATTATCGCCTATAACTGGCTGAGCTGCCTGTACAATATGATGTACCTGTTAATCGGTCTGGCCCAAGCCAGCGGCATGATCGGATGGGAAGCGGCCTCGTCCCTATCCGTTGGATTTCTTTTTGCCAGCTTAATCTGGATCGGACATTTGGCGAAAAAAATCCTTCACATCCCACTGAGTGCCGCGGTTGGTATCGTTGTACTGGAACTTTTTCTCGGGATCATCATCAGCATGATGACATCCTTAATCATTATTTCCGGCGGCTTGCAGAACGCGGGATAAGACCAACATCCACCAACACGGATTTATTCCGGCCAGTGGACGATATAGTCTTCCAGATCCCCATCGACTTTATCTTCGGATATAAATTTACCGACCACAGATTTACCCGCCTTAACCGCACTTTGCGGATCACCTGTGTTTAAAGGATGCCAGTCCGGCAAGTCTTTGCCATCACGCAACAAGCGGTACGCACAAGTGGATGGGAGCCAGTGCAGATTATCCAGATTTTGCGGCAAAAGCTCGACACAATCAGGAACCAGAAAGGTTCGCATTTGATACTGACTGCATCGACAGGTATCAATATCCATCAATCGGCACGCCACATTGGTATAGCAAACTTCGCCCGTATCCTCGTCTTCCAGCTTGTGTAAACAGCATTTGCCACAGCTATCACACAGGGATTCCCACTCATCCAAAGACATTTCGGAGAGTTTTTTTGTTTTCCAGAAGGGTTGTTCGCTCATTTGCCGTCTCAAATTTATAAGTAAAGGGGCGTTCGCATAAACGCGACGCCCCCGTCCTTTATCACAGTCTATATATGAAGAAAATTTACTTCTTCAATTCTTTATCATGCTGACGGATAAATTCCGCCACCATCGGTTTAATCTCGGTGCGCCAGCGACGCCCGTTGAAAATACCGTAATGCCCCACATTGGGATGCAACGTGTGTTTTTTCATGTCTTGCGGGATATGGGTGCAGATGGTCTGTGCGGCTTCCGTCTGTCCATTTCCGGTAATATCGTCCTTTTCCCCTTCCAGAGTGAAAAGGGCGGTTTTCTTAATCGCAGACGGATGAACCTTACGATCGCGCCAGTTCATATCATCCAGCGGCAAAGCATGATCCATAAAGACCGTTTTCAGGGTCTGCAAATAAAATTCCGCAGGCAAATCCATCACTGACAGATATTCGTCATAAAACAGATGGTGTTGATCCGCCGAATCGCCATCGCCTTCGATCAAATGATTATACAGGTCCAAATGCGCCCCGACATGGCGGTCCAAATTCATGGACATAAAGCCGGTTAACTGCATAAAGCCCGGATAAACATTGCGCATAAAGCCCGGATAGTTGACCGGAACCTGTGCAATGACGCTTTTTTCAAACCATTCGATATCTTTTTCTTCCGCCAGTTTATTAACTTCTGTCGGATTAACACGCGTATCAATCGGACCGCCCATCAATGTCATGGAAGACGGCACACAATAATCGTCATCTTCCGACATCAGCGAAACTGCCGCCAAAACCGGAACAGACGGCTGGCAGACCGCAATCACATGGGTATTGGGACCCAAATGATGCAGGAAGTACATAATATATTCGATATAATCATCCAGATTGAAACTGCCGTGCGATGTACAGACATCACGCGCATTGATCCAGTCGGTGATATAAACATCATGATCGGGCAACAGGGCCTCGACCGTGCCGCGCAACAAAGTTGCATAATGGCCTGACATCGGCGCCACAAGCAGCACACGGGGATCGTTTCGTTTTGCATCTCGTTTAAAATGAAGCAATTCGCAAAATGGTTTATGGAGAACAACCTCTTCCTCAACCGCGACTTCTTTGTCATCGATTGTGGTTTTGTGTAAGCCAAACTCCGGTTTGATATAACGTCGTGTTACACGCTCAAACAAATGGCAGCTTGCGGCAATCGCACGCCCCATCGGCGTATAGGACACGGGCATAAAAGGAGAACGAAAGACTTCTTCCATCTTTTCTGCTGCATGGCGAAACGGCGACCAGACAGAATGTTGGAATTCATAGAACTGATATAGCATTCGACCTCAACACCCCTCAATACGGGACTACTCAATAAACAAAGCTGGAACAGGTTAGTCTATTTTTTTTAAATATTCCAACTTATCTGAATAGAGAAGATATTATTAAAATATTTCAACCGTCAACCAATTTACGCACAAAAAATACAAAACAAACTAAACTTTTACTTTATATGTTCGGACGCAACCCGATTTCAGATTAAAATTGTGACACTTTCATTGCAGCGCGTCATTTATTGCTGCAATGCAACATAGCATTATTTTGTATAGGAAATCCACTCTTTTATTATTCTTCCAAGTACCTCAATAACGTCCGATTACATTTTTCTTGCCCTTCAACGCAATGAGTCCGTTGACTAATGCGACACATGGCCTTATACAGCGGGCTCGTTCACTTTCTTTTTAAACTGATTTTCGGAGTTGAACCGTGAAACGCACGTATCAGCCCAGCAAGCTTGTTCGCAAACGCCGTCATGGATTCCGTAGCCGTATGGCTACTGTTGCCGGCCGTCGCATTCTTGCCGCTCGCCGCGCCAAAGGCCGCAAGCGTCTGTCTGCATAAGACTTATGTTAGGCATGTCCTGTTAAGGTTGGTTGGGTATGACCCTTATTCCACGTCTCAAAAAACGACGTGAATTTCTTTCAGTCGCTGCGACTCGGAAGAAATGGGTAACGCCCGGCCTGATCTTGCAAATCCGCAAACGCAATCAGCCTTTGTCTTCTATAAGCAAACGCTATGCGGAACGTGGAATTCCGGACGGGCAACCGGATATTCGGATCGGATTTACGGTCAGCAAAAAAGTCGGAAACGCCCCACAGCGCAATCGCGCAAGAAGGCGTCTTCGGGCTATTGCTGACCTTGTCTTGTTTAAAAAGGCCCGATCCGGCTACGATCTTGTCTTGATCGGTCGCAAGGAAACCATCACGCGGCCCTTTGCCGATCTGGAAAAAGATCTTAAGACCGCGCTTTGGCGGACAGGTGTTCATATCGACGCCCCCACCACCGCGCAAAAGGCGAAAGGGAAGCAATGACCTTTTTGGCTTACATCGTAAAAATTCCGGTCTGGATCTATAAATATGGCATTTCACCCATATTGCCCGGCACCTGCCGCTATAGCCCCACCTGTTCGGATTATACCTTGCAAGCCATTCAACGTTTCGGACCTTTTAAAGGAATGAAACTGGGGTTGCTGCGGATTTTGCGCTGTCATCCGTGGGGCGGGTCTGGCTATGACCCGATTCCGCACAAGTCCGAATCGCGTTCTTGCGGGTGCGATTCGCACCATTCATAAGAGTTCAAAATCGACTTTTTCGTGTAACACTTATCTTGTACAAAAAGGTCGGTTTCAATTAGCAGGGGTCCCTTGGTGGGTAAAGCCATAAGATGAATGACCAGAAAAATATGATTTTAGCGATTGCGTTGTCAGTCGCGATCCTTTTCGGCTTCCAGTTCTTGTTCCCGACAGCAGAACAACCGGTTCAACAAGAGGCACAATCCACCGAGCAAACAGCAAACGCCCCGTCTGTCGGCGATGCACAATCCTCGGACAACTCATTTGCCCCGCAAATTCCGGGTGGTGCGGTTGAAGCAGCGAAAAAAGCAGCCAACACGCGCGTTGAAAAACTCGATGCCTCCGCCCGTATCAAAATTGATGCTCCGCATCTTAAGGGGTCGATCTCTGTTCAAGGGGGTCGTATCGACGATTTGACCCTGACCGAGTATCGCGAAGAACTTGCCGAGGACAGCCCCTATATTACGCTGTTAAACCCCAAAGGTCTTGATAGCGCTTACTATGCCGAATTCGGTTGGTCTGCCCCCAATGTCAACGTCCCGACAGCCGATACAGTTTGGGCGACTGACAGCCAAAGCCTAAAAGCAGGCGGCAGTGTCAATCTGACATGGGATAATGGCGAAGGCTTGCTGTTCACCCGCAAAATTTCATTGGATCACGATTATCTGTTTTCCGTTGAAGATTCTGTCGCCAATACGGGTACGGCAAACGTTGACCTTTATCCCTACGGTTTGATTTCACGTTCCGGTACACCGAAAACCAGCGGTTTTTACATTCTGCATGAAGGGCTCCTTGGTGTATTTGACGGCGTTCTTGAAGAAGTCGATTATTCCGACCTGCAAGAAAGCGGTAGCAAAAAAATCGACCCCGTCAAAGGCGGTTGGATCGGCATTACCGATAAATACTGGCTGGCGGCCCTGATCCCCGACCAAACGGCAAACATCAACAACCGTTTCAGCCATTATCGCACCGATAATATCGATAAATATCAGGCCGATTATCTCGGCCCGAAACTGAGTGCCCAGCCCGGTCAAACCGTTACGTTCAAAAGCAACCTGTTCGCCGGTGCTAAAGAACTGAACCTGCTGACCCAGTATGAAGAACAACTCAATGTTCCAGAATTTGACCTTGCCATTGATTTCGGCTGGTTCTTCTTTATCACCAAACCGTTCTTCCTGGCAATTTCATGGCTGTACAGTCATTTGGGCAACTTCGGACTGGCGATTCTGGCTCTGACCATTGTTATTAAAGCAGCATTCTACCCGTTGGCCAGCACCTCTTATCGTTCTATGGCGAAAATGAAGACACTGTCGCCGAAGATTAAAGAACTGCAAAAGAAATTTGGTGACGACAAACAGCGCCTCAATCAAGAAATGATGGCCCTTTACAAGCGTGAAAAAGCCAATCCGGCGTCCGGTTGTTTACCCATCTTGATCCAGATTCCTGTTTTCTTCTCACTTTATAAAGTGTTGTTCGTTTCTATTGAAATGCGCCATGCACCATTTTATGGCTGGATTCAGGATTTATCCGCACCGGACCCCACCTCTATCTTCAACATGTTTGGCCTGATCCCGTGGGATCCGCCGCAATTGTTGATGATCGGTATTTGGCCGCTGTTGATGGGGATTTCCATGTTCCTGCAACAAAAACTGAACCCGCAACCGGCAGATCCGATGCAAGCCAAGATGATGATGTTCCTACCGGTTATCTTCACCTTCATGCTGGCAAGTTTCCCCGCCGGGCTGGTGATCTACTGGGTCTGGAACAACGTTTTGTCCATCACCCAGCAATGGCTGATTACCAGAAGCATGGAAAAACAGAAAAAATCATAACAAACCGGTACCCCTGCCTCGTGCAGGGGTCCAGTTTTTTACCCCCCGGTGATGTCATACGCGCCCGGAAGATGGATGGAAGATATGGACACCACAGAAGAATTCACACCGGAAGAAATCGAATTTGGACGCTGGCTCTTTGCCCAGCACGCCGACTTTATGCTTGGGGTTGCCCAACTTGCCCAGCTTCCCTCCACACATGCGGTTGAAGTTTGTTTTGCCGGTCGCTCCAACGTCGGTAAATCCAGCCTGATCAACGCGCTTTGCGGGCGCCGTGACTTAGCACGTACCTCTAGCACACCTGGGCGTACACAGCAGCTTAACTTCTTCAATATCAAAGATCGTTTGGTCTTTTGCGATCAACCGGGTTATGGCTATGCAAAGGCCCCTGTCGGCGAAGTCAAAAAATGGCAGGAAGTGGTTTTTTCATATCTACGTGGTCGTCCGCAACTGCGTCGTGCCTTTATTCTGATCGATGGGCGCCACGGGATTAAAAACACTGACCGCCCCGTCATGGAGATGATGGACACTGCGGCCATGTCCTATCAAGTCATTGTCACCAAGGCGGATAAGGTCAAGAAATCCGAGCTCGACAAACATTTAAGCGATATTGAGAAAGAATTAGCTAAACATCCGGCCGCACATCCTGATATTCTGGTAACCAGTTCCGAAAAAGGAACCGGAATTGCAGAAGTCCGTGCTACGATCGGACGACTGGTTTCTCAGTTCGAAGTTTAAGTGTTTACGATCCAGGATTACAATCCATTATGACCACACTCGACACATCCAATCTGACAGAACAAGATTATTTGACACGCGCTGTTACCTTGTCCGAAGCGCTGCCTTATATGCAGCGCTATGCCGGGGAAACGGTTGTGGTCAAATATGGCGGGCACGCAATGGGCGACCCGGAACTGGCAAAACTGTTTGCCAAAGACATCGTTCTCTTAAAGCAAGTCGGTATTAACCCGGTTGTTGTGCACGGAGGCGGCCCGCAAATTGGCAAAATGCTCAGCCGACTGGCTGTTGAAAGCGAATTTGTCGACGGCTTACGTGTAACAGATCAAGCCACCGTTGATGTGGTTGAAATGGTTCTATCCGGGTCCATCAACAAAGAAATCGTCGGCAATATCAATGCCGCAGGTGGCTTTGCTGTGGGTTTATCCGGTAAAGATGGTCATTTGATCGAAGCGCGCAAACTGCATCGCACGAAAAAAGACCCCGACAGCAATATTGAAAAAGTCCTCGATCTCGGTTTCGTCGGCGAACCCGCCGTCATTACCCCGCATATTCTGGACAGCTTCCTTGAATCGGACATCATTCCGGTGATTGCACCGATCGGGGCTGGTCCCAACGGGGAAACCTACAACATCAATGCCGACACGGCTGCCGGTGCCATTGCCGCCGCCATTGATGCCAAGCGGTTATTGATGCTGACCGATATTGCCGGTGTTCTCGACAAAAATGGCAAGCTCATTCAGGAAATGAATGCGACTGAGGCCCGGGCCATGATCGAAGACGGCACCATCAGCGGCGGTATGATCCCGAAAATTGAAACCTGTCTGGAAGCCGTTGAAAGCACATTGGAAAACCCCGGTGTCAATGCTGCTGTCATTCTGGATGGTCGTGTTCCCCACGCCGTTCTGCTGGAAATTTTCACAGAACATGGCGCAGGGACGATGATTCGCAAAGTACAATAAAGCCCAGCCTTAAAGCGGCTGTGTGGTTTGTGCCAGCCATGCCGCATCTCGCGGATCCAACAAGGGTGTGAGTTCGTCTCGCACCCTTTTGTGATAGCTGTTCAACCAGTGAATTTCACCTTCGGATAAAAGCGAGACGTCAATTCCGTTTACATCAAACGGACACAAGGTCAGATTTTCAAATTCCAGCATTTCGCGTTCGCTTTCCATCTCACATCGGCGCACGCAAACCAGATTTTCCAGACGAATCCCATAGGCACCGGTTTTGTAATAGCCCGGTTCATTTGACACCACCATGCCCACATCCAACGCTGTCTTACTGGGCATTTTGGAAATCCGTTGTGGGCCTTCGTGGACATTCAGGAAACTGCCGACCCCATGCCCGGTGCCGTGATCATAGTCCAAACCGGCTTGCCAAAGCGCATGACGGGCCAATACATCCAACTGTGACCCATTCGTCCCTTTAGGGAAGCGTGTAGACCCCAGCGCGATATGGCCTTTTAACACACGGGTAAAACGGTCTTTCATTTCTGCACTGGCAACACCTCGCACGACCGTACGGGTAATATCCGTCGTTCCATCGCGGTACTGTCCCCCGCTATCGACCAGATAAAGCCCGTTTTCAGGCAGGGAAATTGAACTTTCTTCCGAAACACGATAATGCACAATTGCCCCGTTTTCCCCCGCACCGGAAATTGTCGGGAAGCTGTAATCAAAAAACAGGTCGTCTTCTGCGCGCAATCCATCCAGTTTTTGCGAAACGCTCAATTCATTAATGTCATTCCCCGCAGGCTGTTGTGACAGCCAGTGAAGGAAGCGCACCATTGCGACCCCATCGCGACGATGGGCCGCGCGCATGCCTTTGACCTCCACATCATTTTTACAGGCCTTCGGCAAGGCACATAAATCATCCCCCGGCACCACATCCGCTTTGGCATTTTTCAGGCGTTCGCTAATCCACAAAGGCGTGCTTGCCCCCTCAAGTCGAACAGTCTTTGTGCTTAAGTCATCCAGTTTTTGTGCCAGGGCTTTGGGGTCAAGAATGTGAATATCCTTCCCCAAGTGCGTACGTACCGCATCATCAATTTTGCGATGGTCCATAAACAAATCTGCCGTTGCATCACGATAAAGAATCGCAAACCCCAACGCCACCGGTGTACAGGGAATATCCCCGCCGCGAATATTGAAAAGCCATGCAATCGAATCGGGTAGGCTTAAAACCATTGCGTCCTGATTGTCCTGATCCAGTTGTGCGGCAAGCTGCACCCTTTTATCCTCATGGCTGCGTCCGGCAAATTCAATCCCATGAGGTGTTATGGGATGAAGCGGCGGTTCCGGTCGGTCCGTCCAGATTGCATCGATAAAATTATGCGGTGCCGGCGCCAGTTTTGCACCGACCTTTTCACAGGCCTGCTTTAAACGATGCAGACTTGGTCCGGTATGCAGCCACGGGTCATAGGATATAACCATCCCCTTGCTTAAATGATTTTTCAGCCAACTTGCTGCCGGTTTATCTGTCATATGGCAGCGTTCAAAACAATCGCCGTCCACTTCCTTTTCCGCCTGAAGGGTATAACGTCCATCCACAAAAATCGCAGCATGATCCTTCAAGACAAGGGCCGATCCCGCCGATCCGGTAAATCCAGTCAGCCACTCCAATCGTTCTGAACAAGGGGCGACATATTCGCCTTGATGTTCATCGCTGCGCGGGACAATAAAGCCATCCATCGAAAAGATATCCATTTCACGACGCAAGGCAGCAAGGCGGGAGGCACGGTCTTTCATAAAGGTTTCCTATAGAGTCCTAAAAACGATCCAACAATCGATCAATATATTCCAATTCTTCGCGTTCGCGACCCTTTTGTCCGGCGCGACGGTATAATTCCTGTAAAATTTCACGCGAACGATGGATGGTGCGTTCACTGGGCAGGGTGTGCCCGTTTGGGGTGACAATACGCCCGCCACGCCCGCGACCCAAAGGGTCCGTTCCCGTCAGTTGTTGTCCCATCGGCATCATCCCCATTTGACGAGCCATTCTTTGCGCGGCTTCTTTCAATCCTGAACTTAATTTATCCACCGCCCGCATCTGGGCCTGCAAGGCATCTTCATCCAAGCCGCGTTGCAAGGATTGCGCGGCACGTTCCATATTTTGCAAAGCATCTCGCAGATCTCTTGACGGCTTCATCGACATTTTTCTCATGGCCTGAATTTGTTGATGCAAGCGTTGCAACAATTTTTCCTGATCTTCGCTTTCTGCAATGGCTTGACGCGTCGCATCCAGACTCGGCCCCTCTTGATTGCGCACACGTTTAAACGTACGGTCCATCAGGTCTTGCTGATCCGCCGTCAACTGACGCAGCCCCTCCATCGTTTCCTTCGCCTGTTGCATCTGATCCGGGTCGGGCCTGGGCTGTTGGGCCAAACGCGATAAAATGGACTGAAACTGTTCCACCAAGGCGCGTGCACCGGCCAAATCCCCCTGGCGCATCAACTCACGCGCTTTATTCAACATCTCCTGCATTTGATCGCGGCCAATCATTTCAGCATCTGCTGGCGATGTCGCTTCTTTAAATTCCTGCATTTGGGCATTCGACTCGATCATTCTTTGCAGATATTGATCCAGACTTTGATTCATTTGCTCAAATAACGCCTCCATCGCCGCATTATCGGACCCTTGCGCCATCATATCCTGCATTTTCTGGCTCAGATCTTCCAAAAGGTTGCGTTGTGTTCCCGCAGCCCCTTCATCAAGACGCAAGGCCACCTCCCATAAGATGGCGCGAATGCGGCTCATTTCTTCATCCTGCGTATAATGGCGCAAACGTTGTGCAGCCACTTTCAAGGCCAGATAAACCGTCACATCCCCATCAAACAATTGCGGCGCTGTTAGAATTTTCCTCAGCTCAAACTGACCAAAAATCCGGTCTTCCGCACTCTGTCGATAAAGATCACGGCGAATAGCGATTAAACGAACAGCAACGGGATGACGAAAACGGCGTTGCGGCAACACGGTTTCCAGCGCATCCCCCAAGGCCGTTTGGCCAAAATTATCAACTGCTTTCGGCGTTATAATCACCTTTTGTCCCGCCCAAGGGTGATCGGCCAAATTTCGGCTGAACATCCCCGTTGCCTTTTTACCGGAAACCACCCGTGTTAATTCAAGTGGGATAGACGATGCCCCTTCTGCCTTGCGGATGGATAACGCGACCTCGTTTAATCCAAAATCATCTTCTGCAGCAAAGGAGACGCGCAATTGCCCCCGACCCAAACGATCTTCCTGAATTTTAGCCGAAACCTGAGGCGCCAGATCAGGCAGCAGATCAACGGATTGCCGAAACAAGACATCATTGTCGTTTTTTACAATCAGTTTTGTTCCTTGATCAAAAACGGTTTCATAACTGTAGGCCCCTTGGGATAAGTCTTGAAAAGACTCTTCAAATATCCCGGTGGAAAAGGACAGGTCCGCCCCTGTTTTATATCCCGCAAGTCGGATCATAATCTCGCTATGTTGGGCAAAACGCAGAAGGCCAGCGTCCTCATGTGTTTGTATGTCCGTGGCATTCAGACTGATATAACGGCTGCCCAATCCGGTATGGGGCGGCGGTGTGATCCATATATCAAGGGTCCAGTCCCCGGTCACACCTTGATCTTGTGTAATATGGAACGCATGCCCAAATCGATCCTGCCAGTCAAAACGTGCTTCTATGACGCCAAGAACCAGTAATAAAATTAATAAGGCACGCAAAGAATAAGGATCTTTTTTGTATAACGTTGAACGGGGCCAAGGGCGTTTAAGGCAACGAACCGACCGTATCATGCGGTTTTGATGGGTCAGCCAAATAATTTCGGCTTGCTCTGAAAGTTTTTTTCGGGCCGGTTGGTCCAACAAGGCCAACAACGGGTGATGATGTAATCCATTGTCAGTTTCAAGACGGATCAGGGCGGCCCGTTGGCTGGGCCAGAACACCGATTGAAACGCACGATACAAGAAGAACAGAAGCAATAGCCCCGCGACCACCAACATCATACCATGCATAAACGGTGGCAACATTTGAAAGAAATCAAATAAAACCGCCAACAGGAACAGGCCGGAAACGATCAATGTTCGCCAAAGACGAGGCCATATCTGTTCCCAAAACAACACACAGCGCGTCCAGATCACCATGCGTATCAAGCGCCGGATCAGGGCGGGATCATAATCCTCTGTGTGGTGTCGTTTGTCCATGTTCTGCCTTTTGGCGATTGCGACAGAGTCTAGACTAAACTGTGAATGCTATGGACGCCATACAAGTCTTTGTGAAATTTACACACGCGCCTTTTTAAACATGTCCAGTGACCCCATGACGGCCCCTGAGGTGATCAACAAACAGGCCGCCACCAACTGAATTGTGACCTCTGCCTGTCCCGCCATTGTCAGAAACAGCGTACTAAACAGCGGGGCACCGTAGGAACACACCCCAAGGAAATGAATATTGCCGTGTTTGGTGCCGTAATCCCACGCATAAAAGGATGCTCCAACCGGTCCGGCCCCCAGTGCAATAATCGCCACCCATTGCGAAAACGTCGGATCCACCCAGTTTTCAAACATCATATGCGAAAAGGCGCCCAATATGGCTGTCAATAAACAAAACCCCGCCACAGTTTCCGTTGGGACATGGCCTTGTGTGCGGTTCAGCACCGAATAAAGCGACCAGATCAACGCACACGCACAAGCCGCCATATACCCCCACGCAAATTGGGAAGAAAAGGAAAACTCCCCCTTACTGGCAACCAGCAA
Source organism: Terasakiella sp. (assembly GCF_048267425.1). GTDB lineage: Bacteria > Pseudomonadota > Alphaproteobacteria > Rhodospirillales > Terasakiellaceae > Terasakiella. Next base: position 277,878 of record NZ_JBLWXN010000001.1, read on the forward strand.
GGTCGCCCCGCCCAATCCCATAAAGGCACCAACCATATGAAACCAGCGCAACCGTTCACCGGGCAAAAAGGCTGAAAACACCACGATTAACAAGGGCCACAAATAAGCGATCAAGCTGGCGTCAGCAACCGGGGCATTGGATAAAGCAGTAAAATAGAAGAAATGATAGCCAAACAAACCACCCACACCTAAAACCCAAGCCCGAGGTGGTTGTTTGAGTTTCGCCCAGCCCGCTTTGCCACGATACGCAATGAAGGCAAATCCGATCAATGCCCCAACAAAAAACGTCAAAGCCAACATCTGAAATGGCTTGATCCCGGTTGTTGCAGACGTAAATAATGCCAGTAACGACCACATCGCAATGGCACTGATCCCGGAAAAGTTGGCCTTGGCATTCATATAAAAAATCTCCTGAGTGATATTTTCAAAAGAATGCCATAAACCGAGAGAAAACTCTCAACCCGTCCTATGATTTTTTGGTTTGAAACTCTTGTTTACGCCATTTTGCCGGCGACAGACCAAAGGCTTTGTTAAAGGCACGTCCAAAACTGCTCTGATCACTAAATCCCACCTGATCGGCGACATCGACAAGGCTGTGACCATGTGTGATCAAACGTTTTGCCATATCCAGCCGACATTTTGTCAGATATTGCTGCGGCGTCATCCCTGTTGTCTGACGAAACAAGTCATAAAATCGTGCCGGGGACAAAGAAACCAAATCTGCAAGTTCGCGGTTTTCAATAGCTCGGCTTAAATTGGCTTGCATATAAGCAACCGCGCGCTGAATACGAGCCGGCAGGTCTGGAAATTCCCCCGCCAAATCACAGGCCAACGTTTGCATGAACAGATTCTGCCACATCTGTAGATCCTGAGACGACGCCCCCCAATTCTTACGATAAAGGGCGTAATCGCTCAAACTGGTTAAAGCCTGGGACATCCCTAAGAAAGGCTGATCAATGGCTTGTGACCAAACGGTTTCCCAATCGCGGCCTGTTTCTTCGTCAATATCCAGCACCAAAAACCGGTTATCACCATCCGATCGAAAGGCATGGGTCTCCCCCATTGCAATCGCCCCGACGGTGCGCGTCTGCACCCATCCTTGACGACCACGCACATCCAGCTCCAACGCCCCAACCAAGGGGACGATGACTTGATGGAACGCTCCATGACGATGAGTCGTCTGCGCGCTTTCATATTTGCGAATGGAACTGGTCATAATCCAAACATTAACAAACAATCAGGGCGCAGGGATATGAAAAAATTAATCCTGCCAAGATGCGAGATCTTCAAGATCCATTTGTTCTTCAATCTCAAGGCGACGGCGAATAATGGCGTATTCTTCACCCTTCACCATAAGCTCAGGTATTAATGCGCGCGAATTATAAGTATTTGACATGGTCGCACCATAGGCCCCAGCCGTTCTAAAGGCTATCAGATCACCCGTTTTCAGCTTGTTCAGCATACGGTCCTTGGCAAAGGTGTCACCGGTTTCACAAATCGGCCCAACCACATCATAAAGCTGCTGGGCCTCTTCTGCGTCGGCTTCAATCACCGGAACAATCGCGTGATAAGCATCATACAATGAAGGGCGCATCAGATCGTTCATTGCCGCATCAATAATGGCAAAAGTCTTGCTGAGGCCTTCTTTCACATAGATAACTTCACTGACCAGAATACCGGCATTGCCAACAATCATGCGACCGGGTTCAAATTCGAACTCCACATCCAGATCACCCAGTTCTTCGACAACCAGTTTGCCATATTCAACAGGAAGCGGTGTGTCCCCTTCATCATAAGGGATCCCCAGACCACCGCCCAAATCAACCCGGCTGACATCCAGACCCAAGCCGCGCAATTCACTGACCATTTCTTTCATTCGACGAAAAGCTGCGCGAAACGGTTCAAGATCTGTGAGTTGCGAACCGATATGACAAGCCAGCCCCTTGGGTTCCACACCCGCCATATTGCTGGCGCGTTGATAAACTTCGACCGCACGTTTCCAGTCGATACCAAACTTGTTGCCGGACTTCCCGGTTGAAATTTTGGCGTGCGTTTTGGCATCCACATCCGGGTTGACGCGTAAAACGATCGGCATACGCGCGCCCATTTCCTGTGCGACCTCATTCAGGACTGCCAATTCTTCTTCCGATTCCACATTGATCTGTCGAATGCCCGTTTCAACGGCGGCCTTCAACTCACGGCGGCTTTTACCAACACCGGAATAAACAATTTTATCTGCGGGAACGCCTGCTTTTAACGCACGCTTCATTTCCCCAACAGAAACAACATCCGCACCGGCCCCCAGATCGGATAAAGCTTTGATCACGGAAATGTTGGAATTGGCCTTCACCGCAAAACAGATCGTTGCATCGATATCTTTAACCGCATCGGCAAAAACTTGGTAATGACGTTCTAAAGTTGCCTGAGAATAGACATAAAAAGGCGTGCCGACTTCCTGTGCGATTTTGCTCAGGGCGACGTTTTCGGCGTACAATTCACCGTTTTTGTACTGAAAATGATCCATTTGATTTCCAATGTTATTTTGTGCTGCTGGGAACAGATTGTGGTGCCGGATATTGACGGGGATATTTCGGATCCACATCATCGGGTGCTTGCGGTTTCCCCGCACGCCCACATGCATTGAGCGAGACAGCAAATGCCGCCAGTAACAAGACCATGAGAATCCGACGCCGCATCATTTTGCACAAACTCCTTACAGGAAACGCTGACGCGCTTCTTTAATCTGTTCACGTACGTTACTCGGTGCCGTTCCCCCATAAGAGGTCCGCGAGGCAACAGAGGCTTCAAGCGTGAGAACGTTAAAGACATCATCGGTAATTGCCGCATCAACCGTTTGCATTTCTGCCAACGACAAATCGGACAGGTCACAGCCTTTGTCTTCCGCCAGTTTCACAATCGCACCAGTGACATGGTGGGCATTACGAAACGGCATCCCCAGTTCACGCACCAGCCAGTCGGCCAGATCGGTTGCCGTGGTGAAGCCCCAGCCCGCGCTTTCACGCATTTTTTCTTTATTCACCGTCATTTCCGCAATCATTCCCGTCATAACCGCAACGCTGAGTTCGATGGTATCAGCGGCATCAAAGACAGGTTCTTTATCTTCCTGCATATCCTTGGAATAAGCCAGCGGCAATCCTTTCATGGACATCATCAGGCTGTTCAAATCACCAACCACGCGCCCGATTTTAGAACGGATCAGTTCCGCCGCATCCGGGTTCTTTTTCTGTGGCATAATGCTGGATCCGGTTGAAAAACTGTCCGACATACGCACAAAACCGAATTGTGCCGACGACCAGATCACCAATTCTTCAGACAGGCGCGATAAATGCAACGCACAAATGGAGGCCGCACTCAGATATTCCAGCGCGAAATCACGATCTGACACACCGTCCAGTGAATTACGCATCGGACCATTAAAGCCCAGTAGTTCTGCCGTATGATGACGATCAATCGGATAAGGCGTGCCTGCCAATGCCGCCGAACCGAGCGGAGATTCATTCAAACGTGCGCGGGCATCTTTCAGGCGCGAGCGGTCCCGGCCCACCATTTCCACATAAGCCAACATATGATGACCAAAAGAAACCGGCTGGGCCGCCTGTAAATGTGTAAAGCCGGGCAAGATCGTATCAACCTGTTCTTCTGCCCGCTCAATCAACGCCTGTTGCAAAACTTGCAGACCATCATCGAGACGGTCAATGGCATCACGCACCCATAAACGGAAATCCGTTGCCACCTGATCGTTGCGAGAACGTGCCGTATGCAGACGACCAGCGGCATCGCCGATCAGTTCGCGCAAACGGTTTTCCACGTTCATATGAATATCTTCCAAGGCTGGTGAGAATTTAAATTCACCAGCTTCAATTTCCGCCAGAACCTTATCCAACCCATCGGTAATGGATTGACCGTCTTCTGCCGTGAGAATGCCTTGTTTAACGAGCATAGCACAATGGGCCTTGGAGCCAGCAATATCCTGTGCATAGAAACGTTTGTCAAAATCAATCGACGCGTTGATTTTTTCCATAATTGCACTGGGTCCACCGGAAAAACGGCCACCCCACATTGTGTTCGTATCGGAAGATTTACTCATATCGGTCCATCATTTGAATAAGAGGCAAGGCTTCAGTGTTTGCCCCATTCTGACATATCCGTCAATCATCGAGGCATGAAAAAACCACCGAAACGTCTAATTTTCGGTGGTTTTTATTCATTTCTTTATGGATTAATCGAACAACGCGTCGATATCGGCCTGAGAAATACCACCGCCATGTTCAGCCGGACCATGCAATTCCTCACCTTGCGGTGCACGCCCAGCTTCCATTGCTTTGACTTCGTCAGGGTGATCAACTGTATCGAAGTTTTCTTCACCCCAAATTTCCATCATGCGTTCAACGCGTTCTTCAATGAATTTCAGGGTATTTACCACCTTGGTTGTGCGTTGCCCGCACAAATCCTGAAAGTTACAGGCTTCAAACATACCAATAGTGTTTTCCAGAATTTCATCGGTCAATTGCGTCACAAACTGATCAGGGGAATGTTGGCGTAATTGCTGCGCCAAATCATCGATTTTCTCTGCGCCTGTCAAAATGGTTTCGGTTGCCCGTTCGGTTGCCCCGACGATTTCATCCAATTCATTTGTCACAACAGAGAATTTATCTTCTTCATTCATACCCAACGCCTTGATTTCGCGTTTGGTGTCGTGAATGCTGCGCGACAAAGCCCGAACTTCGTTACGCAGAAGATTTACTTCATCCAGTTTATCTTCCAAGTCATGTTTCGCTTCTTTCAGCTCTTCTTTTTTCTCAGATTCGCTAAGCTCTTTGACTTGTGCTTTTTGCATCAATAATTCGGACTGCAACGCCTTAATCGCTGTCATCAAGTCCTGATTGGAAATTCCTGATGGATCTACAGCCCCTGCAGAAACACCTGAAGTTTCCATAATTCTTTCTTTTATTTTGCGTTCCGCACTAAAGAGACGCTTCGTAGCTCCCGACGTCATATTAGCTTTCTCCTGTCTACCCCTTTGCGGGGCATGTCATTCCCTCAATCATATCTTGAACGATACTATAGCGGAATTTTTCCATATTTGAAAAGCTATTAGCATAATACGCCAATGTCTCCCCCTTTTTTTAAGATGAAAAAATAAATTCACACAATTTTATAAGTATATATACTTATGATAAACAAGATAAACACCCTTCATCATTGTATACACTGTTCACTTTTGAATGGTTCCAATATTTTTCAAGGGATGATATGGTCGAACATAAAATGTTTGATCCCCTATCATTCCAACCAAGAGAAGGCAGCTTATGTCCGTTACCATCTATCATAATCCACGCTGTAGCAAATCCCGCCAAACACTTCAACTTATTGAAGATAAAGGCATTAGTCCGACAATTATTACCTATCTGGACAATCCCCCCAGCATTGATGAGCTTAAAGCTATTTTATCCAAACTGGGGATTACGCCACGCGAACTGCTGCGTAAAAAAGAAGCGGACGAATGTGGCCTGAATGACGATTCGCTCAACGAAGATGCCCTTATCGCCGGCATGGTTGCCAACCCACGCGCCATTGAACGCCCGATTGTGGTTAAAGGCGACAAGGCCGTTCTGGGGCGTCCCCCTGAAAATGTACTGGATCTGCTCTAATTTTTAGCCTTAACGTTAATGCGTTGTCGCAGGTTTAAGGCAACCTGCTCGGGATTACTTTAGAGGACTTCATTTATTTCATTGGTAAATCCTTTGTCATTAAACCATAACATGACTCTTCGTATATTCACGAAATATAAAAATGATATGAAAACAGAGAATGCCATACAGTTATTTGCCGCCCTTGCCCATGAAACAAGGCTTGGGGCTTTTCGAACCCTTCTCAACAAAGGGGCGATGAGCGCCGGCGACTTGTCTGAATGTCTGCATGCAACGCCATCAACACTTTCAGCCCATTTGCGGGAATTACGATCCGCCGGATTGATAAGCAGTTATAAACAAGGGCGTTTCATGTTTTATGAAGCCAACGTTTCAGCAATCGGTGTATTGGTAAACTATCTGCTGATGGATTGCTGCAATGGCAAACCGGAAGCCTGTGCGGATTCTCTGGGAGTTTTGAAATCCATATCAGAGGGTCTTTCCATGACGGCCAACATCACAGAAGACAAAGTATTCAACGTTCTCTTTCTTTGTACGGGCAATTCCGCCAGAAGCATCATGGCAGAAGCGATTTTAAACCGTGAAGGAATAGGACGTTTCAACGCTTATAGTGCGGGTTCCACCCCTCGCGGTGAAGTCCACCCGGAAACAATCAAATTGCTGCGCCGAAGCAATCTTCCTGTTGAACATCTACGATCCAAAAAATGGGAAGAGTTTATAGGGGAAGATGCCCCGAAACTGGATTTTGTTTTCACAGTTTGTGACAATGCCGCCCATGAAGTCTGCCCGGTTTGGCCTGGTCAACCCTTAACAGCCAATTGGGGGGTGCCTGATCCTGCACTGGCAGCGGGTACACCGTCAGAAGTTGCTCTTGCTTTTGCCGATACTTATCGAATGCTGAATAATCGAATTTCTATTTTCACGGCTTTGCCGTTACAAGCGCTCGATAAACTTTCGTTACAAAAACGACTAGATGAAATCGGGCAATCCTGACTTATCTAAATTACATGAATGAAACAGGCAGATAACGGATATTTAAGATGGGACTATTTGAAAAATATTTAACGCTTTGGGTCGGCCTCTGCATTGTCGCAGGTGTTGTCTTGGGAAATCTGTATCCTGCACTCTTTGCCTTTATTGCCGGATTGGAACTTGCACATGTCAACCTGGTCGTTGCGGTTTTAGTCTGGGTGATGATTTATCCGATGATGGTGCAAATTGATTTCTCCGCTATCAAGGATATAGGTAAAAAGCCCCAAGGTATCCTTCTGACTGTTCTTGTGAACTGGTTCATCAAACCCTTTTCAATGGCCTTTCTGGGTTGGTTGTTCTTCAAAGTTATCTTTGCCGGATGGATCGACCCCCAAACGGCAGAACAGTATATTGCCGGTATGATTTTGTTAGGGGTCGCCCCCTGTACAGCTATGGTATTTGTCTGGAGCCAGCTTACAAAAGGCGACCCTAACTATACATTGGTGCAAGTCTCGGTAAATGACATCATTATGGTGTTCGCCTTTGCCCCAATCGCCGCTTTTTTGCTGGGTATTTCAGAAATACATGTCCCGTGGGAAACCCTGCTTCTTTCCGTCGTTCTTTACGTTCTCTTTCCCTTGATTCTGGGTGTGCTGACTCGTAAACGACTGGAACGAAAAAATGATGACAGCAAACTCATGGCTTTTTTGGAGAAAGTCAAACCGTGGTCAGTTGTCGGCTTACTTTCAACCGTCATTCTTCTCTTTGGGTTTCAGGCCGAAAAGATCATCGCACAGCCTCAAGACATTGTGTTGATCGCAATCCCTTTGCTCATCCAGACGTATGGTATTTTTATCATTGCCTATCTGGCGGCAAAAGCCATGAAATTGGCACATAATATTGCAGGTCCGGCATCCTTGATCGGGACATCCAATTTTTTTGAACTGGCCGTCGCCGTTGCCATTTCACTTTTTGGCCTGCATTCCGGCGCCGCCCTTGCCACTGTTGTCGGCGTCCTCGTCGAGGTTCCGGTAATGCTGTCACTGGTGGCAGTCGTCAATAACACCCGCCATTGGTTCACAGAAAAACCCGCAGACTGATTGCTGCGGGCCTCCTCTCAACTTTTAAATCAGGTTGAGGACTTCTTTGACGCAAGCTTCTGCACCATCGGCAATCTGGGCAATATTGGCGTCCAGCATATAACAAGGGGTTGTGACCACTTTGGCTGCTGCATCAATGATGATGTCACCATGATCGGTGCAAGTATGCGTACAGCCCAATGTTTCAATCGCACCCGCAACGCCTTCGTCCTGACCGATGGTCACGTTCACATCCCCGAATACCTTGGCAAGAACAGCGGGGCTAATGCATAAGGCACCGATTGGTTTGCCTGCGCTGCGTGTTGTTTTCAAGGCCGCTTCCACATCCGCATTCACCGTGCAATTCGGCCCGTCAATCGCAAATGTGGACAGGTTTTTCGCCGCACCGAAACCACCGGGCAAGATCAATGCATCATAATCGGCAGCCTTATAATCAGACAGCGCTTTGATATCGCCGCGTGCAATCCGCGACGCTTCCACCATCACATTGCGTTTTTCGTCCATTTCATCACCCGTCATATGATTGATGACGTGGTATTGGTCCATGTCCGGTGCAAAACATTGATATGTGGACCCGGCACGCTGAATGGCCAGCATAGTCAAAACGGCTTCGTGAATTTCTGCGCCGTCAAAAACACCACAGCCTGATAAAAGAACTGCAATTTTCGCCATCTTCAATTCTCCCCAAATAAAATAAACGTATTAGAAGAAGTATAGACAGAAAAACGCCCCCCTGTCATGCGACACACCATAAAAAAAACCGGAAGTCTCCGTTCAGGACTTCCGGCTTTTTCATAGATATTCACAAGCGGTTTAATCAAGACCTTCACAAAAGTCTTTATAACCCGCTTCATCCATCAAACCATCCAGTTGCGCCGCATCGCCAATGGTCATTTTGAAGAACCAGCCGTCGCCTTCCGGGGAACTGTTGACAAGGGCGGGGTCGTCTTCCAAGGCTTCGTTGCCTTCAATGATTTCGCCGGTGATCGGCGCATAAACTTCGGAAGCTGCCTTTACAGATTCAACAACGGCACAGTCTTCACCCTGTTCAACTTCGCGGCCCGCTTCCGGCAATTCAACAAAAACGATATCGCCAAGGGCGTTTTGAGCATAATCGGTAATGCCGACCGTTGCGTTCTCGCCTTCAATCAATACCCATTCATGGTCTTCAGTATACTTTACTGTCATTCTCTTAGCCCTTGTAGTAACGTTGTGGAACAAATGGTAATTTAGCAACTTCCGCCGGCATCGCTTTGCCGCGTACAATTAAATTGACGGACGTGCCGATTTTCGAAAATTCTTGTTTGACGTAACCCATCGCAACCGGTCCTTGAAAAGTCGGACCGAAGCCACCGGATGTAATTTCACCGATGATGTTACCGTCTTGATCTGCAATCTCGGTATGGGCACGCGCAGGCGCACGGCCCAAAGGTTTAATCCCCACCCGTTTGCGTGCAATGCCGTCATTCAAATGCGACATCACGACACCATGACCGGGAAAACCACCTTCTTCGCGGCGACGTTTCCCCACCGCCCAATTCAAGGAAGCTTCAATCGGGGAAGTGGTTTCATCAATATCAGCCCCATAAAGACACAAACCGACTTCCAAACGCAGGGAGTCACGTGCGCCCAAGCCAATGGCTTCGACCTCGTCTTCACCCAGAAGCTTACGGGCCAAGTCTTCAGCTTTATCCGCCGGAACGGAAATTTCATAGCCATCTTCCCCGGTATAGCCGGAACGAGACACCAAACAAGGAATACCCGCAATATCGTATTCCCCCATATTCATAAAGATCAGTTGATCAATACCGTGGGCAAAACGGTTCAAAACCACAGGCGCCATCGGGCCTTGTAAGGCCAACAGCGCGCGATCATTCAATAATTCCAGCTCATAATCCGGTAAAGATTGGGCGATATAATCAAAATCGGCCTCTTTACACGCCGCATTTACCACCAGATAGAGATGATCCCCCCGGTTGGTCACCATAAAATCATCCCGGATACCGCCCTGTTCATTCATCAATAAAGAATATCGAATACCGTTTTGAGGAAGGCCTTTAACATCACTTGGCGTCAGGCTTTCAATCGCAGCGTGAACATCAGCACCCTTTAAAAGGGCTTGTCCCATATGGGACACGTCGAACAGACCGCAGGCCTCACGGGTATGTGTATGCTCTTTCATAATGCCCAGTTTATATTGCACTGGCATATCATAACCGGCAAAGGGCACCATCTTGCCGCCCAACTCCAAATGCAAGGCATGAAGCGGGGTGGTTTTTAAATCTTCACTCATGGAAAATTCCTTTTGTGATGAGTCCAGACCTACAAAAAACGACCCTTTTCAGGTCGAAACGGGCCCCCCTCTGTCATGGAACCTGAAAGATTCCCCCAACCCATACGGTTTGGGGTTTCATCGTCGGTGGGATTCGTCATGGCAGTCATGCTAAAAAAATCCACTTTCCAGAGTCTCATCACCCAGCGGTCCTATATGCCTGAGAGTTTGCAGGGGCGCTTGCTCCTTCGGCGGATGATCCATTTAACAGTACAGATCATCGCTCTCCCGCATGGGGTCATATGATTTAGCCTCATTTTACAGAGGGTCGTTTTTACGGTCAAAAGGATTTTACGCAATCTGAAAAATATCTCGCCACACACAGAAATATGAGATGCGTAATGATACTTATAGGAGAAATATTTATTTTGAAATAATTTGTATTATACTAAATAAAAAATGAAAGATATGGCAGGCATTTATATTTGCGGGGGGAATACCTTATGGCATTTGAAGTCACACATAAAACCTTTCCTGACGGAACTGAATATATATACTCTAAATATGCATCCGACATTGACGCCCTTGATGTTATTCAACGCCTTGTTGACAATCTCGTTAAGGGAAGTCAGCAATCCATTACCCTTGTTTTCAGTGATTGGGAAGACGTTACAAACGTGAGTTTTGACCCCGAAGATGTCCTAACAGTCACCTCTTTAACATCGGTTGTGGAGTTTAATCACGAGAAAGTTTACATCGCTTTATATGCACCACAAGACAATGAAATAACGCAACATATCGAGACTTTTGTGCGGGAAAACTTAAATCAAAACGTTATTGCCAAGCGATTTAAAGATAAACAAGATGCATTAACTTGGCTTGAAAGCCATCAAGATTAGCGTCCCAGTTCCTTAAACGCAGCAAGGGCACGTTCCCGTGTCGATTTCAGATCCACAATTGGCCGGGGATATTGGTCATCAAGAACAATCGAATACTTCTTTAAAATATCCATCGGTGCCATCCACGGTTTGTGAATATATTTATCCGGCAAATTGGCCAGTTCCGGTACATAACGCCGGATATAATCGCCACTTGGATCAAATTTTTCTGATTGGGTCACCGGGTTAAATATCCGAAAATAAGGTGCGGCATCTGCCCCGCAACCAGCTACCCACTGCCAGCTTGCACTGTTATTGGCAAGATCGGCATCAAACAAACAATCCCAAAACCAGGCCTCCCCGTCTTGCCACGGGATCATTAAATTTTTAATCAGAAAAGATGCAACAATCATACGTACCCGATTGTGCATATATCCAGTTTGCCACAGCTCGCGCATCCCGGCATCAATAATGGGATATCCCGTTTTTCCAGTTTGCCATGCACTCACATGCTGTGCATTTTCCAACCAAGGAAAATCATTAAATTTTTCCTGAAGCGGTTTTTCCGGTATGTGCGAATTATAATAAAGCAGGGAATGGGAAAATTCGCGCCAAGCCAGTTCCGAACAGAAGTGATCCAGATCACGATCCAGATGATGCACCTGCCCATAACTGCGTGCCGCTGCCCATACCTGATGCGGTGAAATCTGTCCAAAATGCAGATAAGGCGCTAATCTTGAGGTGTTATCCTGCGCGGGGCAGTCTCGTCCCGTTTTATAATGGGACAGGCCGTCACACAAAAATGCATCCAGTCGGTTATGAGCCCCTTCCTCGCTAATATCCCAATGGGCGACCATATCGCTATACCAATCGATCTTGCGTGGTAATAACGACAAATCATCCAGTACAAGCCCCTCGCGTTTTTGCACCAATGATAGTGTGTCCTGTGCAGGCAACGGCAACCGCGGCGGAGGTGCGTTTAGGCACCCTTTACGAAAATAGGGCGTAAAGACCTTGTAAGGTGTGCCATCTTTCTTTTGGATCTCCCACGGTTCCCATAACAGAGAATGGTTGAAACTGCGCACATCCACGCCTTGTTGCCGAAAACGTTCCTTAATGGTGCAATCGCGTGCCATACGCCACGGCTCATAACAACGTCCCCAATAAAGCCCTTTGACGTCATAATCCGCAATCAGTTGCGCCAAAATCTCAGCCGCATTCCCCTGAAAAACCTGTAAACACCCGTCAAGCTGGTCATTCAAATCCTGCAAAGCTGAATGGAGCCAAACCCGTGACGCTGCCCCCATCTTCCACGGGGCCGCCGCCTCGTCATCCAGAATATAAATGGGTAAAACCATCCCGCGTTGCGCGGCATATTGCAACGCCGGATGGTCCGCCAAACGCAAATCCTGTCGAAACCAGACGATATTTACTTCGTTCATGCATTTAACCTACAAGGTTCATTTTTCTTCTAGCCAACAATCAATAATTTATAAGGTAAAAGCAACCAGCAATCCTTTGTCATAAAACTGCAACCAAATTGTCATACTACTTTTGTTGCAGTTTAACTATCCAAATAAGATAAATACCTATCCAAACATATAATAAATGACGTCATTTTATCAAAGTCATCCCCTCTTTCTTTCGGGAGCCTATGTCCATGATCCGCCGTCTTGCCATTCGCAATCAAATTTTGATCATCATCGCCATTTGTATTCTCTCCTTTGTTTTTCTTTCTCTCTATTATTCTTTTGAAAACAATAAATTAGATAAAATCGAATCTTATTTGGGACAAAGCAGGGAACTCAGTGCTATTGCATCAACAGCCCATAAAAACCTGCTACAAATGGTTCCCCTGCAAAAAGATTTCATCGCCCACCCCAACGAGGCAAAAGCAGAAACCTTTAATCGCCTGAATCATGAGCTAGACCAATCGCTGAAGACCCTTGAGAGCTTGGTTAAGGACAAATCTATCATCCAACAACTGGATGCCCATCAAAAAGAAATTGATCAACTCTTTAACCAATTAAAAGAGTCCCTGACCATCCTTGGATATAATGAGAAAGAAGGGCAACGCGGAAAATTGCGCAACGCTGTCCATTCCATTGAAACAGAGCTAAAAGACATTCAAGTTAAATCTATTGGCACAACTTTGGACATCGCCAACCAATTGACGATTAAGATGTTAATGATGCGCCGTCATGAAAAAGATTACATCATTCGAGGTAATCGCGAGAAATATCTGGGACGGGTCAACAAAAGAGCCGCAGAGTTTCGAGAAATTTTAGCACCTGCACCATTCACAGATACGATTAAGGAAAAACTGGATACTCTGCTTAGCACATATGTACAGGAACTCAGCACATACGCCGAAACCAAAGAAAACCTCTTCCAAATCAAATCAAAATTTGAAGACCATATCTCTCAATCCGGTGTGAAACTCGCAACCTTTGCTCAACAGGCTGATAACACTGCACAAACGGCACTTATGGAAGCACAATCCGCACGAAACGAGATGCAACTCAACTTACTGATCGGTGCCCTCTTCGCCATAAGCTTAATGACAATTTTAGGTCTCAGTATTGCCCGCATCATTGTTTCTGGATTGAAATCAAGTGTCCGCAACCTGATCCGCCTTGAAAAAGGCGATACGACAATTGAGGTCGTTAATACTGATCTACAGAATGAAATTGGCGAAATGGCACGGGCCTTACTTGTTTTTCGCGATAATCTGATGGAGACTCAACAACTTCGCGAAGAACGTAAACTTCAAAAACAACAAAGTGAAATTGAACAACGCGCGGCTTTGGCCAATCTTGCCAATAGTTTTGAAACAGATGTCGGAAACGTTATTCAAACAGTGACAAGTGCCGTCACTCAATTACAGGTTGCCTCCACACAAATGGCACAAACAGCACGCCATACGACTGTTAAAACCCGTGAAGTCGCCTTTGCCGCGAATGAGGCCTCTCAAAACGTACAAACAGTTGCCAGTGCCAGTGAGGAACTTTCCAGTTCGATCCACGAAATCAGCCGTCAGGTCGCAACCTCCAGTACAGTTTCAGAACGCGCCGTCAAGATTGCGACAGAAACATCGGCAACGATTGAAGAGCTTTCCACCACGGTTGCCGAAATCAGCAACGTCGTTAGCCTCATCACCGATATTGCCGAACAGACAAATATGCTTGCTCTCAACGCCACAATTGAATCTGCCCGCGCTGGTGAGTCAGGCAAAGGATTTGCCGTTGTTGCATCTGAAGTCAAAAATCTTGCCAATCAAACGAGCAGTGCCACGGATGAAATTTCCCGCCAAATTACCCACATTCAGGCAGGTACAACCCGTGCCGTAAACGCGATAGACAATATTTCCAACGTAATTCAGAAAATGAATGATATTTCAGCAACTGTTGCAACAGCTGTAAAACAACAGGCTGAAGCCACCGGTGAAATTGCTCGCAGCGTTGAACAAGCCTCTCATGGGACCCAACTCGTCCACAGCAACATTTCCGATGTTGAACAGGCGACCACAGATACCGGTGATGCCGCCGAACAGATTGCAACTTCGTCAGATGACTTATCGCGTCAATCTTCATTCCTGCAGGAAAAAGTTGCAAACTTTCTCCACGGTGTTCGATCCGATAAAAATATGTCAGCTTAATATAGGCTTTTGAACAACGTCTGCGTCCAATTAACGTTGGCGCAGGCGTTCGTTATAGGCCATCTCTTCTTCGCTCAGTTGAAAGCCGACGTAGATTTCATAGGCCGTACCGTCTTTACTGCCATCCGTTGTAATGGTCAGATCGATCGGTTCATCACGTACTTCATTTTGAACCAGATTGCCGGGGAAAGCGAGTTTCAGGGGAAAGACATTTTTTTGCAGAATTTTTTTCTGTTCATCCACCATTGCAACAAAATACTCAATTTCTGCCAAACGGCTGGTATCTGCCGGGCCGCGTTTACCTAAAATCACCGGTGCAATCTGTGCATGAATGGAACCCGCACGCGTGTCATAATCCACGTCATACTCACAAGCGCTATAAACATTTGTCACCTTGGCTTCAAACAGCACATCGATCAGATCACGCCCCGGTCCGGGTTTGAATTTGGTTAATTCCGCTGCGTTGCGCAAAACCGTGACACGCGGACAAGGTTCCGGTTTTGCCTTGCGCCAGACTTTCAAACTATCCACAGTATCACAAGCACTTAACCCAACACCAAGGGCCAAAGCGAGCAAAGTGAATTTAGCGATTTTCATTGAAAACTCCATAGCTTGAAAGGCAGTGACAGCACCTTACCCCATAAGCAAGGCGACAATCAATCAAAGCGATACGCCAAAGCTGCAAATTTTGCCAAGGCCCGTGAGCGTGCCCACGGATTTTTAAGTTCCTCAACCGTTGCAAGCCCCAGTTCAAAGGCGTGTTTTGCCCGTTCCGGCTCATTTTCCGTCTGATAATATTCCACCAGATCACCCAAGACCCAAACCCGGGAAAATTTACTTTTTATCGCCCCGACCGCCATTTGAGCGACAGCGTCCAAATCCGTACCAGCCACGGATAAATGATTCCGATTGGTAGCATGGGCCAGATCCCAGAGGCCACGCGCTTTCAAGCGGTCATCACTTATATCTTGTAAAATGGCATAAGCCCGCACCGCATGGACACTATCTTGCGAATTTTCCGCAATCTTCATCAGGGTTTGCGCGATATTGGACAAAGAAAAATTGCGTGCAAAGGGCAATTTCACCCCTTTGGCAATGACAACGGCTTTTTCCAACACATTCAAAGCATCTTGATGTTCCCCCGCACGCCACATATGTCCGGCCATATCGGCCAAGATAACACTGCGATAACGTTTCGCTGAAATCCGTTCAATGGTTTGACGGGCCGCATTAAAACGTTGTGCCTTTAAGAAAGCCCGCGCCGCCGCCATCAAGACCGGAATGCGGGTTTCATCATCCGGCATTTTTTCAAGCACTTTTAAGGCCCATTCCGGGTAGCCGATCTTTGCAATCGCCCCGGCCGCCTGACGCATCAAGGTGACTTTTGATCCGTTTAGCGCTTTTGTTCGGGCACGTTCAGACATGGCATCCAATAACTTAAGCGCCCGTTTACTCTCAACATCACCCAGCAATTCTGCCGCTTCAATCTGAAGAGATAAGCCTTCCTCAAAAGACTCCAGCCCCGCCGCTGTTGCCAAAATATTATCAACGATACGTTTAAGGTCCCTTTTACGATTTTCAGTGCGATAGGCTTTGGCAATTTCCAATAAAACAGAGAGGCGACGTTCAATCACCGGGATCAAATCCAAGCTGCTCAAGGCTTCTTCAATCTTGCCTTCACGCGCATGGGTTTTCGCAATATTGGTCAAGGCCGCAATAATCAAACGGCTGTCTTTAATCCGCGCCGCGGTTTTCAAGGCATCTTCTTCCTGACCGACAGCGACTTGCGCGGCCAAAATCTCGCCCAGCGCCCAATCGCGCATATCGTCTTCATAAACCGCCTTTGAAGCCTCAACCGCAGCCTTGAGCAAACATCCGCTGGTCGGTTGTGCAAAACAATGCGACATATCGCGGGTCGGGTCTGCGGTTTTATGGTCTTTTTGTTCCAGCAATTTCCGGGTGCGTGGATCTGACAGCAAAGCCTGACGCGCCTTTTCTCGACGTTGACGGCGCACGTCTTCCAATCGTGTGATCAGCGCCCGGATACGCCCAACATTTTCCAGATGCGCAATTAATTCTCCCGATATCTTGCCGGTTTGCGGTAATCCCTGTTCTTTTTGATACAACCGGATTGCGCGTTCCAGATCGGACCCCATAAAACCATCAATCGCCCCTTCATAACGCCCTTGCGCTTTCAGAAGTTCCTGAACACGGGCAACCGGATTCTTCAAACGATACAGTTCGGGGCGGGTCTGCGGGTCCGCCAATCCATCAGGTTTGGCAGCAAAGGCGGGCAATCCCATCCCGATCAACAAAAATATGAGTATCATGCGCAACATGGAAAAAATTTTATCACGAAAGAACAGGATTGGCTTTACTCTTTGTTTCGGGTTTCTATATTGGGCTTATGAAACCAACCTTGACCATATTACTGGCCGGACCGCGCGGCTTTTGCGCCGGTGTGGACCGGGCCATCCATATCGTAGAACGCGCACTGGAAAAATTCGGTGCGCCTGTTTATGTTCGCCACGAAATTGTCCACAACAAGTTTGTTGTGGATAGCTTGCGCGATAAAGGCGCTATATTCGTCGATGAACTGGACGAAGTGCCCGACGACAGGCCGGTGATTTTTTCTGCCCACGGTGTTGCCAAGTCCGTCCCCGCAGAAGCAAACCGCCGCGACATGACGTATGTAGATGCCACGTGCCCGTTGGTCAGCAAAGTCCATCGTGCGGCAGAAAAACATTATGACAAGGAACATCCCGTTATCCTGATCGGCCACGAGGGCCACCCCGAAGTCATCGGTACGATGGGGCAATTACCGGACGGGGCCGTCGTTCTGGTTGAAAATGTTACACAGGCCCAAACGGTTGAACTTCCCCGTGATGTCCCGTTAGGATTGGTCACACAAACCACCTTGTCGGTTGATGACACCAAAGAAGTTCTGGCGGTTTTAAAAGAACGTTATCCCAATCTGGAAATGCCGCGCAAAGAAGATATCTGTTATGCCACCACCAATCGTCAGGCTGCGGTTAAGCAGATTGCACAAAAGGCCGATATGATCATGGTCATCGGTGCGCCAAATTCATCCAATTCCAAACGATTGGTCGAAGTTGCCCGACTGAACGGTTGCCCCAAATCCATGCTGGTTCAACGCGCCGATGAAATTGATTTCGATTTGTTTGACGGGGTAAGCACACTCGGTATCACAGCAGGGGCATCCGCCCCGGAAATTCTGGTCGAAGAAGTGGTCAACGCCTGCAAAGATCATTTTGACGTTAGCGTTAAATTTGAAACATTCACCGAAGAAGACGTCGTCTTCAAACTGCCTGCAAGTCTGAGTGCATAAATCATGGCTGTTTATACCGAAGTCAGTGATACCGAGCTGAGCACCTTTGTTGAACGTTTCAATATCGGATCGTTACTATCCTATAAAGGCATTGCCGAAGGGGTGGAAAATTCCAACTACATTATCCAGACGGAACAAGGCCCGTTTATTCTGACGCTTTACGAAAAACGCGTGAACGAAGACGATCTGCCGTTTTTTCTGGATTTATTAGACTATTTAAGTGAACGCAACATCACCTGCCCAACCCCGTTAAAAGATGAGGCAGGTCATGCATTGGGGGTGCTGGCTGGTCGACCCGCTGCCATTTTTACCTTTCTGGCCGGGATGTGGCCGCGCAAGATCAAGCCGGTTCATTGTGCCCAGTTGGGGAAAGCCTTGGGTGAACTGCATGTTGCCGGAACCGATTTCCCCCATCACCGCAAAAATGATCTGGGGGTTGGCGATTGGCGTGCCTTGTTAAATAAATGCCGGGACCACGCAGATGATGTTATGCCCGGTATGGGTGATAAGTTATCAGCAGAACTGGATTATTTGGAAGCCTGCTGGCCAACAAATTTGCCCAAAGGCATCATTCATGCCGATGCCTTTCCCGACAATGTCTTTTTTCGGGATGAAAAATGCAGCGGTCTGATCGATTTCTATTTCGCCTGTTATGATATTTTTGCCTACGATCTCGCCATTTGCATGAATGCATGGTGTTTTGAAAAGGACGGTGATTTCAATGTCACCAAGGCCCGTTTACTGTTATCCAACTATCGCAAGGTACGTGATTTCAGCAAGGAGGAAGTCGAGGCCCTACCCTTGATTGCACGCGGCGCCGCGCTGCGGTTCTTGCTGACGCGCTTGTATGATTGGGTCAATACGCCCAAAGAGGCACTGGTTAAACCCAAAGATCCGCTGGAATACTATCAAATTCTTAAATTCCATCAGTCCATCCGCACCGCCGGTGCCTACGGGTTAGAATAATGAGCAAAGATATCGTAGAAATTTACACAGACGGTGCCTGTAGCGGCAATCCCGGCCCCGGCGGCTGGGGCGTTTTATTGCGCTGGAAAGGGACCGAACGTGAATTATGTGGTGGCGAAGAAAACACCACCAACAACCGCATGGAACTGATGGCCGCTATCCGCGCGCTGGAAAGCCTGAAACGTCCTGTTAAAATTGCCCTTTATACCGATAGCACGTACGTCAAAGACGGCATCACTAAATGGATTTTTAACTGGAAGAAAAACGGTTGGAAAACGGCTGCCAAAAAACCTGTTAAAAATGCCGATCTGTGGCAACAACTGGAAAGTGCGCTCGCCAAACATGAAATCGAATGGCATTGGGTCAAGGGTCACGCCGGACATGAAGAAAATGAGCGTGCCGATGCTTTGGCCCGTGAAGGTGTTGAAAAAATCAAAAACAGTATGATCTTGTAATTACCCCAATAAAAAAGCCCTCTTTTGAGGGCTTTTTGTTTGCTCATGTCGGCGTTTTCACCACAACATGGCTTTCTTTCATTACATGTGGGTTCCTGTTTATCGGTTTTCAACCCTTGGCCTTTTCAAGGGCGTTCAAGACCGTCTCTTCATCCAATAATTCCGGCAAGACAATACCCTTTGGGGCCCCCGGTCCATAAACCGCATTAAACGGAATGGCATAACGCCCGAAACTTGCCAGATACGCCGCAATTGTTTCATCCGGGTTGGTCCAGTCCGCTTTCATCGGGGTCACTTGGGCATCTGATAAAGCCGCGAACGCATCCCCACGATACAGAACAAGGTTCTTATTGACCTGACAGGTAATGCACCATTGGGCCGTAACATCCACAAACACAACTTGTCCGCGGGCAACTTCTTCCTCAATTTTCTGCAAGTCAAACGGAGTCCAAAGCTTTTCCGCCTGCGCCTTGTCAATTTCATCTTTTTGCGCAAAAGTCGGAACCGCAAAGGCGGCCAAGAACAAGGCAATCACCACTGGGCCCACCAGCGTTTTCAACTGCTTGTTCATCGCCAGTACCAAAATAACCCCTGCCATTAAGGCTGACAGGGCAATCACGCCATTCAAGCCGATTTGCACCCAAAGCACACTTAACAACCAACCCGCAGTGCCGAGCAACAGCAGCGCCAAAACCTTGCGCAAAGTGACCATCCACGCCCCCGGTTTGGGGAGACGGGTGGCAAAGCCGGGGAAAAGGGCAATCAGAATATAAGGCAGAGCCAGACCAACCCCAAGGGCGCTAAACACCATGAAAATATCAATTGGCCCACGCGCCAGAGCAAAACCAACCGCGGTTCCCAAAAACGGGGCAGAACACGGGGTCGCCAGCAATGTCGCAAAGGCACCAGTAAGAAAATGCCCCCCCAACCCATGCACATGAGAAGATCGTTCACCCAAATTCGACAACCAGCCCGGCAGGTGAATTTCAAAAAATCCCCACATGTTGCAGGCAAAGAGAATCACGATCAAAGCCAGCGCAATCAAAAACAAGGGTTGTTGGAACTGAATACCCCAGCCAATAGAAGCCCCCCCCATTTTCATCGCAACCAGAATCCCCGCCAAGACCCAGAACGAGAATAAAATCCCGGCGCTGGAGGCTAAAAAGCTGAGACGCACGGTTCCTTTTGCCGCCCCGCCATGACTGACCAGTCCGATGACTTTTAAGGAAAGAACCGGCAAGACACAGGGCATCAAGTTTAAAATTAAGCCCCCCAGAACAGCCAAGGCCAAAATCGTCACAAACGGCAAGTTATTCAAGCCGGTTTCACCGGGTGTACTAAACCCTTCCACAAAAGGAGGCATACCCGCTGGACCTGCCATCACTTTGGTCTTAAGCTCGACAGCCTGATTCCCATCCATCAGGGTAATGATAAAATCGTGATCCTCAAACCCGTTTTCGAGGAACTTCAACCCATCTAGCGGCACATCCACCAACACCGCTTTCTTGTCTTCTGAAAGCTGAAACCCCGGCTTGAAAAAGGCCAGTTCAATCGGTCCTTCAACCAGAACGTCAGGATTTTGATAGGCATTGTTTGAAGCAACCTTCAAACGCAACGTTCCTTTGTTGCCTTCGCGATCAGGATAAAGGGTCGCTGTTTCAATTGTGCGCGCCAAGGGGTCGTTCTGGGACGGCACAAGGCTTTCATACTTGTTCACCAACTGGGCATCTACACCGGGTTGGGTCGGGCCTGCAGGCAGATGTAAGGATAAATCCGCTTCCACCGGGACGCAAATTTCCGCGCAGGTCAAATAACGGACTTTGGCCTGAATATTTAAATCCTGTGACGGATCGTTCACTTTGACGCGGATCGGATAGACAACTTCTTTTTTATATCCAACCGTTTCCAGTCCCAGAACGACAAAGCGTTCTGGTCGGGGCCAACGCATTTCTGATGATTTGATATTGGGATTATTCTGCCAGTCGATTTCCGGGGGATATCCGGCATCACCGGGACTGCGCCAGTAAACTTTCCAACCGTCTTGCATTTTAAAATGCAAGCCCAGCGTCACTTCATCGCGATCCCCAATGGCGGTGGTCTGCGCAATCAAACGGACTTTGGCCTGATCGGCACCATGCCACCCTTCTGTCTGACTATGGGCCGATGTCGACCACGCCAACAGAAAAACAGATAAAACCAGAGCAATATTTTTAAATCGATGCATCATTATACGACCTCTCGCCCTCTGTATCAGGCAGAATTATGTCAGAATTAGGGTGAAACACAGCCATATTTCAGGGCATAAACTCATAAAATAGACCGGAAAAGCTTGCACTTGCGGGTAATCAGCCATATTTGTAAGTCATGGAAGAACAAGAAGACATAAACACCAGCTTAACCGGACAGCTTTTGGTCGCCATGCCCGGCATGCCGGATCCGCGTTTTGCAAAAACGGTTATTTACGTGTGCTCCCATAGTGAAGAAGGCGCAATGGGGCTTGTGGTGAACCGTCTTGTCCAATCGCTTAGTTTTCCTGAACTGATGAAACAGTTAGGCATTGATGCACGGACACCGGAAAACCAAATCCGCGTTCATCTGGGCGGCCCCGTTGATGAAGAACGGGGATTTGTCTTACACAGTCCCGATTATATGAAAGAATCCACCGTGGTTATCGGGGCGCATTTCGCCCTGACGGCAACCATTGATATTTTACGCGATATCGCCGTTGGGACAGGCCCGCGCAACAGCATGCTGGCCTTGGGTTATGCCGGATGGGGACCAGGACAACTGGATCAGGAACTCATGGAAAACGGCTGGCTGAACGTGCCCGCCAAAAGCGAAATTGTCTTTGACAACCATCTGGAAAGCAAATGGGAACGCGCCTTGGGCCAACTTGGTATCGACCCGCGCCTGTTGGTTGATGATGCCGGACACGCCTGATTGCTTTTTTCTTTACTGGGACAATTCAAGCGCCCGGTTATAAACATCCTTTTTCTTTAAGCCGGTCATCGCCACAACTTCAGCCACCGCATCACGAACCGATAACCGCGCCAAAGCATTTTTCAACAAGCTATCCAAATCTTCCGCGCTGGTTTCATTGACCGTCTCATCGGGTGGGCCGATTACCAAAACGATCTCGCCGCGCACTTCCGCATCCACATACATATCCGCTAATTCCGGTAACGGGGCGCGACGCACTTCTTCAAATTTTTTGGTTAATTCACGGGTCACGGCCGCCTCCCGCGTACCAAGAACCTCGGCCATATCCGCCAGACAAGCGGCCACCCGACGTGGGGATTCCAAAACGATCAATGTGGCCTTCACCGATTTAATTTCATCCAAGGCTTTTTTACGGGCCGTTGTTTTATTGGGCAAAAAGCCCAAATACAGGAACCGATCACTGGGTAATCCCGATAAAACCATCGCCGTAATGACCGAACTTGCCCCCGGTGCAGTCGTATAAGGCAGGCCGACTTCCGCACATTCACGCACCAGCTTATAACCCGGATCATTAATCAACGGTGTGCCGGCATCACTGACCAGAACAACCACTTCGCCTGCCTGTAATTTTTCCAGAACTTTAGGGCGCATTTTTTCCGCATTATGTTCATGGTAAGCGATGCATTTTTTTCTGGAAATACCATGTATCGCCAATAATTTAGATGTTACACGGGTATCTTCGCATAAGATGGTATCAGCTTGTTTCAACAGATCAAGCGCACGCAAAGTTATATCCTGTGCGTTCCCGATCGGTGTCGCCACAATATAGAGACCAGCGCGCCCTTTACTCCCTTGTCTACTCAGAGTAATCTCTTGCGCACCTTCTTCTTTGTCTTGGGGACCCAATGTTTCTAAATCTGCGTTATTTTGTTTTACCATTGATGCTCTGTATCACTTTGTTGTTGAGCGCATGTGAAACCACAACTGCACCCTCTAAATGGTGGGAAGTCCCCGGTACAACACCACAAGCGCGTGGTTCTGCCCCTGAAACCTATGATCCCACTGCCCTACCGCGCAGCGGAAGCGAGATCCCGCCTTGGGACCCTTCCCAGCCCGTGACGGTGCAACAGCCAGACGCGCAGGTCAAGGCCGAAGAATGGATGACCCAATATGATGCCCGCGGTGGCCTGCGCGCCGCCCGTGTCGGTTTGCTCGTCCCTTTAAGTGGCAGTGCCGCAAATGTGGGACGCGAAATTCTCAACGCGGCCCAGCTTGCCTTGTTCGATTTCGCAGGCCCGCATTATGAATTGCTGCCTTACGATACCAAAGGAACACCCGAAGGGGCTGTACGCGCCGCACAATACGCGCTTGCGGATGGCGTTTCCATCATTATCGGCCCGCTTCTGTCACAATCGGCACAAGCCATTGCCCCTTATCTGGAAGCGGCCAACGTCAATGCTCTGGCCTTCAGCAACGATTCGAACGCAGCCAGTCAAAATGTGTTTGTCATGGGAATTCGCCCAGAAGAAGAAGTCGAACGCATCATCAATTTTGCCGCCCTGCAAGGCAGCCAGCGTTTTGCCCTGCTTGCGCCCGCCGATGAATATGGCATACGTATCCGCACCGCTTTTGAACAAGCTGTTCAAGCCAATGGCGCCCAAGTTTCCAAAGTCGTTCAATTTTTATCCAGCAGTGATGACCTGCCCGCTTTGATCCGCGATATGGCAGATTACGATCAACGCCGTCAGGATTTACTGAAACAAAAACGCGAACTAGCCGGGAAATCAGACGAATTATCCAGAAAAGCACTGGATCGCCTTGAATTGCTGCAAACCGTTGGGGATGTGGATTTTGATGCCTTATTGGTTGCAGCAGGCGGAAAAACATTACAAGCCATTGCTGCCAACCTGCCTTATTACGATGTCGATCCCAAAAAGGTCCGGATTCTAGGCACCAGTTTGTGGGAAGCCAAATGGGTCCATGCCGAACCGGCTTTATTAGGGGGCTGGTTTGCCGCCCCCAGCCCAAAAAATCGAAGTGAATTTGTTGAACAATATCGTTCTGTTTACAAGGACACACCTCACCGCCTTGCCACCTTGGCCTACGATGCCATTGCTTTGTCTGCGGTTTTAGCCGATGACAAGGGCGAAGCCGATTATAGCCGGACAACCCTGACCGATCCTGCCGGGTTTTTAGGACGCACAGGTATTTTCCGTCTCCATCAATGGGGACTTGCCGAAAGGGGTTTAGCTGTTTTACAAGTTCAGTCAAAAGGGTTCCGCGAAATATCTCCTGCCCCCCGGAGCTTCGCCCCCATAACAAATTAGTCTCTTTTGGGTAACATTGATTATGGCTGAATATAAAAATCAGGAATTTAAGAACGGGGAATATATTATACGCGAAGGGGATGATCCCACTTGTGCCTATATTTTAAAAAACGGCAGTGTCGAGGTTATAAAAAGCCGTAACGACGGGGAAGAAGCCATTTTGGATGTGCTAAAAGCCGGGGACCTGTTCGGTGAAATGGCCTTGGTTGATCTGGAACCGCGTTCGGCAAGTGTGCGCGCGCTGGAAGATGTGACGGTCATCGTGGTTGATGGGCCGACCTTCAATCAAAAACAAGAAAAACTTGATGTTTTCAGCAAAAAGCTTGTGAAAACCCTGATTGACCGGGTTCGCTTACAAAACCAAAAATTAGCCGATCTATCCGACCCTTCCAGCTTGTTAAAAGCCGTGAGGAAAGGCCAGGTGAATGCAACCAAACCCGCCCATACCAATGTTCTGATCCGTGATGATTATCGCGACAAAATTGATTTTGGCAAAATACGCCTGTTGATGGGCGACAGTAACCCACAGTCACGTCAAGGCATTAAGGGTGGTTTGCATATGCAAGGGTTTCGTGAAATCGAGGATGTCAATAATGCCAAAGATTTCCGCAATTTAGTTGCCTCCACCGACTATGATCTGATTGTTGTGGATAGCAGCCTCAACGTGGCCGATATATCCGATGTCATCAACGACATCCGCCACGGTAAAATGGCGACCAGTCCGTTTGCTGTCATCTTCGCCGTTATCGAACAACCCGACCCCAAAACATTGGAAATGCTGGCCGAAGCCGGGCTTGATGATGTTTTGGTCAAACCGATTGCATTGGCCAATATTATCGATCGGGTGGAACGGCGCATTAAAAAACGCAAAGACTTTGTCGTGACCCTTGATTATGTCGGACCGGACCGGCGCAGCAGTGCCCGACCCGGCGGCGAACAAATCCCGTTGGTTGCTGTTCCCAATCCGCTCAGCTTCAAAGCGTTGGACCTTATTGATGAACGGACTTTTATCAGCTTGAGCAAAAAAGCGCGCGGACGTATCGAAGATTTAAAGATCGAACGTTTCGCCGTCCAAATTGACTGGTTGCGTGGAAAAATCGCCACACAAATCGGTGAAAAGCGAGACCCGGCCTTTTTCTTGGAACGTATATTTGAGGTCACGCAAACCCTTATTGAAAAACTGGACCGGCGCAAAGATGAAGATCACGTCACCACATGTCGCCTCATTTTATCCAGCTTGGATGATTTTGAAGTCGGGACAGCCGATATGGCAGGACAGGATTGGGAAAATTTTGCCAACCTGACCCGTCAGCTCCGCAGTGAACTCGGGCCGCAAAAAGCCGCTTAAAAAACACCTGATCCATCCCCACAAGGTGAAAAGAAGGTAATGTGTATGAACCCTCATAATCTCATCACTTTGACAGGAGGACCCGGTTCTGGAAAAACCAGTGTTCTTCAAGCCTTGGAGAAAGTTGGGTGGTGTTGCGTAAATGAAGTCGGACGCTTTGTTATTCAACAAAACCTTGAAACTTTAGGCGATGCCTTACCTTGGCAAAATAAAATCGCATTTCGTGATGCCATGTTACAGCAAGATTTGCTGAACTATGCCACCCATAAGCATAGTGAAAAAACGGTCTTTTTTGATCGGGGGATTATTGATGTTTATGGCTATAGCCTCTTAGAAAATCTACCGCTTTCCACGGCTTTGTTACACGCATGTGAAAAGACGCGTTACCACCCATGTGTATTTATATTTCCACCTTGGGAAGAGATTTACTGCAATGATACAGAACGCAAACAAACTTTCAAAGAAGCGATCGCCACATATCAGAAAATGCAAGAAGCCTACATGCATTGGGGCTATCACCTTGTCGAAGTTCCCAAAGTTTCCATAGATCAAAGAATGATTTTTATTTCGGAGACACTTAAGGCTTTTAGGCCATAAGCTCCTAAACCTGAATCAGCTTTTCCAGCACACCATCCAGACATTTGCGTCCTTCATAAGTCGGGCGCAAATGTTGTTGATCCCATTCAATCAAATCATGGGTTAATAAAAGGTCCAGCCCATCCGGGTCCAAGCAGCTTTTCAGGCTTTTGCCACTGACTTGTTGGAACTTCTCACAATTAATCCCGTTTTTCAGTCGCAATCCCATCATGAGCAACTCAACCGCGCGCTCATCCGGGGCAAGTTTTTTTCTTTTTTGCTCCCCCGTGCCGTTTTCCAGAACACCGTTCAGCCACAGGTCTGGCTTATATATTTGATGAATAGCAAAATTGTTCAGGCGGCTATGGGCACCGGGGCCAATACCGATATAGTCATCGCCTTGCCAATAAACCAAATTATGGCGGCTTTCTTCACCCGGTTTGGCATGATTGGATATTTCATAAGCCGGCATCCCGGCCTGTTCCATCATGGTTTGCGTCAAATCAAACAGATCAGCCCCCAGATTTTCCTCCGCTGCGGGGACATTGTCTTTATAAAAGGCCGTCCCCGGTTCGATCGTCAATTGATAAAGCGACAAATGCCCGGCACTCAGGCTTAAGGCCTGTGTCAATTCATCCTGCCAATCTGCAAGGCTTTGGTTAGGGCGGGCATAAATCAGATCGAAGCTATAGCGATCAAACGTTTTTGCTGCCAGTTCAAGGGCCCGATACCCTTCCTCTACACTATGGGCACGACCAAGAAACTTTAACACATCGGGGCGTAAAGATTGGATACCGATGGACAGGCGATTGATACCGGCATGTTTAAAATTGGCAAAGGTATCGCTTTCAACCGTCGTCGGGTTGGCTTCCAACGTAATCTCGACATCATCGCACAATCCCCACAAGGACGCGGTTGTTTCAAGAATCCGGTTAACGGTTTGCGGGGCCATTAAAGAAGGCGTCCCCCCACCAAAGAAAATACTGGAAACCTGTTGCCCCTTGCTTTCCTGAAAGACCCGATGCAATTCGGCTTCAAAAGCCTGTGCCCATTGGGCATGGTCAATCGTTTGCGCCACATGTGAATTAAAATCACAATACGGGCATTTCGACACACAATAAGGCCAATGAATATAAAGGCCAAAAGGGGGCTTTTTAATTTGGGTCATGGCCAAGGCTTATTACCTGCAAATGCAAAGAAAGACAGCGTCACCCAAGCAGGTAACCCTCTAATCATCAAGAACGCTTAAATTCTGGATGCGCAAACGATGAATGCGACGGGGATCGGCTTCAAGAATTTCAAATTCCAATCCACTTGGCGCATGGCGGATAATTTCACCACGAATAGGCACATGTCCGGTGATGGAAAACACCAGACCGCCGAGCGTATCAATATCTTCACGCTCGGTTTCTTCGAGGAAGATGCCGATTTTTTCTTCAACATCTTCAATTTCCCAACGGGCATCCGCATCAATTTTACCATCGGCGCGTTCGACAAACATCGGCCCTTCCGGTCGGTCATGTTCGTCTTCGATCTCGCCGACAATTTCTTCGACCAAGTCTTCAATGGTTACCAGACCGTCTGTGCCGCCATATTCATCGACCATCAAGGCCATATGGACGCGCTTGGTCCGCATTTCCAACAATAATTCCAGCACACGCGCACTGGGGGAAACAAACAGAACCTTGCGACAAAGCTTTGCCAGATTAAACGGGGTGGATTGGTTTTGCCACGCAATAACATCCTTGATATGCACCATCCCGACTGGATCGTCCAAATCTTCCCCATAAACTGGAATGCGCGAATGCCCTTCCTTGGTCATCAGCCCGACCACTTCCTCCAAGGAGGCATCCACCCCAATGGCAC
Source organism: Terasakiella sp. (assembly GCF_048267425.1). Taxonomy (GTDB): domain Bacteria; phylum Pseudomonadota; class Alphaproteobacteria; order Rhodospirillales; family Terasakiellaceae; genus Terasakiella. The sequence continues at coordinate 306,257 of NZ_JBLWXN010000001.1, forward strand.
AAATATCAGAGCGCGGCACACACACATCTTCGATTGTACGTTCACGCAACCCTAAAATATTCTTGAGAAGTTGAGCCTCTTCGGCTTCCAGCGGAATTTCCTGTTCTTCGCGCTCTTCCAACAGTTCTTCCAGCGTGTCACGCACACTGTTATCGCCATTAGATTTTTTTCGGAACGGGTTTAAACGTTCGAGTAATCCGGGCTCATTCGTCCCGTTTTCCGGCCCCGCTTCACGGGGCATGCAACTGTCGCCTGACTGGTCGTTCATTCGTTTCTGTTTCGGTTAACCAATTTATCTTTTTACTCTGCCTCAGAATCATAGGGGTTCGCAATGCCAAAATCTTTTAATATGGCAATTTCCAGCGCTTCCATTTCCTCGGCTTCTTCATCTTCAATATGATCAAACCCAAGAAGATGCAAAACCCCATGCACAATCAAATGGCTGAGATGATCTTCAAATGCAATCTTTTGATCCGATGCTTCCTGCGCCACGACACCATAGGCCAGAATAATATCCCCGAGATGCAAGGGGCCGGGTTCCAAAATCAGGTGGCCCGGTTCATCACATTCAAGGGCAGGAAAAGACAAAACGTTAGTCGGTTTGTCTTTTTCACGATATTCACGATTTAAGTCCTGAACCTGATCATTATCACTCAGCAAAATACTGAGCTCAAACGGACGGCCATGTTGCGTATCGGTTTGACAATGGGCCAACGCGGCTTTGACACAGTTTTCGATTAACACATCACAATCAGGCCATGCCTCGTCCGCATGGGTGATATCCAGATCGCCCAACATTATACTTTTGGCCTTCTGCGCGGTGGTTTGACATAAATTTCAGCGTCTTCACGGTTCTTTTCTGCCGTGTCATAGGCTTCAACAATGCGTTTCACCAAGGCATGACGTACCACGTCTTTTTCAGTAAACTGAATGCCTGCAATCCCTTGAACACCGCTGAGAGTTTCCCACGCATCGCGTAAACCCGAACGCACCCCATGCGGCAGATCCACCTGTGATAAGTCGCCCGTTACCACCATGTGAGAGCCTTCGCCCAAACGGGTCAGGAACATTTTCATCTGAACAGCTGTGGTGTTTTGCGCTTCATCCAAAATAACAAAGGCATTGGACAGGGTTCGTCCGCGCATAAAAGCCAATGGCGCGATTTCAATCTCGCCCTTTTCCATACGTTTTTCCACTTGATCCTGAGGCAGCATATCATAAAGCGCATCATAGATCGGACGTAGATAGGGATCGACTTTTTCCTGCATATCACCGGGTAGAAAACCCAGCTGTTCGCCCGCTTCCACCGCAGGGCGTGACAAAATAATCCGGTCCACTTCGCCTGTGGTCAAGGCTTCCACCGCTTTTGCAACCGCCAGATAAGTTTTGCCCGTTCCCGCCGGACCGATACCAAAAACCAGCTCACAGGTATCAATAGCCCGCAAATATTCCGCCTGAAGATGGGAACGCGGCGAAATATGTTTTTTGCGGGTTTTCACCACCATTGCCGTATCGGGCAAAGCCGCGCGTGCTTTCTTTTCGCTTTCTTTGACATGAGGGGGCTGGTCGCCGTCAATCGCCATACGAATGGCACCATCAACCTCGGCAGAGCCAACGATCATGTCTTTTTTCAAACGGTTATAAAGACTGGAAAGTACATCGCGCGTGCGATTAACATTTTCAGGGTCCCCGACAACAATCAGTTGATTGCCGCGTTCGTGGATGGTGACATCCAACATTTGTTCCAAACGAGCCAGATTGCGATTGTGTTCGCCAAACAAGTCCGGCAGCAAGGCATTATCTTCAAAATCCAGATTCAGATTAATCTCGTCGCTCACGCACGTTTCCTTTCGCCATCAACCAATTGTGCCCCCAACGAATTCGGGCGGGCACTCACAATCTTAAGATCATGGATTTGGCCGACGAAATCAAGCGGCGCGTCCACATGAACGGGTTGCATATAAGGACTGCGTCCAACAAGCTGCCCCGGATTACGACCTTCGCGTTCCAGTAAAATCGGAAATTCCTTGCCGATGCAGGACTGGTTGAAATCGGTTTGAATATCGCCCAGTAATTTTTGCAAAATCTGCAAACGCTCGTTCGCCACCGCTTTGTCTACCTGCAAATCCATCGTGGCCGCCGGTGTACCAGGGCGCGCACTATAAACGAAGGAAAACGCCTGAATGAAACCGACCTGACGGATGATATCCAGTGTATCTTCAAAATCACGATCATTTTCACCGGGGAAACCAACGATAAAATCAGACGACAAAGCCAAATCCGGGCGTGCGGCCTTCAGTTTTGCGATAATTTCCAGATATTGTTCGCGCGTATGATTACGGTTCATTGCCGCCAACACACGGTTAGACCCGGCCTGAACAGGTAAATGCAGATACGGCATCAGTTGTGGCACTTCGGCATGGGCGCTGATCAGATCATCATCAACTTCTGCCGGATAAGATGTGGTGTAACGGATACGTTCCAGCCCGTCGATTTCAGCCAGCTCGCGGATCAAACGGCCCAAAGACCATTCCCCGCCCTGCCCGTCATCCCCATGATAGGCATTGACGTTTTGACCCAGCAAAGTGATCTCCAGCGCGCCTTGCGCAACCAATTGACGTGCTTCTTTCAACACATGAGCTGCGGGACGCGAATATTCAGCCCCGCGCGTATAAGGCACAACGCAATAAGTACAAAATTTGTCACAGCCTTCCTGAATAGACAGAAACGCGCTGTAACCTTCTGGCTTAACCGGATCAGGCAAATGATCAAATTTGTCTTCGGCGGGGAATTCGGTCATCAAAATGCCCCGACCTTTATCATCACCTGCCCGATGGGCCTTGGCGATCATTTCCGGCAAATTGTGATAACTTTGTGGGCCAAACACCATATCCACATAAGGGGCCCGACGTGAAATTTCTTCCCCTTCAGCCTGCGCGACACAACCTGCCACCGCAATAATCATTTCGTTATTTTCATCACGGACTTTTTTGATATTTTTCAAACGCCCCAGTTCGGAATACACTTTTTCCGAGGCTTTTTCCCGAATATGGCAGGTATTCAAAATCACCATATTGGCCTGATCCGGCCCGTCGGTCATTTCATATCCCAAGGGTTTAAGAACGTCTTCCATACGTGCAGAGTCATAGACATTCATCTGACATCCGTATGTTTTGATAAATACCTTCTTCGGCGTAGCCATGATTGATCCGTACTTTATAATATGAACATTGCAAAACTGTTGTGGGGTGCAGATAAGCCGAGACGCCCGCAGAGTCAAGCGATTCACGGCGACAGAAACCACGCCCCGTCTTTAGGAACAAGCGTCATTATTAAAAAATCAGAAGTTATAGAACTGAAACTTAGTCTTTTTTCAGCGGTACACCGAATAATTCCATTCGATGATCAACCAGCTCGTATCCAAGCTTTTCTGCAATCTTGCGCTGAAGCTCCTCAATTTCATCATCATGAAATTCAATGATCTTGCCGCTTTGCACATCAATTAAATGATCGTGATGATCTTCGGAAGCTTCTTCATAACGTGCGCGCCCATCACCAAAATCAAGGCGTTCAACGATCCCGGCTTCTTCAAACAAACGGACCGTGCGGTAAACCGTTGCGATAGAAATTTTCGGGTCAACTTCACTGGAGCGGCGATAGACTTCTTCAACATCAGGGTGATCGTCCGCATCGGAAAGAACTTTGGCAATCACACGTCGTTGCCCAGTCATTTTCATGCCTTTTTCAATGCACATTTCTTCGATACGAGAATCAGTCATTTTCCCTAAGCCCTATATCTGAAAATTATAAATTTCAGCAATTGCGAATGCGAATCACCGCTTCAATAATAATGCCTACTAAGGCATTTATGTCAATGTAAAGGAGCACTATTTTAAAATTTATCATGCTTCTAAACTAAAGATTATGGCTTTCAAGAAATAGAAATCCTTGAAAGCCAATACCCTAAAGCCAAGATCAAATCTGTTGAAAACAATTATTTGGCGCGTGCGCGCGTTCCCAAACCGATTTTTTTCGCCAAACTACTACGATGTTCCGCATAATTGGGCGCAACCATCGGATAATCAGACGGTAAATTCCATTTTTCACGATATTCTTCGGGTGTCATGTTGTAAGCGGTTTTCAAATGGCGCTTCAACATTTTCAATTTTTTACCATCTTCCAGACAGATAATGTAATCCTGTTGAATGGATTTTTTCACAGGTACGGCTGGAAGAAGTTTCTCTTTCATGTCGGATTTTTCACCAACTGAATTCAGAGATCTATAAACGTCTTCAATCAATTGCGGCAAATCGGCCGGACTGACAGAATTATTGCCGACGTGGGCAGAAACAATTTTGGATGTCAGCTCCAAAAGTTCTAGTTTGCTCGGTTGTTCGCTCATGCTAAAACCAACTCCAATTATTATGTTTGGTCGTTTTTATATAGGTCTTATATTCAAATCATAAAAGGGGTTACAAGTATAAAATGCTAATAAACAGTAATAATGACCAAGAAATTCAGGTTGATGAGTCTATAGACATTACTTCAGATACATGTCCCATGACATTCGTGAAGACAAAATTAAAAATCGAAAAAATGAAATCCGGGCAAATTCTCGAAGTTTTATTAAACGAGGGCGAACCTTTGAAAAACGTTCCGCTATCCGCCGAAGAATTGGGCCATAAGGTTTTAAATATTACACCTCAAAGCGACCAAAAAACATATAAACTCCTTATTCAGAAGAAGTAAATCGCTTGCCTTCTGTTCAACACTCATTCTATTTGCTATATTTCTCGTAGAAAAACAAAATATAAAGCGCTTAATCAATGGACGCTCAAAAAACGGATAACCATGACAAAGGACGCACGATCCTCCCCCTGATCGTTCTGTTTGCTGTTTTATGGACTGTTGTCGTTGCCGCTTCTTTAGCCTGGAATACGCACAAGGCCGAAGAAGAAGTCATGAACCTCGCCCGTAAAGAAGCCCTTGCCATGTATAACAAAGACATGGGCTTTCGACTGTGGGGTACACGTCATGGCGGTGTCTACGTCCCCATCAGCGAACATACGCCGCCCTCTCCTTATCTGGCACATATCCCGGAGCGTGATATTGAAACACCATCGGGGAAAAAGCTGACCTTGATGAACCCGGCCTATATGGTCCGACAGCTTATGGATAATTATAACGAGTTGTATGGAACCCGCGGTCACATTACCGGACTGGTCCTGCTGAGACCTGAAAATGCACCGGACACATGGGAAACCAAAGCCTTAAAATCCTTTATTGATGACGGCGTGAAAGAAGCCAACGAATTAACGGAGATAGATGGGGAGCCTTTCTTGCGCCTGATGCGCCCGATGATTATGACCAAGGGCTGTGAAAAATGCCACGGTCATCTTGGATTTCGCGAAGGCGATATTCGCGGTGGCGTCAGTGTCGCCATCCCTATGAAATCCTATCTTCAGCATCAAGCCGCACAAGAACAGGTTCTTTATGCAACACACGGCAGTGTCTGGCTTATCGGCCTGTTTTTAATTGGTTTTGGCGGACGGAAAATCCATACCGGATTGCAGGAAACCCTGAACGCCGAACAAGAGGTGCGCAAATTAAACCGCGACCTTGAACAGCGGGTTGCAGAACGGACAAAAGAGCTGAAGGAAAAAGAAGAACGACTGCGCATGACCGTGGAAAATGCCGCCGATGGCATTATCGTTATCGACGAAAACGGCATCATCGATACCTTTAACGAGTCCGCGCAACACATCTTCGGTTATAGTCCCAACGAAGTCATCGGTGAAGATATCGCCCTGCTCATGCCGGATGACGATGGAAAAAAACATGACAACTATGTCAGCACCTTCTTAAGGACAGGCCGTTCAACCGTATTAGGGGTCGGACGTGAAGTGACGGCAAAACGTAAAAACGGCGATCTATTCCCGCTTCATCTGGCGGTCAGCCAAACCCATATGGAAGATCGCATCCTTTTCAGCGCCATCTGTCGCGATTTAACCCATGAAAAGCAAATCGCACAGGAACTTTTGCAGGCCAAAAAAGAAGCCGAACAGGCCAACCATGCAAAGTCCGAGTTCCTGTCTTCTATGAGTCACGAATTACGCACACCCCTGAATAGCATTATCGGGTTTTCCCAATTGCTGAATTTGGGAAATAATGATCCTTTAAGCGCAAGCCAAAGCGAAAAAGTCAAACAAATCCATAACGCTGGACAGCACCTTCTCTCCCTCATCAATGATATTCTGGATCTTTCGCGCATTGAAACACAGGGATTTTCCCTATCACTGGAACCCATCGACGTTAAAAAAGCCGTTCAGGATTGTCTTGTCCTCATTACACCACAGGCCCAAAAACGTAAAATTCGCATTTGTGATAATATCACCACAAAAGACCTTCCCTTGGCCTTTGCTGACTTTGTACGTTTCAAACAAGTGTTGATGAACTTATTATCCAACGCCTTGAAATATAATGTCAAAGGCGGACAAATCACCTTAAGTGCTGAAATCAATGGCCCTTATATCAAACTGTCCATAGCCGATACCGGTGCCGGTATTGCACAAAGCCAGCTTGATCAGGTCTTCCTACCGTTTAACCGCCTCGGACATGAAAATGGGGATATTGAAGGGACTGGCATCGGGCTTTCCATCACAAAAAAATTGATTGAAACCATGAACGGGCAAATTTCCGTCGAAAGTATCCTTAATCAAGGGTCCGTCTTCCGCATTGAAATCCCGGTCTGCATCTCGGTTGAAGATTCTGAAAACGGGATACAGGTTTTGCCAATCCTGCCTGCCGGGTCGTGGCGTATCCTTTATATCGACGATAATGAAAACAATTGTAGTCTGTTAAATGATACATTCAGCCATTACGATACGGTTGAATTTATAAGTGTTCAGACAGGCGAGGAAGGTATAAATCTCGCCTATGAAGAACTCCCCGATATTATATTGATGGATCTCAACCTGCCGGGCATGGATGGATTCAGCAGCCTGCACGTTTTGAAAAACGATGACGCAACTTGTAACATTCCCGTGATTGCGCTTTCCGCCAATCGGGCCAAAAACCAAAAACAACTTGCCTTGCAAGCCGGGTTCCAGTCCTATATCGCAAAGCCGTTTGATATTGATAATTTACTCACAACGATTGCGACCATCCTGAGCCGTCAAATCAGACCGTAAATTCATAAACCAAGGCATCCACAACCACGCCGTTGGGGCGTTTATAATAATTTTTGCGCACCCCGATTTTAGCAAAGCCGTGTTTTTCATAAAAAGAAATCGCCGATAGGTTATCTGTCGCCACTTCTAAAAACATACGTGCGGTTTGCGTACAAGCGGCCTTCAGCAATGTACCGGCCACCCCTTTTCGACGAACACTGGGCCGGGTTGCAATCGTGATGATTTCAGCTTCGATATCATCGCCTTGGCACAAAACAAACCCAAGGGGATCATCGTTATCACGATCAAAGGCCAAAAAGCCAAACGTTGCCGGTAAACTGATTAAATCTGCAAATGCCTGTGTTGACCAGTTTTCTGTAAAGCTTTCCGCGTGTAAATCTGCAATTACCGCACAATGGCCTAGTCCCAATTCACATATATTCATGGGCGCAAGCGCCCACCGTTTTTAGGTAAAGCCGCATCCGGGGGGCGAATATAAAAAGCAGACGGACGGGCTTGATCCGCATCCGGCAAACCTTTGGCCGCCGCAATTTGCACGACATAACGGGCTTCAGGCAAAGTGACATCGCTACAGACAGCTTGCACTCCGCGGTCTTTCAACAGGTCTTTGACCCGGTGAAAAGAATCGCCACAGACAACGACCTTTGTACAGTCATCGGGCAGAATTTTAACCACATTTTCCGGCAATAAGGCCTGCGCCGGTGTACAAGCTTGCCCCATCCCATCAAACAATTGGCAATAGAGATCAGCGCGTTTCGCATCCAAGGCACACAAAATCGGGCAATCCTGTTTTCCAACACCGAAAGCCAAGGCTTCCAACGTCGTGACACCAATGACCGGCAAACCGCTGGCAACGCCAAACCCACGCGCCGCCGCCAAGCCAATGCGCAATCCGGTAAACGCCCCCGGCCCAACCGTAACCGCCAAGGCATCCATTTCCTTGACGCTTAATCCTGCCTCATCCAACATGTCAGAAATCATAGATAAAAGTTCGCTGGCATGCCCGCGTGTCATTTCTTGCAAAATAGAATGCGTAACATTATTATCCTGCCAAATCGCAACCGAACAAGACGCCGCTGCCGTATCCATGGCTAAAATTTTCATGGGTGCTTTCACCTTTTTCAAAGATCTCCGGCTTCTTATACTGTGAAAACCGTTTAACCTTCAAGGTTGGCAATATGGCCCTTATCGAAATTACCGAAGAAACCCACGACGTCATTCTGGATTTAAAATACGCCACAACCGATAATTTCACCGACGCGCCTGTTTACACAAATCCCCATTGCTACTTGCATGAAGAAGCCGAAGAACTGCTACGCAACGCCATTGTCCTTGCCAAACCGTTTGGTTATCGCTTTCGCATTTTCGATGCCTTTCGTCCGTCTGAAGCCCAATGGGCCTTGTGGAACCACACACCGGACCCGGAATTTTTGGCAGACCCACGACGCGGTTCCCCCCATTCACGGGGCGCTGCAATTGACGTAACCCTGACCGACGAACATGGAAATGATCTGGATATGGGCACAGGCTTTGATGCCTTCACACCCCTTTCCCATCACGGTAATATGGAAATTTCCGTCGAAGCACAGAAAAACCGCTGTCTGTTGATGGGGATTATGACCACGGCTGGTTGGGATTTTTTCCGCAATGAATGGTGGCACTATCAACTGTTTAATGCCCGCCGCCTGCCTGTTTTCAGCGATACCACTTTGCCAAATCCAATGATGAAAAATATTTAAAATTTTATCAACATAAGTATTTACATCTTTTGATAAACGCCTCTAAACTCTGCAGGAAAGTCTTACGGCAAAACAGGGAAAGATAGATGCTGCGTATTTCATTGGGTTTATTGGGAACGGTTCTGCTTTTAACAGGCTGTATGCGCGCTCATCTGGTTGCTGAAAACCGGGACGGTCTCATCGTTTTTCACCGAACCAATTATCAAAGCCGTGATATTTCCAATGTAACCGCCGAAGAATACTGTCAAAAACTTCAAAAGCCCACCACCTGGATTTCCACCAAAGTTGCAAAACGGGGCGGCTATTTAGATACATATAAATGTGGTGCCGTCCCCCCTGCTGCCTTGTCACATCAAAATAATCCTAAGGCTGAATATTCACCCAGACGCCCGCAAGCATCCCAAAACCGTTACGACCGCGAAGATAGCGAAGCTATCTCCGGTGACTATTTCGGATCACGTCGCCAATCTCGCGATGACAGCAACTGGTAAGGGCTCCTAAGCCGCATCGGCATTATCACAATGCGTTGCCAGTTCCAGCAAGGTTTTCATCGGTTTTGTCTGAATGGTGGATTTATTGCAGATCAGATAGGTCTGCACCAATGCGATATCATCGGGAATAAGTGAGATTGAGATATCGCTCGATAAATTGCGCGCGACTTCTTCGGGCAAAAGTGTAATGCCCAAACCGGCAGAAACACAGCCGATAATGCCTTCCTGTGTGCCAAATTCCATAACCTTATAGGGCAAACGCCCTGCACGTCGCAGCCATTCTTCAGCACGTGCGCGATAGGCACAACCTTGTCGATAAACCAAAAGCGTATTATCCGGGGCACTGCCTGAGGCACTAACCAGGACCAAACGTTCTGTAAAAAACGGATATTGCACAATTTCATCGCTTTGCACCGCACTTCCCACAATCGCACAATCAAGCTGATGATTAAGAACCTGTGCAATCATCTCATCCGTTGTCCCGGTACAAACTGACAATTGTGTGCGGGGCTGGCGTTTATGAAATTCCTTTAACAGACGGGGCAGTCGAACCGCCATTGCCGTTTCCATCGACCCCAGCGACAAAGTGCCACCATCTTCCACACTGGCCCGCACGGCCCGGCTGGCTTGGCGTTCCATATCCAGTAAACGATAGGCATGATCCAACAGAACACGGCCCTGACTGCTGAGTTCCATCCCCCTGCTTTTGCGCAAAAACAGACTGACCCCAAGTTCTTCTTCTAATTTTTTAATACGAGCCGTCACATTGGATTGCACACAGTTCAATTGCAGTGCTGCGCCCGAAACACTGGCATTTTCTGCAACGGCAACAAAGACTTTCAAGGCTGAAATTTCCATGGGCACATCCTATTATCACTTTTTATGAATGATAACATCAAAACAAATCATTTGTAATGATTTTTTATTTCCCCTACACTTTGTTCGTCAATCAAACAAAAAATAAATAGGGTGGTAACACATCATGTCCCAACGTCTGGCAACCTGGAAATTGCTTTGTGCCGGTATCTCGTCGTTAATCCTTGTTATGGGGATTGCCCGCTTTGCCATGACCCCGTTACTGCCCGCCATGCAGGCAGCCACTGGGTTGGGGGATGACGGGGCAGGATTTCTCGCTGCCTCCAACTATGCCGGATATCTCAGTGGCGCTTTATTTGCCAGCCGTTTGCGCGATCCTTTAAAAAAGCTGTTTTATTTCCGCCTTGGTATTGTTTTTGCCGTCCTGACCACCGCTGCAATGGCCCTTAGTGATCATGTTATCATCTGGTCTGTCTTGCGCTATTTCGGCGGATTAACCAGTGCAGCGGGTATGGTCATTGGGACAGCGATTATTTTAGACCACCTGAAACAACGCCATCGTCCCGATTTCATCGGTATTCATTTCAGCGGTGTCGGGTTGGGGGTTGTCCTCAGCGGAACGGTCCTCACCCTGATTGAACCGATTATGAGTTGGGATCAAGGTTGGTTACTGGTCGGTGGCATCGGTTTACTGCTCGCCCTGCCCTGCCTGTTCTGGATGAATGTTCATAACCTGAATACCGCACCAGCCGCACATGCCGATGCCGTCAGCATGCGTTCCAAACCCATCTTGTTTTTACTCATTTCCTACGGTTTTGCCGGGGCGACTTTCTCAATTGGCACAACCTTTATCATTTCGATTATGGCGCAAAGCCCTTCCTTGTCAGACAGTCGCAACCTCGCTTGGATTTTGCTGGGGGTTGCCTTGGCACCGTCTTGTTATTTCTGGATGCGCAGTGCGGTTAAACTTGGTGATTTCCGCGCCCTGACACTGGCCTATTTGTTGCAGGCTGTCGGTTGTGCCCTGCCTGTGATTTGGCCGTCAACCGCCAGCGCATTGATCGGTGGCTTCCTGTTTGGCGCCTGTTTCATGGGGATCGTCACAGTGGTTCTGGCCCTTGGTGGTAAATTATCACCCCACAATCCATCCGCCTTGATCGGAATTTTGGTGGTTTCCTATGGTGTCGGACAAATCGTCGGCCCTGTCTTAGCCGGAATTGCGATGGAAAAAACCGGCTACAGTGAAATTGGATTGTGGAGTGCGGCGGCCTGTAGCCTCTTATCCATCGTCACCTTAGCCGGTAGCCGTTGCCCAAGCGATAAACCAGTTGAAGAAAACTGTGGCTGTTTAACCTGACAATAACCCTTCTTTCACTTTTTTATCCTACCCTTACCCTGTAAATATGAAAGACAGGGTAAGGGTATGACTGACTTTGACAGACGAGAAGGGCCGGATCGACGCAAATCCCCCGTTCAGGATCGAAATAAATCTGTCGGACGACGCGAAAACGATATCTTAGATGCCGTTGCCCCTCTGGAACCCAGCTTCAAGGCACAAGGCCACAACCAAACCACACGCAACCGTATTTTTGAGATTATGGAAGTCGGCAGTCAAAAGGATGTCATTTCCCGTGCATTTGATATTTTTATTATCTGTTTAATTTCACTCAATGTCCTTGCCGTTATTCTGGAATCCGTCGTCAGCATTCACAAAGAATGGTTTCTGGAATTTGAATATTTTGACCGCTTTAGCGTTTTTATTTTCACCATCGAACTTTTAATGCGTATCTGGACCGTTATTGAAAGCCCGGACCCTAAATTCTCACATCCTATTTGGGGGCGAGTACGTTATCTTTTCACCTTGAATGCACTGGTTGATATTTTGGCAATTTTGCCATTTTATCTGAGTTTCCTTATGACATTGGACCTGCGCTTTATGCGTGTCCTCCGGTTATTGCGGGTCTTTAAACTGACGCGTTATTCCTCTGCCATGTCCATTATGCTCACAGTCTTACGCCAAGAAGCTCGCGCCTTTGGCGCAGCTCTGTTCGTCCTGCTTTTATTGATGATTTTTTCTGCTTCCATGATTTTCCTGTTTGAACACAAGGCCCAGCCGGACGTCTTTTCAAATATCCCCAATTCCATGTGGTGGGCGGTGATTACATTAACCACGGTGGGATTTGGTGATGCTTATCCCATTACCCCTATGGGCAAACTGTTTGGCGCGATGATTTCCATCATCGGGATCGGTATGGTGGCCTTGCCTGCTGGTATCTTGGCCTCGGCCTTTTCCGAGCAATTACATATTCGGCGTGAAAAATATCGTGATCAGGTTAATGATGCCCTGTCCGACGGTATCTTGACCCACGGCGAAGCCGAACAGCTACGCAAAATTCAAGAAGATCTGGGTATATCTGTGGAAGAAGCTCGCAATATTTTACATCATAGCGTAAAAGGCAAACTTCATTTTTATACCCACTGCCCACATTGTGGCGAAAACCTGCAAAAAGACCCATCCAAACCATGAGCAGCACTCCTTTCGACCTGATAATCTTTGACTGCGACGGCGTCCTTGTTGACAGCGAGCTTCTCGCATCAGACGTTTTGTCCGAAGAACTTGCCCGTCATAATATCGACATTCCGCCGCGCGAATGCCGGGACCGTTTTACCGGGTCCAGTCTAAAGCGGGTCAAAGAATTGGTCTTTCAAAGTACGGGGATTGAACTTCCCGATGATTTTGAAGAAAACGTACGTAAACAGGATCGTGATATTTTTGAAAAACGCCTGCGCCCCGTTTCCGGTATCGAAGAAACACTGGAACTTTTAAACATTCCGGTCTGTGTGGCCTCCAGCGGGTCTATGGAAAAAATCACCCATTCATTAAAATTGGCAACAATCTATGATCATTTTGCGCCGAACATTTTTTCTGCTGAAATGGTCGCACGCGGCAAACCTGCCCCTGATTTATTCCTGTTCGCCGCAGAAAAAATGGGTGTTGCCCCGGAACGCTGCCTTGTGATCGAAGACAGCCCTGTCGGCGTCAAAGGGGCCTTGAAAGCCGGCATGACCGTTTTTGGTTTCGCCGGGGCATCCCATGCCGGGCCGGGACATGCGGAAATGCTGGATTTAGCCGGGGTTAAAATCTCGTTTCGCGAGATGTTCGCTTTGCCCAACCTGATCAATTTTTATCAATAGAACCATATCGTTCCAGAACTTCATATTCCGCCCCATGTTGTGTCAAATGAGACTGAAACAGGGAAAAATGGGAAATTTCAAAAGTGTCCGTTTTAAAACGGTTGTTCTCGCTGATGTAATCCAGGAGTTTCTCTTTAGGAAAACGATTAAGATAAGACAAAGTCACATGGGGTTTAAATTTACGTCGTTCCGGTTCCAACCCTGCGCGTTCTAATGCTGTCATGATTTTATGCTGCAAATGACAGAGAGCCACCCGATCTCCATCAACACCCGTCCATAACACCCGGACCTTGCCCCGGCTTTCAAAACAATCGACGCCTGCCAATTGCAAATCAAACGGGTCAAAACGCAATGTGTTCAGGGCTTCGTGCAGATCGGCTGCCTGCACACTGTCCAGTTCCCCCAAAAAGGCCAAGGTTAAATGCATATTGCGCGGGGCCACCCAGCGCACATCTTTTAATCCTGTGCACAGGGTGACAACCGCATCACAAACATCTGAAGGCAGTTCCAGTGCGATAAATAATCTCATGTCCTGCCCCTTCTTCCTACTTACGGAGCCGGATTAGGGAAACTTCTGTGAACCGCATCAATATCGGCCAGTACATCGTCAGACAAGGTCAGTTCATAGGCATCAATATTGCTTTTCAACTGTTCCATCGTCGTCGCCCCAATAATCGACGCCGTAACAAAATTCTTGGATTTCAAAAAGGCCAGCGACATTTGGCTAAAATCCAAACCATGTTTTTGGGCCACCTCTGCATACGCCTGTGTCGCCTCCAAACCGCGCGGTTTGGTGTAGCGTGAATACCGATCCGGCCAAAGGGTCAGACGCGCACCTTGTGGTTCTGCACCATTTAGGTACTTGCCACTCAGCGTTCCACATCCCAAGGGCGAATACCCCAGCAAGCCAACCTGTTCACGCACCGCAAATTCGGACAAGCCAATTTCAAAAGAACGGTTGAGCAGGTTATAGGGGTTTTGGATGGATGCAATTCGTGGCCAGCCGTTTTTCTCCGCCAGTGCCAGATATTGTGCCACACCCCACGGTGTTTCGTTGGATACACCGATATGGCGTACCTTGCCTTGTTCCACCAATTTCGCAAGGGCGGACAAGGTTTCTTCAATCGCGACCGCATCCGAATAGTCCGCATTGTTGGGGAAATCCAACTGCCCGAAACAATTGACCGGACGCGACGGCCAATGGATTTGATAAAGATCGATATAATCCGTTTTCAATCGCTGCAAACTTTGATCACAGGCCGCGAAAATTTCAGACTCGGTCAAACGTTTGGCATCGTCGCGAATATATTTAAACCCACCCGGTCCAATCACTTTGGTTGCCAGCACGATCTTGTCACGCTTGGTGCTTTTTTCAAACCATGTCCCGATCACCCGTTCGGTATCGGCGTAGGTTTCCTTGCGCGGGCTGATGGGATACATTTCCGCCACGTCAAAGAAGTTTACCCCGCGTGAAACGGCGTAATCCATCTGTTCATGGCCTTCAGCTTCGCTGTTTTGTTCGCCCCACGTCATTGTGCCCAGACAAACAAGGCTAACGTCAATATCGGTGCGTCCCAGTTTTCTATATTCCATTAATTCATTACCTTTTTGATATGGGGTAGGAGACGTTCTACAATAATCGCAACGCCGTCTGCATTTGGATGAATACCGTCTTCCTGATTCAAATCCGCAATCCCTGCAACCCCTTCAAGAAAAAAGGGATATAGGGCGACCCCATGCTTTTTGGCAAGGCGGGGATAAATTGAATTGAATTCCCGACCATAATCGCCCCCCAGATTGGGCGGTGCCAACATACCTGTCAGTAAAACCTTCATCCCACGATCTTTTAAATTCTGTAAAATACCATCAAGATTTTTTTCTGTCAGTTTTGGGTCCAAACCACGCAAACCATCGTTTGCCCCCAGCTCCACAATCACCATATCGGGATTATCCACCAAGGCCCAGTTCAGACGTGCCAGACCGCCTTTGGTCGTATCCCCAGACACCCCGCCATTCATCACTTTGATATCTCGGTCCGGGAAATTATGATTAAGTGCTTGTTGCAGTTGAACCGTAAACCCCTGATTTTGATCCAGCCCGTATCCAGCCGTCAAACTGTCCCCCAGTGCCAGAATTTTAAAATCATCCGCCCATGCATTGACAGACACCATATTGACAAGGCCAAAGATCAGGACAAATCTGATAAGAACTGTTTTTATTGAAAATAGGCCCTGTTTCATGGACAAAACTCCCGCGCTGCGTTTAACCGACATTCATCTTAAACTGGCCAGTCAGGCCGGTCACGTCAATATCCTGCGGGGAATTGATTTGGAAATCAACCAGGGTGAAACCGTTGCCATTGTCGGCCCCAGCGGGTCTGGCAAATCTTCCCTTATGATGGTGGTTGCCGGGTTGGAACGCGCAACGTCCGGCAAAATTGAAATTGCCGGTCAAGATGTCACAGGCTTTGATGAAGATCGTTTTGCCCTGTTTCGACGTGATCAAATCGGCATTGTCTTTCAGGATTTTCATCTGGTTCCGACCATGACGGCCTTGGAAAATGTCGCCATTCCGTTGGAATTTGCAGATATCGCCAATCCGTTTGACGTGGCACGCCAACAGCTTGAAGCCGTCGGGCTGTCCCACCGAATAGATCATTATCCCTCGCAACTTTCTGGGGGGGAACAACAACGCGTTGCCCTTGCACGCGCTTGTGCGACAAACCCTGCTTTGTTACTTGCTGATGAACCCACCGGTAATCTGGATGGCGATACCGGAAAAAAAATTATGGACCTGTTACTGGGCCGTCATAAGGCGCAGAAGAACACACTTCTCCTGATTACCCACGATCCCAAACTGGCCGATAAATGCGACCGGATTGTCCGTGTTAAAGATGGCCTGATTGTTGAAAACATTCAGACACAAAAGGCCGTTGCGCAATGACCAATTGGACCCATGCCTTTCGCCTGGCCCGGCGCGAACTGCGCAGCGGCACCAAAGGGTTTCGCATTTTTCTGGCGTGCCTGATTTTAGGCGTCGCAACAATTGCCGCTGTTTCCTCTCTGAACCTGTCCATTTCCGATGGATTGGCGCGCGACGGTAAAATCTTGCTGGGGGGCGATGTCGACCTGCGCCTGTCCGGTCGCACCATTGATGAAGACCAACGCGACTATCTGACCAGCTTTGGCCAGCTTTCCCACGTCAGTGAACTGCGTGCAATGGCCCAAGGCGACGATAAACGCCTGTTGGTGGAACTCAAGGCCGTTGATATACTCTACCCACTGGTGGGCCAAGTCCAAACCAACGGGGCCAGCCCTTTTGACAGTGCCATGAATTCCGCACAAGCGGTAGTGGATCAGGAAGTTCTCAACCGCCTGCAAATAAACGTCGGTGACACAATAAAACTGGGGGAAGCCACCCTGTTTATTGCCGATGTGTTGAAAAAAGAACCGGACCGCATTGCTTCCGTCATCAATTTTGGGCCGCGTGTTCTCATTTCACAGCAAACTTTGGATCAAACCAAACTGTTACAGCCCGGCAGCGTTGTGCGCCATCATTACCGCCTGTTACTGGACGATCCCAATCAGGCTGTCGGTTTTGAAGAGAAACTAAAAGAGACTTTCCCCGAAGCCGGATGGCGCATTCGCACGCCCGATAATGCGGCCCCCGGTGTGGAAAACTTTATTGATCGTCTCGCCCTTTTCCTCAGTTTCGTTGGCTTTACCACTTTATTGATCGGCGGGGTTGGTGTCAGTGCGGGGGTGCGTGATTATCTGAATGGCAAAACCGCCACCATCGCGACCTTTAAATGCCTCGGGGCCTCCAGCGATATTATTTTTCGCACCTATCTCATTCAAATCACCCTGATCTCTTTAATCGGTATCTCAGTCGGTCTGATTTTGGGTGGGTCCGCCCCATTAATCGCAGCACAGATCGGGTCCAGCCTATTCCCCGTTGTCCCGCATGGCGCACTTTATCCCGGTGCCCTTCTTAGTGCCGCAGCCTTTGGTATTTTAACCGTCATGGCCTTTGCCTTCTGGCCCTTGGGCCGGGTGCAAAATGTCGCGGCCAGTGCGCTTTTTCGCGATAAAGTGACACCGATCACCGCGGAACCTGCTCGTAAATACAAAATATATTCTTATGGTGCAGCCGGATTATTAATTTTATTAACACTCATAACCGCGCATCGCCTTGATTTTGCGATTGTGTTTGTCGTTGTGGCTGCATTGGTTCTTTTAATCTTGAAACTTGCCGGACGCCTCACAGGTACGTTGGCGAAGAAGGCCCCACATCTGGGCCATACCGGCATGCGCCTTGCTATTGCCGCCTTGCACCGTCCCGGCACCACCGCCCCTGCTGTTATTCTCTCCCTCGGGCTTGGTCTGTCTGTTCTGGTCGCCGTCACCCAGATTGATCAGAACCTGCGCGGACAAATCAGTGACGAACTCCCCAAACAGGCACCGACCTTCTTTTTTATCGATATTCAAAGTGATCAAGCCGAAGCCTTCGATCAGGCCCTGCAAACCATCACCGGAACCGCACAGTATAAACGGGTCCCGTCTTTGCGCGGACGTATCACCCAGATTGACGGTGTCGATGTGGATAAAGTTAATATCGACAGTCAGTCCCAATGGGCGGTGCGTGGGGATCGCGCGTTGACCTATGCCCGTGAACCTGCTGAAGGATCCAAAATAATCAAAGGCGAATGGTGGCCTGCCGATTATCAGGGTGCCCCGCAAATATCGTTGGATGCAGGCCTCGCCAACGGGTTTGGTGTGGATATCGGTGAC
The DNA here is from genome assembly GCF_048267425.1 of Terasakiella sp. Taxonomy (GTDB): domain Bacteria; phylum Pseudomonadota; class Alphaproteobacteria; order Rhodospirillales; family Terasakiellaceae; genus Terasakiella. The sequence goes on from NZ_JBLWXN010000001.1 coordinate 324,478, forward strand.
AGTCTGACCGTGAATGTCTTGGGGCGCAATGTAACAGCTAAAATTACCTCCTTGCGCGAAATTAACTGGAAATCCTTACGTTTTGATTTTGCCATTATCATGTCCCCCGGCCTGTTGGAACACGCCCCGCATTCCCATATCGCCGCCATTCATGCCAATGATCAAGCGGCCCCTGATATTGAACAAAAACTCGCACGTGGTTTTCCCAATGTTTCCATCATTCGGGTGGAAGAGGCACTTAATTCCGCACGCACGATCATGGACGGGATTTCCAGTGCCATTGGTGTCGCCGCCAGCCTGACCGTTATGGCGGGTGCCCTTGTCTTGGCCGGAGCAATGGCATCGGGTCGCCAGCAACGCATTTATGAGGCAGTTGTCTTCAAGGTCTTGGGCGCAACACGTGCAAAGATGCTACAGGCCTATTTAATCGAATATAGCGTCCTTGGCCTTGTCACCGGTGTCATCAGCGCCATTGTCGGAAGTTTGGCGGCTTGGGGTGTCATCACCTTTTTGATGGATATGAATTGGCGCTTTCATCCTCAAGGCGTGGTTCTTACCTTGGGCATCTGCCTGATTTTAACCATCGCCGCCGGATTCATCGGTACATGGAACGCCTTAAGCGAAAAGGCCGCGCCCCACTTGCGCAATGAATAGGAAATCGGTGCAATTCTATCCGGTTTCCCTTGCATTGCGGGAATTTCATGACATATTAAGTGGTAACAAATTCATTTTGATTGAGTCTTAATAGCTCCAACGAGGATTCAAATGCAATTCGGTAATGACCGTCAAACCATGTCGCACGCTGAAGCACGCGTTTCACAGTATGACGTGGGCCTACGCAAATATATGCTAGGTGTCTATAACTACATGGCTGCGGCCCTTGCCCTAACCGGTATTGTGGCCATGCTGGCCTCTAAATCCATGCCCTTGATGCAAACCATTCACGGTACACCGCTGAAATGGGTCATTATGCTGGCGCCGCTTGGCTTCGTCTTTTTCCTAAGCGCCCGCATCAATAAAATGTCTACTCAAGCCGCGCAAATGACCTTCTGGGCCTTTGCTGGTGTGATGGGTCTGTCCCTGTCCTACATCTTTCTGGCTTACACCGGGACAAGCATTGCGCGGACTTTCTTTGTGACAGCCGTTTCTTTCGGCTCACTCAGCCTGTACGGGTACACAACCAAACGCGACCTGTCCGGCATGGGCACGTTCCTGTTTATGGGTCTGGTCGGCTTGATCCTGGCGTCATTGGTCAACCTGTTCCTGCAAAGCTCCATGATGCATATGGTGATCTCTGCCATTGGTGTTCTGTTGTTTGCCGGTCTGACCGCCTATGACACACAACGCATCAAAGATATCTACAACCAACTCGATTCGTCCGATATCGCTGGCAAAAAAGCCATTATGGGTGCTTTGACGCTCTATCTCGACTTCATCAACATGTTCATGTTCCTGCTCTCATTCCTGGGCAATCGCGAATAGTCGAACATTATCGAGAGATAAAAGAAGAAGCCCGGCAATTACCGCCGGGCTTTTTTTATATCTGTTCCATAATCCCACTTGCGCCTTTTTAAAGCACTGCCATACTCCTTTTCAGTACACTGCCTTATGAGGAATCGATCATGGTTGCGACCAAAAAAAACAAAGAAAGCCAGCCCAAACTGATTGTGCGCAATACACAACACAGCGATATCAAACGCATTCAAAAACTGTGCAAAAAAGTTTATCCAGATATCCCGGCTTACTCTGCCGCTGAAATTAAAGCCCAGATCCAGAAATTCCCCGAAGGTCAGTTCGTTGTCATATTTGAAGATGACATTGTGGGATTTTGCGCCACTTGCCGCCTGCCTGAGAATTTGGCTTTTTCCAAACACGACTGGGAAAGCATCACAGGAAACGGATATGCTTCGCGCCACGATCCAAAGGGGGATTGGCTTTATGGCATTGAAATTTTGGTCGATCCCGATATGCACGGCAATCGCATCGGGCAACGCCTGTATAATGAACGTAAAAACCTGTGCCTGAACCTCAGTCTGAAAGGCATTGTATTTGGCGGACGCCTGCCCAACCTTGCCAAACGTTGGAAAAAAGTCGGCAGTGCAGAAGCTTATATTGAACTAGTTCAATCCAAAAAATTGCGCGACCCTGTGCTGGGGTTTCAGCTACGCAATGGCTTTGAACCCATCGGTGTTTTGGCCAAATATTTTCCCACAGACCATGAATCGATGGGGTATGCCGCCCATATGGTTTGGCGCAATATCAAATATGTTGATGACCCCATTCGCGAAACCGATCAACAACGCGGACGTACCATTAAAACGGTTCGGGTTTCGATCGTTCAATATCAGCAACGCAAGCTGGCGTCCTTTGAAGAATTTGCCACTCAGGTCGAATATTTCGTTGATGTGGTTGCCGATTACAAGGCGGATTTCGTTCTCTTCCCCGAATTATTCACCCTGCAATTGCTGTCGATTGAAAATCAGGAAATCCCAGCTTCCAACGCCATTGAAACACTCACCCAATATACCGAACCGCTGAAAAAACTGCTCTCAGAACTCGCCGTTTCCTACAATATCAATATTATTGGTGGCTCGCACCCCACCCGGGATGAAGACGGTAATATCCTTAATATCTGTTATGTCTGCCTGCGCGACGGGTCCATTCACCAACAGGCCAAAATCCACCCCACGCCCAATGAACGCTATTGGTGGAACATTGAAGGCGGGAACGAGCTGCAAACCATTATGACCGATTGCGGGCCGATCGGCGTTCTCATTTGCTATGACAGTGAATTTCCCGAACTGGCCCGCCATCTGGTGGATCAAGGGGCTGAAATTCTGTTTGTTCCCTTTTGTACGGACGAACGCCAAAGCTATATGCGGGTACGTTATTGTTCACAAGCGCGCGCCGTTGAAAACCAATGCTTTGTGGCTATGGCCGGGAATGTCGGCAACCTGCCCAACGTGGCCAATATGGATATACAATATGCCCAAAGCAGCATTTTAACCCCCTGTGATTTCCCCTTTGATCGGGACGGCATTGCCGCCGATACCACACCGAATGTGGAAATGGTCGCATTTGCCGACCTCAGACTGGAAGATTTACGCCAAGCCCGCCATAGCGGAACTGTCCAGAACCTGAAAGATCGCCGCTTCGATTTATATGCAACTCATTGGAAGAAGAAATCATAGAGCAAATCCCGAGCAATCTATTTTAGATTGTGACGACGCATTTGCGTAAAATCAACAACTTAGAGCATGACACATGATTCAAATGAAAAGGGACATGCTCTAAGAAATAGCCCATAAAAAAAAGCCCCTGAAAATATCCTCAGGGGCTTTTGCTTAACGCATCAGGTTTGTTTATTCATAGGTACGGATATCGTCGATAACCTTCCCGTCATTGGCCAAGCTGCCCGGGGCAACAAATTCAATGCCACCGCGCAATTTACAAATTGTTTGCACAGTCTCACCAATAGCTTTTGCCAAATCGTCTGTGCCGTTTTCCACTTCGCATTGCAAGGTCATAGCGTCGCGGTTGTCTGCGTTTGTCACCACCAGGCGTCCTTTTTGAATTTCATCAAAACTTTTCACCACCTGATTGACTTGGCCCGGATGGACAAACATGCCCTTTACCTTGGTGGTTTGATCAGCACGACCCATCCAGCCTTTAATGCGCATGTTTTTACGTCCGCACGGGCTTTCGCCTGCCAGAACAGCCGACAAATCACCTGTACCGAAACGGATCAACGGGTAAGCTTGCGAGGTCAGGTTTGTAACAACCACTTCACCAACTTCGCCTTCTACGACCGGATCATTTGTACCGGGACGTACGATTTCAACCAAAACGCCTTCGTCAACAATCAGGCCCTCACGTGCCGGTGATTCATAGGCAATCGCGCCAATATCTGCCGTTGCATAAACCTGACCAACCTTAATACCGCGCGCTTCAAACCAATCGCGCACCGATGGCGGCAAGGCTTCGCCTGTCACCAAGGCCTTGTTCATAAAGCTGGTATCAATCCCTGCACCATCACATTTTTCCAGCAAAATACGCAGGAAAGACGGTGTGCCGCAGTACCCGTTCGGTTTTAAATCACGCAGGATTTCAAGCTGTTGTTCCGTATTGCCCGGGCCGGCGGGAATAACAGCACAGCCCAAGGCACGTGCCCCACCTTCCACAATAAAACCACCCGGTGTCATGTGGTAAGATAACGTATTTAAAACCACATCACCTTCACGAAATCCAGCGGCATGAAACCCGCGTGCCGTACGCCAATAATCTGGCTGACGACCTTCCGGATCATAAATCGGTCCCGGTGATTGAAACAAACGGCCAATCAAGCCGTTTCCTTGCGCCGTCATTCCCCCAAACGGCGGCAATTCACGTTGTTTCGTGACGAGATCGGACTTGCGTGTCACCGGAATGCTCGCCAGCACCTCGCGATTAATAGATTGCGGATCAATATCTTTTAGAAGATCCGTAAAAAAAGAAGCATTGGCTTTCGCGTGGGTAAGCTGTGTGGAAAGCTGGGCGAACTGTTCCTTTTCGCGCTGCGCCTGATCGCGTGTTTCCAGTTCGTCGTAATAGTGTTGGTCGCTCATGGTTTTACCCTGTAGTTATCTTTTTTGGCCTGAGTGCTGAGTCTGATTTACAGCCAACGCTTACGACGTTTATAGGATTTAAGGTTCTTAAAGGATTTGCGTTCTTCACCGCCACCGCCGAGATAAAACTCTTTGACATCTTCGTTGCTCAGCAGTTCTTCACGCGTTCCATCCAGAACCACTTTACCGGATTCCATAATATACCCGTAATCACAGTGTTTCAGCGCCATATTGGCGTTCTGTTCCACCAGCAACATGGTAATGCCCAGCTCTTTGTTCAAAGTCCGGATAATTTCAAACACTTCTTTCACCAACAAAGGCGACAGACCCATGCTCGGTTCATCCAGCAAAATCATATCAGGCTTGGACATAATCGCGCGTCCGATTGCCAACATTTGCTGTTCCCCACCCGACAGATAACCTGCCAGACCCGTCCGTTCTTTCAAACGCGGGAAATAATGGAAAACTTTTTCAATGTCGGCCTTGATCTCGGCATTACTGTCTTTGCGGGTATAGGCACCCAGACGCAGGTTTTCAATAACCGTCATATCTTCAATGATCCGGCGGCCTTCCATCACCTGAAAGATCCCATCGCGGACAATCTGATCCGGACTGCCGTTGGCAACGTTTTTACCATTGTAAATGACTTCACCACGGGTCACTTCGCCGTCTTCCGTTCCCAAAAGACCGGAAATGGCCTTCAATGTGGTTGATTTGCCCGCACCGTTCGGACCCAACAAAGTCACCAGTGCGCCTTTCGGTACATCCAGAGAGACACCACGCAGTACCAGAATAACCTCGTTATAAACAACTTCGATGTTGTTTACACTCAGCATCAGGTCTGCATTGTCATTTGCTATAGCTGCCTCTGCCATCGTTTTTTCCTTTTTCCCTGCTTGCCCGCGAAAAATTCGAGCGATTTGTTTTTATAAAATGGATAAATATATAATTTTAATTTAGCGAGGGTATCGGAGGCCCCGGACAAATCGTCCTGTCCGGGGACACTCCAACACCTCAGGAAGGTGAACCTTAGAGGCCAAGCCACTCGGGCTTACGCTCCAATTTCGCATCGAACAATTTTGTCATGCCGATTGTACCGTCTTTCAACAGTTCAGGGACAGACTTGCTCGGGTCAACATCACCTTTTACGTTGGCTTGATAGACATAAACATCCATGTGACCACGGTGATCTTCCGCTGTCCAAGTGCCTGCCGGGCAAACGCCTTCAAGACCAGTCGGTACCCAATCTTTCTTCTGGTACATGCCTTTTTTGATGTTGTCGCCGGTGATGCCGCCATTTGCTGCAGCCCATTCCATTGCTTCTTTCATGTAGAAGAAGGAACAAACGCCACGCATATAGTGCACAGGGTGGTGTTCTTCATTTGAACCGGCTGCGTTAATTTCTTTCACCAGTTTCATGCCCGGAACGTCAGCACCATAAGCTGCTGCACCCATCGGGAAGACAACGCCGTCTGCTGCAGCACCAGCCGCTTTCATTACGTTTTCATCCATACCCCAAACATTGGTTACAAACTGAACGCCAGCACCCACAGATTTACACGCTTTCAAAAGCGCAATACCAGAACCGCCTGTGTTGGCAAGGTACGCGTAGTTTGCACCAGACTCTTTCAATGTCAGGCATTGTGCTTTGAAATCACCCGGCTTCATTGAATAAATAATGTCGTTGCCAACTTCGAAACCAAGATCTTCTGCATAACCTTTCGCCGCTTTTTTCGCAGCATTCGGATAAGGGTGGTTGTCGCCCATGTAAACGAACTTCGGCTTGGCAATGCCTTTTTCTTTGGCATCAGCTGCCGCCCACTGAATTACAGCGCGCGCACCGTCAGAATAAGACGGACCAGCAAAGAAGTTATAAGGTGCACCTTTTTTCACATGCTCGGATTTACCTGTCGGATCCTGCAGGTGAGCAGAATAAGACGCAGAGTAGTAAGGGATTTTGTCACGGCTTACGAAACCAACCAAAGCTTCTGTATCCGCTGTTCCCCAACCTTGGATAACCTTAACGCCTGCTGATTTCCATGATTTGTACTGAGCAATCGCACGCGGTGCAGCGTATGCATAATCGACTGTGTCCAGATCGATTTCCATACCGGCAATACCACCGTGTTTGTTCAAGTATGCTGCCGCATCCTGTTTGCCTTGTGTAAACGGCTTGGATACAGAAGCGGTCGGACCTGTCAAGTCAGCCAAGTTGGCAATCAAAACTTTGTCAGCTGCCAGTGCAGAACCGGCAAAAGCAACCGCCGTCGTTGTGGCCAACAGGCCTGAAAGTAATTTGCGCATGAAATGCGTCTCCCTTTATTAAGTTAACCTTCCTGAAGAGGTGATCCGGGGCGTTTGGTCTTGCTTTTATCGCCCCACAGTATTCACGTAACGATTTCTCGTTATCGAGCTTAGTAAGAGAAGGGATAAAGCTTCCAATAAGCTTTAATCATCCGCCAGCGGTGTGCCAGTCCGTCCGGTTCAAAGATAAGGAACAGGACGATTGCCAAACCGATGACCATCTCTTTCATAAAGTTGATACCTTCGGTAATTGCCGGAATGTTACCCCAGTCGGTGGAGGTAATCATACCCGCCGCCCCTTGCATAACTTCAGGCAATAAGACCATGAAGGCTGTTCCCATCAGGGAACCCATCACACTGCCCAATCCCCCAATAATGATCATGCCGATAAATTGGATGGAAAGGAACAGGTTGAAACTTTCTACAGATACATATTGCAGATAATGCGCGAACAAAGCGCCTGCGATCCCGGCATAGAAAGAAGAAATACCGAAAGACAAGACACGGTACCATGTCAGGTTAATGCCCATGACTTCTGCAGACAAGTAGTGGTCACGCACCGCAACAAAGGCACGGCCATCACGCGAACGCATCAGGTTTGCTGCCAGAATGTACATGGCAATCATATAGAACAGAACGACGTAATAATAACTACGGTCCCCGGACAATTGAAAACCAAACAGTTCGAAAGGATTTGCCAAAGCACCGGCAGACCCCCCGGTGAACCAATCGGCACGGGCAAAGAAATCTTCCAGAATGAACTGGGACGCCAAAGTCGCAATCGCAAGGTACAGACCTTTAATACGCGCGGCCGGCATCCCGAATAACATCCCGATTGCCATTGTCAGCACACCTGCCAACGGAATGGAGAAAAAGACCGGAATAGAGAAATCATTGTTCATCCAGGCCGAAGCAAATGCCCCGAACCCGAAGAATGCGGCATGGCCCAATGAAATTTGACCGGTAAAGCCCACCAGAATGTTCAGCCCCAAAGCCCCGATCGACAGATATCCGATTTGGATCATCAAGGTCAGGATTGTCGGGCTTACCAGTGAAAATTCACCAAATTGCAACGGCGCAACAGCGCAAAGTAACACACCCAGAAGAGCAAACTTCTTGGACATAGGGGTCGGAAAGATGGTTGTGTCTTTCTCGTAAGTCGTGCGGAATTCCCCGCAACGCATCATATTATAACCAGCCATCTAATTACACTCGCTCAATATCTTTTGTGCCAAACAAGCCGTACGGTTTAATCATCAAGATAATGACCAATACATAGAACGGCGCGATCGTGTACAGGTTACCTACATGGAACCATTGACTATCGGTAAATTCAGCGAAGTTTTCCAACAGACCGATAATGATCCCACCAACGATTGCCCCGATAATGGAGTCAAGACCACCGAGGATAACCGCCGGGAACACTTTGATCCCGATGAAGGCCAAGGTGTCGGACACCCCGTTTACAATCCCGATAACCACACCGGCAACCGCAGAAACAACCGCAGAAATTGCCCAAGCCATCGCAAATACGTTTTTAACCGAAATACCCAAAGATTGAGCAACCTGTTGGTCAAACGCTGTCGCACGCATGGCAAGACCGTGTTTGGATGTTTTAAAGAACCATGCAAAACCGATCATGATGAAGAGTGATATCACAAGGCTCATGATATAAGCCGTTTGCACTTGGAAGCCGAGGAACTCAACCGTTTGCGTATCAAATACACGCGGGAACGGCTGAACGTTTACACCAAACATCCATTTCATGCTTGCCTGGAAAAACAGGCTCAGACCGATGGTCACCATGATGACGGAGATAATCGGCTCGCCAATCATCGGGCGCAGGACAATCACCTGCAAGGCAATCCCGAATACGGTCATAAAGCCCAATGTAAAGAGGAAGCCCACGATGAACGGCAGTTCCCAAGTGGTCAAGAACCACCAGCAGACCCACGCCCCGATCAAGAGAAATTCCCCTTGGGCAAAGTTTACAATTTGTGTCGATTTATAGATTAGAACGAAGCACATCGCGACCACGCCGTATAAACAGCCGATGATCAGCCCGTTCATAAGCAGCTGGATAAGCAGATCCCAGTTCATTTATCGTCCTCCCTTATTCAGCCGCAGCTTTATTTGTTTGAATTGATGCACCGTCCATTGTTTCCACAACCAGGTCGGTGACGATGCGTGATTTGGATCCATCTTGGAACTGGATCATCGTGTCGATATGCACTTCCGGCTTATCTTCATAAATCGCATCGATAATATCTGCGTACTTTTCTGCAACCACTTTACGACGTACCTTACGGGTACGGGTCAGTTCGCCGTCATCGGCATCCAACTCTTTGTAAAGTAGAACGAATTTTTTGATTTGCTGCGCTTCGGGCAGCGTCTCATTAACTTTTTCAATCTCTTTTTTCACGGCCTGATAAATCGGCGGCAATGAAGAAAGGTTTGTATAGTTGGTAAAGGTAATCTGATTTTGTTCCGCCCATTTGGAAACAATGGAGAAACGGATACAGATCATAGCCGACAGATACGGACGGTCTTTACCCAAAATAACGGCTTCCGCCACAAACGGAGAGAACTTGAGTTTATTCTCGATAAATTGTGGGGAGAAACGAATCCCGGTTGACGTTTCCGCCAAATCCTTGATCCGGTCGATCACAACCAAATGACCGTTTTCTTTCTTGAAGTAACCGGCATCGCCAGTATGCATCCAACCGTCACGAACGTCTTCCTTGGTTGCTTCCTCGTTTTTGTAGTAACCGAGGAACATACCGGAGTTGCGCGAAACGATTTCGCCCACACCTTCTTCATCCGGGTTGATGATTTTGATTTCGGCATTATCAAATGGGAAGCCAACAGAATCGAAATCAATGTCATCGCCACGGTGGATGGTATAAGCACCCGCCATTTCTGTTTGACCGTACAGCTGTTTCAACGGCACACCCATTGCGAGGAAGAAACGGAACGTATCCGGCCCCATCGCCGCACCACCGGTTGCCGCAGAACGTAAGTTGGTGAAACCAAGACGGTCACGCAACGCACGGAACAAGATAAAATCAGCCAATTTGGAACGACGGCCCTGATCCAGCGCTTCTATCCCCAGCTTCATCCCCCATTCAAACATTTTCTGTTTGAATTTAGTGGAATCCATCATGCGGGCGCGCACATCAGCCGCGATATTTTCCCAAACACGCGGGGCCAGCAAAACGAAACTCGGTCCGATTTCACGCAGATCGGCCATCATGGTTTCCGGCTCTTCCACAAAGTTTACGATCACACGGGCAATCAAAGCCTGAGAAACCACATAAACCTGTTCCATAATCCACGGTAACGGCAGAACAGACACATAATTATCGCCCGGCATACGCCCATCGGCACGCAAATAAGCCAGCGAATGGTCTAAAAACGGACCGGACTGTAACATGGTCAGTTTCGGATTTGATGTCGTCCCGGACGTTGTACATAAAATGGCAACATCATCATCTTTGCCCTGATCGACCAGCTCGTCATAAAGCTTGGGATTCTTTTTCAAGGCATCGGTTGCGATTTCTTTGAGTTTTTCATGGTCAATCAAACGCGGATCATCGTACTTACGCATGCCGCGCGGGTCACAATAAACGATATGCTTGATGGAAGTGACGTCTTCCAGCTCCAGCAGTTTATCGACCTGTTCTTCGTCTTCTGCGATAACGACTTTTGTTTCGGCGTAATTGATCAAATAGGACGCTTCCGGTCCCAATGAATCTTCATAAATCCCCATAGACATGGACCCGATTGCCTGTGCAGCAACCTCACCCCATACCCATTCGGGACGGTTTTTACCCAGCAGGCCGACCGTATCGCCCTTGCCACAACCCAGTACATGCATACCAACAGCCAGAAGCTTCACTTCTTCCTGATAATCTGCCCATGTATATTCATTCCAGATACCGAATTCTTTTTCGCGCATGGCGGTTTCATTCGGCCAGTTCTGTGCATTGTAACGCAAAATCTTGGGGAAAGTATTATGCGTTTTGATGTCGCAATACTGTTCGCTCATCTTATGCCACCTCGTCGGATGCATTTTCGTCAGCGTCGTCTTCTTCACCGAGGTAAGCGCGCTTAACGTAATCGTTGCTCATAATTTCATCCGGCAGACCTTCGGCGATATTCTTACCGAAATCCAACACCATGACGCGTTCGGAAATATCCATAACAACGCCCATATCGTGTTCGATCATAATAACGGTCATGCCCCATTCTTCGTTGAGATCGACGATATAGCGCGCCATATCCTCTTTCTCTTCCAGGTTCATCCCGGCCATCGGTTCGTCCAGCAAAATCAGGTCGGGACGCAAAGCAACGGCGCGCGCCAACTCAACACGTTTGCGCAGACCGTAGGACAATGTACCGGCAACAGATTTACGAATATGGGAGATTTCCAAAAAGTCGATAATGTCTTCGGCTTCGCGGCGATGGATCAATTCTTCTTTTTGCGCGCCACCAAACCAGTACATACTGCCTGACAGGAAATTATTTTTCATCAGGTGATGACGACCAACCATGATGTTATCCAGAACAGACATATGCGCAAACAGCGCCAGGTTCTGGAATGTCCGCCCCATACCCAGTTCGGCACGGTGGTTCGGTGTCATCTTGGTGACTTCCTGGCCTTTAAATTTAATAGACCCTTCCTGCGGTGAATACCGCCCGGAAATACAGTTCAATAACGATGTTTTCCCCGCTCCGTTCGGACCGATGATGGAAAACAGCTCACCTTTTTTCACATTGAAACTGACATTGCTGAGCGCACGGACACCGCCGAAACGCAAGGAAATGTCGTCGACTTCCAATATGGGCGTGGTTTGCCCTGTCATGTATTTTCTCCCCGTCACATCGGCCCCTTATTTTTGAGAAGGCCGTTCTTTCTTGCTTATTTACAGCGTCTTATTTGATATCACTAAATTAGTTTCTAGCGAAACAAAAAGCGCAACGTTCACGTAAACGTCTTATTCGACTGTGTAGAGGCTACCTGAAAACTGTGAAGGGTCAATGCAGAGACATTCAAGAAGCGGATAAACATTGTAAAGGAATGTAAAGTTCGCCCCATCAAATCCTCTTTTCGCTAGCCTAAATATAAGTTAAAAACGGATATGATTATGGCGAAAGCGAATAAAATCGTTAATAAACAGCTGCTTAATAAATTGGAAGCGCCCTCTTTAGATGCGCAGCAATGGGCGTTCGTCCAAACCGGGCTTGAGCATCTCGATGATGGTTTTTCTATTTATGACGCGGATTTAAAGCTGGTTGCCTGGAATTCCAAGTTTTTTGAACTGACAGATTTCCCGATGGAGGGATTCGCATATTATGGCGCACCGTTTGAAGATTTCATCCGATATAACGCTGAGCGCGGTGAATATGGTCAATTTCCCGTTAAAGATATCATCGAAGACAAAGTCGCAGAAGCCCGCAAATTCCTGCCCCATACAATGGAGCGTGAACGCCCCAACGGCATGATCCTTGAAGTCCGCGGCAATCCGATTCCCGGGGGCGGTTTCGTCACCGTTTACAAAGATATCACCGAACGTAAAATGGCCGAACGGGCCTTGCGCCAAGCCAATGACGAATTGGAAGCACGTGTTCAAAAACGCACGGCTGAGCTTAAAAACGCGTTGGATGCCTTAAAAATTTCCGAAGAACAAATTCGCCTGATCGCCGATACGGTTCCGGCCCTGATCGGTTATGTCAACCGAGATTTGACCTATTCCTTCGCCAACCGCCAATATCAGGAATGGTTCGGACGCACCCCGGCCCAAATCGTTGGACGCACCGCACAAGAAGTTTTGGGTAAAAAAGTATATCGCGAACATTTGCCCTGCATTCGTGCGGCCTTGCGCGGTGAACGCGCCTCTCGTGAATTTGTGCTGAATGTTGCTGAAAATAAAGAACTGCATGTTCTTGTCTCTTTCATCCCGCATATGACCGATGACAATCAAGTTCATGGTTATTTCGTTCTCGGTCAGGATGTGACCGATGTGCGCACCGCCGAATTCAAATACCGCCAAGCCCAGAAAATGGAAGCCATCGGTCAATTAACCGGCGGCCTGTCCCATGATTTCAACAACCTGTTGACCATCATCGTTGGCAACCTGTCCGTTTTGGAAGAAGAAGAAGAAGAAAATTCCGAAACGATGGACCTTGTGTCACCTGCCTTGGATGCCGCACGGCGCGGCGCCGACCTCGTCAAACAGCTTTTGGCTTTTGCCCGGCGCCAACCCTTAAAACCCCGCATCAGTAACACAGGCGAGCTGATCAACGGAATGAAAGAACTGGTTGCGCGTGCCGTGGGTTCCCAGATCGATACACATATGCATATCAACCAGAATATCTGGCCCGTCCTGATTGATCCCTACCAATTGGAAAACGCAATCCTCAATCTCGCCATCAATGCGCGCGACGCCATGAACGGTGCGGGTAAATTAGGGATTTATGCCGAAAACGTCACCTTAAAGAATGTCTTTTCCGATCGCAGTGTCGACCTGACACCGGGCGATTATGTGGTGATTTCAGTGCGCGATAACGGCTCCGGCATGTCACCTGAAATTATTGAACGCATTTACGAGCCCTTTTTCACCACAAAAGAAAAAGGACCGAACAGCGGCTTGGGCCTTTCCACCATTTACGGGTTTGTGCGTCAATCCAACGGTCAGTTACAGGTCGAAAGCACACCGGGTGAAGGTACAACCTTCCGCCTTGTCTTGCCGCGCAGCACCAAAGTCGGGGAATATGAACCCATCGCCCAGCGCGCAACCAACCTGCCCAAGGGAACAGAACGTATCCTGTTGGTCGAAGATGATCCCGGCGTGCGCGGATTTGCCACCAACAGCCTGCGCCGTCTCGGTTACGATGTGGTTGCCGCCAGCGACGGGGTGGAGGCCTTGGGCATTCTGGAACGCGATCCGGAATTTGATCTGTTGTTTTCAGATATCGAGATGCCCGGCGGTATAAACGGCATTGAACTGGCCACACAAGCGCGCACGTTAATCGCAGACCTGCCTTTGTTGTTTATGTCGGGCTATCCCGATAAGGTGATGGATCAAACCGGCCTTATTCAGGATGAACTGGACTTGGTCGCCAAACCGTTCGAACGACAGGAAATCGCCACACGGGTTCGCAAGGCATTGGACCGAAACGACTGAGTCCTCTTGTTTTTTCAGCTTTGCAGGGGGGGCAACATCGGTTAAAATCCCGCCAACCTACAAAAATGCAATAATAAAGTCAGGGAAGAAATGACAGATACGGGCCATATTCTGGTTGTTGATGACGAACCGCATATTTGCTCGCTGGTTGAACGCTGTTTAACCGGTGTCGGCTTTCGTGCCTCTTCTGCCTCCAGCGGGCAGGAAATGAAGGAAAAAATCGCCAAGGGTGATGTGGATATGGTTGTTCTCGATCTGATGTTGCAGGGCGAAGACGGCCTCGATCTGCTGCGTGAAATCCGTCAACAAAACCATATTCCCGTTATTATTCTGACCGGAATGGGCGAAACCGCCGATATGGTCATCGGTCTGGAATTGGGCGCTGACGATTACATTTCCAAACCGTTTGAACCACGCGAACTGCGCGCACGCGTGCGCAGCGTCCTGCGCCGGGCCAAAGGCAACGCACAAGCCACGCCGAAAGGTGAAGATATCTCTGAAATGCGCTTTGCCGGATGGGTGCTGGATCGCATGGCGCGTAAACTCATTGACCCGCAAGGCGACGAGTCACCTTTGACGGCAGCGCAGTTTGACTTGCTCTGCGCCCTTGCCAGCCACCCCAACCGGGTGCTGAGCCGTGATCAATTGCTCGATTTGGCCCGTGGACGGGAATCGTCCCCCTTTGATCGCTCCATCGATGTACATATCGGCCACCTGCGCCAAAAAATCGAAGCCGACCCCAAAGACCCCACCATGATCAAAACCGTCTATGGCGCCGGCTATATCTTTACACCGAATGTAACGGTTCGTTGAAAGAGGTTGAGAGAGGGAAATAGGTAGCTGTCACCGGTTATTTGTGGGGGAAACTTAAATGTTCAAATGTATTTTATTTGTAACAATGTACTTATTATGTAGTTCTTCTTATGTATTAGCTAATGATAATAATGTTTATTCAATATGGAAAAAGCCTTTTTCTACTAAATTTTTAGCAGAAACTGAGAATTTTGAGAAAGTAAAATCGATGTCATTAAGTGTGGGACTTGCATTGACAAATTTCCTTAAGATAAGCAATGGATTAATTGTCCATGATGAAACCAAAGCACCAAATGTGTTCATTGTTTTTGATGACATAAATAAAATGTCTATCAATGGTAAATATCATAAAAATTTTCGGGCACAATCAAATAGCAGAAAATACATAGAAAAAATTGATCATTTATTTGATGAAATTAAAAAACAAGGAAAAACAAACTGCTTTTCGGGAAATTTAACCAATGGTGGAGAAATTCATCTTACTTTAATATTTAATGATATCACAAATAGTCAAGTTGAAACGGCTCTATGCTTGGAAAAAGCATTCATGCTAATGGCAGGAACCCCATGTACAATACTTAATAATGAGTCGATACTTGATGGAAAAAGAATAAAGTACACAAACTTAGATAAAAAAATTTTGAAAAGTCTCTATTCAAACGATCAATCATTCGTCACAAACGTTTGCTCTAGTACCCCGGTTTCAGCGTCCGAATAGAAATAATCATCCTCGTCAGCCTCAAGGTATTCCGGTTCCCCTATTCCGGGGTCAACCACCTAATTAAGTTGCGCAATCAAGAAAGATAATTTCGTAGCTGACCCCGGAACTCAATTGCCCGTAGAAACGTCTAAAGCCATCCAAGCCGATTTTTTTTCGTGGAACCCGTGTTTCTTATAAAAGCCTCTTTTATAGCTCTCTCTTTCCTTATTCGTGGAAAGGATAATTCGTTTTACCCCGATATTTTGAGCGATTTCTATAGAGTGTTTGAGCAACACTGTCCCAATACCTTGCCCTCGATATTTTTCCCCTACGCTTAATTCATCGATCTCCATAATCTCCCCTTGTATGCGTAATTGGGGTTTAAAAGAGTAAGACAAATAACCTGCAATCTCGTTGGCAGTGACAGCGGTTAATATTTCCATGGTGGAATTTGAATGAATTTTTTTCCATACCTCTTCTAATTGCGATAGGCTAGCCATACCATAGCCCAAATCCTTCATTAAGAGTGCAATTTGAGGGATGTCTTCATAAACAGATTTTCGAACGCGTACTTTCTCATCCATAGAAAAAATTTTAAATTACTTTTCAACAAACCGGTATAATTTTTTGATTTTAATCCCTATCCCTTTCTCAAACTCACCATGAAAATCCTCCGAAAATAGGTACCTGCCACCGATTGCTTACACTTCCCTAATGGTTGCTACACTAATGTTTAAATTCCAAACAATCACCACAAAAGAGACCTACAACATCCGTCATAGGGTTTTATGGCCTGATGAGCCGATAGAATATTGTATGATGACTGAAGATGATACAGCCCACCATTTCGGTGGTTACATTGATCAGAAACTCGTCTGCGTTGCATCCTTATTTCCTGATGGAGAAATGAAAGTCCGTTTGCGAAAATTTGCGATCCTTCCTCATATGCAAAAAAAGGGACTTGGCTCAAAAATGTTGAAAGAAATACAAACCTTTCTATCTGAAACAAAAATTTCAACACTATGGTGTGATGCCAGAGAAGCAGCCTTACCTTTCTATATAAAAAATGGATTTTTACCTTATGACGATGTTTTTTATAAAAACGGAATTCCTTATCAAAAAGCCGAATATAAAGTCCTTCCAGAAGCACCCTAACTGAGTTGAGTTCGCCTAGTTCTAGTTCGGGGTAGTTCGCTATGATACTTTTTTCCACATTGCGTGACGTGATGGGGTAAATTCGGTATTGTTACGCACTCTAAGAGAATTCTAAGGCCAACCTCGAAATTATATTACGTTTTAACATGATCGTAATAGCAACGGATCACCGATTGCTTAATACCTGTCTCGTGAACTGTATTTAGGAAAAATGATGCAATTTATAATCATGGTCCTTGTCGCTATCCTCACTTTCACAGCTCCCCTTGCGCATGCCGCCGGGCTGAAAAAAATTGAAGTTCCCGCTGATAAGACAGGCCCGATCATCAAGGCTGTACAATGGTCACCATGCGCGAGTGCTCCCGTAGACATACAAGCTGGACCATTCGTTCTTCCCGGTGTTCGAGATTGTCCGGTTGTGGGAAAAAACCTACCTTTGATTATCATGTCACACGGGTTTGGCGGAACAAGTCTCAGCCACCATGATACAGCCGAAGCTCTTTCCAATGCAGGTTTCATGGTGGTCGCTCTCAACCATCCTGATGACACATCGACCAATAAAACAAGATTTCGTAACCTTAAGGCTTTGATTACCCGCCCGATGGACATCAAACGTCTCATTACTTTCATGCTGAGCGCGTCACCAAACGCGGCATCAATAAATCCAGATGCCATTGGTTTCTTCGGTTTTTCGCGGGGAGGTTATACGGGGCTTGTCCTTGCAGGTGCCCGCCCTAACTTTGATAAACTCCGTGTCCCTTGTACGGATGGGTCAAACGTGACTTGTAAACATCCCCACGTAAAAGATATGCCCATACTACCACCAAGTCGCGACCCTCGGATTAAGGCTTATGTTATTGTTGACCCCCTCAGTAATGTATTTGCCACACCAGATAACCTAAAAGACATCTCTCAGCCCATAGACTTGTGGGCATCTCAGGAAGGGGGACATGGTGTGTCCCCAAAAGATGTTCCCGCAGTTGCACACAACCTGCCCGCAAAACCTACTTTGCATATTGTCCCCAACACAAGCCATTTCGCTTTTTTGACCATATGCCCGCCAAAACTTGCCAAAGCCTTACCAGAACTGTGTAGGGACAAACCGAATTTTGACCGTGCCGCCTTTCATAAAGAGTTCAATACGAACATCATTTCTTTTTTTCGCCAAAATATAGGCTCAGGTCTCGTTGATGAGAACAATAGGTAGCTGTCACTGATTATTGCGATGGTAATATTACAGACGGCTTCATTGATAATTATTAGGAGGAATTATGCAACGAGATATTCAGCTATATCAAGAGTACGCTCAAATACTGATTGATAATGTTCCATGTGATTTTAAGAAAATTACTTCAGATTGCATTCTTAGTGCAAAAAATGCTTTTGTTCCAGTTCGGGGGACAGTTACCGATCTCTCTTCCTGGAGTTCGGGGGACTGCCTATTCCGGGGTCAGCCTCGAAATTAATTAGGTGGCTGACCCCGGAATTCTCCTTCATTTTCTGAAAGAGGTATGAAAAGCTTAGGCAAGTAATTCGGTAACTGTCCCCCGAACTTCAACTTCGAACTTCGCAACTTCAACTTCAACTTCCAACTTCCCCCGGGCTTTTTAGGCAATAAAGGGCGGCCAAGCTGTTCCTCTAAGTTTTGAACAAAGTTGTCGTCGCCTAAAGGTCGTCCGGTCCTTTCGTACTGTTGTAATTTTAAATGGTCCTTTTGCGGCAAATCATCCGCGAGAAAACGCTGCCAGCTCTCAACATGCTGTAGCAATGGCGCAACACGAAACAGTCCGTCAACCTCGAAATTTAATTAGGTAACTGCCTCCAGAATTCCTAAAATTTTGCCTTAAATTCCGCAAAATTTTAATCACTAATTACAAAATAGGCTAAAAAAACAAGAATAAAAACCACACTTAACTCAAATCCATTATTAAAAATAACAAGATAATCATTTTTATAATAAGAAAAAAGAGGAAAACAAATTGATAATAGAAAAGCTGCTAACTTTTTACCAATATCAAAAAAACCATTATACAACAATGATACAAATAAACAAAAAATAACAGAAAAAATAAAACTAAAAAATAATCCAAATAAAAAATAAACCAAAAAAGATAAAGAAATAATCAACAAAACCAATAAAATAAAATATAAATTTCTTATTATAAAGAAAATAAAAGCAGCAGATGTAAATATAAAATAAAATATACTTATATCATCATAACTAGAATCAAATAAAAAATAAAATAATGCTGAAAAAAGCATACCTAAAAGTAGAATATTCACTTCGTACTTTTCCATTCTCTTCGAATAAGAAAAGTTAAAACCCATTTTTTCGAACAAAATCAGATCCTTAAAAATCAAATAGAACAGAGAAATAGAAAATTAATGATAGACTATCTCATTGTTGTTTACTCTATCCCTGAATAAACATTTAGTATAGCTTGTGAACATAATGAATTCTGAGGTCAGCCTCAAAATTATATGACGCCTTAAATTCTAATCTCACCATAAAAAGCCCCCGACCCTTCCCTAATCCACCCTATGATGGACAAAAAATTAAAAGCGGTGCGGTTTGGGCGTTGGGGGGAAGAGCTGGCGGCTTGGACTTTGCGTTTAAAGGGATATCGTATCCTTGCGCGCAATCTGCGCACACGCGGTGGTGAAATCGATATTGTTGCGCTAAAGGGGCGGACCCTTTGTTTTATTGAGGTAAAATCGCGCCCCAGTCTTGATCTCGCCTTGCAGTCTTTTTCCCTTGCTCAACAAAAACGCCTGATTGTCGCAGCCGAGGCTTTTCTTTCTGCAAATCAGCGTTATGCTGATAGGGATATTCGGTTTGATTTTATGGCAATTTCCCCCCATAGATTGCCCAGACATTTGAAAAACGCATGGTACGACGAAAGATGATCACCCGTTTTGCTTTTTTAAGCTTGAGCTGCCTTATCCTTATGGCCTGCACACCGTTGGGGGTTTTAACCACCGTTGGGACCACAGCGGGCACCTACGCGATGGAAGAACGCGGGCTGGAAGGCGCGACAAACGATTTGGGGTTAAAAGCCGACATCGTCGGTGCATGGGCACAGGAAAAACTGTCTTATGCCTCTGACTTATCCGTGATTGTCTATAATTCCAAAGCGATGGTCATGGGCGCGGTTGAAAACGAAGAAGAACGCGCCAAAGCCATTGCTCTTGTCTGGAAAGTGGATGGTATTAAAGATGTTTACAACGATATTGTGCTGAAACGAGAAACCGGTATTGAAGATTTCACCCATGATACCTTGATTAACACACGTTTATTTGCTGCCCTGACGTTTGACGGGCAAATCATGGATATTAACTATAAATACGATACTGAGGGCGGAACGGTTTATGTCATCGGTTTCGCCCAAAGTCATGGGGAACTGCGTCGGTTTATTGCCCATGCCAAATCCATCCCATACGTGCGCAAAGTCGTTTCACATGTCGAGGTCAAAGAAAGCAAATCCATGTATCGTCCGAAAGAAGAAAGAGTCCTGAGCGACGCATCATGACACTCCCCGGTCAAATCCAACATGGCTTTCAGTCTCTTGCACAACAAGATGAAGAAACCTTCAATCTGTGTGAAGCGGGCCTTTTGGTCGGCAAGGTTCTTAAACCGTCCCTTGATCTGAGCCGTTACCGCGATGAAATCACGCGCCTGTCACAAGACCTCAACACACGGTTTCAAGGCTTGTGCCTGCATAACGATCCCTTACAAGCCAAAGTCGAGGCCCTGCAAACTCTGTTCTGCAAAGAAAAAGGATTTCAGGGGGATGAAGACGCGTACGACGATCTTGATCATATGAATATGGCCTGCCTGCTGGATGAAAAATACGGCACAGCCTTGTGTCTCAGTATGTTGTTCATCCATTGTACGCGCCAATGCGGTTGGGCGGTGTTCGGGCTGAACTTCCCCGGTTATAACCTGATTTGTATTGAACATGGGGCAAAACGCGCCATTCTCGATCCCTTTCAAGGCTGCATCGAACTGGATGCTTATACCCTACGTCAAATGATCAAAGTTCTGGGCGGTGCCGAAGCGGAATTACAACCGCTGTTCTACGATATGCTGCCTGCCAAAACGCTGTTTATTCGCCATTTGGGGGCAATCAAAGCGCATTTCCTGCGCTGTGATCAGGTGCCGCAAGCCCTCGAAATACTGGAAATTTGTCATATTCTGGAACCATCATCGCCTGCCTTTTGGCGCGACAGCGGCCTGTTGCATGCCCGTATCGGTCAATTATCCGAGGCGATCCAAGACTTGAAAACGGCATTAAAATATACAACGGATATGGATGCCATTCGCCATACCGAACGGATTCTGACAGATTTGCAAAATAAGACGCAAAGTTAGTCCCCGCAGGCTTCACAACTTTTTTATCATCAACAACTGGCACCACCTTATAAGTTGGTCTATATCTGATTTCATATCATTTTAAGGTGAGGAAAACACATGTCCCTGCGCGTTGCTATTCAAATGGACCCGATCGAAACCATCGACATCAATGGGGATTCGACTTTCGTGATGGGGCTTGAGGCCCAAAAACGCGGCCATACGCTTTTCCATTACCACCCCAAAGATTTAACCATGCAAGATGGTCGCGTGGTGGCGTATGCCCGGCCCATGACGTTAAAACGCGAACATGGCAATCATTTTGAATTGGGCGAAGCAAGTTGGATCGACCTGCAAGATGATGTCGATGTCATCTTGATGCGTCAGGATCCGCCGTTTGATATGGCTTATATTACCGCCACACATTTGCTGGAACATATCCATCCCCAGACATTGGTCGTCAACAACCCGGCAGAGGTGCGCAACGCACCCGAAAAACTGTTTGTCACCAAATTCCCCGACCTGATGCCGCCGACCTTGATTACCAGCAACAAAGAACAAATCGAACGTTTTCGTGATAAACATAAAGACATCATCGTCAAACCCCTGTTTGGCAATGGCGGTGCCGGGGTTTTCCATATCAAACCGGGGGATGAAAACCTCAATTCCCTGATTGAAATGTTTAGCGAACTTTACCGCGAACCGATCATGGTTCAAGCCTACTTGCCTGATGTGCGCAAAGGCGACAAACGCATTATCCTGATCGATGGAGTGGCAGCCGGGGCCGTCAACCGTATTCCGGCAGAAGGCGAAGCGCGCTCCAACATGCATGTCGGCGGACAGGCCGCGAAATCCGAGCTAACCGCGCGAGAACGCGAAATTTGCGAACGCATCGGCCCGGAACTGAAGGCACGCGGCATGATTTTTGTCGGCATTGATGTTATCGGCGATTATCTGACTGAAATTAACGTCACGTCACCCACTGGCCTGCAAGAAATCAATCGTTTTGATGGATCCTGTCTGGAAAGCCAGATTTGGGATGCCATTGAAACCCATACAGCCTCTTAATTGTTCTAAAGCCCCCCAATGACCTATCACGCCGGTTTTACCACACTGCGCGCAAGCGACCTTCCCTGTGCCTTGTGGTATCCCACCGAAACACCCGCCCAAGATTTGCGCCAAGGTGTTTATCAGTTTCATGTTGCCAAAAACGGCGATATCGCACCGGGATATTTCCCCCTAGTCGTCATGTCGCATGGGTCCGGCGGGACACGTTTCGGACATTGCAAAACGGCGGAGTTTTTGGCCGAGAACGGTTATATCGTGCTGGTCCCGGAACATCCCCATAACAATTTTTTTGATGACAGCGCGGTGGGCTCTGCCCGGTCCTACAGTGGACGTTCACGCCATTTGAAATCGGCACTGGATATGGTGCTTGCAGATAATAAATGGGATCCGGTTATTGATCCGCAAAAAATCGCCGTTTTCGGCTTTTCACTGGGTGGGTTTACGGCCCTGACCTGTGTTGGGGCCACCCCTTATGTAAAAGGATTGGCCCGACATATTCGCATGAACCGGGAATTCGACCCCATTTTCAGCGGATATGAGGTTATTGTGCGCGATGGCTTTGACGAGGATTACCTGCCTGTTACCTATGATCCGCGCTATAAGGCCTGCATTGCCCTTGCCCCGGTCAGCGGCGGTTTGTTTCCACCTGCCAGCTTGCAAAACATTAAGGTTCCCGTACAAATTTTTCGCGCTGAACATGATATGATTTTACGTCATCCCTTTCATAGTACGGAAATCCGCGAGAACCTGCCCAATGGATGCGATTATCACGTTACCAAAAAAGCCGGGCATTTTTCCTATCTATCCCCGGTTCACGAGGATGTGAAATCTCAACTTGGGGAACTGGCAAACGACAATCCCGGCTTTGATCGACAAACCGCACATGACAAAATTCATGTCTTAATTCTCGATTTCCTCAACAAAGCCCTTTCCTGCGGGCGATGATCGGGCTACATAAAACAATCAACCCTCGAATCGATATAAAGAACACGATAGAGTCTCATGATCTCCGCTTTCACAAAATCTTTCGCACAGTTACCCGACCCCACTTTCCGAAAAGTCATTTTTCTAGGCGTTCTCGGTGCTTTGGTCACGTTCTTGTTGCTTTTCAGCGCGGTAACAGGCTTTTTATTTGAAAGCGTGCTGGTCAATATTCCGTGGGTGGATACCGCAATTGACTGGCTGGGTTCCATTGCAACCATTGCCGTTGTCTGGTTACTTTTTCCTGCTGTGGCTTCTGTCATTATCGGTTTTTTATTGGAAGATATTGCCGAAGCGGTTGAAAAGAAACACTATCCTGACCTCCCCCCTGCCGATTCCATTCCGTGGGGGGAGACACTGGTTGAAGCCATTAAATTTGCAGGCGTGATGTTATTGCTCAACATTCTCGCTTTACCGATTTATTTGCTATTTCCGGCTGTCAACCTGCTGGTCTTTTATTCCCTTAACGGCTATTTAATAAGTCGAGAGTATTTTGAATTGGTTGGCCAGCGTCGTGTCGGCGTCAAGAAAGCCAAAGCCTTGCGTAAAGCCTATCAGGGACGATTGCTGATCGCGGGCGCATTGACTGCTTTCTTGTTGACGATTCCTCTGGTAAACCTATTGGCACCCGTAGTTGGCACAGCCGCTATGGTCCATCTTTTCCATCGCTGGCGACAGGAGCCGAAATTCCTGATGCTGGAACAGAGTTCTTAAGGAGTATGTGTGAGCATGTTTGGGCGTAATAAAAACGGCGACAAAGCATCCACCGAAACAAAAACTGAGCAACCGGCTGCACAGACGAACAACGAAGACAAAGTCGAGCAGTTGCCGCCTTTGAAGCCGTTTTCGTCAAAAGGTACACATACCCCGGCCCCGCCAAGTAAACCGGCTGTACCCAATGCGGCCTCTTCCGGGTCTTCCCCCGGTTATCGCCCGGATATTGCGGCACGCCGTTTAATGGATATTCCCGGTGCCACACCGCGACGTGGCGACCAACGCAACTATCAAGACCCGCGCACGTTGACCGTAGGTCGTGAAATTTCGCTGAGTGGGGAAATCACCGCTTGTGAAACATTGGTTGTTGAAGGCAACGTGGATGCCAAAATCACCGATGCGCGTGTTCTGGATGTCTCTTCCCACGGGGTTTATACCGGCAGCGCCCATGTGGAAGAAGCCTATATTTCCGGCGTGTTTGATGGCGAACTTTATGCTTATAAAACCCTGACGGTTCGCAGTGGCGGCCGCGTTAAAGGAAACGTGCGCTATGGTCGGATCGTTATTGAAGAAGGTGGTGAAATTTCCGGTTCTATGGCCACGCTCAGCCCCGATGAAATTGCGGCAGCGCGTAACGACGACACCAAAACCTGATTTAGCAAGATCGTGATGTCATTTTCCAATCGCGCCGTTCAAGCCCTTGCCTTGTGCGGCGCGTTGCTGCTTTCCGCCTGCGCCAGTCCCACCAAACAGGACATGTATGGCGGGGAACGCCCGCAACAAACCACACCACAGGCCAAAATCCAGAAAAAACCCGAAACGCCGCGCCTGTCTGCACGTCGGTTGGCGGCAATTAAGGAATACGGGCTGGAAAAGGCACACCCCGATAAACTTGTCGGATTAGATGGATTTGAGGTGGAACAAGCCCTTGGTGCCCCCGATTTCGTTCGCAAAGATAGCGGAGTTGAAATTTGGCAATATCGGGCCAAACACTGCATTCTGGATCTATTTTTATACCAAAACGGCGCCCACCTGCGGGTCGATCATGCCGAATTGCGCGGCAGTCTCCCCAAAGAAAAAGCGACAACCAGTTGTTTTAATCAAATCGTTATGGATTTGAGACCATGAGAAGCTGGCTGGACGCGTCAAAAATCTATTTCGATCGACGAATTCTGGCCATTCTCTTTCTTGGTTTTTCCAGCGGGCTCCCGCTTTTGCTAGTCTATGGGACCCTGTCTTACTGGTTAGGGGTTGAAGGCGTTTCGCTGGCAACCATCGGCTTTTTTTCACTCGCGCGCCTGCCCTACACCTTTAAATTTCTTTGGGCGCCGCTGATCGACCAGGTGCGCCTGCCTGTTCTTCATCGCTTGATCGGACATCGACGCAGTTGGGCTTTGCTTTCACAAATTTTCCTGATGCTGTCCATTTTAGGACTTGGTCATTCCGACCCGGCCCAAACACCCGAAACAACAGCCCTATTTGCCGTCTTTGTTGCTTTTTTCTCTGCCACTCAAGACATTCTAATCGATGCCTATCGTATCGAACTGCTGAAAGACGATGAACAAGGCGCAGGCGCTGCCATGTACGTCAACGGATATCGCTTGGGTATGTTAATTGCCGGGGCAGTTGCAATAGGTCTGTCAGACTGGATTTCCTGGCCGTTGGTTTATACCATCATGGCCGGATTAATCATCATTGGCATGATCACCGTCTTACTCAACCGCGAACCGGAAAACCTTGCGGCCCAGCAACAATTGGAAGAACGTAATCTCCACAGTGCCCAATTGATTGCAGACGGCAAAGCCCCGTGGCTGGCAGCCCTGATTGCCAATTTCAAAATCGCAGTTATTGAACCTTTTAAAGATTTTATGACACGCGCGGGCTGGATTTGGGTACTGGTCTTCATCGTTCTCTATAAAATGGGCGAAGCCATGCTGGGTGCAATGGCCAATCCGTTTTATTATCAGATCGGTTTCAGCGCGACCGAGATCGCTTCTGTCACCAAGGTTTTTGGGCTTGGGGCCACCATTATCGGCGGTATGATCGGCGGCATCGTCGTTTATCGTTATGGTATTCTGCGGGCGTTGCTTTATTGCGGGATCGTACAGATGCTTTCCACCTTGTTATTTGCCGTACAGGCCGAGGTCGGACACAACGTCCCCATGCTGATGGCCGCCATTTCCGGTGAAAATATCACCGCCGGTATGGCAACAACCGCCTTTGTCGCTTATCTGTCCAGCCAATGTAATTCCGCCTATACGGCAACCCAATATGCCTTGCTCAGTTCTTTTATGGCGGTACCACGCGATATGTTTGCGGCCCTGTCCGGCATTATGGCAGACCAACTGGGCTGGACCTTCTTTTTCGTCGCTTGTTCTGCCATTGCCCTGCCCGCCCTGCTTCTACTTGTCTGGATGCAGCGCAGATATGATACAGCGGTTGATAATCCTGCTTGATAAAAGAGTGCCTTTTCGCTATCGTGCGCCTGCAATTTAGGGGGCGCTTTCGGGGCCCACAGTAACAGTGTGAGGAAAATCCATGGATATCAAAAAGATTCCTGTTGGCGATGCACCGGAGTCCGTCAACGTAATCATCGAAGTTTCTGCCGGCTCTACACCGGTGAAATACGAATTTGACAAAGACAGCGGCGCAATCTTCGTTGACCGCTTTGTTCATACGCCGATGCATTACCCGGCAAACTACGGCTTTATTCCGCACACATTGTCTGATGACGGTGATCCGGTTGATGTTTTGGTTCTGGCACCGGAAAGCATCATCCCCGGCGCAGTAATCGCAGCTCGTCCGATCGGTGTTTTGATGATGGAAGACGACGGCGGTATGGACGAAAAAGTTCTGGCCGTTCCGACCAACAAAATGCACCTGATGTATGCCGATGTGGCAACACACACAGACCTGCCGCAAATCATCCTTGATGAAATCGCGCATTTCTTCCAGCACTATAAAGACCTTGAAAAAGGAAAATGGGTGAAAATTGCCGGCTGGGAAGGCGCAGAAAAAGCCAAACAGTTGATTTTGGAAGGTGTTGAACGCGCCAATAAAGGCTAAGTTCAGTTCCGACCCATAAAGAATAAAAAAGCCCGATAGGTCATCCCGTCGGGCTTTTTCTTGTTTAGAATGTTCTCTTACTGACGGCCGATGGAATTCATCTGAATTTTATTTAACTCATCCGCCATTTCTTTTTCACGCTTGGCCTTTTCCTGAACCTCGCGACGGCGTTTTTCCAGATCAGTTTCTTCAACACCGGGTAACAATTGTTTCTCACCCTTTTCAATCGTCCATACCCGACGGCGCGGTTGCATTTTTTCCAAAATTTTCTGCGCATCCTTGGTGTTTTCAGGGACTTCGATTGAAATTTCAACGCGGCGGTTTTTCGCCCGCGCCTCAGGGGTCTTATTTTCAATCAACGGACGGGAATCAGCATAGCCTTGTGATGTCAGACGTTTTTTCGGTATTTGACCGGAACGTAAGAAATAATGCACAACCGATGTTGCCCGCGCCGACGATAAATCCCAGTTTGATCGATATTGCAGGGTTGAAATCGGGATATCATCCGTATGTCCTCCTACTTTAATATCCCCGGGTGTGCGCGCCAGAACCGGAATAATTTTATCCAGTGTCGCATAAGACGATGGCGCCAATTCCGCCCCGCCGGACTGAAATGCCGTCTCAGACGGAAAGCGCACAATAATACCTGTGTTGGTTTCCTGTAACTCCACCAAATGATTAGCAATGTCTGCCTGTAGGGAACGACGAAGCTGGGCCACCATCGCTTCACGAATAGCTTCGGTTTGCGGGATATCCATTTGCACCGACCTCACGCCGGATAAAATCCCGCGCCCACCGGATAAATTGGATTGTTCGTCCGTTTGAAAATCCGCATTCTGGTTAAAAGCTTCCCGCATGGGACCAGCGTTTTTCTGGAAGCTGTTATCATTCACTTCTGAAAAAGACAGCAAAAGGACAAATAAAGCAAACAACAACGACATCAAATCGGCATAGGTCACCATCCATGCCGGGGCGTCCTTATTATGCTTGATGTTTTTTGACCCATCAATGGTGTCGTCTTTGGTGTCCTCAGATGTTGTCATCCGCGCTTAGCCCCGCTTTTTCGCATCACGACCGGCGGTATAACTGCCACCCGTCCCCATTTGGCGTTGTTTTTCAGGGAGATGCGGTTCCAAAATTTCCAGCATCGCCGTCGGATTCTGCATTTGCTGAATTTGGAAAACACATTCAATAATCAAGGAACGCAACGCTTTGTCTTCGGCTGATTTTGACTCCAGCTTATCGGCAATCGGCAAAGCAATCAGGTTGGCAATCAACACGCCATAAAGGGTCGTCAACAACGCAACCGCCATTGCCGGACCGATTGTGCTCGGGTCTTGCATATTGGCAAGCATTTGAATAAGACCAACAATTGTCCCAAACATCCCGAATGCCGGGGCAGAATCGCCAATTGCGCGGAAAATTTTGCCCCCGATTTCTTCGCGCTGAATGGCCATCGCCATTTCCTGCGTCAAAATCTTGCGGATATAATCCAGATCACGCCCATCCGCGCAAAGCTGAACGCCTTTTTTAAAGAACGGGTTTTTCAAATTGTTCTTTTCAATGGTTTGAATACCGTTCTTACGGGCGCGTTTGACAAGCTGAATAGCCTGACGGATGTAATCACGCGGCTTTTCTTTTTGGACGGTAAAGGCTGCACGTATCCCGATCGGAATGGAAATAAAGATACCTGACAAAGGAAATTTGATCAAAGTTGCGGCAAATGTTCCACCGAAAACAATTAGAAAACCGGGAATATTGAAAAAGATGGCGATATCAGATCCCGTCAGGATCGCTAGCGTGACAACTGTCAAACCGATTATCAGCCCGGCAATGGTTGCAAAATCAAACTGCATAGATCTCGATCCGCCTCTATTATATTTTTTCTTCTCATTCGAATATTCGATTTTGCAACCTCAAACTCTATCTTGCAAGAGGCAAAAATCATCACATTCGCTTATAATTCCGTACGTTAGATCATTCTTTCAGAAATTTTAGCTATTTTACAACTTGTCGTTGGCAAAAATAAATAGATATAACTATAACGCATGAAACACGTTACAAAGAAAATGATAAAAGAAATGACTGCTTCGTATCGGCTTTCTACAGACATTTTGTTTTTTCACTTTTTTTGCAATCTTCTTTCATAGATACTATCCAGACGTTAATATTTCTTTAGCTTGCAAAGATTGGGGTTGTTTTGTGCAGGGCGTTTAAGTTATCCGCTATTCTTTTTCTATTTTTAAGCCTGTTTGCCCTGCAAGCACAGGCACGCCCATTGCAAATCTGTACCCATCGCGGTTTTGAACCCTATGTCATTCAGGGAAAAAATTCTTTAACCGGGATCGATATCGAAATTATCCTCGCTATTTTAAACAATCTCAAACAACCTGCAGAGATTAAAGCCTATCCGTGGAAGCGCTTGATAAGCCTCATTGAAAATGGGGAATGCGATATGGGGTTTTCCTTATTCGATACGGATGACCGACGTGATTTTGCCCGTTATCTTTTTACCGTCCCCATGCATTATTCCACCTTCAGCGTTTTTGTGCGTCGATCCAATCCTTTAAAATTCAATCGAATTTCAGATTTTTTTAATTTACGGATTGCACATAATCGCGGGTTTGCTCTGTCGGTCGGATTTGAACAGGCCATTGCAGACGGAAAGATAAAACGCCTGCAATTCGATGACGTAAAGAGCGCCATTAAAATGCTGGAAAACGGGCGCATAGACGCCATTATAGATAACGAAGCCCGCTTTAGATATTACCTGAAAAAGCAAAATAAACTGGGGATAATCAAGTCCCTGAATATTCCGTTTATGCCACACCAGCCCGCTTTTCTCGTCCTGTCCCGCAAATCGAATATGACAGACATCGACAAAATCAAGCGCCGATTCGAAAGGGAACTAAAGACGCTCCATCTCAACGGCACCATTTTAGCCATCAGCAATAAATATCTAAATTAGAGCAAATCCCGCGTAATCTAAAACAGATTACGACGACATATTTACGTAAAATCAATAAGCTAGAATAACATGTCTTCTAAATTAGATTGAATGAGACATGCCCTAAGATCCCGTTTGCGCAAGATTATGTTCATCGTCTTGAATGCCCGCTTCCAAGCGTGCTTTCAATCGTGAACAGCGTGTACGTTCACTCTCCGACTTCAATTGTCCACAGGCTGCTAGAATATCCTGACCACGCGTGACACGAATCGTCGCCGTATAGCCCGCGCGGTTCAGAATTTCTGTAAAGCGTTTCTGTGTTTTACGATCTGAACATTCATACTCACTGCCCGGCCACGGGTTAAATGGAATGAGATTGAATTTGCAGGGAATGCCCTTGACCAGTCGCGTCAATTCACGTGCGTCTGCTTCAGAATCGTTGATCCCTTTCAGCATAACGTATTCAAAGGTCACGCGACGCGCATTAATCGCTGCCGGATAATCACGCACAGCGGCCATCAGGTCCTTGAGGGGATATTTTTTATTGATCGGCATGATCTCATTGCGCACATCATCGCGGGGCGCATGTAAACTAATCGCCAACTCCACATCAGCCTGTTCGCCAAGACGGCGTATTTCAGGAACAACGCCGCTGGTTGACAATGTGATACGTCGCTTGGATAAAGAGATACCTTCTTGATCCATCAGGATTTTCAAAGCTTTCACGACATTGTCAAAGTTATAAAGCGGCTCCCCCATCCCCATCAGAACGATGTTTGACAGCAAACGCTTATCACCGGGCGGAGACGGCCATTCATTATAACTGTCACGCGCAGCCATAAATTGACCGACGATTTCAGCCGCACTTAAATTTCGCACCAGCAATTGCGTGCCCGTATGACAGAATTTGCACGTCAACGTACAACCAACCTGAGAGGAAATACAAACCGCACCGCGTTCTTCTTCCGGGATAAAGACCGTTTCCGCTTCGTTATTGTCGTCAAATTTGAACAACCATTTGCGCGTCCGATCTACAGAGGTCAGTTCCTCAGAAACATGCGGGCGGGAAATGATGAATTGATCTGCCAACTTGCCATGCAAATTTTTAGAAATATTGGTCATTTTTGAAAAATCAGTGACGCCGTAATGATAGATCCATTGCCAGATCTGTTTGGCACGAAAGCCTTTTTCACCAATACGTTCCATTTCGGCCTTTAGCTCTTCACGGCTAAGGCCGACCAAGTCGATACGTTGGTCGCTCATTTCATTAATTTCCTGAGTATTGTGCTCGGTTATTCCAAGCGGTCGGCGCATCTATACAGGAAAACGACCTTGATTGCAAATCCCGTCATTGGAAAGACTATAAAAAGGATTGAACAAGGTCAACTCGAGCTGCGACGACGCATTTGCGCTCAACCAAAGACGTCTTATTTTCTAAATACCTTGATCTGATCGATGATATAACGCCCCATTTTCAGGCGCAAGCCATTGACTTCTTCGCGTAAATTCAACAAGGCACCGGCGACACCGGCCGTTTCTGTCATGTTCGACTCGACCAATGCGCGCAACGTGACCATATCCTGTTCTAATTTCAGGGTCCGCGCGGATTGTTCCTGTGCACCACGTTCCAGATCGCTGGTGCGTTGACGTGTATTTTCCAGATCGGTTCGTACCACGCGAACCTGACTGGCTAAATCTTTCAAGCCCCCTTCACCTTCGACGATTTCCATCAAATCGGCCATGTCTTTGCGCACGGCATATAAGGCTTTCTGGTAACCGGAAATTTCACCGCGCATCACATCGACTTCTTTATGAACGTCGTCCGCTTTCATCGCGGCTCGTTCCATGCGTTGTGTTCGCGCACGAATGCCTTTTAATTCGACCTGTTGGCGTTCCATCGCCAGATAAGCTTGTTTCAAAAGGGTGCGAATATTCTGAATATCACCTGCTTGGGCCGAACTGGGCTCGCGCGCCACATCGTGAATACGTTCCACCAATTCATCAACCGTCCCTTTCAGGGCTTTATAACGGGCTTTGGTGCTATCGCGCTGCAAACGCAGCTTATTCATTTCCAGTTCACGTTCTTTAAGATATTGCTCATGGCGTTTAACGGCGTCCGGGCGAATGCCAAATCGTTTTGCGGCAGATGCCAATCCCGGTGTCAGCGGCGAACGGCGCAAGGGCGTAATATTTTGCGTATGCGCTGTTTCCGTTAAAATCTGTTGTGCCTGTGCCATATTTTGCGCTCTCCCAAACACATAACGTGTTCATAAAACAAATCCATTCGACCTATCATGACGCATAAAAGTGATCAGATCGTTAACAAGCATATTTTTGTAAGATGAAAAAAAGAACCGATAAACAATAATCGAAGGGAGGGGAGATAGAAGGGTTACGAAGACAGATTGGGCGGAGGATCAAAAGCTCAAAGCGCGTGGAGGCAAGTCACATGAGGGTGGGATATAGAGTGACGATGAGCTTTCAATCCTCCTAGTCTGTCCGGTTCGATCATTTTCGTTTATCGGTTCTAACAGGGATAAACTATGTGTTTACAAAACCAGTATCCGATAAAAAAACATCCCTGTATATCCGCACGAATACTTGCGTAATAACCCAACCCGTAAGTTTACTATTATTCAAAAGTATCAATTAAATGGATAATACCCCTATAAAAAAACCGCCGCACTCAATCAGAGTACGGCGGCCTTCATTTTAGCAGTCAGATGATAAAACAGACTTAGTGTTTTACATCTGCCCAGATTTTACGCTTCAAAGCATAAAGCATAGCTGTCAGAACCAACAGGAACAGCATAACTTTCAAGCCCAAAGATTTACGTTCGTCCAGCTCAGGCTCAGCAGCCCAGTTCAGGAACGCAACGATATCTTCTGCATGTTGTGCAGCTGTTGCTTCGGTGCCATCTTCATACTCAACCAGCTCGTCCATCATTTGTGGCGGCATGGACGTATAATAGCCCGGGAAGTACACATTGAAGTTTTTGTCTTCGTTCAGAATAAAGCCTTTCTGATGCATGACTTCTTCTGGCACTTCATCCATATAGCCTGTCAGGAAGCTGTATAGATATTCCGGACCGCCCAAACGTGACTTGGCAACCAAAGACAGATCCGGCGGCAAAGCACCGTTCGCATCAATCGCAGCCGCATCGTTCGGGAACGGGCTAACAAATTTATCAGACGGCTTGGCTTCACGTGTGAAGAATTCGCCATCGTCATTCAACAAGGCACCTGCATCGCCATGTGGCAAACGGATTTCTTTCTCCGCTGCAATTTCCTTGATCTCGTCTTCTGTAAAGCCGAGCGCAGACAGGTTACGATAAGCAACCAAACGCAGGGAGTGACAAGCTGAACAGACTTCGTTGTAAATCTGGAAACCGCGACGCAATTGCTTTTGATCATATTGACCGAAGAAACCTTCGAACGACCAGTTTACGTCTTTTAGTTCCGGCACATAAGCACCACCGGAAGCCTGGGCTGCACCAGCACTCAATGTCAGGGCAGCAACAGCAGCAATAAACAGTTTACGCATGTTACGCGTCCTCCGATTTCTTGAGTACGGCAGCGGAAATGCTTTCCGGCAGATCGACGACTTTCTCAATCTTGCTCATCAACGGCAAAATCACGAGGAAGTGGGCGAAATAGTACAGGGTCGCAAGCTGCGCCATGATGATGTAAGACCCTTCGGCCGGTTTTTTACCAAGGTAACCAAGGAAAACACAATCAAGGAACAGGATCCAGAAGAACCATTTGTAAACCGGGCGGAACTTACAGGATTTCACCTTGGAACGATCCAGCCACGGCAACACCATCAACAAAATGATGGACGCAAACATCGCCAAAACACCACCCAGTTTCGCCGGGATAATGAAGATGTCGAATGTAATCGCACGCAGGATCGCATAGAACGGCAGGAAGTACCATTCCGGCACGATATGCGGCGGTGTCACCATCGGGTTCGCAGGGATATAGTTGTCCGGCTCACCAAAGAAGTTCGGTGCCCAGAAAACAAAGAACAGGAAGAACATAAAGAACAGACCCATCCCGAACAGATCTTTGATCGTGAAGTACGGGTGGAAAGGAATGCTGTCTTCCGGCTGTTTCATTTCAACACCCAGCGGGTTGTTGGATTTTACAGCGTGCAAAGCCCACAGATGCAAACCAACGAATGCAAACAGAACGAACGGCAACAGGTAGTGCAAGGAGAAGAAACGGTTCAATGTCGGGTTATCAACAGAGAAACCACCCCACAGCAACGTTACGATGAAGTCACCAACGATCGGGAAGGCCGAGAACAAGTTGGTAATAACGGTCGCGCCCCACAGGGACATTTGGCCCCACGGCAGAACGTAACCCATAAAGGCCGTGCCCATCATCAACAACATGATGATCACACCGAGGATCCAAAGGATCTCGCGCGGGCCCTTATAAGAACCGTAGTACAGGCCGCGGAAAATGTGGACATAAACGACAATAAAGAACATCGACGCGCCGTTCATGTGGATATAGCGGATCAACCAACCATAGTTGACGTCACGCATGATGCGTTCAACAGAATCAAACGCCATATCAACGTGCGGCGTATAGCTCATGACCAGAAAAATACCGGAAACGACCATAACAATTAAAACAGTGAGCGCAAGGGAACCAAAGTTCCACCAGTAGCTCAGATTGCGCGGCGTCGGATAGCCGGCAGTGGAGTGGTGCATCAAAGAGAAGACCGGTAGACGATCATCAACCCATTTGACGACTGGGTTATTCCATTCAGGAGAACTCATTTATCGGGCCCCTTATCCAATCTTGACGTGTTCGTCGTCGAGGAATTCGTACGGCGGAACGGCGAGGTTCAACGGTGCCGGACCTTTGCGAATACGACCAGACGTATCATAGTGAGAACCGTGGCACGGACAGAACCAGCCACCGAAATCACCGCGCGGATCGCCGGGCTTCTGACCAAGCGGTACACAACCCAGGTGGGTACATACACCAATCAAAATCAGCCATTCCGACTTTTGAACGCGATCAGCGTCTTTTTGAACGTCAACCATGGACGCACTGTCGTCTTTAGCGGCTTGTTCGATCTCTTCCGCGTTGCGGTGGCGAACAAATACCGGTTTCCCGCGCCATACTACAGTGACGCTTTGCCCTTCCTCGATCTGGGAAATATCTACTTCTGTGGTAGACAATGCCAGAACGTCAGCAGCAGGGTTCATGCTGTCAACGAAAGGCCAGATCGCGCCTGCAACACCTGCTGCACCGACGGCAGAAGTCGCCAGCAGCAGGAAGTCGCGGCGAGATTCACCGTCTTCCGTCTTATTCTCTACGTTAGTAGCCGTATCAGCCATGTTTTACCTCATTTTTGTCCCCGAACGCGAATCGGGGTGCCCAAGTCGTTGCCTTCAATCAAGCAGAAAACCTCTGCGATATCATGGTGTCTTCCAAAATGGGAAAAGACACAATGACAAAACTCAATTAACAACGTGACCCGACCTAAAATGAAGGACGAGTCGCGCATCCGTATAATGCATTTCGCCTGACAAGAAAAGGTTTAACCTGTACAAATCCATGAAATTATGTTGCGAATTGCCTTAATTTAGGTGTAGTTAATAACGACTCTTAATTGGAAGGATTTTTTACGTGCGTTTGGCCTTGTTTCAACCCGATATTCCACAAAATACCGGAACCCTTCTTCGACTCGCCGCTTGCATGAACATCGGTGTCGACATTATCGAACCTTGTGGATTTGTTCTTGATGACAAACGTATGCGCCGCGCCGGGATGGATTATCTACATCGCGTCGATTTAATTCGCCATAACAGTTGGAACGCTTTTGTTGATGCAAAAAAAACACAAGGCGGCCGGTTGATCCTGCTGTCAACCAAAGCCGCCCATATCTATACCGAATTTGAATACCGCCCCGAC
Source organism: Terasakiella sp. (assembly GCF_048267425.1). Classification (GTDB taxonomy): domain Bacteria; phylum Pseudomonadota; class Alphaproteobacteria; order Rhodospirillales; family Terasakiellaceae; genus Terasakiella. Next base: position 360,302 of record NZ_JBLWXN010000001.1, read on the forward strand.
GATACCTTGTTATTGGGTCGCGAAAGCCAAGGTGTTCCTACCGATGTCCATGATCACGCCGATGAACGCCTGATCATTCCAATGTCAGAAGGGATGCGCTCTATTAATGTCGCCATTAGCGGAGCAATGGTTCTGGGGGAAGCCCTGCGCCAAACCGGTGGTTTCCCCAACTGAACAAACCAGATTTAAGCCTTTAAGGTATAAAGGTTACGATAATCCGCTGGCTTGACGATTTTCCCCAACAGGCAACAAAACGGATCATGCAACGCACAAATCAGCTTGCCGCGCCATGACCCTTTTTTTGACAGGCCCAAACGGAATTTCACTTCCGCTGTACGATGATGAACAAACGGGACGATCAAAGCCGTCGCCCATTTGGAACGACGCATCAACCGGACATAGGGCACCGCCCAAAAATGATATCCCTCCATGAAAGACGGAGCTAAATATTTATGTGCAAAGACAAGACAGGCTTTTTGATCAAAGGAAGACATCAAACCCTGTGTTCCCATTTCTGTACAAATAACTTTTGCACCGCTTTCGCCACCATCACCATTGGCTTCCGAGCCGTCTGTGTCAGACGCAGAACCGACACCTTCGCCCGTATTTCCGCCATCACCGCCTTCGCGGTTTGCTTGAGGTTTCTCCTTCTTTTTTGGGGTTGTTTGTTTTTGCGTTTTGCTGTCAGTTTGTGCATCCGCCTTCGCTGTCTGCGAACTGCCTGAATCTGAAATTGTTTGCTCCCCACTGATCGGGTTGCTCCACGGGGTCAACTGACTGTCAGTGGTCCCCGTTGTCTGTAAACGGCCTGTATTTGCCACCGCAGGAACCGGCACATTATTGTTTATGTTTTGTTCTTGTTTTTTTGAAGTGACCTGAACCGGTTGTGAACGTCTGCGTTCAAATTCCGCAACCGTGATTGTTTGTGATGCATTTTTTCTATTTTTATAATACCCCTGACCTAAACGCCCCATCGTATCCGGGACATAAACCCAATCCTGCGCACTGAAAATGGTTTCCGACATCTGCTTTTGCTCCTGTTCCAAAATAATAGACCTCCTTCATTTAAGGTATTTATTCCTTTAAACAACCCTTTATGGAAAAAATTCATATGACCTATCAAATAAAACAGATGCATATCCTTTTTAAATCAGGCATCCTGATGCTGTTTTTAAAGGAGAAGAGAATATGAGCGTGGAATTTCTAATCACAGCTTTCATTGTGGTCCTTCTGCCCGGCACCGGCGTTATTTATACCGTTTCCATTGGGTTATTTCGGGGCACGACCTTTTCCTTATGGGCCGCCTTGGGCTGTACGTTCGGTATTGTGCCACATATGCTGGCTTCCATTCTCGGACTCGCCGCCCTGATGCACACCAGCGCACTTGCCTTCCAAACGGTTAAATATGCCGGTGTGGTCTATCTTTTGTATCTCGCATACGGCATGTGGAAGGAAAAGGGCACCCTGTCCGTCAAACAAGTCGATCAACATAGAAACGGCGCCCGTGTTGCGTTTCATGGCACATTGATCAATGTGTTGAATCCCAAACTCTCCATCTTTTTCCTCGCTTTTTTGCCCCAGTTCATCACCACGCAAAGCCAAACGCCCCTTCTGGATATGGGTATTCTCAGCCTGACCTTTATGGGGATGACCTTTGTGGTCTTCGCCATATACGGCTGTGCCGCCGCATGGATGCGCCGTTATGTTATGGAAAATGAACGCCTGCTCGGCTGGCTCCAACGCAGCTTCGCCGCAGCCTTTGTCGCCCTTGGGGTTAAACTGGCATTTGAAGAACGTTAGGGGCAGAGCCTATCTGGATTGATCCCCATAGGCTTTTAGAACGGCAATCATATCTTCTTGGCCGTATCCATTATGTTCTACGTGATGAAAAAGTTTTTCACAAACGCTTAACAACGGCGTATCCGCTTGAATGCTGGTGGCAGACCCGGTGATAAGCGTGGCATTATACAAGACATCATGGATGGAAGCCTGTCTGTCAAAATCATGGCGGATCAATTTATCCAGCTTTATCTTCATCACATCATTTGCCATAGGGCCGGACCCGAGAACCTGTTCCAGTATTTTTAAATCAATACCGGCCTGTGTTGCATAATGCATGGACTCCACCAATGCCGTCACCAATCCGATCAGGTAAGTGTTAACCGCAAGCTTGGTATGCATGGCCTTGGGCACGCTGCCGCAATCCACAATTTCCCGGGCTATCGGTTTTAAAAGTTGTGAAATGCGGGAACGAAGTACTGAATCCCCGGCAATCATAGCCACCAATTGACCCTGTTCCGCCGGAACGCGAGACCCGGATACCGGGGCTTCTATATACTGCCCGCCTGCAAGCTCGATCTCGCGGCCCAAGGCCTCGGAATAAACGGGTAAAACAGTCCCCATCTGCACAAGGGTTTTCCCCTTCACCATATCCCCAAATCCGACAGCAGACCGGTTCAGAACCTGATCAAGAATATGTCCGTTTGCCAGCATAGCAAAGATGATATCGCAGTTCTGAAAAACATCCTGGGCTGTTTCGGCAATGATCGCCCCTTCCTGCCCCAACGTTTTTGATTTGTCTTGCGTGCGGTTCCAAACCCTTAAGGTTTGACCGGATTTTAAAAGATTTCTGGCCATCGGAAAGCCCATTGTTCCCAATCCAATAAAACCAACGTGGTGATTCATTTGATATTCCTCTTTGTCAGCTATCTCCAATCTTGCTTTGAGTCTATCAAGCTTCTATAGTTTCGATTAACAAATAGTTTTGATAATATATATTTGATTTTTTTAAGTATGAACCACACCTTCGACCTCGCCGCCTTAAGAACCATCGTGACCGCCGCCAGACTCGGCAGTTTTTCACGGGCCGCCGATTATTTGGGACGATCTCAATCGGCAGTCAGTATGCAGTTGAAAAAACTGGAAACACAGTCGGGAACCGCCCTGTTTGTGCGCGATGGAAAAAAGCTTGTACCGACTGAAGCAGGTCAATTGCTCTTGGCTTATGCGGAAAAAATCCTCAAGTTAAATGACGAGGCCGCCACGCTACTGGAAACTCAAGCCACCCGATCCAGTGTTCGTCTGGGGCTACCACAAGATTTTGCAAAGACCCTGTTGCCCGATATTTTATCGCAATTCAGCGCCCTTTACCCCAATGTCGAGGTCGAAGCCCATATCGGGCGCAACTATGCCTTATGTGAAGAAGTCCAACGTGCCGAATTGGATGTTGCATTGGTTTTTACACCCGATATCCAACCTTCGGACACTGTCATTGCCGCTTTGGAAATGGCATGGGTGGGAACCTTAATCGCGCCGCCAACGGATCAAAACAGTCTTGTCCCTCTCGTTGCGTTTAATTTTCCCTGTGAATTCAGAAAATGTGCCTTGTCGGTACTGGAAAAAGAAAAACGCTTATGGCGCTATACCCTTACCACCCCCAGTCTGGATGGTATTTGGGCAGCGTTACAGGCTGGACTTGGTGTCACCCTGCGCACAAAATACCAAACACCTGATTATTTATCGCAGTGCCACGACTTGCCAGAAGTCCCCGTTATGTACGTAAAACAGGTTGCCCATAATTCATTAACACCCGCCGCACAGACATTATCAGATGTGGTGGCGCATGTAGCACAAACTCATTTAAGTGAATGGTCGGTTCTTTAAACAGAACCGGTGAATTCCGAAATTATTGTACTGATTTTATAATTCCACGCTCAACTTTCCAAATATGGCGAGCAAACTTAAGGCCATAAAACCCAACAAGCAAAATTATTCCCGCCTTAATGGTATAGTCAATTGGACCAGCAAAACCAAATTCCTGGGAGAAATACGTCTCCATACCAAAAAGGACAGCAAGAGCTTCGCATATCACCAGACCGGATACGCTGATCGCATTCACAAGGGCTTCAATAACCGAACTACTCATCATTTTGTTTTTTCTTTCGGAAAGTAAGGAAAACTATCACGGTGTAAACACCTGTTAAACCAGAACCAGATGTGTGTTTAGACGCATCCTCGTGTGTAACTAAAAACATATTCGGATCATAACCGGAATATCAAGGATTAGCAGGAAAGCAAAGAGAAAAGAATTGCCAAAAATTCAAAATTTCTGAGATATGCTTCAGGTTTTGATCCTCTCCCTGATTCAAAGCCGTCAGAGAATATTCCCTCTGGCCTTTCCATATGCCAATATAGGATGAATTATTTTTACTTTCACGGGCAGGGCTCATAATGCCAAATATTGCGATAGGCCTCTTTCTTTTCGCTGTATCTATTTTTTCTCTACATGGTTCAGCCGCAGCTGAAACTTCTAAAAACATCGAAAGTGCCATTCGCCATGCATGGGAAACGAACGATTGTAAGCGGGCGGCATCTTTGATGGATGAAATGCGCACAACCTCGTCTCAGGCTGTCTATTCTTTCTATCAGGCTGAAGCCTTTGAATTTGGCCGCTGTAGCGAGAGAAATATTGATAAAGCGATTACGGCTTATAAAAATGCTTACAATATCTCTCAATCATTGGGAGCTATGCATATAGGCGCGTTATACTTAAATGAAAAAAACGATCCGGAAACCGCCCAAAAATGGTTTCGGATGATGGCTGTTCTTTTTGGATCTGAAAAGAGAAGTACTGTTGAGCCTGAAGACCGATATCGTATTTCAGAAGCTGTTAAAGACCTTTTTGTTCAAGCATTATTTGGAAACAGAGAATTTCCTGAAAAGGAATTTGAAGAAGCATTAAAATGGGCTTATCAATTAAAAAATAGTGACGCAAAACAAATCTACGAACAAGCTTTGGTGTTTGAGAAAGGGTTGAATGGATACCCAATAAGTAAAAATGCATTCAATAAATTATTACACCTTGCTGTAAGACAAGATTACCCTCAAGCTGCTTGGCGCTTTGCGCAAAGGTTATTAGATGAAGTAAAAACAGGAAAACGCGCTCTGTCTGCTCCTATGGGTTCACTAACAACTGCTGCACATGGCGGAATTGTAAAAGCACAAGTTCAACTGGCTAGAACATTCAGAGATATAAACAAAAATACACGTGATTTAGAAAGAGCGTATGAGTGGTTTATTTTTGCTCGGAAAAATGGCGCCGATGTTGATACTGAAATTAAACATTTAACCCGTCGAATAGATCCAACCAAAGCTGCAAAAATAAGAAAAAACATTGAACAAAATAATGAAATACCACGATAGAGCAAAAGAACTATCCTTTGCTCTATCGTTCAAAAGTTATTTTCCACATTCACGTCTGTATTTATCTTTTAGATCAAAATATGTGGTTCGGAGTTCGTCGGCTATGTCTAATGCATCTAGCCAATCTTCGCGGAACGTCTCGAGTGCGTCCAGTTCATCGCTATATGTTGAATAAGCATCATATGAGCTGCTTAGATATTCTGCAATATCCAGTATCTTTAAGGCTTTTTTGGCAAGCCTTTCAATAATATCAAAACTGAACAATTGACTTTTTGAACCTCGGTCTCTGTTTGTTGCATCACCATCCGAATGTGGTTTTTTGGGAATTTGAAGTGAAGAAATTCCGATATCTAACAGTGTTTCTACAAAATCATCCCAAGCTTTATCAGCAACTTCAACTTGGTTTTGTAAGGTCTCAAGGTAACGATCAGCGTCATCATTAGCACCCTGCAAATCCTCAAAAGCATTGTCCATATCTTGCTTCAAAGATACACAATCTGTTCCTTCGTCTTCTTTTTCACCTTTCTCATCTTGGACTGGTTTTTCAGAAGGGTCTTTCTGCGAAATATTTTTAGACCTGCTTCGAAGCTCCCCATCAGGATCAAAAGGTTCCACATCCTCAGGCACAATAGCCGCTTGAGGTTGGTTCATTTTTCCTGTCTTGTCATATGAAACCTGTCCAGGGAAAGCTTTCTTAAATTGCGACGCAACATGATCTTTTAAACGAGTATCTTGTTTATCCTGATAGCGTTTGTCTTGCATCATGGAAACAAGACGCTGCTGAACTGTTTCTCCTTTTGGGATGATAGCTGTTTTCGGCTTTTGCTGTTGTGCAACCTTTTCCCAGATTTTCGCAGCCGGCATTTTCCCTTCCGGCAGACCTGTCAGCGAATCAATTTTGGGTACGTTGACTTTAGGCTTTGCAGCTTCCACAAGGTCTGCGTTGGTAACATCTTGCTTAACCATTGCTTCCCCGAGTTTAGCCTCAGTCGGGCCATTTGGTTTCATCACACCATCAACTTTTAAACCATTTTTCTGCTGAAAAGTTTTGAGCCCCTTGATCATCCCCATATCGGGAATTTCAGTAATGCCAAAATCAGGGACGTTATAATCACCTGTTTGCACCAAGGCGGATTTTGTTTTTAAAACATCATCCGGTTGCATATTAGCCAATGGACTAATCGTATTTCCCACACGGAAGAACCGGTTAGATTGATCAAACATTCTCATGTTCGTCTCCCTTCTCACATAAAATGAAAAAGCCGCCTTCCAAATCAATGGAAAGCGGCTTTGCTAAAACAAAAAAAGGAGAAGGGACCTAATTGGTCGCACTTCTCCTGTTGACTTTATCCTATATGGCACAGGCTTATAAAGCTGTCAAGAACATAACAAGAACGATTATTCTGATAGAAGTGGTATCTATTTACAAACAACTAGAATTTATACGCCATGCGCACATTGCCCCAATGGCGGCCACGGATGTAGATCGGGGCATCGACTTCTTTTAACAAGACCACCTGATCCCCGACTTTACGGTCATAAGCCTGTACGAGAACGGGCTGTGTATTGCGCGCTGCGCGCAGGCCCGCCGGGTCGGCAAAAATACGACGGTTGCGGCAATTCGCATCATTCCAGATCGGATCGTCGCTTTGTTCCTTCATATAGACCTTATTGTGGGTCGGCAAATAAGCGGCACGATCCACTGCCGCACAAAAAACAATGTTGGGTGCACGTTGAATGATGTCTTCCTGAATATCCGGCAGGTATTCATCCGTAATGGCCGTGAATTTTGTCAGCATTTGACGGGGGTCGGTATTGGCAATCGGCTGATAATCGATATCGAAGAAATCGTCGAAAGAAATCTGGTTTTTACGAAGGGCTGTTTCAAATGCTTCTTCTGTTCGGTTGGCTGCCTCTTGAACCAATGCCACATATGTTTTGTCATGGTTCTTTGTTTCTTCCAACAGCTGAACAATCCGTGCCTTTTCCCCCTCGGTATGGGCACCAAAGGCGGCATTCACCACATTATCCGCCACTTGGCGAATATCCATGTCAAATGCCCCGAGTTTATCCAAGACAATATGACATGCCCCCGTCTTCAAATGATCCTCTGCACGATCCACACGCAACGAGACCCCACCAAGGCTTAAGTCCGCAGTCGTTCCAACAAATTCAGTCCCATTTTGCTTCAAGGTTACTGTCATGCCCAAGGGCACCCGCTCGCTATGGCGACGGTTCCCGGCATAAGAGGTACGCAGCAACATGGTCATCGCGCCCCGCAACCCCGAAACATCCCGGATGACATTGCGCGAAATATTGGAGACTTTGCGCGCCATCGATTGTGCCGACACATTGCGTTCAGACACATCTTTCATGCTTTCATCCACATGGGATGTACTATCCGACGCACTGCTTGCACTGCTGCTGATTTCTGTTGTCGCAGCCGTTTGTTGTTCCACCGCTTCGGAAATATGACCAACACTTTCGCCCATTTTCTGGATCAATTGGTTGGTGATTTCAATTTCATGGACTGCGCGTTCGGTGGCTTCGCGAATTTGACCGGATTGCATATTAACCTGATCAATGGCCTTTTCGGTTTCCGCCGCCAAATTTTTGACTTCTTGTGCCACGACGGCAAAACCTTTGCCCGCCTCGCCGGCACGTGCCGCCTCAATCGTTGCATTCAAGGCAAGCAAACGAGTTTGTGAGGCAATATTTTGCACAAGGGCAACAACCGAGGCAATTTCCTGCGCACTGCTTTCCAGACTATTGACCGTTTCCTGACTACGCCGCGATTGCTCAATGGCATTTTGAGCGATTTCTTCAGAGGATTGCACCTGCCCGGCAATACTTTGTGACGAGGCATCCAATTCCTCTGTCGCAGCGGCCACCGTTTGAATAGAATTCAAAGTGTGATTCAAAGATTCAGTTGCAAAATCGACCTGTTTTTGCAATTCAATCTGCGCTTCACTTAAATTATCGACATTTTCCTGCATCAAGCTCGTTTGATCGGAAACGCTTTGAATGGTTTGATCCGATTCATCCAGAATTTCATCGGACATTTGTAAAAGCTGTTCACGAATTTTACGCAGTTCGCCGCTTTCAATATAAGTCATCATGGCCAGATCAATATCCAGACAGACCGAGCGTAACATCGCCCCGACGCCATCCATGACCTTGGTGTTTTTAACCCCATTTTTTCTCAGGTAAGTTTGCAGCATCTGTTCGATCAACATGAAGTAACCGCCCAGATACCAGCGCGGTTCCAATCCGATCACATCATGGACGCGTCCGACCGTCAGCGCGCGTTCCACATAAGAATCGGAATAATTTCCGCTGAACATGTTTTCCCAATGCTGGCGCTGCGCATCCGTTAAGGTGCGCACATCGGAATGTTGATCAATGATGGACTGGGTTTCTTGAAACCCGGACAAGTGCGCATAAAAGTTTTCCACAATAGCTGGCACATCGCCATTTATGGTTGCGAAAAAATCCCGCATCGAGTTTTTCGCATTTTCGTCTATTCGTAAAAACTCAAGACGTCTTGTGAGATCACTTTTATCGCTCATGGTCGTTGCCTACCCAATTGTCAGTCCAAGTACAATGTCCCGCTAATCCTACCCCTTAAACGAGGTTTTTATAAATATAAGGGACTTTTTGTAAATTCTGCAACCATGAAGGAAAAATAAAAAATGTAAATTATACTTATGATCTAGCCAATGAGTTGACTAAAGCTTTCTTTCGTATAACCCGGCGGCAAAACCTTAACATGTTCTTTATTCATATACATATCAACTTCAGGGTTTCGGACTTCCGGTTGTAAAACATCACTTAAAAAGGCAAAAACCCCCGGTGCCATTTTCGCAGGGAAGGTCTGCCACGTGATAAAAACCCCACCACGCATGTCATAGCTCATAATTTCGCTGCTTTGTTTGGCATCTGTAATATCCATCGCCAGATCTTCCGCCATCCCGACATAGACCCAGCCCGGTTTCACCCCACCATGCCAAATGACATAGATTGCCGAAACACCGGATACATTTTCTTTTGCCAATTCAACAAAGGGGAGACGACGAAACTTGCCCGCCGCATTTTTAGACCAGGCGACTTCAAGCACACCGCTTTTGGCTTCGCTTTTCTTACCACCGCCGAAAAAGTCAAACAGTCCCATTTTTTGCATTCCTTACATAAGCGATAAACTTATTATAAGCCCCTGCCTTGGGAATGCAATAAGGTCATTGAGATCAGACAGATAAAGGCAATGGACAGTTAACGCCCAAACAGGCTTTTGGCTTTGGCTTCACGTCGTTTAATTTGCGTCTCTGTGATTTTTTCAACAGCCGCTTCGACCAACTGACCTTCTTCGCTTGCATCGCTAATCAAACTGATAAAATGGCGAACGTGTTCTTCCTTATCCGCCGGGCAAGGAATATTAATCATACTTTTCGCTGCATTTTGCTGGCGGCGTTGCATAACGGACGGATCACCTTCCTTTTGACCCAATAAATACGGGGCATAGGCTCGGTCAACCTTTGCAATATGGTTCAACAACCAACCTTCCAGAAAAGTAACGATTTTCTCCGCATCCACATCTTGCGGACAGCGGGCATGAAAATTATGCAAGGAAATCACACTGTCGCGAAATTCATCATGTTCTTTTTTATGGGCGTCAAAATCGGGATAACCCGCGCGCAACATAAAACGTTCTTCACGATCAAAATGCTCTTCAACATAAAGACCCAACGATTTAATGGTTGCTTCAATAACGCCTGCGTTGCGATTTCCGGCGATTTGTTCCCCTAATTGACGAATCGTACGAAACAACATCTGGTGATCTTCATCAATCACACCAATTCCCAGCTCAAATTCATCAGACCATTCTTTATACTTCATTTGCTATGCCTTATTCGCGAACGGACGATAGATACAACAAAATCTTATAGTTATAGCGTTTTGTTGCATAATTCACTTTAGCACAATTAACTTAAAAGAAAACCCTGCCACATATTTTGGGCCGATTTCTTTCGCATAATATACGAAGCGATAAACAACACGTTCTTATAGTTAATCTGCTTAACATCCGCCTGTTCACAACATTATTTCGATATCGATTTAAATGTCACAACCTCATACTTCCTCGGTTTTTTCTCAGAGACCACGGGCATATCTACAATTTGCAATCTTCACTCTAGATCAATACGTTAATTTTTTTGCGCCAGTTTTTGCGTGAAGCTTGCATTTCTTAGGTAAGCAGTGGATGATTTGCCAAAAGTGAATTTTCTCCATGATGAATGAAAACAAGCGTGTCTGATAAGCATAAAACGGGATTAACGACTGGATCTGTCACCGCAATTCTTGAAAATGCAGGTGCGGCAATTTTCATGTGTGATCAAAAAGGTCATGTCAATTTCGCGAATCCCGCTTTTTGCCAGATGGTTGGACTGACAAACGACACGCTTCTGGGCCAAAACGTCTGCGCCATCTATCCCGGTGCCGATTTCACCGATATTCAAAACACCATCGCCCGTTCAAAGGTCTGGCAGAATGAACTTGAATATCGTACGCAAAACGGAACGTCTTTATGGTTTCATACGAATATCACCCGGAATGGCGATCATTTTATCTGGATCCAAATGGACGTTACCGCACAAAAAGAAGAGTCCTTTCGCCAGATCAATAACGAGAAAAAACTGCAAAGTATTCTGGATCATATCCCCGCTTACGTATTTTCTAAAAACCGCAAAGGGGAATATACCTACGTTAACCATATGCTTGCAGCCCTGCATGCCTTAAAAAGCGATGAAGTCCTCGGTAAAACGGATTATGATCTCTTTCCTGTCCAGGCCGCAGAATCTTTTGAAAAAAATGACCGCAGTGTTTTTGAACAACACAAAACCGTACGTGCGTTGGAAGACGGCGGCATGGACGAATATGGGATCGAACGCTGTTATTTATCTGTCAAATGCCCTATGGAAAATGAACAGGGCGAAGTTCATGAGCTTCTCGGAATGTCCATTGACATTTCGGAACAACAACGACTGGAAAAAGCCTTGTGGGCCAGTCAGGAAAAGCTCAACAGTATTCTGGATAACATGAAAGCGCGTGTTTACATCAAAGACACGGATCTACGCTACACCTACGCCAACGAGGAACTCTGTCAAACCCTGAAGATGGATCGTACCAGCATAACCGGTAAAAACGATTTCGATCTTTTTGAACCGGAAACCGCTGTTGGTTTTCGCACGACGGATCAAGAGGCGCTTAAATCCCGCCAGAAAATTTCTCGAATGGAAACATCCGTCGATACGCAAACCCGCACAAAAAGTTATTACTGGTCTGTCAAAGTCCCATTACTGAGCGCTGACGGAGACGTCCATTCGATTTTAGGTATCTCAACCGATGTCACCGAGCAAAAGCGACTGGAACAGAAACTTCAAGCCAACGAACGTCAATTGACAACCATCCTTGATAACATGAAAGCCCATGTTTACATCAAGGATACAAGCTATACCTATACCTATGTAAATGCCGATATGTGCGAGTATCTGGGCAAAACATTTGATGAAATTGTCGGGAAAACAGATGCCGAGATCTTTGGCGAAAGTGTCGCCGAACGCTTCCATAAAAGTGACACTCAGGTCTTCAATTACCGGGAAAACTCTACCAGTATTGAAAAATCACGCCATTATCGCACCGGCAAAAGTTGTTATTTCCTCTCCATCAAAGCCCCTCTGATCAATGATGTCGGCAATGCCCATGCCTTGATTGGCATCTCCACTGACGTTACGGAACAGCAACGAATGGAACGTGAACTCCGTAAAATGGCGTCAACCGATGTTTTGACCGGGGCCAACAATCGCCGCCATTTCCTTGAACTCTGTGAAAAGGAAATGGACCGTGCCAAACGATATGGTCATAACCTATCCTTGATTATGTTGGATGTGGATCACTTTAAACATATTAACGATACCTATGGTCATGCCACAGGTGATGAGGCCATTCGGTCCATGACCGAAATTTGCCGCGGCAGCTTGCGCAATTCCGACGTTTTAGGCCGAATCGGCGGTGAAGAGTTTGCCATTTTGCTGCCAGAAACCGATTTGATCGGTGCCTGGCAAATCGCCCAACGGATCCGACAAAATACCGAGGATTTCGCCTTTGATACCGGACAAGGCAAAATCGAAGGGTTTACAGCCAGTTTCGGCCTGACCGGCCTGTTGGAAAAAGACGAAGACCCGGACGATTTACTCAAACGCGCTGATGTTGCCCTCTATGACGCAAAAACACAGGGCCGCAACCGTGTTTGCGAGAAAATCGATTAATTCGGTTGAAAAACAGAAAAATCTGAACTCTTGGTGTAATTGTTTATGCCGAAGCGCTTGCATGAACGCGACAATCGTCTTATATAACGCCCAGTTTTTGACCCTCAGGGAGTTCTAAATGTCTGTGCCTTGTTTGAGAAGGGCGGACGACAGGGAACTCGCCGCAACAAAGAGAGAGTAAAATGAGTAAAGTCATCGGTATTGACCTCGGTACAACCAACTCCTGTATTGCCATCATGGATGGTGGTGACGCACGCGTTATCGAAAATTCCGAGGGAACACGCACAACCCCTTCTATGGTTGCTTTCACAGATTCAGGTGAACGCCTGTCCGGCCAGCCTGCCAAGCGACAAGCCGTTACCAACCCGGAAAACACACTGTTTGCCATCAAACGCCTGATCGGTCGCCGTTTCGACGACCCGCTGACCAAAAAAGATCAAGGCCTGGTTCCCTACAAAATCGTCAAAGCAGACAATGGCGATGCGTGGGTAGAAGCCAACAACGAAAAATACAGCCCGTCACAGATTTCTGCCTTCATCCTACAAAAGATGAAAGAAACAGCGGAAAGCTTTGCCGGTGAGACCATCACACAAGCCGTTATCACAGTTCCGGCCTACTTCAACGATTCCCAGCGTCAGGCAACCAAAGACGCCGGTAAAATCGCTGGCCTTGATGTTCTGCGTATCATCAACGAGCCGACAGCCGCAGCGCTAGCTTACGGTATGGACAAAAAAGAAACCGGCACCATCGTTGTTTACGATTTGGGCGGTGGTACATTTGACGTTTCCATCCTTGAAATCGGCGACGGTGTTTTCGAAGTAAAATCCACCAACGGTGATACATTCCTCGGCGGTGAAGACTTCGACATGGCGATTATTGATTACCTCGCCGACGAATTCAAAAAAGAACAAGGCATTGACCTGCGTTCTGACCGTATGGCCCTGCAACGCCTGAAAGAAGCGGGTGAAAAAGCCAAGATCGAACTGTCTTCCTCTATGGAAACAGAAGTCAACCTGCCGTTCATCACCGCTGACCAGTCTGGCCCGAAACACCTGAACATCAAGCTGAGCCGTGCAAAACTGGAAAGCCTCGTTTCCGGCCTGATCGAACGCACCGTTAAGCCTTGTCAGGCAGCCTTGAAGGATGCCGGTCTGAAAGCCTCTGAAATCGACGACGTTATTTTGGTGGGCGGTATGACCCGTATGCCGAAAGTTGTTGAAAAAGTTAAAGAAATTTTCGGTGTAGAACCGAGCAAAGGTGTAAACCCGGACGAAGTGGTCGCCATGGGTGCTGCCATTCAGGGTGGCGTGTTGAAAGGCGACGTGAAAGACGTTCTGCTTCTTGACGTGACGCCGTTGTCTTTGGGCATTGAAACATTGGGTGGTGTCTTCACCCGTTTGATCGATCGCAACACTACAATTCCGACACGTAAATCTCAGGTCTTCTCAACAGCCGAAGACAATCAGTCTGCTGTAACCATCCGCGTCTTCCAGGGCGAACGTGAAATGGCGGCTGACAACAAACTGCTGGGGCAATTTGATCTGGTTGGTGTTCCGCCGGCACCGCGTGGTGTTCCACAAATCGAAGTTACCTTCGATATCGATGCCAACGGTTTGGTGAATGTGTCTGCCAAAGACAAAGCCACGGGCAAAGAACAACAAATCTCGATCAAAGCATCCGGTGGTTTGGACGATAGCGAAATCGACCAAATGGTTAAAGATGCAGAAGCGCACGCCGAAGAAGACAAAAAGCGCAAAGAGGCTGTAGAAGCCCGTAATCAAGCGGAAAGCCTGATCCACACAACCGAGAAAAACCTCACCGAACATGGGGATGCCTTGGGTGCAGATGAAAAAGGCGAAATTGAAAAAGCGATCAACGAGCTGAAGTCCGCGTTGGAAGGTGACGATCTCGACCCGGAAGATATCAAGGCGAAAACAGATGCTTTGATGAACGCTTCTATGAAATTGGGTGAAGCCATGTACAAAGCCCAGCAAGAATCCGCTGGTGCTGAGGCTCCGCAACAAGAAGACGCACCGGCTGATGACGGTGTTGTCGACGCCGATTTCGAAGAAGTCGACCCGGACAAAAAAGACAAGTAACCTGTAAAAGTGTGCCCCTTGCGAAAGCAGGGGGCCTTGTTTCAAATAGTCCCCGCCACAAACGGGGACATATTTGTCTTTAAAGAGGACAAAAAATGGCAAAACAAGATTACTACGAAACGCTTGGCGTCAGCCGCGATGTAGACGATAAAGCCCTGAAAAGCGCGTTCCGTAAGCTTGCCATGCAATATCACCCTGACCGCAACCCGGATAATGCGGATGCCGAATCCAAATTCAAAGAAATTAACGAGGCTTACGAAGTCTTAAAAGATGCCGAAAAACGGGCAGCTTATGACCGTTATGGTCATGCGGCGTTTGAACAAGGCGGTCCGGGCGGCGGACATGGCGGTTTCGGCGGTGGCGGGTTCTCCGGTTTTGGCGACATTTTTGAAGAAATGTTCGGCGATATGATGGGCGGCGGACGCGGCCAGTCATCCGGGCGCGGTTCTGATCTGCGCTACAACATGGAAATCAGTCTGGAAGATGCCTTCAACGGTAAAAAAGCCCAGATTGAAGTCCCGACATCCGTTCATTGCGGATCCTGCGACGGTTCAGGTTCCAAAGGCGGTAAACCACCGAGCATGTGCCCCAGCTGTCACGGCCGTGGTAAAGTACGCGCACAACAAGGCTTTTTCACCATTGAGCGCACCTGCCCGACCTGTCATGGCGCAGGTTCTGTCATTTCCGATCCTTGCGATAACTGCGGGGGAACTGGACGTGAACGCAAATCCAAGACCCTGTCCGTCAGCGTACCGGCTGGTGTGGAAGATGGAACTCGTATTCGTCTGTCCGGCGAGGGTGAAGCCGGATTGCGCGGCGCACCCAGTGGTGATCTATATATTTTCCTAAGCATCGCACCGCATCGGATCTTCCAGCGCGAAGGGGCCAATATTTTCTGCCGCGTACCGATCCCGATGACAAAAGCCGCCCTTGGTGGTGAAATTGAAGTCCCGACCGTTGACGGGGGACGTGCCCGTATCAAAGTGCCTGAAGGCACCCAAAGCGGTAATCAATTCCGTCTACGCGGCAAAGGTATGAGCGTCATGCGTACCGAGTCACGCGGGGATATGTTCGTTGAAGTTGCCGTGGAAACACCGGTGAAACTGACAAAAGAACAAAAAGAAATCCTGAAACAATTTGAAGCCGCCGGCGGTGGCAATGTAGAAAACCACAGCCCGGAAAGCCAAGGTTTCTTCAGTAAAGTCAAAGATTTCTTTGAAGATTTAACAGACTAAGTCCTTCACTGTTTGAAGTTAAGAAAACCCGCCAATATAAACGGCGGGTTTTTCATTTGTATATAAAGATAAAAATCCCCATATGCCATAGGGTTAAATAGATCATACTTGGTAAATGAGGATCCTGTTGCGTCATCGTCTTTTTTTAATCATTTTTGGATGTTTACTCTCTCTGACTGTCATCAAAACAGCCTGGAGCGAGGACTTACTCTTCTTCACCGAACATTACCCTCCTTATAATTTTATTGGATCAGAGGATGAAGTAAGCGGAATTTCGACGGAAATTGTTCAAGAAATTATGAAACGAACCGGTTTTGCCTACCGTATAAAACTAACCCCTTGGAAAAGAGCCTATGAATTAACTTTATCTCAAAAAAACACCTGTCTTTTCACAACAGGTCGCACGAAAGAGCGTGATAACCTCTTTAAATGGGTTACGCCACTTACGGAAAATCCTATCGTGTTATTTGCTCAACCAACCAGCACAATTAAAATTACGCAACTCAGTGATCTATCTGAATATCGAATTGGTGGATATCTGGGTGATGCTGCTGTTGACTATTTGGTCACACGTAATATTCCGGTTGAAACCGTACGAGATGATAAATTGAATGTGCGCAAGCTTCAGGGGGGACGTATTGATTTATGGGTGACAGGCGAAATGGCAGGTCACGCCCTTGCCAATAAAACAGGTGATGAAATAAAAAAAATATTTAAACTCACCGCCATTGCCGGAGGAATTGCCTGTAATTTACATCTAAGTGATTTAATCACAACACGTTTACAACAAGAGCTCCACGCGCTTTATCAAGAAGGGTTTATTGAAAGGGTATATCATAAATACGACCCGAACTTATCCGTTCCTATCTATAAAGCAGAATAAGAATAAGCCCGTTTATTCTTTCCATGCAATCCAGCCCCCAAACAGGAACGCACCATAAAAGGGTTCAACGGTCTTAAAACCAGCGGCATGAAGCAGTTCCATAATCCGGTCTTCCCCAATAAACTGGATATCACGCACAACATGTTCGAACCCACGGTCCACAATATGTTCCGGCATACCTTGATGCAGTTGCCAATCGCGCCACACATCCAGAAAACGCTTAAAGCGCACGCCTTCGACCTCTGCATGCAAATCTGCCAAAATTAACGGGGCACCGGGATTAAGCCGCGCCGCGATGGAGCGCAATAAGGCCTCTTTCGAACCATCGTCCGGCACAAAATGCATAACCAAAATCAGTGTTGCCGCATCAAAGCGAACCTCACTGTTCATGTCCTCCACATAGCCATTGATGATTTCACAACGATCAGAAAGCTGTTGAATTTCCAAATTCGCTTGCGCAACCGCCGCCATTGCCTGTGCCGGTTCAACCCCGGTGATGGACCAATTGGGAAACTCCTGCCCCAACGTCATCAATTCAACCCCGGTTCCACAGCCTACAGACAACAAACTGGAATTCGTTCCCAATACGTAACGTTTTAAAAGAACCTTGATCATTTCATGTAAAACATCATAACCCGGCACAACTTGGCGAATAACCCGGTCGTAGGCCTCTGCCTTTTGATCATCAAAATGCTGTGTGGTATCAAAATCAGTCATGGTTTAAGTTCTTTCAAAATCACTTTCCCTTTTACAGGAATGAACGCAGGCACACGGGATTTATAAGTCGCATAATGATCGCCGTACAGTCTTATTAAATGGCGTTCTTCAAATCGCGCGCCGACCCATAAATATAACGTGCCAAAAATAGCTGTCATCAGATCAAATGGGCCCGTCACCCGGCCCCATAAAATCAGCAAGCCTGCGCTGTAAAGAGGATGGCGCACCCAACAGTGAAACCCTTTGAAATGCAAGGGTTCGTCATCGTGAGCCAAAATCCCCTTAAAATGATCACGGATTTGAGTCAAGCCACTGAAAGTGCCTAGATCATATTCACGTAGCGCCAGAATCATCAACAACCAGCCGATCAAATAAACAGCCCCCTGCCCCACAACCAGCCAATCTGCACGCGCAAAAGCCACTTCATGTTCGTAAAGCCATAAACCAACAACATAAACAGCTGCGATTTGCAAAGTTGCAAATATATTATAGGCCAAACGATAAAAGGCCCCAAACAGAGGTTTCAGCCGGGATTTCACAAATTCACGGGCCAGTAAAGAATGGACAAGCCCAAAAATCAACCAAGCCGCCCCATATATGAGATGATGCTCAAACATCCACCCAGTTTGGGTCAGAGATACCCGTCTGTCAACAACCGGGGATCAGAGCATTTTTTCAAAGTACGCGATGGTTTTTTTCAATCCATCTTCCAAGGCAATGCTCGGATTCCAGCCCAGATGATTTTGCGCCTTATCAATAATGGGTTTACGCTGCATCGGATCATCCACAGGTAGGTCTTCAAACGTCAAGGTCGACTTTGACCCAATCATTTCAATGACTTTTTCCGCCAGTTCCCGGATTGTAAATTCGCCGGGATTGCCCAAATTGATCGGTCCGGTAATCTCATCCGGTGCCGCCATCAAACGTACAAATCCATCAATTAAATCATCACAATAACAGAAAGAACGCGTCTGTGCCCCATCCCCATAAATGGTGATCGGCTCATTGCGCAACGCCTGCATGATAAAGTTGGACACCACGCGCCCGTCATTGGGGTGCATGCGCGGACCATAGGTATTGAAAATACGGGCGACCCGAATGTTGACCCCGTGCTGACGGTGATAATCGAAAAATAACGTTTCCGCACACCGCTTGCCTTCGTCATAACAAGCACGCGGTCCAATGGGATTAACATTGCCGCGATATTCTTCCGGCTGAGGATGAATTTCAGGATCACCGTACACTTCGCTGGTGGAAGCCTGAAAAACCTTGGCCCCCACACGTTTGGCCAACCCCAGAACATTAATTGCCCCATGCACACTGGTTTTGGTCGTCTGCACCGGGTCATGCTGATAATGGATCGGGGACGCCGGACATGCCAAGTTGTAAATTTCATCCACTTCTACATAAAGCGGAAACGTAACGTCATGGCGCATCAATTCAAAATAAGGATTGTCCAGCAAATGACGGATATTATCTTTGCTGCCGGTAAAAAAGTTATCGGCGCAAATAACGTCGTGGCCTTCTTTCAATAAACGTTCACACAGATGCGAACCCAGAAAGCCTGCCCCACCGGTAACCAAAATCCGTTTACGTATATGCACGAGCTGAATCTCCCCTTTAAAGACTGCCGAACCATGTAACATATCCAGCCTCAAAAAACATAGAGCATTTTAATTTTTTATGAAGTGTTTTATCTCTATGATACATTTAAGGATAAATTGGGTTTCTACGCTGGGACAGACGAAAGAAAATGGCAGAAAATTTAAGCGATGCACAGTTGATGCGGGCCATCCGGGCAGAAACCAACAGCCCGGAAAATAAACTGCTGGAAAATATGCAGATCTTGGAAAAAAAACCCACAGGCCTGTGCGCAGTTCATCTTCATTTGTCTCAATTACAGCGTACCAATCGAAAACCCGATTATATTCGCATTGCTGAGCGTTGTTTTGATCCTATAACGATCACCCATATGTCAGACCTGTTCGTTCTGGCCAACTTTGACATTGTCCTGAGCTGTCAAAGCAGCCGCGTGGAAGAGATCGACCGGGCCTTATCCTCTATTCGCAATATGTTTCGCGCCGACCCCTTAATCGAACGGCGCGATATCAGCGGAGAAGAGGCTTTTTGTACATGGTACGACCTTGAAGAAGATTTTGAATATTTCAAGGAAGCCGTTGTTTCCAGCATTTTATCGGCCAAACGTCAATCACTGGATAAAAACGTCGCTTCTATGGATGACGAAAAACTGACACCGAAAAATCTGGATAAACTGGCCCATACCTTTCGAAAACTGGATGCCCGTCCTTTGATGCGCCATCAAAGCGCCGTTCAGGTGGGAACAAACGGACAAGGTCAGCTTCTGTTTCGTGAATATTATGTGTCCATCGCCGATTTGCGCAAAATTGTTGCCCCGGATGTGGACCTGCTGGCAGATCGATGGTTGTTTCAATATCTCACAACGATTTTGGATCAACGTGTCCTGCATATGCTGCGCAGTCAAACGATGGATGATTTACCGAAAAATATCAGCCTGAACCTGAATATCCAAACCATCCATACCAAAGACTTTCAACTATTCGACCATTTTGTCGGCGAAAATGCTCATCGTTTTATTATCGAATTTCAACCCGTTGATGTTTTCAGCGATATCTTTGCTTATGAACAAGTGCGCGATATGCTGCAAACCCGTGGCTATAAGGTCTTGATTGACAGTCTGCAGCCCTTGGTCTTGGATTACTTCGATCCTTCCAAACTGAAAGCCGATTTTTATAAAATTGCCTGGGGTGACCGGCTCGGTGCCTCCGCAACGCAGGAAGGGCGCGGGGAAATGCGCGAATTGATCCAGAGCATCGGAGCTGCCAACGTTATTATTTCGTTGGTTGATAGTGAAGATGCTGTCAAATTCGGTTTGCAATTGGGCGTCCAGCGCTTTCAGGGCTTCTTCGTTGATCGGCTGGTGGAAGCCATGACCCAAAAAACGGCTGCAGCCATGAGGGGGGCGTAAACCATGCAAACCCAAAATCAGGAAAACCTGTTCTACGATTATATCCGTCGCCTTGAACACCACCGTCAAGGCCGTGAAATGGTGCATTTCCACCTGTCCAAGCTGCGCCCCTTCAACCGACGCGAACATCATATTCGCGTTGCCGCCGATGCCTTTGAAGGGATGGTGAAGGATTTGCTTGGACAAATCTTCGTCTTTAAAAATGCCGATATTATCTTTGTCTTTAAAACCGAAGCAATGGGACAAGTTGAACAAGCCATTGAAAAAGTCAAATTCCTGTTCGGCGATGACCCCTTATTGGAAGAAAGCGGACCGGACGGCAAGGATTTTAACAGCTGGTACGATGTTGAAGCCGACTATGAAGACATTGTCGCAATGGCCCGTGATCTGGTGGAAAAGGATAAAAACGCCCGCGCTGCAATGGGCGGTAGTGTCGATATCAAAACCGCCCTGCTGGCCAAACAAGAAGCCGGCGAACGCATGACACCACGTATCCTGGATCGCGTGATCGAGGCCTTGAAAGCTGCCGATCTAACCAATATGGTGCGTCGTCAATATGTCTGTAGTGTCGAAGGGCCGCAACTGGTCCCCACGGCACGTTTTAGCGAATTATTCATTTCAATCAGTGACTTGCGTGAAACTCTTCTGCCTGGTGTCAATCTGACATCTTCACCTTGGTTGTTCCAGCATTTGACCGAAACATTGGACCGGCGCGTTCTTTCCCTGCTCAGTAAGACCGAAGATCGCGATATCACCGGTGATATCAGCATCAATTTGAACGTTGCAACCCTGCTGTCCACCGAATTTATGCGCTTTGATGAAAATGTCATTGCCGCCATGCGGGGCAATATCGTTTTGGAACTGCAACATCTTGATATTTTCAGCGACTTGAACGCCTACCTTTTTGCGCGCGAGTATGTCAAAGAACGAGGCTATCATATCTGCATTGATGGGGTGAATTACAAAACATTACCCTTTATTGACCGCGAACGTCTGGGCGCAGATATGATCAAACTGATCTGGTCACCCGACATTATCCACGGTGGGCATGATTTGTCAGATAAGGTCATTCGACAGATCATGTTAACAGGAGCCAAGCAGATTATCCTCAGCCGTTGTGATAGTGAAGAAGCCGTCGAATTCGGGCGCAACAATGGAATCGAATTATTTCAAGGACGCCATGTTGAAGCCTTGATCGCAGAAGAAGCCCGTCGTAAAAACATGCGCACCCTGAAAAAACGGGCGGCTGCACACGACAAAATGAATTTGAAAAAACGCTCTCTGAGCAAACGGACCTAGATAAGGCAACTATGGAAAAGATACTGATCAGCGCCTGCCTATTTGGCGAAAAAGTCCGTTATGATGGGGGCGATACCCTGATTGATGATCCCATCATAGCACAATGGAAAAAAGAAGATCGTTTTATTGTTCTTTGTCCAGAAGTTGCCGGTGGTTTACCTGTCCCGCGTAAACCCTGCGAACGAGACCTGGAAACAGGGCAAGTTATCAGTCAGGATGGTGAAGATTTTACCGAGGCCTTTCATCAAGGCGCATCAATTGCGCTTAATTTGGCAAAAAAACACAATATTCGATATGCTTTGCTCAAAGAACGCAGCCCGTCATGTGGCGTTAACCTGATCTATGACGGAACCTTCACATCCAATAAGATCAAAGGATTGGGCGTTGTTGCCAAGCTATTGAAAGAAAACGGTATAAATATATATAGCGAATTCGATCTTGATCAACTCAAGTCCGATCTCCACGAAAAATAACATTATGTTCGCGATTTCCTCCCTTGTCCCCTTCGACAGTTACAATCCGCTATGGTTGTTGCTTTGTGCCTTGGCTTTGGATGCTTACGTCGGGGATATGAACCGATTATTTCAGGTCATCAAACATCCCGTGGTCTGGATCGGGGAATTGATCGCCTTTCTCGATCAAAAATTAAACCGGGAAAACCGTTCCGAAGTCAACCGCACCATCCGCGGGGCTGTGGTTGTTGTCTTCATGGTTTCCCTTTGTTTCGTCATTGGCCTTGGCGTCACATGGTTTGGGCAAAACTATCCTTTTGGCTGGATCCTTGAATTGTTCCTGACCATTGCCCTTATCGCGCAACGCAGCCTGTTTACCTATGTACGACGGGTCGCCATTGCATTAAATGAACACGGGATTTCAGGGGGGCGCGAAGCTGTCAGCCATATTGTCGGGCGCGACCCTGATCAACTGGATCAACACGGCGTTGCACGCGCTGCGATTGAATCGTTGGCTGAAAATTTCGGCGACGGCGTTGTCGCCCCCGTGTTCTGGTACGTTCTTTTCGGATTTCCCGGTCTGTTGGTTTACAAGGCTGTAAATACAATGGATTCCATGATCGGTCATAAAACAGACCGCCACAAATCCTTTGGCTTTTGCGCCGCACGGTTGGACGATGTCCTCAACCTTATTCCTGCGCGCCTTGCCGGCTTCTGGATTTTCTTTGGCTCCTTCTTTTTACCGACCTCCAGCCCATTCAAGGGCTTGAAAACCATGTTTCGCGATGCGCGTAAACATCGTTCCCCCAACGCGGGTTGGCCAGAAGGTGCAATGGCCGGAGCGTTGGATATTTCCTTGGCTGGACCGCGCAAATATCGCGAAGGTCAAGCCAATGATCCGTGGATCGGCGATGGTCGGGCCCGTGTCCTATCCAAAGATATCAAACGCGCCTTACAGGTTTATGTCGCGGCTTGCCTTGTCAACGCCAGCGCGATTGCTTTGCTTTGCTTGCTCTAAACCTACCTTTACGATTGCGAAATCTTTGCAGACTCCTATATTGAAGGAAACCGTTTCTTAAAAAAGGGAAGGACACCCCATGTCAGACCAAGATCTGGAAAAACACGCCAGTAAAATGGCAAAAAAGAAAGCTGCCCGTGACCGTATGATGGAAAAAAAGATCGATGAAAAAGGTCTTGTCATCGTCCATACCGGCAAAGGTAAAGGTAAATCCTCTTCTGCATTCGGCATGGCATTACGTTGTGTTGGACACGGGTTTAAAGTCGGCGTGATCCAGTTTATCAAAGGGGCGTGGGATACGGCGGAACGCCGCGTCTTTGAAGGATTCCCTGATCAAGTCACCTTCAGAGCAATGGGTGAAGGTTTCACATGGGAAACACAGGATAAAGAACGCGATATTGCCGCTGCCCAAAAAGCATGGGCCGCCGCCAAGGAAATGATTATGTCGGGCGATTACCGCATGGTTATTCTGGATGAAATCAACGTGGCCATCCGATATGAATATGTCAGCGAAGACGACGTTCTGGATTGCTTGGCAAACCGCCCCGATATGGTGCATGTCGTGCTGACAGGTCGCCATGCCTCCGATACATTGTTGGATGCAGCTGAACTGGCAACCGAGATGACGTTACTTAAACATCCGTTTCGAAGTGGTATCAAAGCGCAGCCCGGTGTGGAATTTTAGGACTTTCTTCAGACTTAATGCGCATAATCGGCAACAACGCTCTTATTTCAAAGGATAGATGCCATGAAACGCTTTCTGGCGATTGCATTTGCGGTCTTCACCCTTCTTCCCTTCCACAAGGCACAAGCCGTGGATCAGGACGCCATTCAGATTTTGTTGGAATCCGAAGCAACGGCGCGCCATGTTCTCGGCTCTAAACAATATCCCGATCTGAACAACGCGTTTGATAAAGCAGTCGGGGTCATCATTGTGCCGCGCCTGCTCAAAGGTGGCTTTATTGTTGGCGGTGAATACGGCAATGCGGTTTTACTGTCTAAAAAACCCAATGGCAACTGGAGCTACCCGGCTTTTTATACTATCGGTGGCGGCAGTGTCGGTTTCCAGATCGGCCTAAAAGACAGCCAAATGATCCTCGTCATTCGCACACACGCCGGGATGGAAGCCATTTTGGCCGACCAGTTTAAAGTCGGTGCCGAAGCCGGGATCGTTGTCGGGACTTTTGGCGGCAGTGTCGAAGGGGCCTCAACAACAGCTGTTGGTGCAGATATTCTGGCCTTTTCCCTTGATCGCGGCCTTTTTGGCGGTGGTGCACTAGAAGGATCCATTTTCGCCAAACGTGCCGACTTGAACCAGTCCTTTTATGCACAAGCCATTGAACCACGCGATATTGTCATTGAAGGAAAAGTCAGTAATCCGGCAGCGGATAATTTACGATCCACTTTGGCGGCGCTTGCCAGTAAATAAAGAGAATATTCATGCAGAAGCCTGTCAAAGCCCTTATGTTTCAAGGGACCGGATCAGATGTGGGAAAATCCCTATTGGTTGCCGGACTGTGTCGGGCTTTTGTCAAACGGGGTATGAAAGTCGCCCCGTTTAAACCTCAAAATATGTCCAACAACGCCGCCGTCACCCCTGATGGCGGTGAAATTGGTCGCGCCCAAGCCTTGCAAGCGCGTGCCTGTGGGCTGAACCTCAGCGTCCATATGAACCCGGTTTTATTAAAACCACAAAGCGACGTCGGGTCTCAGGTCGTTGTACAGGGCAACGTTATCGGCAATGCAACAGCGCGTGACTATACTGCCTTGAAACCAAGCTTGATGCCAAAAGTCTTGGAAAGTTTTCACAAACTGGCAGAAGATTGTGATCTTATTTTGGTCGAAGGCGCCGGCAGTGCCGCCGAAGTCAATTTGCGCAAAAGCGATATTGCCAATATGGGATTTGCCGAAGCCGCCGACATCCCGGTCATTCTCATCGGGGATATTGATCGCGGCGGTGTCATTGCCTCCATCGTTGGAACACAAACCCTGTTGCAAGGCAGCGAACGCGCCCGCATCAAAGGCTATTTGATCAACAAGTTTCGCGGGGATGTCAGCCTGTTTACCTCTGCCCTTAATATCATTAAAGACAAGGCTGATCTTGATAGTTTCGGTATCGTTCCTTTCTTTGGCAAGGCCCGCCTTCTCCCCGATGAAGACGCCATGAGCCTTGATAACCGCAAAAAAGAAACAGACCAAAAATCGATTAAAATTTCTGTACCACGCTTTGCCCGCATTGCTAATTTTGATGATCTCGACCCCTTGCGGGCCGAAGCCGATGTTCAGGTTGAAATTGTTGAAGCCGGAAATGCCCTGCCCGGTGATAGTGACATTATCTTACTACCCGGATCCAAGGCCACCTTGGCCGATCTTGCTTTTGTGCGCGAACAAGGCTGGGATATTGATATCAAAGCTCATGTGCGTCGGGGCGGGCGGGTGGTCGGCTTATGCGGAGGCTATCAAATGTTGGGGAACACAGTGCGTGACCCTGACGGTATCGAAGGCCATATCAAGGAATTACCCGGTCTTGGCCTGCTGGATATGGAAACGACCTTGTGCGGTCCCAAGACTTTGCGTGAAGTCACAGGTCATTGCAAAACCAACGGTCTTGCTGTTCACGGTTATGAAATGCATATGGGAGTTTCAAACGGCCCGGCCCGGCAAAACTCATGGCTGGACTTAAACGGACAAGACGAAGGCGCCATTAGCGATAACGCATTGATCATGGGCAGTTATCTGCATGGCCTGTTCAATGCAGACGAATTCCGCCATGCTTTTCTGGGGGACATTCGCAAGGGACGACAGGCCGGTTTGCGCTATGATCAACAGATTGATGATATTCTCGATGAATTGGCTGCCCATTTGGAAACCTACTGCGATCTGGACGGATTGCTGGCATTGGCCCAAAAAACATGATCCATATCCGCTTGTTTGAAACAGAGGATTGCGATGCCATGATCACCCTGTTCCAACGCAGTGTCCATGAAGTCGCCTGCCAACATTATAACCCGGACCAACTTGCCGCCTGGGCACCTAAAGAAATTGACCGGGAAAGCTGGTTAAAACGCTGTTTATCGCGCCCGACCTGGTTGGCATGGGACGGTGACATACTTGCCGGGTTCATCGATTTGGAAGCAGACGGGCATCTGGATCTTCTGTATGTTTCCCCGGATTATCAGGGACAAGGCGTTGCAAAAGCCTTGTATCACGAGGTTGAAAAGCAGGCGCGGTGCAATAAAAACAAATCCATCTTTGTCGAAGCCAGTCTCAGTGCCCGTCCTTTTTTTGAAAAACAAGGGTTTCACGTTCAAACCCGCCAAACGGTTGAACGCAACGGGGAAACTTTCATCAATTTTAAAATGGAAAAGTCCCTTTAAATCGGGCCTTGTTTACTGTTCCACCATGTTGGTTTGCGATTGACGCCCTCTAATAAATCGCGCCCGCGTTCAACATTCATAACATGACCCGGTATTTTAAAATATTTCTGTATAAAATTAGAAACATGGGCTTCACTGAGGTTTTGCAGGGTTGCCAAAACATCGTCTGACAGTTCCCCCCGATCAAAAATCGCCTGCTCCACTGTTTCGTCATCCCCATAAACACGAATAATCGTAATCATGGTATGGTCGTTGATCTTCGCTCCCTTATTTTCCAAAAGGCGCAAAACAGGCTCCTTACGACCCATTGAGACAATCCGGCGACAGACTTGGGCCGAGACATTATGGCGCTCGGCAATTGCCAGCATTTTATCCACAACGCCGGTTTTTAAAACATCTTCCAGAAAACGATCTTCCAGAACCGGAGATAATTTTAAAACCGGTAAGCTGATCGCAGAAATATCGCGTGCAAGCTTATGAGCCAGTTCAACCGGCAAATGCGGCGATGTTCCAACCGCCACAGCAATGGAAAGTCGTACGGATTCGACTTCATCATCAATCAGGTTGGCAATAATTTCCTCAGCCAGATAGCGTTCGCGTTCATTTAAACCGTTATGATCAAAGATATGCGCCATGTCATTGGCAAGCCCACACCGTTGCGCAGAATCCATATGTTCCTGCGCATTTAAAACGTAATGCTGCAAATTATGCCGGACGGTCTCAAACATAAGGACCATCTTATACCTCAAAAAACAATGTATGACGAGAGGCTTATATTATAACGTAATAAAGCACTATAACATGTGACCAATCGCACAAGTACTCAGGTTTTATTAACCTTTAAAAGCGGTTATACCCTTTACTCAGCATAAAATGGATCGCCTGCGCCACATTATCCCAATGGCTTTGTTTGGCTTTTTCTATCGCCTGATCAAAGCCAAATGCATTGACCAACAGTTTTGCCAACTCGTTGGTACGGGTTTCATGGCCGGGGTGGGTATAGCGGTTCTTGCGCGCGATTGTGAGTGTTCTATTCATAATCATTCCCTCATCTGCAAAATGAAAACGGAACCTGCTTGTTATTTTTTATTGATATAGGAACGTTTCGATTCTGTTTCAATACCCACGAATATAACGAGTCGCAAAAAAAGCCCCATCTTGTAAATGGAGCTTTTTCATTTTAATTTTCGCCTGAGCGGTCTTAGGCAACGCCGCGATAGTCGTCTTGCATAAAGCGGAGTTCCTCTGCCACATTAAACAGTTGGAATTCCATCGCCGTGCAAATCGCATCGTTATATCCTAGGCTAAGTACCAGACGCTCGGCATAAGCGCGGACTTGGGTATCATTTTGATATTCTTGTGTCGTAGTTTCAATATGTCCGGTAATCATAGCGACCTCACTCAGGGCTTTGTTCGTTTAGATTGTGGGAGCGGTCAAAAAAAGCAGGGCGTTTCGGGTTAGGGAGCAGGAATAAAAAGTTGGGGGATTTAATCCTGATGTCGAAACGCCCTGATAAGTATGTCCGTTTCACAATTCCATATAAACACACAGATATTGCCAGCGTTTTTCTGCAATAATTTTTTTTGTTTCTGAATATTTCAAAATTATTCTCTAAAAGCCTATAGAGTAGACTTTTCAAAGGAAAGCTCGACAGGCTATAAAGAAACCTGCTTTTTCTGTGCTGAATTAATTTAAATCCATGATTTATAAAATAAATTATCTCAGCAGGAAGAAAGGATTGAAAAAACGGTTTCGCCATCTGCGCGAATATGCTTTTTCACCCTTCGCCGAAGCGTTAAAATACAAGAGGTAAGACCGGAAATATTTGTTCTTTTGAAGCTTATTTTTTTCTGAAATATTTATCACATACAGACTTTTTTAGTGTAACCGCTCACCTGAAATTTAAAGAGTAAACCAAACATGTCACAGCACGCCCACCTCATCGATATGGTCAATCGGGCCGAAACAGTCGAAATTCTTTGCGTCGGCGATATCATGCTGGACCGTTTTGTCTACGGCAGCGTAGACCGTATCTCCCCAGAAGCCCCGATCCCGGTCTTGCGAATTGAACGTGAAGACGCCATGTTGGGTGGTGCGGGCAATGTGGTGCGCAATGTTCTCAGCCTCGGGGCCAATGCCCGTTTTTGCGGTTTGGTCGGTGAAGATGATGCCGGGCGACAAATTGCCAACCTGTTAAATGAAAATGATCAATGCTGTGCGGCCCTTTTACTGGATGAAACGCGCCCGACTTCGTTAAAAACACGTTTTATGGCCTCCAACCAACAAATGTTGCGCACGGATCATGAAAGCCTCGGTCCCTTATCGGAAAAACAACATGGTGATCTCATCATGGATGTGGCCCAAAGCCTCGGACAGGCGAAAGTCATGGTTTTGTCAGATTACGGCAAAGGGGTTTTACATGGGGAAAATGCAATTGATTTAATCGCTTTGGCTAAAAAAGCCCGTCTCCCTATCATTGTAGATCCCAAAGGCGATGATTACAGTAAATACCGCGGGGCGACACTGGTCACCCCGAACCGCAAGGAACTCAGCGAAGCCAGCCGTATGCCCTGTGATAGCGATCAATCCATTGTCGCCGCCGCCCGTCATATTATTGAAACCTGCGGAATTGAAAATGTTTTGGCCACCCGGTCCCAAGACGGTATGACACTTGTGACCCAAGAAGGCGATGTCATTCACCTTCCAACCGAAGCCCGCGAAGTATTCGATGTATCCGGGGCAGGCGATACGGTTGTTGCCTCCTTGGCAGTCATGTTGGGCCTCGGCACCTCCTTAAGCGATGCGGCCAAGCTTGCCAATATTGCCGCCGGGATCGTTGTCGCAAAGATCGGAACCGCCAGTGTCTATGGCGAAGAACTGATCGAAGCCCTCCATCATCAGGATCTATCCGAAGCCGAAGCCAAAGTTGTCGGGCGTGACAGTGCCAAAGACCGCGTGCTTCGCTGGCAGGCACAAGGCAAAAGCGTTGGTTTTACAAACGGCTGTTTTGATCTTTTACACCCCGGTCATATTTCCCTGTTAAAACAAGCCGCAGAACAATGCGACAAGCTTGTGATCGGGTTGAACAGCGATGCCTCCGTCCAGCGCTTAAAAGGACCGGAACGTCCCGTTCAAAACGAAATGGCCCGGGCAACCGTTCTCTCCTCCCTCGCCTGTGTTGATATGGTGGTCATTTTTGATGAAGATACCCCGATGGAGCTCTTGTCAACCCTACTTCCCAATGTGCTGGTCAAAGGGGCTGACTATACGATTGACCAAGTTGTTGGTGCTCAATTGATCCAGCAAAATGGTGGTCGTGTCTTCCTCGCCCAATTGAAAGACGGGTTTTCAACAACGAATACAGTGAAAAAGATGAAAAAGGATTCTTAATCTTTCGGATGATAGAGAACATATTTTAGAATCATGACCGTTTTTTCCATTCAACAAGGCGATATTACCAAGTTCGATGTCGACGTTATCGTCAATGCTGCCAACGAAACCCTGCTGGGCGGAGGTGGTGTAGATGGTGCCATTCATCGGGCTGCAGGAAAAGGTCTGCTGGAAGAATGTCGTCGCCTGAACGGTTGTCAAACCGGAGAAGCCAAATTAACAGGTGGATATAATCTACCAGCCCATCATATCATTCATACCGTCGGCCCCATTTGGCAACACCATACCCCGGAAGAGGCAGATCAACTTCTTCTCAACTGCTACTTTAACTCCCTGAGAATTTGCTTGAAGAAAGACCTGCAATCTATTGCTTTTCCATGCATTTCTACAGGGGTTTATGGCTTTCCATCAAAACGGGCAGCTCAACTTGTCGTTAAAAATGTTACTGAATTTTGTAAAAATCACCCCGGATTGTCACAAGTGATTTTTTGTTGTTTCGATATCGAAAGTAAAACACTCTACGATCAGGCGTTTCACGAAATCGTCTCTTAACTTTCCTTCAAAACAATCACATCCATCGGTTTTTCAACACCACCGACTTGACGGTCGGGTCGAAGCTCCCAACGCTCTTCTGCGTTCTCGTAACCATTATTCATTGCGCATTTCAAGGTTTGTGCCGTCGCAATAGCGCGCACGCCCTCAATCTTTGTCTGTTTTTCCATTTTGGCCGACACATTTGCCGCATCCCCAATCACAGTATATTCCAGCCGATGCGATTCACCGATCACACCAAACACGATGGGACCGGATGCGCACGAGACATGGATCACAACCGGGTCTTGCCCCAAGGCCAGCCGGTCCGCATTCCATTGATCAGACGCTTTAATAATGTCTTCCATCGCGTGTAAGGCTTGTGCCCCATGCTGCGCAGATTCTTTCAACACCCCGAAATAGGCCATAATGCCATCGCCCAAAAACTTATCCACATGACCGCCAAATTTGGAAATTACCGGAACGATCCGCGCATGATATTCGGTAATCAGTGCAATTTGTTCAGACGGCTTTAATCGTTTGGTCAATGGGGTAAAGCCCCGAATATCCACATTCAGGATTGATGCCTCACGCGCCACCACATCCCCGACATGGGCATCATTTTCAGCCGATTTGATATGATCGGCTAAATCTTCCGAGAAAAAACGTGAAAGCGATTGAGCGGCCTGACCTTGGGTTACGGCACGCACCAGCAAAGCACGCGCCCGCAAAGTTGCCAAAGCCAAAATCACAGCCACCAAAACCATCGAGACGATTTTGTCAAATTCCGCCCCGATCAACACACTGTTTGAGGTCAGATAATGCACATAATCGCGCGTCACCATGTTGTTCATATCATCATGGACAACCACATACCCCACCATCACAGCCCATCCTAAAACGGCGGCCAGTCCGCTCAGCAGAATATAACGAGCTTCAAAACGAAGGGCACGTAACGCAATGAAAATAAAGATATAAAGAACCGTCGGAGCCTTTAAATAAAAACTCGGCGGTTGCATATACTGGATATGAAAGCTGAAAATTGTGCCAAACAACAATAAAATATCAGCCACAATCGATAAGGAAATCACCCAACCGGGCAAACGCATGCGATAACTGAAATAAAGCCGGATAAGGGTAAAGCCAAAATACAGGCTTAAGACATAGGGGACCGGTTCAAACGGTGCATCCATGCGAAAAGTTTTGGGCGAAACGGCATAAAGGGTACCGAAAGTCAGCACCACCGCCAGCTGGATCCAGCCGACCAGTTGTTCCGAGACATTCTGCTGTTCAATAATCGCATCCTGAACCCGCTTGGGGATTTTGCGATCATCGTCATCACCGACAAAGCGACACAGCAGCGCGCGCAACATAACTAGGGCACCAACTTATAGCCGCCCGGCTCCGTCACAAGGATCTGGGCGTTGGAAGGGTCTTTTTCGATCTTCTGGCGCAAACGATAGACATGTGTTTCCAATGTATGGGTCGTCACCCCCGCATTATAGCCCCAGACTTCATCCAATAACGTATCGCGCCCGACGACTTTACCCCCGGCACGGTATAAAAATTTGATAATATTGGTTTCTTTATCTGTCAGACGGATTTTTTGCTCTGTCTCATTTTCAATCAACAGCTTGGAAGCCGGTTGGAAAGTATAAGGCCCTACCTTAAACGTTGCATCTTCACTTTGTTCATGCTGGCGCAAATGGGCCCGCAGACGAGCCAGCAAAATCCCCAAACGAAACGGCTTCGTAATATAATCATTGGCCCCAGCATCCAAGCCAAGGATGGTATCGGCATCGGTATCAGCCCCGGTCAACATGATAATCGGGCATTTCACCCCTTGTTTGCGCATCAATCGACACACATCACGACCATCCATATCGGGCAGGCCCACATCCAGAATCACCACATCAAAAGTATCATCCTTGGTCACAGCCAAGGCACTGGCCGCTCCATCGGCTTCAACCACGTCGAAATCCTCATGTAGCGACAATTGTTCAGTCAACATTTGACGTAACGAATCATCATCATCAACAAGAAGAACACGTTTGGCGTTAGACATAGCTTCCCTCACACGGACCTGAATATTACTCATCCGTTACCATAACAACTAAAGAATATCTCGTATAGAAGACTTTAAGGGCGATAACGCTATTGTGAAATCACGTTATTCGGCCTACATATGGGGACCTTTGTTAAAAAAATGTCCGTTATTCCCATGCCGCATCGCCTGTCCATTACTTTAAGCGAAACAAAATCCGCCACCACAGCCCCATCTTTGCTGGCGGTTGACCGCGCCCTGTCTGACCTGCGACGCGCACAAATCGTTGCTATTGATAACGCAAATGGGCTTGTCACCTTGGTTTTAGCCGCAGAAGGCGCGACAAAATCAACGATCCAACGCCTTAAAGATTTAAGTAAGGGACAACCGGATTTAATCATCACGGCCGCACGCGCCCATACATTGGGATTGGGCAGTTTCAAAAACAAAGCTGTGCGCGCAAAGATGGGCAAAGCCCTGCGCCCCGATTTGATTGAAAGTCTGGTCAATCCACTGGCTGAATTTTCAAAGAACGACTTTTTTGATATTCCATTTGAAGATATCGATCTTGAAAGCGGCGAAAGTGCCGCAATCGGCCTAACCAAGCTTTCCCGCCTGTTACCGGCAGCGATTACGGTAAACCTGCCTGTAGACGATTTTAAATCCTTTATCAGTGCAGAAAACCTAATGGGTGTGACCAACCATGATATCTTTGGTTATGAAGAGGCCGCTGCACGTTCCCTGCGCGCTGTCAGCGACGCACAAGTGCCGCTGGCCGATGCCCCACAGACCAAAATGGTCGCTTTTCGCCCGGCAGACGGTGGCATTGAACACATCGCCATCATTATCGGTGAACCCAACCCCAATGAACCCGTCCTGATCCGTATTCATTCAGAATGTTTCACAGGCGATCTGGTTGGTAGTTTGCGCTGTGATTGCGGGGATCAACTGCGCGGTGCAATCAAGGCCATTGCCGATCACGGCAGTGGCATTTTGCTCTATCTCGCACAAGAAGGGCGCGGGATCGGTTTAATCAATAAATTGCGCGCCTACAAATTACAAGATACCGGGCTGGATACGTTTGATGCCAACGAACAATTAGGTTTTGATGCAGATGAACGGGTCTATATCCCGGCGGCACAAATGCTTGACCATCTGGGTGTTAAACAAGTTCGTCTTATGACCAACAACCCGGAAAAAGTCAAAGTTCTGGGCACCTGTCATGTCGATGTGGTGGAACGGGTCGAACATGCGTTTGAAACCAACAAACACAACGAACCTTACCTTTTTGCCAAGGCGACCAAAGGTGGGCATTATCTTTAGGTCTTTAAACCGCTGAGTCGGAATTTTTTGCCCTCCCCTGCCCTATGATATAAATATAATACTTATTTTTCAAATACTTATAATCTGGCATAGAGTTTGCGACATATCGCTTAAAAGAAATAAACCTAAGAGCGATAATTGAGCAACCGGAGCCGGATATGGTCGATCATGTAAATACGCAGGTGGCATATAATCCACCACCCGCTGGCAACGAGGCGACAAAACCATCCAACGAGCCCGCCAAACAAGCTGATAAAGAAAAAGAATTCAGTTTCTTTGGCGATGATGGCGTTACTTTCTGGGATATGTTGGATGTCGTCAATCCCTTGCAACATATTCCCATTGTCTCCACCGCTTATCGCGCCATTACCGGCGACGAACTGGACCCCGGCGCACGATTGGCAGGGGGAACGCTTTTTGGTGGTCCTATTGGACTGGCGGCCTCTGCCTTCAATGTGATTTTAGAAAACAACACCGGAAAAGATGCCGGGGAACATGTGTTAGCCATGTTCCAGGGCGATGAAGTTGATGTTCCGGAACAAGACAAAACCATGATGGCACAAAACGAGGGCCTATCACGCAATATAAACGGGTTCGCCCCGATCAAATCCATCCCAGAAAGCGAAGCTGATGCATTTGCAGCCGGTGAAGAATCCTTAAGACTGGCGCAGTTACAGGAATTTATGAACCCCGCCACCACGCGTGAAGTCCCAACGCCTATCAACACTCCGGTTGGAGCCGGGTCGGCTGGCACCTGGGCCCCCCCGGCAAATCAGCCGCCTTTGCCCTTCCCAACCGAACGACCACAGGCACAAACATCTTCACCTGCGCCTGCTACATCAACAAAAACAAACCCCGTTCCCGCCAATACAATCGTTAGTGAATCGCAACAATCCGTTGGTTTTCAGGCAAAACAATCACATAACGAATCCCTTGATGCCTTGCGTGCCTTTGCCCGTGATATGCAGGCACAACGCCAACAGGATCAAGGAGAGCGCCTGAAAGCAGAAAGAAAAGCACCTGTTGCGCCACCAACACCTGTGCCTGCCAATACGGCACAACTCAGCCAAACATCCGATAATGCCTGGTTCGCCAATATGATGTCACAAAATATGAAACGTTACAAAACCACGGCACAATCCGGGGGTTGATAAACCATGACAATCTTGGTTCGGGCCGACAACACCCTGATTTATGGGGGTAAAACCTATCACTGCGCCTTAGGTAAAGGTGGGGTAAAAACAGATAAAGTCGAAGGCGATGGGGCCACACCGACCGGAATTTTTGCGTTGCGTTACATTCTTTATCGTGCTGATCGTATCAAAAAACCCGATAGCGCCTTAAACGTTCGTGTTATTGAGAAAACAGACGGCTGGTGTGATGATCCGCAACATGCGGATTATAACTGTCCTGTTACGCTGCCCTTTCCTGCGTCACACGAAAAGCTTTATCGCGATGATCATATCTATGACATTATTGTTGTTTTAGGACATAACGACAGCCCGCCCGTTCCCGGTAAAGGCAGTGCGGTGTTTTTTCATCTGGCACGTGATCAATATGCCCCAACAGAAGGCTGTGTTGCCGTAAACTTCACCGATATGCTTGAGGTTTTAGCCAAAATCACCCCGGGTGAAACTATGGAAATTTGCCTGTAGCCTCAATTAATGTGGGGCCCGTTCGCCAAAGATGGCTGTTCCCACACGCACCGAAGTTGCGCCAAACCGAATAGCGGTTTCATAATCCCCGCTCATACCCATACTGAGTTTTTTAAGCCCGTAACGTTGTGCTAGTTTACGCAAGAAAGCAAAATGTACGCTCGGTTCTTCCTCAGCAGGGGGAATACACATCAGGCCCAGAACCGGCAATTTCAGTTCATCGCAGCACAATTTGATAAATTCATCCGCATCCCCGGGTAAACATCCGCCTTTTTGATCTTCTTCCCCGGTGTTGATTTGCAGGTAAACCCCCACTTGTTTCTCCTGTTTTTCCATTTCCTTTGCCAAGGCACGTGCAAGCTTGGGACGATCCACCGTTTCAATCACGTCAAAAAGGGCAACGGCTTCCTTGACCTTATTGGTTTGCAATCCACCAATTAAATGCAAACAAACCCCTGAAAACTCGTCTTTTAACGCGGGCCATTTTCCTTGGGCTTCCTGCACCCGGTTTTCACCAAACACGCGGTGCCCGGCCTCAAGTGCTGGACGGATTGTCTCTGCGACATGCACTTTACTGACCGCGACCAGTTCAATCTCATCTGCTGGACGGTCCGCCTCTTGTGCGGCCTGTTGAATTGATTGCTTCACTTGATCAAGATTATCTGCAATACCCATAGGAGAATCCGTTTACATCAAAGGTGTGGAAATGGCCCTGACCGTATCAGAGGTAGCCCGTCAGCTCAATCGCCGGAATGCAAAAAAGAAAAATTTACCGGCCCTTATTTTTATGACGGATGCAAAACGACTTTCTGACCCCACGTCTCTGATCCCGTACCTGCCGAAAAATTCTGCCTTGGTTGTGCGTCATTTTTCAAGAAATCAGAAAGAACAAATTATAATTAAAATCAAAAGATTATGCAGCAAACATAAAGTAAAACTTCTGGTTTCTGCTGATCTTCAACTTGCCCTGAAACATCGTTTGGACGGGGTTCATTTTCCAGAAAAATCTGTAAAGAGAATTGCGGCTTGCGGACGGTTTATACGACCGAAGGCAAGCTTCCTTATAACAGGGGCGTGTCATTCTCTAACCGCATTAAAACGGGCGGAAAAGGCCAAGCTGGACGGTATTCTTCTGTCCCCCGTCTTTACCACACAAAGCCATCCCAACGCAGCCTGTCTTGGCACCATCCGATTTAATGCGTGGGCTTCACAAACCGATAGGAGCGTCTATGGACTGGGCGGGATCAATCAAAAAACCGCCATTCGACTGTCCACCAGCAAATCAATCGGATTTGCCGGGATAAGCGGGTTGATTTGACCTTTTTCATCCGGGCAAGATCGTATAAATTCAAATCAAATCAGAACACTTATATTTTGGGGCATTTATGTTAGAAAATTTTGAAACCGTCGGGGAATGGGAAAGTGACGCAGAAGGCAATAAAGTCGGATTGCGCCGCATTGATATGGAATCGGTCATGCGCCATTTCACCACCTTTGACGGACCGGTCCTACATATCGGCAGTAAAGCTGCGGATTTAGATACCACAACACGCTGGCGCCGCGTTTT
The DNA here is from genome assembly GCF_048267425.1 of Terasakiella sp. Taxonomy (GTDB): domain Bacteria; phylum Pseudomonadota; class Alphaproteobacteria; order Rhodospirillales; family Terasakiellaceae; genus Terasakiella. The sequence goes on from NZ_JBLWXN010000001.1 coordinate 397,424, forward strand.
TGCCGGTAAGCAGGTCATCGGGATCGATATTGAGGACGGCGATAATGTGGATTACGTCTTTGATATTACAAAAAATATTTCCGGCTTGCGTAAAAAGACCGGAATCAAGCAATATTCCACCATTGTGGCCTATCATCTGTTGGAACATGTCACCAATCCGTTTGAAGTGGCCGCCAATATCGAAAAGCTTTTAAAGCCGGGCGGACGATTGATTCTCAGTGTGCCTTGGGTACAGGCTTTTCACGCTTATCCTGACGATTTCTGGCGCATTTCATTTTCGGGCTTGCGTCAGCTTTTTAAAAATCTTGATTTTGAATTTGAATTTTATGCCGATGGCCATGAAGGTTATGCCTATCAACTGACCCGTAACGGTATCCCGGAACATAGTCCCCGCATGTGTAACCTCGAGGCACGCCTCTTTCAATTACGTTTTGAGATGGGTGATATGCCGGAACAAAAAATTCTGAAAAAACGTGAAGATAAAAAAATACAAATTTCCAAACCATTTTGCCAGTATATGGCCTGTAGTATTGTTGCGGTAAAACGCTGAGATTTTAAATCTTAAAATAATTATACCCCTACCAGTCAGGGGCTTTTTTTGTCTAAAATATCCTAATCTTAATGAAGCAAAAAGAAAGGGCGTTCCAAAAGGAACGCCCTAACTTTTGAAGTATCTTATCTAAGCTGATATCAGATTAGAAGTTCACTTCGATACCAGTGACAACACCGAATGCTTCGTTGTCGCTAGTATTGTTTACTGTGTTCACGTTGCCGTTTTCGTATTCAGCAGAGAAGATAGAACCAACAAGTTTCACGCCAGCACCCATGTCATAGGAACCGCCCAGAACCCAGCTTTTGTCTGTGTCTTCAACAGCCGGGTTAGCAGCATTGTCTTGTTCCAAAGACAGGTAAGACAAGGAAACGCCGTACGGGCCAGTTGCGTAAGCAACACCAACATCCCAACCGGAAGCGTCGATGTTTTTCACGTTACCTTCGTTGTCTGTGTCACGGTAAGAACCACCGATTGTGAAGCCAGCAACACCAACGGAAACACCGCCGCGCCATGCTTCGCGATCTTCAACAGCTGTACCAGTTGTACCACCATTGAAGTCACGTTGGTAAGTTACGTCAGCACCAACAGAAACGCCACCGAATTCACCGTTGTAAGCAACACCAGCATCAAATGCAGTGTCAGAACCAGTGTTTGTACCACCTACGTCGATTGTTGTATCAGCGAGGTTGTTTGCGTTCAAACCGTAAGAGAAACCAGCTTGGAAACCGGCGAAGTTCGGAGTCCAGTAAACGATTTTTTGACCGTCGTTGGATTCAGAAGCAGTGTGAGTTTGGTTAGAAGTCACAACTGTGTCGTTTGCCCAATCAACAATGTCGCCATCGTTGTGGCCCAGCGCACCGAAGTTCGGTGAAGTGTGAGACAAAGCGTATGCAGCACCTTTAGTTTGGCCCAAACGGATTTTACCGAGGGAGTCGCTAGAGATTTGTACGAATACGTCATCAACGCCTTGGTTATCTTGAGCTGTGTACAAGTCGATGTTAACACCGATTGTCAGGCCGTTATCAAGTGTTGTGTTGCCACGGAAGTACAGTTCAGATTCAGAGTGAACAGTAACTTCTGCCCAATCTTCTTGACCGTCTTTGTCTTGATCAACATAACCAACCCACTCGTGCAGGTAACCACCTACAGAAACTTTGATCGGGTCAGCAGCTTGTGCAGAATTAACTGCAGCGAAAGCTACGAGAGCAGTAGAAGCTACGAGAAGCTTTTTCATCTAATTAGATCCCCTTAGAAAGGTTTTGTTTGTACAACATGTGCAATCGACATACCCACATGCCTTTTGCGTGAACGTATTAAATGCCTTTCCAATTCAGAGGTCAACAAGAAGAAATGCATTTATGTGACCTTTTATCCCCACTGTTGCAAAAAAAACACAGGCTGATTTTTGCCATAGGTACAATCAGATAAGGAAAAACCGATAAATCCTCGCTTAGATGCTTGCTTCCCCCTATCATTATAAGGCATATATCTTTCTAAGCTTTACTACACTGTCACAGAGCCGGGAATATCCGTTCATGAAAAGATTTCTATCTTCCATCCGTACCCTCGCCCTTATTGGCACTTTGCCCTTATTGCTTATAGCTTGTGACAGTCTTAACCCAGGACCGACAGAATTACCTAATGACCGCTGGGATAAGCTTGATAAACAGCAAACCGTTTTTGGCGAAGGTGGCCTAAGCTTTGGCGGAGATCAGAAACGTCAAGGCCAAGGTGGCAGCGGTATTGGGGTAAACGCTTATTTGTGGCGCGCGACACTGGATACGGTTTCCTTTATGCCCTTGGCTTCTGCCGACCCATTTGGTGGTGTTGTGCTGACCGACTGGCACAGCGCCAGCAACACACCGAACGAGCGTTTTAAATTAAACATCTATATTCTGGATCAGGCTTTGCGCGCCGATGCGATTCGTGTTGCGGCCTTTCGCCAGTTAAAAAATGCCAATAACGAATGGCAAGCTGTTGAAATTGACCCCAAAGCGGTCACCGACATTGAAAACGCCATTTTAACCAAGGCACGTCAGCTGCGCTCGGAAAGTTTAACGCAATAGAGCGCACGATATAAAACCCGTTAAAATCATACATCCCGGACAAGCCGTCCGGGATGACTTCTTTTAGAACAAGTAAGACATAACGATCATGGCCCGATATAATTTTAAAGAAACCGAATCCAAATGGCAGTCCTACTGGGATCAGAATCAAACCTTTAAGGTCACAGAAGACCCGGATAAGGAAAAATATTATGTGCTGGAAATGTTTCCCTATCCCAGCGGCCGGATTCATATGGGTCATGTGCGTAACTATACACTTGGCGATGTCGTAGCCCGTTATAAAAAGGCACAAGGTTTTAATGTCCTGCATCCAATGGGATGGGATGCCTTTGGCCTGCCGGCGGAAAATGCCGCCATGGATGCCGGTGTTCACCCCGGAAAGTGGACTTATAAAAACATCGAAGACATGCGTGCCCAGCTTAAAACAATGGGCTTGTCTTATGATTGGGACCGCGAAATTGCCACATGTGATCCGCAGTACTATCGCCACGAACAGAAAATGTTCCTCGATTTCTTGGAAAATGATCTGGTTTATCGCAAAGAAAGCTGGGTCAACTGGGATCCGGTCGAAAATACTGTTCTCGCCAACGAACAGGTTGTTGACGGATGTGGCTGGCGCTCCGGTGCCCCGGTGGAACGCCGTAAACTGAACCAATGGTTCCTGAAAATCACTGATTACGCCGAAGATTTGCGCACAGCCCTTAAAGATCTGGATCGCTGGCCGGAAAAAGTCCGCATCATGCAGGAAAACTGGATTGGTCGATCTGAGGGCATGCGCCTGAAATGGCAATTGGTGGATCGCGACGATTCGCTGGAGGTTTATACCACCCGCCCCGATACCTTATATGGCGCGTCTTTCTGCGCTATTTCCGCCAACCATCCGATTGCTGTTGAATTGGCGGAAGCGAATCCGGACTTACAGGCCTTTATTGAGGAATGTAATAAGACCGGCACATCCGAAGAAGCCATTGAAAAGGCGGATAAAAAAGGATTCGATACCGGGCTGAAAGTCAAACATCCGCTGGATGAAAGCTGGGAACTGCCGGTTTATGTCGCCAACTTTGTTTTGATGGAATACGGCACAGGCGCCATTTTCGGCTGCCCGAGCGGGGATCAACGCGATCTTGATTTCGCCCGCAAATACGACCTGCCCGTCGTGCCCGTCGTCGCCCCGGCCGATATGGAAAACCCCGAAAGCTTTACCATCGAAAATGATGCTTTCACCGATGACGGTGTGATGATCAATTCCGATTTTATGACGGGTATGAGCGTTGCCGAAGCCAAAAAAGCTATTTTTGCCAAATGTGCTGAGCTGAACATCGGTGAAAAAGAAGTCAATTACCGTCTGCGCGATTGGGGGGTCTCACGTCAACGTTATTGGGGATGCCCCATTCCGGTTATTCATTGTGATAGCTGCGGCATTGTTCCGGTTCCTGCTGACCAGCTTCCGGTTGAGTTGCCCGAAGATGTTGATTTCGACGAACCCGGTAACCCGTTGGACCGTCACCCCACTTGGAAGCATGTCGATTGCCCATGCTGCGGCAAACCGGCACGCCGTGAAACAGACACATTTGATACCTTCTTCGAATCAAGCTGGTATTTTGCACGTTATTGTTCCCCAAAATCGGAAAACGGTATCGATAAAGCGGCAGCTGATTACTGGATGTCGGTTGACCAATATATTGGTGGTGTTGAACATGCGGTTCTTCACCTGCTTTATTCACGTTTCTTCACACGCGCCTTGAAGAAATGCGGCTATCTATCTGCAGAAGAACCTTTTGCCGGTCTTTTAACACAAGGCATGATCTGTCACGAAACCTATAAAGATGCCGATGGCAACTGGATGTTACCCAGTGATGCGGTCCGAAACGAAGACGGTCAAGTCACTCACAAAAACGATGGTCGTGCCGTCAACGTCGGCCCATCCATCAAGATGTCCAAATCCAAGAAAAACGTTGTCGATCCTGAACTGATTATCTCTTCTTACGGTGCAGATACCGCCCGTTTGTTCATGCTGTCTGACAGCCCGCCGGAACGTGATCTGGAATGGACAGATTCCGGGGTAGATGGTGCATGGCGTTACCTGAACCGTCTCTGGCGCTTAATCACCGAACCAAAGGCTGCTTATCCGGCCAAAGATACGGCACAACCTGCAACGCTTTCTGATGAGGCACAAAAGGTCCGCGCACAAGTTCATAAAACAATCGCTGCCGTCACCGATGATTTAGGCAAATTCCACTTCAACAAGGCCGTTGCCCGTCTACGCGAATTGACCAATACATTGGGCACACTGGATGGCGTTGAAGGTGATGATGCCTGGGTCTTGCGCGAAGGCTATGAATATCTTGTGCGTTTGGTTGCCCCAATGACACCGCATATCGCCGCTGAACTTTGGGCCGAACTGGGCCATGACAGCATTTTATGCGAGGTTTCCTGGCCGGTTGCCGATGATAGCCTTCTCAAAGAAGACACCATCGTTATGCCAATTCAGGTCAACGGCAAACGTCGCGACCAACTGGAAATTCCAGTCGGTATGGATGTGAAAGAAATTGAAAAGCTGGCCTTGGCCTCTGAAAAAGTGCAAGCTATTCTGGATGGAAAACCAGCTCGTAAAGTCATCGTTGTACCAAAGCGGATTATCAATGTCGTCGCGTAACACTTTCATATTAAAAGTTTTTGTTTGTCTTTTCATTGTCGCAGGTCTTGGGGCCTGCGGCTTCCAACCCGTTCATGGCAAACGGAAAACAGCTGAAAACCAGATTATGAAAAATGAACTGGCCAAAGTCTGGATATATGAAATTGAAGACCGTGAAGGGCAAATGCTTCATAATGAATTGTTGAATTTGTTCAATCCAAAGGGACGACCGACACACCCAGCGTACAAGCTGAAAATCATTTATAACGAAACACAAAGCAATACGGGCATCGGAAAAAATGAATTTGCCACCCGTGCAAACCTGATTGTTTCCGCCCTTTTTGAGTTTAGTGGAAACGCACCTTTAAATGGATTAAGCCGTTCAACCGTTGCCTTTAATATCTTGAATTCCCCGACCGGAACGGAGTTTGCCAAACGCGACGCCCGTACACGTGCTATTAAATCCGTTGCCCGCGATATCCATCGTAGAATCGCCGTCCATTTACTTAATAAATCGCCCGCATCCCAAACGGAAAAACCAATCCGTATCATGAAATAACGGGTTTTTAGGCGGTCATATGAAAATCAGTGCAGGAAAAGCAGACGGATTTATCAAATCACCCCCGCCGGGTGTGCGCTGTATTTTGTTATATGGGCCGGATCAGGGATTGGTGTTTGAGCGTGGAAAAACATTAGGAAAAACGATTCTCGGCGATGAGAACGATCCGTTTAACAGTGTTGTTTTACAAGCCGGTGACATTAAATCCGATCCAGCCTTGATTGCGGACGAAGCCGCTGCCATGTCTCTGACAGGTGGGCGGCGCTTTATCCGTATTCAAGATGCCGCCGACAGCCTGACAGCTGCTTTTAAGACCTACCTCAGTGATCCTATCGGTGATGCTTTGATCGTTTTGGAAGGTGGGGATTTAAGCGCAAGATCCACCTTGCGGAAACTCTTTGAAAGCGAAAAATCCATCGCTGCGGTCGTTGCTTGTTATGGGGACGAAGGCCGTAATTTGTCCGATGTCGTGCGCGAAACCCTTCAAAAACATAGCTTAAATGCAGATCGCGATGCGATGGGATATTTACTCAATCATCTGGGTTCTGATCGCCAGGTCAGCCGAGGGGAGCTGGAAAAGCTCGCCATCTATATGGGGGAGGAAAAAACCGTAACACTTAATGATGCAATGGCCTGTATCGGTGATAGCGGTGCTTTTTCTTTAGATAATGTCACCATCGCTGCGGCCAATGGGGATCATGCACAGCTTGAAACGGCCTTGATGCGCTGTTTTGACGAGGGAAATCAACCCATTATGATCCTGCGTATGCTGGCACGCCATTTTCATCGCCTGCATCTGGCCAAAGGTTTCATGCAAAAAGGATATAATGGAGAAGAAGCCATAAAAAAACTTCGCCCCCCAATTATATTCAAACAAGTTCCTGCCTTTAAAAAGCAACTGGCAAGCTGGGACTTACATCGAATTGCTCTGGCCTTGGATATTCTGACTGAGGCCGAACGTGATTGTAAAATTACCGGAAATCCACCGGAAACCGTTTGTTCACGCGCCTTGATGCGAATCGCCCAAGCCGCACGCGCCCCCCGACGTTAAAACCCCTTTGCACTAGCTAAACCAAGCGCGACGGTCCCGGTCAAACAGCACCCCGATATAATCTTTCACCGCTTGAATACGGGCCGTTTGGCTGGTTTCCTCATGGGTTACCAGATAAATCGGCATTTCAAACAGATCTGCACGTAAATCAAGTTCGATCAAATCGCTAACGGCATGGCGATAAAAACGTGGCAACATCCCCATGCCCATGCCGGCCCGCAAAGCGCTGACAAAACTCATGGCGCTATTGGTTTGAAAAACCACCTGATCGTGATTTTTCACTGTTTCCTGCCATAAGGATAAAGCCTTACTTTCCTTATAGCCGAAATAATCCACCAGTTTGTGACCTTTCAAATCGGCCCAGTTCTGCGGTTCACCATAACGATCAATGTAACTTGGCGCCGCAAAAACATGAAACGGCACAATCCCGACTTTACGGGCAATTAAGGCCGGATCATCCGGCTTGCTCAATCGAATGGCAATATCAGCTTCCCGGTTTGCCAAATTCACAAAATGACTTTCACTTGCCATCTCCAGACTAATTTGCGGATAGGATTTTTGAAAATCAGCCAAATTTGGTGTCAGCCAAAAAGACCCCAGCCCATCGGTGACTGAAATTCGAACCTGACCATTCAGTGCATCATCTGCCCCCTTAAGGGTCTGTTCCAAATTACTCGCGGATTTTTCCATTTGTTGAACATGATCCAACAAGGTTCGCCCTTGCGGAGTCAAATTCATACCATAACGATAACGATCAAATAATTTGCATTTTAAATCTTCTTCCAGCTGATCAATGCGACGACCGACTGTTGAGCCATTTACAGACAGGCTCTCAGCCGCAGCAGAGAAGCTCCCACTACGTGCGACAGCTAGAAAATAGCGTAAATCATCCCAGTTCTGCATTTTTGCATTCCGTTATTGCAATATTTCCTATTTATAGCCACTTTTTAACCTGATAATCTAGTCTTAATTGGTATTTATGATGTATTTTTGCAGATGTAAAGAAAATGAGCAAAGCACAAGACTTCAATCTCCTGACAGGTTATCAACCCGGTCTGATCGGACGAACAGCGGCCTTGCATGGGCGCGCCTATGTTGAAAAATGGAAATTCTGGAAATTTTTCGAATGTAAAGTCGCAAGCGAACTTTCCATGTTTATGGAATGTTATGATGAAGAGATATCCTGCATCTGGTCACTGGAAAAAGATGGTGAGTTTTACGGGACAATCACATTGGATGGTTCACATGCGGAAAAAGACGGTGCTCACCTGAGATGGTTTATTCTGCACGAGGAGGCCAAAGGAAAGGGCCTTGGAAAGCTTCTTCTTAAGTCCGTCGTCGATTTTGCAAAAACCAAAGGATATGAATCCATTTATCTTTGGACCTTAGCGGGGTTGGAACCGGCCGGACAACTTTATCGTCATTTTGGATTTACTTTAGAAGAAAGTAAGCTCGATACTCAATGGGGTGTTGAAGTTCAGGAAGAAAAGCTCCGATTAAAACTTTAGCTTCATCAAATCTGATCATATAAAAAAAGAGGCTCAGTAAAATGAGCCTCTTAATGTTTTGTTAATATTTAAAGTCATCAAAGTTTATTTAACTCTTCTTCAACTTCAAACGGGCTCACTGGATCAAGTTCTTCTGATTGATCTTGGCCTGTTTTCCCATGCTGACCATGACTTAAACGGTGAAGAAGATCATCCAGTTGTTCTAATGAGCTGTAATGTAACGTCAACGCCCCGCCTTTTTGGCTCGCCTTAATATCGACTTTAACGCCTAAGAGGTCTGTTAAATCACGTTCCAGAGCAATCGTATCTGTATCTTTTTCTTTTTTCGCTTTAGGACGTGATTGGACACCCGCTGTTTTAACCAGACTTTCGGTTTGGCGAACATTCAGTCCCTTTTTAATTACTTGCTTGGCAATTTCTGCTGGTTGTTCGCAGTTCAACAACGCCCGTGCGTGACCCGTAGATAACAAACCATCTTCAAGGAAAGATTTTACCTCACTCGGCAAGGCCAACAGACGCATCATATTGGCAACGTGTGAACGGCTTTTCCCCAAGGCTTTTGATAATGCTTCCTGTGTATGGCTAAATTCCGCCATTAAACGGTTATAACCTTCAGCTTCCTCTAACGGGGATAAATCCTGGCGTTGCAGGTTTTCCACCAAGGCAATTTCGGCCGCATCACGATCATCCATTTCTTTAATGATGACCGGAACTTCGTGCAATTGCGCCCTTTGTGAAGCCTGCCAGCGGCGTTCCCCGGCAATAATTTCATATTCGCCGGGACGTTCTGGATGAGGGCGCACCAAAATCGGCTGTAAAATCCCTTTTTCTTTAATAGAAGAGGCCAAGCCTTCAATTGCTTCTTCTTCAAAGGTTGTCCGTGGCTGATATTTACCGGGCACGAGCTTGCTAATGGCGATTGTTTTTTGATTACCACTAGAAAAGGGCACCACATCGCCACCGCTGCGACCCGCAGCCGTTGTGTTTTCCTCTGCTGACAAGGTTTGATCTTCAACAACGCTGGCGGTTTCTTCACCCAAAAGGGCAGAAAGCCCTCGACCAAGACTGCGGCGTTTTGTTTCTTTTGCCATTTTTATGCTGCGCTCCTGTTTTCGCGTTTTAAGACTTCGCTGGCGAGATGCAGGTAAGCTTTCGATCCCGCACAATTATGATCATATAAAAGAACGGGTTTGCCATGACTGGGGGCTTCTGAAACCCGCACATTTCTGGGGATTACTGTCTTATAGACCTTTTCCCCGAAAAATTCGCGTACATCACTGGCGACCATATCGCTCAAATTATTGCGCTTATCGAACATGGTCAAAACGATGCCCTGTATTTCAAGTTTCTGATTGAAGTTCTTACGGACCCGTTCAATGGTTTTTACAAGGGCCGAAATTCCTTCCAAAGCGAAAAATTCGCATTGTAATGGCACCATCACCGCATCGGAGGCCACAAGCGCATTGATCGTCAACATACCCAAAGCCGGGGGACAATCAATTAATACAAAATCGTAGCCGCTAATACCTTCTATAGATTCTTTCAAGCAAAACTGCGGACGATCTAATTCGGGAATTTCAATCTCGGCGGCGGCCAGATCGGACCCACTGGGCACAATCGACAAATTGGGGATTTTACAATCCTGAACAGCCGCATCCAGCGAAATATCGCCCATCAAAACATGATAGGCATTCCGACTGCGTTGGTCATGGTCAATACCCAATCCCGTACTGGCATTGCCTTGTGGATCAAGGTCCAGAACGAGTGTGCGTTTACCAACAGCAGCCAAAGCCGTTGCCAGATTAATCGTTGTCGTGGTTTTACCTACCCCACCCTTTTGGTTGGCGACGGCAATAATACGCGGTGTAATTGATTGCGTCATTTAGGTGTCATCCTTTCGATGATGAGTATCTGCCCTTCCGGGTCTGATAAGCTTTGTTCAGTTTCGCAGTCAAAATCCCATACTTTGCGGGCGTCTTTTATTTCGTCTTCAGCCTTGCGACCTTTCAGGAAAATGCAACGTCCGTCCGGTTTTCGCAACTGTGCAGAAAAAGACAAGAGTTTCTCAAGATTCGCCAAAGCCCGCGACGTCACGACATCGGCAAAACCGCTTTCCTTTAAATCGTCGATTCGGCAATTATGAATGGTAACTTGAGTTTCCGTTACGCGTGCAGCTTCGCGGACAAAGGCCATTTTGCGGGCATCGGAGTCAACAAGATGAACATCTTCAACCCCCATAATTGCCAAAACCAACCCGGGAAACCCTGCCCCGCATCCAATATCGACCAGCGTTTTACAATTTTCAGGTAGATAGGGATAGATTTGCGCAGAATCCAAAAGATGGCGGGTCCATAAATCATCCAATGTTGAATTACTGACCAGATTGATTTTAGCCTGCCATTTGACCAATAGGTCCCCATAAGCTTGGAGACGATCCAATGTTTCACGTGAAACATCGAGTGCATTCCATTGATCTTGTTGTGCCTGAAATCCCATTTTACCCCTGCAAATGTCGTTCTGTCGACAAATCTACCCTAATTTCTAAACCAAGTCTTGTTAATTATCCCTGTTTCACGTGAAACAAATGCAACACATTAACTCTAAGCAACTCTGTTCGATTTATTGCGCTTAACATATCCCAGCAACGCGGTTAACGCCGCCGCTGTAATGCCCGAAATTCGCGCGGCAGCCCCCAATGTCGATGGTTTATGTTCCGCCAGTTTCGAGCGTACTTCCGTCGACATCCCTTCGATCGCCATATAATCCAAATCTGCGGGCAGTTCCAACGCCTCATCACGGCGAAAGGCCCGAATATCAGATTCTTGACGTTCCAGATATCCCGCATAGCGGCCTTCAATTTCAACCTGTTCGGCCACCGCGCCGGTGATATCACCCAATTGCGGCCAAATCCCTTTTAGACGATCCAGCGTGACATCCCGGTAAGCCAACAAGGCCATTGCACTGCGGCGTTGACCATCCATGTTGACCTTAATGCCGTGCCCTGCCAATTCCTGCGGTGTGGCATTAATCTCCATCATGCGAGCTTTTGCTTCTAAAATTGCTTTCTCTTTGGCGTCAAAGGCCCCTGCCCGTTCTGCACCCACACAGCCGATCTCCATCCCACGGCGGGTTAAGCGTTGATCGGCATTATCGGCACGCAAAATCAAACGATATTCTGCCCGCGACGTAAACATGCGGTAAGGTTCGTTCGTTCCCTTGGTCACCAAATCGTCTGCCAGCACACCGATATAAGCGGTTGCCCGATCAAAAATAAACGGATCCTCGTTACCCGATGCTTTAAGCGCGGCATTGACCCCGGCCATCAAACCTTGGGCGGCAGCTTCTTCATATCCGGTCGTGCCGTTGATTTGGCCAGCAAAATACAAATGGCTAACTTTGCGGGTTTCAAACGTTTCGCGCAATTCACGCGGATCCACAAAATCATATTCAATGGCATAAGCGGGCTTTAATGCCTCGACCTTTTCCAAACCGGGAATAGAGCGCATAAAGGCCATTTGAATATCGCGTGGCAAAGACGTTGAAATCCCATTGGGATAAACACTGTCTGTATCCAATCCCTCCGGTTCCAGAAAAATTTGGTGGCTGGTCTTTTCCGCAAAACGAACCACTTTGTCTTCAATCGATGGACAATAGCGTGGCCCGCGCCCTTGAATCTGCCCGGAATAAACCGGAGCCTGATCCATATTAGATCGAATAATTTCGTGGGTTTCTTCCGTTGTACGCGTGATATAGCAGGGAATTTGCGGCGTGGTAATTTTATCGGTTAAAAAGGAAAACGGCTGCGGCGGTGTATCGCCATCCTGGCGTTGCAAAACATTCCAATCGATTGTCTTGCCATCCAGACGCGCCGGTGTCCCGGTTTTTAAACGACCAAGATTAAATTTCAAACGTGATAAGGTGTCTGCCAAACCGATAGAAGGTTCATCCCCCATGCGGCCGGCCGGCCATGTTTCTTTGCCAATGTGGATAAGTCCATGCAGGAAGGTGCCTGTGGTTAAAATCACTGCCCCTGCCCGCAAGGTTTCGCCATTACCCAACACTACACCGTTGACACGTTGATCATCATTTTCCAGTGTCAAATCTTCGACGGTGCCTTCCATCAGTTCCAGATTATCCTGTGTGGATAACAACGCCTGAACAGCTTGTTTATAAAGCTTGCGATCAGCTTGCGCGCGCGGTCCACGCACGGCTGGCCCCTTGGATTGATTGAGCATGCGAAACTGGATACCGCCCTGATCAATCGCCCGGCCCATAATACCATCAAGCGCATCAACTTCGCGCACGAGGTGCCCTTTCGCCAATCCGCCAATCGCCGGATTGCACGACATTTCACCAATTGCGTCTAATCTTTGTGTGAGAAGAAGGGTCTTTGCCCCCATTCGCGCGCTTGCTGCTGCTGCTTCGCAACCGGCATGCCCGCCGCCAATCACTATCACGTCATATGTTTTCATAAGGCGCAATGTATGTATCACACCCTGTGAAGTCAATTTGGAAAATAGACTTATTTAAAGCCTGTGGATAAAACAGTGGAAAACACCGTTCATAACCTGCGCGTAAAGCCAGATTTGATGTTTTCATTCATCTTATTTTACGAAATGCAGGGTCTGTGTTTCACGTGAAACACTTTATTTCCCGATGCAGAAGTCGCTAAAGACGACATCAAGGACATCTTCCACATCGATTCGCCCGGTGATGCGACCCAAAGATCGTGTCGCCATGCGCAAATCTTCAGCCGCCAGTTCCGGCAAATCAATCTCGGCAAAACGGACAAGGGCTTCAACACAATCTTCCAAGGCTTCGCGATGTCGCGCGCGTGTCAAGGCCGGCGCCCCTGTCATCATACAACGCGTCGCCACTTCTTCTTCCAGACGTTTAAAAAAGTCAACCAGTCCCTCTTTTGATTTGGCTGACATATAAATCGGTTTCTGCCCACCGATATCAGCAACATCAGGTTTTGCCTTGTCCATTTTATTGAGAACAACCAGACTGTCATCATCAATCAGATCCAAAGTCTTTTGATCGAGATTAGGCCAGTCTGCCGCATCAAACATCACCACTTTCAAATCAGATGATTGTGCCCGGTCCTGCGCACGGCGCACGCCTTCCATCTCAATCACATCTTCACTATGGCGCAATCCGGCGGTATCGGAGACGACAACCGGATAGCCCCCAATATCCAGATGGCTTTCGATGATATCTCGCGTTGTCCCGGCGATATCAGACACAATGGCGACTTCGCGTTTTGCCAACTGGTTTAATAAACTGGATTTTCCTGCATTCGGTGGCCCGACAATTGCTAGACGTACACCATCACGCAAAAGCTCCCCACGATGACCGTCTTTTAAATGGTCTTCGATTTCATACTGTAAGTTTGCCACCTTGGCCCGCGCGCCGGCTTCGACCTCTTCGGGTAAATCTTCATCGGGGAAATCAATCACGGCTTCAAAATGCGCAAGGATATGTAAAATTCGATCAGCCCAGTCATTATATAAAGTGCCCAATACCCCTTCCATCTGACGCAAGGCCTGCTTGGCCTGCGCGCGCGTTTCGGCATGGATCAAATCTGCAAGGCCTTCGGCCGCCGTTAAATCCATCTTGTCATTTTCAAAGGCCCGACGGGTAAATTCCCCCGGTTCCGCCAAACGCAGACCGTCCATTTGGGCAAGGCTATCCAGTAACGCCTGAACAACCGCACGCCCGCCGTGGATTTGAAATTCAACAACCTCTTCACCGGTAAAGCTATGAGGGGCAGGAAAATAAAGGGCCAATCCATCATCAATTGGATCACCCTCAACAGGATCAATCAATTGCACACGATGCGCATAACGTGCCTTAAAATCTGATTTACCGGACAGTTGGCACAAGACAGCAAAGGCCTGTGGTCCCGACAGGCGGACAACCGCAACACCGCAACGCCCGGCCCCACTGGCCAGTGCATAAATTGTTTGATCGTTCATTTTTTTCTTTATTCTTTAGAAGAGCCACCCATTGGGCCATTGTTAAATTGTGCCCAAAACATTTTCTGCAATTGCTCCATATTGGAGATCCCAGCCGGAAGCCAGGTTTTAAACAATGTTTCTGGATCCATTGCGTTGAGATTGGATTTCATCCGCTCTTCAACTTCTTTCATCATCATTTCCTGCATGGGCTTCACATCCGGCAATCCCATAAAGGTACGGGCCTCTTCAGGCGTGCAATCAATATTTATCGTAATTTTCATCATATTCTTCCAACATTCAGCTGAGGGCCATCTCTATCTCTAATGTGACAATCTTTTGCGTGTAGGTCTATCCCTCAAAGAAAAAAGGGTTGTACTTTTTTTCGAAACGCGAAAAGCTGAAAACAACCAGCAAAGAAAACGAAAGTGCGGATTATGTCCCAAAACCAGCTTGGACAATCAACCAGCCCCTACCTTTTGCAACATGCAGACAACCCCGTCCATTGGAAAATATGGAACGATGACGTCTTTGCACAAGCAAAATCCGAAGATAAACCCATTCTGTTGTCAGTTGGATATGCTGCCTGTCACTGGTGTCATGTCATGGCCCATGAATCGTTTGAAGATATAGAAACCGCCCAATTGATGAATGAGTTATTCATCAATATCAAGGTGGACCGTGAAGAACATCCCGATGTGGACCATATTTATCAGCGCGCGTTGAGTGTCCTCGGTCAATCTGGTGGCTGGCCTTTAACCATGTTTTTAACACCAAGCGGACAACCTTTCTGGGGGGGAACATATTTTCCGAAAACTGCCCTTTATGGTCGTCCGTCTTTTAAAGACGTTTTAAAAACCATCGCCGATATTTATCACACTAAAAAAGATGACGTCAGCCAAAATGTCACCGCCATTGCCGATGCCTTAGAAGATATGAGCAAACCGCGCGGCAATGGGGGACTTCATCTTAAAGCCATGTGTGATACCCTTCATTATATCCAGCAAAATATGGACCCCGTTCATGGCGGTTTACAGGGTGCCCCGAAATTTCCACAACCGGTTTTGCTTGATTTTTTATGGCGTACAAACTGGATAAAGAAAAACCCGCAAATTGATCACCTTCTCTGCCTCAGTCTGGAAAAAATGTGTCTGGGCGGAATTTACGATCATTTAGGCGGCGGTTTTGCCCGATATTCGACCGATGAAGAATGGTTGGCACCGCATTTTGAAAAAATGCTTTATGACAATGCCCAACTTGTTTCCCTACTCACAATGGTTTGGCGCAAACGTCAAAACCCCTTATTCAAGCGCAGCGTCTTTGAAACCATCGACTGGATTTTCAACGAAATGCGCGTGGAAACCGACAACGGTTTTGCCCTTGCCAGTGCATACGACGCCGATAGCGAAGGTGTGGAAGGCAAGTTCTATGTCTGGAACGAAGATGAGATTGATGCCCTTTTAAAAGAAGACTCTCCCCTCTTTAAAGCAGCCTATGACGTTAGCTCACAGGGAAATTGGGAAGGTCACAATATCTTGCGCCGCGTAACTCCGTTTGAAAACCCGGCTCAAGAAGACAAATTAGATAAACTGCGTCAAACCCTGTATCAGGAGCGTAAAAAACGTATATGGCCCGCACGCGATGATAAAGTCCTATGCGACTGGAACGCGATGATGATTAAGGCCTTGTCTGAAGCCGCCCTCGTTTTTGATCAACCTGACTGGATCAAACAAGCACAAGATCTTTATGCCACCTTGAAAAAGACCATGATCAAAGAGGATGCCCTTTATCATAGCTGGTTTAAAGGCCGTCATTCGACCACGGCCTATCTGGAAGATTACGCCAATATTTGTCTGGCCGCCCTCGCCTTATATGAAGCCACAGGACACACCTCATATTATCAAGACTGTGTAAAATGGGTTGATCATTTAGAGGATCATTTTTGGGATGTTGAAAATCACGGATATCATTTTGCCGATAAACAAACGGTCGAAGGCTTAAACGTCCGCCCCAAACCAATCAATGATAGTGCGACCCCTTCGGGTAATGGATTAATGGCTCATGTTTTGTGTGATCTTTATCATTTGAGTGGCAATCCCAAATATCAGGAACGCTTCAATCAATTGATGCAATTGTTTGGCAATGACGATCCCAATCAAATATTTGCCGCCCCCGGACTATGCAGCGCCCTTATTCGCTTTGAAACAATGGAAACCATCGTTGTTGTTGGAAAAACCGGAACAAATGATATCAATTCATTGATAAATAAGGCTTATTTATATCCTTCTCCCACTCGAAAAGTTCTACTAGGAGATGGTCAAAATCAGCAAAATACCCCGGAAATTCTACAAGGCAAGGTTTTGCATAACCAAAAGGCAACTGCCTATGTCTGTCAGAATGCAACCTGTTCCCCACCCTTAACCGAACCTTCTATGTTGGAAGCACATTTGAATGATCTTACAAAACAAAGTCCCCTCTAATAGGCTTCATGGGTCATATATAATATAAGGTGAAAACTCCATATGCAGTTTGACAGCGTGGATTATTTTCGTAAACGTTATGTTTAAGCCGCAAACAACAAACAAGAAAGAAAAGACCTTATGGATATCCTGTGCAGCTCCCTTATGACCCCGGTTGGTACCCTTTCCCTTTTTGAAGACGAAGGAAAAATTGTGGTCGTTGAATGGGGACAAGCCCCTGCCGGTGTGGAAACACCTTTGTTGAAAGAAGCAAAGGCACAATTATCAGCCTATTTCAGTGCAAAACTGACAAAATTTGACCTTCCCCTCGATCCAATGGGAACAGAACATCAGAAAAAAGTCTGGGACCAGATGCAGCAAATCCCGTTTGGTGAAACCTGGACGTATGGTGATATTGCTAAAAACATTCATTCTGCAGCCCAAGCTGTCGGGGGTGCATGCGGAAAAAATCCTATTCCCATCATTATCCCCTGTCATCGTGTGCTTGGGGCTGGTGGAAAAATGACAGGATATTCCGGCGGTGATGGGATTGAGACCAAAGAACAACTCTTGCGCATGGAAAAAGCCGTCTTAAGTACATTAAAATAAATAAGAAAAATGCTTGGAACAAAAACATACAGGAAGGATCCTTAAATGACCCACGCCGTTCGTATCCATCAAGCTGGTGGCCCGGAAGTGCTGTCTTATGACGACATCACCGTCACTGCCCCCACCGCCAATCAAGTACAAATTCGTTTCAAGGCCATTGGTCTAAACTTCATTGATTGTTATCACCGCAGTGGTCTTTATCCAGTCCCCACCCTGCCCCACGCCATCGGGATGGAAGGCGCAGGGATTATTGAAGCCGTAAGCAGTGATGTTGATCAATTTGAAATCGGTCAACGGGTCTGTATTGGGGCCGCTCTTGGCTGTTACACCGAGCTTGGAAATTTCGACCAAAATGTCGTCATTCCCCTGCCCGATGAAATTGATTTCGATACGGCCGCTGCCATGATGTTAAAAGGCATGACCGCCCATTATTTATTGCGCCGGATTTATAAAGTCGGCCCACAAGATACCATTCTTTTTCATGCAGCAGCCGGCGGGGTTGGCACCATTGCCACCCAATGGGCAAAATCATTAGGGACAACGGTCATTGGTACGGTTGGCTCCCCTGAAAAAGCAGAACTGGTCAAGGCACAGGGTTGTGATCACCCCATTCTATATCGGGAAGAAAACTTTACTGATCGGGTACGTGAACTGACAAATGGCGAAGGCGTTCCCGTTGTTTATGATTCCATCGGCAAAGCCACCTTTGAAGGTTCCCTTGATTGTCTACGCCCCCTTGGAATGATGGTGACTTACGGCAATGCCACAGGTCCTGTTCCTGATTTTTCCCCAGCCTTGCTGGCACAAAAAGGTTCCCTTTTCATCACCCGCCCCACTTTAATGAGCTACGTTGCCAAACGTGATGATTTGTTATGGGCCGCCAATGACCTGTTTGATGTCGTAAAATCTGGCGCGGTTAAAATCCATATCAATCAAAAATATGACCTAAAAGACGCCGCGCAGGCTCATCGGGATTTAGAAGATCGCAAGACCACAGGATCAACCATTCTCATTCCATAAAAATATAAAAGGCCCCTGCAATCAAACAGGGGCCTTTTCTTTAGAAACTACCGTTTTTAAAATCTTCAAAGGCTTGATAGATCTCTTCACGGCTGTTCATTACAAACGGGCCATATCGGACAATCGGTTCACAAATCGGATCTGCCGCGAGCAAGATAAAACGGGTTTCCTGCGTACAGGACCGAACGCTCACTTCATCGCCATCTTCCAAAATAACCAGACGGTCGGTTTCGATATCTTCCCCATCCAAATGCATTTTTCCTTCATAAATATAAAGAAATGCTGTTTGTCCTTCTGGTACAGGAAGGCTTAATTCCTGATTTGGTTTTAAGACAACATCGATAAATAACGGTTTTGTCGCAATATCAGAAATCGGACCGACAAGATCAAAAAGTTCCCCGGCAATAACTTTAACCTCAGCCCGGTCTTCGATGTGGGCCGTTGGGATCGCATCGGGTTGAATGTCTTGATAACGCGGGGGGATCATTTTTTTATCAGCCGGTAGATTGACCCAGATTTGAAACCCTTTCATCAAGCCTTCGCTTTGTTCCGGCATTTCAGAATGAACCAGACCGCGCCCTGCCGTCATCCATTGTGCCCCACCGGTTTCCAGCAATCCTTCATTGCCAGCACTATCACGATGACGCATTTTACCGTTCAACATATAGGTGACGGTTTCAAATCCACGGTGGGGGTGATCAGGAAAACCAGCGATATAATCTGTGCTTTTTTCCGATCCAAAAACATCCAGCAAAAGGAAGGGATCCAAATGATCCAATGTCGATGTTCCAATTGCCCGTTTTATTTTCACACCGGCCCCATCGGATGTAGAGACCGGAGAGATAATTTGATCAATGGTTCTTTGCATGACAGTTTCCTAATTTCCATCTTACCATTCCATGAAAATAGGATATGATAATTTAACCTTTTCGATTAGAGACTGAATCGGAAACTGATTGTTTCACGTGAAACGCCGAAAACAGGATTGATCCTTATGCGCACACTTCTTCTTCTTTCCACCGCTTTTTTCTTAACGGCAACATCTGCCCATGCTTTGGATTTTAAAGACACCTTTCAAAAAACAGTGATTGATAATCTGACCAATTCTGTCACAGGTAATTCCAGTCCTGTTTCTTCCCTCAGTGAAAATCAAATCATCCAAGGATTACAGGAAGCCCTGAAAGTTGGTACCCAAAGGGTAGTTTCGCAAATTGGCGCAAAAGACGGATATAATATGGACCCTGCTATTCATATTCCCCTGCCCGCACAATTACAGCAAGTTCAAAAACTTCTTGGTAAAGTCGGTCTGTCTTCACTGGCAGATGATGTAGAGCTTAAAATCAACCGCGCCGCTGAACAGGCCGCACCAAAAGCCAAAGAAATTGTCTGGGATGCCATTTCAAATATGAAGCTGGAAGATGCTCGCGCCATTTATCAAGGGCCACAAGATGCCGCTACCCAGTATTTTAAAAAAGTATCATCGGATAAATTGCGGGCCATGATTGAACCAGTGGCAAAAAACAGTTTAAAAGACGTTGGTGCCCTGCAAGCTTATGATACCCTGATCGGCGAATATAAATCCATGCCGTTTGTCCCTGATGTCAAAGCTGATCTTGTTAATCACACAACTACCCTTGCGATGGATGGCATCTTTCATTACCTCGCACAGGAAGAAGCCGCCATTCGTAATGATCCGGCAAAACGTACAACCGAGATTTTAAAAACCGTCTTTGGCCAATGATCCCTATTTTCTTTCAAAAATACTTTCGCTTTCTCTCAATCTCCAAACTGGATTTTGTCAGCGTTTTAATCGTGCTGGGTGGCATCACATTTTTTGTGATTGCCATCTGCGGCCCCGCTCTTTACTGGGTGGAAATGGGCGACCCGAACGCCAATATCAAAAGCTGGTCGGATGCAGTTTGGCTCTGTTTTATGATCGTCACCACCATCGGTTTTGGCGATCATTATCCCGTCACCTTGATCGGTCGCTTAATTGCTGTTCCCTTGGCTGCAATGGGTATTGGTTTATTCGGTACATTTGCCGGATATTTCGGGTCCATCATTTTGGACAAAGTGGTGCGGGCCGCAACAACCGATATGTTGCATCAACAAAATCGACGTATTGAAATACTCAGTAAACAGAATAAAGAGCTCAATGAATCTATCCGTGAAATTGCGGCAGAAAATAAAGAACTCAACAGTATGATCGTTGCCTTGTCTAAAAATAACGAAGTGCTTAATCGTAAAATTGATAAAGACACAGACGATATCTTAGCAGCCTTGCGGGAAATGAAGGCAGGGTCTTAAAAATCAGCCGGTGCTTTACCCGTTTTTCCCGCTCCCGGTTTCCAATCTATTGAACGTTCGATTTTGCCATCTGGTGTGAAGGCGGCCAAACAATTTTTAATCGCAGAAACTTTGTCCTTATGAGGGTATATTTTCGTGCGGATATGATCCCATAAAAACCGATTAAACAATCCGCCATAAACTTTGCGATGGAAACGTTCAGCCCGTGAAATGGCCCGTTTATAGGCATAATCAATATGATCAGGCGTTAATAATGGTGGATTTTCCAAAATGGTAAAATACATCGCCAAGACCGATTCATAGCGTGAACGCCCTTTTTGCGCCGATAAACGATCAGGCGCAGCATGGGGCAGCAAGCCCACATCCCCATGAACACGTGCGCCCTTGGCATAGGCAAAAAGACGGAAAAACAACATTTGATCGGGCGAAACCAGACGCGGATCACAACCGCCAATTTGCTGATAAAAACTTTTCTTAAACAACATACAGGTAGAGTTTGCCGGATTATTACGGATGAAAAATTTCAATCCGTCTTCCATAACTTCCATATGCGGATAAGGGGCATCGCGGGTTAAGGGGTCTTCTTCACCTTGCCATTCAAAATAGGCCGACTGTCCCCAGGCATGGGGAACATCAAATTTTTCACAGGCTTCAATTAACCATTGGCTGGATTGCGGCGTTAACAGATCATCCCCGTCACACAGCTTAATCCATTCGTGACTGGCGGCTTCAACACCTGCGTTCGTTCCCCAGGATGCCCCTAGATTTTCCTGTTCAATAATGATCGTTTTTGCATCCAGATCACGGGTGCAATCACGAATAACCTGAACAGAACGATCACTGGATCCATCATCAATAAAAATATATTCACGATCCTCAATCCCAATTTGAGCTTCAAGGGAACGGATCACTTCCGGTAAATATTCTTCTTTATTAAAAACGGTAATTACATAGGAAACGGCAGTCATATTGCATGTACTTGTCTAATGAAAAACAAAGGAAAAAAAGAGGCCCCTGCTTTCGCGAGGGGCACCTTTTCTTGATTAACGAGAATTCATCGAATCGAAGAAATCATCATTGTTTTTGGAATAACGCAGCTTATCCAGCAGGAATTCCATACCGTCTGCTGTGCCCATCGGGTCCAGAATACGACGCAGAACCCACATTTTGGACAGGGTGTCTTTTTCCACCAACAAGTCTTCCTTACGGGTACCGGATTTCGTGATATCGATTGCCGGGAAGGTCCGTTTGTCGGCAAGTTTGCGATCCATCACAATCTCGGAGTTACCCGTGCCTTTAAATTCTTCAAAGATCACTTCATCCATACGCGAACCTGTATCGATCAGGGCCGTGGAAATAATAGTTAAAGAACCACCTTCTTCGATATTCCGTGCCGCCCCGAAGAAACGTTTTGGACGTTGCAGGGCATTTGCATCCACACCACCTGTCAAAACCTTACCTGATGAAGGAACACAGGTGTTATAAGCGCGCGCCAGTCGTGTAATGGAGTCCAGCAGGATGACCACATCCTTTTTATGTTCCACCAGACGTTTAGCTTTGGAAATCACCATTTCAGCAACTTGAACGTGACGGGTTGCCGGTTCATCAAATGTGGAGGAAATAACCTCCCCTTTCACAGAACGGTCCATATCGGTCACTTCTTCCGGGCGTTCATCAATCAAGAGAACGATCAGATAACATTCCGGATGATTTTTCGCGATGGAATGGGCGATATTTTGCAACATCACGGTCTTACCAGTACGCGGCGGAGCCACCAAAAGGGCGCGCTGTCCCTTCCCGATCGGGGAAACCAGATCAATAACACGCGGGGTGTAATCTTTCTTTTCCGGATCATCAATTTCCATTTTCAAACGCTCATCCGGATAAAGCGGTGTGAGGTTGTCAAAATGGACGCGGTGACGGGCTTTGGCGGCTTCTTCAAAGTTGATATTTTCAACTTTTAACAGGGCAAAATAACGTTCGCCATCTTTGGGCGCCCGGATTTGACCTTCAACCGTATCGCCTGTGCGCAACGAAAATTTACGAACCTGATTGGGGCTGACATAAATATCGTCCGGTCCCGGCAAATAATTGGCTTCCGGTGAACGCAAAAAGCCGAAGCCGTCTTGCAACACTTCCAAAACGCCACCACCATAAATCGTGATATCGTTTTCAGCCAGAGTTTTCAAAATGGCAAACATCAATTCCTGTTTGCGCATATTGCCAGCATTTTCAATTTCCAACTCTTCAGCATAAGCCAAAAGGTCAGCAGGGGATTTTTCTTTAAGTTCCTGAAGATTCATAAGTGATCTACATAAATAGTGAAATGGGAAAAATGATAAGTCTGTTGTATGTCGTCGTTTAAGGCTACGCGATTACTAACTTATTGAAATATAATGATTTTCTATTTTCTGAAGATTAAATCGAAAAAAGAATACTTTCGAAAACAGAAAATTCAAAGGAAGGAAGGACAGCCAAAATTTTAATCCGGTTGCTTTTATTGCTCTACCTCAAAATCAACATAAAAGTCAAGTCATCAAAATTTCTTTCACATCTGCTGTTGCCTTTGCAGCTGACATTCAGTTTACTGGAAAGAGAATAGTATGAAACAGTTAGCAAATATAAAGAGCGTGGAATCATGGTCAAAAAAATCTGCCTAATCACTGGATTATTTTTCATATTTTCCCTTTTTCTGTCTCAAAATGTTGACGCAGGGGCTGGATTCAACCGATTAAAAGCCGCGGGGCAAGGTGTGAAATCAAGAGACAGTGGTGATGAAGGCAGTTCTGATGGTAAAAATGATAAAGGCTCTTCGGGTGGTTCGGGAAGTAATAATGGTTCTATGAATAGTGATCCGGCCAATCACGGCGATATTGTATTCCTCGGCGTTTTTGAAACTTATATCCCCTCAAAACGTTTAAATGCTCGTATGACGGTTTATGCAGAACCACGTAAATTTCTTCTTGGACATCGTGCCTGTTTAAAAACCAGTCGAATTCGCGATCAAATCAACCATTATTTCTTTGAAAACCCGCCAAAAATTGATCGACGCGGTAATGCAGAGACTGAAGGAATGGACACGGACGTGCGCGAAGCCATTAAAAAAGCCCTGAAGACAAAATTGGAATATTTCACCAGCATTTATGTCTTTTCTGGACGCTATAGCGCAATATCTCTGCCACAAGATTTAAAAGAATTACACGTAACCGATTGTGCAGGGGTAATTGCTGCGAAAAAGGAAATGGATAAAGCAGATAAATAACAGCTTAAAACGGTTTTACGATCACCACAATAACCAGAACAATCATCAAGATTGTCGGCACTTCGTTGATCATACGATAAAATTTTTCAGTCTTCTGGTTCTTATCGGCGAGAAAATCCAACCGATATTTTGCCAGCATAAAATGAAAAATGATCATAAGCCCGACACACAAAAGTTTGACGTGAAGCCAACCCTGTGTCCATGCCTGAATTTCAAACAGCAGTAATGTCCCGAAAATGGCTGAAGACACCATTGCCGGATACATAATGGCGCGCAAAAGGCGACGTTCCATTATTTTTAATGTTTCCGACAGTTCAGAACCGATTTCCGCATTTGTGTGATAGACATAAAGGCGCGGCAGATAAAACAAACCTGCCATCCAAGCCATCACAGAAATCACATGAAGGGCCTTGAACCACAAATAACTGTCTTCAAACATTCTATTTATCCCTTACAGATGCAACGACCATGTTTTTGCGGACAAAGACGTACACCGCCTTCAGGTTTCACATCGTCTTTATTTGAAATATGGGAAATGACCAGGTCACGCAATCCATCGATGAAAAATGGATGTGTTCCCACCGCAGGTGTTCGAAAATAAGCAGGAACGCCTTGTTTTTGGGCTAATTCCTTATATTCGATATCCAATTCAACCAAAGTTTCTGAATGTTCGGAAACAAAGGCGATAGGAACGATAATCAAGGGAACTTTTTCACGACCGGCACGGCTGATTTCATCTTCCGTGTCCGGTCCGATCCATTCTAAAGGACCAACACGGCTTTGATAGCTTACCCACCAGTCCAGATTGGGCATATTCAGTTTTTCAACCACAGCCAAAGCGCTTTGTTCAACCTGCCACTGGTAAGGGTCCCCGCGATCGACAATTTTTTTCGGCAAACCATGAGCTGAAAAAAGTACACGCGGTTTTCCAATATGGGAAGCTTCTTCAATTTGTTGAAGTAATAGATCAGTTATAGCGCTTGCAAATCCATTATTAGTTGGATAACAGCAAATAGAAGTTGTCTTGACCTTAATTTTTGCTTTTTTAGCCGCCTGTGCCCAATCTTTTAGCGAAGATTCAGACGTTGTTGTCGAAAACTGCGGGTAAAGCGGCAATAAAACAATATGATCGGGGTTAAATTCTTTTACTTTTTTGGCGCAATCATCACTCATAGGATGCCAATAGCGCATGGAAATAAAAGATTGAACCTCGACACTTTCGCCCATTTCTTTTGAAATTGATGCCGTTAAAGCATCGGCCTGATTTTGTGTCAGTTTCAAAAGCGGGGATTTCCCACCAAGATGAGAATAAATTTCTTCGGCAACCGGGGCGCGTTTCGATGAAATATAACGCGCCAACATCCATCGGATCGGCTGCGGTGCGCCAATAATTGCCTTATCGTTAAATAAATTGAAAAGAAAAGGTTCAATCGCTTCCGGGCAGTCAGGACCACCCAGATTAAATAAAACAATAGCAAGCTTCATATTTTCCCCTCTTCTTTTCTTTTATTTAGGAAGGATCACTTTTTATAATTTTGAACCATCTCAACCACACGCGCGACATTTTCCGGCGGTGTTTGGGGCACAATGCCATGACCAAGGTTGAAGATAAAGGGACCGTCGCTCAAAGTATCAAGGATTTTTTGAACCTGAACTTCCATTTGTTCACCCCCGGCAACCACACAAAGATTGTCTAAATTCCCTTGAACGCAGCATAACGGTTGCAGTTCTTTGGCGGCCCAATCCAATGGAACGGTTTGATCGATGCTGACGCCGTCGACGCCTGTTTCCAGAACAAACTTTTTGTAAAGCGGTCCGGCCCCACGTGGGAAACCAAGAACGGGAATATCTGGATAAGCTTCTTTGATGCGGCGGGTAATTTCTTTGTTTGGGGCAATAACCCAACGATCAAATTGATCTTCGGGAAGAACACCGGCCCAACTGTCAAAAATCTGGACAGCTTCTGCCCCGGCTTCAATCTGTTTAATCAAATATCCGGCTGTGGCCTCAACCAGCATATCAATCAAAGACTGGAAAAAATCAGGATCCTGATAAGCAATAAGGCGGATCGTTTCATAATTTTTTGATCCTTCGCCTTCCACCATATAGGTCGCATTTGTCCAAGGCGCGCCTGCAAAACCAATAAGCGCGGTACTGGAAGGAATACTCTTACTTAACCTGGAGACAGTTTCATAAACGGGGGCGAGATGATCATGAATCCCATCTAAGCTCAATTTTGAAAGCCCGTCCATATCGCGAATAGCTTCCAGTTTTGGACCTTCACCTTTTACAAATTCAACCTTCTGTCCCAAAGCATCGGGAATAGTTAAGATATCTGCAAAAAGAATGGCAGCATCAAACCCGTAACGACGCAAGGGCTGTAAGGTGACTTCTTCTGCTAAATCCGGGGAATAGCAAAAATGCAGGAAGTTTTTGGATTTGGCACGGGTTTCCAGATATTCAGGAAGATAGCGTCCGGCTTGACGCATTAACCAAATCGGCGGACGTTCTGTTTTTTCGCCTTTGAGTGCGCGTAAGAATAATTTGTCTGTCGATGCCATAATACGGTCTTCCCTTCGATCCCTAAAGTTTGATGAGTTATTCACAGTTCAATAACAATAGTAAAGGTTATTTTCTTTAGTTTGTTGTTGATGTTGGTCCTGTGGATAACGGGGATCAAATTTAATCCACAAGCTGTCCCCATATGAAGGACGTTTCTGGCTAAAATATGGCTGGATTGGAGTCGGCCTTGTGGATTTTAGAATTTTACCTTCGGAGTCGCCTCAAAATCTTGGCGGAGTCGCCCGATCTGTGTTTAATTCTGTGGATAACGGGGATAAGTTTTCAAAAAAAGACCTTTGTCCACACAAGGCGGCAGAGTACAAAAGAATTATGCATAGCCTGATAAGCGGGTTGAGAATTTTTGCAAATAGCGGGATGGAATTGGCCCTTGTGATCAACTTGACCAGTTATCCCCAGGTTTGGCGGACTTATGAACAACTATCACATCCATCTTGTCTCCGACTCCACCGGGGAAACCATCGAAACACTGGCGCGTGCCTGTATTGCCCAGTTTGAGGGTATTACCGTCTGCGAAAACGTCTGGACCCTGGTGCGTACAAGCGGTCAGGTGGCCAAAATTCTCAATGGTGTCAAAAACCATCCGGGTGTGGTTATTTTTACAATGGTGGATCGAAACCTGCGTGCCCAATTGGAAAAAGGCTGTGAAAGTTTAGGCGTTCCCTGCATTGCCGTTCTTGATCCGATCATGGAAGCTTTGAAAGACACATTCAGTGCCGAAGCCAGCTTTAAGCCCGGTCTTCAACATGAAATGGATCAAAATTATTT
Source organism: Terasakiella sp. (assembly GCF_048267425.1). Classification (GTDB taxonomy): domain Bacteria; phylum Pseudomonadota; class Alphaproteobacteria; order Rhodospirillales; family Terasakiellaceae; genus Terasakiella. The sequence continues at coordinate 424,758 of NZ_JBLWXN010000001.1, forward strand.
TAAACGGATTGAGGCTATGCATTTTGCCTTGGCCCATGATGATGGGCAATCCAGCCATGAAATCCACAATGCCGATATTATTTTGCTGGGTGTGTCACGGACATCAAAAACACCGACCTGTGTTTATTTAGCCAATAAAGGATTAAAGACTGCAAATATTCCAATTGTGCCACAATGTCCGTTGCCAACTGATCTAAGCGATCCAAAATTTGCCGGATGTTTAATCGTTGGGCTGACGAAAGATCCGCGCCGTCTTATTCAGGTTCGTAAAAACCGTTTAAATCTGCTCAATGAAACCGCCCATACCGATTATGTGGATCTGGATACAGTGGTGGATGAGGTCCAATTTGCCCGTAAGTTATGTAATAAACACAGCTGGCCGATGATTGATGTGACCCGTAAATCCATTGAAGAAACGGCAACCGCTATTTTAAACCTGAAAATGAAACGCGATCAGGCTTATGAGGATAGCAATTGGGATGGTGAATAAGATTATTTTGGCCTCAGCCTCTAAATCCCGGGCTGACTTATTACAAGGTGCAGGCTTGGATATAGAATGCTGTCCCGCTGATTTGGACGAAAACCTTATTAAAAGCGAAGGATTAAGTGTTCGCGAAACCGCATTAAAACTGTCGTTTGCCAAGGCGGTAGCTGTTTCTAAAAAATATCCCGGATCTTATATTATCGGGGCCGATCAAATGATGGCATGTGAAGGTCAAAGATATGACAAACCGGTTGATCAACAAGAAGCCAAAAAACAATTGATGGATTTACGTGGAAAAATTCATCATTTGATCAGCGCGGTCTCAATCGTCAAAAACGGGGAACTGATCTGGTCTTATGCGCAGAATGCAGAATTGGAAATGCGCGATTTTAGCGATATGTTTTTAAACAGCTATTTGGACGATGTTGGCGCGGATGTTTTGACAACGGTTGGCGGTTATCGTCTGGAAAGCAAAGGTGTTCAGTTGTTTAGTCGCATTGAAGGTGATTATTTTACGATTTTGGGATTGCCGCTTTTGGCGCTTCTGGAATTTTTACGATCTCGTGATATTTTGGCGCGTTAATCAATATAAGAGGAGATGGATGAAATGATTTTATCAGGGAAAGCCAAAATTGCCGGTGTGATCGGCTGGCCTGTCGGACATTCCAAATCTCCACGTCTACATGGATATTGGCTGGAAAAATATCAGGTTGATGGAACCTATATTCCCTTACCTGTGGAACCGGACCATTTTGCCAAGGCAATACATGGCATGCAGGCAATGGGTTTTAAAGGGGCAAATGTAACCGTTCCCCATAAAGAAACCGCCCTGAAAATTGCCGATGAGGTCAGCGCGCGGGCCAAAAAAATCGGGGCCGCCAATACCTTGGTTTTTAAAGAAGATGGAACGATCTTTGCAGATAACACAGATGGTTACGGGTTTTATCAAAATCTAATTTGTGGGGCACCTGATTGGCAGGCTGATGCTGGCCCAGCTGTTGTGTTAGGGGCTGGCGGGGCCGCACGCGCCGTTTTGATTGCCTTGGCAGAAGCCGGTGTTCCTGAAATCCGTTTGACCAATCGCACCAAAGAACGCGCTGATAATCTGGCTGCTGAACTGGAGGCACCCATCACGGTTGTCGATTGGCATGAACGCGAACAAGCCTTATGTGGGGCCAATCTTTTAACCAATACAACAACCTTGGGGATGAGTGGGCAAGCATTGTTGGAAATTGATCTGTTTGATTTACCTAAAACAGCCTTGGTCAACGATATTGTCTATGCTCCGTTAATGACGAATTTGTTGGAAAAAGCCCATGTTCATGGCTGTTCGGTTGTCGATGGTTTGGGCATGTTGCTTCATCAAGCCCGCCCTGGTTTTGAAGCCTGGTTTGGTGTAGACCCGGTTGTGGATGAAGCTTTACGCCAGTTTGTTCTGGAAAACTAAGAATGTTGGTTCTTGGTTTGACCGGTTCAATTGGTATGGGAAAATCGGCAACTGCGTCGATCTTTCGCCAATATGGCGTCCCTGTTTATGATGCCGATGCAACGGTTCACAAATTGATGGGTGCACATGGACGGGCAACCCCTTTGATTGAAAGGGTTTTTGGGGATTGTCTGGAGGCAAGCGGCGCGGTGGATCGTCAAAAGCTGGGAGCGCAGGTTTTTGGCGACAATGAGGCCTTAAAAAAGTTGGAAGCCATTTTACATCCGATGGTTCGTGAAGAAGAAAGAAAATTTTTAAGATTGGCCCGATTGCAAAGACGCAAGCTTGTCGTACTGGATATTCCCTTGTTATTTGAAGCGGGCGGAGGCCGTCGTTGTGATGCTATTGCAGTGGTTTCAGCTTCAAAAACGTTACAAAAAAAACGGGTGATGGCCCGTGCGGGCATGAGTGATGAAAAATATAGGGCAATTGTAAAAAAACAAATGCCGGATGCCTTAAAACGGCGCAAGGCAGATTATATTATTTTTACCGGATCGGGCTTTCGTGTCGCCCGTAATCAGGTTAAAAAGATAATCCACGAACTTCAGGATTGATCATGCGCGAAATCGTTCTCGATACGGAAACCACAGGTTTTGAATACAAACAAGGACATCGTCTTGTTGAAATCGGTTGTGTGGAATTGATTAATCATATGCCGACCGGGCGTACTTATCATCAATATATCAACCCGGAACGCGATATGCCGGAAGGTGCTTTTCGGGTTCATGGTCTGTCTGAAGAATTTTTGCGTGACTTTCCTTTATTTAAGGAAGTTGCACAGGAATTTTTGGATTTTATCGGGGATGCAACCTTGATTATCCATAACGCAGGCTTTGACGTGCCCTTCCTGAATTGGGAATTAAAAGGCCATCAATTTCCCGAAATGGGCAATAATGTCGTTGATACCCTAGTCATTGCCCGCAAAAAATTTCCGGGATCACCGGCCAACCTGGATGCATTGTGTCGCAGGTTCAGTGTTGATAACTCTAACCGGGAAAAACACGGCGCTTTGCTGGATAGTGAGTTATTGGCAGAAGTTTATCTGGAATTAATCGGCGGACGCCAACCCGGTTTGGAATTGGCAAAAGAAGCGGGTTATGGCGATGATATACTTAAAAAAGAACGAATATTTAGAGAGCCACGGGCCCATCACGCAAGCGAAGAAGAACTTGCTGCCCATACTGCTTTTTTGGAAAAAATAAAAAATCCCATTTGGTTGGCGGGAGAGGAAAATAAATGAAACGTTTTATCCCATTCTTTTTTTTGGCATTGATTTTTGCCGGGTTTGCGGCACAGGCAGATTTTGAAAAAGGCGTTGCTGGAAAAGTTCATCTTGTAAATGGTTCGGCTCTGGCCGTTCAAAATGCACAAGTTCGTGTTTTGAAAGAAGGCGATCAGGTGATGATTGGTGATATTTTATCAACCGGGCCAGACTCGCGTCTGGAAATTGCAATGGCGGATGAGGGTCGTTTTAAATTGGGGGCTCAAACGTCTTTTGTTGTCAATGATTACACATTTGGAACAGAAAATGACAATGTGGTTGTGGAATTGTTGAAAGGTGCAATGGATGGCGTTTCCGGTTCCATTGCCAAAGCCAATCCCGATGGTATGAAAGTTTTAACCCAGCATGCCACAATCGGTATTCGCGGGACCAAATTTTTTGTTGGGGAAATGGAGGGTAAGTTACAGATTGCCCATTGGTCCGGCGGTGGTGTTCATGTGAAAAACCATGCTGGCGAAGTTTTCTTAAAAGGTGAAAATACCGGTACGACTTTAGAACATGATCATGTTGCCCCCACACCGGCCCAAGACTGGGGCGATGAAAAACGGGAAAAAGCAAAAAGTCTGGTTCATTAAAGAACAGGATAAAAAAACGGCTTCTGAATAAACCAGAAGCCGTTTTTTTTAATTTATATCTATGTAATCCGCTTAGGCTTGACCGGCTTCTGCTTGATTTTGAAGCGCTTCCATACGGGCACGGTACATGGATGCAAAATCGACCGGGTTCAACATCATCGGCGGGAATGAACCGTCGCGTGTTGTGCTGGCAACGATGTTGCGGGCAAACGGGAACAGCATGCGCGGGCATTCGATCAACAACATCGGTTCAAGATGTTCTGCCGGAACGTTCAGTTCAAAAATGCCGCCATAAGCCAGTTCACAAATAAAGGCGACATCTTCGCCCACTTTGCAATCGGCACGAATTTTCAATGTCACTTCAAACTGCGTTTCGGACAATTTGGCTGCATCCACATCGACATTTACAGAAACGTCGGGCTGGTTTTGCATCATTTTGCCAAAAATGCCCGGTGCGTTGGGAACTTCAAAAGACAAATCTTTGATATATTGACCGTGAATGAGAAACGGTGCAGCTTCTTGTTCGCCAGCTTCGGTTGCTTGTTCGTTTTGGTCGGCCATTGCCCTACTCTCCTGATAAGAAAAAATGTTGGGCAAGGTCGTAGCATAAAAGTTGTGCCAAACTCAACTTAATCCTTTTTGTCAGACCAAGGACTGTCGGGATTGGGATCAACTTCTTCAAAATCCGCATCAATAACCGTTGAATTTTCAGATTTATGAGGAGGGGAATTGCCCTCAGGATGGCGAGGGTCCATATCGCCCCCCACAATATGAATATTGCGAGAGTTTTTAATAATGCTGCCCGCCTTTGACCGTAAAAAAGCGCGAAATGGCGGTAAAAATAACAAAAAACCGATGGTATCGGTGACAAATCCGGGGGTGAGCAACAAAGCGCCAGCGATCAGCAGGCAAGCCCCGTCAAAAAGCTCGCTTGTGGGCATGCGTCCTTCGTTCATGGATTGTTGGGCTCTCATCAAGGTGGATAGACCTTGTTGGCGCAACAATGCTGTTCCTGCAATTGCCGTTAAAATAACAATTGAGATGGTTGGCCATAAACCGATCCAGTCACCGACTTGAATAAAAACGGAAATTTCGATGATCGGAACGATGATAAAGACGAGTAGAACGATAAAACCCATAAAACCTTACTTTCGTGAAACCTTGCCCTTTTGGCGATTTAAGATTATCTAGTTTTACAACAGCTTAAGCGCAAGCTACACTACTTGCAAAAGATAACAGGTTTGAAACATCATTATGGCTAATTTCGATCTCATACTCCTTGCCCTGATTGCGGTCTTTATTTTCCTACGCCTTCGCAGTGTGCTGGGCAGTAAGGATGGAAACGAAGACAATCGCAATCATCGCGATATCTTCAATCCCGATCCTATGGATGAAGATAATGAATCCTCTCGGGACAATGTGATCCATTTGCCGGGTTCCGGTCCGGAAAATCAACAAAATCAACATCCTATCCCCGAAGTGAATGAGATTGAACCGGTTGGTCCTGTTCAACAGGCTTTGGCGGAAATCATTGCGGCGGATCCCAGTTTCGATCAACATGGTTTTGTGGAAGGCGCACGCGGGGCTTTTGAAATGATTTTGACAGCCTTTGCCGGTGATGACCGGGAAACGCTGAAAAATCTGCTGACCCCGGAAGTCTATCAAAATTTCGAATCGGCATTGGATGCCCGCAAGGCAGCCGGTGAAACACTGGAAACCACCTTGATCGGGATTGGCTCATTAGAAATTATTGATGCCGCCCTAGATAATAAAATGGCGGAAGTCACTGTTCGTATTGTCAGTGAACAGGTCAATGTTACCAGTGATGCCGATGGTGAAGTGGTCGATGGCGATAGCAATTATATTGATACCATTACCGATGTCTGGACGTTTGAACGTGATATTTCTTCAAACAGCCCGATTTGGTTCCTGAAAGCGACCCAAGCGGAATAGAAGGGCTTATTTCATGTTCGTGGGGCGGGGGTCATACTTAAAGATATGCAGTCTGTTGGCGCTGGTCTCGGTTATCGGTGCTTGCACGCCGTCACATGATATGGATAAACACGAAGTCATGGCGACACCGGATATGCCGGAACGCCATGATATTCGTTTGATGCCTGTTTCCTATGCTAGCTTGCCGGGCTGGGAAGACGATCAAATTGCAAATTCCATCCCTGCCCTGCGTAAATCCTGCCAGACATTTGGGCGTATGGATGAAAACAAACCGATCGGTCCCAATGGGATTGGCGGTGTTGCCGGGGATTGGAAACCAATTTGTACCGAGGCCTATTCCCTGCCCGATGGTGACAGCCAAAAAGCACGCGAATTTTATCAAATGTTTTTCCAACCTTATTTGGTAAGCGATCTTGCAGAAGACCGCGCTGCCAGTGGGTTGTTTACCGGATATTATGAAGCAGCCCTTCGCGGGGCACTGACCCAAGGCGGGGTCTATCAAACCCCACTTTATAAACGACCCGATGATTTGGTTCTAGTCGGTCTGGGTGAATTTAAACAGAACTGGAAAGGCAAACGCCTTGCCGGACGATTGGAAAACGGACAACTGGTCCCTTATGCGTCACGAAGCGAGATTGATGCAGGGAAACTGCGTGGTAAAAATCTCGAACTGGTTTGGGTGGATGATCCGGTCGATGCTTTTTTCCTGCATATTCAGGGATCAGGCCGGGTGGTTTTTGCTGATGGGTCCACCATGCGTGTTGGCTATGACGGTCACAATGGCCATGACTATACCTCAATCGGGCGTATTTTAATTGATCGCGGCGAAGTGTCCAAAGAAGAGATGTCCATGCAAGCTATCCGCAGCTGGCTGGCGGCTCATCCCGATAAGGGGCAGGAGTTGATGCGTGAAAACAGCTCTTTCATCTTTTTTCGCGAACTTAAAGATGACGGTCCGGTCGGTGCACAAGGCGTTGCACTGACGCCGGGACGCTCGCTTGCCATTGATAAACGGTTCTTACCATTGGGATTACCGCTTTACCTTCATACCTTTACCGATCCGGTGACACCAAACCCAATATCCCGACTGGTTGTGGCACAGGATACAGGTGGGGCGATCAAAGGCGTTGTACGCGGTGATGTCTTTTGGGGATTTGGCGAAGAGGCGGCCATGCGCGCCGGTAAGATGAAAGAAACAGGCAGTTTCTTTGCACTTCTTCCAGCAAACTCGTTAAGCCGTTGTGAAGTCTGTGATGTTGCACAAGACAGCCCAAATTCTTAATTTAACGCTTGTTTTTCAAACCTTTGCTTGATAGATAGCCGTGACCTGTTAACGGAACACGGTGTAAATCCGTGGCGGTCCCGCCGCTGTAATCGGGGATGTTTTTCCAACATTTATAAATCCACTGAACATGATTTGTTTTGGGAAGGAGGAATGGGAGAACAGACGATCCGAAAGCCAGAAGACGAACAGGGAATATCTTTTTATTGACGGGCGAAACCTGATGGCAAAAGGGATCGACAAGCATTTTGCTTGTTCGACGCCCTGGCTTTTGTCACGGGGAGTTGACGATGCCCAGCATTCATTTGAAGAAATGTAGAAATATGGCAGAAATGCTGATCGATAAAAAACAGTGGTTCGTACAGTTTTTTACGATTTCTTTTATCTGTCTGGCCGGATTGTATTTTATAGGAGACCGGACCTATTCCAGTGCTCCGCCCTTACCGGATTATCTTAATGAAGCCGGACAGATTATTTTATCGCAAGATCAGATTAAACGGGGGCAAAAGCTCTTTCATTTACGCGGTTTAATGAATTATGGCTCTTTTTGGGGGGATGGGGCTGAACGTGGCCCGGATTTCAGCGCCGAGGCTTTGCATCTAATGGGGCAAGCCATGCGTCGCTATTATGAACAGGGACAAACCTCACCTTTGCCGGATTTTGAACGCGACGCCATTGCCGCCCGTGTCAAACGTGAAATTCATTTCAACAGATGGAATGAATCATCGAATGTGGTTTTGCTGAATGCGGCCCAAGTCTATGCCATTGACGAAATTTCCGCCTATTATCAGGCCATGTTTCGGGATCCGGCCCATCCCGGATATTTTCGCGCCGGATATATTCGTAACCCGCAGGATATAAAAGACTTATCTGCCTTTTTCTATTGGGGTGCATGGGTTGCGGGCACGGATAGGCCCGGTGAAAAGCATACCTATACCCATAACTGGCCTTATGACCCGGATATCGGAAATGAACCAAGTGCGCCCACCTATTTTTGGAGCATGGTTTCTATCTTTGTTTTATTTCTAGGCATTGGTTTGGTTCTGTATGTGTATGGCCAAATGAAATCAACCCATTATGATCCGTTTCACAGTCATGGCGAACGGTCTTTAAGCACACCTGATCTGGAACATAAAACCATTCGCCCCACGCAACGCGCCACTTATAAATTTTTTATGCTGGCAATGGCTTTGTTTGCCTTACAAGTCTTGTTCGGTATTTTAGCGGCAACTGATTTTGTCCGCCCTTTTGGTCTGTATCTGGGCGAAATTATCCCGTTTAATGTCGCGCGCAGTTACCATACTTTGTTTCAGATCATGTGGTTCTTTATCTGCTGGGCGGGTTATACGATTTTCTTTTTGCCCGCCCTGTCCCAACCGCCCAAGGGACAAGTTGGTTTGATTAATCTGATGTTCTGGATGTGCGCCTTTGTCGGGGTCGGCGGTATGATCGGGATTTATCTGGGGCAAACAGGTCGGATAAACGATACGCTTTCTTATTGGTTTGGCAGTCAGGGCTGGGAATTTATGGAATTGGGCCGGGCGTTTCAAATTCTGTTGTTAATCGCCTTCAGCCTGTGGATCCTGATTATTTATCGCGGGATCAAACCCCATTTAAATCGGCAAAATATCTGGTCGGTTCCTGCCTGGTTGTTATATGGCAGTGCGGTTATGGTTTTATTCTTGTTTTTCAGCCTGTTGGTGCTGCCAGATAGCAATTTTGCCGTGGCCGATTTTTGGCGTTGGATGGTTGTTCATATGTGGGTTGAAGTCACGTTTGAAGTTTTCACAACCGTGATTGTGGCTTACATGATGGTGCAAATGGGATTGATTACCCGTATCATGGCGGAACGGGTGATTTTTCTGGCTGTCATGTTGTTTTTTGCAACAGCAACACTGGGGGTGGCCCATAATTTTTACTGGATCGCCAAACCGACCAGTATTATTGCGCTGGGCAGTGTGTTTTCCACCCTTCAAGTCTTGCCGTTACTGTTATTAACGTTGGATGCGTGGCGTTTGCATCAGGAAAAACAGCGGGCAACCGGGTTGCAGGGACAAGGCAAACAAACCCGCGTGATGACTGAAGTTTGGTATTTTATCCTTGCGGTAAATTTCTGGAATGTTTTTGGCGCTGGTGTGTTTGGTTCCTTGATTAACCTGCCGATCGTCAATTATTTCGAACATGCGACCTATCTGACCGGAAATCATGCACATGCGGCTATGTTTGGTGTAAAAGGCAATATTGCCATTGCCGGGATGCTGTTCTGTTGCCAGCATTTGTTAAGTGAAACCCGCTGGAATGCAAAACTTTTGCGAACGGCGTTCTGGTCGTTAAATATCGGAGTGGCTTTGATGATGTTTCTCGATCTTTTTCCAGTCGGGGTCTATCAGGTCATCACCGTTTTGGAAGAAGGCTTCTGGAAAGCGCGTTCTTCGGAAATTGTGTCCGGTGACGTTTTTCGCAATCTGACGATTTTCCGATCTGTCGGGGGGATTTTGTTTGTTGTGGGCGGTGTAATGCCCTTGGTCTGGTTTGTCCTCAGTCGGAAACGTTCAATTCAATAAACGCATGCTTTCCCCGGCATAGGGGTAACGTTTGGCTTCCAGTGCGTAATAGGCTTTTAACAAGGCGGTATCAATGCCCAGCCTGTTGCGCACCTCGCCTAATGTTTTATCCATAAGGGGACCGTAATCAACTTTGTCCAGGGCGTCACTGCGGCAAAGCATGCCAAGGTGTAACCCATCGCGAAAAATTTCCAGATCGTCTTCCCTGAATTTATAGACATCGGGATAAAGATATTGCGAAATCAGGCGATAGAGCTTTTCTTCCAATGCACCGACCTGCCCGGTTGATCCCATCGTGAAGCCGATCACAAAGGCCTCATCCTTTGGTAACATACCCCGGCCCAGCAAAATATGGATGCAATCATGGTCATCCAGATCAACGGCCCCGTGAAAAAGCTCAAGCCCCGGCAGGCGAAACCGTGGGTTTTCCACCAATTGTATGATCAACGGAATCGCGCCCTGCCCATGAGAATGCAAATGCATATCTGTCAAGGCATCGCCAAGGATAATATCATTTTGTGACAACGGGATATGCCAGCTTTTATAGCTGTGGCCCCATTTGGATAATTTATGTGTCTGTTTGTTCTTTTCCATAATCAATATATGGGAAACAAAAATGATATTTGGAGATTAAAAATCAATTTTTGGTTACAACACCATTAATTTGTATATAATATATATCCAAAAAGATAATAACACAAAGCTGAGATATACCAATGCGTCTTCTATTGATTGAAAATTCAAAGACGATTGTTTCGCTGATTCAAGTTCAATTGGCTGAGATGATTAATGTGCCCGTTGATTGGGCATCGACAAAAGAACAAGCGATCTCATTGATTGAAACCAACGGGATTGAAAATTATTGCTTGGCTGTGAGCGGACTTAAAATACCGGGGGCGGATGACGGCTCTATTGTTGCGACGATAACGGAATATCAAATTCCCACTATTATTTTTTCAAGTAATTATAGCGAGGAATTACGCAATAAGTTTATTCAAATGCCGGGTGTTGTCGATTATGTCCTGAAGGAAAGTCAGGCTTCCTTGCACTATCTTTGTAATACTATTTATCGTTTGATTGTGAATCGCGGGATTAAGGCCTTGGTTGTTGATGATTCACGTACGATGCGTATGTACGTTTGTGAACTTCTGCGCCAGCACCAGTTCAAAGTTTTAGAAGCTTCCAGTGGTGAAGAAGCTTTGAATATTTTGCAGGAAAATAGAGATATAAAATTGGTTGTTACTGATTTTAATATGGAAGGTATGAATGGCTTTGATCTGACAAAAAAAATCCGCGAGACTTACGATAAGGATGAATTGGCCATCATTGGTTTGTCAGGTATGGATACTGCAACTTTATCGGCCCGTTTTATAAAGACAGGCGCGAATGACTTTCTAAGAAAACCATTTGAGCCGGAAGAATTTTTCTGTCGTATTACGCAAAATATGGAACTGATTGAAAAAACTAAAAAGTTATTGGATATGGCGACGAAAGACTTCTTAACGGGTCTTTATAACCGCCGTTTCTTTTTTGAGAAGGGCAGTAAAAAAGTAACCCGTTTGTTGGCTCAAAAAAAGCCCGGCTATGTAGCTATGCTGGATATCGATCATTTTAAAAGCGTGAATGATACGTATGGACACGATGTTGGAGACGAAGTTTTGCGGAAGATCTCGTCTATTTTGTTACAGAAAATCAGACCTTGTGATTTAGTTGCGAGAATGGGCGGGGAAGAATTCTGCATTATTTTTGAAGAGGCAGATAAGGATACAGCTCAAAACTTGCTGGAAAATATGCGTCGGGGAATTGAAGAATGTATCATTCCTTCGTTGCAGGACCGGCGTCATGTCACATCCAGTTTCGGGGCAGTGCCCATTCAAACGGGTGAAAAATTGGATTTAGCCGTTAAACGGGCGGATGAACTTTTATATAGGTCCAAACAAACGGGACGAAATCGTCTGACAATTGAAGAGTTTAATTAACACCTTTTACCATAAGCATTTTAGATTAAATCTTGCTCTTTTGAATCCTTCTTGGGATAGTACGGGTTTAAATCATAAACTCATAAAAAAGAAATGCTGCGGAAGTTAATCTGATGAAACTCGGTCATTCATTCTCCAATTGGAAAAAGGTCTTAACCGCCTTTGGATTTGTTGCTTGTAGTGCCCTGCCCGCTTTTGCGCAGTCTTCGGCAAGTGTTGTGATGTATCACCGTTTTGGGGAAGAGAACTTTCCATCGACAAACATTACAATTGAACAGTTTGAATCACACCTGCAAGAGATCAAAACAGGCGGTTATAATGTTTTGGCCTTAGGGGATCTGGTTGATAAAATCCGCGCGGGCGAGGAATTGCCTGACAAAGCCCTAAGCATTACCATTGATGACGGTTACGCCAGTATTTATGAGAAAGCCTATCCGCGTTTTAAAAAGGCTGGTATTCCTTTTACCATCTTTATTTCAACCGATCCCATTGATCGGGGTTATGCCGGACATTTAACCTGGGATCAAATCCGCGAGATGGATAAAGATCCCTTGGTCAGTATTGGGGCGCATACAGCCAGCCATCTTCATATGGCGGCGGCGTCACAGTCACGCATGGGCGATGAAATGTCACGATCGCTTGAACGTCTTGAAAAAGAATTGGGCTATCGTCCGGATTTATTTGCTTATCCATATGGGGAAGCCAGTTTGACAGCCGTGTCTGTGGTGCGTGGTTTTGGAATGCGCGCGGCCTTTGGACAGCATAGCGGGGCCATTGGCATTGGGGATGATATTTATTATCTTGCCCGCTTTGCCTTAAATGAAAAATATGGGGATTTGAAACGTTTTCAAATGGTGGCACAGGCTAAATCCCTGCATGTTAAAGACATCGGGCCGCGTGATATGATGGTGGGCAGTCGCAATCCGCCGATCATCGGCTTCACCGTTGGTGAAAAAGTCGGGGATCTTGATACCTTGGCCTGTTTTTCTTCCCATGAAGGAAAGGTCCGCTTGGAACGCTTTGATCGCCGCGTAGAAGCGCGTCTTGAAAAAGCGATGCCGGTGGGTCGCACGCGGTTGAATTGTACGCTGCCGGCCGGGGACGGACGCTGGCGCTGGTTTGGACGCCAGTTTTATGTTTCCCCCTGAATTTGAATATAGTGCATTTAGAAAAGTGTTAAAAAAAGAATGGCCAAAATCCTAGAACAACGCAAAATCATTGACCGCAAAGCTTTGTGGGCGGAGTTGGAAAATATGGCCGGATGGTCCGGCTATTCGTCCAAAATGCAAAATGATGTTTTGAAGTTGTTCAAAGGGGCCTTGAAAGAGGGTCGTCAGGAAATCAAGGATCGGTTTGAACGCAAAGAAGCCAACGGGATTGTTACGTTTCATAATTATGCTTTTTTGATCGATCAAATTATCCGTACCCTTTATGATTTCACCACCAAATACGTTTATGCCATTCATACACCGACCAAGGCCGAACAGTTTTGTGTGGCGGCTGTCGGCGGGTATGGGCGTGCGGAAATGGCGCCGCAATCCGATATCGATTTACTTTTTCTATTACCCTACAAACAAACGCCCAAAGTCGAACAGGCTGTGGAATATATGCTGTACCTGTTGTGGGACCTGGGGCTGAAAGTCGGTCATTCCACCCGCAGTATTGATGAATGTATTAAATTGGCAAAAGACGATTTAACCATTCAGACCGCCCTGCTGGACGGGCGATATTTGTGGGGGAACAAAGACCTTTTTGATGAGTTTCAGCAACGTTTCAAAGAAAAGGTTATTGATGTTTCGGGGCGTCAATTTGTTGATGCCAAGTTGGAAGAACGCGATGAACGCCACCAACGTATGGGCGATACCCGTTATGTGGTCGAACCAAATTTGAAAGAAGGCAAAGGCGGTTTGCGCGATCTGCAAACGCTTTATTGGATCGGTAAATATATTTACGGTGTGGAACGTTGGCGCGAACTGGTCAAATACGATGTGATTACGGCAGATGATGCCGCTGCTTTTAAAAAGGCGGTCAACTTTTTATTTTCTGTGCGTTGTGCCTTGCACTATCTGACCAACCGTGCGCAGGAAAGTTTGACATTTGATGTGCAAAACCAATTGGCCCTGACCCTGGGATATAAAGATCGGGGCAATTTGCGCGCGGTTGAACGGTTTATGAAACATTATTATCTGACGGCAAAAACCGTCGGGGATTTGACGCGTAATTTATGTGCGGTTCTGGACGAACAACACAAAAAACAGCAACAGCGTTTTACCATGCTGACCAACCTGTTTAAACGCAATGTAGAAGGGTTTGGGGTTGATTCCGGGCGTTTAACACTGGGGGATAAGGACGCGTTGATCCAAAATCCGCTTTTGATGTTTGAACTGTTCAGCGTGGCGCAGGAACATGATCTGGATATTCATCCCTTTGCCCTAAAACAGGTGCGTGCCAATTTGCGTTTGGTCGACCATGATCTGCGTGAAGACCCGGAAGCCAACCGCTTGTTTATGGATATGTTGACCTCGCTTAAAAAACCGCAGCGTATTTTGCGGATGATGGGTGAAGTTGGCCTGCTGGGTAAATTTATCCCAGATTTTGCCCGTGTTACGGCCCAGATGCAGTACGACATGTATCATACCTATACGGTCGATGAACATACCATCAAGGCGATTGGGGAACTCAACAGTATTGAGTTAGGCGAAAATGCAGAAGAATTACCGGCAAGTTCGGTTGCCATACATGAAATTATTTCACGGCGTGCCCTTTATGTGGCGGTGATGTTGCATGATATTGCCAAGGGTCGTGGTGGGGATCATTCTGAATTGGGTGCAGAAGTCGCACTGGAACTTGGCCCGCGTCTGGGGTTGGATGACGAAGAAACCGAAACAGTTGCATGGTTGGTACGCCATCATTTGACCATGTCCAATGTGGCGTTTAAGCGCGATCTGGAAGACCCCAATCTGATCAAGCAATTTTGCGATATTGTCCAGTCACCGGAACGTTTACGTCTGCTGTTGGTTTTAACAGCGTGTGATATCCGTGCGGTTGGGCCGGATGTCTGGAATGGCTGGAAAGGTAACTTGCTGCGCGTTCTATATATGCGGGCGCTGGAGGTTTTAAGCGGTGGGGAATTGGCTGCCGGTGGTGTTCAGGCGCGTGTGACAGCCAAGCAAAATGCTTTGCGTGATGCGTTACAGGATTGGTCCGAAGACGAGATTGAAGAATTTATTGAACAAGGCAACCCCGGTTATTGGCTGAGTTTTGAAACAGACGTTCAAGCCAGACATGCTGCCCTTGTCAGGCGGGCGACACAAGAAGATGGCCCCGTCCATATTAATGTGGAACATGATACCTTCAACAATGTCAGTGAGATTTCCATTTATACGGCGGATCACCCGGGGCTATTCTCGATCATTGCCGGGGCAATGGCACTGACCAATGGGTCAATTGTCGATGCAAAAATCGCCACGTTGTCGAACGGTATGGCACTTGATACGTTTTCTGTACAGGATCACAGTGCGGAAGCCTTTGATTCAGAAACAAAAATCAAACGTTTGGCAGAACGGATTGATAAGGCCTTAAAAGGTGAGCTTTATCCCGCCAGCGAATTGGAAAAAGTCACCCAGAATACCTTAAAATCGCGTCGCGATGTCTTTACGGTTCCCCCACGTGTTTTGATCGATAATAAAGTATCCAATGCCTTTACTGTAGTGGAAGTCAATGGACGTGATCGACTGGGTTTTCTTTATGATGTGACACGGACCTTGACCGATTTGGGTTTGCAGATCAATTCAGCCCATATTGCGACGTTTGGGGAACGCGCGGTCGACGTGTTTTATGTCAAAGACGTTTTTGGTTTGAAGGTGAATTCAGAAAGTAAACTGGCGACCATTAAGACGCGCTTGTTGCAAACCATTACCGAAGAAAATTTTCACAAACCGGAAAAACGGCGCGAACGCTCAGGTGTCTAAAGATCAAGGTGGTGATGAACAAGGCGTCGTAAGTCAGGAAGCAGCTCATCTTCAAACCACGGATTTTTTTTGATTAAATTCGTCACCCGCCAACTGGGATGAGGCAAAGGCAGGTATCCGTCTTTGAAATATTCCGACCAATGACGCACGGTTTCAGTCATGGTTTCCTTTTGCACGCCTTTTAAATAACGGTTTTGGGCATACGATCCAACCAGCAAGGTCAGCTGCAAATTTTCCAGTTCCTGTAAGACCTTATGATGCCATGTGGGGGCGCATGGCGCAGGTGGCGGTTTATCCCCGCCTTTATCCAGTCGTCCCGGATAACAAAGACCCATCGGCATAATGGCGATTTGACTGTCGTCATAAAACGTCTCTTTATCCACCGCCAGCCAGTCGCGCAAACGCTCCCCACTAGGATCATCCCACGGCACACCGCTTTCATGAACCTTTGTGCCCGGTGCTTGCCCGATTATCAGAATTTTAGCTGATTTTTGTGCCCGAATGATCGGACGCGGTCCCAACGGCAGGTCTTGGCACAAGGTACAGGCGCGTATTTCCTTGAGTAAGTCTTCCATTTAATCCGCCAACAACTTGTCCACATAAGCCGGGACAATCTGACTTGCCGGGCCGTAGATGGTTTCTTGAAACTGGGTGGCCCCGTTGGATGGATCGAGATTCAGTTCGACCGTGTGACAGTGACCCAAACCGGATACGGCTTGTACAAAACCGGCAGCGGGATAGACGTTGCCGGATGTACCGATGGACATAAAAAGATCAGCATCTTGCAAGGCGTCGTAAATATCATCCATCTGTAAGGGAATTTCGCCAAACCAGACCACATGGGGGCGCAAACCGCCGATTTCGGCACAATCGAGACAGGGGGTGTCGATATAGAGATCCTCTTCCCAAAGATGCAAAGCACCGCAATGATTACAGCGGATTTTCATCAATTCCCCATGCATATGAATAATATCTTTTGATCCGGCAAGTTCATGCAGATTATCGATATTTTGTGTGACGATCAGGACACGTCCGGGCCAATCGCGTTCCAGTTTGGCAAGGGCAAGATGGGCGCGATTGGGTTGAGGTTTCTCACAAACCAATTGTTTACGTCGGGCATTGTAAAAGGCCTGCACCATTTCGGGATCACGTTGAAATGCCTCGGGGGTGGCAACATCTTCCAAGTTAACTTTTGACCAGATGCCCCCTTCGCAACGAAATGTATCCAGACCCGATTCACGTGAAATACCCGCGCCTGTCAGGATGACGATGGTGCCTTCTTTGTCGATACGTACATTCATGGTTGCTCCCAAATTCGTTTGAATTCATATTAGGGGAAAATGAAAAGGGAGAAAAGTGTGGTTAAAGTCCTGTTTGTCTGTCTGGGAAATATTTGTCGCTCCCCCACTGCTGAAGGGGTGTTTCGTGATTTGGTGAAGCAAAAAGGCTTGCAAGACCATATTAAAACCGATTCTGCGGGAACCGGGGATTGGCATGTGGGTAAAGAACCGGATAAACGGGCGCAAGCTGCGGCAAAGGTGCGCGGTTATGATCTATCAGACTTGCGTGCCCGTCAGGCCAAGCCGATTGATTTCAAAGAATTTGACTATGTTCTGGCGATGGATCGCAGCAACTATGCCCAACTGCAACAGATTTGCTTGCCCGGTTATGAAGACCGTTTGCATATGTTTTTAGGTTTCGATCCCAACAGCCCGGAAGAAGAAGTTCCCGACCCCTATTATGGCGGCCCGGCCGGATTTGATTACGTCTTGGATTTGGTGGAAGAAGCCTCAAACGGTTTGTTGCGCGATATTGAACGGAATTATCTTTAAGGTTTGCAAAACCTAAATTTCTATAATTTTCCGTCTTTGATAAATTGTTTGTAATCAAGTTCAGGAATAATTTTTTGATGTTCTTTGATGTACTCAATCTGAATGATACGTCGATCATCTAAAATCATACGGTCAAGTTTATGTCCATCTTGTGGATATAAGCCGTGAGGTGTTTGTATTTCATAAGGGTATGTCATATTTGAGTCCTCTCTTTTTTTATTTATGAAAAGAATAGGCGATTAATTTAACAAACCCGGTTGCGACCTTCATGTTTTGCGCGGTAAAGGGCTTTATCGGCGCGTTGTAGGATATCTTCGATCCGGTCGCCCATGACATTGTCAAGCATGGCCACACCGATGGAGACAGTGAGTTTGATCGGTTCATTCTTTTCGCTGACCAGATCAATATTTTCAATACCCTGGCGCATACGTTCGGCAAGTATATAGGCCCCTTCGCGGTCTGTATCGGGCAGAAATATACAAAATTCCTCCCCACCAAGGCGACCAATGACATCAATGTCGCGCAAGATATCACGACTGGTATCTGCAAAAGCTTTCAGAGCCATATCACCGCAATTGTGACCAAAGCGATCATTGACGGTTTTAAAATGATCAAGATCGAGCAATAAAAGCGACAAGGGATTGCCATTGCGTCGGCTACGTTTAATCTCACGTTCCAGCAAAGTGGTAAAATGGCGACGGTTGCTCAGCTCGGTCAACGGGTCCGTATTGGCCAGTTTGCGTAACCGTGTCGCCATACGTTTATGTTCGGTAATATCGACATAGGTTGAAATGAAGCCAAAGGGTTCCCCATCAATATGCAAAGGCTTGCCGGTTACTTGTAAAGTATGTCCATCCGGTCTGGTGCGTTCAAATTTATGAGGTTCAAATTTTAAAGAGGCTTGAACGCGCAGTTTAACATGTTGTTCTGGGTCACCGGGACCATATTCCCCGCGAATGGCATTATAGCGGATCAGGTCTTCATATTTCATCACCGGCTTCTTAAGGTGGTCTGGTAATTTCAAAAGGTCGAAAAAGGCATTGTTCCAGAAAACAATATTCAGATTTTCGTCTGTTACGGTAACGCCTTGATCCATATTGTGCAGCAAGGCGCGTAAGTAACCGGAGGTGCGCATGGCTTCTTCTTCAGCCTTCTTGCGATCGGTAATGTCTGTATAGGTGGTGATCAGGCCTTGATCGACCCAAACGCCCCTGATTTCGAGAATGGTGCCGTCAGGTCTTTTGCGTTCAAACACATGATCAATGCGTTTTTTAGCCTTCTCAATTTGTTCGGCAATGACAAGGTCGGGATTATTTTCCCCATATTCCCCGCGCTGTGCATTAAAATGCAGCAACGTTCGTAAACTGGGCAACCCGCCATGAAACAGAGTATCGGGAAAATCGAGAACTTTTTTAACCATTTCATTGCAAATCAGCATTTGCAGGTTGTTGTCAAAAAAGGTCACCCCGCTGGGAAGGTTGTCGACAATGGTTTGGAACCGTTCGCTATCTTTGCGCCGTTTATAAAGCAGGTAAAAGGCAATCATTACCATTAAGCCGATTAAAGTAATCCCAATGGCGCTGGAAAGAGCCTGATTTTGGATGGGGGCCGTGGGAGAAAAGAGCCAAACGGTCCAGTTCAATTCATCCAAAGAGACCTTTTTGACAAAATATTCATTATAATTGATCCAATAGGTATTCAAACTCCCGTATTTTGTATCGGAAACATGATTTTCAAGTGTTTCAATCTTATGGATGGGATATTGGCGCGTGCGCGAAATATAGCGTCGATCATTTGCGGAAATGGTCGACAGGGATTTTAACTCGAACGTTTTATTGGAACTGAGAAAGATAATATTGCGCTCATCCGCGATGAAATAATCGCCATCCATGTCTTTGGTAAATTGCTGAATATGGCGCAGATCGATCTTGATGACGATAACGCCGACCGTCTCACCACCATTTTTAATCGCATGGGCAACATAATACCCCAGTTGATAGGATGTAATTCCAACCGCGAGAAAACGACCAGTTCCTTTTTCCAACGCGTCTTTGAAATAGGGGCGGAATGAATAATTCTTTCCGACGAAGCTATGTTCCTGATCAAAATTGCTGGCGGCAACGGTCCGGCCGTTTTTATCCATTAAGAAGACGGTTGCGGTTTCAAGCTTTTGATTGGCTGTTTTGAGAAGATTGTTTGCAACATCTACATAAGACGGTGCACCATTGGGCTGTAAAGCGGCAATAAGTTGGGGGTTTTGCGCAAGGATAGCAGCGATATAATCAACTTGATTGAGCTCTCGCTGTAGAAAGTCTTTATAAAGTGTGATGCGATGATTGAGGTTCTGGTCAATTTCTCGCGCCGCAGTTTCTCCGGTCTCGCGTGCCGCAAACCAGCCGAGACCAATAAGAAAGATTGCGGCCAATAAAAAAGATAAGCCGGTTATAATTTGCGATTTATGCTTCAAATGCAGACCCGCCAATTTCCTGTTACAATCGGACAACGTCAATATGATTTATTAATTTTATATTTTAACAATACCTTAAGCGACCAGAGATACAACCAAAAAGCATATATTTCTCTCTTGTTGTTTAAATCGATCCTTCTATACTGTCGCGCAAATTGATGTCTATGGGAAGATGAGGACAACATGGTGCAAGCAGACTTTGATGTGATCGGTATTGGCAATGCGATTGTCGATGTATTAAGCCATTCCAGCGATGCCTTTATCACGGAAAACGGGTTGACCAAAGGCGGCATGGCCTTGATTGATGCAACACAAGCGGATCGTCTTTATGAAAAGATGGGTCCAGGTGTGGAATGTTCCGGCGGATCTGCGGCCAATACCATTGCCTGTTTGGCGAGCTTAGGGGCCAAAGGGGCCTTTATCGGCAAGGTCAAGGAGGATGGTTTAGGCAAAATTTTTGCTCATGACATTAAGGCTGCGGGTGTGGATTTTGCGTCCAAACATGCCAGTGACGGCCCCAGCACGGCACGGTGCTTGATTTTGGTTACAGATGATGCGCAACGCACCATGAACACGTTCTTGGGTGCTTGTGTGAATTTAATGCCTGATGATATCGACCCGGACTATATCGCCCGTGGTGCGGTAACGTATCTGGAAGGCTATTTATGGGATCCAGATCATGCAAAGGAAGCTTTTTTAAAAGCGTCAATGGCAGCGCATAAGGCGGAACGCCAAGTCGCGCTCAGCCTGTCTGATGCCTTTTGTGTAGATCGTCACCGTAAATCTTTTCAAGATTTGGTGGAACATCACGTCGATATTTTGTTTGCCAATGAAGACGAGATTAAATCGTTATATGAAGTCGATAGCTTTGATGCGGCCCTGCAATGCGTGCGCGATAAATGCAGTGTTGCAGCCCTGACCCGTGGGGAAAAAGGGTCTGTAATCATTGCAGGCAATGAAATCCACGTGGTCGATGCGGAAAAAGTCGATCATGTTGTCGATACCACCGGGGCTGGTGATGCCTATGCGGCGGGTTTCCTGTTTGGTTATACCAAAGAATTTGATATGGGGACCTGTGCGCGTCTCGGTTCTATTTGTTCTGCCGAGGTTATTAGTCATTACGGGGCACGACCTGAGGCTGATTTGGCAGACCTTGCCGGTGCTGCTTTGTCCGCGTAATTTATGATACTTTTAAGAAAGCCCCTATGAACTGCGGTTTGTAGGGGTTTTTTTATTGCTGTTTTTTTATTTAAGCGTATAGTCCCGCGCAAATCATATTCCCTACAGACGGATTAAATTCATGGAACTTCGCAATATTGCGATTATCGCACACGTTGACCACGGTAAAACGACTTTGGTTGACGAACTTTTGAAACAAAGCGGCCAGTTCCGTGAAAACCAGCGCGTTGAAGAACGTATTATGGATTCCGGCGATATCGAAAAAGAACGCGGCATTACCATTCTGGCGAAATGTACGTCGGTTGAATGGAATAATGTCCGTATCAATATCGTCGATACCCCCGGTCACGCCGATTTCGGCGGGGAAGTGGAACGCATCCTGTCTATGGTTGATGGTGTGGTTTTGCTGGTGGATGCCGCAGAAGGTCCGATGCCGCAAACCAAATTCGTAACCGGTAAAGCCCTGAAACTGGGATTGCAGCCGATCGTGGTAGTCAACAAGGCTGATCGTCCCGATGCGCGTCCCTATGAAGTGCAGGATGAGTGTTTTGATCTGTTCAGTGCCTTGGATGCCAATGACGAACAACTTGATTTCCCGACCTTGTTTGCCTCAGGGCGTGACGGTTGGGCGGCCGAAACCCCGGATGGAGAGCGGACCAACCTGACACCGTTGTTTGATTTGATCCTGAAACATGTCAAAGAACCGGCCGGTGATCTGGATAAACCGTTTTCCATGTTGGCGACGACGTTGGAATCTGATCCGTTTTTGGGTCGTATCCTGACCGGGCGTGTCCATACCGGGACGTTTAAAGTCAATACCAACCTGAAAGCCATGACAGCAGACGGCGAAATCATCGAACAGGCGCGTGTCACTAAATTGCTGTCTTTCCGTGGTGTGGAACGTGTTCCGGTCAATGAAGCCCACGCAGGCGATATTGTTGCCGTTGCCGGTCTGACAAAGGCCAACGTTGCCGATACCCTGTGCGCCCCGGAATTGATGGAACCGTTGAAAGCGCAACCGATTGATCCGCCGACCCTTGCCATGACATTCTCGGTGAACGATTCACCGTTGGCGGGCCAGGAAGGGTCCAAGGTTACATCGCGTATGATCCGTGATCGTCTGTTTGCCGAGGCTGAGGGCAACGTTGCCATTACGGTCAATGAAACTGAAAATGCCGATAGTTTCGAAGTGGCTGGTCGTGGTGAATTGCAGCTGGGTGTTATCATTGAAACCATGCGCCGCGAAGGGTTCGAACTGGGGATTTCACGTCCGCGTGTTTTGATCCAGCAAGACCCTGAAACAGGTGAAAAGCTGGAACCGTTTGAAGAAGTTCAGGTTGATGTGGATGAAGAATTTTCCGGTATCGTGGTGGAAAGTTTGTCGATCCGCAAAGGTAAAATGACAGAAATGCGCCCTTCCGGTGGCGGCAAGACACGTTTGACCTTCCATGTTCCGGCACGTGGTTTGATCGGGTATCATGGGGAATTTCTGACGGAAACACGCGGTACCGGTATTATGGCGCGTACCTTCCACCATTTCGGTCCTTATGCCGGTCCGATCCCGGGACGTCGTAACGGGGTTCTGATTTCTATGGTTGCGGGTGCGGCTGTCGGTTATGCGCTGGCAAACCTTGAAGGACGTGGCCCGTTGTTCATCGGCCCGCAAGCCAAGATTTATCAGGGGATGATCATTGGCGAACATGCCAAAGGGACCGACCTTGAAGTTAATGCCATGAAATCCAAGCAACTGACCAACCACCGCGCCTCTGGTAAGGATGATGCCATTCGTTTGACACCGCCGCGTGTGATTACGTTGGAAGATGCCATTGCCTATATTCAGGATGATGAACTGGTGGAAGTGACACCGGAAAGCATCCGATTGCGCAAATTCCACCTTGATCCGCATGTTCGTAAACGTGCAGAAAAAACAGTGGGTTAAACAAAAGTTTTTCCAAGTTGATTTATTAAATCGCCGTGTTTGTTCTTTTGAGAATGAGCGCGGCGATTTTTTATTTTTATTCATTTTCAATGGTGGGTTTAAGCCTGTTTGGAAAGCTTAAAAGAAAGGTTGACCAGTTGGTAAAATTATTCCAAAGGTATCTGCCAAAATAAGAATAAGCGTAGAGATCGAAATGAACCGTCTAAAAGCCAACATTCTGCTGCTCATCACAGCGTTGATCTGGGGCACTGCTTTTGTTGCCCAACATACCAGTATGGAAAACATCGGCCCGTATTATTTTACCGGGATCCGTTTTACATTGGGTGGGCTGGTTGTGTTGCCTTTGGCTTTGCGTGAATTGTCGAAATATCGCCAAAGGGGTGCTGAGGTCAGTCTTAAAGACTGGTTGGGCATGGCGCTTTGTGGGGTGTTTATTTTTACGGCTTCGATTACCCAACAAATCGGGATTTCCATGACTTCGGTGACCAATGCGGGCTTTTTAACCGGGCTTTATGTGCCGTTGGTTCCCTTGATGTTGTTGGTTTTCTGGCGCAAACTCCCCCATTGGTCAATCTGGCCATCGGTGGTGGGCTGTATGGTCGGCACATATTATCTGTCAGGTGGCAACCTCAGCGGGTTAAGTACCGGGGATTTCTGGATGATGGTTTCGGCCATTTTCTGGGCGGCTCAAATCATTACGGTCGGGTTTGTCGTTCGCAATTGTTCGACCCCGGTAATGCTCGCTTCCACGCAGTTTCTCGTATGTGGCATGTTGGGTTTGACGGGTGGGTTGATCTTTGAAGAATTCAGCATGGCCAATGTAATGGCGGCAGGATTTGAAATTTTTTATGCGGGCGTCTTGTCTGTTGGTATTGCCTTTACCTTACAGGCTGTGGCCCAAACTTATACAGGACAGGCAGACGCGGCGATTATTATGAGTGGGGAAACCCTGTTCGCTGCCCTTGCCGGTGCTATTATCTTAGGCGAACGCTTGCCTGTTGAGGGTTATTTCGGGGCCGCAATTATGTTTATCAGCATTCTGTCGGTTGAACTTTTACCCCTGTGGCGGCGTAAAACGGCATAATGCTTGTCAATTGCGCCTAAAAAGGCCATCTTCATGGCATGTCGGAAAATGAGAAAAATGTCGGTTTGTTCGTAACCTGTCTGGTAGATTTGTTTCGCCCGACCGTTGCCTTTGCAGCCGTAAAATTGATGGAAGAGGCAGGGTGTTCCATCTGTGTCCCAGAACGTCAAACCTGTTGTGGTCAGCCCGCCTATAACACTGGCGATAATGATGACGCCAAGGCAATGGCGCAAATGGTGATCGAAGAATTTGAACATTTCGATTACGTTGTCGCGCCCAGTGGGTCTTGTGCGGCGATGATCCGGGTGCATTATCCGGAATTGTTTGCTGACAGTCCCGACTGGCTGAAACGCGCGCAAAACCTATCGACCAAAACCTATGAACTTTTGACTTTCCTCAGTGATGTCCTGCATGTGGACAAGGTCGAAGCCGCCTTGGACCGTACAGCAACCTATCATGACAGCTGTTCGGGCTTGCGCGAATTGGGGATCAAGCAACAACCACGCAAATTGCTGGGCAGTGTTGAGGGTCTTGAACTGGTGGAAGCCGAACAAGCCGAACGGTGTTGCGGGTTCGGTGGGACATTTTGCCTGAAATTTTCCGATATATCGTCGCGCATAACCGATGATAAATGTGATGATTTGCTGAAAACTGGCGCGCAAACCGTTTTGGGCGGTGATCTGGGCTGTTTGATGAATATTGCCGGACGGATGACACGACGCGGGGAAACGGTAGAAGTGCGCCATATTGCAGAGGTTTTAGCAGATATGTGTGATGAGGTGCCGCCAATTTCACAGGGAAAGGGCTAAACCGATGAAGCTGAACGCCCATAACTTTAAAGAAAATGCCAAGAAGGCGTTGAAAGATGATGATCTTCAGGCTTCCTTGCAAAAATTGGGAACCGGTTTTCCGTTAAAACGTTTGGCGGCGATGGATCGTTTGCCGGAATTTGAAGATTTGCGCGATCAGGCCCGCGATATTAAAGACCATACGCTGCGCCATCTGGACTTCTACCTTGAACAATTTGAAAGCCGTGTGGTGGAAACCGGCGGCAAGGTCCATTGGGCGCGCGATATCAAGGATGGGCGCAAGATCGTTTATGAAATTTGCGAAGCGGTGGGGGCAAAAACCGTCACCAAAGGCAAATCCATGATCGGCGAAGAAATGGCGATCAATGAATATCTGGAAGAAAAAGGCCTGATCCCGATTGAAACCGATCTGGGTGAATATATTATCCAGTTACGCAATGAACCGCCCAGCCATATTATCGCACCCGCTATTCATTTGCGCAAAAGCCATGTGGAAGAAGCCTTTCGCAAAACCCATACGGAATTACCGAAAGACCGTAATCTGGACGCCCCTGAAGATTTGCTGGTCGAAGCCCGCACCATGCTGCGCAAAAAATTTATTGCCGCTGATGTCGGGATTACGGGTGCGAACTTTATGGTGGCAGAAACGGGTTCAACCGTTATCGTAACGAATGAAGGTAATGGGGATCTGACGCAGACGTTGCCCCGTGTTCATATCGTACTGTGTTCCATTGAAAAAGTTGTACCGACATTGGAAGACTGCACAACGTTACTGCGGGTTTTGGCACGTTCGGCCACGGGGCAGGAACAATCGGTCTATACGACCTTTTCCACCGGGCCACGCGGGGAAACCGACCCGGACGGACCGGATGAATTCCATGTGGTCATTCTGGATAACGGGCGTTCGCGCATGCTGGGCCATGACACGCATGATATGCTGCGCTGTATTCGCTGTTCTGCCTGTATCAACCATTGCCCGGTCTATCAAAGTGTTGGCGGTCATGCTTACGGGTCGATCTATCCTGGACCAATGGGCTCTGTTTTAACCCCAGCTTTGCATGGTTTGGAAAAATCATGTGATTTGCCCAATGCCTCGACCATGTGTGGGAAATGTGAAGAAGTCTGTCCTGTCCGTATCCCTATTCCGAAGATGCTGCGTTCCTGGCGGAAAAAACAATGGGAAGATGGTCCCGTTCCGACTCTGCAACGATTGGCTATGAACTGGTGGGCTTGGTGGGCACTGCGTCCGAAACTCTATCACAAGGTTGCAGGCTGGAAGATGCGGATTATGGGCTTTATGTGCCGAAAATCCGGTCATATCAAGGCGTTACCTATCAAAAACGGCTGGACGGAAAACCGTGATTTTCCGGCACCGGAAGGCAAAACGTTCCAACAACGCTGGTCTGAAAAAGGGGGGCGTCGTACATGAGTTCACGTGATTATATTCTGGGGCGTATTCGTTGGTCACTGGGGCGGGGCGCGATGGAACGCGAAGATGATTTGAGCCTCGTTGAACGTCTTTCCCAACCCAAGGCCAATTTAATCCCGAAACGTGGCAGCGGCACGCCTAAACAACAGATCAGTCTGTTTGTGAAAATGGCAAAAGAAGTCAACGCGACTGTGTCCCGTCTGAAATCTTTGGACGGTGTGCCGCGTGCTGTAGCAAAATATCTAAAAGATAATGATCTGGGGACGGCAATACGGATTGCCCCTCACCCTGATCTGGAAAATCTGGATTGGTCGAAACTGCAAACAAGTTTTGGTCCCAGTGGGGGCGATGATTTAAATGGTTTGGTGATGGCTTTTGCCGGTGTGGCGGAAACGGGATCCCTTGCGCTGACATCGGGGGCACAAAGCCCGACAACACTGAATTTCTTGCCGGACAATCATATTGTTGTGTTAAAGGCCGATGATCTTGTTGGCGATTACGAGGCGGTTTATGCCCGTCTGCGCCGGGAAAGCAACAGTGCGGACTTTATGCCGCGTGCCCTGAACTGGGTGGCGGGTCCATCGCGCACGGCTGATATTGAACAAACTTTGTTACTTGGGGCGCATGGTCCGCGCAAACTGCATATTTTGTTGGTAGAAGACGATGGGCCAGAAGGATAAAAAATATATAGAAGCTCCACAAAAACGTCACCGCGGCCTCAGTGTGGGCGAAGCGCAATTGTGGAAAAAAGTCACCGATGATGTCAATCCCCTGCCCGGTCGTTTTGTCGATCTGGACGGCGCGGACCCGATCCCGGAACCGGTGGCGACACGCCCGTTCCCGGATACGGCGGTGCCCTTGCCCACCCATCGCCCAGATGAATCACATAAACAGTTTCATCATTTGGAACATGGCAAAGCCAGCGGCGTGGACAAACGTACAATGGAACGTTTGCGCCGGGGGCAAATGGCGATGGAAGGCCGTCTTGACTTGCATGGTATGACGCAGGATCAAGCACACGCTGCTTTGTTGCGTTTTATGAACTCGGCCTTTTCACAAGGCAAACGTTGCGTATCCGTTGTGACAGGTAAGGGAACGCAATTAAATGGTAAAATCGGTGTTTTGCGGCAAATGGTTCCGCATTGGTTGAACCAACCGGGTTTGCGTTCCAAAATCATTGCTTTTACCTATGCCCCTAAAAATGAAGGTGGCGAAGGCGCGCTATATATATTATTAAAACGGTGGCGTTAACCGAATTAACTGAAAACGAGATAATAAATTTGACACCGTTTGGCGAGAAAGTACGTGAGCTGCGAAAAAATCGTGGCATTTCATTGAAGCAAATGGCGCAGGACCTTGAAGTGTCTTCGGCCTATTTGTCGGCATTGGAACATGGGAAACGGGGCAAACCCGGTCCGGGTTTTGTAATGCAGGTTGCCGGGTATTTTAATTTAATCTGGGATGATGCCGAAGAATTGAAAGAACTGGCAACCCTGTCTCATCCGCGTATTGTCGTGGATACGGTTGATCGTTCTGCAAACGCAACGTTGCTGGCGAATTTATTGTCACGCCGCATTAGCCGGCTGGACGAGGAAACAATTGCTGAATTAATTGCCCGCATTGAAGAAACAATTCCAAGCTAAGGATCGGGGAGAAAAAAATAATGAAAAAATTGCTTTTGGGGACGGCCTTGTGTCTGATCAGTTATCAATTGCACGCCAATGAAGCGCGTTATTCAAGTTGGTCAGATCCCAATAAAGAGATGAGCCAAAATACCGATGCCTTGAAGAATATGATCCGGGAATTAAATGATTTGGTGAAAGAAGCCGAACAAGCCCGTGCTGCAGATCCCCGTTTTTTGCAGGATTTGAAAAATTTAACCCATCGATATGGTGTGCCGGCTGTGCCCCGTGTGGCCTTGCAAGATGATTTTGCCGATGGGAATTTTACAGAAAATCCTGTCTGGCAAGTGGTTAGCGGGAAATACTGGATTGAAAAAGGCTATGGGCTGCGCTCATTTGTTGATGGATCATCAACGACATCAAACGCAGAAAGTTCCTCTTCACGCAAAGTTTCGAAAGAAGAATTACTGATTGGTGTTCTGGGGGCTGTTCTGGGTGGTAAAACCCAAACGCAACCACAGGAACAGGTGCAGGATGCATCCGTGGTTTCATCTGCCGAAATTTATACAGATCAAGCCATTTCCAATAGTTTCGAAATTGATATGGATATGTCGAGTTGGGTGGTGGCAGGCCATTTGGAATTTGGCCCATATCAGGGCACCAATCGTCAAACCGGTTATCGTTTGGTTTATCAAGGCGGGCAATCCCCTGCCCTGCAATTGGTGCGCCATTACAGCAATAGTGCGGCTGTCGTTGCACGCTATGATATTTTAAAGCTGGAAGATCAGAAAAATCACAAACTGGTGTGGAAACGTGGATCTGGTGGACGGATCACGGTGCGTGTGGATGATACAGTTGTGATTGACGTGAATGATCATAGTTTCAAGGATGATTTTACCGGATTTATTTTGACCAATAAAAAGGGTGATTTCACCGTCAAATCCATTTCCATATTGAATGCGCAGTAATATTTGACCCTGTCTGTTTTTCCTCGCATAAAGGGAAGAACAGAATAAACGGAAAGGCCCGAAATGAACAAAGTTGGTATTATAGGTGCCGGTGCGTGGGGTACGGCGCTGGCCTGTGCGATGCAACGCGCAGGCAATGAGGTTTTATTGCAGGCTTATGAGCCGGAAGTCGCCGAGGCGATCAATCGCAGCCACGCCAACCCGATTTATTTACCCAACACAAATTTGAATCCCAATATTCGTGCGACATCGGATTTAACAGATATCATCGGCAGCGATGTGATTTTGATGGTTGCCCCGGCCCAGCATGTGCGCGCAACCTGTCAGGCCTTGCGCCCGATTTGGAAAAAAGGCACGCCTTTGTTGATCTGTGCCAAAGGGATTGAACTGGATAGCGGTTTGATCATGAGCGAGGTTGTTGGTGAAGAATTACCGGATGCGGAAATTGGTATTTTGTCCGGTCCGACCTTTGCGATTGAAGTTGCCAATGCTTTACCGTCGGCCTGTACCTTGGCGATGAAAGAAATGGACCGGGCCATGATAATGGCCAAGGTGGTGGGGTCCAGCCGTTTTCGGATTTATGCCAGCGACGATATTGTCGGGGCGCAGGTCGGCGGTGCGGTGAAAAACGTCTTGGCGATTGCCAGTGGCATGGCATCGGGCAAAGGGTTTGGCGATAATGCACGTGCGGCCTTGATCACGCGGGGAATTTCTGAATTGACCCGTCTGGGTGTGGCCAAGGGGGCAAAGCCGGAAACCCTGATGGGCCTGTCCGGTATGGGGGATTTAACACTGACCTGTAATTCCATGCAATCGCGCAACTTTTCCCTTGGTGTCGCCTTGGGACAAGGGGAAAAACTGGAAGATATCCTCAAAGTTCGCAAAGCGGTGACCGAAGGGGTCTTTACCGCGCGATCTGTGTGTAAACTGGCTGCCAGCCTGCATGTGGACATGCCGATCTGCAAGGCCGTAAACCGGATTTTAAATGAAGGCGCCGACATTAATCAAGTTGTCGATGACCTGCTTGCCCGTCCCTTTAGAGAAGAGATTTAAATATGCTGTTTGTTGTGAAATGCGTTGATAAAGCTGACCATTTGCAAGTCCGTTTGGATAACCGCCCCGCCCATGTGGAGTATTTAAAATCCTATGGCGATAAATTATTTGCGGCTGGCCCAACATTAAGTGACGAAGACGATCAGATGAATGGTTCGGTGGTTATTCTGGATTTGGACACCCGGGCAGAGGCTGAAGAATTCTGTGCCAATGATCCTTATGCAAAAGCCGGTCTGTTTGAATCCGTAACGATTTCCAAATGGAAAAAAGTTCTGCCGGCTGAATAAGGAAACAGGTTGCCGTGAACTATTGGCTGGTAAAATCCGAACCTGGGTGTTGGTCTTGGGCCGATCACGTTCAAAAAGGCGTGGAACCGTGGGACGGTGTGCGCAATTTTCAGGCTGCGAAATATATGAAAGCGATGGAAGTCGGTGATCTTGCCTTTTTCTATCACTCCCAAAAAGAAAAGGCCGTTGTCGGTGTGCTCGAAGTTGTGACAACGGCTTATCCTGATCCCAGTGATGAAAGCGGACGTTTCGTTTGTGTTGATTTCAAAGCTTTGCACCCCCTAAAACATCCTGTTAGCCTGAAACAAATCAAAGACGACCCGCGCCTTGCGGATATGGCTCTGGTGAAACAGGCGCGTCTCTCTGTTCTGCCGGTTGCGCCGGATGCGTGGGAATTGATCAATGCCTTGGGAGGCTTATAAGAATGAGCGAGCATAAATTATGCAGCATTCACGAAATTGAAGACGAAGACAGCAAAGAATTCTTTGTTACACGCGGCGAAAGCGACCAATCTATCTTGGTGGTGAAAAAGGATGGGCAGCTTTCCGTCTTTATCAATAATTGCCCGCATTTGGGGATTCCCATGAACCTGGAACCGGATCGATTCTTGGATATGGAAAAGAATTTCATCATGTGTTCGACACATGGGGCCCTTTTTAAAATTGAAGATGGCGAATGCGTATATGGCCCTTGTCTGGGTAAGAAGTTAGCCCCCGTTCCTTATGAAATAAGGGGGGAAGAACTCTTTGTCCCCAAAGACTTGTAAGGCTTTTACCACAAAGAGAGTAGGGATTTCCCCTAATGCCTGCTCCGGTAAGACCAATTTTAAAACAATGTTGCGTCGACGAACAGTGATTTATTCACTTGTTTCGCGCTGAGTTTCTGACATAATCACGCGCAGTGCAATGCACACACGTTTAACCGAAGCACGAAAATACGTGCTCATAACAGACACACCTAGGGAGATTCGCACCAAATGTCCGACATTTACCCCGTCAACCCCGAGATTGCCCAAAAGGCACATGTTGACAACGAAAAATATTTGGAAATGTATAAGCAATCCGTTGAAAACCCTGATGCCTTCTGGGGCGAACACGGTAAGCGGATCGATTGGTTCAAGCCTTATACCAAAGTAAAAAACACGTCTTACGATACACACAACGTTGATATTCGTTGGTTTGAAGATGGCACGACAAACGTTGCTCACAACTGTTTGGACCGCCACCTTGAAACACGTGGCGATCAGGTTGCGATTATCTGGGAAGGTGACGATCCGTCAGAATCTGAAAACATCACTTATAAAGACCTGCATGCGCGCGTTTGTAAACTCGCCAACGCTATGAAGGCCCGCGGTGTTGCCAAAGGCGACCGTGTGACTCTTTATATGCCGATGATCCCGGAAGCCGCTGTTGCCATGCTGGCTTGTGCGCGTATCGGTGCAATCCATTCGATCGTCTTTGGCGGGTTCTCCCCGGATGCATTGGCAGATCGTTTGAGAGGCTGCGATGCAAAATGCTTGATCACAGCGGACGAAGGTTTGCGCGGTGGTCGTAAAGTCCCGTTGAAAGCCAATGCCGATGCAGCGATGGAAAAATTTGATGTGGAAACCTGTATCGTTGTGAAACGCACAGGCGGCAACATCAATATGAAAGAGGGTCGCGACGTTTGGTACGAAGATGTGACGGCTGCGGCATCCAGTGATTGCCCGGCAGAAGAACTTGATGCTGAACACCCGCTGTTCATTCTTTATACATCCGGCTCCACGGGTCAACCGAAAGGCGTTCTGCATACGACAGGTGGCTATTTGGTTTATGCCTCCATGACGCATCAGTATGTGTTCGATTACCATGAAGGCGATGTTTATTGGTGTACAGCCGATGTGGGCTGGGTAACCGGTCATTCGTACATCGTTTATGGTCCGCTTGCCAACGGGGCGACCACCTTGATGTTTGAAGGCGTACCGAATTACCCGAGCGTTTCACGTTTCTGGGAAGTTTGCGACAAGCATAAAGTCAATATCTTCTACACCGCACCGACGGCTATTCGTTCCTTGATGCGTGAAGGCGATGAGCCGGTGAAAAAATGCTCACTGGACAGCCTGCGTGTTCTTGGTTCTGTAGGTGAGCCGATCAACCCGGAAGCCTGGAACTGGTACAATACCGTGGTTGGTAAAGGCAAATGCCCGATCGTTGATACATGGTGGCAAACCGAAACAGGCGGTATCTTGATTACGCCGCTGCCGGGTGCAACGGATCTGAAGCCGGGTTCTGCGACCCGTCCGTTCTTTGGTGTTCAGCCAGAACTGGTGGATAACGAAGGTAATCCGCTGGAGGGTGCGACCGAAGGCAACCTGTGTATTGTGGACAGCTGGCCGGGCCAGATGCGCACATGCTATGGCGACCACGAACGCTTTATCCAGACGTATTTCTCCACATATCCGGGTAAATACTTCACCGGTGACGGCGCGCGCCGGGATGAAGACGGTTATTACTGGATTACAGGGCGTGTGGATGACGTGATCAACGTTTCCGGTCACCGTATGGGCACAGCCGAAGTTGAATCCGCCCTTGTGGCCCACCCGAAAGTGGCAGAAGCCGCCGTTGTCGGGGCACCGCATGACCTGAAAGGTCAGGGGATCTACGTTTATGTGACCCTGAACGCCGATGAAGAACCCAGTGACGAGCTGAAAACAGAGCTGGTAAAATGGGTGCGCCAAGAAATCGGCCCGATCGCGTCACCGGATTGGCTGCAATGGTCACCGGGCTTGCCGAAAACCCGCTCCGGTAAAATCATGCGCCGTATCCTGCGCAAGATCGCCGAAGACGATTTCGGTTCCTTGGGTGATACATCGACCCTCGCTGACCCGGGCGTTGTGGATGAGCTGATCGAAAACCGTCAGAACCGTTCAGACTAATCTTTTGATTATTTGACAGGTAAAGTAAAAAAACACCC
Organism: Terasakiella sp.; assembly: GCF_048267425.1. GTDB lineage: Bacteria > Pseudomonadota > Alphaproteobacteria > Rhodospirillales > Terasakiellaceae > Terasakiella. Next base: position 457,955 of record NZ_JBLWXN010000001.1, read on the forward strand.
CTTCTGCGTGATGTGGAAGGGGTGTTTTTATTTTGTGGGTTGTAGGTGGGGAATATTTAAACTTTAATAGGGCCATACATTCCGGTATTAATAATAGAATTCCAAACTTTCTTCATCGCCTGTCCGGCTTCTTGGTCTACAAATAATGAAGATCGACTACCGTGGGGACACCCCAGAAAATATGGGCGCATGGTCTCCCAAGTTTCCCCATAATCAGAGTTCCGCCAGCAAGGAACTTCTGTTTCCAACATCATTGCAACAGCCAAACGTTTAGGTATCATGCCATCATCTTGCATATTTAGGTTCCAATGGCATTCAACTAAAACAGGTTCAGTGCCCGTATTGTGTAATTCGACGTTTAAGCGTTCAGCTGTGATGTGAAAAATATCACTGTTAGGAAAACTTTCAACAGAATGAATGACTTCTTGACTATTATTGTACGGGCACGTCACAAATCCATTCATGAAATGCACAGTATGCTCTAATCTTTTATATCCACATCGATTATTAGGTATGGTATTTGGGCAACGCTCATCCTGATTATGTGAAACCAAGGGATGCCATGACGGATAGGCGTCAACAACATTTCCTAGACGGTTAATCAATTCTAAAACAAAGTCTTCACGTTCTCGTTTTTCTTTCCCTGTTAAACTATGGGGGACAAGGTTTTGAACTGCTCTTTCCCTGCCTTTTATTACTGCTTCATCCGCTCTAAAAGCCATATCAACTCCTATTCATAAAATTAAATTATTGCGCATAATAATTCAAAAACATGCGTAAATAAAGATTATTATGTGGAGTGTTATCCGCTGATTACTTGCGTAGACCTTTATCGTTTCAAATCACGATAGAAGTTCTCATGGCTTCCCAAGGCTAATAATTTGATGGTATCTGCTAGAGGTTCGTAAGCCAAAAGGGTCAATTGTTTGTTCATTTTAAATTTATGAACTCTGACACCGGCCAGATCTCCCATTTTTGCTTCGCCTGTGTTGGGAGCAGTGGCAATGGTGCGTATAGCTTTATCAAGCTCTTGCTTTTCCTGTTTATGCAGACGTTTGATTGCTCTTTTAAAAGTGGGTGTTTGAAGAATTTTAACCATTAATCAAAGCTATATTCTTCTGTTGCCTCTTCTTCACGGGCAATTAGAATATCTTTAATCATGGCAAAGGGTAGATCGGGGTTTTCTTCCGCGATCTTGCCCATTTGTGACCAATATTCAATTTGTTTGGGCAGGGATCGGTGATGAACTTTCCCCAAACGCTTTGCCTCGGCTACTAACTCTTCGGATAATTTCACATTCACAGACATAATAAACTCCAAAATTTAATTGGAGTTATTATAGTCCTTTTTGGACCTTTTCGGAACCTAATTATTCTTTTTTTGAGCGTTTATTCCCGATGTCCATTATGAAAACGCAAATGATCCTCGATGAAGCTCGCGATGAAGTAGTAGCTGTGGTCATAGCCTTCGTGTTGGCGCAAGGTTAGGTTTGTGCTGTTTTCTTGTGCGGCCGCAGCTAAACGTTCCGGTTTGAGTTCTTTTTCGAGAAAGTCGTCACTCAGGCCTTGATCGACCAGAATGGCTTGTGAGGCTTTGCCCTTTTTCAGTAATTCACATGCATCATAGTCTTTCCAAATTTCGCGGTCATCGCCGAGATAATGTTGAAAAGCCTTTTGTCCCCACGGGGTCTGGGTTGGGTTGCAGATGGGGCTGAAGGCGGTGATGGAACTATAAAGATCCGGGTTTTTAAGCCCGATGGTCAAGGCCCCATGCCCACCCATAGAATGCCCGCTGATGAAGCGTTGTTTCGTAACCGGAAATGTCTTTTCAATCAAGGTGGGCAGCTCAGACACCACATAATCATACATGTGATAATGTGTGTTCCACGGGCTTTGTGTGGCATTCAGGTAAAACCCTGCCCCCAGACCAAAATCGTAAGACCCGTCCACGTCATCGGGGACATCGTCGCCGCGTGGGCTGGTGTCCGGGGCGACAATGGCAATGCCAAGTTCTGCCGCGATGCGATGGGCGCCTGCTTTTTGCATGAAATTTTCATCCGTGCAAGTCAGGCCGGACAGCCAGTAAAGCACCGGAACGGGTGACTTTTCGCTGGCTTGTGGGGGTAGAAAGATCGCAAAGCGCATGTCACAGTTCAGGCTTTCGCTTGGGTGGCGATATTGTTTATGCCACCCGCCGAAGCTTTTGTTGGTCGATAGATTTTCCAAGGTCATAGCAGGGTTATCCTTTTTATTTACTTATCGAAATGAATAACGCTGCGGATACTTTTGCCTTCATGCATCAGATCAAAGGCCTCGTTGATGTCTTCCAGCTTCATGGTATGGGTGATGAAATCATCCAGTTTAAATTCACCGGCGAGATAACGTTCCACATAATCGGGCAGTTCTGAGCGCCCTTTCACCCCGCCAAAGGCGGTTCCGCGCCAGACACGCCCGGTGACAAGCTGAAATGGACGGGTGCTGATTTCCTGACCGGCCCCGGCTACCCCGATAATCACGGACTCGCCCCAGCCTTTATGGCAGCATTCAAGGGCGGAGCGCATAACGTTGACATTGCCGATACATTCAAAGGAATAATCGACCCCGCCATCGGTCATATCCACAATTACATCTTGAATGGGTTTGTCGAATTTTTGCGGGTTGACGCAATCGGTTGCCCCCAGTTTTTTGGCAAGTTCAAATTTGCTTTCGTTAATATCAATACCGATGATGCGTGATGCTTTGGCCATTGCCGCACCGATGATGGCAGACAAACCAATCCCGCCGAGGCCGAAGATTGCGACCGTATCGCCTTCCTGTACTTTGGCGGTATTCATAACCGCGCCCATGCCGGTGGTGACGCCGCAACCCAGCAAACAAACTTCTTCCAACGGGGCCTTTGGGTTGACCTTTGCCAACGAAATTTCCGGCAGGACCGTATATTCGGAAAAAGTCGAGGTGCCCATATAGTGATAAATCGGTTTTCCATCTTTATAAAAACGGGTGGTTCCGTCCGGCATCAAGCCCTTGCCTTGTGTCTCGCGGATTTTCTGGCACAGGTTGGTTTTACCGGATTTACAGAACTTACATTCCCCACATTCCGGTGTATAAAGCGGAATAACATGATCCCCAACAGCGACGCTGGTGACGCCTTCGCCAACCTGTTCAACGATACCGCCGCCTTCGTGACCTAAAATGGCGGGGAAAATCCCTTCAGGGTCTTCGCCCGACAGGGTGAAGGCATCGGTATGACAAACCCCGGTTGCCACGATCTTTACAAGGACCTCGCCTGCCTTTGGGGGCATGACCTCAATCTCTTCGATAGAGAGGGGCTGTTTCGGACCCCAGGCAATGGCGGCTTTACACTTGATCATGGTTTTGTCCTTTTCAAAGAATGAATGCGTTAAAAGGAGTATAATTATTTCTGTTGGAATGATAATGTATGAAAATAACAAAACATTTTTACTAAATAGACATAATGAAAGATTTTGACGGGCTTCTCGAATTTATCCATGTGGCGGAAACAGGCAGTTTCACAAGCGCTGCCAAGCGTTTAAGCAGTTCTGTTGCCCATATCAGTCGTCAGGTCGGCGCATTGGAAGACCGTTTGGGCGTAAAGCTGTTTCATCGCACCACACGCAAAGTCTCCTTAAGCGAGGTTGGGCATTTGTATTTTCAACATTGTCGGCCCTTGTTGGATGGCCTGCGGGAGGCGGAACGCGCGGTTTTAAACCTGCAGGACAAACCCGTGGGCAAGTTGCGTTTTACGGCACCCGTGGCCTATGGGGAAAAGATTTTGGCCCCGCTTATCGGGGATTTTATGGTCTTGCATGATGGTTTGCAGGTTGATTTGGAATTGACCAATCGACAACTGGACCTGATTGACGGTGGTTTTGATCTGGCGATCCGCTTGGGTAAACTTGAAGATTCATCCATGATTGCGAAAAAACTGGCGAGTCGCACCCTGCATATCTGTGCGGCCCCCGATTATTTAAACAGATATGGGGAACCGCATACTTTGTCAGAACTTGAAAATCATAATTGCCTGCTGGGGACGTTGGATTACTGGCGTTTAACGGTGGAAGGCAAAGCGCGCAATATCCGGGTAAGCGGCAATATGCGCTGTAATAATGGGCCGACATTGTTAAGCATGGCGCTGGCCGGGCGCGGGATTGTCCAATTGCCGGAATATTATCTGGGGGACGTGTTAAGGCGTGGCGAGATCGTGACGATCCTGAAAAATTTTCAGCCCGAACGTGAAGGCATCTGGGCCATCTATCCACCGAACCGCCATTTGTCTTCCAAAGTGCGGATTTTTATCGATTATTTGACGGAGAAATTGGCAAAACCTTTGCCTTAGAGGCAATTATTGGGGCGATTGTGTATCCATAAGCTTCTGATCCAGTGAATCCATTATGGTTCTGGCATTTTTGGACCGTTTCGAAATGACAAAATAGGCGGAGTATTTAGAGATTAAATCAATATGAAAGTCATCGGGGGCCATTTGATTTCTTTTTATGGCATTTTGTATCGGGCGTTCATAATCCAGTAAATAATCCACATTGCCGTTTTGCAATTGCCGGATGGCATCTTGATGTTTGGCTGTTTCAAGGACGGTAATTTTATTTGCGGGGTCTTTTAAGAACTGGATCCGCCCGTCATAGGCATAACCCCGAATGACCAGAACACTCTTGCCCCGTAATTCGGATAGATCGGAAATTGGGGGCGGTCTTTTTTATGGTAAGCGTTTAATGTAATGCGGCCAACCGGGTGATTGCCGTAAAAAACATGATCACTGACATTGATGTGATGGGCGGAAATGGTCATATCTATGCGCCCTAATATAATGTTTTGGGCAAGGCGTGGTGGCGGCAAGGCTTTGTAAACTGGTTGCAGGTCTAACTTCCCAAGTTCTTGATCTAAAAGGTCTTTCCATATGCCGCCGAGGGTGCCATCTTCGGCAATGATAAAATAGGGTTCAAAAGAATAGACGCCGACCGTCAATACCTGTTTGCTCTGCGCAGGCGTGTGCCATGTCAGAAGTAAGACAAGAATGATGAGAACCCGTTTCATATAAAACTCCGAATAAGGGGTTGTTCGGACGGTAACGGTCTTTTCTTTTTTTTGTTTTATATTCTAACAGTTGAATTATACAATTTCTATTATGCAGAAGTGTAATGATATAAATTCTGCCAAAGGCACGATATTTCGCATTGTACCCTTAACAAGTGCCCCTACATCTGGTATGAGGTGCGCCATATATTCCAACCCATATTATTTTGTAGGAGCTTGGGTCGTATCATGGCTACTCCCATCCGTCGCGCATTGCTTTCCGTTTCCGATAAAACCGGCCTTGTTGAGTTCGCTCAGGCCCTGGCTGACAAAGGTGTTGAGCTGTTGTCCACGGGCGGCACGTTCAAAACATTGAAAGATGCCGGTATCCCGGTGATCGAGGTTTCTTCCCATACCGGTTTCCCGGAAATTATGGATGGTCGTGTTAAGACTTTGCATCCTAAAATCCACGGTGGCTTGCTGGCCCTGCGCGACAATGACGAACATGTCGCCGCGATGGCAGAACACGATATTGCCCCGATTGATTTGCTGGCAGTGAACCTGTATCCGTTCGAATCCACTGTGGCGGCGGGTGCGGATTTCGATACCTGTATTGAAAATATCGATATTGGCGGTCCGGCGATGATCCGCGCGGCAGCGAAAAACTGGCAAGGTGTCTGTACCGTCGTGGATGTTGAAGATTACGCGCTGGTTCTGGAAGAGTTAAACGCAAACAACGGCACAACCGAAGAGTTCCGCAAAAAAATGTCGGCAACGGCTTATGCACGAACTGGTGCTTATGATGCGGCCATTTCAAACTGGTATGCCAAACAGCTGGAAATCGATTACCCGAAACGAAAAGTGTTTGCCGGGGAATTGAAACAAACCATGCGTTATGGTGAAAACTCCCACCAGTCTGCAGCCTTTTATGTCACAGGCGAAAACCGCCCCGGCGTGGCAACGGCAGAACAGTTGAACGGCAAAGAACTATCTTATAACAACGTCAACGATACGGACGCCGCGTTTGAACTGGTGTCAGAATTTAAAGACGATACGGCTTGCGTGATTGTCAAACATGCCAACCCTTGTGGTGTGGCTGTTGGCGATAACCTGAAAGACGCTTACCTGCGTGCTTATTCGTGTGATACCGAAAGTGCTTTTGGCGGGATCGTGGCCTTTAACAAAACATTGGACGGTGCAACGGCTGAAGAACTGTCTAAAATCTTCCTCGAAGTGGTGATTGCCCCGCAAATTGACGAAGATGCACTAGCGATTTTGTCCGGTAAGAAAAATGTTCGTGTTTTGCAAACTGGTGGCATGCCCAATGCAGGCGATACGGCTGATATGGTCAAAACCATGTCCGGTGGTTTGCTGGTTCAATCCAAAGACAACCAGATTTTCTCCGACGACTTCAAGGTTGTGACCGAACGTCAACCGACAGAAGCGGAAATGAAAGACCTGCGCTTTGCCTTCACCGTTTGTAAGCATGTGAAATCAAACGCGATTATTTACTGTAAAAACAACATGACCGTTGGTGTTGGCGCGGGTCAAATGAGCCGGGTAAATTCTTGCCGAATTGCCGCTTTCCGGGCTGAACAAGCGGCGAAAACCGCAGGGGATTCTGAAAGCTGGGCAAAAGGGTCTGTTGTGGCCTCTGATGCGTTCTTCCCGTTTGCTGACGGTTTGATCGAAGCGGCTGAAGCCGGTGCCACTGCCGTCATCCAGCCGGGTGGTTCTATCCGGGATGAAGAAGTCATTGCCGCAGCCAATGAACGTGGCCTCGCCATGGTCTTCACCGGTATGCGCCACTTCCGCCACTAAGGCGAAAAAGGGTTTAAACCTAAAGACAAAAAGAGCCCGTCGGACAATGACGGGCTCTTTTTTTGTCGGCAATGGATGAAAGAGATTTCCATTGTGACGCTATCGTTTTGCATTTTCCATTTTTCTCCCCCCTCCCCCCGATATACCGCCCTCCGTCATCCCGCACGTGATACGGGATCCAGCCAAATCAAAGGGTTTGTGCTTTATATCCGGGGCAGACTGGATCCCCGATCAAAGTCGGGGATGACGAAAAAGATGGGATACCGCACCACCTCCTTACTGTGCCGCAGCCTTTTCTGCCGCCAGATTTTTTTGACACTGTTCAATCATCCAATGGTCCACGGGATTTAAAATCCCTCGTTTTTCCATTGCCAATACTTGATCCACTGCCTGCTGCCAACTCACCTTGCTGCCCGGTGTGCTGGCAAGCTTGGCATAACTTACCAAGAGATCGCGTTGCCACTGGGTATTTTCCGGGTCGTGCTTTGCAAGGTTTTGCCGAATTTCCAAGGATTTTTGATAGTGGTTCAGGGCGTCATCGGCTTTTCCTTTGTCGCGTAAGACATTTGCGATTTTATTATAAGAAACGGAAAGATCGCGTTGCCACTGGGCATTTTCGGGATCGTGCTTTGCAAGTTTTAGGACAATCTCCAAGGATTTTTGATAGTGGTTCAGGGCGTCATCGGCCTTTCCTTTGTCGCGTAAGACATCTGCGATTCTGTCATAAGAAACCGAAAGATCGCGTTGCCATTCGGCATTTTCCGGATCGTGCTTTGCAAGGTTTTGCCGAATTTCCAAGGATTTTTGATAGTGATTCAGGGCGTCATCGGCCTCTCCTTTGTCGTGTAAGACATCTGCGATTTTGTCATAAGAAATGGAAAGATCGCGTTGCCACTCGGCATTTTCCGGATCGTGCTTTGCAAGTTTTAGGACAATCTCCAAGGATTTTTGATAGTGGTTCAGGGCGTCATCGGCCTTTCCTTTGTCGTGTAAGACATCTGCGATTTTATCATAAGAAACGGAAAGATCGCGTTGCCACTGGGTATTTTCGGGATCGTACTTTGCAAGGTTTTGCCGAATTTCCAAGGATTTTTGATAGTGGTTCAGGGCGTCATCGGCCTTTCCTTTGTCGCGTAAGACATCTGCGATTTTATTATAAGAAATGGAAAGATCGCGTTGCCATTCGGTATTTTCAGGGTCACGGTTGGCACGCGCTAACATATATTGGTGGACGGTTTGTAAATTGCTGTGTGCGTCTTCTCGATCACCGATGAGGATTGAAATTTTACTTTTTTCAGCCAGTAAAACAAAATAATCACGATCTTTCGCATCAATAACGGTCAGGCCTTGTTCAACGGTTGCCAAGGCATTCTCTCGTTGAGCGCTGTTGATATAAAGGCGCGCAAGATAGATATAGTCCCATGCTTGGGCATGTGGGGTCAGTTCCATCACTTTTTCAAACGCAGCGAGGGCACGTTTTCGGTCCACGCCATAGGCCAATTCCCCAATGCGTCGCCATTGATTGATGGCTTCGTGTTGGGCGGTTTCTGCATTTTCGCTGGCTTTTTGGGCTTGTGATGCCAAAAGATCAAGACCGCCGTCGATATTACCCTCGGCAATTAACGACAGGGCCTTTCGCTGTTGATCATCTTTGGCGTGAACAACCAGTTCTTTGACGGCTTGATCACGTTTTTCATCGGCTTCATCTTCAATCAGGATCCCTTGCTGGGCGGCGCGTTCGACCAGACTATCATCAATACGTTTTTCGATTTCTTCCTGAATTTTGCGCAGGCGTTCAAAACGGGGGTCTGATGGGTCTTGAATATTTTCAAGCTGCTTTTTTAAATCGTCATATAGAACGTAGAGGTCAGAAACGGCTTGGTCTTTGATGTCCTTTTTTTCGAAAACTTTGAACAGCCGAACAATACCCCAAGCGGCAATGCCAAAAGGTATAGTCAAAATTGCCAGAAGACTATCAAAGGCCCCTAAAATATCAGAGTAATTTTTGATTGTCGTGATCACTTCATTCCATAGACTTTGCTCTGCCATTTACCCTGCCCCTTATGAGTTGGGTTGATCTTACAAAACATGACATAAGGTTGCAAAATCTTTCTCCTTCCCTCTCGTCGTGATCCTGCTATTCTGTTGGGAATTGTTTTTTTGATTTAAGGGATTAAAGATATGATCGTAACCACGACCGATAGTGTTGAAGGCAAATCTGTAACGCAATATTGCGGGATCGTTTCTGGGGAAGCAATTTTGGGGGCGAACCTGTTTAAGGATTTCTTTGCCGGGATCCGTGATGTTGTGGGCGGTCGGTCCGGTGCCTATGAAAAAGAATTTCGCAAAGCCAAAGAAGCTGCCTTGGCTGATATGATGGAAGACGCGCAAAGTCTGGGGGCCGATGCGGTTGTTGCGGTTGATCTGGATTACGAAGTTATCGGTGGCGATCAAAAAACCATGTTGATGGTGTCCGCCAACGGCACAGCGGTAAAGCTGGGCTAAGTGATATAATTTAAAAGAGAAATCCCGGCTTAAGGCCGGGATGTTTCTTTTCAGGATGTTCGTTTAACTGCAACGGCGAAGAAACCGTCACCACCTGCACCGGGCAGGTTGCGATAGACATCGCCGACTTGTTCGAAATTGGCATGGCCTTTCAAGAAAGCCTTTAACATCAGCTCGCCTTCTTCGGGTTGCAGGGAACAGGTGCAATAAACGATGGTGCCGCCGACTTTTACCCAACGGCTCGCACGGTGCCAAAGGGTGCCCTGAATATCAGCCATCGCCCGGATATCGTCTGATTTTTTCGTCCATAACCCATCAGGGTGGCGGCGCAAGGTGCCGGTTGCGGTGCAGGGCGCATCCAGCAATATGGCATCAAATTCACAATCCGGTTGCCATTCCATCAGGTCTTTGGTCAGAATGTCTGCCTTAAGATGGGTGCGGGTTAGGTTTTCTTCCAATTTTTTCAGGCGGTTGGTGGATTTATCCACGGCGGTTACGTTTGCGCCAAGCGCCGCAAGCTGCATGGTTTTGCCCCCGGGGGCCGCGCAAAGATCCAGCACGGTCTTGCCTTTGACATCGCCTAACAGAGTGACGGGATGGGTGGCAGCCGCATCCTGCACCCACCATGACCCATTGCCATACCCGTCCAGTTCCTCAATCCGCCCGCCGATGGACAGACGGATGCTGCCGTTGGGCAGAATTTCCCCGTTCAAACGCTTGGCCCAAATGGCGGCTTCGTCGTTATATTTTGGGGTAATGTCCAGCGGGGGTTCTTTCAGGTGTGCCAGGGCAATGGCTTGGGCAGCCTCTTCACCATAGGCGTTTTTCCAGCTTTCGATCAACCAGATGGGAATATTTTTTTCTGCGATAAAGGCCGGGGGAAATTCTTTTTCAGCTTGTTCACGATCAATTCGGCGCAGGACCGCATTGACCAGTTTTTTATACTGCATAAAATCGACCCGCCCGGTCAAAATTTGTGCTTCGGACAAAACCGCATGCGCCGGTACATGCATAAAATAAAGCTGGGCGACGCCAAGACGCATCACGTTCAGAATATCACGGGCCGCCCCTTTGGGTCGTTTGTCCAGACATTCATCGATTAAATGATCGATAAAACCCTTATGGCGCATGGTTGTGGTTAGAAGCGCGCGGGAAAAAGACTTGGCTTTCGGCGTGAGCTTATCCAGATGGGGATGCGAATTAAAAGCCTCGTCCATCGGGCGTTTTTTACCCAAAACCTGACAAAGTACATCATAGGCAATTCGGCGTGGCATAACGATCATCCCTTTATTTGTCTGAATGGCCGACTCTTAGTTTAAAAAGGCAGAGGGGACAAGTATATTAAACCGTTCACATCCTTTCATAGAAAATGCTAAGTAGATTAATGTCATATGTTGAGTCAGGGAAGTGTCCGATGTTTTTTGTCCGTTTCTTATCGTTTCTATTTGTTGTTATTACGTTTTCTGGCTGTGTGACAAATAATAACCTGCCATCTGATTGTAAGGGGGCACGGGCCCATACTGAAGAATGTGAAAACCTTGTGCGTATGGTGGTGTATGGAAAAAAAGCGGCTCAATTTGCGGATCGAAAACAATATGAGCCAGCGATTGACTATTACAAAAAAGCCGCACAGTTGGCTTTGGCGTTCAAACCGGAACTCTATATGGAATATAAGCTCAATCAGGTGCTTTATATTCGTGAAAAAAGCAAGGATACAAACGTTGTTTATGGGTTGAAAAACGCCTTATCCGTCTTGCAACAGGTGGTTCCAGATCTGGAAAAGATTAAAAACGCTAAAACGCGCGCGCATTTCTATAACCAGTTGGGCGCAACACTCAGTGATTTAAGTGATGTTGAAGACGATATCAAATGGGCACAAGGCGCGACCAGTGCGTTTAAGGCCGCCCTTGATCAGATTGACCAAGCAGAGCATCCACAATTGTGGGCGAACCTGCATCATAGTTTGGGAGTCTCTTATTCATCTTTATATTATCTGGATCGTGATATCGCCAATTTAACATTGGCCAAAATGGCTTTTCAAGAAGCGTCTCAGGCTTATTCGCAAGAGAAAAATCTGGAACGTTGGGCCATGTCGATTAATGCGATTGCAGATATTGAAGCCATGCAAGCCATTGAAAATATGACAGAAAAGCAAGTCAAAAAGGCAACGGATGCCTATTTGTTGGTTTTGGATCGTCTAAAGGATACAGATTTATATTATACGTTAGCAACGTCCTTGCATAATCTAGGCATTTTGGTTCAAGAAGTTGGAAAAGCGCAGAAAAATATAGAATTTCTGGATCAATCCATTGGGTATTTTGATAAATCAATGGATTTTTATAATAAATCACGCGATTTAATGCCGTGGATTTCTGCGCAATCCCATCAGGCCCGCTCGATGAAACTCAAGGCGCAATTGACAGGTAAAAAGGCTGATTTTGAAGAAGCGGTTTCTTTGTATCGCAATGCAATTGAAACGCTGCCAAAAGATAAAGCCCCAATAATCTGGGCCAAATTACATCGCCAGTTAGGGTACGTTTATTCCAGTTATGGGGAGCAACTGTCCGACCCGAATGGGTTTGAATATGCGATTGGTCTGTATGAAACGGCCTTGACCGTCTATCAACGTGCCGACAATAAAACCGAGGAAGATAGACTGTTGCGTTTAATCGAGCGCAGCAAACTGTCTATGCTGGAGTTAAGGGCCGCGTCTACCCCCAAGGACCCTTGATGTTATCATTTGTTTTTGTTTCAGGAATACGCGAACGGCTGGTGCGGCGCGTGGGTTGGGTTTGTGCCATTTTTTTGAGGGCAGCGATGCGGTTTTCCATATTGGGGTGGGTGGAAAATAAACTGTCGGTTTTGCGTCCATGCAGCGGATTGACAATAAACATATGGGCGGTTGCCGGATTATTTTCCGCTGCATGATTATCAATGAGGGAAGCCCCTTGATGCATTTTGTTCAAGGCACTGGCCAGCCACATGGGTTGCCCGCAAATCTCGGCCCCGATCCGGTCCGCTTCATATTCACGGGTTCTGGAAATCAGCATTTGCACCAGCATAGCCGCCATTGGGGCGAGGATCATAATTAAAATCCCGCCGATGGGACCGAGTGGATTATTGCGGTTATCACTGGACCCGCCAAAGAAAAAGGCGAAGTTGGCCAGCATGGAAATGGCCCCGGCGATTGTGGCTGTGATGGTCATAATCAAGGTATCGCGGTTTTTAACATGGGCGAGTTCGTGCGCCATAACGCCTGCGATTTCTTCAGGTGACAGCATGTTCAGCAAGCCCGTGGTGGCGGCAACGGCTGCATTTTCAGGATTGCGCCCGGTGGCAAAAGCGTTGGGTTGCGGATTTTCCATGATATAGACTTTGGGCATGGGCAGGTTGGCCCGTTTGGCAAGGTCTGCGACCATCTGGTAAAATTCCGGTGCGCTTTGGGCATCGACGGGGCGTGCGCCATACATGCGCAAAACCACTTTGTCGGAATTCCAGTAGGAAAAGGCATTCATGCCCAAGGCAATGACAAAGGCAATGACCATACCGCTTTCGCCACCGATCATATATCCGATCGCGAGGAACAAACCGGTCATGCCAGCTAGTAACAAGGCGGTGCGTGCGTAGCTCATAGGCTCTAATTCCATTGCAAAATTACTGAACACTGAGTATTTAGGGAGAAAGAACTTAAATCCGCAACCCCTTTGAGGTTCCGTCATGTCTGAATCATCCGAAAATAAGCCGAAGTTTACAGCAACCGACGTTGTGCGCAACGAAGATGGCCGCCCGATTGCCCCGCAACCGGCCCGTAAATTTGAAACAATGGCGGATCAGGAAGATAAACCGGCAGAAGTCGGTGGACGCGAAGGCCCCGACCCGACCCGTTTTGGTGATTGGGAAAAAGGCGGGCGTTGCGTCGATTTTTAAGGGCATCTTGTAGCCTGTCTTAGACTTAGACAAATACACTTATTGGTGTGTAGATAAAATTATACTCGTTATGATATATTTCTGTTGTCGTCAGGATGGCAGGAATGATCAATGCGGTCGGTTTTCTTTTTTATCATATCAATGTGCATGATGTTGTTGGCACAGAAGGCTGAGGCCAGGGATGTTCTGCCCGGTCCGATCCGTGCCGAGGTTTTGCAGGTGATTGATGGCGATACATTGGATGTTCGTGCGCAAATTTGGCTCGGACAGTATATTCAAACCCGTGTACGGTTATCCCAAATTGATACACCGGAATTACGTGGGCGGTGCGCGGCTGAAATTGATCGCGCGCAGCAGGCTAAGAATGCGCTGACAGACATTGTCAAATCTCGCAAAATCTGGTTAAAAAATATCCATTATGGCAAGTATGCGGGCCGGGTTTTAGCGCAATTGGAAACCGATCAAGGGGTGGATCCGGTCGCATTCCTGATCGAAAAGGGGTTGGCGCGACTCTATGACGGTAAAAAACGCCGTTCATGGTGTCCGTGATTTTTATTCCATCTTAACAGTCTTTGCGCTATCCCTAGTGCTGAATGTGACGCACGGATACGTTAATGGTTACGATTTTCAACCAATTTGTAGACTGGTTTTTAAAGCGCGAAGAAGGTACTGGCGAAGAAGGTCAGGGGCCGTTGGCGCTTATGCAGGATATTGGTGACGTCCATGTGTTAATCGCCGAGCCTGAAGGAAAATTTGCCAGTGATGAAGCCAAGGAAGCCTTGCTTCAGGGCGTTGTTATCCCCTTAAATGAACGTGCCGGGTTATCTGCGCGTCGTACGGCCCATGTTTTTAAGCGAACCAATAAAGGAACGTTGGAAAATCAATTTGAAGATGTTTTGCGGGATGGGCGCGCGTTATTGCAAAAAGAAGGGGCCGACCTGTTGATTTGGGGCAAGGTGGAACCTGAATTACAGTCTGTGCGGTGGTATTTTTTAAGTGGTGTTGTGGGAAATGCCAATTTAGGCATGCCCGGTTTTGCCGAAAACTTGTTGGTGCCGTTTGAACCGGATATGGGATCACTGGATGTTTTGTATGCGGCTATTTTTGCAGCGTGTGTGCCATCTCATCCCAGTCAGGCATTGAAGATCGGTGAACATTTATTGAATGCGGTTGATCCGTTGACCAAATTACCCGCTGGATTAAGCCCGCGTAAAACCAGTCAGCCGGTGAAGGTTTCCACAATGGGCATGTGTGCGGTTGTTCTGGCCAATATTGCGCGTCGCGCCAAGGAACTTGGCTGGTTCGACCCGGCCTTAAAAGCCTTTAAGACTTGGGAAGATTTGGTTGAAAAAGAAAAAACACCGCAGGAATGGGCCTTGGTCAATAATCATTATGGTTGGTTGTTTGAAGAAATGGCAACCCATAAGGAAGATAAGCAGGCGGTTGAACATATTGAACAGGCCATTCGCCATTTTGAAGGGGTTTGCACTGTTTTCACCCCCAAATCCTATCCGTTGGAATGGGCCGCTGTTCAGATGCGTATTGCGGGTATGTGCGCGCGCATGGGCCGTAGTTTGAGCGAGCCGGATTATCTGCAAAAAGCAGCACGTTATTTTAAAAAATCTTTGGATGTTTACACACAAAAACGATATCCGCTGAATTGGGCCGATGCTATGTCGCATATGGCAAAGGCTTTGATGTTGCATGGGCAAATGGTGAAAGGGGCGCAGTCATTGGAACAAGCCGGTGTGGCCTTTCAGGCGGTGTTAAAAATCTATACACCGGAAAAATATCCCGCCCAATGGGCGAATACGCAAAATAATTTGGGGGCAACTTTATTTGCCTTAGCCAAACGTGACCCGTCAACGGTGGCCTGGATTGAACATGCCCTGATGTGTTTTAACGAAGCGCGGTCCTATTATGCGGAAAACGGCAAAGTGCAATTGGCGCATGTGATTGATAAGAATATTTTGCGGGCACAAAGTCTGAAGGAACAGATTGAAGAAGATATTGAAAATGACTTGTTAAATTGAGTCAAATAAGCCGGAAAAACGCTGAATTCGTTATTTACCCTTCTCTGCCTTGAAGCTATGATGCCGCCAAGCTGAGCTTCGCATAAGGAAAACCTGAGAAAATGAAAGTCCTCGTTACAGGAACGGCCGGTTTTATCGGTTATCATCTGGCTGAAAAATTAATTGCCAACGGCCATGAGGTGGTTGGTATTGATTGTGTCACCGATTATTACGATGTTTCCTTGAAAGAAGCGCGTCTGGCTCGTTTAAAACAACATGCGGCGTTTACGGAAATTCGCGAAGATTTGGCCAATGCTGAGGCCATTATGCAGGCTTTTGCCGATCATAAACCGACGCATTGTGTGAATTTGGCGGCTCAGGCCGGGGTGCGATACTCGTTGGAAAACCCGGCAGCTTATACCCATTCAAACATTGATGGTTTTCTCAGCATTTTAGAAGCGTGCCGTCATCATCCGGTGGACCATCTGGTCTTTGCATCGACCAGTTCTGTTTATGGCGGCAATAAGAATATGCCGTTTTCTGAACATGACAGTACCGAACATCCCATGACATTGTATGCGGCAACCAAAAAAGCCAATGAACTGATGGCCCATAACTATGCGCATTTGTTCAATATTCCGGCAACCGGAATGCGCTTTTTTACGGTTTACGGACCGTGGGGTCGACCGGATATGGCATTGTTTTTATTTACCAAGGCCATTCTTGAAGGCAAGCCGATCAATGTCTTCAATCATGGTAATATGGAACGCGATTTTACCTTTGTTGAAGATATCGTTGAAGGGATCTTCCGCCTGTTGTCCAAACCGCCGCAGAAGGATGAAAACTGGGATGCCAAGAACCCGGATCCCTCTACCAGCGGTATTGGCCCTTACCGTATTGTCAATATCGGGAATTCGCGCTGTGAAAAACTGACCCGCTATATCGAAATTCTGGAAGAAAAATTGGGTCGTAAGGCTGAAAAGAATATGTTGCCCATGCAGGACGGTGATGTCCCGGCGACCTGGGCGGATACAAGTGAATTGAATAAAATTACCGGCTATGCCCCCAATACCAGCATTGAAGAAGGCGTTGGTCGGTTTGTTGAATGGTATCTTGATTTTTATAATGTGGACGTATGATGCATAATCGTAAAATTGCCGTTATCGGCCTTGGATATGTGGGTTTGCCGGTTGCCGTGTCTTATGGTCGGGCCGGCTATCAAACCATCGGTTTTGATATTGATCAGGGCCGCGTTGCGGAACTGAACACAGGCTATGATCGCACCGAAGAAGTGGATGAAGGTGACGTTTTACACGACAGTCTAACCTATACATGTGATCTGGATGAATTGCGCAAGGCCGATTTCTTTA
Organism: Terasakiella sp.; assembly: GCF_048267425.1. Taxonomy (GTDB): domain Bacteria; phylum Pseudomonadota; class Alphaproteobacteria; order Rhodospirillales; family Terasakiellaceae; genus Terasakiella. The sequence continues at coordinate 474,638 of NZ_JBLWXN010000001.1, forward strand.
TTGTGACGGTCCCGACCCCGATTGACGATGCGCATCGTCCCGACATGGGGGCTGTTTTGGCGGCATCGCGCACGGTTGGTTCTGTCTTGAAAAAAGGCGATATTGTTGTTTATGAGTCCACCGTTTATCCCGGTGCGACCGAGGAAGAATGCGTCCCGGTTCTGGAAGATATTTCCGGCTTGTCCAATCAAGGTGATTTTGCAGTGGGTTATTCGCCGGAACGGATCAATCCGGGCGACAAGCAACACCGTTTTGAAACCATCTTGAAGGTGGTCTCCGGTCAGGATGCAGACACACTGGATATTGTTGCAAAAGTTTATGAGTCTGTTGTGACGGCGGGTGTGCATCGCGCGGCGAACATCAAAACGGCTGAGGCCGCAAAGGTGATTGAAAATACACAACGGGATTTAAATATCGCTTTTGTCAATGAATTGTCGCAAATTTTCGAACGTGTCGGCATCGACACCCATGATGTTTTGGAAGCTGCCGGCACAAAATGGAATTTCCTGAAATTTACACCGGGTCTGGTGGGCGGTCACTGCATCGGTGTAGACCCCTATTATCTGACGCATAAGGCAGAACAACTGGGCCATCATCCGCAAGTGATTTTGGCGGGGCGCCGTGTGAATGACCGTATGGGATATCATATCGCCATGCAGGCGGTAAAAATGCTGATGAAGCGCGGGGGCAAGGATGATCCGGTCGTGACTATTTTGGGTCTGACATTCAAAGAAAACGTTCCCGATCTGCGCAATTCCAAAGTTGTGGACATTATTACGGAATTGCAGGATATGGATATTCAGGTACAAATTACCGATCCGTGGGCAGAAAAAGACGAAGCCCATGAAGAATACGGTGTAACCCTGATTGATGAAAGTGATCTCGCGCCAGCCGATGTGGTGATTATGGCGGTATCGCATCAGAAATTCCTTGATAAAGGTTGGGCGCTGCCCGTTTCCTTGTTGAAGGAGAATAAAGGCGCGGTTATCGATATTAAATCCTGTCTGGATCGCAACAGTTGTCCGGCAGATATCGAACTTTGGCGCCTGTAAGCGAGGCTCCGCCATGCAGCCCAAAGCCCTCATCGTTGTATCGGAAGACTGGTATTTTTTATCTCATCGTCTTCCCTTGGCAAAACGACTAAAGGCAGAAGGGTATGATGTGGCGCTGGCTTGTCGTTTTTCCGACAAACGCAAAGAAATTGAGAACCACGGCGTGCGTTGTTTATCTGTAGACTTTCAACGCGACGGCATTTCACCGCTTAAGGCCTTGAAAACGGTTTCGGCTTTGCGTGCGATTTATAAACAAGAACGCCCCGATCTGGTGGTTCATGTTGCCTTGTTTACCGTGCTTCTCGGTACAATAGCGTCTATTTTCTCACCGGCTAAAAAAGTACTAAATCTTGTCACAGGTCTTGGGTTTTCCTTTATTTCCAATAGCCTGAAAGCCCGTATTATTCGCACGGTTGTATCCGTTGCCTTTTGGGGCTTTGCCCGCACAAAAAAGGTCAATATGCTGGTGCAGAACCGGGATGATCTTGCCTTGATGTCGGGGTTTGGGTTTAGCGAAGATCATAATCTGTTTCTGGTGCGTGGTTCCGGCGTGGATGCGGTGCATTTTCATCCGGCACCTGCCTTGCCCCAGCCGCCTTTAATCACATTTGTCGGGCGTTTGTTATGGGCAAAAGGTGTGGGGGAGATAATAGAGGCTGCCCGGTTATTGAAAGAACGTGGACAAGATATCCGTATCGCACTTGTCGGTGATATTGATGCGCTTAACCCACAAAGTGCAACACAGGATGATCTGGCAAGCTGGCAAGCTGATGGATTGGTCGAATGTTGGGGGCGACGAACGGATATTGCCGATATTTATCGCCAATCCACCGTGGCGTTATTGCCGTCATGGCGCGAAGGATTGCCCAAAAGTCTTTTGGAAGCCGCGGCTTGTGGGCTGGCGATGATTGCAACCGATGTACCGGGCTGTCGCGAGATCGTACGGGATCAGGAAAACGGTCTTTTGGTCCCGCTTCAAAATAGCGTTGCATTGGCGAATGCGATTGAATGCCTCGCCAAGAACCCTGCCCTTTGCGCAGAATTTGGGGCTGCAGCGCGTCGTTTTGTCGATGAAGAATTAAACGATCAGGCGATAATGGATAAAACCATGTCTGTTATTCATCAGATAACGGCTTAATGGGCAGAATTTTGGAGAAGTTATGCACTATCTGACCATTTTTATTGCTGTTCTTATCCTCAGTGTGTTGGCAACGGGTGGCGTGTTGGCCTATTTACGCCATAAGGCCATTCTGGACCATCCCAACGAACGCAGTTCCCATTCCATACCAACACCGCGTGGCGGGGGGATCGGGATGTTAATTGTTATTCTGCCTGCGTTGATTGGGATTAACTTTTTCTGGGAAGACCCTTTGGCAATTGCACCGTTTGCCTTGGGCGGTGCGTTTGTTCTGGCGTTATTGTCATGGCTGGATGATTTGCGTGATTTGGGGGCCGGGGTGCGTTTTGCGGTGCAGTTTATCTGTGTCGGGTTATGTGTCTTTTTCTTACCCCCCAGTGAGACAGGCTATATCGGCGGGTTTATGCCCGTATGGCTGGAAAAAATCTTGCTGGTTTTGGGGTGGGTCTGGTTTATCAATCTCTTTAATTTTATGGACGGGATTGATGGTATCTCCGGTGTTGAAATTGCCTCCATCGGGGCGGGGCTGGCTTTATTCGGTTTTGCGTTGCATTTGGGCGATAGCTTTATTCTGACAGCCCTTGTTTTATGCGCATCTGCCCTTGGTTTTTTGAAATGGAACTGGCATCCCGCCAAGGTTTTTATGGGTGATGTCGGGAGTATCCCGATCGGCTTTCTCTTGGGATGGATGTTGATTTTGTTGGCCGGGCAAGGCTTTGTTCTGATTGCGGTGTTAATTGCGCTTTATTATATGGTGGATGCAACGTTCACCTTGATCAAACGTCTGCTACGCGGGGAAAAGGTTTGGCAAGCCCATCGCGAACATTTTTACCAACAGGCAACACAAAAAGGTTTGCGCCACGATCAGGTTGCCTTGCGCATTTTGGCATTGAATATGGTGCTGATTACTTCGGCCTGGTTAGCTTATGACGTCACTTTATTGGGCGGACTGGCCTTGGCAATTCTAAGCGTCACTGTTTTGTTGTTCCATTTTAAAAAAGGATCGCAAAACGATGTCTAATATTCTGGTGACTGGGGCCACAGGCTTTGTCGGGCAGGCTTTGTGTCAACATCTGTTGAGGAACGGGCATCGGGTTGTTGCGACTTATCGAACGCATAAAACCGATTTGAATTGTGACTGGCTTCAAATTAGCGATATGGATGGCAATACGGACTGGGCCGATAAACTCACCGGGATTGATGTGGTTATCCATCTTGCCGCTCGTGTTCATATGATGCAGGAAGGCGCGAGTGATCCCTTGGCGACATACCGTGCGATTAATCGGGATGGGACCTTGTGTCTGGCAAAAGCGGCACAATCCCAAGGGGTAACGCGATTTGTCTTTTTAAGCACCATCAAGGTGAATGGGGAGAAAACGCAAAAGGATCAACCCTTCGGGGTGGTAATTGATCAGCCCCCTGTTGACCCCTATGGTCTGTCAAAATGGGAAGCAGAAGAAGGCCTGCGCACCTTGGCACAACAGACAGGACTGGAAGTTTGTATCCTTCGACCACCGTTGGTTTATGGTCCCGGTGTCAAAGCCAATTTCCTGAGCTTTTTAAAATTGGCAGACAAAGCTCTGCCGGTACCGTTTAAATGTCTGCATAATCAACGCAGCCTTGTGAATGTGGAAAATCTGGCGGATGCACTGATGGTATGTAGCCAACATCCGAACGCGGCCCATAAAACATATTTAATCAGTGATGGGCATGATTTAAGCGTGGCTGACATGTTTGCCTTGATGGCTCAAAAACTGAAACGCCCATGCCGGATGATCCCGCTTCCTGTCTTTGTTCTGAAAATATTGGGAAGAATAACAGGCAAATCAGCCGCAATTGATCGTTTAACACAAAGTTTGCAAGTTGATGGACAAACCATCCAAAAAGAATTGAACTGGACCCCGCCTGTTTCGGTGGAAAGCGGTTTTGAAAAGATGGTGAGTTGGTATAAAGGTTGAAGTCAGCCTGAAAACAAGGTACTTGAATTATTCGGTTTTTCTTTAGTCTGCCGGGATGTCATGGCGTTTACTTTTAGCAAAATACCCGGGCGCGGATGGGTTGCCCTGTTCCATGATCTGTTGATGACGGCAGTGTCGTTTAATGTCGCGCTTTATTTGCGACTGGGCAATGATTTCCATAATTATCTGGAAGTTGTGCGCACCGGTACACCTATTTTGGTGATCTTGGCAGCAGCTGTCTTTTATCTGATGGGGCTTTATAAGGGAATTTGGCGTTATGCCTCCATGCGCGATTTGATCGCCATCACCAAATCTGCCAGTATTTTGATCCTGATTTTCGCGCTTGTGATGTTTATGACAACGCGATTGGAAGCCTTGCCCCGTTCTGTTCCTGTCATCAACTGGTTTGTGTTGATGGCTTTGTTGGGGGCACCGCGTTTTATTTATCGCATGCTGAAAGACCGTCGTCTGGATTTGTCCCATTTGGTAAGCGAAACTCCCAGAATTCCCGCACTCTTGATCGGGGCAAGCGATGGGGCGGATTTGTTTCTGCGCGCCATTGAGCGCAATCCCAACATCCCTTATCAGCCCGTTGGTCTGGTGGCAGAAAAAAAATCACGGGCCGGATTGGATATGTTGGGTGTTCCCGTTTTAGGGATGTTGGATGAATTGCCCGATATTATTGCCGACTTGGCAAAGAAGAATAAAAAGCCGCAGCGCCTGATTTTAACGAAAGATGATTGGCCCGGTGAAAAAGTGCGTAAACTTTTGGCTTTGGCGGATGAGTTGGGAGTTCCCTTGTCGCGCTTACCCAAAATGACCGATTTGCGCAGTGGTCAAGTGGACCAGATTGAGGTGCGTCCCATTGATGTGGAAGATTTATTGGGGCGTCCGCAGAAGGCCTTGGATAAATCGCTGCCTAAGGATTTGATTTCCGGTAAAAAAGTCTTGGTAACCGGGGCTGGTGGCTCTATCGGGAGTGAACTTGTTCGCCAGATTTGTAGTTTTGATCCTTGCGAGATTTTGTTGTTGGAGGCTTCAGAATATGCGCTGTATACCATCGATATGGAAGTATCGCGCACCTTCCCGGATTTAAAACGGCAGGCCTTAATTTGTAATATCCGTGATCGTTATCGCCTGAATGATATTTTCGAAACCAATAAGCCGGACTTGGTGTTTCATGCAGCGGCCTTAAAGCATGTGCCTTTGGTGGAAGAAAACCCGGTGGAAGGGATTTTGACCAACGCGGTCGGCACCCGAAATGTTGCAGACGCCTGTGTTGCCCACGGTATTCAGGCGATGGTGCAAATTTCCACCGATAAGGCCGTGAACCCGACCAATATTATGGGGGCGAGCAAACGCATTGCAGAAAGTTATGCGCAGGCCTTGGATATCAAAAAAGCAGGATGCCGGTTCACGACCGTACGATTTGGCAATGTGTTGGGATCAACCGGGTCGGTTGTCCCCTTATTTGAAAAGCAGTTGCGCGCAGGTGGACCGTTGACCGTCACGGATAAAGAAATGAACCGTTTCTTTATGACGGTTCGCGAAGCGGTGGAACTGGTTTTACAAGCCGCCGTTTTGGCGCAAAAAGACAATGTACTGGATGGGAAAATCTGTGTTCTGGATATGGGGGAACCGGTTAAAATCCTTCATTTGGCGGAACAAATGATTAAATTATCCGGTTTGCAACCTTATCAGGATATCGATATTCAGTTCACGGGGTTGCGCCCCGGTGAAAAACTATATGAAGAGATTTTCCACGGGGATGAACCGCCAACCCCCTCTACCCAAGAAGGCATTTTAATTGCCACACCGCGTGTGCTGGATGCCGATATGCTGGCGCAGACATTGGATCGTATTGAAACCAAATGTCGCAATCGCGATACAATTGCTGCCTTGCATGTGGTCAAGGAACTGGTGCCGGAACTGGATCATCCGTTTTTTAAAGAACAGATTTAAAGACGTTTTTCTTTTTTATCTGCTGCGTTTGATCACAGTTTGCTGAGACGCCATTTGACACAAACGCCTTCCCCGCGCAAGGGACCTTGCATGACAATCTGATCGGTATGTCGCACATGACCGGGACGTGCAACATAGATACTTTCGCGAATATCAAGCTTGCCACCCTGTACCCGTAAATGCCAGCCGGCGCCATTGTGGGTTTTTAAAAGAACGGCCTGCCCGTCTTGAACCAACGAGGCATGCACATCGGGATGCAGATGCAAACTGATGGCGTAGGTCGATCCACCCATACCGATTAATTTGTCTTCAACACGCAAGTCGGTGCCGGTTTTATTCATATAGACACTACGCTGATGGATCAGGCCGAAACTGGCTTGATAGGCATTGTGTTGGGCCTCGATCAGGACTTGCCCGTTATCTTCAAACCGTTGTGCCGATATGTCCGCCTGATAGGGTTTGATGCCGCCCCCATGCAAGACACTGAAACAGTTTTTATCATCAACCGTTAAACAGTTGTGTGCGGCGGTCGCAGACAAGGCATCATGCCAGCTGGGGTCGCCACCGACGGCGCAGCCGCAATTGACCAGCAATCGTTCATTATCAGAACTGACTTCTAAACTGAGCGGGGCGGCATGACCGAAGGGATGTCGTTGGATATCCGGCGGCCCGGCAACGTCCATTAACAAGACAGTGCGTCCGGCTTCAATACGTTGATAACCGCTGTGGCGGGCATCGCTGAGGGGTTGGCCGATATTGCCGGTGCGGTCCAACAATTGATCGATTGTGTCACGCTGACCTTCTTGGGAGCCATGAAACAGGGCAAATCCGCCATCGGTATGGCGCAATGTTCGGATCATGGGGGCCATACGATCAATATTCAGGCGGAAACTGTCTGGGCATTCCTTGTGCAGTTCACTAAAAATATCCATGATTTCAAGGGTCATCTGCAAAACATCGCACAGTGTTTCAGCCGAACGTGAAATATGACCGCCATCGGCAAGAATTTGGCGATCCAGTTCTTGTGTCATGCGTTCCAGAACGCGCGGTGTTTTTTTCTCAAACCCTTTGATAAACAAACTGATGTAAAGTTGTCCGCGCAAGGCGCGCAATAAGGTATAACCCGTTAAATCGCGAAAACGCGCGCGCGACAGGTGCGAGGCCTGTAAAGACAGGCTGCTTTTAAAATCACGGATAAAATCATCATCGGCACCGGTACAAAGCTTATCAATATTGGCCATCCAGTTGATCAAGCGTTCACCCATGACATCGGCACGCCATGCAAGGGGGCTCCAGACACCGTGAAGGTCCAGCCAGCTTTGGATATATTGGCGGGCAGTGACGATGGCATCTGCATCATTACTTTGGGCGAGATCGTTTAACCATGAAAAACCATGAACCCAGCTTTGCCAGGCAAGGTCATCTTGTGCTGTTGTCCAGGGATGGTCGCTACTTTTATAGGTCCGTCCGGCAAAGGGGAACTTCCCGTCTTTTAACAGCGCAACATTTTCCGGGTGGTTCACCTTCAGGTTATCAGGTAAGGCGATAACGTCCAACTGTGGATTTTTGCGCAGGGTAACCAGATAGAGCGGCGAGCGATAAAGCAAGGCGCGCGCTTTGTTCAACCCTTTTTGCCATATGGGTTGTTCGTGGATATTTTCTTTATGTTTCAATGACATAAAACCATCTCGGGCAAAAGAATGTGCGATGCAACAGAAATCACATTTATTACCTATCAGGTTCATCGAAAGGGCACAAGATGTGCGCAAAAAAAAGCGATCCGTCTTTTGAAAAAACGGATCGCCAAGAAGGGGATGTTGTACAAAAAATTAGATTTCCGGGAACCAGACGTCCAGAATGCCCAATTCTTCTAACTTCTGAACAACGACCTCTGCGGCTTCTTCCGCGTTCAGTTTGGAGCCATCCAGATGAATATCGGGGTCTTCCGGTGCTTCGTAAGGTGATGAAATACCTGTAAAGTTTGGCAAATCACCAGCGCGCGCCTTGGCATAAAGGCCTTTGACATCGCGTTCTTCGCAAATCTCCAGTGGTGTATCGACGAAAATCTCGATGAACTCGCCTTCTTCCAATAACTCACGCGCCATTTTGCGCTCTGATCGGAATGGCGAGATAAAGGATGTCAGGGTTATGAGACCGGCATCAACAAACAGTTTGGCCGTTTCACCGATACGACGGATATTTTCCACCCGATCGGCATCACTGAAACCGAGGTCTTTGTTCAAACCGTGGCGGATGTTGTCGCCATCCAGTGCATAGGTATGTTTATGCAGGGAATGCAGTTTCTTTTCCACAAGGTTGGCAATGGTGGATTTGCCCGAACCGGACAGACCTGTAAACCACAAGACACAGGAACGTTGACCTTTACGTTCAGCACGTTCTTTTTTGCTGATATCAAGGGCTTGCCAATGCACATTGCTGGCCCGGCGCAGGGCATGGTCGATCATGCCGACACCGACAGTGGCGTTGGTATAACGATCGATCAAGATGAAACGACCTGTCCCCCGGCTATCCACATAGCTGTCAAAGGCAACATTACGGTCAAGGGCAACATTACAAATGCCGACTTCGTTGAGTTCCAATGTTTTGGCGGCGGCTTCTTCCAAGGTATTGACATTGACCTTGTGTTTCAGCTCGCTGATTTGCGCACCTGCCGTTTGAGTACCGAATTTAATCAGATAAGATCGACCGGGCAAAAGGGCATCGTCATGCATCCAGATGATCTTGGCTTCGAACTGATCGGCATAATCGGGACGGGATTTGACATCGACCAACATATCGCCGCGTGAAATATCAATTTCATCTTTCAAGGTGATGGTAACAGCTTGTCCGGCAATGGCTTCTTCCAAATCACCATCCAGTGTGACGATACGATCAACGATGGAAGTTTGACCAGAAGCCGGAATGGCAATTTCATCACCCGGTTTGACGCTACCGGCTTCAATCGTTCCGCTAAATCCACGGAAATCGAGGTTGGGACGGTTGACCCATTGAACAGGCAAGCGAAACGGTTTTTCTTTCAAATCGGACGCCACTTGAACGGTTTCCAGATAATGCATCAAGGTCGGGCCGTCATACCAGTCGGTTTGCGGGCTTCGATCAATGATGTTATCGCCGTTTAATGCGGAAATGGGAATGCAGGCAATGTCTTCAAAGCCTAAATCCTTGGCAAATTCACGATAAGATTCTTCGATATTGCGGAATTTTGCTTCGTCATAATCCACAAGGTCCATCTTGTTGACGGCAACGACGATTTTACGAATACCAACGAGGGAGACAATATAGCTGTGACGTTTGGTTTGCGTCAAAATCCCTTTGCGACCATCGACAAGGATAACGGCCACGTCGGCATTGGACGCGCCTGTTGCCATGTTACGGGTATATTGTTCATGCCCCGGCGTGTCGGCAACGATGAATTTGCGTTTATCGGTTGAGAAAAAGCGATAGGCCACATCAATGGTAATGCCCTGTTCGCGTTCAGCCTGAAGGCCGTCCAGCAGCAAGGCATAATCGATTTCCCCACCTTGGGTGCCAACTTTTTTGGAATCGGCTTCAAGGGCGGCAAGCTGGTCTTCAAAAATCAGTTTAGAATCCCAAAGCAAACGACCGATCAAGGTGCTTTTGCCGTCATCAACAGAACCGCAGGTGATGAAGCGCAACAGGCTTTTATTTTCCTGTGCGTTCAGATAAGCCAGAATGTCGTCGGCGATAAGGTCGGATTGGTGAGCCATTAGAAGTAGCCCTCTTGTTTTTTCTTTTCCATTGAACCGGCTTGATCATGGTCGATCAAACGGCCCTGACGTTCGGATGTGCGCGTCAGCAACATTTCCTGTATGATCTCCGGCAAAGTTGCGGCTTCGGATTCCACCGCACCGGTCAAGGGATAACATCCCAATGTGCGGAAACGCACGGATTTCATCATCGGTGTTTCGCCGTCTTTTAAAGGCAGACGATCATCATCGACCATAATCAACATACCGTCGCGTTCCACAACCGGGCGTTCTTTTGCGTAATAAAGCGGCACGATGGGGATATTTTCTTTGTAGATATATTGCCAGATGTCCAGTTCCGTCCAGTTGGACAGCGGAAAAGCACGAATGCTTTCGCCCGGTTTAACGCGGGCGTTGTAAACATTCCACAGTTCGGGACGCTGGTTTTTGGGATCCCAGCGATGATTTTCTGAACGGAAAGAGAAAACGCGCTCTTTGGCGCGGGATTTTTCTTCATCCCGGCGCGCCCCACCGAAGGCCGCATCGAATTTATACTTATTCAAGGCCTGTTTCAGCGCATCTGTTTTCATCACGTCAGTATGCATGGCTGAACCGTGGCTGAACGGACCAATGCCTTGCTTGACACCATCTTCGTTAATATGGATCAACAGATCAAAGCCGTATTCTTGTGCAATGCGGTCGCGGAACTCGATCATTTCCTTGAATTTCCATGTGGTATCCACATGCATCAGGGGAAAGGGCGGTTTGGACGGGTAAAAGGCTTTGCGTGCCAGATGCAGCATAACGGCTGAATCTTTGCCGATGGAATAAAGCATCACCGGGTTTTCAAATTCAGCGGCGACTTCACGGATGATGTGAATGCTTTCGGCTTCAAGCTGCTTGAGGTGGGTTAAGTCTGTGGTATCCATCTTATATCCTATCTTTGGACACATGTCATTTGACAGCAACCTAGTGTGTTCAGGGATCAGAGTCAAAGATAAAATACATAATTTGTGTAAAATAAATTATATATACACAAATAAAATGTTTAATGAGACATATAAGAAACCGCTAAACCTTTTCAGTTATAGCGGTTTCTTTAGGTTTTAGGTAGCTTTTATCGACCGGATTGGGTCAGGTCTTCTTCCGGGTAGGCACCGATTTGGTGGATGGAAAGGTCTGCACCGCGAAACTCTTCTTCCTGTTCCAGGCGAATACCAACGGTTTTTGCCAGCACACCATAAACGACAAATCCGGCAATTGCAGCAAAGGCAACCCCGATGAGGGAGCCAACCAATTGTGCCATAAAGGTAACGCCGCCCATGCCGCCTAAAGCTTCCAGACCGAAAATGCCACAGGCAATACCGCCCATCAGGCCGCACATACCGTGTAAGGGCCAGACACCAAGAACGTCATCAATTTTCCATTTGTTTTGGCATTGCTCAAACCCCCAAACAAACAAGGCCCCTGCAATGCCCCCTGTTGCCAAGGCTCCGACAGGGTGCATGACATCCGATCCGGCACAAACCGCAACCAGACCAGCCAACGCCCCGTTGTGAATGAAGCCGGGGTCATTACGACCAACGATCAAGGCCGTGAGAATGCCGCCGATCATTGCCATCAGCGAATTAACGGCCACCAGACCAGTTACACCTTCAAGGCTTTGCGCCGACATAACGTTAAAGCCAAACCAACCGACACATAAAATCCATGAACCGAGCGCAAGAAAGGGAATGTTGCTGGGTGGAATACCGATGACGGAACCATCTTTTTTATAACGGCCCATGCGTGCACCCAGCATGACAACGGCGCCAAGCGCAATCCAGCCACCAACGGCATGCACGACGATGGAACCGGCGAAATCATGGAAAGCCGCACCGAAGGAATTTTCAATCCAGCCTTGCAGGCCGAAATTACCATTCCAGACAATCCCTTCGAAAAAGGGATAAACAAGGCCGGTTAAAATGGCTGTGGCCATCAATTGTGGGAAAAATTTGGCACGTTCGGCAATGCCACCGGAAATAATGGCAGGAATGGCGGCGGCAAATGTCAAAAGGAAGAAAAATTTAACCAGATCAAAGCCGCTTTTGGCGAATAAATCGCCCGTTGCCCCTGAAATAACGCTGGCAGGCGCCAAAAAGCTGACGCCGTAAGCGACCATATAACCGACGAAAAAATAAGCAACGGTTGAGACGGCAAAATCAACGATAATTTTGACCAGCGCATTGACCTGATTTTTACGACGAACTGTACCAACTTCTAAAAATGCAAAGCCCGCGTGCATGGCAAGGACCATAATCGCCCCCATAAGCACGAAGAAAACATCTGCACCAATTTTTACGGTTTCCATAATTTCTCTACCTTAGTTTTGCCCAATGATCCCTGTCGTCCCAAATCGCAAGGGATCTTCTGAAAATGAAGATTGCGCCCTTTTAATCAAGAATTGTGCCAGACGAGGTGTTTTTCGTGTGCGCGCCATATTTTCTGCCGATTCTTATGGGCATTTGTCTAAAAAATATGCAGGGGAAAATTTGCACAATTGCTAATCATATAGGCAATTACCTGTCTATTTTTTAATCATTATGCAGCGTGCACATATTTTAATCTGAGGGGAGTATATGGATAAAAGAAAGTCCCGTTACTCAATGAAGAGTAACGGGACGACCTTTGGGAAGGTAGAGATGATTGTAATCGAGGGCCGATTACATAGTTTGGGAGCCGCGACCGAATTCCGGATATGCTTCCATACCCAATTCGGCACGATCCAAACCAAGCTCCTCATCTTCAGCGGAGCAACGGATGCCAACTGTTGCTTTCAACACAGTCCAGACGATAGCAGACGCAACGATTACGAATGCACCGATAGACAGAACGCCGATCGCTTGAGTGACAAATGAGGTATCGGCATTAGTGGCCGGGACGATCATTGTGCCCCAGATACCGCATGCCAGGTGAGCGGAGATTGCACCGACAACATCGTCGATTTTCAGTTTATCCAGCAGCGGTACAACAAAGACCACAATGACACCACCGACAGCACCGATCAGGAAGGCCGAAGCCAGCGTTGGTGTATCCGGGCCAGCCGTGATGGAAACCAGACCACCGATGGCACCGTTGAGTGTCATGGACAGATCGACTTTTTTGTAAATAACTTGTGTCAGAATGGCTGCGGCGATTGTCCCGCCTACGGCTGACATATTGGTGTTGATAAAGATGTTGGAAATCGCAATGGCATCCGCCGCAGTCCCAAGGGCGAGTTGTGAGCCACCGTTGAAACCGAACCAGCCGAGCCACAGGATGAATGTACCCAATGTTGCCAACGGCAGGTTGGAGCCCGGGATCGGAGCAACGCGACCTTCAGCGTCATACTTGCCTTTACGGGCACCGAGGATGATCGCACCAGTCAGTGCGCACCAGCCACCAGTCGAGTGAACCAGCGTGGAACCTGCGAAATCGGCAAAGCCCATTTCAGACAACCAGCCGCCGCCCCACTGCCATGCAGCGATGACCGGATAAATGAAACCGGACAAGACGACAACGAAACCAAGGAACGGCCAGAATTTGATACGTTCAGCTACAGTACCGGAAACAACGGAAGCCGCAGTTGCAACGAAAACCATTTGGAAGAACCAATCGGAAGAAGAGGCATACCCACCGGAGAAATCCCCGCCAAGTGCAGTTGCGTCATCCGGTCCCCAGATAGAGAAAGACCCGATAAAGCCGCCATCAACCCCAGCGTACAGCAGGTTGTAGCCAACCAGATAGAACATAAAGCCGGAAACCGCGTAAAGAACGATGTTTTTCAGGCAGATGGTTGCGGTGTTTTTAGAGCGCACAAGGCCGGATTCCAGCATGGCGAAACCAGCTGCCATAAACATGACGAGGAAGCCGCAAACAAGAAAGAGGAAGGTGTTGAGGATATATTGTACTTCGGTTGTCGGTGCATCTTCAGCCAAGGCTGGTTCGATGGCGACGATCAGCCCCAGCAGGGCGATCCATGAGATTTTGGAGAATTTTTTCCACACAGTCATTATCAAAACTCCTTAAAGTGCTTCGTCGTCTGATTCGCCTGTGCGGATACGCACGGCTTTGGAAACGTCATAAACAAAAATTTTACCGTCACCGATGCGACCGGTTTCGGCAGAGGTGCGGATGGTTTCCACAACGCTTTCAACCATGTCGTCGGATGTAACGATTTCAATTTTGACTTTCGGCAGGAAATTCACGACATATTCTGCGCCGCGATAAATTTCTGTTTGCCCTTTTTGCCGACCAAAGCCTTTAACTTCGGAAACGGTTAAGCCATGCACACCTAATTGCGTGAGGGCTTCGCGAACATCGTCAAGCTTGAAGGGCTTGATGACGGCCATTACCATTTTCATTTTGCACTCTCCTAATAACGAGAAACTGAATAACTTGATTCAAAACAAAAGCTTACATGCTCTTGCCTCTTCTATTACAAGGACCGTGCCAACTTTTAAAAACACACAAAAACAATGGCTTAGAATATAAGTTTAGAAAAATGATGAAATATTGCACAATCTAATTGCCTATAATTTAATCATTATAGCTTATATGTATAAAATTTAGGCAAATTTTTTGAAGCGTTTGTTTCAATTAAATATGACAAGCCATTCTCAATTGAATATCCTGTGGTTTCAATCTGAACGTTAAGAGCGCGAGCCCAATATGTCCGATGCATTTAAAGAGCTTTTCAAGCAAGGTACGAATTATTTCGCGCAAGGCCGATATGAGGAGGCAAAGCGTTTTTTCTTGGAAGCCTTGGCTCTTGATCCCTCTCATGCACCGCTGAACTATTATCTTGGGACGGTTGCCGAAGAAGAAAAAGATTTTGATCAGGCTGAAACCTATTACGAAAAAGTACTCGCATGTGATCCAACCATGCGACAGGCCTATGTTCAATTGGCGCATGTCCTTTTCTTTTTAGGTAAAAAAGAAAAGGCGCTGGTGGTTTTGCGTGCAGCCGAAGAACGGTTTGAAAACAGTCATGATCTGACCTATATGCGCGGGCAGGTCGCCAGTCAGCTGTTTCCCGGTTGGCATCTGCCCATGTTGGCGGACCAACGCCGCAATGATCTTTATGAAGCGGCGATCAATGCGCAAGTTCGTCCCGGTGATGTTGTTTTAGATATCGGTACGGGGTCCGGTTTGTTGGCCATGATGGCGGCGCGCGCCGGTGCGGCCCATGTGTATGCGTTTGAGGCCCAACCCATGATTGCCCAGTTGGCGCGTGATGTGATTGCACAAAACGGACTGGCAGATAAAGTCACCGTCATTGCCAAACATTCAACTCAGGCAGTGCTGGGTCAGGACATCCCGCAAAAATGCGATATGCTGGTGACAGAAATATTTGATCGGGCTCTTGTTGGCGAAGGGGCCTTGCCCAGTATTGCGCATGCACAGGCCGAATTATTAAAACCGATGGCCCGTGTGGTTCCCCAAGGAGCGCGTTTATATGGGGCGTTAATCGAATGTGATCACCTGCAACGCTTTCATCATATCGAAACGGTGAATGGATTTGATCTCAGCGCCATGAATGTCTTATCGCATCCCCTTTTGTATAAAGAGGCGTTATTGGGCCCACAGGACAGCCCTTATCATCAGGTATTAAGCACGCCATTTTTGATTAAAGCATTTGATTTCGAACAACCGCTACCAACCCGTTTCAATACGTTGGCAACGGCGTCTGTTGTGAAAGAAGGTCAGGCAGATGCTATTTTATTGTGGTTTGAACTGCAATTGGATGCGGAAAATGTCTTATCAACAAAAGATCCTGCACCAGATAGCCATTGGCGAGAAGCTGCGCAAATTTTGTTGAAACGCCCGCAGCTTCAGATGGGAACCCCACTGGATATCAAAACTGGCTACAATGGATATTTTGATTTTCAGCTATAAGGTGAACTATTCCAAACTAGACATTGATGGAAAAAAATCCCATAAGTTTGGAACGGTTTGAGCGACAAAAAAAGGATTCCCATGTCACAACATCTGAAAACGGACGTTCTGATTGTCGGCGGCGGATTGGTTGGCGGTCTGGCGGCTTGTGCGTTGGCGCGTGGTGGGGTCGATGTGGTGGTTGTCGATGCCGATGACCCGAAAACCCTGTTGAATGCCCAATATGATGGTCGATGTTCAGCGATTGCCCGGTCTGTTCACAATGCGTTTGTCGCCCTCGGTCTATGGGAACATATGGAAGCCGAAGCCGGTGTCATCGAAGATATCCGCGTAACCGATGGTCAATCACCGTTATTTTTGCATTTTGACTCCCTTGATCTGGTTGGGGTGCCGTTCGGTTATATGTTGGAAAACCGCACGGTGCGCAACGCTCTGTTAAAAGTCGTGCCAAAAATGGATCATGCGACCTATCTGGCCCCGGTGCGTGTGGAAAAACTGGAACGTAGTGCGGCCAAGGTTGATGCGGTTTTAAGTGATGGCACAACGGTTGAGGCAAAATTGGTTGTTGGTGCCGACGGGCGCGGATCATGGGTGCGCCGCAGCGCCAATATTGACCTGACCAAATGGTCCTATGATCAAACCGCGATTGTGACAACGGTGGAAACGGAAAAACCGCATTTGAATGTGGCACAGGAACATTTCCTCCCTTCCGGCCCGTTTGCCATTTTGCCGATGCCGGGCCATCGTAGCTCAATCGTCTGGACGGAAACCAGCCGCAATGCCCCGGTGATGATGGGGCTGAACGAAGAAGCGTTTCAGGCGGAACTGGCGGAACGCTTTAGTGATTATCTGGGCGAGGTCAAGGTAGTGGGACCGCGCTGGTCTTATCCATTAACCCTGCAATTTGCCAAACGATCCATTGATCAACGTCTTGTTCTGGTGGGCGATGCGTCCCACGGTATGCATCCGGTGGCGGGACAAGGATTCAATATGGGCGCGCGCGATGCCTGCGCGTTGGCTGAATTGGTTATTGAAACGAAAAAACTGGGTCTGGATATCGCGGCGGGTCGTGTGTTGGATGATTATGATCGCTGGCGCCATTTTGATAATCACCTGATGCTGGCCTCAACAGATGCGCTTGTTAAATTATTTTCAAACAATATCGGTCCGGTGCGTTTTGTGCGCGATGTGGGGCTGGCCTTGGTTGAACAAATGCCCTTTGCTAAAAAATTCTTTACCCGTTCTGCAATGGGGCTGGTTGGGGAATTACCGCAGATCATGCAAGAGCGTGAGGCCGGATAATGTGCGGCATTGCCGGATTTTTCACCCCTGATGCGGTTGTTACACCAGAAGAAACTTTTGCCCTGTCGCAAAAAATGGGGCAGTCGCTTTATCATCGCGGCCCTGATGGCGGCGATAGTTGGATAGATGCCGCCTGTGGTTTGGGGTTGGCCCATCGTCGTCTGGCCATTATTGATTTAAGCGAAGCCGGGCACCAGCCCATGACGTCTCATGATGGGCGCTTTGTCATGGTTTATAATGGTGAAGTCTATAACGCCGATGATTTGCGTCCCGAACTGGAAGCCCAAGGCCATCAATTTAATGGTCATTCCGATAGCGAAGTGATTTTGAACGGTTTTGCCCAATGGGGAATTGAGACCACGGTAAAGCGCTTGATCGGTATGTTTGCCATTGCCTTGTGGGATAAACGTGAACAGTGCCTTTATCTGATCCGGGATCGTTTGGGGATCAAACCGCTTTATTGGTATTTAAACGATAAAACCCTGTTGTTTGCGTCAGAACTCAAAGCCTTTCACCACCATCCGGCTTTTGAAAAAAAGATAGATCGCCAATCGGTAAGTTCTTACCTGCGTCATAACTGTATCCCGGCGCCTTACAGCATATATGAAAAGACGCAGAAATTAAGGGCTGGGCATATTCTGCGCCTTGATCGTGATTTCAATCCTTCAATCCGGGCTTTCTGGTCTATGGATGATGTGGTGGGCCAAGATCAAACGGATATGAGCCGTGTTGAAGCGGTTGAAGAATTGGAAAAACTAGCCCGTGATGCGGTCAAACGACGCATGGTTTCCGATGTACCGTTGGGGGCATTTTTGTCCGGCGGGATTGATTCTTCTTTGGTGGCGGCCTTGATGCAGGCGCAATCCAAAAATCCGGTCAAAACGTTTTCGATTGGGTTTGAAGACCAAGGGTATAACGAAGCTGTTCATGCTGGCGAAGTTGCCAAACATTTGGGTACGGATCATACCGAGCTGTACGTGACAGCGACAGAGGCACGCGATGTTATCCCGTCCCTGCCCGATTATTATGACGAACCTTTTGCTGATTCTTCGCAAATCCCGACCTATCTGGTGTCGAAAATGACGCGTGAGCATGTCACGGTGGCCCTGTCCGGTGATGGTGGGGATGAATTGTTTGGCGGCTATAACCGCTATTTTCTGGCACAAAAATATGCCAAGACGATTTTTACCCTTCCGCCTGCATTGCGCAAAATTGCGGCCGGTACGTTGAATGCCTTTCCACCTGCTTTTTGGGACGGGGTTTTTAATTTTGTTCCCAAATCAAAACGACCTGCGCAGCCGAGCAATAAGGTACAGAAACTAGCCGGATTGTTAGGCGGTGATCTGGACGATCTTTATCCCCATTTGGTCAGCCATTGGGGGGAGCCGGACAAGCTGGTCAAGGGCGCAACAGAACGCCGTGATGGCCCGATCTGGTCTGAACATAGTAAAAGTCTTGTGCCTGATCTGATTGAACGGATGCAATATTTGGATGTTCTGACTTACTTACCCGATGATATTTTGACCAAAGTGGATCGGGCGAGTATGGCGGTTTCATTGGAAGCGCGCGTTCCCTTGTTGGATCATCGTCTTGTGGAATTTGCCTGGCGTTTGCCAAAAGACTTCAAAATCCATGAAGGGCAAGGTAAATGGATTTTGCGTCAGGTTCTTTATAAATATGTCCCGAAAGAATTGATCGAACGCCCGAAAATGGGCTTCGGCGTTCCCATTGATCAATGGCTGCGCGGTCCTTTAAAGGACTGGGCGGGTGATTTGTTACATATGGAGAATGATTTGCTGGATAAAGAACTTATCTTGCAAAAATGGCAGGAACATCAAAGCGGTCAGCAGAATTGGCAATATCATCTGTGGGATATTTTGATGTTGCAAAGCTGGTGCGCGCGCTGGAAATAATATATTCCAGCGCTTTCTTAGAGTGACTTATCCGCGTTTCAGATAGTTTGGCGTATCCATATCAATGGGTAGGATGCTGATGGCGACATCGTCATCGACCAGATTGGCAATCCGGTCAAAAACGCATTTTGTCATATGTTGTTTTTGGTCGTCGGTGCGCCCAACAAACAATTTAAAATCCACATGGACAAATAAGGTATCACCGCCGCCTGTTATGAAATGTTCAACCGGCAAGGCGCGGGCCTTAATGGCCGGGGGGGTAAAGAGGCCTGACTCATCGGCACCATTCCAGACTTCCTGTACCAAGTTCTGGATGTCGATTTTCTTTTCCAATGGTTTTGCGTATGAAACGACCAAATGCGGCATGGGGGACTTCCTTATTTTATGTTTCGGTTCGTGCGGCTTTTTCGTCCAGACCGGAAATACCTTCGCGTTTGGCGAGTTCGGCCCAAATTTCTTCAGGCTTCACACCCGTTTCCGCCCAAAGAACCAGAAGATGGTAAAACAGATCGGCACTTTCTGAAACAAGTTTATCATTGCCTTCGCTCAGGGCGGCGATCACACATTCCACGCCTTCTTCCCCGACTTTTTGGGCGATTTTATTACGCCCTTTGGCAAAGAGTTTTGCGGTATAAGATTGGCTGGGATCTGCCCCTTTGCGTGCGGCAATGGTTTGATAAAGCTGGTCAAGTACGGTTGCGTTTGTCATTGGTCCAACCTCACCGCAATACCGGCTTTTGCCATATGTTCCTTGGCTTCACGGATTGTATAAGTCCCAAAATGGAAGATGGAAGCGGCAAGAACGGCTGAAGCATGGCCTTCTGTGACACCTTCGACCAAGTGATCCAGATTACCAACACCGCCCGAAGCAATAACCGGAATGCGTACTGCATCCGCAATGGCACGTGTCAGTTCCAGATTGAAACCGATTTTCGTACCATCACGGTCCATTGAGGTCAGCAGGATTTCCCCTGCCCCATAGGCTTCCATCTTTTTGGCCCATTCCACCGCATCAATACCGGTTTCCTTGCGTCCACCGTGGGTGAAAATTTCAAATTTATCCGGCCCGACAGATTTGGCATCAATGGCAACGACGATACATTGTGCACCAAATTTTTCCGAGGCTTCTTTCACAAATTCAGGTCGCGTGACGGCTGCAGAGTTAATTGAGACTTTATCGGCGCCTGCCAACAACAGTTTGCGGATATCATCCACAGTGCGTACCCCGCCGCCAACGGTCAAAGGCATAAAACATTGTTCAGCGGTGCGACGAACCACATCATAAATGGTGTCGCGATTTTCATGTGTGGCGGTGATATCCAGAAAAGTCAGCTCGTCCGCCCCGGCAGCGTCATAGACCTTGGCTTGTTCCACCGGATCACCGGCATCGATCAAATCAACGAAATTAACGCCCTTGACCACACGTCCGTTTGCCACATCCAGACAGGGGATAATTCTTACTTTCAGCATGGTTTTCCCTAGCCTTTCAATACTTTCATGGCTTCTGCCACATTGATTTTCCCATCGTAAATGGCCCGACCGGAAATGGCTCCGTCCAGATTGGCCACACCTTTTTCCTTGATGGTGTTAATATCATCCATCGAAGAGACCCCGCCGGACAGAATAACCGGTGTGGAAATAGCAGCGGCCAGTTCGTTTGTGGCGTCAAGGTTTGGACCCTGCATGGCCCCGTCACGACTGATATCGGTGAAGATGATGGCTGCAACCCCGGCATCTTCAAATTTCAGGGCGAGGTCCAATGTTTTGACTTCGGAAACTTCCGCCCAGCCTTCAACGGCAACATAGCCATCGCGTGCATCAATACCGACGGCAACCTGACCGGGGAAACGTTTACAGGCTTCGATAACAAAATCGGGATCGCGCAGGGCAATGGTGCCTAAAATAACACGTGTAATGCCAAGATCGAGCCAGCGTTTTATCGTCTCAAATGTACGAATGCCGCCACCCAACTGGGTTTGGGCTTTACCGTCAACAGCGGTGACAATCTGGATGACAGCATCTTCGTTAACTGGTTTGCCTTCAAACGCGCCGTTGAGATCGACAATATGAACCCATTCACATCCGTCTTTGACAAACTGGGCGGCTTGTGCGCCGGGGTCGTCGTTAAAAACGGTTGCCGCATCCATTTCGCCACGCAGAAGGCGTACGCAATTGCCGTCTTTAAGGTCGATTGCAGGATAAAGGTTCATCTCAGGGTTTCCACTTCAAGAAATTGGTAATGACTTTCAGGCCGATGGCTTGGCTTTTTTCCGGGTGGAACTGGGTGCCCACCATATTGTCCTTGCCGACAACAGCAGTCACATCACCGCCATATCCAACGGTTGCCAGTTGGTGCGCCGGATTTGCTGTTTTAAATTGATAAGAGTGTACAAAATAGACATTCGCATGCGGCAAATCGGCCAGCAGCGGGTGGCTGTTGTCTTCAAAGCTGAGTTCGTTCCAGCCCATGTGCGGGATTTTCAAACTTTGATCGTCCGGTTCAATGGCGACGACTTCGCCGTCAATCCAACCGAGACCGTCATAAGTGCCATGTTCCAGACCGCGCGTTGCCATCAATTGCATACCAACGCAGATCCCCATAAACGGTTTTCCCTGTTGGTGGACGGCTTCGTTTAATGCGTCCAGCATACCATCGACGCTGCGCAGACCCTGTGCGCAATCCCCAAAGGCACCAACACCCGGCAGGACCACGCGGTCTGCGTTGCGGACATCGTCGGGGTTATTGGAAACCAACACATCAAGGCCAAGCTCAGCCTCGCGTGCAGCACGTTCAAAGGATTTTTCAGCCGAGCGCAGATTGCCCGACCCATAATCAATAATGACAACAGACATGATCGTCTTTTAGCCCATTTCTATTCTGTTTGAAGTGTGGCGATATAGCTGCGTAATGCATGATCGTACGAAACGCCGCTGACCACATCTTCTTCCACAAAGCCACGCCGTTTTAATGTCCAGCGCGCCAGATCGTTAGCATATACACCTACCAACAGATTGAAAGCGATATTGACCACAGCTTGCCCGAAAAGATCAAGCCCAAACAGGCCCAAAAGCAAACTAATCACGATGGAAACACCGAAAATCCCGGCACTGACCCACCAATAGCCTTTGACCAGTGACCAGAGTACGGAAAAGATAAAAGCGGCCCAGTTAAAGCCTTCTTTGACAAGACGGATATCAGGGGCCGGATCGATGCCGTATTTTTGAATGTGGACGGTGTAAAGCTTCATGGCTTAAATTTCATCCATAGATTTCCAGCGGGGCTGACTTTTCACCCGTTCAATCCAGGCTCGTACATGGGGATAATTGTTTAGATCAAATCCACCTTGATGGGCCACATGGGTGTAGGCAAATAAGGCAATATCAGCAATGGAATAACGTTCCGCTACAAAGAACGTTTTGTCTTTTAGATGGTTTTCCATCATATCCAGTGCGCCATAGCCCTTTTCCCACAATTGCGGCAAGCGTGGATCTTCTTTTTGGGTTTTGCCGAGATAATGCATGGCATAACGGGCCACCGCGATTGCGGGTTCGTGGCTGTATTGTTCCCAGAACAGCCATTGAAACATGAGCGATTTATCAAAATGATCCATTGGCATATATTGGGTTTCATCGGCGAAATGCAGCAAAATCGCGTTGGATTCTGAGAGAACCATGCCCTCATCCAATACCATTGTCGGGACTTTGCCCAACGGGTTAATGGCTCTGAATTCAGGTGTGCGGCATCCATCACCGGCGACATCGACCTCGATAATATCAAGATCATAGCCAAGTTGATGCATCAGCAAGCGCACTTTATAGCAATTGCCGGAACCCTGATCGGAATAAAGGGTCAGTGTCATGGGGTGATAACCTCCCAATTCTATGTTAAAGCGCGCCTTTGGTGCTGGGGATTGCGTCAGATTTACGCGGGTCGATTTCAACGGCTTTGCGCAACGCACGGGCCAAGGCCTTGAAACAGGCTTCGGCGATATGGTGGTTGTTATCGCCGTCAATCATGGCCACGTTCATGCTGACCCCGCCCTTGAAAGCAAAGGACTGGAAGAAATGTTGAAACATTTCCGTATCCAGTTCGCCCAAGCGGTCCTGGCTGAAATCAACTTTCCAGACCAGATAGGGACGGTTGGACAGATCCAGCGCGCAACGCACCAGTGTTTCGTCCATCGGGATATATTCACTGCCGTAACGCGTAATGCCTTTGCGATCCCCCAACGCTTGGGAAAAAGCTTCACCTAAGGCCAGCGCTACATCTTCGACCGTATGGTGCGCGTCGATATGGAGATCACCTGTGCAGCGGATTTTCAGATCAATCAGGCCGTGGCGAGACAGTTGTTCCAGCATATGATCGAAAAAGCCGATCCCGGTTTGAATGTCATACTCGCCGCTGCCGTCCAAATTCAGTTCAACAGCAATATCGGTTTCAGCGGTCTTTCGCGCGACGGATGCAGTGCGCATGGTCTTTGATCTCCACGACTTGATAAAAATTGGATATGGGACGCTTATACACCAAAATCCTTAAGGGTTAATGAGTTTATTTGTGAAAACACGAACGAAAATATGGTGGTCTAAAAAGAGGCAAGACTTGACAAAGCGCTCAAATCCGGCCAAATCCGCAAGCATGTAATCAAAAAACGGGATAATTCCATGTCACAAGATCACAAGTTCCCCGGTTGGCGCGGAACGACTATTCTTTCCATTCGAAAAGGCGACGAGGTCGTTATTGCCGGTGACGGTCAGGTCAGTCTGGGTCAGACTGTCTTAAAAGGCAATGCACGCAAAGTTCGCCGTTTGGCCGGGGGTAAGGTCATCGTCGGTTTTGCCGGTGCAACGGCGGATGCCTTTACCTTGTTTGAACGATTGGAAGGCAAGCTGGAACAATATCCCAACCAGTTGACGCGCGCCTGCGTGGAAATGGCCAAAGACTGGCGCACGGACCGTTATTTGCGCAAGCTGGAAGCCATGATGATTGTGGTGGATAAAGATGTTTCCCTCGTTTTAACCGGAACCGGCGATGTGTTGGAACCCGAAGACGGGGTGATTGCCATTGGATCTGGGGGGAATTACGCCTTATCGGCCGCGCGTGCGCTGGTGGATCGCGAAGATATGAATGTTGAAGAAATGGCGCGCAAAGCGATGAGCATTGCCGCAGACATTTGCGTTTATACCAATAACAACCTGACTGTAGAGACTCTGTAAATTATGACAAACTTCAGCCCTCGTGAAATTGTTTCGGAACTAGATCGTTTTATCATCGGTCAAAAAAATGCCAAGCGCGCGGTTGCCGTTGCCTTGCGTTCGCGCTGGCGTCGTCAGCAGTTGGAAAACCCCATGCGTGACGAAGTGTTACCGAAAAATATTTTAATGATTGGCCCGACCGGTGTCGGGAAAACGGAAATTGCGCGCCGACTTGCCAAGCTGGCACAAGCCCCGTTTATCAAAGTGGAAGCCACCAAATTTACCGAAGTCGGCTATGTCGGGCGGGACGTAGAACAAATGATCCGTGATCTAGTCGAAAGCGCCATTCATATCGTTTCCGAAAAGATGAAAAAAGACGTTCGGGCCAAGGCGGAAATTGCCGCAGAAGAACGTGTTTTGGATGCTTTGGTGGGCGATAGTGCTTCGGCTGAAACGCGCCAAAAATTCCGCGTGATGTTGCGCGAAGGCAAGCTGGATGATCGCGAGATCGAGTTGGAATTGGCCGATAATTCATCCCTTTCCATGCCGACAATGGATATTCCCGGTATGCCCGGTGCACAAATGGGCATGTTGAATTTAGGCGATATGTTCGGCGATGCCTTTGGCGGTCGTCGTAAAAAACGCAAAGTGACGGTTGAAGACAGCTACGGTCTGTTACTGGATGAAGAAGCCGATAAATTACTGGATAACGATAAAGTCGTTACCGAAGCCCTGCATTCTGTTGAAAATAACGGGATCGTCTTTATTGATGAGATTGATAAAATCACAACACGTTCGGACAAGGCAGGCGGTGATGTGTCTCGTGAAGGGGTGCAGCGCGACTTGCTGCCCATGTTGGAAGGTACAACGGTGACCACCAAACATGGCACAGTCAAAACCGATCATATCCTGTTTATTGCCTCTGGCGCGTTCCATGTGGCAAAACCCAGTGATTTATTGCCGGAATTACAAGGGCGTCTGCCCAACCGTGTCGAATTGTCGGCTTTGACACAGGAAGATTTCAAACGCATTTTGACGGAACCGGAAGCCAGCTTGATCAAGCAATATGTGGCATTGATCGGCACCGAAGATGTTACCTTGGAATTTGATGACGGTGCAATTGATGAAATTGCAACGCAAGCCGCAGAGATTAACCAGAATGTGGAAAATATCGGAGCACGCCGCCTTCACACTGTTCTGGAACGTTTGTTGGAAGAAATCAGCTTTACTGCAACGGACCGCAGTGGAGAAGAAATTGTCATCACACGCGAGATGGTGAAGGAAAGCGTCGGTGAGTTGGCAAAAGACACCGATCTTTCCAAGTTTATCCTGTAAGCTGCTTTTAAGTCTGACGGAAAAGGGCCTGTGTATATGCGCAGGCCCTTTTTTATTTGCGCTTTATGCCTTTTTCCCTCCGGCATAAGCCGCTTTTGGGGCATCGGGGTCCAAGGGCCAGCGCGGACGTGGGGCAAAATCCAGTGTGTCGCGCTGTCCAGCCTTGAAAGCTTCCAGTCCAGCCCAGGCGATCATGGCCCCGTTGTCTGTGCATAATTTCAAGGGCGGGGCGACCATTTCCATTTTATATTTGTCACACATTTGGCTTAGACGTTCGCGGATGGCCTTGTTGGCGGCGACACCACCGGCAACGACCAGTGTATTCCCGCTTGGATAATCGCGTTTAAACATTTTAAGGGCGCGTGTGCAGCGATCGACCAATGTATCGGCGGCAGCAATTTGAAAAGCCGCGCACAGATCGTTTAAATCTTCGTCTTTGAACGGGCCGGGGGGCAATTTTTCTGCGGTTTGGCGCACTGCCGTTTTCAGACCGGAAAAGGAAAAATCACAACCCGGTTTGCCTTTCATGGGGCGGGGCAGGCTAAAACGTTCAGGATTTTCAGATAAGGCGGCGGCCTTTTCCACATGGGGACCACCGGGATAACCCAATCCCAACAGTTTGGCAGATTTATCAAAGGCTTCGCCCAATGCATCATCAATGGTGGTGCCCAAACGTTTATATTTACCGATACCTTCCACGGCGAGAAGCTGGCAATGCCCACCGGAGACAAGTAATAAAAGATAGGGAAATTCAACTTGTTCGCTCAGCCGTACCGTCAGGGCATGGCCTTCCAGATGATTGACGGCGACAAAGGGTTTATTGTGGGTCAGTGCAATCGCCTTGGCCGTCATCACCCCGACAATAACCCCACCGATCAGGCCCGGGCCACCCGTTGCGGCGACACAATCAAGATCGTCAAAAGAAACACCTGCGTCACGCATTGCCTCGTCAACAATGCGGTCGATATGGTCAAGGTGGGACCGTGCGGCAATTTCCGGGACAACACCACCATAAGGACGGTGCTCATCCAGTTGGGATAAAACCACGTTGGATAGAATGCGGGCATCTCCATCGGCCTGATCGGTCACGACCGAGGCAGCGGTTTCATCACAGCTTGTTTCAATGCCCAGTACTCTCATCGAAAAGCAATCCTTTATGGTTCTGTCGTTTGCCCGTTTTAGCCCCCACCAGCTTAAAAGACAAATCACTTTTGACCAAACGCAGGGTTTTCAGGTTTAAAAAGAATTATGGATTTTACATGATTTTTTGTCTTAAAGATGTCGTAATTGTCTTGTAGGCAGTCTTCAACGTTACAGTTTACTTAATTCAACATTTAGAAATAGAGACTTCATTATGTCGGATCAGCCCAAAATCGTTATCGGAACCCGTGGTAGCCCCCTTGCCTTGGCACAAGCGCACGAAACGCGTGATCGTTTGCAGGCCGCACATGAAGAACTGCGCGCAGAAGGCATTATTGAGATCGAAGTGATTAAAACCACAGGCGATATGATTTTGGATCGCCCCCTGTCTGAAATCGGTGGCAAAGGTCTGTTTACCAAGGAAATCGACGATGCGCAGTTGGAAGGCCGTATTGATATTGCGGTCCATTCCATGAAAGATGTCCCGACTTGGTTGCCTGATGGTATTGATTTACCTTGTATCTTGCCGCGTGAAGACGTGCGTGATGTTTTTATTTCCAATAAAGCCAAATGCTTGGCTGATTTACCGGAAGGTTCGGTTATCGGTTCGGCTTCTTTGCGCCGTCAGGCCCAAATCAAGGCCCGTTATCCACATTTAGAAGTCATTACATTTCGCGGCAATGTGCAAAGCCGTTTGCGTAAATTAAATGAAGGCATTGTAGATGCGACTTTGTTAGCAAATGCAGGTTTGCGCCGTTTGAAAAGCGAAGATGTGATTACCTCTATCATTGAAGAAGACGAGATTTTACCTGCTGTTGCACAAGGGGCCATCGGGATCAGCTGTCGCAGCAATGACGAACGGATGAAAAAATATCTTGAACCGCTGCATTGTCCGCAATCTGCAATTCGTATCGAAGCTGAACGGGCGTTGCTGCGTATTCTGGATGGCTCGTGCCGCACACCGATTGCTGCCCTTGCGACTATCGAAGGCGATGAGATCGTTTTACGTGGCTTGATTGCCAAGCCGGATGGTACAGAAGTTTTGACCAATGAAATGCGCGGTCCGATCAGCGACCCGGATGGATTGGGTACGAAAGCAGGACAAGAGTTAAAAGATCGTGCGGGTGTAGATTTTCTAGCGGAAGCGACGCAAGCCTAGTACACTCCCCGATAACGAGTTTGAGACTCAAATGGGGATTGAAAGGGGTTAGCATGCGTTTATTGATCACGCGTCCAAAAGAAGATGCCGTGTCCCTCGTTACGCTTTTAAAGGAAAAAGGGCACGAAGCCGTTCTTTTTCCTTTGCTGGAAATTGTGGCAGAACCGGACGGGGAAAAGCAGCTTAAAGATCATAAAGTATCGGATATTCAAGCCCTGTTGGTGACCAGTGCCAACGGGGTGCGTGCTTTTGCACAGGTTGATAAACGTCGCTCTTTTCATGTGTTGGCTGTGGGCGCAGCATCAGCCGAAGCCGCACAAGAAGCCGGTTTTAAACATGTGGACAGTGCCGAAGGCGATGTGATTGCGCTGGCAAAATTGGTGCGCGAAAAATGCAAGCCGGAAAAAGGCAAGTTGTTACATATCGCGGGTTCCAGTGTTGCCGGGGATTTAAAGGGCCTGCTTGAAAAAGATGGATTCGATTTTGATCGGGCCGTTTTATATCGTGCTGATAAAGTTACGCAGTTTAGCGATCCGTTAAAAGCAGAGATCAAAGCCGGAAAGATCGATGGTGTTTTGCTGTATTCACCACGTACAGCCGCCTCTTTTGCCGAGCTGATTGAACAAGATGGTTTGAAAAATGACATAAAAAACATGCTCGCCTATGGACTTAGTGAGGCGGTTGCGTCAAAAATCAAACATCTGGCATTTAAAGATATAAAAATTGCGGCCACGCCGGATCAGGAGGCCTTGCTCAAAATCATTGGTGAACCCGAGGATGAGAAGATGACTGAGAAAAAAGACGACAAAAAAGCAGCTGATCCGAAGGTGATCGATGTAAAAGCCGAAGAGGTAAAAATTAAAGAAACGGCTCAGAAACCCGAGACACCAAAAGAAGGCACAACAAAGCCGGATGACAAAAACAAACCGGGCACGGCCTCTAAAGATGCGAAAACACCACCCAAAACAGAAGACCCGGTTGAAAAAGCGCTGAATGCGAAAAAGAACGAGCCCGTGAAAAAGAAAGGTTCATTCAAGGCCAAAGCGATTGCCGCCGGCGTTCTGATTATAGCCGCAGGGGGGACAGGAGCCTATTTCACGCAAAATATGTGGGTGCCGAAAATCAAAGCCCAAATTGCTGAGACATTGAATATCGAAACAGCCTCGATGCAGACACAAGTGTCGGCTGAAGTGATACAAAGTCTTACAGATCGAATACAGGCTTTGGAAAATAAGCCTGCACCTTCTGTACAATCGGTTGATGTTCAACCCTTGTTGGATCGTATCGCGGAACTCGAAAATAGCCTTAACAGTTTGAAAGAAAGTGTTTCCACTATTCAAATTGGTAATGGTAGCGAAGAAAAGTTAGCAGAATTTAAAGAGCTTGCGGCCCGTCTGGAAGCCGTGGAAGGCAATGAGGTACAGGATTTAACCCCCTTGCAGGAAGAAAATCAGCGCCTCAGCCAACTGGTGCAGGAATTGAATGTTCGCCTAAGTGATGTGGAAGCTGCACGGATTGAAGCACGCAGCAGCGGGGAAAATGCCCAAGCCCTGATTGCGGGGCTAAGTGTCCTGCGTCAGCGTTTGCAAACCTCCACCCCTTTTAGTGCGGAATTACAAGCCTTGTCCGTTTTGGCCCAAGGTGATGTGGTTTTGGAAGAAGCTGTACAGAAATTGCAGGATCATGCAGAAACAGGTCTGGCGTCTTATAGTTCCCTGCAGGCCTCGTTTGAAAAAACCGCCAATGACGTTGTGCGTGCCAGTGCTGTACCTGAAAGTGCTGGATGGGTCGAACAGACGGTGAAAAATATTACGTCATTGGTGACGATTCGCAACGCACCGGGCAATTTGGATGGTGAAGGTCCGTTGGGGATTGTCGCACGCGCGGAACATAATGTGCGCGCTGGCGATTTTACCGGGGCGATTGGGGAATTGCGTCAGTTGCAAGGTAAGCCGCTGGAGGCCGCAACCCCGTGGATTGATGCGGTGGATGCGCGCCTAAAGGGTGATGAAACCCTGTCGTTGATCCAAGCCCATATCTTGTCCTTACTGGCAACAGCAGGGGGACAGGGATAATGTTTAGCCGCATTGTTAAATATATTGTGTTGCTGCTGGTGCTGGTGGCAATCGGGATTTGGTTTGCCGAAAATCCCGGTCATGTTTCCATTGAATGGCAGGGTTTGATTGTCGATGTACCGATTATTCTGGCCTTGATTGCGACTTTGATTGTCATCGGGATCTGCGCCCTGATCTATCGCGGTTGGTTGTTTATGCGCCGCAGTCCCAAGGCATTTGGCAGTTATCGAAAAGAGCAGCGCACCCATAAAGGATATGATGCTCTGACCAAAGGCATGGTTGCGGTTGCCGCCGGTGACACACAGGAAGCGCGCAAACATGCCCGTAAAGCAGACAGTCTTTTGGAAGACCCGTCCTTGACCATGTTGTTATCGGCGCAAGCCGCACAGTTGGAAGGGGACGATAAGGCCGCGACCCGTTTCTTTGATGAAATGTCGCAAACCAAGGGGATGGAATTTTTGGGGTTGCGCGGTTTGTTGAATCAGGCGATTGCGCGCGGTGACAATGAAGAAGCCTTGAAACTGGCCAAACAGATGTATCGTTTAAAACCGAAAACCGAATGGTTGTCGCGCAATCTGTTTGAACTGCAACTGGAAAAAGCACAATGGGCAGAAGCCGAAAATACCTTGGCTGGATTAATCAAGAATAAGCAGGTTGATGGGGATAAAGGCATCCGTCAAAAAGCGGTTCTGATGGTGGAGCGTGCCAAACAGGCAGAGGCTGAAGGCCAGATTGAAGCCGCCATAAAATTGCTGGGTCAGGCCTTGAAACTGGATAGCGCCTTGATCCCGGCAGCACAGGAATTGGCCCGCTTGTTGGCACAAACCAATAAAGTCCGCAAAGCCATCAGTGTGATCGAAGAAATGTGGATGCGTAATCCTCACCCTGCGCTTTATGATCTTTATCAGGATTTACAGGGAGAGCCGGATGCCTTGAAACGGGTTCGTCTGGCCGAAAAATTAGCAGGTAAATACCGTCAACATGTGGAAAGCCGTGTGATTATCGCACGTGCCGCCCTTGAGGCCCAATTGTGGGGAGAAGCGCGGGATGAGTTGGAAACTTTGTTGATCGAAGCCCCAAGTGCGCGTGTTTATGCCTTGATGGCCGAATTGGTTGAAACTGAAAATGGGGATCTTAGCGGGGCGCGTGAATGGCTGCGCAAAGCAACCGAAGCCCCGTCCAATCCGGCGTGGGTGTGTGACAGTTGCGGGGATGTGAGTGCCCAGTGGTCTGCGGTTTGTCCGAAATGCCAGGGCTTTGATACCCAAAAATGGCAAACACCCCCACAGGCCAGTGTGGCACAGATCGAGTATCAAACAGAGGTGAACAAACCCGTCGTTGTGTAAAGGGCGGGTTTACCCACGTTTTCATGTGAATTTACTGCGTTTAGTTAAAGACAAAGCCAAGGTGATTTGCTAAAACGATTTTTTTACCAACTGGTCAAGGATTGGACCGCACCATGACGATCACACTTGCCCCGATGGAAGGGGTTGTTGACGTCCATATGCGCGATATGATGACACGCATCACCGGGTTTGATCTGTGTGTGACCGAGTTTGTGCGCGTTTCCCAAAGTGTTGCTCCGCGTGAATGGTATTTAAAATATTGCCCGGAACTGGATCAAAATAGCCATACTCCCAGCGGCACCCCCGTGCATGTGCAATTGATGGGGGGGGAAGCCGATGTCATGGCTGAAAATGCGGCCTTTGCCGCCCATGATTTAGGGGCCATCGGTATTGATTTGAATTTTGGCTGTCCGGCGAAAACGGTCAACCGCCATATGGCGGGGGCGGCTTTGCTGCAATGGCCTGAAAAACTGTATGAAATTACATCTTCGGTCAAATCTGCGTTAAACGGCGCGGTGCCTTTGAGCGCAAAAATGCGTTTGGGTTTTGAAGATAAATCATTGGCCCTTGAAAATGCACAGGCCTTGGCAAGTGCGGGGGCTGAGAAACTGACCGTTCATGCCCGCACCAAGTTGGAAGGGTATAAAGCGCCCGCCCATTGGGAATGGATTGCCCGTATTCGCGAGGTCGTTGATATCCCGGTGGTGGCCAATGGCGAGATTTGGACGCCCGAAGATGCGCTGAAATGTCGCGAAATCAGTGGATGTGAAGATATTATGATCGGGCGCGGCGCGATTGCCCGTCCTTCGCTAGCACGTGAAATTAAAGGCGGCGAGTTTGCCCAATGGATGGAAGTCCTGGAATGGCTGCAAATTTATTGTTCTTTGATGATGGATACCAAACGACCCAAATGGGGGGAAGGTCGTATGAAACAATGGATTAAACTGTTGGGCCGGACATATCCGGAAGCCAAGACCCTGTTTGATCGGGTGAAAACCCTGAAAGACCCGCAGATGATTTATAATCTGGTTGGTATGCAAAAGGGTGAGGTCAAACATGTCGCCTGAACATTTGCGCCTTGAGTTACAAGGCATTACCAAGAAATTCCCGGCTTGTATCGCCAACGATCAAGTGAATTTTGAGGTGAAGCCCGGTGAAATTCATGCTCTTTTAGGGGAAAACGGTGCGGGCAAGTCTACTTTGGTGAAGATGATTTACGGCATTATGCAGCCCGATGCCGGTCAGATCCGATGGGAAGGCAAGAACGTTCAAATTGACAACCCGGCAATGGCGCGAAAGCTGGGGATTGGCATGGTCTTTCAGCATTTTTCTTTATTTGAATCCATGAGTGTTCTTGAAAATGTTGCGCTTGGCATTAATGAAAAGGGTCCGCTTAAAGACCTTGCCAAACGCATCATTGAAGTTTCTGAAAAATACGGTCTGCCCTTGGACCCGATGCGCCACATTCACACCTTATCGGTTGGCGAACGTCAGCGGGTTGAGATTGTGCGCTGCCTTTTACAAGATCCCCGTCTTATTATTATGGATGAACCGACATCGGTTCTCACTCCGCAAGAAGTTGATAAATTATTTGTGACCCTGCGCAGTTTGCGTGAAGAAGGCTGTTCCATTCTTTATATCTCTCATAAGCTGGATGAAATTAAAGCTTTGTGTGACCGCGCCACCATTTTGCGGGCGGGCAAAGTTGTCGGTTATTGTGATCCGTCACAGGAAAGTGCGCGTTCTATGGCGCAAATGATGGTGGGCGAAGAAATCAAAATTCCGGCGAAAAAAGAAGGGGTGCAGGCAGGTGATGACTGCCTAGTGGTCAATAACCTGTCGATGTCGTCCGGTGATGTGTTTGTTGCTGATTTGGACAGTGTGTCTTTCAGTGTTAAATCCGGTGAAATTTTCGGGATTGCCGGGGTGGCAGGTAATGGGCAAAACAATTTGCTGTCTATTCTGGCTGGGGAAAGATTATGCCCGGATGATCGTTCTATCTTGATGAACGGGCGATCGATTGCCCATTTAGGTCCGCAAAAACGGCGCAAGCTTGGCTTGGCCTTTGTCCCGGAAGAACGTTTGGGGCATGGCACGGTGCCGGAAATGTCTTTGGCCGATAATACGGTTTTGTCCGGGCACGGGGTATCTGATTTGGTGCAAATGGGCTGGTTGCGGTTTTCCAAATCGCATGCGCTGGCAAAAAAGATCATTGATGCCTTTGATGTGCGTACAGGCGGTTCAAAATCCGAAGCTAAATCCCTGTCCGGTGGCAATCTGCAAAAATTTATTATCGGACGGGAACTGTTGAAAAATCCCAAGCTGTTAATCGTTGCCCAACCCACATGGGGGGTAGATGCCGGGGCGGCGGCGGCCATTCATCAGGCCTTGATGGATTTGCGCGATCAGGGGTGTGCAATTTTGGTTGTCTCACAGGATTTGGACGAACTGTTTGCCATCAGTGACCGGATTGCGGTGATTTCCAATGGCCGTTTATCACCGGCACGACCCAGTCACGATATGTCGGTGGAACAGGTTGGTTTGCTCATGGGGGGCATGTTTGATCAAGTGGATGAATGGGACGAGGGTGCGCAACGATGATTAGAATTGAGCCACGTCTCAGTCCCTCCAAAATCATGGTCTATGGGGCACCGTTATTGGCGGTTGGTCTGACTTTGGTTGCCGGGGCGTTGTTGTTTGGCGCGTTGGGCTATAGCCCAACAAAGTCTATGTACTTATTTTTCATCGCACCTATTAGTGATTCTTATGGCCTGACCGAGCTTTTCCTTAAGGCAACACCTTTAACATTATGCGCGGTTGGCTTGGCGGTTGGCTTTCGGGGCAATGTCTGGAACATCGGGGCCGAAGGGCAATTAACGATGGGAGCAATCGCTGCCGGGGCCATTGCGGTGACATGGCATGACAGTACCAGTTTCCTGCTTTTACCAATTATGATGATTGCCGGGGTTCTGGGCGGTCTGGCATGGGCGGCGATTCCAGCTCTTTTGAAAACACGCTTTCATGCCAATGAGATTTTAACCAGTTTGATGCTGACCTATGTAGCGTCACTTTTTCTGGGGTATTTGGTCAATGGACCGTTGCGTAATCCAGAAGGTTTTAATTTCCCTGAATCGCGCATGTTTGGTGATGCCGGCCTTATGCCTTTGCTGGTGGAAGGTTCGCGTTTGCACATCGGGGCGTTGATTGCCTTGTTTATTGTGTTGCTGGCTTGGTTGATTATGAGCCGCACCCTGATCGGTTTCCAGATCAAGGTGGTCGGCCTGACACCCTTGGCGGCGCATTACGCCGGGTTCAGCCCGAAAAAAATTATTTGGATGAGCCTCCTGCTTGGCGGTGGTCTGGCTGGTTTGGCGGGCATGTTTGAAGTTGCCGGCCCCATTGGACAGCTTCAGCCGGTTATTTCACCCGGTTATGGGTTCACGGCTATTATTGTTGCTTTTTTAGGGCGTTTACATCCGGTCGGTATTTTATGCGCGGCCCTGTTGGTGGCCTTGTCTTATCTGGGTGGGGAAACGGTTCAGATGGAATTAAGTTTGCCCTTGGCGGTCACGGGTGTTTTTCAGGGGATGCTGCTGTTTTTCCTGCTGGCTTGTGATGTTTTAATCAATTTCCGCTTTGTGTTGGGCAGCAAAAGAAAGGCCGTACCATGATCGGGTTTGAAGTTGAAACGTTGATTGCGATTTTGCTGGGGGTTGCGCGCGGGGCGACGCCACTTGTTTTTGCAGCGATCGGGGAATTGATTACGGAAAAATCCGGTGTGTTAAATCTTGGTGTCGAAGGCATGATGCTGGTGGGTGCTGTTTCCGGTTTTATTACGGTGGTTGTGACGGGCAGTCCGGTTCTGGGTTTCTTTGCCGCCATGCTGGCGGGGGCATTGTTGTCCAGTTTATTTGCAGTGCTGGTTTTGTTTCTCCATACCAATCAGGTGGCGAGCGGGCTGTCTTTGACCATCTTTGGAATTGGTCTGTCGGCCTTTTTCGGTTTGGGGTATATCGGTACGCCGATTAAAGGATTGCAGGCGATTCATATCCCGGGTCTTAGTGAAATTGCGATCATCGGACCGTTGGTGTTTGGTCATGATATCATGGTGTATCTGGCGTTTGTTCTGGTGGCGGCAACGGCTTGGTTTCTTGGAAAATCGCGCTGGGGTATGATTTTGCGGGCAGTGGGTGAATCCCATCATGCCGCCCATGCCATCGGCTATCCGGTTGTGGCGATCCGATTTGCTGCGATTTTATTTGGCGGGGCCATGTGTGGTTTGGCCGGGGCTTACATTTCACTGATTTATACGCCGATGTGGGCGGAAAACATGACGGCGGGCCGGGGCTGGATTGCTCTGGCACTGGTGGTTTTTGCCACATGGAAGCCGGGACGTGCCTTGATCGGGGCTTACCTGTTTGGGGGTGTCACCATCTTGCAGCTTAACGTACAAAGTTTGGGCGTGGATGTTTCTGCGCACTTGATGAATATGTTGCCTTATATCGCAACGATTTTGGTTCTCGTGCTGATTTCACGCGATGAAACTAAAATCAGACTGAATGCACCAGCCTGTTTGGGGAAACCCTTCCGGGCTGATGGATAAATGACTTGGGAATGAGAGACGATAAAACAATTAAAACTGTTTGCTGTATGCGAAAGGATGAAACGAATGTCTAAAAAACTTCTGGCGGGTGTTTTGGGCGCTGCGGCCCTGATGATGGGTGCAGCTTCGGCACAAGCCGACGAACCGGCGAAAATCGGTTTTGTTTATGTGTCACCGATTGGTGATGCGGGTTATACCTACCAACATGATTTGGGTCGCAAAGCGATTGAAGAAAAATTTGGCGACAAAATCAAAGTTAGCTTTGTTGAAAGTGTGGCAGAAGGCCCGGATGCCGAGCGTGTGGTTATGAATTATGCAAAAAGCGGCTATAAAGCTGTTTTTGCAACATCATTCGGCTACATGAACCCGACGTTGAAAGTTGCCAAACGTTTCCCGAAAGTCGCGTTTGAACATGCAACAGGCTATAAACGGGCGGCAAACGTCAATACCTATCAGGCGCGTTTTTATGAAAGCCGATACCTGACAGGTCTGGTGGCCGGTTCTATGACAAAATCTAATATTATTGGTTATGTTGCCGCCTTCCCGATCCCGGAAGTGGTGCGTGGCATTAACGCCTTTACCCGTGGTATCCGTGCAGTAAATGACAAGGCGCAAGTGCGTGTGATCTGGACGAATTCCTGGTTTGACCCGGGCAAAGAACGCGAAGCCGCCGATACATTGATCGGTCAAAAAGCCGACGTGCTGACCATGCATGCGGATAGTCCGGCCACCATTCAGGCGGCAGAAGACGCCGGTATCTATGCAATTGGCTATAACTCCGACTTTGCGAAATTTGGTCCTAATTCTCATCTGACATCCTCTGTGACCAATTGGGCGCCTTATTATGTGAAACGTGTGGGCGAAATTCTGGATGGGTCCTGGAAAGGCAATCAGGACACATGGGAAGGACTGAGTGCGGATATGGTACAAGTTGCGCCGTTCCACAAAGACGTTCCCCAAGATGTGCGTGACCGTGTTGAACAAGCTAAAGCCGACATTATCGCAGGTAAACTGCATCCGTTTGCAGGCCCGATCAACGATAACGAAGGTAAAGAGCGTGTGGCTGGCGGTCAAACCATGAGTGATGGCGATATGCTGGGCTTTAACTGGTATGTCGAAGGCGTTGTCGGTAAATTGCCGAACTAAGCTGTCTTTTCCAGATTTAATGAAAAAAGGACCGGTGGACTTGTCTGCCGGTCCTTTTTTATGTCTGTTACATTCTGTTACGAAAAACCTTCTTATATGCAATCATTCTGTTACAGCAAATGGGTTATCTTTAGGTTGCGTGGAACTCTAGAGGACTTAAGTGTTATGGAACAGAAAACCAAATATTCTTTTATCTTACGAAACCTGCACATAATCGGCGGGCTTGTCTTTGTTGCGGCTCTTGTTTTAGGGATTGTCATGGAAGATATGGCGCGGGGGCCGGAAAAATTCCAACTGATGTTTTTTCACAAAAGCCTTGGATTGGCTGTTCTGGGATTGGTTGCCCTCCGTCTTTTAGAATGGGTGCGTAGCGCACAACCTGTTGCGCTTGAAAGCCATGCGAACTGGGAAGTCTGGGCCGCAAAGCTTGTGAAAATTGCCTTGTATATCGTGATGATTGTCTTGCCGATTTCCGGAGTGCTTATGTCTTGGTTTAAAGGCTATCCTGCGGCCTTCTTCGGCCTGTTTGAACTGGCCCCGATGGTCGAAAAAAGCAAAGACCTAGGCGAGCTGTTTGAAAGCATCCATAAAGCAATGGTCCCCTTGACATTTGGACTGCTGGGTTTGCATGTGGTGGGAGCTCTGAAACATCACTTTATTGATCGCGATGAGACCCTTGTGCGTATTTCTCCCTTTTCCAAAGGGTGATCATAGCTTAAAATCAAAGCAGGTTGCCGAAGTAGCTCAGGGGTAGAGCAACTGATTCGTAATCAGTAGGTCGGAGGTTCAAATCCTCTCTTCGGCACCATGTTTTTCAATGGCTTAGCGTATATCCAATGCTAGGTCATTTTTTATTTGGACGCAATTTGGACGCAGTTGGCACGATTTCACGATCTTCTTCCTTGGTAATTATATTACTTCTTTTCTTATTTTTCTAAGATTCTATAGAAAACAAGGTGTCCAACCTGTCCAAGTGTCCTAATTCCTGCAAAATCAGATAGTTAAATAGGGGCACCTTTGATTTTAACCTGTCCAACACCTGTCCAAATATCCGAAAAACCCCCTAAATTCTTGAAATATAATTATGTGTTAAATGGATAAAATACGCTTAAGGCCTTGTTAAGCAATAAGAAAAACAACAACCACAACAACAACCACAACCAAAAAAATAATACATATTCTCTCACAGGTCGGGGTGTGCATTACCCGCTCCTCAACTCATTGGCCAGAAGGACCCGTTACCTGTATCAGGGGGGGGGTAAGTGCTATAGACTGTCGCGGTTTTAGACCAAACGTGACATGGCATCAGGTTTCGCGGGTCATGTGAGGCACATTGCGGCTTTCAGATCAGAGAGGGGGCGGGATTGATGTATAAAAAAAGAGGAGCAACAGCCCCTCGATCTTTTATTTATTCGGTATCATTCTTGTTAATGATCCAATGTCGGTTTCCTTGTATCTTGCCTTTTTCTGCATGAACGCCAAGGATACGTAATGTCGGTGTTACCCGCCTCATAGCAGTTCCCATTGCTGTTGGTGATTTGGGCCAGCTTGAGGAACGACGCAGGGGTTCAGAGACATACCCGTTGATCCGTTCCATTAATGCTGCAGCCGTTCCTTTAAAGCCTCCTTCATCAGCAATGGAAAGAATAGCCTGAATTAAGGGATCGTCTTCGGCGGTTGCCCGAATGGCATTATCTTTATTTTGTTTGAATATATGAATAAACGAATAAGGTTCCCAGCCGAGTCCCGGTTCTGCCGCTGTAATCCATTCTACAAAAT
Organism: Terasakiella sp.; assembly: GCF_048267425.1. Taxonomy (GTDB): domain Bacteria; phylum Pseudomonadota; class Alphaproteobacteria; order Rhodospirillales; family Terasakiellaceae; genus Terasakiella. The sequence goes on from NZ_JBLWXN010000001.1 coordinate 513,383, forward strand.
CAATCATACGCGGTGCGTCTTCGAGTTTAATATGGTCGATATTACGTAAGGCACATGAGACAGCATCTAATAAAGCACCCAATACGCCGGGATGTGCTTCTTTAAAGATTTGGTCTACTTCCCGTTGGCTTCGACGTTGTTTTTCAGAAATGGTGGGGAGTTCAATAAAAATGGATCGATCGCCAAAATCGGGGCGGGATGCCAAATCAGGAATGCCGTTTAGAATCATCGGGCAATTGGCTTCTAAAATACATTCGCCCATATCACTATGCAGTTCCCGTGTTGCGTATCCCCCGCCTGTTGCAATACGGCATAACGCATCGGATAACCAAGGGGCAATATATGATACATTATCGTAAAAAAGAACACGGTTGTTGGTCGCTGAAACCATAAGGTCTCGCTCGTTACTCGGTTGACCATTGCCGCCTTGAACGGTGGAGGGATCAACCAGTTGGCGCAAAAAATTGGTAATAGTGGTTTTGGCAGATCCCTGTTGTCCATTTACCAATAGGATCGGATAAGGGCCATTGGGGCGAAGGGCTGCAACGAGCCACGACACCATAAGGCGAAAGTCGTTGTCATTTTCAGCATTGATGAAATCATGCAGTCGTTCAATTGTCTCGCCGGCTTCCGGTTCGGGTAAAGCGGCCATGCTTGTCGAACGAATAAATTTAACTGGGGCGCGTTCAATCATGCGCCAGCCTTTTGGGCCTATTTCTACGGCTTTCCAGCTTTCGTCACCCAAGTCTAAATAGATATGGTCTTCCAGTGCGCCAATACGACGATAGACAGGAAAACGCGGTCTATAGTGGATTGCTTCTGCTTCCATTGTTTTTAGGCTATCTGTAACGGCTTGAGAGCCGGGGGCATGCCCAAACTCTCTATAATAATGACCGCATAGCCAAACATTAAAATCGTTGCTTTTGAGCGGCCAGTTTTCCCAATGACCATTAATATAGACGGAAGCATAAGCTGTGCGCTTTTTGTCGTGCCAAAGCTCTATCGTATCCATAAGAGATAAGATTAAATCGCGCTGGGGTACGCGCCCAGCGCCTTCTTCTTCCTCGTCTGTATTATTTGAACGCCCCCTTTTACCACCTGTTCGCGGCTTCGTGTCTTGCCCTGCCCCTGTTTGCCCCTCATCAACATTGAAGACTTCTTCTACCGATTGCGCTGTTCCCACAAATGAAATAGCGCGTTCATAGTCCCAGTCTTTGTTTTCTGCGTCCGCTGCGTCCCATCCTTCTGATACTGTTTCAGGTGGTGAGATAACGGACACTTGTGCAGAAACAAGTTTTAAGGCTTTGGTGGCAAACTTCGCATACTCCATTCCCGGTGTGTCTGCATCAGGCCAGATAATGACGTTACGTTTTGCCAACGTTCCCCAGTTCGCCTTCTTTCCGGCATTGGAGCCACCCATTGTTGTAACGGCAATGTGATCGGGTAAAAGGCGCTGGCAAGCATCGGCAGCCTTTTCCCCTTCGCACAGGATAACGGGGGCTTTTGGGTATTGGGTCAACAGGTGGGCATTATAAATCGGGCGGGGTTCCAATGGCGCTTTCCAACGCCATTGGTGCTTACCGGTTCGCCCATTGTAACAATAAGTCGCTGGAATTACTTCTTTATCCCCATTTCCTAAATCGAAACGATGAACGAGGCAAACCAACTCGCCCGCCGTATTTCGGTAGGCATATTCCGCTGTTGCCTTTCCGTGTTGATAATGTGGATCGGGGGCGGGAATATTGGCGGGTATAACGGCAAGCGGTTCCCATTCTTCTTTTTTCCGGGTTTTTCGTGGGGGTGTAGATTGCTTTTCCTGCTTTGTCATGGGTGCAAACATGGCTTTATTGGTCATAGGCATCTACCCCGAGCATTTCTGCCAATGCCAATGCAGATTCTTTTTGCGAAATGCCAGCAAGAAAGGCTCCTAAACTGACCACGTCACCTCCACTATCACCGGAGGCAAAATCACCCCATTTACCGGAATATAGATTGACCTTGAAACTTCCTTTGTGTCGGTCGTGGCGTAACGGGTTGCGCGCGACATACTCCGCTCCCTCAGTTCTTCCGTCAGGCAACCAACGGGAGAGAATGGAAGGCAAACACGATAAAGCTTGAGCATTGATGTCTTGAAAATTGATCTGTTGGCTCATTTTTCTTCCTCCCCGTCGGAGGGAGTGAACGTAACTTCAGGAATAAAGCAACTTATGTCGATAGACGGAAAGTTTTCTTGATGTTTCAGGTGGCACTCGACACCGGTCAGGTCGATGTAATAAGCATCTTCATCGCAAAACTTTGCTTTTCGTTTGAGAGCTCCATGAATGGCCCCACCAATAACAGCTGAGAAAAGGGGGTAAGGTTTTTGCCGTCCCTCTTGCAGGTATAAATCTCTGCTTTTGCTGAGAAGGGTTTCAATTACAGGCATTGACCGGGATGTAGTTTTAATGCCTGCAGACAAACCGATGGTTCCCGAATAGTCCACATCAGCGAACAGGTTCACAAGCAAATCGGGTATGGCCATATAACCAGCGCGATAACTTAAAGACCAACAAGGACACGGAAGAGGGTCGCCCTGATAACCTTCTTTGGTTAACTCAATTGTAAATAGATCAGGGTTATTAATATCAGATGCCAAGAGGTCCAGATGGCGGTCAATATTACCCTCTGAAATCCAGCCTTTACCAAAAATATCTACGTTGTATGGCTGGATAAAGTCCACTAGCGCATTATAGATATCGTTTCCTGTTGTTACATAGGTGGCCGGTAAAAAAATACTCTCTCTCTGAACAATACCTGCTGAGACAGCGGCAAGACATGGCTGCAGCAAACTATTCATTATATCCGGCCCCCCGCTTCTGAGGTGGAGGTAAAGCGCTGGTCAGCAATCCAGTCAACGACATCGGAACGTCGATAACGAATGGATCGCCCTATCTGAATAAAGGGGCAGCCGCCACCTTTTACACGTTCATTTCTTAGGGTTCCTTCGGCCTGTCCACGTAAATACGCGGCTTCTGCAGGATATAGAAGCGCATCCGGATCAGTTGGGATTGGACGGCCTGCGGGTTCAATGGGGTAATTCATTATAATAGGTCCTTGATTGCTTGTTATTTGATGCAATCCAAGAAACATTATTGTGTTTTATAATGCGAACACCCTTAACCCTGCTTAAGAGTGTTTGACCTGATATTTTTTCAAAAACGTAAGGTAGTATTCATTGGTATGGAAATTTTCTCTCGCAAATTTTCTTATATTTTATGATTAAGATGATTGTTTTTATACCCCATTATTAGCGTAAGGGCGATATCCAGCGCTAGGTCCATTTCTTCTGGCCAGTCTTTTACGATACGTTTTTTCTTATACGCATCAAGTTGTTTAATATGTTCAATTGCGTCTTGTTTGCTTCTGGTTGGGCGAGGGCCATTTGCTTTTATTTCATCACGTATTATTTTAAAACAAATGGGTATTCCTACCAAGACACAGGGACTAGGTAACCATCGTCCAAAAGCACCGCTTAGAGGATGTTCATTTTTTTTACCCGCTGTATTTAAATGTAGAAGTAAGGAAGGGTTTGGAACATATACCCAGCCAGTTAAAGAATGTTGTTTCTGGAACTGAGTGAAATTTTTACGAGCAGTAGAAGGTTTTCCTAACAATTGTTTTGTATTAGCTGCTCTCGAGGCGGCAGCATCTGCGTCAACATTCAGGATTCGATCTTCAACCAGATCTTTAGGAACATGTATGAAGTGTTTATTATCTAGTTTTTTAAAATCCTTTATGAATGTATCAAAGTCCTTGGAATACTTCCCCCAAAGGCTAGCTTGCACAGCTTTACCAGAAAATTGTTCGGCCCATACAGCCTTCCAACTCATAAAGGCATCGCAATAAGTTGCATAATGTTTGCGGTCTTCCTCAGGGCTAACTAACCCTTGATGATATCGAATTATCTTTTCTTGAATGGCAGTTTGTAATTTAGAGGGAATATTTATGCGATATCGCTTGCAGACCTCTACCGCTTCATACAATGGAGAAAACAAGTTTAATTTATGGTATGCTGACAAAGCGGATTCCACAGCATACCACACAGTTAAAACAATAGGATCGTGATTATTACCTAGACTTTTATGGTCAAAGAAATCTGGGACTTGAATAACTCTTTGTAAAGGGTCCTGACATGACTGAAATGTCAAATTCGTAAAGTCCCACATACCAAACTGTGTGTAGCTCAATTCTTTTCCTTCAATTATTGAATATAATGAAGAAGTAAGCAGCGTACCGCGATTGTTGATGAATATACTTGATTCTGGTTGGATGAGTTCAGCAGAGAAAATTTTGGCATCTTTACCAAATGGGTACCCTTCACTTTCTAAATTAATATCTTCTAGGTTGATTGTATTACTATCGCCGTCTTCCCATGTGATTGATAATTTTGAGCCTCCATCAATGTGTTGAACATTGATGATTTTTCGAAGAAGAAACACAATATTATCCCTTCAATCTTACACCAGCGCCGCCGTCAAGGCTCTGCGCCCCTTCTTCAATGAAAATGATACCAGCGTCTTCAAGAGTTGTTTGAAGGGCCTGTATTGTGCGGCCATGTACGCCTGAACCATTTTCAAAACGGCTAACTGTATTAAAACTGACGTTTGCTTTACTAGCTAGTTCGCGTACTCCCCAACCTAATGCTGTACGTGCAAGTTTAATTTGAAGGCCATTAATCATTTTTACCTCGAAAAACTGATTACAGTGTACCTATTTTTGATTGATTGGTACATAAATATAAGATATGATTACACTGTAATCAAAAATGGGTAAAGAGGCAACAAAATGCGATATCGTCTTTCTTCTGCAATCAGTCGCAAATGGGATACGGGTGGTCGTTCTTTTTCTGCCCCAGTTCAAAAAGTGTATGTCACGGCGCTGGCGAAAAAGGTGATGTGCATGGCGTGGGCGATTGCTCAGGAAGCCCAAGAAGATTTTGGTGGATCCGTTCGGCAATATCTCAAAGAAGCATTAAAGCGTGCTTGGGCGCTGATTAAAACTGATCGGATGGAACTGGTAACGGCTGATATTTGTTTCCATTCTTCGAAGCAGAAACAAGCCAACCATTCCCCGATTGCGATGAAACCTAATTCTCAGTCTGCCGCATATTATGCGGCTTGTTGGTAAAGGAAAATCAAATGTGTACACAAATGACAAAAGATGAAGTTGTCAAACAAATTCCCACATTTTCGTTCAATGGTGAAACCTATAAACTGAATTTTGAAACGTATATTGGGTTCGAGAACATTATGATTTCATGGCCGAATGGAAATACGCCAGACGCATTGTATGAATACTGCACAAAGCACCAGAACGCTTTTATCTCGGAACTTCTTAAGATTTCTACTCTAAAGGCAGCAATGGTGAAATTACAGGTGATGGAACGTGAAATGTACACGTCTTCCTGCATGCAGCGTGATGATTGGTATGCCAGTGATGAACTTGCGCTTTTCAACTCCGCTATAAATGACCTTAAAAAAATTGCTGGGGAGGCAGTATTATGAAACCAGGTACAGTAGAGCCGTCTGTTAAAAAACCGGATTGTGAATGTGAGGGGACTAACGAAAGACCAAGAGCAGAAGAGCTTGCTGTATATTTGCTGCAATTGAATCCTATGCAGAAACAGGCTGCGTTCGCACTCATGCTCAATTTGGCGCTTAAAGGAGACAAACGACTTCGTGAAGTAGAGGACGATCACGGGATTCAATATTTCGATGAATCTGGAAAATTATGGGGCACTATGACATTGAAAGATAAGAAGGCCCCAATATGGCAAAAAGCTGATGCTCCTGATTGATAATGTGTTAATTATCAACATGTTATGGTGATTTTTTCTCTGCATGTTTCCGAATTAACCACCTTCTGGCGCTTTCTAGACCATCTTCTGATAAGGGGGGCTGAGTAAGCACATAATACGTAAATTTCACGTTGCAAATAACATGAGATCGACGTTTTGCCATACGAGCCGCATGGAGCCTGTCGCTCCTGCGGCTTTCTTTATCATATTCCAGACACCGGAATATCAGTTGCTCAATCTCAAAATCAATAACTCTCCTGTGAAAATCCAGCGCCTGATTTACAATTTCGTCTTCGGTTGGCTCATAGGTATCGGACATGGTCAAAATCTCCTGACAATTGATTGTTTCTTAATTAGATCGCAAATTGACAGGTTTGGTAATTCCGAAATTTCATTAATTACAGAAAGGGCAGGGGCGCTGGTGACAAGGCTTACCTATCAGCTTCGGCGGCACCAATTGATTGGTATAGGTCGAAAAGAGCGTTATGTGCGGTATTAGCTTTTTCAAACCATTGATCATTTCCGACAATACTGGGGTGTTCAAGCAGTTCACGCGCAATCAAATCCATGACCAGATATGTTGTATGCAAGGCAGCATGACAGGCAAAAGAACCGGGTTTACTCTGCTCTATAAGTTCTTCGACCGTTTCACCTTCTTCTAATAAGCTTGCCAGTGTTTGAATGGTATTTTGAAGTGACTGTTCGAGATTATCGTTGTTGGGCAATATACGTTCCTTCCTTCAATTATCTTGTAATTGGTTCAGTGCCACTGCTTAAGATATTTAGGTATTCTTGATAGACAAATATTTTGTGCCGCTCCTTACCCGTCACTTCCTTGATGATGCCTAAATCTTCTAAGCTATTTAAGCTGCGTAAAACTGTAGGAAGTGATACGCCACATGCATCCTTAATTTTACCTGTATTTGCGATGGGGTGAGACTGAAAGTAGGCATGGATGGTTAATATTGCGGCAGTGGATTTACCGGAATCACCTATTTTAAATCGATCTTCTTCAAACAAGGCCATGATGGCTTGCGCTGTAGCTGTGGCTTGATTGGCTGTTTCGATCACGCCAATGAGGAAGAACTCTACCCAAGCTTCCCAATCCCCTGTTTCACGAACATTTTGCAGATGATCATAATAGGCTTGTCGGTTGGCCTTAAAATAGAGACTGAGATATAGCAAAGGTTCTCTAAGAATATTTTCTGTGCATAAAATGAAGGTAATTAGCAAGCGACCTAAACGTCCATTCCCATCAAGAAAAGGATGGATAGATTCAAATTGAACATGGGCTAAGGCTGCTTTAACTAACGCTGGTAAACGCTCTTTTTCATCGTGCAAAAATAACTCAAAAGCATTGAGGCATTCATTCAGCTTTTCAGGTGGTGGAGGAACATAGTGAGCTTGACTAGGGCGGAATCCCCCTACCCAGTTCTGCGAACTTCGAAATACACCCGGCTGCTTGTCGCCACCTCGTGCATTGTTCATCAGCTCAGCATGAATTTCTCGGATTAATCTCAAAGATAACGGAAACTGTTTCAGGCGTTCCAATCCATAATTCATTGCAGCAACATAGCAAGAGACTTCGGTTACATCGTCAATTGGTGCGCCGGGTGCTTCTTCTGTTTCAAAAAATAAGAGATCAGATAGCGAAGATTGAGTTCCTTCAATCTGCGATGACAGGACAGCTTCTTTGCGGACATACATATAAAGGAATAGCTTGGAATCAGGCAAAATCATGCTCATGCTATCCAATCTCCCCAAGGCAACAACTGCTTGGTCAAGCAAAGGATATAACTGCCCCATCTCTAATGGTGGGGTAGGTGGTAACGGATTGGGTATATAGGCTTGATAATTGTCACCAGCTACCGCAGAGCCATTTAAGTACTGTCCGGTTTGTTCTCTATGTACCATCTTGATCTCTAACTAACATAAGGTGCGATTTTCGTTATTTACGATTTTCGTAATAACACGGATGTTAGTTAAGGGCAATTAAGTTGCAAAAAACTTAAATTTTGTTAGTTAGGCTAAGTTAACTCACATAGATGATATTAAACGTGAGCTTCTGGCTGTCTACCAGCTACAAAATAAGTCAGCTAGGGAGTTTGTAGGCACCGATCCTGTGCTAGTTCAGGGATGATATCTGCGACATGTTGAATTATAATCACTGTTTGGAAAACCGGATAATTTCAGCACTTGTTTCATCATCTGCCATAGCCGCCTGTAAGTGTCTACCGATGGTATTTGTTGCTTGATGAAGTGGCTCAGCTTCTAAATGGGCATAACGTGCTGTTGTTTGGGTTTGTGTATGCCCCAATAAGCCGCCAATCAAGGGCAAGGGGATGCCAGCGCCAACGGCAATACTTGCAAAACTGTGACGTAGATCGTGAACGCGGACATCAGCAATACCTGTTGGTAAGGTGTACCCTTTTTGATCTGCAATTCGTTTGACCGTTTGCAAACTTGGCCGGGTGTTATTTTCCTGTTTTATTTTTTCAATGACGGGTCCCCATATCTCGTCTTCTTCCAACATTAATATTGTTGTGAGATTGCGAATGCGTCGCCAAGTAGGACCTAAATCATCCATATGGGTTTGAGGATTCTTGCCCACGATGGCGTAAGGATTGTCTTTGAGCTTCTCTATATTGTTAAGGACTTCCAGTGCGGGTGGGCTTAATGGGATGTCTTTTGCACCCGTCTTGCTGTCCGGTAATGCAAAGCAACGGCGGTCCCAATTGATATAATCCCATTTTAAAGAAAGAATTTCACTCTTTCTTGCGCCGGTGAAAATTAAAAGCCGCAAAGCAGCCAAGGCATGCGGGGTACCTATATTTTCCCGTTCTGCAATGTGCATTGCTTTTGAGATAATCTGTAATTCCTGTTGAGATAAATAGCGTTTGCGTTTCTCTTCTTTAAATTTCTGCAATCGATCAGTCGGATTGCGCCAATCGTGACGGATTTCATAAAGATCATCGGCAGTAAAATTGAATATTTTGGAAAGTAGTGCCAATACACGATTAGCCTGATATGGGGTATCTTTTAAGGATTGGTGCAAACGTCGGACATCACTTTTGGCAACATCTACGGCTTTTACTTTACCCAGTGCAGGGAAAATAAAACGATCCAAGAGGTGACGGTTCTCATAAACTGTTTTTTCTTTGTTATGAGGAATAGAATGTTCGATTAAGAAACGGTTGCCCAGCTCTGTCATGGTTTCGGCTTTACGTAACAGGTCTTGTTTAACTGCGGGATCATTACCGTTTTCAACATCGGACAACAATTCGAAGGCGGCTTTTCGGGCTTGGTCAACAGTCATTGGTGGATAGCGGCCCACCTTGCGTTTACGTTCCCGCTTGCCAGCGCGCCAGTAAACTTGGAAGGTTTTATTCCCTTTTGGGCTAACGCGTATGCCGAACCCCTTTAATTCATCATCCCAAACAGCATATTCCTGTTCGGTTGGCTTTAGGGAATCAATTAAACGTTTGGTCAATTTCGGCATAGGTCACCTCATATAATAGAGTGGACAGGTGTAGGACAGGTAAATTTTTAAAGTGCCCCTTCTAAATGGCGCAGTAACCTTGGCGCTGGACAGGTTGGACACGTTGGACACCTTTCAGGCCCCTCTATCTCAATATTGATTACATCCATTTTGTATTTTCAAAATTCCATTTGGACGCAATTTGGACGCAAATTTCAGTTATTCATGGTGATCTACATTAACAATACTTATCATGCTATGTCACTAAAATAACGTAATATCAATATGTTGATGATATGCAGTGATTTTGCATGGCCCCACGTGATACCATAAAATTCTAATTCGTAATCAGTAGGTCGGAGGTTCAAATCCTCTCTTCGGCACCATGTTTTTCAATGAGTTATGTTACGTTATATACTTATTACTGTAATATGGACATGGTCGTAATAGCTCTAGCCATATATTGGCGGGATGCTTTTTCTTGGAAAAGGAGTTAAGGCTGACGTTTGCGACGGTGTTATGTGGATTGATCGGGCTGTCCGTCAAGGTGACACGGATGCACAATTGATGTTAGCAGCCATGTAAATATGACAAAAACTCAATTGATAGATTGACACACACCGAATTTGGGCGCAAATGATCCCTTTAGTATTCATTCGCGATCGCGCAATTCCGCTGAAAGCTCAGCGTGACAATATCTCGAAATTGAAAATAATTTATTGAATGCCCCGCCTGCGCTCCGGGATGTTAAAAATGCCGAAGTTCATCCCTGTGTCGAAATAGGATGTATGCGCGGCCGAAAGAAGCTTTATGCAATCGAAAAATTTTGAGGCGCTAGGCCTGTCTGAACCATTGTTGCGTGCACTGCAAGAACAACAATTTGAAACTCCTACGCCCATTCAAGAACAATCAATACCTTCTCTGTTAGAAAAATGCGATTTGTTGGGGATTGCACAGACCGGGACTGGCAAGACGGCAGCCTTCAGTCTTCCCATCCTGCATGAACTTGCCGAAGATTGGGAACCACCTGCGCCCAAGTTTCCCTTAAGTATCATTCTTGCTCCTACCCGAGAGCTGGCAATTCAAATTGGCGAATCGATTGAAAGCTTAGGGCGACATCTCCCTGTTCGACATACGGTTATTTTTGGGGGTGTTAGCCAAAAACGTCAGGTTAGCGCACTTCAGCGCGGTGTTGATATTGTCGTTGCGACACCTGGACGTCTTTTAGACCTAATGAACCAAGGGCATATTTCACTCAATCACATTTGGCATTTTGTATTGGACGAAGCTGATCGTATGTTGGATATGGGCTTCATCCATGATGTTAAAAAAATCATTGCCGCATTGCCAAAAGAACGCCAAACCCTGTTCTTTTCCGCAACTATGCCCAAAACGGTTTCTGGACTTGCCAGTAGTATACTGCACGATCCCGTCCGTATAGAGGTGACACCGCAATCAACACCGGTTGAACGCATTGCCCAAAGTGTGTACTACGTGCCCGCAGCGGATAAAAATGGATTGCTAACCAATATCTTAGGCGATAAGTCCATAAATAAAACCATCGTTTTTACGCGGACGAAACACCGGGCCAACCGGGTGGCACAACAGCTTGATAAGGCAGGTATCACGTCAGCCGCTATTCATGGCAATAAATCGCAAAGCGCACGGCAAAAAGCACTTAAAAACTTCAGCAGCGGTGAAGTCCGTGTTTTGGTGGCGACAGACATAGCAGCACGAGGGATTGACATCGACAATGTCAGCCACGTCATTAACTTCGAGCTTCCGAATATCGCTGAAGATTACGTCCATCGTATCGGTCGTACAGCAAGGGCCGGGGCATCTGGCGCTGCAATTTCTATGTGTGATCCAAGTGAACAAGCTTACCTTCGTGATATTGAAAAACTGATGCAGCAGCAACTTGATGTTTTAGGTGGTCAACCGTCTCAGGACGAGCCCAAACCGACTAAGCGGGGTTCTCGAGTGTCTCCGAACCGCCGAGCGAAGTCAAAACGGTATCGAGGTAAGCCTAAAAAAAGCGCAGCGTAAGTTTTACTGAACATATGACATCACGAAATCGGAGTGGCTTCGGGCTATCTTTTTTTAAATTGGCAGATGCTGGCGAGATCGACATTTTTCTGTCAGATGAAGATGATGAATTATTCTCTCAAGAGAAGGAAAAGTTATGGGATCAGGATCAACACGACTAAACACTGCAGATGATAAAATGATCGCGGCCATTGAACGCGGCGATCAGAGTGAATTTCAAGACAGCAGACCGCCAAAGGTTAAGGACAATACCCTTATCAAATCCAAAAAAGCACAAAAGCAAAAAACGCTTGATAAAACCAAAGCTTTGAAAGCGTTGAGGCTGGCTGCAGAGAAAGAAAAGAAGGCTAAATAGAAGCCGAAGATTTCTTTTTGCTTTGGGTTCATAGCGGACATTTAATCCATCACAGAGTTTGTCCGTTCTCGGCCTTGATATTTTGTCCGGTGATGGAAAAGGCCTGCAATAACATTAGAACAGTATTGGCGATATCTTCTGGTGTCGAAATACGTTGTAACGGAAGTTGACCGGACAAGGCATACATTTTGTCTTCATTGCCTTGCCACCACCGGGTTTTTACGGCGCTCGGCATAACGCCATTTATACGGATATCCGGGGCTAATGCCCCTGCCAATGGCTTTGTTAGTTCATCATTGCAGCTTTGGAAACGGCATATGGGATTGACGACCCAAAACCGGTTTTTCCAGCAATACTGCCCACATTGACAATTGCGCGCCCAATGCCAGTTGCGCCGCCTGTAACCACGGCAATTTTACCATCCATTGGGCTGAGCATTTACCGACAAGCTGATCTCCTAATTTGTCCAAGCCTTTTAAAAGGTAAAGGGGGTTGCGAGCGCGGGAAGGGCAAAAACTGCAAACGCGGTTTTATGCAACTACAGCTGAATCCAGAGTGTTTAAAAACCCTTAAATTTTGTCTGCGCATGTAGGTAACACTTTTTTTACGAAAAAACAGTATGTTGTAAGGAGCTTGAGGCGTGCCTTGAACGTTAGACTTTCTGCGACATGGATGTTTTTTACCGTAAAAACAACATTCGCAGTTGATCTTAACGGGCAAAGGCTCACATAATGACAAATAGGCAATAAAAATGTTGGAAAATTCAACGCATGTCCATCAGGGGGCATCCGATCCGTCGGCGTCATCTTTTTCACATGGCGCAGACAATGATAAAGAACAAAATGGCGATGTAAAAATGACTGAGACAAAATCAAAAGCATCGAATTTGAAACATTCCTATACCATTCCCTGCACCAGTCAATTTCGGGATCGGGTGTCAAAACTGGCAGATCGCAAAAAAGTGAATGTGGCGGATCTTGCTCGTTCCGTTTTGTTGATGGTCAGTGATGCTGACATATCTGATTTTGCTGATCCGGGTGATCCGGACCCCCAAGATCGTGAAACCGTGATCCTGAAATCTGGTCCGAGCAAGGGACGACCGTGGCGACGCAAGCCTCGCCTGCAAGTTCGTATGGCGCCCGGTTATGATGCTTTGTTTATTCGTAAGGCACTCAACTTGGCATTGTATATGGAGGAGGGGAAGGCACAGGTGCGCATCGATACCCCAGAAACCATAGAGCAACGCCAGCGCGAGATTGAGCGTATTCGTAAAGAGGCGCAAGAAGCGGCGCAAACAGAACAGAAAAATCATCAACTACCCGAAACAGTTGAGGAATTGGAAAGACTTCAGGCGATTGTTTCTGTGTTATCGTTTGAACCGTTACGAGATGGTGTTCAGGATCGAAGTGATGCGTTGCATATTCTGGGTTTCCCACCAAGGACCTATCCAAGCCGTATGGAACTGCGGGCCCGGTTTCGCATGCTGGCAACAATTCACCACCCAGACGGGAAGTATGGCAGCCATGAACGCATGAGCCAATTGAACCAAGCGATGGAAGTTTTGCGCTATGCAAGCTGACTTATCCACAGGGATGTGGATAAATTTTCTTTTGCCGTTCTGTTTTCGGAACGGCATTTTTTTTGGTAGGATACTCTCATAAACTACACTGATTGAAAGGTAGAATAGATGCAGCGACCTCGTCTTCTTGTCACCAGAAGATTGCCGCAAGATGTGGAAAATCGACTTATGGATACATTTGAAACCAATTTATCCACAGGTGAATTTGCCGACAATTCAGAAAAGTTAATTAAACACAGTCAAAATGTAGATGGTATTTTATGCGCGCCTTGTGATCAAATCGGTGCCGATTTGATTGCAAAACTACCGGACCGTATTCGCATCATTTCGACATTTTCCGTCGGCTATGAACATGTGGATGTTGCGGCTGCGAAAAAACGCAATATCGTGGTAACCAATACCCCCGGTGTTTTGACCGACGCAACAGCCGATATTGCACTGTTATTGATCTTAGGGGCGACCCGTCGTGCCTATGAAGGTGAACGCCTTATTCGGGAAAATAAATGGACAGGTTGGGTCCCGACCCAATTGATGGGAATAGGGCTTCAGGGCAAGCGTTTGGGTATTTTAGGTATGGGGCGTATCGGACAGGCGGTTGCCGTGCGTGCCAAAGCGTTTGGCATGGATATACATTATCATAACCGTCGTCCGGTTGCGTTTGATGCGACCTATCATGAAACGGCGGAAAGCTTGTTGGCACACAGTGACGTCCTGTCCCTGCATTGCCCCTTAACGCCTGAAACCAAGGGGTTTTTAAACGAAGAAGCCATTGAGAAAATGCCGCAAGGTGCTGTGGTGGTGAACACCGCCCGTGGCCCGGTTGTAGATGATGACGCCTTGATTGCGGCGTTGAAAAGCGGTCGTTTAAGCGCGGCCGGACTGGATGTCTTCACCGGGGAACCAAACTTGCATGCTGGCTATCGTGACCTGCCCAATACGTTTTTACTGCCTCATTTGGGCAGTGGCACGGTGGAAACACGCAACGCGATGGGGTTTTGTGCCTTGGAAAACCTTAAAGCATTTTTTGAAGGAAACACGCCGCCCAACGTGGTGGTGTAAACAAAGAAAAAGCCCTCTGTCATTAACTGCAGAGGGCTTTTTTTATGTGCGCAAGAGGGCTATCCTCTTAGTACATGTGCTGACCACCGTTGATGGACAGGGTTGCACCTGTGATGAAGTCGCCTTCATCAGCAACCAGGAACAGTACGCCACGTGCGATATCGTCGGCACGACCCAAACGGCCCATCGGGATTTTCGCGATAATTTTTTCAAGAACCGCAGGCGGAACTGCACGAACCATATCGGTATCTACGTAACCCGGTGCAATGGCGTTAACGGTGATGCCTTTGCCTGCGCCTTCTTGGGCCAAGGCTTTGGTGAAGCCGTGGATACCGGATTTGGCAGCAGCATAGTTAACCTGACCATATTGCCCGGCTTGACCGTTAATAGAACCAATGTTGACAATCCGACCAAAGCTACGCTCACGCATGCCGTCAATAACACCGCGACACAGGTTGAAGCAGGAGGACAGGTTGGTTGCAATAACCGCTTCCCAGTTGTCCGCAGACATACGGTGCAGGGTGCCGTCACGTGTGATACCGGCGTTGTTGATCAGGATCTCAACAGGGCCGAGGTCGGCTTCAATTTTCTTGAGCATTTCCTGACAGGCATCAAAATCGCTGACGTCACATTTATAAGAAGCAATGCCTGTTTCTTCTGTAAATTTCTTTGCGGCTTCTTCGTTACCGCCAAAATTGGCAGCGACGGTATAACCGGCTTCTTTAAGGCGTTCAGAAATTGCGCGGCCAATACCGCGCGTCCCACCAGTTACGAGTGCTACACGACCCATCTGTTTCTTCCTCTACTTTTTTAGTCCACAGTTTTTTTGTTCTGAAAAGACCGAAACTCCCCGATCTTCAATCTTGGCATTGTGGGGACATTAATGGCATAAATCCACCCCTAATTTTGAAATATTCAAACTTTATCGTTTTGCATAAAAAAAACAGCTCTTCCCATATAGAAAAGAGCTGTTTTTCAATAGTTTATCAACGTTGTTCGCTTGTTTAACAAACGATCATCAGTTGTGACTTAGGCGCGTTCTACACACAATGCTACACCTTGACCGCCGCCGATACACAGCGTTGCAATCCCTTTTTTGGAATCGCGGCGTTTCATTTCGTGCAACAGGGTGACAAGAATGCGGTTGCCGGATGCGCCGATCGGGTGACCAATGGCAATAGCACCGCCATTAACGTTGACTTTATCAGTGTCCCAGCCGAGTTCCTTGTTAACGGAAATGGCTTGTGCCGCAAACGCTTCGTTGGCTTCCATCAGATCGAGATCGTCGATAGACCAGCCGGCTTTATCCAATGCTTTGGTGACAGCCGGGATCGGGCCTGTCCCCATGATTTTCGGATCAACACCGTGGGTGGCCCATGCTTTGATGGTTGCCAGTGGTGTCAGGCCGCGTTTGTCAGCTTCTTCCTTGCTCATCAACACAACAACGGAAGCTCCGTCATTGAGACCGGAGGCGTTACCGGCGGTGACGGAACCGTCTTTAGAGAAAGCCGGGCGCAGTTTACCAAGGCCTTCTGCGCTTACGCCTTCTTTGATGAATTCGTCTTTGTCAAAAACGATATCGCCTTTGCGATTTTTGATGGTTACCGGGACGATTTCTTCGTCGAACTTACCAGCAGCGCGTGCGGCTTCGGCTTTGTTTTGCGAACCGGCGGCAAAAGCGTCTTGCTCTTCGCGTGAGATTTGGTACTTGTCCGCGATATTTTGCGCCGTTGTCCCCATATGGTAGTCGTTAAAGGCACACCACAGACCGTCTTTGATCATGGTGTCTTCCATTTTAGCCGGGCCCATTTTTGTGCCGTTGCGAAGATGCATAACGTGCGGAGACAGAGACATGTTTTCCTGACCACCGGCAACAACGATATCGGCATCACCCATCAGGATGGCTTGCATACCCATTGCAACGGAGCGTAGACCGGACCCGCAAACCTGATTGATGGTCATGGCGGTGGACTCTTCCGGGCAACCGGCAAGAAGGGCGGCTTGGCGTGCCGGGTTTTGGCCCTGACCACCGGTCAAAACCTGACCCATAAAGACTTCCTGAACGTCTGCAGCATCGACGCCTGCGCGTTCCAACGCGGCTTTGATTACCGTCGCGCCCAATTCGTGCGCGGGGACGCTGGCAAGGCTGCCGCTAAAGTTACCGACCGCTGTACGGGCTGCACCAACAATGACCACTTCAGTCATACTCAATGTCTCCTAAATATAATTATTATTTCCCCTGCAAAGGGCGGATAAGCCGCCGCCTCGCAGGCCAATAGGGTATAGAAGCAAGACGAATGGTCAAGCAATGATTGTGCGAATGCGAAATTAGAATTGTTATATAATTATTTTTCTTGTGTTAAGAGCCACTTAGCCAAGGGGGTATAAAGCCCCCGCTGCGCGTTGCGCCCAGTCATCATGCCGATGTGTCCGGCTTTTACGGTTTTGACCTGACGGTTCGGTAGTTTTTGGGCCAAAGCATGGGCCGATTCCGGGGAAGCGATTCGGTCATTTTGTGGGATCACCAGATAAGTTGGATGATGAATTTCCCTCGGGTCAATAAAATGGCCGTCGATTTCCCAAATACCGCGTCCGGGTTTGTTATCGATATACCAACCAAACAGACAGTCACGCGCAACATTCCCGACCAAGGGGACGCCATCATTGATCCAGTCTTCCATTGCGACAAACTTTTCGGCCGTGCGACTTGCGGGATCCATTTTAGAAAATTCCATAAACTTTTGTAGAATTTGGTAGGGATCAATGGCGGCAAACAGGCTTTGGATCATATCGACGGGTAAAAGCCCCAAAGTTTGTATGAGACTTTCCAATTGAGGTTGAGCGCAGCGCATAATATGGGCATGGCGAGAACTGCCCGCGTGAAAATCCCACGGTGTCGCCAAAAGGGCGAGGCGGTCAATTTTGTCCGGTTCCAAGGCCGCCAATGCAGTGCATAGAACACCCCCCATACAATATCCGATCAAAGTGACGGGGCGATTGCATTGACGATGGATTTCAGTGACGGCGTTGTTCAGGCGTTCAAGGATATAGTCTTCCAGTGTGAATTCTTTTTCTGCCGCACCCGGTTCCCCCCAATCCAGTAAAAAACAGCGGATACCTTTGTCTGCGAGGCTGCGCATCAAGCTGCGTTTTTCGCTGAGATCAAGAATGTAGGCTTTATTGATCAGCGACGGTACGGCAAGAACGACGGGGCTGTTGTCGGGACCGCCGTAATCCAGAAGACGTGATGCGCCGTCCTGCCATAAAACGGGGGCCTCGCTCAGGCAGCGTTCATAAGGGTGTTTGTGATAGGCGCGCACGCCCGCCAAAAAATGCTGAGCCCGTAAAAAGGTTTCCGCATCAAGGGCAGCGCGAAAAGAATCTTCAGGATAGGCCGAAATTTGGTCAGTCAGGCTTTCGGCCTGTATTTTCAAGTCGGGACTCCAGTTCATGGACCCGCTTTTCAAGCTCATTAATGCGGCGCGACAGCTCATCCATGTTGCGCTCAGTGTGCTCAGGTGCAGGGGAAGCGGACGTGGTCCCACCCGTTTGGGCGGTTGTGAACGGGTTTGTGCCATCTTTGAATTGCTCTTTCCAGCTATCAGCCCAGTTTCCCATCCAGCTTTGAATTTTTTCCGGCGTATCCAGTGTTTTCATCATTTCGCTGGCTTGTTGATTGAAGACTTCGCCTAATTTAAGGCTGTCTTCGACAGCGCGTTCTGAAGATTGGGAAAGAAGCTGTTTTTGCCAAAGGTCGAGATATTGTGCGGCGAGATCGTGGATCTTGTTATCGGAATCACTCATTGCTTTTGTTGTCTCTTTTTTGCCGTTATGCAGCAACGCTGCCGCAAAAAGTTACTATAGGGACCGGATAAAGGTCAATTATTTGGTGATTTTTGTAATTTTTTTAACAATACTGCAATGCGATACTTTTGTGTGCAGTGAATTCGCGTTATGGTACAAGGCTATGGGGAGACCTCCACATAATATATATGTGAGAGGGCTTGGGACTTAAAAAAAGAAGATATGATATGGCACAAACTGAAGATAAAGAAGCACCGATTACGATCAAGAAGTACGCCAACCGCCGTTTATACAACACCGCCACCAGCAGCTATGTTACGCTGGACCATCTGGCACAGATGGTAAAAGAAGGGACCCAGTTTGCTGTTTTTGATGCAAAAAGCGGAGATGAAATCACGCGTTCAGTCCTGACACAGATTATTGTGGAAGAAGAAGCCAAGGGCCAAAACCTGTTGCCGGTCAGCTTTTTGCGTCACCTGATCAGCTTTTATGGTGATAGCTTGCAAGGACTGGTGCCCAGTTATCTGGAACAATCGATGCAATCTTTTGCCACCAATCAGGAAAAGATGCGCGATTATATGAAAGAGACAATGGGGGGATTAAACCCGTTCGGTTCCTTTGAAGAGATGAACAAGCAAAACATGGTGATGTTTGAAAACGCCATGCGCATGTTTGCGCCGCAATTCTATAAAGAAGGCGAAAATAAAGAGACGGACGCAGGCCGGAAAACGGATGAGAAACCGTCTCAATCGGCTGAAAAAGCAGGCGATGATCTGGAAAAAATGAAAGCTCAACTGGAAGCCATGCAGCAGCAGTTGAGCAAACTCAGCGAAAAATAAATCCAACTTAAATTTTAAGACTGCATGCGTTCAGAACGCCTTTTGCTATGCGCGAAAGGCGTTTTTTTGTGATCACATTTTGTTGCAAAGGTTGCCTTTGGGCTGACAGTCTGCTGTTTTGATTCTATACTGAACCACTTTCTGTATCTGAATTGCAGGTAAATACGCCCGTGGCCGTTACTCTTGAAACCAAAGCACTTGTCCCCACCGTACCGGCGGGACCCTTACGTGCGCGTGGTCGAAATCAAGAAACTGTAACGGATGCGTCTAAAACGCAGAATTCGGCACAGGCTTTTGTCAATAGCCTGCCGGCAGATATTCGCAATAAAGTCGTGCGCCCCTTGCATGATCGTGTGCGCCACGACAAATCAGAAGAAGCCACGCAAGAACAGGAGACACAGAAAAGCAAGGCGCAACCTGCCGATACAGGTCAGGCGCAGGCGCTGAATGAGGGGAGAGATAATAGATCTTATTATTCAAGCCCGACATTCATTGCCAATTTGACAGTGCTGCAAGCGCAACAGGGATATGGGGCTGATCCGCAGGTACCCCTCGGGGCAGCGCGTTACAAAACGTCACATCAAGCTTACCTTGATGCTGGCGCGCAACCTGGAGGAGAGTTCAACGCAAGAGAAGACTCCATAAAGAGTGCGGAACGCGAAGAGAAGATTATGATCGTGCCTCCGGTCATTTCAACCGTAAATTTTGTTGCATAATTGTTGAAATATTTTGAAATATTTTGACAGAAAATATTTTTGAGATGCTCTAGAACGCCCTTGGATCATAAATATTTTGCCTTGCAACAGTTATTTCTTATATATTGTAAGGCGAAATATTCTAGAAATATTTTCTTGCAAAATATTTTTGTCCGGTATAATCATTGATAGAAATCCATAATAAACAAAGCGGAATATTGGTTGAATAAGGAGATCACTTTCATGTCCGATGCCGTCGAAAGCAAAGTCGCAAACCGTGCCACAGATACGGACCGTCATGTAGGCGCACGTATTCGCGAACGCCGTATTATGTTGGGATTGAGCCAACAACAAATGGCCGACATGATCGGCGTTACCTATCAACAGGCGCATAAGTATGAGCGTGGGATCAATCGTATTTCAGCCGGTCGCCTTTATGAAATTGGGCAGGTTCTGAAAGTTCCAGTCGGATTTTTCTTTGAAGGTCTGGATGAAGAAGACGAAACAGAGATTGAACTGACAGACCGTCAGCGTATGTGTCTGGAACTGGCACGGAATTTCTCTCATATCAACAATGATCGTCATCAGGACGCACTCAGCCAATTGGCGCGTGCACTTGCTGCTGAAAAAAAATAAAGCAGACGGATTCTAGGTTTTGAACGTTTAGCCGGGCGTGAAATGTTTTCGCGCCCGGTTTTGTTTGTCTGGAAAATACAAGAAATGACTGCTATATAATCGGTAATTTTATTAATTTCGGCGCACTAAACTTGAAACTTTGGATAAAGTTTTGGGTAAAATTGACAAATGTCATGGGCGAACGGCCCTGTTTTTGGGATATAAAGCCGAGCTTTCGAAATTGTATTTAAGGAATCGCGAGACACATGACCTCTCAGACTGTTTCCATTGCCATCACCGGTGCCGGTGGGGCGGGTGTAATGACGGCGGGCCAGATGCTTCTGGACGCTGCTGCAAAAGCTGGCCTTTATGGCCTTATGACACGTTCCAGCGGACCGCAAATTCGAGGTGGCGAAGCCGCAGCCTTTATTCGCTTGTCCAGCGAACCCGTGGCCTGCCCGGATGATCACTTTGATGTATTATTCTGCTTTGACTGGATGAACGTAGATCGTTTTGCTGCCGAATTACCCTTGCGCAATGACAGTGTGATTATCGGCGATGCGTCAGCAGGTGAAGCCCCGGACGTTTTGAAAAACAGCGGGGCCCGCATGGTTCTTGTGCCGCTAAGCGATACGGCAAAAGAAGTTGAAGGCGGTCGTCCCAATATGATCGGTTTGGGGATGCTGGGCGAGATTGCCGGTTTGCCCTTGGACGCGTTGTCAGCCATTTTGACAAAGGTGCTGAAACGCAAAGGTCAGGCGGCATTGGATGCTTCCATTGCCGGGGTGAAACGCGGGATGGAAGTTGCCGGTGAACTGGAAGCCGAGATCGGTATCAATTTACATCTGGCGAGCAAAGACAGTGAAGCGATACGTTGGTCTTTAACCGGGAACGAAGCAGCCGGAATGGGGGCCATTCGCGGCGGTGTTCGTTTCTGTGCGGCTTACCCGATTACACCGGCGACCGAAATTTTGGAATGGCTTGCCCCCAATCTGGAAAAAGTGGGGGGGACCCTAGTTCAGGCCGAAGACGAACTTGCGTCTGTCAACATGATTATCGGCGGCTCGTTCGGGGGCGTTCCATCGATTACAGCAACATCCGGTCCCGGTCTGGCTTTGATGACCGAGGCGCTCGGTTTGGCGGTTTCAGCCGAAATACCCATTGTTGTGGTGGATGTGATGCGCGGGGGGCCCAGCACGGGGATCCCGACCAAATCCGAACAAAGTGATTTGAACATTGCGCTGCATGGTTTACATGGCGATGCACCCCATATTGTAACGGCACCGAATTCCATTTCTGACTGCTTGTTTACAACGCAGTGGACCGTACATCTGGCGGAGGCCTTGCAGACAACGGCAATCGTTTTATCCGATCAGTCGTTGGGTCAGTCGCGCAATGTCATTGATAAACCGGCGGATTTGGCTTTTGTGGCAAAACGTGAAGTCGCCCCGGCCCATGTGGTCGATTACAAACGCTATGCCCTGACGGACAGCGGCGTTTCGCCTATGGCTATTCCGGGCACACCGGGTGGGGAATATGTGGCAGACGGTCTGGAAACACAGGAAAATGCCCGACCTAGTTCACAGGCCGAAGACCATTATGCCCAACTTGATAAGCGCGAACGTAAATTGACCGGGTTCGATTACGGCCAACATTGGGCGGAAATTGAAGGCGATAGCGATTTTGCCGTTATTACTTTTGGGTCGGTTACAGCCCCGGTACGCGAAGCGATCAAACGATTGGAAAGCGAAGGCCAAAAGATTAAATTAATATCCATGCGCTTGCTGGCTCCTGCCCTGCCTGATCGTTTCAATGAAGCAATGGCAGGTGTGAACAAGGCATTGGTCGTGGAACAAACACATTCAAAACAGTTCTATCGTTACCTGCGCAGTGAATTTGATCTGCCGAAAGACACAACTGTATTGGCGAAACCGGGACCGTTGCCGTTCCGCCCTAATGAAATCGTTACTAAAATCAAGGAGCTGGCATAATGGATCAGGCTGTTCAACACAAACCGTTGACGTTTAAAGACTATAAGTCCGATTACAAGCCGGTCTGGTGTCCGGGATGTGGCGACTTTTCTGTTTTGGCCTCTGTCACCAAAGCCTTGGCGGAACTGCAAGTCGCGCGTGAAAATTGCGCGGTGATTTCCGGTATCGGCTGTAGTTCTCGTATTCCGGCTTATACCAGCGTTTACGGGTTCCACGGTATTCATGGTCGTGCGCTTGCCAGTGCGACAGGCCTAAAAGTGGCCCGTCCTGATTTGACCGTTATTGCCACAGGCGGTGACGGGGATGGATTTTCCATTGGGGGGAACCATTTCCTGCATGCTTGTCGTCGCAATGTGGACATGACCTATATTGTGATGGATAACGAAGTCTACGGCATGACCAAAGGGCAAGCCTCACCGACAACAGCATCGGATTGGGAAGGTTCCAAACTGACACCGCATGGGACAGGGGTTTCCCCTTTCAACCCGTTGGCGGTTGCGTTATCTGCCGGGGCAGGTTTTGTGGCCCGTGGTTTTGCAGGGGACCCGAACGGATCGGCGAAACTGATTACACAAGCTATTCAGCACAAAGGATTTTCTTTTGTACAAATTCTCAGCCCTTGTGTGACGTTCCGTCCCGAACAGACGGAATGGAAAAAAATCATCCGCAAAGGCGAAATTTCGGAAACCAATGCTTTGGCTGAAGCAATGGCATTTTTGGCAACCGATGACGGGTTCAGCACAGGCGTTCTTTATGAGACACAGCGCCCGGTTTATGCGCCCAAACAGGAAGAGAAATATAGTGTGAAAGATATTGAAGCCAGTTTTGAGCTTTAAGGTTTTTACATAACTGGAAAAAGGGGCGGCAGACATCATATCTGCTGCCCTTTTTTTGTTATGGGTTTTCTGTTTGTTGTGGTGAAACGGCAGACCCGGCGAGCAATCCACCGTCAATATTGATCTCGCTGCCCGTCATGTAACTTGCTTCGTCACAAGCCAGCAACAGGCAAACGGCTGCAACTTCGTCCGGGGTGCCAAAACGTTGTAAAGGTGTATCCGCGACAAAGGCTTTTAGGCGTTTGTCGCGTTCGGGGCCTTCTCCCAACATGGGATCCCACATGGGGGTAAGAATGGCACCGGGGTGAACGGAATTACACCGGATGTTCAATCCTTCCTGTGCGCAATAAAGCGCAACGGTTTTGGTGTGATTGCGTATGGCCGCTTTGGAGGAGGCATAAGCCGCAGCCGCCGGGATGCCAACCAGACCGGAACGTGACGATATATTGATAATCGACCCATTGCCTTTTTTACGCATGGCTTGAATGGCGTAACGACAACCTAAAAAGGTGCCATCCAGATTGATGGCGTGAACGGCCCGCCAGTTTTCAAGTGTGGCATGTTCAGGGTCATGGGCGACAAGGTTGTCATCAAAGCCCGTGATACCGGCATTATTGACCAGCACATCAATATGCGGATAAAGACTGGCAAGCTGTTGCCAGTGGGCTTCTTGCGAGACATCCAGTTCAAGAGCGATGCCTCCGATTTCTGCCGCGATGTTTTGTGCCCGCTTAAGCAGACGGTCGGTGACGATAACTTCGGCGCCTTCATCAGCAAAAGTTCTGGCAATGGCGGCGCCGATACCGCGCCCGGCGCCTGTAATGACGCAGCGTTTGTTTTTAAGACGATGCATGGGATCCTCGTGAATAAATATGACCCTTACCTTTGGTAAGAGCTTAAAAAGTAACAGGGTTCAGCAAAGCTGCGTTACTTGTTCACGGGACCGACTCCTTGGGTGGACATAAAAAAAGGATGGAACGAGAAAAACGTTCCATCCTTTTAATTTAGCAGAATTTGTTTTAGTCGAATAGACAGGAAACAGATTGTTCGTCATGGATCCGTTTAATCGCTTCCGACAGGATCGGGGCGATGGAAATATGACGAATGTTGCTGGCGTCAATGACCGGGTCTGTACCTTGGATGGAATCTGTAACGGCCAGTTCCTTTAGGGCAGAAGAGGTAATGCGTGAAACCGCACCACCAGACAGGACACCATGCGTGATGTAGGCAGAAGCGCTTTTGGCGCCGTTTTCCAACAGGGCTTGCGCTGCATTACATAAAGTACCGCCGGAATCGACAATATCATCAATCAGAATACAGTTTTTACCGTCAACATCACCGATGACGTTCATAACTTCGGATACACCGGCGCGTTCGCGGCGTTTGTCGATGATGGCAAGATTACAGTCCAGACGTTTGGCAATGGCACGTGCGCGAACCACACCGCCGACATCGGGAGAGACAATCAGCAGATTTTCTGTATCGTAGTGTTGCGCGATATCGCGGGCAAAGACCGGAGCGGCGTGCAGGTTATCCACCGGAATATCGAAGAACCCCTGAATTTGACCGGCGTGCAGGTCCATTGTCAAAACGCGGTCCGCACCGGCAGTGGTAATCAGGTTTGCAACCAGTTTTGCGGAAATCGGCGAGCGCGGGGCTGATTTACGGTCCTGACGGGCATAGCCGAAATAAGGAACAACAGCAGTGATGCGACGGGCCGATCCACGACGCGCGGCGTCAATGGTGACCAACAGTTCCATCATATTGTCGTTTGCGGGATAAGACGTTGGTTGAACGATGAAGACATCTTCACCGCGAACGTTTTCGAGAATCTCAACGAAGACTTCCTGATCGGAAAAACGTTTGACGCTGGCTTCGGTGAGAGGGGTGCCAAGCTCTTTACAGATTGCTTCGGCCAGAGGACGGTTTGCGTTACCGGTGAGGATTTTCATGTGAAAACCTAGTCCATGATGTGGTGGGCCCGAGTGATTTCGCGCCGAACATATCAATGCGTCACTTTGATGTAAACGTCTTATTAACGATCTCGATCATCTTTGTGAAGGAACAAAGACATTTCAACGCGTGTGGGATTGTCAATAAGGGGCAATGAACCGTCGGTTTCGCCGTCCGGGCGCTGCCGTTGTACCGATTGAGGTGCGACTCCGGTCAAATTGGGCTTCACTGCGATGGCGTTCGACCATTAATCCAATACTCTGGACGGCAGCGCGTGAAATTTCATAGGCCAATCGGCCCCACGGTTTGTTCAAACGGCCTTCATCCAGTTGGTTGTTCAATTGTGCCCGGCCCAGCTCATGTCCGGTTGGATCTTTGACGATCCAAGCAATTTTGATGCGCTGTTTGCCTTCAAAAGGATCAAGGGCGCGCACCTCTGCATCCAGAATGTATCCGTTTTTAGACGGCTTATTGCGTACCAAGGCACCGGCTTGGCGTAGGGTCAGGGTCATGGCCTTTTTCAAGGCATTTGCGCCATCCCCCGGTGCTCCGTCGATTTTATCGATGAAAAACACGACGTCTTGATCACGTACTGCCAGTTCGACTGCCTCGCGTTCCCGGTTATCTTGTAGATAACTTGCAAATTCATCGGCGGCAGCTTCGACCAGATTGTCGATCAGGGCTTGATCACCATATTCCCAACGGTGACGATCCACATTTATCGGTTGGGAATATTCGAGTTTTTCGCCGCTTTCGCGTTTGGCAAAGGTCCAGTAAATTGCCCCTGTTATATGAGGGTTACGACGGTTACGTTTAATGACCACTTGTCCCCGAACTTTATAAGACGGGTTGGTAATCAGGTTGCTGGTTGAGGGAATACCGCGCGCGCCCAGACTTTCTGCAAGGCTGTTTCCCATAATCTGTGCTAATGGTTTGGCGATCCCTTCAATCGGTTGAATGAAAATCGTTCCCCCATCGCGCAGACGCAGGCCGGAGGGGTCAAACCCGGTTCGGCTATGGCGTAGCGGTTGCGGGGCCTGCGTACAGGCAACCAGTATCAAGACAAGACTGAGGGCAAAAAGACGATGGAACATGGCGGTGTTATGGTTCTAAATGACCATGACGCAGGAAAACATCAGGGCCGCGAGGCTTAGTAACATCATCATCACAAGATAAGGCATTATTCTGCTTCCAAGCTAATAACGGAAATCTGACGTCCATAGTCCGGTTCGTTTCTATGGGTGGCACGACGGTAGCTGAAGAAACGTTCTTCATCCGGGTAAGTATCGGCCAAGGATGCCTGAATACTGGCCAGTGACAACATTTCCAGACGGGATTTGACAAATCCCGGCAGGTCAAATTGATAATGCCCTTCGCGCTCTGCGTCTGTGAACCAGCTCTCAAAGGACGGGTCCTGATTGAGAAAAGTTTTACGAAAACCGGCATCGACTTCATATGAGGCCTGATGAATGCAAGGACCGATACAGGCATGGATGCTGTCACGTTTGGCCCCAAGATCAATCATGGCCTGAACCGTGTTTTCCAGCACCCCGCCAATGGCCCCTTTCCACCCGGCATGTGCGGCACCGATAATGCGGTTTTCACGATCGTGAAACAGGATGGGGGCGCAATCGGCTGTTAAAATCCCCAAGGCGATCCCCGGCTTGTTGGTAACAAGGGCGTCGACTTCGGGGCTGCGTTCACGTGTCCAGACCTGATCGACGCTATGGACACGATTGGAATGAACCTGTGCCGCACTGAGCAGGTCGGAAATCCGATTGCCGAGACTTTGCACCACAAGGGCGCGGTTGGTCATAACATCAGACAGACTGTCTTTTGAACCCCATGCGCAATTCAACGAGTCATAAAGACCTGTGCTTAATCCGCCGATACGGGTGAAAAAGCCGTGGGTTGTCGTGATGTTGTCGGCTGTTAAAAAGACGGGGTCTTGGCTCATGTCACTTAACCTTCTTCAAAGGCAGCCGGGGTGGGCTGATCGGGATGGGTCGCACATAATACTTTGAATAATTTACCCATTTCTTCAGGCGCTGTCAGGCGTTTGTGGGCGGCGATCAGGCTGGGGCGTTGTGTATCCTTGGCATGTTGCAACAAGGTCTGAAACCGTTGGGCAATGCCAAGGCGTTCCAAAAACAGGCCCTGGCCAATCGGTCCCCAGACTTTGGCCCCGCCATCGCGGAAACTATGGGCCAATGTGGCAAAATCCACATGCGCGGTTAAGTCCACGTCACCGGGATGATCCAGAACGGGGGCGTATTGATGATTTTTCAGGGCTTGCAGGGTTTCGCCAAAATCCGGTTGGGCGTAGCCATAATCAATGGCTAAAAAGGCCCCGCCTTGTTCCTTGATCCGTTGCCCCAACCCATAAGCCACCGATTGTGCGTTGGATGAAATTTCAAACAAGAAACCTTGATCGTCCTTGTCTTTTAAGGCAGGGGGCATCAAGGCTGTGGCGGCTTGATCACTTTGCAGGACAAAACGCAATCCCGTTCCATCGGGGTCAAGATCGATAAACCGTTCTGCCCAGCCCTTTTCACCTTTTTCAAACTGGCGAATGGGCAAGGCATCAAAAAATTCGTTGGCGATGAAAATTGCAGGGCCATCGGGTAAATGGGTGAAATCATCATGCCATTGGATATCCAGCCCGCTATCTTGCAAGGTTTCTTTCTGGCGGGATTTCAAAACGGGGCTGATTTCCACCAGATGCACACAAAGGGCCTTATGAAAGCCGGGTACCGCACGGCTGGCGCGTAAGGCATCCGACATCAAGGTGCCGCGCCCTGGTCCCAGTTCTACAAGATGGACTGACGCGGGACTGCCCATTTGCTGCCATGTAATCGCAGCCCATAAACCAAGCAGTTCGCCAAAAGCCTGAGAAATTTCCGGGGCGGTCGTGAAATCACCTTTGAGCCCAAACGGGTCTTTTTTCATGTAGTAACCGTGTTTGGGATGGCACAAACATTCTGCCATAAAATCGGATACGGAAATCGGACCGGTATTTTCGATGCGCTGGCGCAGGATTTTCAACAAGGACGTCATGCGCGTTCTGTCCCCTTTTTATTTTGCCCGTCGATATTTTGATGGCGCAAGGCATAGATTATGAACCCGACCCCAATGATGATCATGGGCACGGATAGCCATTGTCCCATCGTGGAACCGCCGCTTAAATAGCCGATTTGCACATCGGGTTGGCGCACCATCTCAACGATTGAACGGGCGATACCGTATCCGGCAATGAAAACCCCCATAAAAAGACCGGGTGACTGGCGCAAACGTTCACGGCGCGACAGGATGAACAGCACAATAAACAGGATGAGGCCTTCCATCAGGGCTTCGTATATCTGGCTGGGGTGGCGCGGGTTTGGTCCGCCGTTGGGGAAGATGACCCCCCACGCGACATCGGTTTCGCGCCCGAATAATTCGGCATTGGCGAAATTGGCAATCCGTCCGAAAAACAACCCAATCGGTGCCCCACAGGCCAGCAAATCCCCAAAGCTCAGCATGGGCAGTTTGTGTTTTTTACAGAATAAAATCGCAGCAACAACCACACCAAGGAATCCGCCGTGGAAAGACATGCCGCCTTTCCAGACCTGTAAAATAGCCATTGGATTTTGGCTGAAATAGTCGAAATTATAAAACAGCACGTACCCGGTACGACCGCCTAAAACAACGCCGATTGTTGCCCAGAACAGAAAATCGTCAACTTGTTCGTGGGTGATCTGGCCGGGGAAAGATTTGGTCAGAAACTTGATATACTGCCAACCGCCGACCAGACCGACGATATAGGCCAATGCATACCAGCGAATAGCGATGGGCCCCAGTTCAACCGCAATGGGATCGATCATGGGAAAGGCAATGGCAAATGTCATCTGATGTAATCTCTTTCTTTCGATAAAAGAATGTTTTTACGCAAATGCGTCGTTGCAGGTTGTCTCAACCTGCTTGGGATTTACTTTAGCGGTGCGGATTGTCTTTACAGAGATAGTCTTGAACGTAGCGCCGTACACCCTCTTCAAGCTCCGTAAAAGGTTTATCGTATCCGGCAGCGCGCAACTTATCCATATTTGCCTGTGTAAAATATTGATATTTATCGCGAATATTTACAGGCGTGTCGATGTAATGAATTTTCGGTTCCATATCCAACGCCACATAGACTGCGCTGGCAAGGTCTTTGAAAGAACGGGCTTTCCCGGTTCCCACGTTAAACAGGCCACAAACGTCTTGATGCTCATAAAGCCAAAGGATGACATCAACCACATCGCCAACCCAAATGAAATCACGCAATTGTCCGCCATCTTCATAGTCCGGGTGATGGGATTTAAAAAGCCGACACATTAATTTTTCAGCCGCATCGGGATAGACATGGGCGACAACGCTTTTTTGCCCGCCTTTGTGATATTCGTTGGGTCCATAAACGTTGAAAAATTTCAGCCCGGCCCATTGCGGTGGTGTGGTGCCGCCTTCTTCGGTTGTGCGTGCGACGGTGCGGTCAAACAGATGTTTGCTCCAACCATAGGCATTGAGAGGTTCAAGACGGGACAGGTCTTTGCGGTTTTCAAAATCATCAAAACCATGTTCCCCGTCGCCGTATGTCGCAGCGGATGACGCATACAGGAAACGCACTTTATATTGTGAACACCAGTCCCACAGGGCGGTTGTCAGACGGAAGTTGTTGTCGATGATTTTATCTGCATCTGTTTCTGTGGTGGCAGAAATCGCGCCCATGTGAAAGATGGCTTTAATATCGTCCTGATATTCTGCTAAAAAAGGAAACACATCGTCCGGGTGGATAATGTCATAGAGATCGCGCTTGGCGAGGTTGCGCCATTTGACGCCGTCACGCAAACGATCCACCACGACCAGTTTCTCGTTCGGATAACGTTCTTCAAGGGCTGCAACGATATTCGATCCGATAAATCCGGCACCACCGGTAACAACAAACATGGATATCATCCTTACTTTAACATGAGCATTCTTGCGTTCTCTTATAGGGCGATCAGAGGTATGGCTTCAAGCAAGACTTGCGCTGAAAAGAACTCATGGCATAATGCGCCACCGATTCGCCCCTATAAAAAGGAAAAGACTCATGCAAAGCAAAAACCGTATTTTCGATGATGTTGCCAAGGTTGCCAGCGGTGCCGTCAGCACATTGACAGGTGTGAGAGAAGAAATTGATGGGCTAATTCGTCAACAAATAGAACGAGTTATGGCAGAAATGGATGTTGTGCCTCGTGAAGAGTTTGACGCGGTCAAGGCGATGGCAGCGAAGGCGCGCGCTGAACAAGATGCGTTAAACGTGCGTATTGCGGCGTTGGAAGAAGCCTTGGAAAAAGCAAAAAAATAAACAAGTTAGCTTGGAAATAAGGGGACCCACGAGTCGCGGATTTTCATACCGCGTTGGTCCACAATTTTATCCACAGGAATCTTTTTTTCGAATCCAAGAGGCCCTTGCGCAGGGCCTTTTTTATTGTCTAGGTTCACCCTCAACGACAACGAATTAAAAGATTTTTTGAGTTATGAACTTTCTTGAACAGGTACAAGCGGCAGCACCGGATTACGGTCTGGATATTCTGGAAAACCTCGCCGAAGAACGCGGATGGGTTCTGGAACATTTAAGTAACGGTGATCTGGTGATGGAAAGTGCAGGCGATAACTGCACTTATTCCCTCCAATTTACATGGAGCGCACCTTATCAATGTTTGCACCTGACCTGTTCTATGGATATGTGCCTGCCACAAGCCGCAGGTGGGGCCGTGAACGATTTGCTGGCAACGATCAATTCAAAGCTATGGATCGGCCATTTTGCCGTTATGGCCGGGTTTAATGCACCAGCCTTTCGCCATACCATTATGATGAACGGCACATCCGAACATAAAGCGCGCGAACTTGAAGATATTATCGAGATTGCGTTGGGCGAATGCGAACGTTTTTATGCGGCTTTCCAATTTGCTGCGTTCCACAACATGCCTGCCCAACAGGCGATGGATTGCGCCTTAATGGAATGTGTCGGGCAGGCCTGATTTTCCTTTTTGTCTAATCCCCGCCAAACAGGCGTTCAAAGAAACCTTTGACCTGTTCGACCACTTCGGGGGCTTCATCACCGGGCAGGGGTTTCTGGGGAATGCTTTCGTGGGCGGTGCGCATGATCTGACCCCACAGGATTGCAGGTAAATCGCCACCACTGACCCGCTTCATGGGTTTTTCATTATCGTTACCCATCCAGACGCCAAGGATAAGGTCGGCGCTGTAGCCGATAAACCAGGCATCGCGAAAAGACTGTGAGGTTCCGCTTTTGCCGCCTAGACTGCGTTCGAAATTGGCCTTTTTACCTGTGCCTGTTTGCATGACGGCTTTCATCATGTCGTTCATTTCACGAATATGGCGTTCTTTGACGATACGCCCTGTGCCCCCGCCGCTACGTTGATAGAGAATCCTCCCATTGGCATCTTTGATGCTTTCAATACCGAAGGGGAAAACACCGAAACCGCCGTTGGCAAAAGGACCGTAAGCGGCGGTCAGTTCCAGCAGGTTGACCTCGCTTGCGCCCAATGTGATGGCAGGCTGCGCCTTTAAGGGAGAGGTAATGCCCAAACGATGGGCTGTATCGGCAACTTTTGCAAATCCGACCTTTTGTCCGATTTGGGCAGAAATGGTATTGATGGACTCGGCCAAGGCCGTACGCAAGGTAACAGGGCCTTGATAGGTCTTTGAATAATTACGTGGTTTCCATTTCCCAATGGCAAAGGGGCCGTCCTTCAAGGTGTCGTCTGCGTCCATACCGTTTTCCACACCGGCAAGAAAGACAAACGGTTTGAAGGCGGAACCGGGTTGGCGTTGGGCTTGGGTGGCACGATTGAACTGGCTTTGTCCGTAATCACGCCCGCCAATCATGGCCCGCACCGCCCCATCCGGTGACAAGGCGACGACTGCCGCCTGTCCAACATTGCGTTTCTTGCCATTTTTCTTGAGGAAAGCGCGGCTTTTACGTTCCGCCATCTTCTGTAACTCAAGATCCAGCGTGGTGACAATGGTCAGATCTGTATTCATCGGTCCGACAAAATCATCGACCTGCTCCATCACCCAATCGGCAAAATACCGTGCAGACTTATGTGGTTTTGCCGCGCTGATGATGCGTTCTTTATGTTTTTGGGCCGCGCGCGCTTGTGCCTGTGTCAAATACCCGGCATTTACCATATTGGACAGGACGACAGCGGTTCGTTCTTTGGCAAGATCAGGATTGCTGCGCGGGTTATATTTGCTGGGGGCTTTTAACAATCCGGCGATAAGTGCGGATTCGTAAAGGGAAAGATTGCGCGCTGATTTTGAAAAATATTTCTGCGCGGCGGCTTCCACACCATAGGTGCCTGCGCCGAAATAAACCCGATTGAGATAAAGCGTGAAAATTTGATCTTTGGTGAATTTATGCTCCAGCCAGAAGGCGAGCAACAATTCTTGTACCTTTCGTTTGATGGAACGTTCTGGCGATAAGAACAGGTTTTTGGCGACTTGCTGGGTTAGCGTGGATCCGCCTTGGCGAATTTTACCGGAGACAATATTGGTCACAATTGCACGTCCCAATCCGATGATATCCAGACCAAAATGGTCGTAAAACCGGCGGTCTTCAGTGGCCATAACCGCTTGGGGCAAGTAGTCGGGCAGATCGCTGATCTGGATGGCTTCACCGTAAAGGTCCCCGCTGGTGGCAATAACGCTGCCGTTTGCTGACAGCAAGGTCAGGCCGGGGCGGCGTTCCACGGCGGTGGCTTTATCCACATCGGGCAGATCATAGGCGTAATAAGCCAAGATAGCTGCCAGCAACAGTCCCATCCAAATGGCGATGGTTGCCAACCACATGAACAAACGCTTGAGGGTCCAAGGCTGTTTTGGTGTGGGTGATGATTTTTTTTTCGTGCTTCGGCGTGCCTTTTTTTGGGGGGCCGTTTTTTTCTTTTGTGCGCTCATGGCAAAAGCTATGCACCATTGTGGGTTAGAAATCCATTAATAGAACATATAATTAGGCGATTTTTTGATTTTCCAACCGCTGATTTTCTGTGCATAATGTATTTAAACGTAAAAGCAAGAAGTTCCGTGAAACAGGTTCTGAGTACTTATGTCTGAAGACGAATTAGAAGAGAAATCAAAAAAACCGTTGATCGAGGCAATATCGATTGTATTGCCACCGAACGTCAGCGTGGATAAACAAGTCAAGGGGCAGATCATTCAAGGTGTGAAGGCTGCGATTGCCTTGCTTCAGGAAAGTGATTTGTTGAATCGCGACTGGTCCTTTGATGATATTCTCAATGAACCACAAAACCTGAAACATCTTTTCCAAGTCTATCGCGACAATATGGACCTATTCAGCGAGACAGTGGTCGATAAAGCCGGTGATCCGATTGTGGATGAAGTCACCGAAACCGCGTGTGGTGTGACGTTACAACAGGTACAGAAATTATTGGTTTCAACGGCAGCGCGCCGTTTTTTTATTCGCAATGATGGCGAGATTGTCACGAAAAAACAGAAGAAAAAGGTCAAATCCATGATCTTTTTCACCAAGGAAGTGACGGTCACCAAGAAAGTGCGTTTAAAAGAAGGTGCCAAAAAATTTGATGCCATGCGTCGTGTGATCGGATTTGACTGGCAACTTGATTTGCTGGAATTTTATCGGGATCACTTGCCTTATGCGCATTTGCTGGTGCTCAATGATGATGTCCTTGTCATTCAGGATGAAGCCGCCGGTCATGCGGTTGTCGAAGTGCATCACGAAGATTTCAAAAAGGTCAAAGAGGCTGTCGGCGTTTATTTCCGCAATGTGGTGGCTCATGGTGCGGATGCGATTCCCGGTATTCTTTATTGGCGCAAAGACCTTGTTATGTCTTTTATTAAGGCAATGGGGGAAAAGGCATGGGATTTCTTTAAACGCGACAAGGCTTTTTTCGATCATTGTACAGAACTGGATAACGCGCGGATCGGCATTTACGGCGATACGCTGACCTATATCGCACAGGAAAACCTGACGGAGATGAACCGCTTGAATTTGGATCGTCTGGACGGAACCTTGATCGCTTTTCGTGAAACGTTTGGCGATAAGGTTAGCGAGGTCTTGGGCGAACCCATGCTGTCGGTGGATATCTTACGCCCGACGGTGGATAGCTTTATTCATTTGGAAGCCAAGGACAATGAACAGTTCAACATGGGATGCCGCGCGGCGGTCCATTCCCTGAAGGACGAGATTCTGACTTTTGTCGCAGAAGCCGGAAAGAAACGGGTCAGTCAACCTCCTGAAGATGAGGCTGAAGACGACTCCTAAGCGTTTTAAAACGATCAAGACGATAGACAGGTTTGCCCTTGATATGGCATATGATGCGATGTTCAATGTCTGTAATAGAGTGTATGCATCATGTCCTTGAAGGAATTTAAAAAGAAAACCCTGCGCAAATCCGCAGCCTATAACGGGCTTTCACAAGATTTACGGGCCATTCGCAGTTATTTTCGTGATCGCAATGCACCGAAAGAAATTCAGAAATATATTGATACGCATGATGTTCGCAAACTTCAGCTTGGCGCAAATCGTAATGGTTTGACAGGCTGGTTGAATACAGATTTGCACACCATCAAAGGCAAAGCTTATGCCTTGGACGTGTCCAAGCGGTTTCCTATCCCTGACAATTCCATTGATTATATTTATTCTGAACATTTAATTGAACATATTCCCAGTAATATCGGGATGCATATGTTGAGCGAATGTAAGCGTATTTTAAAACCGGATACGGGCATTTTTCGCGTGGCGACACCGGATCTGGATGTGTTTCTCGGTCTTTTGGAAGATAATCTTTCAGAAGAACAGGAACAATATATCAAGTGGTTCGTCGATCTGTGTCTGCATGACTACACGCCCTATAATGGACTGGAAGTGGTCAACCATATCTTTAAGGGATGGTGTCATCAGTTTATCTATAACGAAAAACATATGGTGAAATCCCTGCGAGAAGCAGGTTTCAAAAATATCAAACGTTGCAAGGTCGGTGAGTCTGTTCACGACGCATTGAACGGGATTGAAAAACACGGTAATGCCATCGACAATCAGGCCCAAAATGAATTTGAAACGATGGTTTTCGAGGCACAAGCCTGATCAGATTACCATTTGCCTTCGCTAAACAGGCGCTGGATATGTGCCCAAAGTCGTTTTAACCCCTTGGGTTTGTTGTGTTTGCGGCGTTTCGGCCATTTGCGGGTCGGATCTGGCAAGCGGCGTTCTCCGCCCAGATCAATGGTGGCGGGTTCGCTTAAAATCACGCAATAATAGCCCAGTTCCCGGTAGGTGCAGCTGATATCCGGTTCATTGGTGAAACGAGCATATCCGCCAATGCGATCATAATCGCTTTTGCGCTTTAAGGCCGGGCGGAAAGAGAAATAGCCCCAATCCCAACCTTCGGCAACTCTGATTTTTTCAAAGCTGGCGCCGTCGATTGTTGTCGGGTCAACAAATTGAAACAGTTCGACACTGTCGGTGGCCCCGTTTGCGCTTTCTTTGCTTTCCAGAAAGGCCTGCATAATGTTGGGATCATGTTCCAAAATGGCAATGGATTCTTCAATAAAACCGGAACGCATGAATTCCCAGTCATCTTCGCAATGGAAAATATAGGGTGTATCGACTGTCGCATAGGCATCTACAATGGATTTAATCTGGCCTTTTTTGGTCTCGTTCGCCCAGATTTCGTAGCGATCACCAAACAATTCGCGAACTTGACGATAGACTTCTTCGTCGCATGAATCTTCTGTGATAATGCCGCGTTTGATGGGGTAGGTATTGAATTTCTCAAATGTTTCGATTGTCGTTTTCAACAGATCGACGCGACCACAACTGGTCAAGATGAAAGTAACTTCAGGCTTGCTCATGCTTCCCTACCCGTATGTGACAAGACACCTTCTTGTAACAGGTTTATTTCTTGAGACAAACCATAAAGAATCGTTTAAAGGGCAGAAGGGTTTTGCCGTCAGAAAGTGCGGGATAAGCCCGTGCAATATGGTCCCGATGACATTACCGGGACCGCATCCCAATCACAATGGTTTGCGGGTTCCATTGCGCCATTAGATTTCCTTGGGTTGTGGCAGCACAAGGCGGAACGTGGTGCCTTGTGCACCGGTTTGTTGCAGGGTTAAATCACCGCCATGTGCGTGCATGATGTCACGTGCAATGACCAGTCCCAGCCCGGTCCCTCCGCGCCGTGCTGATCCGGCGAAGGGTTTGAACAGATTGGTTTTGGCCTTGTTGGGCAGGCCGGGGCCATTGTCGATGACATCAATGCTGCTGTTTTCGTTTGTCAGTTCCACATGGGTGGCCCCCATTTGCAGGGCATTGCGCACCAGATTGACAAGCACGCGGCGCAATTGGGTTGTATCACCTTCGGCCTCAGCCAGTTCGTCGACATGGTTTTCCACCTGCGTGGTTTCGTCATGCAGGTCTGCCACATGGGCAATCACTTCATCGACCAGATCGTGCAGGTAAAAAAGTTCTTTATCCAGTCTGGGGGTGGAATTTGCGACATAATCCATCGTCTGAGCACAAAGGTCGATGGCTTGATCAACGGTTTGACACAGTTGTGGGGCCAGTTTCTGGACTTTTTCATCCGTACTGCCTGCGATTTGATCGGACATCAACATGGCTTTGGACAGGCTGTTGCGCAGATCATGGTTGATCTTGGCAACAGCTGATCCGATAGAAGCCAGCCGGTCTTTTTGGCGCAGCAGTTTTCGCAATTCACCTTGCATGGCGTGAAGTTCGGCTTCCGTTTGGCCAATTTCATCATAGCGATTAGACGGGATGATAATTGTGTTTTCATCTTCGGGGTTCTCGCGAAAATCTGCCATATTGCGGGCCAACTTGCGAATTGGGCGCACCAGAAGACCATGCAGGCTGATATAGACCAATACCCCGGTAATCAAGGATATCACCAGCGACAGATTGAGAATACGCCGTGAATAATCTGCCATTTCCATGCGCAAGGGGGCTTCATCCAAAATAACCTCGATGCTCACCTCGGCGTTGCGCGGACTGGGGCCTTTAATGCGTAAAATTCGATTTTCCTTTTGAAACAAGGTCTCAAAGGCATCCATGACCATAGGGATCCAGCTTTGATCGGCCATGTTGATGTTCAAATCGGTTTTGGGCGGCATATCCTTGGATAAAACCAACATACGTTTATGACCTTCCACCAACACAATCCCGTAAGCTTCGGCATGTTTGAGAAGAAGGTCACGTAATTCATCATTGACCATTTTATCCGGTGCAGCTTCCAGTGATAAAACGGCCAAATGCGCCTTTTCCATATGATCCAGCAGATAGACTTTGCGATAACGCGCAATCGACGGGATATAGATAAAGGCCTCAGCCAGCAGGATGAAAATCGCCGTCAGGATCAAAAGTCGGGCCGAGAGGCCAAGGTTTATGGCACGTGAATTCTGCATAGTTTCAATTTACCCGAAACGCAGCAGAAAGCGGACAAACTTTTTGGTCTTCTCGCTGAATAAAGAGGGGGTAAAGAAACTGCCCGCCGCCCGTTTGGAGACTTCGCCCAACGTGGGATAGGGTGCAATCATGGAAGCAATTGCCCCGATTTTTAGTTTTTGACCAATCGCGAGCACCCAAACTTGAATGAGTTCCCCTGCACTTGGCCCGACAATGGAAGCGCCTAAGATCCGCCCTTTCTTGGTGGTGATGACCTTGATTAATCCGTGTGTTTTGCCTTCTGTGCGGGCGCGGTCATTTTCGCTGAAAGGCCAACGCAGGATGCGGATCTCGTCATGTTCTTTGCGTGCGGCGTCTTCATTTAAACCGACACTGGCAAGTTCGGGGTTGCAATAGGTGACCCACGCCAAAGCATTGTAGTCAGCTTTGGCAGGTAGCCTGAACAAGGCATTTCGAATGATAATACCTGCGTCGTATCCGGCTTTGTGAGTAAATTGCAAACCGCCGGTCACATCACCAATGGCGAATATTTTTTTATTGCTGGTTCGCAGGCGCTCATCAATGCGAATGCCATGATTGTCATAAGCGACATTTGCGGCTTTCAGATCAAGACTATCTGCATTGACTTGACGACCGGTGGCGACCAACAGGTGGGATCCTGTGTAAATCTCGTCCCCTGTTTTGACGACGATTTCGTCGTTCAGTTGGGTGATGCTTTCAACCGATGTCTGTTCAACGATATGAATACCGTCTTGTTGCAGGCGGGTGCGGACAAAATCCACCAGTTCGGGATCATCCTTGGGCATCATGTGGGAACGGATTAAAATGGTGACGTCTGCCCCCAATTGGCGATGGGCTTGTGCCATTTCAATACCGATGGGGCCGCCGCCTAAAATAATCAGATGTTTTGGTGTTTCTGTCAGATTGAAGATGGTTTCGTTGGTCAGGTAATCAACCTCGTCCAATCCATCAATCGGCGGGATAAAGGGGCGCGACCCTGTGGCAATCACAAACCGTTTGGCTTGGACGGTTTTACCATCGGCACTTAATGTTTGCGGGCCAATAAAGCGGGCGGCCCCTTGAATGACTTGTACGCCCATGCCTTCAAATCGTTCAACGGAATCATGGGGCGCGATACCATTGATAACACCGTGGACATAATCATGGACTTTTTGGGGATCAATGGCGTTTAAGGTGGCATCAGTGCCGAATGTACCTGCCTCGCGGACATGCTGGGCGGCATGTGCTGCCCCCAGCAGAGCTTTGGAGGGAACGCAACCATAATTCAGGCAATCGCCCCCCATCTTGGCTTTTTCAATCAGAACAACCTTAGCCCCCATTTGCGAAGCCCCTGCGGCAACTGACAACCCACCGGACCCGCCGCCGATGACGCAAATATCGGTTTTGATAATCTCGCTCATTGTGCTCTCCGATTTTTAATTTTTTTGTAGACTACAGGGACCATTGCCAATGCAGCAAGGCCGATAATGGGGGTAAGGATTTGCGGGCTGAAAATAATGCTTAAATCCGGTGTGTTACCCGCATCAAAGACAGCACCCAATCCACTGCCGACAGACGCATAGACAAAGGCACCGGGAATGATGCCAAAGAACGTACCGATGATATAAGTGCGCAACTTAACCCCCAAAAGGGCGGGAACAAGATTAACCAGCCAGAAGGGAAACAAGGGGACAAGGCGTAAAACCAGCATGTAGCTCAGCGCATCTTCCTGAAAGCCTTTTTCCATACGGTTTAACGATTTGCCGACTTTGGCATGGAAAAAATCATAAAGGGCATAACGGGCCAGCAGAAAAATACCAATGGCCCCGGCCGTGGCCCCCAGGACAATATATAAGGTGGCCTCAACTGTCCCGAACAGAAACCCACCGCTTAAGGATAACCAGATTGCACCGGGCAGAGAAAACATAACAGCGATATGGTAGGCCAGAATAAAGCCGAGAATCGCCAGAATATAATGTTCCTGCGTCCAGTCTAAAATGGCTTGGCGATTGTCGCGCAAGGTATCAAAAGAAAGATAATCCGCACCGCCAAAGACAAAAAAGGCCATGAACCCGCTTGCGATAATCAGCAAAGGGATGATGTGAAGCTTTTTCTTTTTTGAAGGAGGTGGGTTTTCTATTGTGTTCATTCTGATCGGCGCAGTCATTTGTGTTTCCTTGGGCTTGTTCTCTTGTCTCCTATTCTAGCGTTCTTTACAAGTGGGGCCAGTCACGCTTGCGTGAGGGGGATGTGATTGGCGGTTGAATTTTGAAATTCAAATGTTGTTCTGTTTTAAAATACGATTATTGAACGTAAAATAATCGATGGTATGATTTCTGTCTGGACCGCCGTTTTCTTTCCCATTACAAACATGGCATGAACACAAAATCGCCAAACGTTTATAGCATTTCGCCTCATGTATCCTTTGCGGATGCGTTGGTTCATGGCGTCATGGAAAAATTTGGGGAAAGGCCGGAAACCTTGTCCCAAGTCACATTGTTGTTACCGACGCGGCGGGCCTGTCGCACGGTGCGCGATGCTTTTTTGCGCTATGGCGACGGCAAGGCTATGTTGTTGCCACGTATGCAGCCGATTGGTGATCTGGATGAAGATGAACTGGCCTTGACCGGCTGGCAGGATATCGGTGGTTTAAATGCGATTAATCCCGCCATCGCACCCTTGCGCCGCCAAATTCTTTTGACCCGTTTGATCCTTGGTTTTGAAAAAGAAAAAACGACCGCTGATCAGGCCGCACAATTGGCAAATGAATTGGCAAGCCTGCTGGATCAAGTCCATACCGAGGGGCTGAATTTCACCGACTTACAAAGCCTTGTGCCGGAAGATTATTCGGAACATTGGAATATCACCCTCGATTTTCTGAAGATTTTGACGGAACACTGGCCGTCTATTTTAGAAAGCGAAGGGGTGTTGGACCCGGCGCAACGGCGCAATCGCCTGTTGGCCGCACAGCGTCAGGTGTGGGAAAAGACCCCGGCAAAACATCCGGTCATTGCCGCCGGTTCAACTGCGTCTATTCCGGCGGTGGCGGACTTGCTGGCCTGTGTGGCCCGTATGGAAAACGGCATGGTGGTTTTGCCGGGCCTTGATCGGTTTATGGCAGATGATGACTGGGATAATCTTGATCCCAACCACCCGCAATATGGATTGCGTCAGTTGTTGCGCCGTATGCGCACGGCCCCGCAAGAAGTCCGTGATTGGGGGGGGGTTGCCTTATCCGGGGCACATCCCTTGCGCGCCCGTTTGTTAAGCGAAGCCATGTTACCCGCTGCCAGCACCGATAAATGGCGAACCATGACCCATCCCGCCAATGGTCTTTTGGCCGGGGTGGAACGTCTGGATTGCCCAACCCCGTTTGAAGAAGCCGGCGCCATTGCCCTGATGTTGCGAAACGAGCTGGAATTTGCAGGCAACACAGCCGCCCTTGTTACCCCGGATCGGAATTTGGCGCGCCGTGTCGCGTCTGAATTGCGTCGATGGCAGATTGAGATTGATGATTCGGCCGGTATTCCGTTGCAACATAGTCCTGTCGGGGCTTTTTTGCGTTTACTGGCCCAATGTGTTGCGGATGATTTTGCCCCTGTTGCCTTGTTGGCCCTGTGTAAACACCCCTTTAGTGCCGCCGGGATGGACAGCAAGGTTTTTCGCCGTCAGGTGCGACGGTTGGAACTTTATAGTCTGCGTGGCCCCCGTCCGACAGGCGGGCTGAGCGGTTTGCGCAGTGCCTTGGAAAAACGCGAAGCCGATTGGCGCAAACGTACAAAGCGTCTCAGTGTGTATCAGAAAAAGATCTTGGATGAACTAAATGGTTTGCTGGATGCGCTGGACAAGGCCTTTCATCCGTTTAACAAAGTGATGAAGCGCAAAAAAACCGATATCCTGAAACTGGTGGAAAGCCATATCCGGGCCGCTGAACAAATGGCCAGTATAGATGTGGAAACAGGTGCGCAGCGCCTATGGGCCGGGGAAGCGGGTGAAACGTGTGCCGATTTTATCAGTGAATTGATTGAGGCCGCAAACGGGTTTGGCGAACTCGATTGTGCCAGCTACCCTGCCCTGTTTGATGCGTTGTTGGCGGGCCGGGCCGTTCGTCCCAAATTCGGGGCGCATCCGCGTCTGTCGATCCTAGGGTTGTTCGAGGCCCGTTTGCAGCAGTTTGACCTTGTCGTGCTGGCTGGATTAAACGAAGGAACATGGCCGCCCGATACCACCGCAAGTCCGTGGATGAGCCGCCCGATGATGCGCGATTTCGGCTTGCCGCTGCCGGAATTCCATATCGGGCAAACCGCCCACGATTTCGCCCAGCATTTTTGCGCCCCGCGTGTGGTGATTACGCGTTCTGAGCGTGTCGATGGCACACCGACGGTGCGTTCACGCTGGTTGCGTCGTCTGGAAAATAGACTAAGCGGGACGGAACTGGCAGAGGATTTCAAAGGCAATGCAGGTTGGCTTTCTATGCAGGCTGCCCTTGATTATGTAGCAAAAATTCAGGCAGTTGCTCCGCCCGCCCCGCGCCCGCCGGTGAGTGCGCGTCCGCGTCATCTGTATGTAACGCGTGTTGAGGAATGGATGCGTGATCCATATGGCCTGTATGCCAAAGAAATATTAAAAATCAGGAAACTAGACCCGATTGATGCCGATCCCGGCGCGGCAGATTATGGTAATATTATACATGAATCATTAGAAAAATTTATGGATAAATACCCGCGTGACCTACCGGATAATGCAGTAGAAGAACTGCGTGCGATCGGGCGTGAAGTTTTTGGTGCAGAACTGGAAAACCCCGGTATCTGGGCGTTCTGGTGGCCCCGGTTTGAACGGATTTGTGATTGGTTTGTGGCACAGGAACAGGATCGTCGGGCCTTGATTGCCAAAAGTTATAGCGAGATTGAAGGCGGCCTGACGTTTGAGGCGCCGGCTGGCCCCTTTACCATTTCTGCCAAGGCGGATCGGGTTGATCTGTTCAAGGATGGGGAAATCGCCATTATTGATTATAAAACCGGGGTCCCGCCCACCAAAAAAGAGGTGGAAGCCGGGTTTGCTCCGCAATTGCCGTTGGAAGCCGCGATTGCAATGGCAGGCGGGTTTGAGCAGTTTGGCCCGCGCGATGTAAAAGAATTGGAATTCTGGCGTTTACGTGGCGCACAAGAAGCCGGTAAACGCCAAGCGGCAACCGATAATCCGGCGCAGACGGCGGCGGATGCATTGGAAGGCTTGCAAGGACTGGTCGCGGCCTATGACCGGATTGAAGCGCCCTATGGATCGCGGCCCAATCCTGAAAATGCCCCAAAATATTCTGACTATGAACATCTGGCCCGCATCAAGGAATGGTCCACCGCCGCGCAGGAGGGAGAGGAATGAGCGATCTTCTGGATCCCAATGTCGTGCAGCGCCAAGCATCTGACCCAAAGGCATCCGTCTGGGTGGCGGCGAATGCGGGGACCGGCAAAACCAAGGTTTTAACCGATCGTGTGTTGTCATTGATGGTGACGGGAACCAAACCCCATCATATTTTGTGTCTGACCTTTACCAAGGCGGCTGCGGCTGAAATGTCCAACCGGATTGCCGATAAGCTGGGGCAATGGTCGGTGATGCCGGATGCTGATTTGCGTGCAACACTGGGGGAATTGTTAAGCCGTAGCCCGAGTGAAGGCGAATTTGTGCTTGCCCGTCAATTGTTTGCTCATGTGCTGGATGCACCGGGAGGCATGCAAATTCAGACCATTCACGCCTTTTGTCAGTCTTTGTTGCGCCGTTTTCCACTGGAAGCCGGATTGGCCCCGCATTTTCAGGTCATGGATGAACGCAATGCGGCGGAATTACTGAAAAAAGCGCAAGACGAGGTCATGCTGGATGCCCGATTGGGCCGCACGCCGGAACTGTATGATGCCTTGCGTCTTGTTACCTCGCAAATTCACGAAACGGCCTTTCCTGAATTGATCGGGGCATTGGCGGGGGCACGTGGTCGATTGCGCCGGGTGTTAGATCATCATGGTGGGGTGCGCAAACTGGTGGCGGTTCTGGCGGATCGGATGGACCTGCAACCCGGTGATACACCGTTGCGCATTGTGGATCAGGCCTGTGATCAACATAGTTTCGATGCATTGGGTCTGCGCGTTGCGATGGAGGCTTTGCTCAATGGCAGCAAGGGCGATATGGAACGCGGGCAAATGCTGGCAAAATGGCTGAGTTCCACACAAACCGAGCGTTTGGCGTTTTTTGAGGCTTATCGCGATGCTTTCCTGACAGGAAAAGGGGAACTGCGCAAAACTTTGATCACCAAAGGG
Organism: Terasakiella sp.; assembly: GCF_048267425.1. Lineage (GTDB taxonomy): Bacteria > Pseudomonadota > Alphaproteobacteria > Rhodospirillales > Terasakiellaceae > Terasakiella. The sequence goes on from NZ_JBLWXN010000001.1 coordinate 557,258, forward strand.
GCAGCGGCGGATAGCTTAGGGGCCATTGATGTCCTGACGGTGGAAGGCGAACGGATGTTGCGCACCGCACGAAAAGTGCGTGCGGCGGTGACCTTGCAATCCACCCATGCCTTGTTGCGGATCGGCAAATCCCTGCTGGATTCCTATGATCGGCAAAAACGAAACCAAGCGGTGCTGGATTACGATGATTTGATCCTGAAAACCCGTGATTTATTGACCCATGAGTCAGTGCCGTGGGTTTTATATAAGCTGGATGGGGGCATCGAACATGTTTTGGTCGATGAAGCCCAAGATACCAACCCGGACCAATGGCGGGTGATTGAAGCCTTAACACAGGAATTTTTCGTCGGTGACGGAGTCCATGATGGGGAAAACCCCCGGACAATCTTCGCCGTGGGGGATGTAAAACAGTCGATCTACAGTTTCCAAGGGGCTGATCCGGCAGAATTTGACCGGATGAAACATCTCTTTGCTGATCAGGTTCCGAAATCACAACGTATCTGGCGCGAAGTGCCCATGACCATGTCGTTTCGATCGACACGGGCGGTGTTGCAAGCTGTTGATGCGATTTTTAAAGACCCAAGCGTGGCGCAAGGTGTCGAAATTGATGATGCCATTCGACATGATGCGTGGCGTCAAAGTGATGGCGGACTGGTGGAAATCTGGCCGCCGATCCGCCCGAGTGCCGCCACACCGGCGCAACCGTGGAAACCCCCGGTGGAACGGCTGCAAGTCGATAGTCCACGTGCCCGTCTTGCCAAATTAATCGCCAAGCGCATTCAAAAAATGGTTCTGTCACATGAGTTGTTGGAAGCCAAAGGCCGTCCCATCCAGCCCGGTGATATTATGGTACTGGTGCGCAGGCGCAGCGGTTTTGTCGAAGAACTGGTACGCGCCTTGAAAGAACTGGATATCGCGGTGGCTGGGGTTGACCGGATGGTTTTGGGCGAACAAATCGCGGTGATGGATCTGGTGGCGTTGGGGCGGTTTTTGCTGCAACCCGATGATGATTTGCAATTGGCTTGTGTCTTGAAAGGACCGTTGCTGGGCCTGAGCGACGAAGACCTGTTTGATCTTGCCTATAAACGTCCGGGCAGTTTGTGGTCGGCTTTGCGTGATAAGGCTAAAAGCGATTTGCGTTTCCATACAGCGCATAATTATTTGGCGGATTTGATGGCGCGTACCGACTATGTCCGTCCGTTTGAATTGTTTACTTATGTGCTGACGGCGCTGGGCGGGCGGCGCAAGTTGATTGCCCGTTTGGGGGTGGAAGCCGAAGACCCGATCAATGAATTTCTGGATTTGGCCCTGAATTTTGAACGTAGCCATGCTCCTGCACTGGAAAGTTTTCTGGCATGGTTGGAAACAGGGGATACAGAAGTCAAACGGGATCTGGAACAGGCCAGCCAGAATGCGGTACGGGTGATGACGGTACATGGGGCGAAAGGTCTGCAAGCGCCCATCGTCTTTATGCCCGATACCATGCAGGTGCCCAGCAAAGGATCAAAACTGTTGTGGCCCTTTGATAAAGAAATGGGAACCGAGCTGTTTATCTGGCCGCCGAAAGCGGAATTTTTTGAAGAGATTGCAAGTGCTGAAAAAGACCGCCTTGCCCAGAAACAGGATGAGGAATACCGTCGTCTGTTGTATGTCGCGCTGACGCGGGCTGAAGATCGGCTTTATATCTGTGGATGGGAAACCAAACGGGCGGCCCCGGCGCACTGTTGGTATAATCTGGCCCGCGAAGGCTTGAAAGAGGTTGCGGACAAGCTGGATGATGCGTTCCTTGAATCGTGTGACGAAATCGATGAAAGCGAGATTTTGCGTCTGGTTTGTGCACAGGAAAAAGAAGCCAAAGTGGAAAAAGGACCGGACCGCCTGAATGTGGTGATCGAATCTTTGCCACCTTGGGCACGAAGCAATCCCAAATCGGAACCCAGCCCGCCCCGTCCCCTTGCCCCGTCCCGCCCAACCGAGATGGAACCGGCAACGCGTTCGCCCTTAGGCGATGATCATGGTTATCGTTTCAAACGCGGGAATATCATTCACGCCCTGCTGCAAACCTTGCCGGAATTACCGGAAGGGGAGCGCGAAAAAGCCGCGCGTACCTATCTGGGAGGGGCTGCGCATGGCTTAAGCGTGGCACAGCAGGATGAGATTGCCTGTGAAACTTTGCGTGTTTTGTGTGATGATGATTTTGCGGATGTGTTTGCACCGGGATCACAGGCCGAGGTGCCGATTGTCGGGACGGTGAATGGACGGGTAATTTCTGCGCAGGTGGACCGACTCCTGATCGGGGAGCGTGAAGTTGTAATCGTTGATTACAAAACCAACCGCCCGCCGCCGCGTTCGGTTAAAAAAGTTCCGCAAATCTATATCAATCAGATGAAGGCCTATCGTGCGGCTTTGCAGGCAATTTATCCAGACAGATCGGTACGTTGTGTGTTGTTATGGACGGACACGCCAAGGCTGATGGAGATACCGGAAAATATGCTGGAATAGCTTTTTTATAGTTTCAGGTGACTTGACGCGCAGGCATGGCGACCTTAAATTCAGAGCCACGCTATTTTTTAAAGCCTTACCCAACTAGGATAAGACAATGACCAAAAAGATTACAGACGACAGCTTTGATGCAGATGTCGTAAATTCCGATAAACCCGTTCTGGTCGATTTCTGGGCCGAATGGTGTGGCCCGTGTAAACAGATTGCACCGGCACTGGAAGAACTGTCCGACGAACTGGGCGGCAAAGTGACCATTGCGAAAATCAATATCGACGAAAACCCCGGTACACCGTCTAAGTTCGGTGTGCGCGGTATTCCGACATTGATGTTGTTCAAAGACGGTCAGGTTGCAGCCACTAAAATCGGCGCACTGCCCAAGAACAAATTGCAGGAATGGATCGAGTCTGTCCTTTAAGACAAACGCCGATAAAAATGCATAAAAAAGCCGCCGGGTATAATCACCGGCGTCTTTTTTAATTTCAGTGGTTTCAGTCAGTTACGCTTTCAGTTTGTAGCCTGTCTTGAACATGCGATAGGACAGGATCCATAAGAAGGTATTGACCCCGGCCATAACCAAAATACCCGTGAGGATATTACTGTCGGCATGACCGATAAACCCGGCACGGAAACCGTCGATCATGTAGAAAAACGGGTTTAAATGCGCAAGAAACTTACCCAGCTCCGGCAAACGTTCGATGGAATAAAAGGTGCCGGACAGGAAGGATAGCGGGGTCACCACAAAGTTGGTAACCGCTGCGATATGATCGAATTTCACCGACCAGACACCGCCAACAACTCCAAACAGGGACAGCATCAAGGCGCCCATGAAACCGTGATAAAGGACAAGGGCAGCATTTTCCATGCCCATCGGGACAAACAGGCTCATCACCGCAACAATCAAGGCCCCGATCACCAGCCCGCGGGTGGTGCCGCCCATTGCAAAGGCAAAGGTCAGCTCGTGCGCGGTCAAAGGTGGCATCAGGGTATCAACGATATTGCCCTGAACTTTGGCAATCAGAATGGAACTGGAAGTATTGGCAAAAGCATTTTGCGTAATGGCCATCATCACCAGACCGGGGGCGAGGAATTCCAAAAACGGAATGGACCCGATGTGTTCAACCGAGCGACCTAGCGCAAGGCTGAAAACAGCAAGGAATAAAAGGGTGGTGACCAGCGGGGCAAGCAAAGTCTGGGTATAGACTTTTAAGAAGCGGCGCACTTCGCGTGAATAAAGCGTCCACAGGCCCAGCCAGTTTCCGGCATTGGGATTGACTTCAGTGGGATGCATAAAGGATTCTCTTTTTGGCTAAATAAATTTATATTTGTTGTATCAGATAAATGACTGCATTCTAAGTGAGATATGTCACAAGATAAAAAAATTCCAAGGCCATTGACCAAAGAGTCTCTGCGTCACAAGGCGTTACGCTACATTGATCGTTTTGCCACATCGCGTGAAAATTTGCGCAATGTGTTAATGCGCCATGTCCAAACATCAAACTATTATCACGAGACTTCTATCCAAGACGGGATCGACTGGATTGAAGACTTGTTGAACAAGCTGGAAGCAGCAAATTTTATCAATGATGCCCGTTATGCCGAGGGACGCGCCGGCGCTTTGCATCGCAAAGGTACCTCTCAACGTGTGATCCGTATGAAGTTAATGGAAAAAGGCCTATCTGAGAACCATATCGCGCAGGCTTTGACGGCTTTGAAGGAAGAAACACAAAGCGAAAACTTGGAACGGGACGCTGCCCTCGCCCTTGCCAAACGGCGCAAGCTCGGCCCCTACCGTTTGCCAGAAAAACGCGAGGCTTATAAAGAAAAAGACCTCGCTGCAATGGCCCGCGCCGGTTTTTCCTACGACCTCGCCCGCGATATTATCGAGGCTGAAAGCGTGGAAGATTTCGAACGATAAGGACGCCACCCCCGCTTTGCAGGGATGGCGATCATGAGGACTTATTTAAACGTTGCCAGATAAGCGGCAACATCTTTGCGATCTTGTTCATCTTTCAGTTTGAACGTCATTTTGCTGCGGGTTGTGGCATCGCCGGTTTGGTCGCGCAGGAAATTGGTGGGGTTTTCAACATAGGTTGCAATCAGGCCTGTATCCCATGTGAGGTCAAGGGCTTGCATGCCTTTTGAATATTTGAAATCTGCAATGCTACCGGCCTTACGTCCGACCACACCAAACAGGTTCGGGCCGACTTTATTTTTGCCACCTTGTTCCGCCGTGTGGCAAGCTTTGCATTTTTTAAAAACAGTCTCGCCTTTTGTTGCATCACCACCGCTTATGGCATTGCTGAGAGAGGCGGCAGCACTTTTGGCGGCGTCGGAGGCTTTCCCGGCCAGTTCTTCGGCTTTGTCGGCAACTTTGCCGGCATCACGTTGCATGTTTTCCAGTGCTTCAGCCGGTGTCATATCAAGGTTTTTATCATCGCTTTCAGCTGTGGCAGCGGGTTCTTCCTTGGGGGCTGCTGGTGCCGGGGCGGGTGCTTTTGTGGTTTGTTCAACGGTTTTTGTTGGCGCGGGGTCTTTCTGTTCGGCCTTTTTGTCTTCGTCACCGCAGGCCGTCAGAATGAGGGCGGTTGTCAACAGAGCGGGCAGAGAGATAAGAGAACGCATAATTCTTTCCTTTGTCTATAGGGGGAGGATATTCATCGGAAATAAAGACTGTGCACGCTATGACGGCGCTCACAGGTTAACCATTTTAAATGAGATGTCAGACCAGAATATTCAGATAATAGCCGCGCGGGACATCGTCGCGCAAAGGCTCACCTGAGGCAAGCAGGCGTCGCAGGCGTTCAAGCGCACCGCGAATGTCGGGGCCGTCGCGGCGGGTCGTTTTGGCAATACGGACGCGTTCTTCCCGGTCTGCACCGTAAGAACCGCGATCACCGACGACCGGCTGGGTCGTTGACCCGGATATGCGAATATCTGAAGACATGCGCTTATTCTAACAGCTGTTATTGAAAATCGCCATACACGATTTAGGTGATATGGACGTATTCTGATGTTTTGTAAATGGCGGGTACCGTCTGTTGGTCCTTGACTTCCATAAACCGCCGTAGCGTCCATTCCACCGACGGGAACGCAAGATCATCCCACGGGATATCGGCCCAATCGAACAGGGCGACTTCCAGACTTTCGCTCCCGGCTTCAAAAAAGGGGCTTTGCATGGGGGCACGATGCATAATCATAACGTGACCAACCTGCGGAACCTCGTAAATACCGATAATATCCTGAATATCTACATCGACACCGGCTTCTTCTTTGGCTTCGCGGGCGGCGCCTTGGGCGACGGTTTCGTCCAGTTCCATAAATCCGGCGGGGAAAGTCCATTTGCCATAAGACGGTTCAATGGCACGTCGGCACAGCAGGAATTGATCTTCCCACGTGCAGACAGCACCGACAACGATGCGGGGATTGCGATAGTCGATAAATCCACAATCGGGGCAGACAAGGCGTTCGCGATCATCACCTGCCGGGATTTGTTTTATGCTGGGGCCTGTTAACTTTTGATTAGACATGAACGCATTTTGCCCTTTTGATGGTTTTAAGGCAATATGTGTTTGCAAATGCATATGAAGTTAGAAAACACGTTTGAAGTTAGAGAAAAAAAATTTATGTTTTTTAAAACAAATGAATCCCATCCCTTGCCCCATCATCCGTTTAAAGCTTGTATTGCGCCACGCCCCATCGGTTGGGTCAGCACGGCGAATCGGGATGGGGTCGGCAACGTTGCGCCCTTTAGTTTTTTTAATGGTATAGCGCAAAATCCACCTCAGCTAATGATTGCGATTAATGGAAAATCGCCTCATGCAGAACGCAAAGATACCTTACAAAACATTGAAAATACAAAAGAATTTGTTGTAAATATTGCAACGTATGACTTGAAGGATGAGATGTTTCGCACGGCCGCACCTGAACACCCTGACATGGATGAAGCGGAGCTCGCAGGTCTGGAGATGATTCCCTCCACCTTAATTAAACCGAAAAGAATTAAAAAATCACCGATTCATCTGGAATGTGTTTTGACCGAAATTATCCCGCTTTTGTGTGATCACGAGTCAGAACGTAACACCGCAATCTTTGGACATGTGGTTGGCATTCATATTGATGACGGGGTTTTGGTGGATGGTAAAGTTGACTTGAAAAAGGTCAATCCGATCTCGCGATTGGGCTATAAAGATTACGCAACTCTGGGCGATATCTTCCAATTAGATGCACCTTGGCGTAAGGGATGAAGATGAGGATACAAATGTATCCATACAAAAATTTTCTTGTCAGATTTTCTTTTTTTCGACAAGGTAGGCACCTTCAAACAACTTACGGCATTATTTAGAGAGCTTTAAAGTCATGGCATACGATTCAAACAACATTTTCGCGAAAATTTTACGCGGCGAAATCCCTTGTGAGAAAGTGTATGAAAACGACTATGCGCTTGCTTTTAAAGATATTGCCCCGCAAGCCCCTGTACATACTTTGGTCATCCCAAAAGGCGCCTATGTCAGTTTTGATGATTTCAGCGCCAATGCGTCCGACGTGGAAATTGCCGGATATATCCGCGCAATCGGTGTGGTGGCCCGCGAAGCCGGTGTGGTGGAAAGCGGTTATCGCATTCTATCGAACATCGGCGAAGATGGCGGACAGGAAGTCCCACATCTGCATGTTCACATCTTTGGTGGTCGACGTCTCGGCACGATGGTCAAACCAGCAAACAAATCATAAGATTCCTTTGTTTTTTTCAGGGGATCTTCCCCTGAAAGATAAAAAAATTCAGCAATGGGGAAGTCCGCTTTTCACAGGAGGCATTCTCCATGTCGAACCTTTCTGATATTTCCCGTGGCCTGATCCTGATGGCGTTTGGCATGGTGGTGATGAGCATCATGGATGCCATCGTCAAACATCTGACCGATAGCATCAGCGCACCGCAAATTCTGTTCTTTCGCTCGTTTTTCGGACTGCTGCCTCTGTTGATTATTGCATGGCGCAAAGGGGGGAAACGGGCCGTTTATACCCGAAAACCGCTGGTCCATATGGTGCGCGCCGGATTAGCCGCGGTTGCCTTTGTATCTTTTACCATTGGCCTGCGCGAGATGTCGCTCGCCAATGCCTTGGCAATCAGTTTTGCCGCCCCGTTTTTTGCCGTCTGTTTTTCCGCCCTTTTAATGGGGGAGCGGGTTGGGTTTCATCGTATTTTCGCATTGGTTGCCGGGTTTGGCGGAGTGGTCATTGTCCTGCAACCTGATGACGGTATTTTGGGGGATGGCAGTGGCTATTTCCTGCTGGTTGCCGTGACCTATGCTTTGGCACAGGTTATTGCCCGCAAATATCGTGAAACGGAAACGGGACTGAGTTTCAGTTTTTGGACAATGACAGGCATGACCATACTAGGGGCTGTGAGCATGCTGTTCTATTGGGAAGAGATGACACCCGAAATTTGGGGCTGGGCCTTTGCAATGGGGATTTTTGGTGGACTGGCGGCTTATTGCATGACGGAAGCAGTGCGTGCCGCCCCCACTGTTGTGGTCAGCCCAATGGAATATACGGCCTTGATTTGGGGGGCGTTGTTTGACTGGATGTTCTGGCAGGTCTTCCCCGAACAGGCGACGATTGTCGGCAGTCTGGTGATTGTTGCCAGTGGTATTTACATTTTATGGCGTGAACGTTCTTATAAAGAGGAAATAAAAATCTTATGAATATTCGTACGATACAAGAAGGTGATTTTGACCAATGGCTTGTTTTGTGGCAAGGCTACCTTGATTTCTACAAAGTCGATTTGGGGGAATTGCAAAACCGCGCCGTCTGGATGCGCCTGATGAACGAGGCTGATCCGTTGCAGGGATTTGTGGCCGTTGAAGATGATCGCTTGATCGGTTTTGCCCATTTCTTTTTTCATGGCACGACATGGTATCAGACATCTTATTGTTATCTGGAAGATTTGTATGTGGATCAGACGGTGCGTTCCCGAGGTACCGGGCGGGCCTTAATTGCGGCCTTGAAAGAAGAGGCCTTGTCAAAAGGTGCGGCAAAGCTTTATTGGCATACGGACAAGCAAAATGAAACCGCACAGGGACTTTATAACAAAGTCGCGGTTTTAACCGATTTCATTCGTTACGATATTGCTTTGTAGCAAGAGCCACTGAGCTGTCATCCCCGACCCCGATCGGGGATCCATCTTTGCTCAATGAGTAACATATAATCCATTGATTCTAAATGGATCCCGCATCAAGTGCGGGATGACGGATTTTGGTCAATTATTTACTAAAAAAACACTTTGTCAGTAGGCTGAAAAGGCCTTCCGGCCTTCTTTTTTGTTATCCGTAAACGATTTGGGCAGCTTGGGCGAGGTCTTCTTTGATATCCTCGACATCTTCCAAACCAACAGACAAACGCAACAGACCTTGGCTGATGCCCAAGTGCAAGCGTTCGGCCTCGTCCACTTTTGAATGGGTGGTGGTGGCCGGATGGGTGATTTGGGATTTGGTGTCACCCAGATTGTTGCAAATCTTGACGAGGTTCAACGCATTTTCAAAGGCAAACGCCTTATCCTTGCCACCGTCCAGTTCAAACGACAGCATCGGGCCACCTGCGCGCATTTGCTTCATCGCCAGTTTATGCTGGGGATGGGCCTGCAAACCGGGGTAGTTGACTTTAGCGACCCCTTTCAGGTTTTCCAGAAAACGCGCCAGCAAAGTTGCGTTTTCGCTATGCTTCATCACCCGGATGTCCATTGTTTCCAGACCTTTAAGCTGGGTCCAGGCGTTAAACGGACTCATCGCCGGTCCGGTATTGCGGAAAAACGGCATCATTTCATTTTTCAACAGGTCTTCGTCGTTAAATAGAACCGCGCCACCCAAGGTCCGACCCTGACCATCCACATATTTCGTGGTGGAATACACAACAATATCTGCGCCAAATTCCATCGGTTTTTGTAAAATCGGTGTCGCGAAGACGTTATCGACAATGACACGTGCACCACTGGCATGTGCCAGATCACACACGGCCTGCATATCAACAATATCCAAGGTCGGGTTACTGGGTGTTTCCAATAAAACAACGCGGGTCGGTTGCTTTAAGGCCTCTTCCCATTGATTTAGGTCGCCGCCGTCCACCAGAACGGTTTCAATACCGTAACGCGGCAGGATGTTGTTCAAGATAAAGAGACTGGACCCGAACAAGGCGCGCGAGGCTACGACACGGTCGCCCGCCTTCAGTTGCGCCATCAGGGCGGTATTGATCGCCGCCATGCCGGTTGCAGTTGCCAGACAGAATTTTGCCCCTTCGATCATCGCCATTCGTTCCTCGAACATGCCGGTCGTCGGGTTGGCAAATCGGGAATACTGATAGCGTTTGATCTCTTCTTTGAAAGTTGCTTCTTGTTCTTCGGCCGTTTCATAAATATAGCCTGAAGTCAGGAATAAACCTTCGCTGTTTTCATCAAAAGCAGAACGTTGAATACCACCATGCACCAGCTGAGTCGCCGTGCGCCAGGTTTTGTTGCTCATTGCTTTCGTCCTTTACGTAAGGTCAAGTTAGGGGAAAGGCCTTTTACACCGTTGACGAAAGCAGTACAAGAGGCCACATTCTAATATAAATATTCTCTTCTGACGATAAAGGCACCTCATGTCCGATTTTAAAGCCACCGACGATCTTTTCTTTTCCCGCTTCGAACTGGATCAAGCTCAGGTTGAAGCCAGCGTCACCAACGCACTGAACGGGGCTGATGATGGGGAGTTATTTCTCGAATATCGCCAAAGCGAAGCCCTTGGCTTTGATGATGGTCGCCTGAAAAGTGCCAGTTTCGATACCGCCCAAGGGTTTGGCCTGCGCAGTGTCGCCGGTGAAGCCAGTGGCTATTCCCATGCCTCCAATCTGGATCAAGGCGCAATTGATCGGGCCTGCACAACCGTTCAGGCCGTTCATAGTGGTCATAGCGGCACCATGAGTGACGCCCCGCAAGGCACCAATAAATCGCTTTATATCGATGACAACCCGATCAACCTTGTGCCGTTTGAAACCAAGGTTAAATTGCTGGAAGAAATTGATGCGTACTTGCGCAGTAAAGACAGCCGGGTCAAGCAGGCCACGGCTTCCATCGCCGGATCGTGGCAAGCCGTGCGGATTATCCGCGCAGATGGCACACAGGCGGCTGATATCCGACCGATGGTGCGCCTTAATGTTTCTGTTGTTGTGGAAAAAGACGGCAAAATGGAAAGCGGTTCGCACGGCTTTGGTGGGCGTACAACTTATGAAGAATTTTTCAAAGCAGGGCGTTGGAAACCAGCCTGTGATGAAGCCCTGCGCCAAGCCCTTGTTAATCTGGACTCCGTTCCCGCCCCGGCAGGGGAGATGCCTGTGGTTCTCGGCCCCGGCTGGCCCGGTATTTTATTGCATGAAGCCATCGGTCACGGGTTAGAAGGCGATTTCAACCGCAAACAGACATCGGCTTTCGCAGGTCTGATGGGGCAACGCATCGCGGCCCCCGGCGTGACGGTTGTGGATGACGGCACCTTGCCTGATTTGCGTGGTTCCTTGACCATTGATGATGAAGGCACCCCGTCGCAAAATACCGTTTTGATCGAAGACGGCATTCTGACCGGATATATGCAAGACCGCATGAATGCCCGTCTGATGGGGCAAAAACCCACCGGCAATGGTCGTCGTCAATCTTACGCCCATATGCCTTTGCCGCGTATGACCAATACCTATATGCTGGGCGGGGATAAAGACCCACAGGAAATCATTGCCTCGGTTAAGCGCGGTCTCTATGCCGTGAATTTTGGTGGCGGTCAGGTCGATATTACCTCCGGCAAATTCGTCTTTAGCTGCACCGAAGCCTATATGATTGAAAACGGCAAAATCGGTGCCCCGGTCAAAGGCGCAACCCTGATTGGCAATGGCCCGGACTGCCTGACCAAAGTAAAAATGATCGGCAATGATATGGAAATCGACCCCGGTGTCGGCACCTGCGGCAAAGGCGGACAAGGCGTGCCCGTCGGCGTGGGTCAACCCACCCTGTTAATCGACCCGATTACGGTCGGTGGCACAGATATGTAAGGACTTCCCCCCATGAACCTCAGCGGAAAAATTATCGGACTTTACGTTGGTAAGGTCGAAGAAAGATGGCCGGACAAAGCCCCCTCGGCCATTGCCAAAACCTACACGGACGGACCGCTTGAACTGGATGAAAACGGTTTTCTGCGTGATGAACAGGCAGATTTGAAAGTTCATGGTGGCCCGGAAAAAGCCATTCACCATTACGCCAGCGACCATATGGGGTTCTGGCAAAACGAACACCCCGAACAAGCTGAGCTGTTTGTGCCCGGTTGTTTCGGTGAAAATATCGCAACAACCGGACTGACGGAAGAGAACCTGTGCCTGGGGGATATCCTCAGTTTGGGAACGGCAAAGGTGCAGGTCTGCCAAGGTCGCCAACCTTGTTGGAAACTGACAAAACATATCGGTATCCGCAATTTCGCCCTGCAATTTCAGCAAACCGCGCTGACCGGCTGGTATTATCGTGTTCTGGAAAATGGGCAGGTCAAAGTCGGTGATACAATGGACCTTTTGGAACGTCCTTGCCCGGAGTGGTCGATCAAACGGCTCATTCAAGCGCGCTTCAATTCCAAAATTGATGCAGACACCGCGCAGGAACTCGCCAATCTGGATGTTTTATCAACAAGCTGGCGCACCGCTTTTGAGAAAAAAGCCCAGAAGGGATACGCGGAAGACACAGGTCCACGTCTGAAGGGATAACAAAACAGCGCTGTCTTTATTTACAAAAGGCAGCGCTGTTGTTCTTTTTAATCTTCTTTACGGATATGATTGAGGAAGGCTTTGGCCTCTTCACCCAGATCATCAGACAACTTGTTCAATTGTTTGACCGATCCTGCCAAATCCTGTGAAGACTGTCCAACTTCAATCGCGGCTTCATTTACATTGGCAATGGTGGAAGAAACCTGACTGGTTCCCGCCGCTGCCTCTTGCGCATTCAGCGAGATTTCCTGTGTTGCGGCCCCTTGTTGTTCAACAGATGCCGCAATTGTGGCCGAGATTTCATTAATCTCACCAATCACACGGGCAACCCCATCCATTGCCTCCACCGACTCGTCCGTGGCAGACTGAATATTGGCAATCTGATCGGCAATATCCTGTGTTGCACGTGCTGTTTGATTGGCAAGGTTCTTCACCTCCCCTGCCACAACAGCAAAGCCTTTACCTGCTTCGCCTGCACGCGCGGACTCGATCGTTGCATTCAGCGCCAACAAATTGGTTTGTTCGGCAATACCACTGATCAACTGCACGACTTCCCCGATTTTATCCACGGCCTCAGCCAATTTGCGGATTTTATCGTTTGTATCGGTTACTTGATCCCGTGCACCTGTCGCGACTTCACTGGCATGGGACACCTGATTGGTGATGGAACCGATGGAAGCCGTTAATTCTTCTGCCGCTGCCGCCACAGTTTCCGCATTACGCGTTGCCTGATCGGCCATATTGGCAACTGCGCCTGCCTGATTTTGGGCATCCGAAGAGACTTCGTTCATACGTTCTGCCGCCACATCCAGATTGCGGGTGAAATTCCCCAGATCATTGGCGATGGAACCGATGGATTTTTCAAAATCATTCGCCATCTTCTCAGTTTGCAAACGGCGTTTTTCCACCAGCTGAGTTTCACGCAGTTTTTGTTCTTCCAAATCCTGCTGGCGACGCTCTCGATTTGTTTTAAAAGTTGTAATCGCCTTCACCATCTTACCGATTTCATCGACCCGCTTGGTTGTTGGGATTTCAACGTTGTTACGCCCTTCGGCAAACTCATTCATAATATTGGTCATATGTGTAATCGGAGTTGCCACCGATTTTGCACTCAGCAAGGCAACGACTGTTAAAATGGTTCCCAATAACAAGGTAAAGACAACCATCGTCATCGCAATTTGATCCCCTCGTGCAATCACGGCATCAATGGCTGTATCCACTTCCAATACACCGCGCACATCGCCCAATTTCCAGTCATCTTTGGGTGTATCAGGGCGGTGATTGTGACAATCCACACAAGCGTCTGCTGACATGATATCTGCAATAGCAACCCGTACGATTGTCTTCCCGTCTTGTTCAACGGTATTTACAAATTTCAGGTCCTTGTTTTTAGAGATTTTATCCCAGGCTTCTTTTTCAAAAGCATCAAGTGTACGGTCCGCCCGATTGGGAAAAGGAAAAGCGCTGTAAAGGCGCATAGTCGTGTCTTCTTTGGACAGCAACTCACTCATATCATGAATAAATGTTGCCGGTAGGGGCACGCCATCTTCCATTGTTTTATGGTCGACACTCGGAACCAAGCTACTTTCAGTCAGAATTTTTTGAATAACGTTTTTTGTATAATAGCCCCGAATCGCTTTAAACTGATTGACCGTTTGTGTGGCAGAATCCACCGCATTCTCAACGGCATTGTCCCGCATCATTCCAGGAACGACAAAAAACATTAAAACCACTGCCAATATGGCAGCAACGGGCACAGGAAGGACAATCTTCCATAAGATACTTCTAGAAATCCAACCCACAATCAGCTCCTCTTCAAGACACCTTCCCCCCACTGTTACAGCGGAAATGCCTATAAAGTTAAATAGGTGGGAACTGGTCGATGACTTATCAATTATAGATTTACTACACCTTATGCATGTAAAACATTAAGATGTAATCAATCTTGTAGTCTAAAGCTGTGATAAGGGGATTAACTTTGGTTAATTTTATCCCAACGAATTTCTTCGCGCGCGATAGATTCTTCCATAATATGACGATAGATCGATTCTGCCATATCCGGGTCCATTGCATTTTCTTCAGCAAAATGGCGCACACGTTCCACAATATATTCGATACGCGAGGGAATGCGGACATCCCCGCGCGTTTCTTTAAATTGTGCAGCCTGAAGCACATAGCCGATCCGTTCAGCAAGCAAACCGACGATAATTTCGTCCAGGCGATCAATATTGTCGCGTACATCTTGCAAAGAATGACAGGTAACGGCTTTGGGCATTTTAATCTCTTAGGCTATTCAAATTAATAGGCGTGATCTTTAAAGACCTGATCAATATCACCTTTCCAGCGGGTTTCAAACTCTTTGAGCATAATTTCCGCCTGCGTTTGACCGGATTCCGCGATTGTGTAAAGCGGCTCAAGAAATTTACTTTCATCCTGACCCTGACTATTGACTACACCGCGACGTTTCAAACCGCCTTGAGCTATATCAAGCACATCCATCGCGATATCGCCAATGGTTTGCCCCTTAAATTCAGTATTCAGGGCTGTATAGGGCACACGTTCACGCAAATATTCATTATCGGCCAGTGACCAGTCTTTCACCAGTTGTTCTGCTTCATCCAGTGCCTGATCATCATAAAGAAGACCAACCCAGAATGCGGGTAGCGCACACAGACGATTCCACGGCCCGCCATCGGCGCCACGCATTTCCAGAAACTTTTTCAAACGAACTTCGGGGAAAGCCGTTGTCAGATGATCTTCCCAATCCTGTATGGTCGCGCGTTCTCCTGGCAAGGCTGGCAATTTTCCTGCCATAAAATCTTTAAACGACTGACCGGACGCATCAATATATTTACCCTCACGATAAACAAAATACATCGGCACATTCAGCATATAATCCACATAAGATTCAAAGCCGAAACCGTCTTCAAAGACAAAAGGCAATGTTCCACAACGATCCGGGTCCGTATCCGTCCAAATGTGGGAGCGGAAAGACAGCAGGCCATTGGGTTTGCCATTGCGAAACGGTGAATTTGCCCAAAGCGCTGTTGCAATCGGCTGCAAGGCAATAGATGTACGGAACTTGCGCACCATGTCTGTTTCAGAAGCAAAATCCAGATTAACCTGCACCGTGCAGGTTGCTTTCATCATATCCAGACCAAGGGTGCCTTTTTTCGGCATATATTCGCGCATAATCTTGTATCGCCCCTTGGGCATCCACGGAATATCGTCCACTGACCATTTGGGCTGGTAACCCAATCCCAGAAAACTAACATCCAGTTCAGCTGCCACTTTCTTGGCCTGTTCCAAATGCGTCCCGACTTCTTTACAGGTTTGGTGAATACTTTCCAGCGGCGCACCGGACAATTCAACCTGTCCCCCCGGTTCAAGGGTCACCGATGATCCATCATTGCCTTTCAGGGCAATGATATTGCCGGCCTCAAAGACGGGTTCCCATTCCGGGAATTGGGACATATTTTCCAATAGGGCGCGAACGGATTTCTCACCCTCATAGGGCAGTGTCTTTAGGGATTTCGTACAAAAGGCGAATTTTTCATGTTCCGTTCCGATCCGCCAATCGGATTTTGGTTTACAGCCGCTGGCAAGATAGTCCACCAATTGTTGTTTATTTTCGACGACAACGGATTTGTTACCCATTTTCAGGTGTCCTTATCAAACTTCTTTTTTTATCTTTCCCGAAGTGGCGTTTGCCAATCTCCGAGGACGGATTGCCAACAGCTAAGTGCTGCCAAGGCAGCCGTATCGGCCCGTAAAATACGGGGACCAATACTTAGCGGCGTAACAAACGGCAGTTTCAGCAAAAGGTCAAGTTCGGATGGATCGAAACCACCTTCCGGCCCCACCAAAATAGCAGCCGGTTCCTGTGAATCTGCATTCTGTAAGCCAAGATTGATTGCCGGTGCCCCACCCTGTTCATTCAGCACAAAAAGTCTGCGTTCCTGCGGCCAATCTTTTATCAGCTGCGCCAAAGATACGGCTTCTTTGATAGCGGGAATGTTAAGTCGTTCACATTGCTCGGAGGCTTCGATCACTTGTGCGTGAAGTCGCTCCGTATTAATGCGCGAGGTAATGGTCCGCTGTGTTATCACAGGGACAAGTGCCGCGACTCCCAACTCGGTTGCTTTTTCAACGATAAAATCCATACGTTGTTTTTTAATCGGCGCAAACACAAGCCAAAGATCAGGACAGCCATCCTGATCCCGTGTTTTATCTTCAACTTCGATCAAACATTTTTTCTTACGCGCAGAAACAATCCTTGCCTGCCATTCCCCATCACAGCCATTAAAAACAGCTACGCGGTCTTCGGCCTGCAATCGCATGACATTATTCACGTAATGGGCTTGGTCTTCGCGCAAATCCAGCTGATTGCCGGTTGCAAGGGCACCATCAATAAATAAGCGGATAAGGTTAGCCATCTCTTCCCAAAAAAGCCAAGCGGCCCACAGACATCCCCGAGGGCCGGACGCATTCAATGATTTTTTATATCCCTAGCTGGTCACAAGACCAAGGGAAAAGCGTCATAAAAAAGAAAGGCTTTTTAAGAACAGGCTTTGTGCATGGCTGCATAAGCCGCCGAAATCCCTTTTAGGGAGTAGGTATCGGTGGTTTTTGTTCCGCGTGTGGAAATGCCAACGGCGTTCATGGTGGCGCCCGCTTTCATCATTTTAACCAAACGCTGATCATCTTTTGATTCGTAGGTCCACGCCGTCTCGCCAGAAGCAAACAGTTTGAAATTTGCGCTGCCAATCGTGACCTGAACATCCTTGGATTTATCCAGTGGATAGCCTTGGTGGAAGCTGACAACATCCTTCAGCCCTTCGGACTTGCGGATGGTCACCAGAACGTAGATGTCCCCGCGCTTATCCGTATGGCTCGCCTTGGAAGGCACAGATGCAATATAACAAACGGACGCATTGGATTTTTTATCCGCAAAAACATCCCAGTCACCTTGCGGACCTAAAAATTCAAAACCGGCAGCCTCTGCCGTCCATGAGAGCAGCAGCGCTGAAAGAAGTGTAAAAATGTAAGTAAAATGTCTCATGGCTCTTATGCTGGCAAAAGACCCTTAATAAATTACAAAGATTCCAAAAAAAATTGCAGCGCACCCTAACCACTACGGCCAAATAGCCGTTCGATATCCTTCAGTTTCAATTCCACATAGGTGGGACGACCATGTTTGCACTGGCCGGAATGCGGTGTGACTTCCATTTCACGCAACAAGGCGTTCATTTCATCCAGCGTTAAACGACGCCCGGCGCGGATGGACCCATGACAGGCCATCGATCCGCAAACATCCATAAGCCGATCGCGCAATGACATGGCTTCATCAACCTCCGCCAGGCTATCGGCAACATCTTTGACCAGTCCTTGAATATCCACCTTTGCCCCCAGCATGGCTGGAATTTCACGCACAACCACCGTCCCGGAGCCAAAGTTTTCAATCACCAGTCCCAGCTCTTCCAATTCTGTCGCACGGGCAACCAGACGGTCGGCATCAACAATATCCAGCTCCACCACTTCGGGGATCAACAGGCCTTGGCGTTTGACACCTGTTGCTTCCAGATCTTTTTTAATGCGCTCATAGACCAGACGTTCATGGGCAGCGTGTTGATCCACCATAATAATGGCATCCCCGCTTTGGGCGACAATATAGGTTTCATGTAACTGTGCACGCGCCACACCTAAGGGATATTGTTCCCCTGCAATATCATAATCCGTATCCGAAGATTCGCGTCGGTTGGCTTGAAGGGGGGCATCCAGTCCGCTTAAAGGGGCCTGAAACTGTGCCGCTGCCTCGCGCAGACCTTCGCTGGGTGCGGGCATGGGGTTATAATGGGAAAAACCACCACTCGTGCCTTTGGATGTAATCGTACGCGCCATTTCCACCGCTGCCGGGTCCATCTCGCGCCTTTGCGGGGCCTGCATAGCTGCCAATGCGTCTTCAGCAACCGTGCTAGACGCCAGATGTCCCGCCCCGTTTAACGCTTGTCGCAAGGCGCTGACAATCAAGCCGCGCACCCCTTGAGCATCGCGAAACCGCACTTCTGCCTTGGCTGGATGCACGTTGACGTCCACCGCACGCGGTGGCAATTCGATAAACAGAGCCAGAAGCGGATGACGGTCATGGGCCAAAAAATCACGATAAGCCCCGCGCACCGCGCCGTAAAGCTGCTTATCTTTCACCGGACGACCATTCACGAAGAAAAATTGTAACGCATTATTGCCCCGGTTCAGCGTTGGTAAGCTGACATGCCCGGTCAAACGTACGTTATCGCGTTCTGCATCGATCACAACAGAATTATCACCGAATTCACGGCCCATAATCGCCCGCAAACGATCCAGCATCGCCGCAAACAATTCGCCCTGACTGGAGGGCAAATTTAAAAGGGTGCGCACACCATCGCTTAGGGTAAAGGCAATCTCAGGGTGGCACATGGCCAGACGTTTCAGCATATCAATGCCGTGATTTAATTCCGTGCGGGGCGCTTTTAAAAATTTCAGGCGCGCCGGTGTTGCAAAAAACAAATCACGCACTTCCACACGTGTCCCTTGGGCATGGGCAGCTGGTTCCGGTCCATCGACCTCGCCACCTTCCACACGGATACACCAGCCGTTTTCACTGTCTTTGTTACGCGACGTAATTGACATTCGTGCCACAGACCCGATTGACGGTAAGGCCTCTCCCCTAAAACCCAATGTGGCGATATTGAATAAATCTTCATCCGGGATTTTCGATGTCGCATGACGCTGCACCGCCAGTTCCAATTCGTCCGCATTCATCCCGGACCCGTTATCACTGACCGATAAAAGTACACGCCCGCCTTCTTTCATCACCACGTCAATGCGGGTGGCCCCGGCATCAATGGCATTTTCGACCAGTTCTTTCATGGCAGAGGCCGGACGTTCCACAACCTCCCCGGCGGCAATTTGGTTGATCAGGGTTTGCGGCAGAAGGCGGATGCCCATCAATCGTATTCCTTCTTCAACAGTTTCATATATTTCAACAAGCCTTGCGTCGAACAATCATTACCCATAATCGGGGCTTCCCCGGTAATTTGCGGGGCGAGATCACGGGCCAGTTCTTTCCCCAACTGCACCCCCCATTGGTCAAATGAATTGATATTCCAGACGACTCCCTGCACAAAGATTTTATGCTCATAAAGGGCCAGTAATTGTCCGATTGTGAACGGCGTAATCAAGGGCAAAACCAGCGAATTGGTCGGCTTATTTCCGGGAAAGGTCATATGGGGGGCCAATTGGTCAATCCGTTCTGCAGGAACCCCTTTTTTCTTGAGTTGTGCGCGAACTTCTTTTTCAGTCTTCCCCCACATCAAGGCTTTGGTCTGCCCTAAAAAATTGGATAACAAAATCGTCTGATGATCCCGCAAGGGGTGATGATTATTCGCCACCCCGATAAAATCCATCGACACATCCCATTTGCCTTGATGCAACAGCTGAAAGAACGAATGCTGCGCATTGGTGCCTGCATGCCCAAACACAATCGGACCCGTTTGATAATCCACCGGACGTCCCTGTAGATCAACCCGCTTGCCATTGCTTTCCATATCCACCTGTTGCAGATATTGCGGAAAACGCGTCAGATACTGGTCATAGGGTAAAACCGCGTGCGTGGACCAACCAAAGAAATTTGCATACCATACCCCCAGCATCGCCATAATAATCGGGATATTATGTTCGATGGGGGAGGTCCGAAAATGTTCATCCATCGCAAATGCCCCTTCGAGCATTTCCTCAAACTTATCCATACCCAACACCAGCGCAATCGCCAGACCGATCGCTGACCATGTGGAATAACGTCCCCCGACCCAATCCCAAAACGGAAACATGTAATCGGTATCAATCCCGAAATCACAGACTTTCTCTTCGTTGGTGGAGACCGCAACAAAATGATGGCGCACCGCGTCAGTGCCTAACTTCTTAATCAACCAGGTGCGCGCGGATGTCGCATTCAGCAAGGTTTCCTGTGTGGTGAAACTTTTGGATGACACAATAAACAAGGTGGTTTCTGCATCCAGTCCACGTAGGGTTTCTACAAGGTGAGAACTGTCAACGTTGGAAATAAAACGCGGTGTCAGATCATCGCTTTGATAGCTACGCAATGCCTGCAAAGCCATAATCACACCCAAGTCAGATCCGCCGATCCCGATATTGACGATGGTACGAATGCGTTTTCCGGTTACACCACGCCAACGCCCTTCGCGCACATCATCGCAAAAATGGCGCATTTTTTCCAAAACGTCCCGGACCTCGGGCATGACATCGTGACCATCCACAATCATCGCCCGATCGGAACGATTACGCAGGGCGACATGGTAAACCGCACGGTCTTCCGTTGTATTGATATGTGCGCCATTGAACATGCGATCACGGGCTTCTTCCACGCCGCAAGAACGCGCGAGATCCCCCAACAAGCCCATTGTTTTTTCAGTAATGCGGTTTTTGGAATAATCCAGCAACAACCCGCTGGATCGTTCGGAAAACCGTTCAAAACGGCCTCGATCCTTTTTGAACAAGTCGCGCATATGCACGTCCTTGATCTCTTGATGATGATCCAAAAGGGCTTGCCATGCCGGGCTATCTGTCAGGGCGCTCATGAAAAAATCGTCTTGTTTGCTGTCTAAAAAAACACCCTAGACGTTTTTTTTCAAAAAAGGAATCCCCGATCTCATAGATTTCAGGTCTTCCAATACCGCCAGCAACGCGGGAATAACGACCAGAACCAACAAGGTTGCCACCATCAGGCCGAAAACCATCGTAATCGCCATTGGAATTAAGAATTGCGCCTGCAAGCTGGTTTCAAACATCAAAGGGGTCAGCCCGCCAATCGTCGTGGCAGAGGTCAAGATAACGGCGCGCAAACGTTCAATCGTGCCCCGCGCAATCGCTGTCATTGCCTCTTCGCCCATATCCTGATGTTCTTTCACCGTCGATACCAGAATAATGGAGTCATTCACCACAATGCCACTTAAGCCGACCAAGGCCACAAGACTGAGGATCGTCAAATCATATCCCATGATCAAATGACCGAAAGCGGCTCCGACAAAACCAAACGGGATAACCGACATCACCACAATCGGTTTGGAATAACTGGCAAAGACCCATGCTAAAATAATATAAATCGCACTGAAGCCAACAACCACGCCGCTTAACATATCGCCAAAGGTCCGTTGCGTTTCTTCTGCCTTGCCGGCAAACCCGATTTCTACCTTATGTTTGGCCGCGATTTGATCCACGTCATCGCGCTGCAATGCTTCGATAATGCGCCCGGTGCTGGTTGCCGATTTATTCAGTTCCCCCGTGATGGAAACCTGACGGGTGCCATCTTCGCGTTTGACAGTTGCAAACCCGGTTTTGGTACGCAAGCGAACCACTTGGGTCAAGGGCACTTCTGCCCCTGAAGGACTGCGCAAGTATAAGCCATCCAAATCCGTTTCATTGATATGATTGCGATCAAACTGGACACGGATCAAAACCTCTTCATCCCCGCGTGGAAAACGCTTCGCCACCGCACCGTCAAAATTATCACGCACCTGCCGGGCAACATCCTGTGTGGTAAAGCCCAAGGCCTGCCCATGTGGTGTCAGTTCCAAAATGGCTTCTTCCTTGCCATAAGGCAGGTCGTCTTCAATCGCCGAAATACCGGAATAGCGTTTCAGCAGATCCATCACCTCATTGGAGGCCTGTTTCAATCCATGAATATCGTCACCATTGATACGAATATCCACATCACGTCCCGGTGGTCCCGCTTGAACCGGGATCAGGGTCAATTTGATCAACCCGGGCTTTTCATCCAGTTTTTCGCGCCATAAATCCAGAAAGGTTGCTGTGCGAATATCGCGTTTATCTGAGGAAACAAGTTCAACATAGACCCCGCCGAGATGATCACTGCCCAGACTGTTCTTACCACCAATACCACCGCTGGCTGACGTTTTTGCGCCCACCTTCGTCACATGGGCGACAATCAATTTACCGCCCAGTTCCTCATTTGCAGCAAACATGGCGCGTTCCAATTCATCCACCATAATCTGTGTTTGGCTACGCGGTGTTCCGGCAACCATTTCCACATTGGCAAAAATCCGCTCGGCTTCCGGTCCCTTAAAGAACTGGAACCCCACACGACCACCAACCAGTAAACCAACGGCAATAATTAAAGAGGCAACGGCAATTGCCAATGTCCCATAACGGTATTCCAAGACCCAAGCCACCAAGCGGGCAAAATGTTCATCGCGAAACCGATTGAACCTTGTATTAAAGGCTTTGCGAAAACCGTTGGCTTCTTCCGGTTTGCCTTTTAAAGCATGACGCATATGTCCGGGCAAAACGAGGAAACATTCGATTAAGCTGGCAATAATCACCGCGATAGAAACAAACGGGATCGCGGCAATAATCTGCCCCATAATATCGGAAATGGCCAACAGCGGCATAAAGGCGGCAATTGTCGTCAGAGACGAGGCAAAAACAGGCGTCAGCATACGCAATGCCCCGCCTTCGGCGGCTTCGGCCGGGGACAGGCCCCGCCTGCGTAATGTTTCGGAATGTTCCCCCACCACAATGGCATCATCCACCACAATCCCGATGGCCATGATCAGTCCGAACAGGCTGACCATATTGATGGTTTGCCCGGACAGTTCCATCACAAACATGGTCGCCAACAACGAAACCGGAATGCCCGCTGCTACCCAAAATGCCACGCGGGTATTTAAAAACAAAAACAAAATCGTCAAAACAAGGATCAAACCGCTAAGACCATTTTCCAATAACAGATCAATGCGGTCCTTAATCAGATTGGCTTGAATTTCGTACTGGTCCAAACGCAGATTTGGGGGCAGGGTGGGACGAACATCGTTCAAAAATTTTGTAACGATTTTATCGACATCCAATGCATCCGCCGTTGTCGCCCGTTTGACCAACAATTCAACCGCGCGCGTTTGATTGAAACGGACTTCGACCCCGTCGGCATCAAACTGTTCACTGACGCGGGCAATATCGGACAATTTAATTTTTTCACCGTTTTCACGCGCACGCACTTCAATTTGTGCCACACCCTCGGCTGTTTTGACTTCCCCCAATCCGCGGATTTGTTTGGCTTGTATTCCGCCTGTTTCACCCGCAGGAATGTCTTGTGAAATCTGTTTAATCCGTTCTGCAATATCACCAATGCTCAAATCCAGTCGCCGCAATGTTTCCGGCAGGACATCCACCCAAATTTCTTCATCGCGGGCACCTGCCAAATCAACCTTGTCAACGCCACGTTCCAGCAATTCATCACGCAAGCCTTTGGCAATCGCTTTCAAGGCAGACTCGGGATAAGGACCACTGACCAGCAAACGGGTAATCGGCTCGTAACGCACAACGCGGTTGATCACAGGTTTTTCGCTGTCTTCGGGTAAGGTGGTGACCCCGCCAACCGCCGTTTCCACATTAGAGAGCGCGGTCTGCATTTCGGTTCCAGCCTCAAATTCAATGGAAATAGAGGCCAGCCCCTCATTCGAGGTTGATTTCACATGTTTGACACTGTCCAGAAAACGCAGTTCCGGTTCCAATGCCTGTATAATATTGGAATCGACATCTTCCGCGCCCGCCCCGGACCATTTCACCGAAACCGTGACTACATCAATCCCGAAATTGGGGAAAAACTGGACATTTAGGCGCATTAACGAGACAACGCCCAGTAACAGCATTAATAACATCAACAAATTTGGTGCGGTTCGATGGCGTGCAAACAAGCTGACCGGATTAAAGCGGCTTTCATTATGGCCCATCGTCATTTGACAAGCACCTTCACACCACTGCCCATTTCTGCAAAACGGGTAATACAAACCTGTTCATCGGCTTGCAGACCTGTGGCAATCAACACGTGTTCACCATCCAGTGCGGCAATTTCAACATCGCGTTTTTCCAAACGGCTGTCTTTGACGACATACACATAAGCCGCGTCATGGATGGCCTGAACAGGCAGGGACACAACCGATTTATATTCTTCATCCGGCACATTGACCTGTACAAACAAACCGGGACGTAAATCCGTATCCAGTGTCAAACCCGATAAGGCTGCAAACACGTTGCGCCCCCCGGTTGCGGCATCAACACGGGCATCAATACGTACAATCGTTCCTTCAAATTTTTCCACAACCGTTCCGCGGCGCACCGAAATTTCAACCGTGCGCCCCTTTAACGGTGTTTGCCGGGTCAAACGGGCATAGGCTGTTTCGCTGAGATGAAAACCGACTTCCAGACGTTGCAAGGAAATCAAACGGGCCAAGCGATCAGATGTGGAAACCTGTTTGCCTTCGGTCACATCCGTCTGTGTTAAAAAGCCGTCGAACGGTGCTTTTAATCGGGTGTCTTCCACATCGCGTTGCGCTTTGCTCAGGGCTATTTTCGCCTTTTCAACGGCAGAGGTCGCCTGCACAATCTGGGACTGAAAACGTGCAATTGTTTGTTCGCGGACCAAGACATTCTGACGACGGGTGTTCAAATTCAATTGCGCATCATCATGGGCTTTTTTACTGACCGCGGATCGTTTTAACAATTGGCGCTGACGGTCCAGTTCCCGGGCGGCTAAGTCCACCTGCTTTTTGTCAACAGGCAGTAATTTTTCCTCTCCGCTCAACATGGTTTGCAGTTCAACCAGCTTGGCCTCGGCTTCGTGCAAATCAGCGCGGCGTTCCTGCGCGGTGGCGACATAATCAAAATCATCAATGCGGATTAAAACATCGTTCGCCCGAACGGAGGCCCCATCACCCAAACTATCGGAAACAGATATAACCCGACCGGAGACTTGTGCGCGTAATTCGGCTTCTCGCCCGGCGCGGATTTCACCAAAACTGCTGACCCGTGGGCGGACATTTTCAAATTGCACTGTTTCCACCGCAACGGGCCAATACCGTTCCTCAACCTCCATCAAAGGCGTTTGCGGTTTGGTTGCTTTTAAAATCGCAAAGACGCCAATGCCTATTAAAATTGCAACCAATGGGAAAATGGCTTTTTTGTATCGCTGCCAAAGCTCCATGCCCGATTACCTTTATGTCAATTGAGGGGGGGATCCATTTGTAATTGAATGTATATTACCAAATGATAAAGTAATTCACAATTGATGATCGTCAACTCAACTACAATAAATCCGCGATTTTATAATCAGGCATCTGTTTGCGGACGTTTATTCACCAGCGGGGGAACATGGCGCAAGACGCGCTTGGCGTTATCTTGTACGGGGGTTGGGTTCTTCTTTTTCGGTTCGAGCAAATCTGTCCCATCAAACGATTTATGAGAACCCTTTAAACGGCGTTGTTCCACCGTATCCAAGGTGCGTTGTACCAACGGGTCACGATCCGGGGAATGGACACAGGCGCGCAGATGCACCCGAACAATCACATCCACACGTTTATGTAACGTACGCGCACGACGATGGGCATCCAGCCACAGAATGTAGGCTGACAAGGTCCAAGGATGGACGGGGAAAGCCTTCAATCTTCGCTGTACACACCAGTCTTTAAATTCCAGCCACTCCTTGCGGCGGTGCGGCGCATTCATGGGGTGTTATCCTGCTTGTTGTGTCAGTCTGCGTCTTAAGCGGGTATATGGCATTTCTCACGCTGCCTTAACACAAGGCCGCAAAGCGTGCCAAAAATTCCGAGAAGAGTCATTATAAAAAATGCCCCGCCGGAAAACAGTTCGTAAAAATAACCGACAAACAGCAGCGATATACCGGCTCCAACCCCAAAAGCCGATGCGCCGTATAAACTTTGCGCTGTTGCAGAAAAATCAACGCTAACCGTACGTGAGATAAAGTTCATCGCCCCCAAATGCATGGCGCCAAAGGTCAAGGCATGAAGGATTTGAACCAGACATAAAACAATCACATCAGGGTCATTTGCCAGAACGGACCAACGCACAACACAGGCGATTGCAGCAAAGACCAACAGGCTGGCGGCCCCAAAACGATCCCCGATTCGCCCGCCAAAAATAAAAAAGACCACTTCCGCCACGACCCCTTCAGCCCATAAAAAGCCGATAAACGCATCACTGTAATCTTGGGCACGCCAGTGTAGGGTTGCAAATCCGTAATAAAGGGCGTGGGAACCATGAATACAGGCCACCGTTGCCATGAATATCTGAAATGTTCTGTCTTTCAACAAGGTGCGCACCGGACGCCCTGTTCGCCCCAAGGGCATGGCGCGCATATCGGGTAAGCCGAGGGTGGCCAAGAACGTCAAGGCAATGGCGCCCAATATGGTCCAATAGATAATACCGACATCGCGTCCTTCCAAGACAAAACCGAAGCCAAAAGACATGACGATAAAACTGATCGATCCCCACAGACGCAGCCGTCCATACTGGATATTTCCCCCGCGTGTTGCAAGTAAGGTTACGTTATCGCCAAACGACATAAGCGGTGCCCAGCTGATGCCATATAAGAGCGAAATGATAAACAGGGCATAAAAACTATGGGCAACGAAAAACAATGCAAAACAGAAGAATGAGCTGGCAAGAAACAGCAACATCAAGCGTTTTCGTTCCCCCAGTTTATCGCCCAAACTGGCAAATAAGGGGGAGAAGACAACTTTGCCCAAAACAGGGATCGCCGTTAAAATACCGATTTCCACCCCCGTCATGCCCCGGTGCTGCAACCAGACGGGCCAATAGGGCATCATGCAGCCGATCACAAAAAATATTGCGATATAAAAAGACGACAATCTGGGGGCCAGAAACGTCATCCCGGCAGGCCTCACTTACACACCTTTCCAGCGTTCAAACAAATTATGTTCGATATCAAACTGATCCAGTGCCTTACCGATACTTTGGTGGATAATATCCTGTACGGTCTTCGGTTTGTGATAAAAGGCAGGGACGGGTGGTAAAATGGTCGCGCCCAAATCTGCACACCGCGCCATCAATTCCAGATGCCCCTTATGCAAAGGCGTTTCGCGCACCATCATCACAAGGCGACGACGTTCTTTTAAACAAACATCCGCCGCGCGGATCAACAGATTGGAATTGTCCGATGTGGCAATGCCTGACAGGGTTTTAATCGCACAAGGGGCAATAATCATTCCCTTGGTTTTAAATGATCCACTGGAAATGGCTGCGCCCATATTTTTGGCATCATAGACAACATCGGCCAAGGCTTTGACTTCATCCAATGTCACATCGGTTTCCAATTGCAGATTAATTTGCGCGCTGTCACTGACAACCAGATGGGTGGGATGCCCGATATCTTTCAAGGCACGCAGCAGTTCCACGCCATAAATCACACCGGATGCACCCGATATGCCAACGACCAAGGGCAATGTCATTTTCAACCTCTTCTAACAGACGGGGTAAGGGTTTGAATATTTAACCATACTTTTGCCATAGTTATAGAGAAAATACCCAACTAGGGAAATGAGTTATTCTTGACTTTTTAAGAAAAACACCCTACAAATGAGAACATAACGGGAAAGTTGCTTATTTTGAGGGCTTTTTCGTGTTGATTTTGCGCCCAAAAGGCGGAAATCACAAAAACGTGACCATGAAATCGTATTGCTTAAAAAAGGATATGACCATGACTGTGACCTACTTCACTCTCCTCTTGCAAAACTGACGTTACTGTACCTGTGCATGAATAAAGTGCACCGGAAACAACAAACATATTTTTTAAAACACGTGCTTCGTTTTTAGCGTGTCCGGCACACAACAAGGTTTATTTTTCGACCATCAAGTTGCGTGTCACTGTTGTAAGAATAGGGAGTTATCAAATGTCCGTATCGACTGTAAATCTGCCCGCATTGCCGAGCGATTCCGGTGACAGCTTAAATACCTATCTGCGTGAGGCCTGGAAGTTTCCCATCCTGAGCGCGGACGAAGAATACATGCTGGCGAAACGTTTCCATGACAGTGGCGATGTTGACGCCGCGCATAAGCTCGTGACCAGCCATTTACGTCTCGTTGCAAAAATTGCAATGGGCTATAAAGGCTATGGCTTGCCGGTCGCTGATTTGATCAGTGAAGGCAACGTGGGCCTGATGAAAGCCGTTAAGAAATTCGAACCTGAAAAAGGCTTCCGCCTGTCCACTTATGCCATGTGGTGGATCCGTGCCAGTGTGACAGAATATATTCTGCAAAGCTGGTCAATGGTGCGCCTTGGGACAATGTCCGCACAGAAAAAGCTGTTCTTCTCGTTACGTCGAACCAAAAGAAAATTGTCAATCATCGACAATGGGGAACTGACGGATGAACAGGCGGCTGCAATTGCGGAACAAACGAATGCAACCACGGACGAGGTCATGCACCTTAACCGTCGTTTGTCCACACGCGATATGTCGCTGAATGCTCCGCTGTCCATTGATGAAGGCGGCGAACATCAGGACCTGTTGGAAGATGATCGACCGAGCCCGGAAAAAATTGCATCTGACACACAAATGCACACCATGCGCAATGAACTCGTTGGGCAGGCGCTGGACGAATTAAACCAGCGTGACCGCGACATTTTTGAACGCCGCCACCTGTCCGAAGAACCGCCGACCCTTGAAGAACTCGGGACGGAATACGGCATTTCACGCGAACGGGTTCGCCAATTGGAGGCACGTGCCTTTAAAAAGGTCAAAGAATTTATTCTGGGCAATAGCCTTGCCCCGCAATTGACCTAATCACGGGACATTTACAACAGCCTCTCCTATTCGTTGTGGTAGGTATCCAACTGCGTTGCAGGATGCGATATCTACCACAATATATGGATTTGCTCCCCTCACATTAATGCTTTACACTTCCTGCACATTATGGGCATTACACCTTTAAGGTGTCTGGGGAGGCTATGCACGACATCAAGCTGAGGAAACGGCTGTTCTTTCGCCAAACGCGAAACGCTATTCTGGCTGCACTGGGTTTAGGTGTCATCCTTTCCATTGGACAGATTATTTTTGATTTCCGTGCCGAACAGGAACATATTGATAAAACTGTTCGTCAGGTTCTCAATACTTCCAAAGAATCTGCCGCTCAGGCGGCTTACGGTCTGAACGAGGAACTGGCCACACGCGTCATCAACGGCTTGTTCGAATATCGTCCCATTCGCTTTGCCCAAATCAACGACGATTTTGGACGGCAACTGGCGTTTAAAGAACGTCCGACGACCACCCATAATCTGGAATGGCTTGGTCCTTTAATGGATGCCGGGTCCAGTCTATATACGGTTCCATTATATATCAAAGAACAGCGTCAAACCGTTATTGGTGAAATGCGTGTCAAGGTCGACAGATTTTTGATTGCACAGAATTTCATTCAGCGCGCCGGTTTTGTTGTCTTGCTTGGTATTTTACGAAACACCATTTTGGCGATCGTTTTCGGATTTTTATTTTACTTTACGCTGGGTAGGCCTGTGATGATGGCCTTAAACGGCATGTCAGGCATTGACCCTCAAAACCCCGGGCGGACAAAGCTTACCATTCCCAAGGGCCATCGTGAGGATGAAATCGGTCTGCTCATCACCAAACTCAATACCGTTCTGGAGGAATTTCAAGAAACACTTCTTCAACGCTATTACGCCGAAAGCCAATTGAAGAAAAAACAACAGATGATCGCCTTACTCAATCAACGCTTGGAAGAACGGGTACGCCAGCGCACCAGCGAACTGGAAGCGGCCAATAAGGAAATGGAAGCCTTCACTTATTCCGTTTCCCATGACCTGCGCGCCCCGTTACGGACCATTTCCGGCTTTAGCGATATCTTGCAGGATGAATATGGCGATCAACTGGATGATCAGGCCCGCCATTATTTGGACCGGGTGAGCAAAGGGACTGAACGTATGGATCAATTGATCAACGATCTTCTCAAGCTGTCGCGCAGCACCCGTGGTGAATTGCACCGCAATGATGTCAATCTGTCCAAACTGGCGCAAGAAATCTTTGAAGATCTGCTGCATGCCACCCCACAGCGCGATGTGGAACTTCATATTGAACCCAATATCCACGCACAGGGGGATAAAAGATTTCTCCGTCTCGCGTTGGAAAACTTGATCTCGAACGCGTGGAAATATACCTCAAACGAAGACCTGAGTGAAATTAGTTTCGGCAGATTAAAACAAGATGGCGATATTGTTTATTTTATCTCCGACAACGGGGCCGGCTTTGACATGGCCTATGCGGAAAAACTCTTTTCCCCGTTCCATCGCCTGCATACCAGCAAAGAGTTCGAAGGTACTGGCGTTGGCTTGGCCACCGTTCAGCGCATTATTCATCGTCATGGCGGGGATATCTGGGCACAAGCCACGCTGGGCGAGGGCGCAACCTTCTTTTTTACTCTTCCCGCCAATGAGCCGGATTTGTTCAATGATGGTAATCAGGATTACGCTATTTAGGGTAATTTAGCACAAATCTAACCTTCTCACTTTTGAATCCTTCTAACCCATTTGAAGGATGCGGCTTAAGATTGAACAATCCAAAATGCAACCAACTTAAAGAAGGATGCAATCCCCAGAGGTGCGACGATGACCACAATCCTGATCGTAGACGACGATCCCATGATATTGGAAAGTACCCAGCTTTATCTTGAAAGCCACGGTTTTGATACCTTATGCGCCCATGACGGGGATGAAGCTTTTGAACAGATAAATGCAAATCGTGTACACGTCGCCCTTGTCGATATCTTTATGCCCAAACGAGATGGCTACCAATTTATTCTGACCTTAAAAGACAGCCTTCCGATTATTGCCATGAGTGGTGTCACCTCCAGTCGCTTTGAACCACTTGAATTTGCACAAACACTGGGGGCTTCGGCTACTTTATCCAAACCATTCGAACCTAAAAAATTACTGCATACCATTGATCATCTTTTAAATACGGCTCATTAATTAAAAAAACATTGTTCGACTATCGAACAGTTAATATAGTAACGAATAAATCAAATCTATATTAACAGGGACTACCGTGAACATAAGCTTTCAGGATATTGAATTCCAAACCCAGCGTATGCGGGCCAAACATATCATTTTGCACGAAGACAATGACAAACCCACGCTTGTATTTTTACATGAAGGTCTTGGTTGCCTTGAAATGTGGAAGGATTTTCCCGAAAAACTCTGTCAAGAAACCGGACTAAACGGTTTTGTCTATGAACGGATCGGCTTTGGTCAGTCTTCCCCCCTTGGCCTTGTCCCCAGACCTATTGACTATCTGGAACGCGAAGGCCGCGACATTTTACCTGTCGTTCTGGAGCAAGGCGGCATTCAAAATCCGCTGCTGGTGGGTCACAGTGACGGTGGATCCATTGCGTTGATTTATGCAGCCTTCCACGCCGATAAACTATGTGCTGCCATTACAGAGGCCGCGCATGTTTTTGTCGAAGATATTACGATTGACGGTATTGTCGAGGCTGGAAAAATATATTTCAAAACTGACGACCTCAAAACCAAACTGGCACGTTATCACGGCGACAATACGGATAAAGCCTTTCGGGGTTGGCATGATACATGGCTCACGCCCGAATTTCGCCATTGGAATATGGAAAACCTGCTGGCCAATATCACTTGTCCTTTGTTGGTCATTCAGGGGATTGATGATGAATATGGCAGCCAGTTACAGGTTCAATCTATAGTTGAGAATTCAACTGGGCCCGCGACCCCTTTTATGGTTCCAAACTGTGCACATATTCCACACTTTCAGGCAGCTGCCCCTGTTATGCAGGCGATGAAGGATTTCATTAACAAAATCGTCTAATCGCTTGCATTTCAATATTTTTTTAGGCAAAGTGTTCCAGCTTCACATGCAGGAAACGTTATAGGATGTTCAGATCACAGCTTACGATACGCGCCATCGTCGGACATACGATCCTGCCTGTCACCATTGCCCTGCTTCTTACATTCTTTCCGCTAAGCCAAGGGGTTATGGTTGAAGGATCGCAAGCCTTCTTTGATTTTTCTCCGTCTCATTCTCTGGGATATCCTATCTTTCTGGCACTGATTGGCCTGATTACGCCCGAACATATGGACATTGCCTATGTACAAGTCTGGGCTTATGCCTTTGCTGTCTTTATATTGGCGCTTGGTATCTGTCGCGTCAGCACCAATCATTTCTTTGCTTTGTTATGCACGCTGTGCCTTTTGTTGAACCCCTTTATCCTGAACGCACATTTTGTCATCCAGCCGGACTCGCTTTTTATCAGTACAAGCCTGATGATTTTGGCCTTTTTGCTGCATGCCATTGCCTCACACGGTTTTTTTGCATTATTTGGCTTTGGTCTCAGCATTGGCGTCGCCATTGCCCTGTGCCCGTTTGGTCTCGCCTACCTTCCTTTATTGATTATTGCGCCTGTGCTTTTTTTACGCAAAAACCATTGTTCTTTTGCTAAAGCGTTTCTGGTGCCCGCTCTTTCCTCTATCGCCTTGATATCGTTTGAGGCCAGTGCGTATCACAACCTGCACACTGATCAGGAATACAGGCCGGCAGCAGGCAGCGTTTTTGCCAATGCCGCCTTGATGAACAGCAATCAGCAATCGCCTTATGCTTCAAAAGACCCGCGTACGACCTTATGGGAAAGAATAGAACAAGACCTTCAAGGCATCCGTAATGAGATTTGGCAGGAAGATGATTTTAAAACACGCAGTAACCTGTTGCTTTCTCAACAACACTATTTAAGTGAGAATTTTTCTATCAATGCGCTGACCCAAGCCGGTTTTATGCTTGATAAGTCCGTTGATGATATTCGCATGGATATCGCATCGTCGCGCATTGTTCAGGACCCGCTGGCATTCTTAGAAATTACACTGACCCATTATCGTCGTATATGGACATCGGACAATATGCTGTCTTATCCTTTTTGGGTCATCAGCTTAGTGACCAGCCTCATCGGTCTATGGTCGTGGATCAGAGGAAAACCGTTCAACGGCGCTTTTGCCTTGGCCTTTATTAGTGCCTTCGCCGTTCAGTGCCAAACCATCCTGAGCGCCCATATGGGGATTGGCCCCCCTCACCCGTTGATGTTTTACAGCCCGTTGCTCAGTCTCAATGTGATCGCTCTGATGCTTGGTTTTTATATGGCCTTTATCAATCCACCGCGCACAAACGGCTAAGAAGATCGGCGGCGCTTTGCGCATCACTGACGATTGATTGCGCCCCACAAGCCATCATCAGATTATCCACCAAATCAAAATCTTCAACCATCAGACCATTCGAGTCCACTTCATCCCCGGCTCGTTTCTCAAGACCGCTATAAAAGTCGCGTGTACGTGCCAGATATGTTGATTGTGTATTATATCCCACAACAGGCAGGCCTTTTGCCACGGCATATCCCATTTCAAAAGCGGTTCCCCCATCCATGCCCGGCCCCCGAAAAGCCTGCATATCCGCCATAACACCAGCGCAACTGTCAATCAGTTTGATATTGGCCTCGTAGATAGCACGCGCAGCCTGATGTTTGCCTAATTTTGAAATATCCAGCCCTGCGTCCATAGGAAAAACACCTTCCAAACCATATTGCTCACAAATCACTTTTAATTCTTCGCTATGCGCAATCGGATCGGGATAGAAAACACCGGGGCCTGCCAAATAAATACGAATTGTCATGTCTCGTTCTTTCAAAACCTAGGCTGTGTAAAGCAGTGTGACGCTCCATCTTCCATGCGTCAAACATTCATAAAAATGTCATTTGATTTCCTTGTTAATTCGATTATTGTCGAAATATGGAAATTAATAATGCAACCGAGATGCTCGGCGCGCTGTCTTACGAGGCACGTCTGAGAATTTTTCGCTATCTGGTTCGACAAGGACCGGACGGGGCAAGTGCTGGCAATATCGCCGGTGCGTGCGAAATCACCGCCTCCACCTTGTCCCATCACCTGAACCAGATGCGTAATGCCGGCCTGATTGAACGTACGCGCCAGTCGCGCTCCCTTATCTACGTTGCAAACTTTAAAACGATGACTGCCCTGATCGACTTTCTGTCGGACGAATGTTGCAACGGGCAGCCCGAACTCTGTCGATCAACAAAGGAATAAACAAAATGACCCTGCGTGTCGCAATCAATGGTTTTGGGCGTATGGGCCGTTTGGTTCTACGCGCCGGATGGAACAATCCCGATCTGGAATTCGTCCATATCAACGAACCCAAAGGCGGTGTGGAATGTGCCGCCCACCTGCTGCAATTTGACACCGTTCACGGTACATGGGGCAACGATATCTCCCATAATACGGACAACATCATCATTGATGGCAAATCTCTGTCTTTTTCTGAAAGCACCACGCCGGAAAAAATGGATTGGGCAGCAATGGGCATTGACCTTTTACTGGAATGTTCCGGCAAATATCGCACAGATGAATTGCTGCAACCCTTTCTCGATCAGGGGATCAAAAAAGTTCTGGTCGCTTGCCCGGTGAAAACGGACGGGGCCCTCAATATCGTTTATGGGGTCAATCATCATCTCTATGATCCGGTAAAACACCATATCGTCACGGCAGCTTCCTGCACCACAAACTGTATTGCCCCGGCAATTAAGGTCATCCATGAAAATATCGGTATTGAACGTGGGTCCATTACCACCATTCACGATGTCACCAATACACAGATTATGGTCGATGCCCCGCATAAAGATTTGCGCCGGGCACGATCGGGGCTGAACTCCCTGATCCCGACAACCACTGGGTCTGCAACCGCTATCACTGTCATTTACCCGGACCTGAAGGGAAAACTGGATGGTCACGCGGTCCGTGTCCCCTTACTGAATGCCTCGTTGACCGATTGTGTCTTTGAATTAAAACGCACGGTCAGCGCAGACGAGGTCAACGCCATGTTTGCCGAAGCGGCAGAAGGGGAACTGAAAGGCATTCTCGGATACGAAAGCCGTCCGCTGGTGTCCTGTGATTTCACCAACGATCCCCGATCTACCATTGTTGATGGTCCCTCGACACTGGTTGTCGATGGCACCCATTTGAAAGTCTATCTTTGGTACGATAATGAATGGGGATACGTCGAACGCATGGTCGACATCGCACAGATGATGGCACAACAGGCATGACGGATGTAAAAAACTATGCTTGCGTTACCGCCAGTTATTGGGGGTTCACCCTCAGTGACGGGGCGTTGCGCATGCTGGTCCTGTTACACTTTCACCATCTTGGCTATACCCCGCTAGACCTTGCCTTCTTATTCTTGCTGTACGAGGCAATGGGCATTCTCACCAATTTTATCGGGGGATGGATCGGGGCGCGCTTTGGCCTGCGCCTGACCTTGTTTGTCGGACTAAGCGTGCAGATTTTTGCTCTGATCATGCTGTCGTTATTACAAGCAGACTGGGCAATGTCTTTGTCTGTTGCCTATGTGATGGCCGCACAAGCCCTGAGCGGGATTGCCAAGGATTTGACCAAAATGTCTTCCAAAAGTGCGGTCAAACTGGTGGTGTCTGACGAAGGTTTGCTGTTTAAATGGGTATCCTTGCTGACGGGTTCAAAAAATGCCTTAAAAGGGATTGGCTTTTTTCTCGGTGGGCTTTTACTGGAAACATTGGGGTTTCAACTGGCCTTGTGGGTGATGGCGGGTGTATTGGGTTTTATCCTTCTTATCGCCCTAAACCTTATTCATGGGGAACTTGGAAAAGCCAAATCAAAAATCACGGGTAAAGACCTTTTTTCCAAATCCCGTGAAATTAATATCCTGTCTTTTGCCCGTATCTTTTTGTTCGCCTCGCGTGATGTGTGGTTTGTGGTTGCCATTCCGGTGTTTTTTGCGGAAAAACTCGGATGGAATTTTAATCAGATTGGTTTTTTCATGGCCGCCTGGATTGTCGGCTACGGCATCATTCAAGCCTTCGTCCCACGTCTCAGCAAACAAACCACAGATGCCCAAAGCGGAGCGCAAGCCGCAATGCTCTGGGGGTTCATCCTGCTGATCTTACCTGTTTCCATGACGTTGGGCTGTCTTTTTCTGCCCGATTATATTGTCTGGATCCTCATCAGCGGTCTTTTGATTTTCGCCCTTGCCTTTGCGGTGAATTCTTCTTTGCATTCCTATCTGATTGTTTCTTTCAGTGATGCAGACAAGGTTTCTCTGAGCGTTGGGTTTTATTATATGGCAAACGCAATTGGTCGCCTGATCGGCACCTTACTGTCCGGTCTGGTTTATCAATGGGCGGGGCTGGAAGCCTGCCTCGGTGTATCCGCCATAATGGTTCTTATTGCAGCCAGCAGTATGATCTTGTTGAACAAAAAACCGTCGCTTCAATCCAAAGGAACATAACCGCGTTTGCGCATACAATCGCCCACCAGTTGCGTCATTTTTTTGCCAACCTCAAACTGGCGCATACGTTCATCATAGGCACTGAGCCCGCGATCAGCGTGATAGTCTGTATCCAGACCAAGGTAACGTTCCGCGGCACGTTGGCAACGGCGTTGATCACTGCCCCATTGTTCAGACGGGATGGTTTTATGCTGCCAATGGCGTGTTGGCGTTGTCATGCACCCCGCCAATAAGCCAACAGCAAGAAGAACAAACAGGAACTTCATTTCTTATACCAACTTCACTGTGAAATCAGGTAAACCTTCGATTTTACAGGTCATAACATCCCCTGCCTTTACCGCCCCGACACCCGCCGGTGTTCCGGTAAAGATGATATCACCGGGCAACAGGGCATCATAACTTTCCAGATGCGCCATAATTTCTTGCACATTATAAATCATTTGGCCCAAGTCACCTTGCTGGCGGACTTCGCCATTCACAGACAAACTAATGGCACCCCGGCTTACATCCCCGCATTGGTCCGCCAATGTCAGTTGCGAAACAGCTGCTGCCCCTGTGAAGTTTTTCGAGGTATCCCACGGCATACCGGTTTCTTTTGCCACCGCCTGCACATCACGTTTGGTAAAATCAATTCCGATGCCATAGGCATAGACCTCGGCATTTTCACCCAAGGCAACAACCAGTTCAACTTCGTGATGCAGGTCATTTGTCGCGCGCGGATAATCAATCGTTACCTCATCCACGCCTGCTGCAACCGCATGGGCGGACTTTGAAAAAAACTTGGGTTTTACTTTTTGGGGATCCCCGCCCATCTCCCGGATATGTTCGCCATAATTTTTTGCAACACAATGAACGCGACGAATGGGGAATTCATCCACAGTTCCGGCAATTTTTAACGCAGGTGGGGTCCAAAGCGGCAGAACGTAACTCATTATAAACTCCAAAGCTGGACAGACGGGTAAACGGGTTATATGTTTGTATCCATAACATTTAATCTAAAACCATCCGAGAGGTTTTTTGGTGTCTGATCTTGGTACGAAAAATCAAAAAACAAATATTGGCCCTTTAAATGAGTTGATGACCTATCACCTGCGCCGCGCACAGGTTTCTTCGTTCAACAACTTTTCAGGGGCTATGGGCGAGATTCAGGTCACACCCGGCCAATTTGGCGTTCTCACTTTGATCGCCAGTAATGAAGGCATGTCACAATCCGCTGTTGCCCGGTCTTTAGGGGTCGAACGTTCCACAATGGTTGCGGTCATTGACGGGCTGGAAAATCGCGGTCTTGTCATTCGTAAACCCTCCCCGACGGATCGCCGTTCCAACGCCTTGGTCCTCAGCGATGAAGGCCAACAGGTTTATGCACGCGGGTTAGAACTGGCAAAAGAAAGCGACAAAGTTACCACCAGTGGTCTTAGCGAAGAAGAAAGCGTTCAGTTGATTACACTGCTTCGCAAACTCAACAGCGCCGCAGGTCTTTAATTTGCATCTGAAAAAGGTGCTTTATTCTGGCAGCTCATTGACCAGACCATAAGCATAAAGGCTGGCGGGAACCGATTGAATACGCACATGGCGGTGATAACCCGTGCGCACCATATTGTGCGTCAGCAGCAAGGTGTCTTCTTCGCCATTACAATTCAAACGTACAAATTCTGTGACCGTCTGCGGTCCCTCACCAAAACCGGATAGTTTTTGCTTCCAGTCCATCTCGATCACCAGATTGGGTTCTGGGGCACGCTGTTTTTGCATCGCCAAATCCTGAAAACCGACCAGATCGATCTTGCCCCCGCGCCAACTGGCGTAAGTCAGCGCCGAAATACGTTGGCTGGCCCCCAACCATTGCGTATAGACCGCTGTTTCCACCAGACGTCCATAAATGTCGTCATTGGGTAAAACAGGGCCAAAAAGGGCGGCATACCAACTGGGCGAGGTAATATAAACCTTAAAAGAGACCGCGCGCTGAAACCGCTTGGCATTTTTATCCACCCGATGCAAACGTCGGATCAACCAAGCAGATTCCAGAAAATCGAGATATTTGCGCAAGGTATTTTTGGCAATTTTGGTTTCACGCGCCAGTTCTTCAATACTCACTTCAAGTGCCGTATTATAGGCGAGCAAGGTAAAAAGATGGGACAGGCCCTTTAGATCGTTAATGCCAAAAAAGGAGGCCGTATCTTTATGCAGCAAGCGTTCAATCATGCCGTCGCGTACAAAAAGCGGTGAAGGCGCACCCTGCATTTTCCCAAGAATACTCTCAGGAAAACCACCGTAGTTAATGTAATAGTTTAACTCACGATTGAGCGCAGGCAGGTTTGACTGGTTAAAAGCCAACCTGTGCTGTGCAGGGTCACCGCCAAACAATTCTTGTTCACGCCCGCGAAAGCGCAAAAATTCTGCAAAACTGACCGGTGGTAAAACCGCTACGTCGTAACCGGGATCTTTTGCTTCAATTTCTTCTGCCAACGGAACACCCGCCGACAATGCTGCCACGATCCGAACTTGTGGAAAATCTTTTGCGACTTTTTTCAGATCGGTTTCCCAATCCGCAACATATTGCATATCATCCAAAAAAGCATAAAGCGTCTTGCCTTCTGCTGTTTCAGCGTTGCGTTCTAGGAACAGCTCAATAATTTTATAAAAGCCAACATCCCAATAGGTCGGGGTACTCAGTGAAGCCAATAAGACATGTCGGGGCGAGGCACCACCTTCGATCAAACGCGCAACCATCTGGCGGACCATAACGGTTTTACCAACACGGCGCGGACCGGATAAAACAACCGCACGCCCCATATCGCCTTGCTCAACCTTTTGGGCAAATTGTTCAAAAAACAGGCGTTTGGAGGGTTGTTTAAATTTGGGGGGCGCCTGATCATCCAATGCCCACCACGGGTTATCAAACAATAAGCGGTTTTTGACCGTCTCAACCCCGTACGTTTCCATATTGCAGATGCCCCAACCTGTTTCCTAAACCTTTATTATGCCAAGAGAATACGCAAGCTTTTACCTAAGCGCAAGGCAATGATCTTAGAAAGTCTGTTTCGGCACTCGATTATAGCCATTCATAAACCGTTGGTAGTTTTTTCTATAAATCAAATACTTGTGAAGCTTGAAAAAACTAAAAATCGCCATCACAGATACGGTGAATACAATAAGGAATCCAACAAACGCGAGAGCAATAAACCCTTGTTTCCAATCAGGGCAGAGAACTATTAGAAAATGAGTATAAAGGTTCAGCAAACAAAACCGTCATCCCGCGCTTGATGCCGGGATCCAGTTGTCACTCAATGATCTCATAGTGTCTTTCAACGTTTATGGTGACGTCTCCCCAATGCGAACTCTTGACCCTATTTTGATGTTTATTAAAGGCATCTCTATCAACAAATTCTTCATAAACATCAAATCTGTTGGGATTACTATCGCTTTTCGTGACCTTGAACGTTAAGCACCCTTCTTCATCAAGCGTAAGCTTGGTGTGTGTGGGAAGTTCTCCTTCTACCGCTTGTAAATCTTCGTCAGATACAACGATAAACCCCTTGAGAATAATTTTAGACACTTGCGCTCCTTGCAACGGCAATATTCATCATGTGACCATAAATAAAAAGGGGATGGTTTGCCATCCTTCGTTTTCACAAGGATGCTAACATGTAGAGGCTGTGAAAGAGGTGAAGCGCCACCTTAAAAAAAGATGGCGCAGTTTCTCCGTTAAGCTTCGCCGCGTGCCGGATAGCCTTTTGCAAGGATGAAGTCCAGATTTGCCAACAGGCCAGACAAGTCCGGGCGTAAAAACGGCATGGTTTGGATGTCAGCGAAATAAAGTGTTTGATCCGGGCGAACCATCAGCAAGCCCGGTTCTGCAAAAATTTCAGGTTCCTGAACACCTGTGGAAGTTACACCGATCCCGTTGGACACAAACAGGCCCAATTTACGGGCCTCTTCGATGGATAGGCCGTAGCTCATGGGAAGATTGGCAATATCCCATTCTTCAACAGCCATTTGCGCGCGCTCTTGTGTGTCCGAACTGGTCACCAACAGATCAATGCCGCGTTCCTTCAAACCGTCCACGAGTTTTGTCAGTTTGCCCAGATACATTTTGCATAAGGGGCAATGATAACCACGATAAACAACAATCATGGTAAAATTTTCGGGGGACCGTTCAGACAAGCGCCATGTGGATCCATCCATCAAGGTAACAGCAAAGTCGGGAACTTCTTTACGGGGGGTGATCATGTTCAAACTCCTTTATTGAATGATTGTTCAAAAATAAGTCAAAAAAATAATTTGTAAATTCACATCCTTGTGAACAGCGACTTAATCTAAAATTTTCAAGGCCAAACGGGTCGTTGTGGTCAGGGTTTCCTTGCTGGTGGAACTTTTTGCCAGAACACGCAAGCCCTGCACCGTGCTGACCAGAAAACGAGCAATATCTTCCGGAGCCTCATTCGTTTTAAATTCACCGCTGGTTTGACCGTCCTGCACCACATCACAAAAGGCTTGGGCAATTTCTACCAGATTATCCTGCACCAACCCTTTGATTTGTGGGTCGACTTGTGACATTTCCACCGCACTGTTGGACATGAGGCAGCCGAGTTTTCGTCCTTCTCCTAATGAAAATTCGATTAAGTCATTGAAAAATTCTTCGAGTCTGGGTCGTGCTGGACCGGGGGAAGCCAGCTTGTCCAGACGTTCCCGCACGACCGTGTTGCGATAATACTCAATCGCATCCAGGAACAATTGGTGCTTATCCCCAAAACAGTCGTAAAGCGAGCCCGGTTTCAAGCCTGTTGCGTTCTGGATATCCATCATCGACGTTGCCCCGTAACCTTTTTCCCAAAACAAGGTCATAACCTGAGTAAGAACGGTTTCTTTATCAAAGGAACGTGGGCGAGCCATAATCTGATATCCATTAAATGAATGATCATTCAAGAATAAAGGAAAAGATTTTCAGAATCAAGAGGGCTGTCTTTCATTCTACACTTGGCTTCTTTTCGCGAAATGGTTTAAAACAACAAGAAGAAGCCAATCATATGAGTGTAAACCCATGTCTTTACCCAAAAATCCTGTCGTGATCATCCCCGCGCGTATGGCATCGGAACGCCTGCCGGGCAAACCGTTGGCCGATATTCATGGCGACCCCATGATTGTCCATGTTTGGCGCCGCGCAATGGAGGCCAAAATCGGCCCCGTTTTTGTCGCCTGTGCGGAAAAAGAAATTGCCGATGCTGTCATTGCAGCCGGGGGCCACGCGGTTTTAACCCGCCCGGACCATCCCAGCGGGTCTGACCGGGTATACGAAGCCGTTCAAGCCATTGACCCGGACGAGAAATATGACGCGATCGTCAATGTCCAAGGTGATTTACCGACACTGGACCCCGAAATTGTGCGCAAAGTTTTCGCCCCATTGGGTAAAGAGATTGTCGATATTTCCACGCTTGCCGTAGAAATCAGTGAAGAATCGGAAAAGACCAATCCGAATGTTGTCAAAGCCGTGGTCGGGTTTGAAGACGGCGCAAACGTTGGACATGGCCTTTATTTCACCCGTGCCACCGCCCCTTACGGCAATGGACCACTTTATCACCATATTGGTCTTTATGCTTTCCGCCGGAACGCTTTGCACCGTTTTGTCCATCTCGCCCCCGGTGTGCTGGAACAACGCGAAAAACTGGAACAGCTGCGTGCGCTTGAAAATGGGATGCGCATTGATGTCGCCCTCGTTGACACCGTCCCCTTGGGCGTTGATACTCCCGAGGATTTAGAACGCGCACGTGATGCGCTTAAATAAGAAATAGGTAGAGAAAAACAAATGTCTGATTTGTCCCGCCCGGTTGATCCGGCCAAAATTATCGCCTTTCAGGGCGAACATGGTGCTTATTCGGATTTGGCATGCCGCATGTCACGCCCCGAAATGACAACAATGCCGTGTCGGACATTTGAAGATGCCTTTAGCGCGGTACGTGACGGTAAAGCCGGGCTCGCCATGATCCCGATTGAAAATTCGGTTGCTGGACGGGTTGCAGACATTCATCACCTGTTACCGGAATCCGGCTTGCATATCATTGGCGAACATTATCAACGCATCAACCATCACCTGCTGGCTGTTCCCGGTACAAAACTGGAAGACGTCACCGAAGTTTACAGCCATGTGCATGCGTTGAATCAATGTCGTGATTTCTTAAAGGAACATAAGATCACCCCCATCGTCGCCGTCGATACCGCCGGGTCTGCCAAAGAAATTGCAAAAACCGGCGACACCACCCGCGCGGTTATTGCCTCGGAACTGGCCGGTGAGATTTACGGACTGACATCGCTGGCGGCTGATATTGAAGATGCTGAACATAACACCACCCGTTTTGTCGTGATGTCCAAGGACGCAATTGTCCCGCATCCAAAGGCCGGCATGTCCGTTACTTCTTTTGTCTTTCGGGTTCGCAACGTCCCTGCTGCCCTGTTCAAGGCCCTGGGCGGATTTGCCACCAACGGCGTGAATATTACCAAGCTGGAAAGCTATATTGTTGATGGCAGTTTTGTTGCGGCTCAATTCTATGCCGATTGCGAAGGCCATCCTGATAACCGTAATCTGCGCCTTGCCTTGGAAGAACTCGAATTCTTCACCCAAACGGTTAAAATTCTCGGCGTTTATCCGCCACACCCCTACCGTTTACAGCAAAAAATAACCGATGAATAAAGCAAAACCCGGATCAAATCCGGGTCAAACCGGGTTCAGGCTGATAATTTTTTCTGTTTGAAAGACAGCAGAAGGTCTTCCAGCGCAAGGGGCTTGCTGTAATAGAAGCCCTGTATGAGATCGCATTGGCGTTCTTTCAGATATTCGGCCTGCCCGGCATTTTCCACACCTTCAGCCACGACTTTCAGGTTCATGCTTTTTGCCATCGAGAGTATGGCTTGGGTCAAGGCGGCATCTTCGCTGTCGCTGAGGATATCGCAGATAAAAGAGCGATCGATTTTTAAGGTCGTGATCGGGAAACGTTTGAGATAACTGAGAGACGAATATCCCGTTCCAAAATCGTCAATGGAGAGAAGAACGCCGAGGTCACGCAGTTTGCGCAAAGTTTTTAAAATCTCGTTCTCGTCTTCAACCAGCAGACTTTCGGTAATTTCCAGTGTCAATTTATTGGCGGGAAGTTGGCTTTCTTTTAAAACATCTTTTACCAACCCATAGATATCGCTGCGCATAAACTGACGGGAAGACAAGTTGACACTGACCCCGATATTTAAGCCTTCTTCCTGTTGCCAGTGGGCGGCATCTGCACAGGCTTGACGTAAAATCCACTCCCCCATCGGGACGATCAGGCCGGTATCTTCGGCGGCCGGGATAAATTTTTCTGGCGTGATCAATCCTTTTTCCGGGTCATTCCATCGCACCAATGCTTCGGTTGACACAACGGTCTGGGTATGGGGATCGACAATCGGTTGGTAATGTAACAGGAAGTGCTTTTTATCCAGTGCTTTGTGAAGGGCCACTTCCAATGTGTGACGTTCTTGTGCGCGACTGTTCATTTCCGGTGTAAAGAATGAATAGGTATTACGCCCCATCTCTTTAGCCTTGAACATGGCAGCATCGGCATTTTTGAGCAGGTTTTCACTGCTTTGGGCATCGTCGGGAAAGAAAGTCGCGCCAACAGAGGCAGAAGTATAAGCGGTATTGCCATCCAAAACATAGGGCAGACTGACGCATTCCAGCAACCGGGCCAAGAGGTGTTGCAGATCGGGGTCATAGTTGGCTTCGTTAATGATAATAACGAATTCATCTCCGCTTAGACGTGCAATGGTGTCGCTTTCACGGAAAAGAGAACGCAATCGTTCTGCCACCTGACGTAATAATTCATCCCCCAGCAGGTGTCCAAGCGTATCGTTGATATGTTTGAAATTATCCAGATCAAGGAAAAGCAGGGCCACGCGGTCTTTACTGCGTCGGGCCATATTGATGGCATGGTTCAGGCGTTCTTTGAACAGATTGCGATTGGGTAAATCGGTCAGGGAGTCGTAATTGGCCTGATAATGAATGCGTTCTTCCGACTTTTTTCGACTGGTGATGTCGGTAAAGAGGGAAACGCGTTGCAAAACCTCGCCATCGTCATCATAGATTGTCGAAATGGACAGCCATTCTGGATAAATCTCACCGCTTTTGCGCCGGTTCCAAATTTCGCCCTGCCACGTTCCGGTATTTAGCAGGTCGAGATACATTTTCTTGTAATAGGCCGCATTGTGATGACCAGAGCTGAGAAGGGTCGGTGATTGACCGAGG
The DNA here is from genome assembly GCF_048267425.1 of Terasakiella sp. Lineage (GTDB taxonomy): Bacteria > Pseudomonadota > Alphaproteobacteria > Rhodospirillales > Terasakiellaceae > Terasakiella. The sequence continues at coordinate 602,021 of NZ_JBLWXN010000001.1, forward strand.
ACTTCACGTTCCAGGTAGCCGGTGATTTTGCTAAAGGCCGGGTTTACCATTTGAATGATATCGTCTTTGTCGGTGACCATCATGGCTTCGCTGGCGGTTTGGAAAACGGTTGCCGCCAATTGTAATTGATCCTGCGCACGTTTCTGTTCAGTTAAATCAACACGGACAACGGCATAACCGCCTTGATGCATATGGGTGTTGGCGCTCAACATCCAGTTTCCATCTAAGGTCAGGTCTAATGTGCTGCCATCTTTTTGTAACTCGCTTTGCAACAGGAAACCGACTTCTTTTTGGGTGTCTTCAAATTCCTGCCAGCTCATGCCTTTATAAAGTCGATTTTCCAAGGGGTCGTGCAACCGGGCAAAGGTTGAGTTCCAGAAAACAAGTTTTTGGTTTGGGCCAAAAAAGGCAAATCCTTCGGACATGCTGTCGACCGCATCTTCAAATAATTGGGCGGCCTCCTGGGCGCGGTGACGTTCTTTTGTCCAGCGGACAATCATATAGGCCAGCGCAATGAAAATAAGAACAGCCACACCAAACAGGATATAACGATATCCATTGGACAGATTTTGACGCTGGGTTTGAACGGCATACAGATGAGAGATAAATTCATCGATTACCTCATTACTCTCGTTCGCCAGCACGTTATTCAGTAAAGCCGAAATATCCTGTGTGAGTTCAAAGCTGCGTTGCAGATGATGGACGACAATTTGAAAGACATGTTCACGATCAAGCGTGTCGTTCAGTTCATGCAATATGTCTTGTGTTGCCTTAAGACGTTGGCGATTGGGAAAGAGCTGAAAAGCCTGCAATTCCGTCATGGCTTGCAGGGACTTGAGCGCGATTTCGCTGGATTGTTTATCGACGTTCATGCTCAGATATTTTAGCAGGAAATTGCTTGAATTGCGGGCGAGGGCAACCTTGGCTTTCAGACGTTCAAGCTGATCAATGCGTTGATCAATCACCGCTTCCAACTTAGTGAATCGTTGGGTTAATTGTGATGGTAACTGTTGGACAGATTGTTGCAAAGACAGGCGTACTTCGGACAACTGGCGGACTGTTTGTACGATATGGTCGAAATGTACAAGCCGAAAACTGGCGGCTTTCAAGGCATGTTCGTTTAACTGGGTATCCAGTTGTTTAACCTGCAAGGCCTGTTGCATGGTTTGGGATAAATGTGCAATTTCATCGGCATCGGATTTGAAAAACTGGAAAATTGTACCGATGACAATTCCGAGAACAACAAATAATAGTCCAATGGTATTGGAACGTTTCATCGTGTTTCCTCATGGGGGAAAGGTCCGCTCAGCGAGCCTAGAAACGCCTGAATATCCTGATTATCTGATTTTGAGATGGTGTAACCAAGTTGATAGCGCGCCATAATGTCAATAGCCTCGCCCAATGTGGCAACACTGCCGTCATGGAAGTAGGGGGCAGTATGGGTAACCATGCGCAGGCCGGGGACCTTGAAGACATATAAATCACGCGTGTCTTTCGTCACATTGTAACGGCCAAGGTCTTTGGGTTGAGCGGTGTTTTCCTCATTAAAATAAGGAAGAAAAGCTCCTATGCGTTGAAACATATTGCCACCCACATTGACCCCTTGATGGCAGGTAATGCAGCCATATTCCTTAAACAGTTTGTAGCCGTGTTTTTCCTGTTCTGAAATGGCATTGTCATCACCTCGCAGATATTGATCAAAGGGGGAATTGGCGCTTACCAGTGTGTATTCATAAGTTTGAATCGCATCGGCAATGGTGTTTTCGGTAATGCCTTCTCTATAAACTTCCTTGAACGCACGGACATAATCCGGCTGGCGGCGCAGCTTGGCGATAACGTCTTTCCAGGTTGCACCCATTTCAATGGGATTGGTGATGGGGCCTTTGGCCTGTTCACGAAGATTGGTGGCGCGTCCATCCCAAAATTGCGCAAAATTAAAGCGACTGTTGATGACGGTGGGGGCGTTCATAACGCCCTTTTGCCCTTCTATTCCAGTTGAAGAGCTGCTTGCCTCGGCCCCGGAACGTGTAACGTCGTGGCAACTGGCACAGCTTAATGAATTATCACCTGATAAAAGAGTTTCGTGAAACAAGCGTTTGCCAAGTGCAGCTTTTCTGAGGGAAACATCATGTTTTAGCGGAACAGGTAAAATCGGTTCTTCTTCGCGCGCGAAGACAGGGTCCGCCGAAAATGCAGTTTTTACGTGCATCGCAGTGCAGAACAATAGAACAAGCAGGCATGCGCTTTTAAAAAGCGGTACGCGTTTCATCGGCAACTCGTCGTTTTTATGTTAAATGTTCATCCTTTATGATGAAAACTACGCCTAAAGGAGTAGTATTCAAGCATGAAAGACAACCATTACTTATTTTCCGCGCAATTTAAGAAAAAAAGCAGCATAAATCAACCGCCAAGTTAGGGCGGCGATGATTAAGGTTAAATAAATGACCCTTTTGGGATGCGGATTTATTTTTGGTCTTCGCGTGCAACCGCGCGCCAGCCGATATCGCGGCGGCAAAAGCCTTTTTCCCAATCAATCGCATCAACGGCTTTATAGGTTGTTGCCTGCGCCTCACGGACGGTTTGACCGCGCCCTGTTACCCCCAATACACGTCCGCCAGTTGCCAGTATTTTGCCATCATCGGCTTTGGTACCAGCATGAAAGACAAAGGCATTTTCGATTGTGTTGGCCTGATCAATGTTTTTGATCTCGGTACCTTTTTCATAAGCCCCTGGATAGCCTTGCGCTGCCATAACAACGACCATTGCGGTTTCATCATGCCAGTCGAGTTGAATATCATCCAGCTTGCCTTGGGCGGCGGCATCCAAAGCTTCTAACACATCTGACTTCCAACGCATCATAAGGACCTGACATTCCGGGTCCCCGAACCGGATATTATATTCCAGAACCGTCGGTACGCCGTCTTTAACCATCAAACCGCAGAACAGGACGCCTTTATAAGGGCAGCCTTCTTTTGCCATTGTTTTGATCAGGGGCGTAATGGCGGTTTCCATGATTTTATCGCAAATTTCAGGTGTCGCAATCGGGGTTGGGGAATAGGCGCCCATACCGCCTGTATTGGGTCCCTTATCCCCGTCATAAGCGGCCTTGTGATCCTGTGCCGCGGCTAAAGGCAACGCGCGCTCGCCGTCAATCAAGGCAAAGAAACTGCATTCTTCGCCTTCTAGAAAATCTTCGACGACGATTTCGTTACCGGCATCGCCAAAAATCTTATCGCCCATCATGTCATCAACGGCTTTTTCAGCCTCGTCAACCGTTTGGCAAATAATCACACCTTTTCCGGCGGCCAGTCCGTCGGTTTTTACAACAATCGGGGCACCGTTTTCACGGATGAAGGATTTTGCCGCTTCTGCCTCTGTAAAACGGCCATATGCGGCGGTGGGGACACCGGCTTTGGCGCACATGTCTTTCATGAATCCCTTGGAGCCTTCCAGCACGGAAGCAGCAGCACTGGGGCCAAAGGCACGAATGCCGGCTTCTTCCAGTTTATCAACAAGGCCGAGAACCAAGGGCGCCTCGGGACCGACAACGACAAGGTCAATTGCATTATCCTTGGCAAACGTGACCAGCGCGTCGATATCTTCCCCGCCAATGGCGACACATTCGGCAACGTCTGCAATACCCGCATTGCCCGGTGCACAAAAGAGTTTGGACAGTTTCGAGGACTTGGCAATGGCCCAACACAAAGCATGTTCACGACCACCGGAACCAACGACGAGTACTTTCATAGCGACTTCCCACCTTCAATATGGATTTGCTGTTCACAAGTTGATCGTCTTGTACCATATTACCCCCCATGACTGACAACCCTTTTGCAGATGCTTTTGACACACCCGCTGAACATAACCAGCCGGTTTTTAGTGTCTCTGAACTCTCCGGCGCTTTAAAGCGGACGGTGGAAGATGCCTTTTCGCTGGTGCGTGTACGCGGTGAAATCAGTGGATTTAAACGCGCGGCCTCCGGTCATCTTTATCTGGCGCTCAAGGATGAAAACGCAGTGATGGATGCGGTGTGCTGGAAAGGTGTGGCGGCCAAACTGGATTTGCGCCCGCAAGACGGGATGGAAGTGGTTTGTAAAGGGCGCCTGACCACCTATCCGGGGCGTTCCAAATACCAAATGGTGATCGAATCGATGGAATTGGCAGGCGAAGGCGCTTTGCTGAAACTGTTGGAAGATTTAAAACGCAAACTGGCGGCAGAAGGATTATTCGCCCCGGAACGCAAAAAGAAATTGCCGTTTTTGCCCAAAACCATCGGGATTGTGACGTCGCCGACCGGGGCCGTTATTCGCGATATCATGCATCGATTAAATGATCGTTTCCCCCGTCATGTTTTGTTATGGCCTTGTTTGGTTCAGGGGAAGGGGGCAGCCGATCAGATTGCAAAGGCTATTCGTGGATTTAACGCGTTGGATGGATCAAACGGTATCCCCCGACCGGACCTGTTAATCGTTGCGCGTGGCGGTGGATCATTAGAAGACCTTTGGTCCTTTAACGAAGAAATTGTTGTGCGTGCAGCGGCAGAAAGCGACATTCCGCTTATCTCGGCCGTCGGGCATGAAACGGATACAACGCTGATTGATTATGCTTCCGATCAACGTGCACCGACGCCAACAGCAGCGGCTGAGATTGCCGTACCGGTCCGCCGGGAATTATTGGCACAAGTGATGGACGATGCCGCTCGTCTGGAAAGCGCGATTACCCGAAATCTGGAAGATCGCCGCCTGCGTGTGGTCAGTGCAGGACGGGCCATCCCCAACCCACAGCGTCTTGTGGATGATATGACACAACGACTGGATGATCGAGTGGAACGCCTTGCCAATTCGATGGACAATTACTTGCAGCGCTATGGCATGCGGGTGGATCAATTGGCCTCTAAAATCCCGCAACCGCACCAGCAATTACAAAATGCGCAAGACCGCTTAAGTGCGCGTACACAGGCGTTGATGTCGGGATATCAATCTTTTTTACAGAAAAAACACAGCCAATATGATCGCACAAGTGCTTTGGTACGCCGCAAGGCTGTGGATGACGGGATTGATCGTGCGCAACAGAAACTTGCCAGCCTATCTGCGTTGTTGGAGAGTTATTCCTATAAAAGCGTTCTGGATCGTGGTTTTGCCCTTGTCACCGATACGGCAGGTAATGCCGTGACCTCTGCCAAAGGATTGGAAGGCGGACAAGGTCTTGCCATTCAATTTGGTGGAAACGAACATGTTGATGTGGTGGTGGCCCATGACGGTGAAACCCCGTCCCCATCCGCCCCGCCGGTTGCGACCAAACCTAAACCCAAGCCAAAACCCCAACGCCCAAAAACGCCATCGAAACAAGGAAGCCTGTTTTAATGCCTTTGATGTCTCGTATCCGACTATGTGTCCTTCTGTTGAGTTTCAGTGTTTTTCTGGCGGTGGGTGCGCAAGCTGCAACCTATTCCTTGAACGGGGCATTTAAACAAGGGGGATTGGTTTTTGGAACCGTGACACCGGGCAGTCTTGTCAGTCTGGATGCTACAAATATTGCGGTTTCCAAGGAGGGTTTGTTTCTGTTGGGATTTGGCCGGGATCATGGGGCACAAAGCCATTTGATGATTACATATCCCGATGGTCAGCAAGTCAGCAAAACGCTTAAAATTGCCAAACAGAATTTTAAAATACAACGTATTGACGGTTTGCCGAAAAAGAAAGTGACCCCCAACCCCGAAGCCGTTAAACGCATTCGTGCCGATAATGCGGCTGTTGGACGGACGCGTCAGACCTTTACACCTGAAACATGGTTTGCCTCTGGCTTTATGCAGCCGGTTGAGGGGCGTATCTCTGGCGTGTTTGGATCCCAGCGGATTTTAAACGGTAAACCGCGCAGTCCACACAAGGGGGTGGATATTGCGGCACCCAAAGGTACCCTAATTAAGGCCGATGCCGATGGTGTGATTTCATTGGTGCATCCTGACATGTATCTGATGGGCAAATGTGTGATGATCGATCATGGGCATGGCCTGCAATCCATTTATATTCATATGGATGACATTTTGGTGAAAGAAGGCCAGTTGGTAAAAAAAGGCGATCCGGTTGGGAAAGTCGGGATGACAGGGCGGGCAACCGGGCCCCATTTGCATTGGGGGGTCAGTCTGAAGGGGACGGCATTGGATCCGCAACTATTGCTAAAATAATTATTCATCTCCTTCAATTTAAATGGTATAGAATGCTACATTAGATTTTAATGGTGGATCAACCATTCTATCTGGAGACTGAATTTTTCAATGACGAAAATCTTGTTGGTCGATGATGATGAACAAATCCGGTTTGCGATGTCCGAAGTTTTGGGTGGTCACGGATATCATGTTCGGGTTGCAGAAAATGGCATTCAGGCCAGTAAAATTCTTGATGATGAAAACGTCGATGTCGTTTTACTAGATATTTTTATGCCCGAATGCGATGGGTTCGAGACAATCGGTCATATCCGCCAAAACCATCCCGACCTCAAAATTATTGCCATGAGCGGGTATGGCGATAGCGAGTTTGAACCCTTGCGTTATGCAAAAACGTTAGGGGCTGATGATGCGCTGGCAAAACCTTTTAGTGCGGAACAAATGGTGGAAATGCTGGTCCGTTTTGGCTGTTCGGGAAAGCCTTAAAATTCGAGTATGGAACTGTACAGTGCCAGTATAAGCAACATAAGAATAGCGGCGCCCCCAACCACACCCACAGCGAATAAGAGATTAATAACAGACCGAACCGGATGAGTATGGCGTTCTTCCTTTAACCGGGCGTGTGTGCGTTGTTCCGGGCCACCGACAATGGTCAGATAAAAACGTTTCGTGAAGAATGGAACAGACAGGCGAAGATTTAAAGGATGCTCATTGGACCATTTCGCGGTTTCCAACGCATCGTTGATGGCATGGCGCTGCCAATCGTCTAAAGAAGCCACAATGTCCCCGTCTAAACGGCGATGAAGAAGGTGGTGTTGTGGATTCGTTTCATGTCCTGTTTCCAGCATCTTTTTTTGCCCTGTATGCCTATCCCTTTATAGGTAAATATACTCCTGCAAAGCCCCTATTCAAAGTAGAATGCAAAAAAAACTGCATAAAATTTAGTCAGAAGTCATCTATTTACTTGTAAATTGGTATTTTTATCCTAGCCTTAACTTATGGGGAAAAATCCCCATATGTGTAACGACCCAATAAATGGGCTACAGGGATGAATGGAATGAATAAGACGCTTTCCAAGTCGGAACAGCAGAAAGCAGACCTCATAAATAAAGTTGCCAAGCTGATTAACGACAGACTACCAAAAAAAGATGCCGCAGATGCGGTAAAATTTGTTCAACAATTTTTTTCAAAAGTACCACCACACGATTTAATCGGACGCCAGGAAGAAGAGATTTACGGCTCTGCACTGGCGTTTTGGCGTTTTGCCGCCAAACGTAAAAATGGCGAGACGCTGGTGCGTGTCTATAACCCCAATCTGGAAGAACACGGTTGGCAGAGCGACCACACGGTCGTGGAAATCTGCACACCGGACCGTCCTTTCCTTGTCGATTCCGTCACCACTGCCTTGACGGAAAGCGACATGACAATCTACCTGACAATTCATCCCGTCATTACTTTGTGCCGCGACGATAAAGGTTATCTTGTCGGCACATTGTTTGAAGACGAAAAAATACCGAAGTCGTGGGGCGATACCTGCCAGTATGAATCCTATATGCTGTTCTTTGTGAATAGGCAGTCAGATAAGGACCAACTGCAGACATTAAGCGATAATTTAAAACATTGCCTAAGTGAAGGTGATGCCGCTGTGCGCGATTGGCAGGATATGCGCAAAGCCGCCCGCGATACGATTGATGGTCTGTCTAAAAAACTACCCGATGTGAACCCGGAAGAAGCCAAAGAAGTTTGTGACTTTATGCAATGGGTCCACGATGATCACTTTACGCTGCTGGGTGTCTGTGATTTTGATATCAAGGGGGATACGGTTGTTCCCGTTCTGGATGGGGCGCTGGGTATCCTGTCCAATCCGAAGTCAAACATTTTGGATGAAATCAGTATTCTGGCAACCAGCCCGGCATCGGATAAGGGCAAATTTACAGAAGATTCATCCCCGCTGATGATTGTAAAAACATCTCATAAGTCGGTTATTCACCGCCCGGTTTATATGGATGTGATTTGTGTCAAACGTTATGGCGCAAAAGGCAAAGTGATTGGTCAGCGTGTCTTTGTCGGCCTGTTTACGTCGGCGGCTTATAGCCGGGCACCCCACGACATTCCGGTTGTGCGTATGAAATCCATGCGTGTTATGGATCGGGCCGGTTTTAAACCGGGCAGTCACAACCGCAAGGCTTTTGCCCATATCATTGACACGTTCCCGCGTGACGAACTTTTCCAGATCAATGAAGATGCGCTTTATGAAATGTGCATGGGCATCCTCAATCTGCAAGAACGCCAACGGGTTGCGTTGTTTGTGCGTATGGACGACTTTTCACGTTTTGCATCCTGTTTGATCCATATTCCACGCGACAGCATGACGACGGAATTGCGCCAAGACATGCAGGCCATTCTGGAACGGGCGTTCAATGGTGAATTGAAGGCTTTTTATACCCAGATTGGCGATGCACCCTTGGCCCGTTTGCATGTGATTATCTCGACACCGGATGCGGGTAAGACCGACGTTGATCTGTATGAAGTAGAAAACCAATTGATTGAAGCTGCGCGCAGCTGGTCCGATCATTTGCGCGATCAATTGGTGACGTCAAACGGTGAAGAAAAAGGGTTGGAACAATATCGACGTTATCGCAATGCTTTCCCGGCGGGCTATATTGAAACCCACAACGGCGCATTGGCAGTAAACGATATTGCCAAACTGGATGATGTATTGAAGACGGGTGAATTGCAGTTGAGCCTTTATCGTCCGATTGAGGCGGCAGGTAATGTTATCCGTTTTAAACTTTATCATCCCAATGGGGCGGTTCCGTTATCCCATGTTTTGCCGATGCTGGAACATATGGGTTTGCGTGTACTGGATGAACATCCCTATCCGGTCTATCCGCAGAATTGTGATTGCGAATTGATCATGATCCACGATTTCGGATTGACCACGGCCAGTGGCGGTGATGTTGATCTGTCGGCCATTCGTGAAAGTTTTCAGGAAGCGTTCCGTCACGTCTGGACGTCGCAAGTGGAAAATGACGGTTTCAACCGTTTGGTGATCGAAGCCGGGATCAAACCCTGGCCGGTGATGTTGTTGCGTGCCATGTGCAAATATTTGCGTCAGGCCAACATTCCGTTCTCGCAGACCTATATGCAGCGTGCATTGGCTTCCAACCCGGAAGTAACGCGTTTGTTGGTTGATCTGTTTTATGAGAAATTTGATCCGAAGATCAAAAACGATCCTAAAAAGATCGATGCGATCCGTACGAAAATTCTGGAAATTCTGGATACGGTGCAGAATGCGGATGAAGACCGTATTTTGCGACGTTTCCTCAATCTGGTTGATTGCACGTTACGCACCAACTATTTCCAAATGGATGAAAATGGCAAAGACAAGCCTTATGTATCCTTTAAACTGAACTCTAGGGAAATTGAAGATTTACCTCTGCCGCGTCCGTGGCGTGAGATTTTTGTTTACAGCCCGCGGGTTGAAGGGGTGCATTTGCGCGGCGGACCTGTTGCCCGTGGTGGTTTGCGCTGGTCGGACCGTCGCGAAGATTTCCGCACAGAAGTTCTTGGGCTTGTGAAAGCTCAGCAGGTTAAGAATGCGGTTATCGTGCCGGTAGGTTCCAAAGGCGGCTTTGTCGTCAAACAACCGCCAAGCGAAGGCGGGCGTGAGGCTTTCCTGAAAGAAGGGATTGAATGTTACAAGACCTTCATTCGCGGCTTGCTGGATTTGACCGACAACTATGTGGCAGGCAAGGTTGTCCCGCCAAAACAGGTTGTACGCCATGATGACGACGACCCTTATTTAGTGGTTGCTGCCGACAAAGGGACCGCGACATTCTCCGATATTGCCAATGGTGTGTCTGAAGAATACGGGCATTGGTTGGGCGATGCGTTTGCTTCTGGCGGGTCTGTTGGTTATGACCACAAGAAGATGGGGATCACTGCCAAAGGTGCGTGGGAGTCGGTCAAACGTCACTTCCGCGAAATGGGCAAAGATATCCAGAATGAAGATTTCACCGTGGCTGGTGTGGGTGATATGGGCGGCGACGTGTTCGGTAACGGCATGTTGTTATCCAAACATATCCAATTGGTTGCGGCCTTTAACCATCTGCATATCTTCATCGACCCGACCCCGGATGCGGCAAAGTCGTGGGAGGAACGCAAACGTCTGTTTGATGAGGTCAAGGGCTGGGATCAATATGATACCTCCCTGATTTCTAAAGGCGGTGGTGTTTTCCTGCGTTCAGCCAAGAAGATTGAGATTACACCGGAAATTCGCAAGGCCTTAGGTTTGGCGGGGTCGGTTAAATCCTTGTCCCCGAATGACTTGATCCGCAGCATTTTAAAAGCACAGGTCGAGTTGCTTTGGTTTGGCGGGATCGGCACTTACATCAAGGAAAGCCACGAAAGTGATGCCGATACCGGTGATCGGGGCAACGATGCCATTCGCGTGGATGCAACGGAGCTTCATTGCAAAGTCATCGGCGAAGGGGCGAACCTTGGATGTACGCAACGTGGACGGATTGAATTTGCCCTTCATGGCGGACGTAACAATACTGATGCGATTGATAACTCCGCGGGTGTAGATTGTTCTGACCACGAAGTGAATATCAAAATTTTGCTCAATCAAATTGTGGCAAATGGCGATATGACCATGAAGCAGCGCAACAAGATTCTGGAACAAATGACCGATGAAGTTTCCGATTTGGTCTTGCGTGACAATTACCTGCAAAGTCAGGCGATTACGATCGTTCAGGATCGGGCTTTGGATTTGCTGGATCAACAGGCGCGCTTGATGAAATATCTGGAACGCCAAGGCCGTTTGGACCGTGATGTTGAAGTTCTGCCCAATGAAGAAGTTTTGGCAGAACGTCAAGCGGCGCAAAAAGGGCTGACCCGACCGGAAGTCTCGGTCCTGATGCCTTATGCGAAAATCTGGCTCTATGACAAATTGCTCGAGTCCGATTTGCCTGACGATCCGCGTCTGGAAGAAGATTTGATCCGTTATTTCCCGACACAGTTGGGGGACATGTTTGAGGATCAGATCAAAAACCACATGCTGCGTCGTGAAATTATTGCGACCGGGATTACCAACTCTTTGATCAACCGTGTGGGCGGTAGCTTCCTGACACAAGTGATGGAAAATACCAACGCAACACCGGATGATATCGCGCGGGCTTATTTGATCACGCGCGATTCGTTTGGATTGCGTGACACTTGGGCGGATATCGAGGCGTTGGACAATAAAGTCAATGCCAAAGAACAAATCCGCATGTTGCAACAGGTCAATAAACTGATTGACCGGGGCACCAAGTGGTTCTTGCGCTATGGCGAAAAACCGTTGGATCTGGGTAAAACGGTTGAGTCTTTCTCAAGCGGTTTGCAAAAACTGGGTGATAAGCTGGAAGAGGTGCTGCCGAAGAATATTTTGAAAGCACATCTGGATCAGGCTCAGACCTTTATTGACAATGGTGTCCCGGAAGAATTGGCCAAGAGCGTTGCGGGCAAAGTGGTGATGGTATCGGGTTGTGATATCGTCGGCATTGCTCAAAAACGCGAAATGGATGTTGTGGACGTTTCCAAAATTTATTTCGAAGTCGGTTCACGCTTCGATTTGGGTTGGATGCGCGCCACGGGTGAGCAACTGGGCCTGAAAAACCATTGGCAAAAATTAGCTGTCGGTGCGTTGATCGAGGATTTGTACAATTACCAGTCAACCTTGACCAATATGGCGATTGATAATATTGCGGGTGACAAAGATGCGCTCAACGGATTGACGAAATGGATCGATGACAATCAAACTGTTGTGGACCAAACCGATCAAATGCTGGCGGAAATTAAATCCACACCGGGTATTGATTTTGCCATGTTGACCGTAGCGGCAAAACAGTTGCGCGATATGATCGCACAAGGCTGATAAGCTCCTGAAAAAAAAGACCCGCTTGTACTTAACAGGCGGGTCTTTTTCTTTATCTTATTGAAAAATATCAGATAAAATTTTAAATACCCCTTTACAGGCAGAAAATTCAGACTATCTCAAATAGAGTGAAACACAAAAGAGGAGCCTGTTTTCTACTTATTTTAAGGATAGCGCAGCATTGCTTTGAAAGGAATGCATGCGTTCAGATCATAAGATTTTTCAACAACGGCATGACTGAATAAAAGCATGTCCGCGCGGAGCCAAAACATTTAGGTTGAAAAATCAAGATCCACCCTCTGCGCGTGACGACGGATATATTTCTTACGGCAGCCTGTTTTGGCTTTTTATACACCGTCTATCCGTCGAAACCTTCGTCAAAAACATTGAAAAGCCGATATTGCACTTTCTCTGATGTGAGAGAGTTTGCAGGCGGTTTTAAAACGAATGGAGAAGTCACGTGACCCATAAAGAAACCTATATTCAGAAGATCAAAAACCAACTTGATGACCTTGAGTTTGAAATTGAACGCTTAAAGGATAAAGCGACGCAAAAACGTGCTCAGGTACATGTTGAATATTCTCGCCAAATGATGGAACTCAACGCGAAAAAGGAAATGCTGAACAAGGAACTTGAAGACCTTGCTATTGCTTCCGAAGATGCGTGGGAAGAGTTGAAAACCGGTGCGGATAATGCATGGCAGGATTTAAAAGAAGCCGTGGAACGTGCCCGCAATCATTACTCTTGAAATAGATCTGCAGCAAGTGATCACACGCAAGACTGTTGATTTTGAACAAGAGGATTTCACATGATTTACAAGATGAAAAATATAGCGGCATCAGGTTTCATTGCCGCAACTTTGACCGTACCGGGCATAATGTTTGCGACACCGGTAATGGCGGATGAAACGACCTATCAGCAAATGAGCAAGGAAGTCGATCAGGCTGTTAATAGTGTTGGTGAATATACACAAACCAAGCGTGATCAAGCCGCACAGAAAATTAAAGGTGCGATGAATAAAATGGATCAGGAAATTGACCAACTGGAAAATCAGGTGCGCGAGAACTGGAATGATATGACAGACGCGACGCGTGAAAAGACAAAGGCTGCCTTGAAAGATTTGCGCCAGAAACGGAACCAGTTAGGAGAACGTTTCGGTGAAATGAAATCCGGTACGCAGGAAAGCTGGTCCGAACTGAAAGACGGTTTTAATGAGGCGTGGAACGCATTTAAATCGTCGTGGTCTGAGGCTTTTAACTCCGCGCAAACGGATGATGGCAAGTCCTAATCCGTTTTAAGCTGATACCATGATGAAAAATGGCTGCGTTTTATGCGCAGCCATTTTTTTATTCAAAAACCGATAGCGGGGATTGTCGGCTTAGGTTTCCTGATCCAGATTTGCACCCGCTTCGTCATTTCCCGCTTCATAAGCCTCTGTTGTAGCGGATGAGGCCTCTTCACTCGGCGCGCTATCAGCTTGCGGGGCTTCATATTTCGGACCGCCCTTGGTGACGCCGACCATTGCGGGGCGCAAAAGACGGTCATGGATGACATAGCCATCCTGCATGACTTGTGCGACCAGACCAGCGGGCTGGCTTGGATCGTTCACTTCGAACATGGCCTGATGCAGGTTGTGGTCAAACGGTTGACCCGCGGCTTCGACACGCTTGATACCAGCTTTTTTAAAGGCGTTTTGCAATTCGCGTTCGGTCATATCGACACCTTTGATCACATCGGTGTCTTTCATATCGTCCGGGGTACTTTCTAGGGCGCGTCGCAAGTTATCTGCAACGGATACCATTTCGCGGGCAAAATTGGTGACACCGTATTTCAGCGCGTCCTGTTTTTCGCGTTCGGCACGGCGGCGTATGTTTTGTTCTTCCGCGACAGCGCGCAACCATTTACCTTTGGTTTCTTCCAGTTCCGCTTCCAACTGGGCAATGCGCTTATTTGCATTTGCGTCTTCGCCAAAACCTTGTACGTCCGCGTCCAGTGTTTCTTGCGGTGCGCCTTCCTCGATTGTAACTTCTTCGGTTACAGGGTCATTTTCTGCAGGTGTTGCTTGTGTGTTTTCGCCTGACATTTTGTCTTCTCTTCAATTTTATTCTAGCCAATCAATCGGCCGATTACCTTGGAGGTATAATCGACCATCGGAATAATGCGCGCATAGTTGATACGGGTTGGCCCGATCACACCAATTGCGCCGACAATCTTTTGGTGACCGTCGCGAAACGGAGCCACCACCATAGAACAGCCGGACACGTTAAACAACGGATTGTCCGACCCGATAAAAATTTGTACGCCATCTGCCCCATCGGCAAGGTGCAGAAGCTTTAACAGGGTTTCTTTGGTTTCTAAAGCTTCAAATAGGGATCGAATGCGTTCCAGATCGCCAATGGCGGCAATATCATCCAGCAAATGCGCTTGGCCCCGGACAATCAGGGAACCCGAATCGCTTGTCCCGCCTGCCCATTGTGCCATACCTGTTTTGACAACATGGCTGGTCAGTTCATCCAGTTGTGCCTGCTGGTTCTTGAGTTCTTTATGAATGTCGCCCAAACCTTCGGCCACGGTGCGTCCAACCAGTTTGGCCCCCAAATAATTGCTGGCTTGAACCAAGGCGCTGGGCGGGATGTCATGCGGGGTGTCGATGACCCGGTTTTCGACCACGCCGTTTTCCATCACCATGATGACAAGAGTGCGTCCGGGTGACAGATTGACGAATTCGATATGTTTCAGCGGAGAATCTGTTTTTGGGGCAAAGACCAGACTGGCGCACCCGGACAGGCCGGAAATCATGCCAGAGGCTTCGGACATTACATCTTCGAATTTGCGACCCTTGGCAGAACATTCCTTATCAATGACTTTTCGTTCATTGGCCGGTAAGTCACCAATTTCCATAACCCCGTCGATAAACAGGCGCAATCCTTGTTCCGTCGGCATACGCCCAGCGGATGTATGGGGCGAATGTAAAAGCCCCAAATCTTCCAGATCCGCCATGACATTGCGAATGGAGGCCGGAGACAAAGAGTTTTCCAGCAATTTTGAAACGGTGCGCGAACCCACAGGCTCGCCCGTTTGCATATAGGCATCCACAATGCGGCGAAAGATATCGCGCGATCTATCGTTCAAATTACTCAACATGAGGGAAATTTAGTCTCAAGAGGTCATTGCGTCAATGCGAGAGGCTATGTTAAACCGACTCAAACTTAATGACAGGCCCAATAGGATATTTGATATGATCACGATGGATGAAATTCAAAAAGTCACCGCTCACCTGCGTAAAACGTTCGGTAACGATAAAATTCGTATTCAACCACCGAAAAAACCGGAACATCCGACCGAAGTTTATATTCTGGATGAATTTATCGGCGTTTTGCACCGTGATGAAGACGAAGGCGAAGTGTCTTATGATCTGAATATCTCCATCATCGAAGAAGATTTACTGTAATGACCATACGTCCGTCCGGTCGCGCGGCCGATCAACTGCGCAATGTCAGTTTCGAACTGGGTTTCAGCAAATATGCAGAAGGTTCCTGTCTGGTAAAATTTGGGGATACCCATGTGTTATGCACAGCCACCGTGGAAGAAAAAGTCCCCGGTTGGATGCGTGGCAGTGGTGCAGGTTGGGTAACTGCGGAATACGGTATGTTACCGCGTTCCACCCATGACCGGATGCGCCGCGAAGCGTCCAGCGGGAAACAATCCGGGCGGACACAGGAAATCCAACGTTTGATTGGGCGTTCCTTGCGCGCAGTAACGAACTTAAAGGCAATGGGTGAAATTCAGGTCCGTGTGGATTGTGACGTGTTGCAAGCTGATGGCGGGACACGCACAGCATCCATTACCGGGTCTTATGTGGCCATGTATGCGGCGTTTCAAAAAATGGTGGAAGCGGGCAAGCTGGATGCCATCCCGATGTCGGATGAAGTGGCAGCGGTTTCTTGCGGTATCTATGAAGGCGAAGCTGTTCTTGATCTGGATTACGATGAAGACAGCACAGCACAGGCCGATACGAATTTTGTTCTGACAGGCAAGGGCGGGATTGTTGAAATTCAAGGAACGGCGGAAGAAGATCCGTTCAGTCGTGAACAATTTATTCAATTGCTCGATCTTGCGCAAAAAGGCATCACCGAATTAAGTGTTCTACAACGCAAAGCCCTTGGATTGGAGTAAAGCTTATGACCCGCAAACTGGATGCCGGAAAACTTGTTATCGCCAGCCACAATGCGGGCAAAGTGCGTGAAATTCAGGAATTGCTTGCCCCTTATGGGATGGACGTTATTTCTGCTAAGGATTTAAATTTGCCGGAACCCGTTGAAGATGGGGAAACCTTTATTGCCAATTCCCTGATTAAGTCGTTGGCCGCGGCGAAAGCATCCGGCTTACCGGCTTTGGCAGATGATTCCGGTTTGGCAGTAAATATTTTGGCCGGTGCCCCCGGTATTTATTCCGCGCGCTGGGCAGGGCCACGCAAAGATTTCCAACGGGCGATGAAAAAGGTTCAGGACGCGATCTGCGAATATGACACCATCGAAGCCAAGGCTGACCGTGGTGCGGCCTTTATTTGTGCGTTGTCTATCGCCTGGCCGGATGGTCATACCGAGGTGTTTGAAGGCCGTGTCGAAGGCGAGATGGTCTGGCCACCGCGCGGGGAACAGGGGTTCGGGTATGACCCGGCTTTTCAACCTGTTGGGCATGACGTAACCTTCGGGGAAATGGAACCTGCTGCCAAACATGAAATCAGTCACCGGGCGGACGCTTTTCGTCAATTGGTGACCAACTGTTTTTAAAGAATCGTTATTCGCTGTTGTTCCTGTTTTTTCACTTCCTATATCAGCTTGATAAGATGTGGAGAATAAAATGGATAACGAGATAACAAGCGTTCTTGAATTTTGGTTTGGCAGTGCAAAACCTGAACAGATGGCGACCCACCGCGATATGTGGTGGATGAAAGATCGGGAAATCGATCAACAAATCATCAATCAATTTACCTCTCTCTATGAACAGGCAGCGAGTGGGGCTTTGGTTCATTGGAAAGAAGACCCGCTGGGCTGCCTTGCGTTGATCCTTTTGCTGGATCAATTTCCACGCAATATGTTTCGTGACAGTGCCAAATCCTTCGCCACAGACGAACAAGCCTTGGATGTCACACGTTATGTACTGGAACGCGAATGGGATGCGGACTTGGTACTGGCGGCCCGCTTGTTTATTTATTTGCCGTTGGAACATAGTGAAAATGTCGATGATCAAAATGCGGCCGTTACCCTGATTAGTTCCTTGGGGGACGACAATTATACGGACTTTGCCTTGCGTCATCGCGATATTATCAAACGGTTTGGACGGTTTCCCCATCGTAATAAAATTTTGGGACGCGAAGATACCAAAGAAGAGGCGGCGTTTCTGAAACAACCGGGCAGTGGTTTTTAACCTCTTTCTCCGACATGTTAAAACGTGTATGAAAGAGGCATGCAAAACAGTATCGACATAAACCGTACAGATATCGTGTATCACGGCTGGGTCGGGCAAATGCCGCGGGCCGTGCGTCCCTATTTGATTTTAATGCGGGCAGACCGTCCCATCGGGACATGGTTGTTATTGCTGCCATGTTTCTGGTCCTTGGCCTTGGCCTCCAATGGGGTTCCCAATCTGTATTTTGCGGTTTTATTTGCAATCGGGGCCTTTGTTATGCGCGGGGCCGGATGTGTGATGAATGATCTGGCGGACCGAAATTTTGATGGCAAGGTTGCTCGCACGGCAACGCGCCCTATTCCCAACGGAGATGTGAGTCCATTGCAGGCGGCTCTCTTTATGGGTTTCCTGTGCCTTATTGGTCTGGGGATTTTATTGCAATTTAATTGGTACACGGTTGTTCTGGCCAGTTTCTCACTGGGGTTGGTCTTTATTTATCCGTTTTGCAAACGCTGGACCTACTGGCCGCAGGTTGTCCTTGGGTTGACCTTTAACTGGGGGGCCTTGGTGGGGTGGAGCGCCGTTGACGGTGTGCTGGCGTGGTCGGCGGTCTGTCTTTATTTTGCCGGACTATTCTGGACCTTAGGATACGATACAATTTATGCCCATCAGGATAAGGAAGATGATATTTTAATCGGTATTAAGTCTTCTGCCCTGAGATTGGGGGAGAAAACCGTACCAGCACTTTATTTTTTCTATACCATGACAACCGGGTTGGTCGTGTTGGCGGGCTATTTGGCGCAAACCGGACCTTTGTTTTATATCGGTTTATGTGCCCCGGTTGCTCATTTGATATGGCAGGTCAGAACAGTTGATATTCATGATGCCCCGACTTGTCTGATGATTTTTAAATCCAACAAATGGTTCGGTTGGTTGCTGTTAGGCGCTTTCCTGATGGGCAATATATCGCTTTAATCTATTTTGTGGTTTTGTTGTTTTCGTGCAAAAGCTCTGCGGCGCGCTCCATTACGGCTGCCAGACTTTGGCGAACTTGCGGCTGGTCAAGTTGCTGAAAATCCTTGAGCAATGAAATGGAAAGTTTGTTGAGAAGCGGATCAATATCTTCAAATTCCGCTAAGGCAGGTGTTTGGTCGCCAGCTTCAAAAAAGTAATTCACATTTATGTTGAAAACCTGTGCCAGCAAAAAGAGCTTTGACGCAGGGATTGCGATTTGGCCTGATTCATATTGACCGATTTTGATGCGCGAGACGTCTATTTTCTGTCCTAAGGCGCTTTGCGTTAGGCCCGCAATTTCACGTTTCAGGCGGAGTCGACGACCAATGCCCCGATTGATAGGGTTTGGTCCTTGTGGGTCTTCAGACATGGTAGCTCCTTGGAATACACTAAAGAGGTGTATAAAGTAAAAAATACACCTCTGTTGTATACCATGAAAGCTAAGCGTGCCAACTGGATATTCATCTTTTAATAGGATTAGTAATAATTTTACCACTATTTAGTGTGCGCAAGGATGGGAGTGTTAAAGGTTTTCTTCTTCGTGCGGCGTTTCTGTCAGGCTATTGGCCAACGCACGCATAAATTGCCCCATGCGTTGACGCAATATATCATCGGGGATGCGGTGAAAATCATGCACTAGCGAAATGGAGTCACGCGAAGACAGCGGATCACTGTCAAAGGGTTCTGCATGCGGTTCGCTTAACCCGTAAGGGTCTGCGTGAGAGGCTTCATACAAATCTTCCGGCATTTCTTGAAAGAAGTAAGATACATCAACCCCGAGCTGGCGGGCAATTTTATAAAGGTTACTTGCGCCAATACGGTTGGTTCCATTTTCATATTTTTGAACTTGCTGAAAGGTAACGCCAATGGAATCACCAAGCTTGGTTTGCGAAATGCGTAACCCGACACGGCGTGCGCGGACACGGGAACCTACATATTTATCAATTGGATCAGGGCTGGTTCTTGGTGGTCGTCTGCTCATTGTTATCTACTCGTTTCTATTCGCACCATATTTTTAATTTTTATTCTTGCACGCGTGTGCAAACTCTCTCTTACACAATCCAGCGCCAGAATTTTATTATATCGGCCTGTAGAAATACATTTCGATATAAAGATTTTTATAGCTGTCCAAGACTGTTTTCGTTAAAAACGATTAGAGGTTTTCGTGATACACTTGTGGGCGTACATCGAAAGCAGTCTTAAGAAGAATTCAGAAACTCAGGGTGTAGAGTCTACAACCAATAGTTCGAAAATACCTCTGTTCAGCAGGCTTAACATATATTTAAATTGTTGGTATTGCAAGGTTTTCAATAGGTTGGAATATGAAAGATATAGGTCAGCGGTTTACGGAAATACGCAAGAATTTAGGTGTGACTCAGAAAGAATTTGCCGACCGTTTGGGGGTGTCTTTAGGGGCAGTTCAAGGCTATGAGTACGGAAAAGTTCCCAAAGGGGAAGTTTTGCAAACTTTGCTCAATATGGGATTTAATTTGAACTGGTTGGTTGATGGGCGCGGGACGATGATGCGTGACCAAAGTCAGGATGTGGCCCTGAACCGGATGTTGATGTGGAATGTTGCGTATTTTTTATGCAAACGACATGATACGGATGAAGACCCGGAACTATATGCCGATGCCTTTATGGAAATATATGATGCAATGGTGCGTGACAGCGGTATGAAGAAAGAGGGTGAGGAAAGCGATATTTCAAACATCATTGATTTTTCCTTGCGACGGTTGGGGCAATAAAAAAGGATGCCTGCGCCAGTATCATACGACGCAGGCACCTTAGCCCCTTAGTTTGCGCGATGGAGTTGACGTTCGGTCAGTTCGATCAGTTTATTCGGTTCGAAATGAACCATGCCGAACTCTGGAACATCGACGTTGTTGATTCTCCTATTTCTGGCAATCATACGCTTGAAACCAAGGCGTTCGTACCATCTCCAAATTTTGTTTTCCTGAAAGGCCCAGCAACATAAAGGGGCAAGACCCCGCTCAACCAAATATTTAGAAAGGGTACTGATGGCCAGATAACTGACACCAAATGTCCGATATTCCGGTAAAACATACAGTGCATGTAACTCGCCTTTTGCACCGATCAACATATCGTCGTCATTGGGTTTGCACATGCAAAAGCCCACAGGTTTGTTGTTATCCTCAAACACAAACAGGGCTTCGTTTTTATTGGGGCGATCTTCGTCAAACCAGCGTTGCCATTGATGGAAACGGTAAGATCGATCCCGATTGGACAAGACTTCCTCGGGCATAAAGCCATAGGCATGGCGCCAGCAAATTTCGTGAATTTCTGCAATATCAGCGACATCGTCTTGAGTTGCTACACGTATATTAAGCATTTCTATCTCCTTTTCTTGCTTAAGAGATAAAAATGTACAAAAAATATTATTGCATGGCTGTTCACAATCTATAATAATATCCCATTGGTGGGCAAGAATATAAGATATCTTTACTATAAGGTGTAATATGTTTGATCAAAACATTCAGGACGCATTGGCAAAACTTGACGTGAATGCCAAAAAGCGCAAGAGAAAACGCTCATTGGTTGTTTCCATTGCGGGAATCGCACTTATTTTTAGTGTGCTTGGTGGCGTCTGGGGTTATCAGCAAATGATGCCGACGGTTAGTATGGATCATTTGTCGCGTTTGATTATCGTGGCCTCACGCAGCAGTGATAACGATCCCATTCGTTTATTAGGGGACATTGAACGCCGCATGGGTAAGAAAATGGATAAACTGTCCAACGCGGAACGCGTTGATGCGGTGGCTTATCTGATGAACCACATTGAACTGCACCACAATCGTCAGGAATTGATTTCCTATTAATTCGCATGTGATTTCCTTTGTGAAAAGGGAAATAGATGGTAGCCAATACGGCGCTTTAGCGCTATGGTCGCGTCGATTTTATTCGGGTCTATCTTGAAGAACGATGCGCATTCTTTTTATTACTTCCACACGGATCGGCGACGCCGTTCTTTCCACAGGCATTCTGGATTTTTTGCTTGAACGTTATCCGCAGGCAAAATTTACAATTGCATGCGGCCCTGTTGCGGCCCCTTTGTTTGCGGCAACCCCGCAGGTGGAACGTGTTCTTATAATGACCAAAAAGAAACGGTCTATGCATTGGATCGATCTTTGGAAAGAGTGCGGTTTTACATGGTGGCACCGTGTGATTGATTTACGTAATGGACCGATCACATATCTATTCCCGACGTTGCGCGGGACGCATCTGCACCGCGATGACAAGCAAACACATCGGGTTGAACTGTTTTCCAATCTCTTAAAATTGAATCCGCCGCGTGGCCCGATTTTATGGACAAATGAAACACACGAACAAAGGGCAGATACGTTATTACCGACCGATGAAATGGTCCTTGCTGTCGGTCCAACGGCGAACTGGCGGGGTAAAACGTGGCGGGCAGAATATTTTCTGGAACTGGTTCAGCGTCTGACGGCAAAAACAGGACCGTTTGCCGGGGCAAAAATAGCGCTGTTTGGGCATGTTTCAGAACGTGCCCAAGCAGAAAAGTTAATTGAAGGCTTGGATGAAACCCAAAAGATAGATTTAATCGGCGAACTTGACTTGCCAACGGTCTATGCCTGTTTAAAACGGTGTGCTTTTTTTGTTGGAAATGATAGTGGTTTGATGCATATGGCCTGCGCCGCGCGCATTCCCACGTTGGGCTTGTTTGGGCCAACGCAGGAAAAATTATATGGCCCGTGGGGGGCACATTGTGCAACTGTTCGAACGGCAACGCCATTTTTGGATTTATTTGGTGACAATTTTGACCATGAAAAGACCGATAGTTTGATGGATAGTCTCAGCGTCGATATGGCATATGACGGGGCCGTTGAATTATGGCAGGCCTGCGCCTCAAAAGAAGGAATGTGAGAAATGTTTGATTTGGATAAAATCAACGAGACGGTTCCGTTTCTGGCACAATTGACCAGCGACAGCGGCAACGCCATGTTCGTTTATATCGTTTTACTGGGGGCCGGGGTGCTGGTCGGCATGCTGATTATGATGAAGATTCTGTTTATGAGCATGCGTCGTGCGGATGAAAAATGCCTGACACAATTTAATGAAATGCTTGATAAACAAGAATAAAGGCAACCTAAGGACGGCGAATTTTGACGCCTTCGCGAAAGATCGCGCATTGTTCAACCAGTTCTTTTGCCGATAAGGTCACACCGCATCGTGACAGGGTGAACAGCCAAAAGGCGCGGCTAAACTGGTTTTTGCCCAATTCCCGTTTTGCCCATTTCCAGATACGCGATGTAATTTTTTTCTGGGCGGCTCTTATATGTACGGGGTCGAGCTGCGGATTGTCTTGCAAGTGATAGGCAAGGGCTAGGGTCGCATCATGCACGACTTGGGCATTATTATTCATAATACGTCCCGGTTCATCACGTGGTGAGGAACAGACAATATGGCGAACCTGTGCGAGTTTGCCATGTGTGGTCAGGCGGATAAACAAGGAATGGTCTTGCGAAAAGATCCGTTCATCACATCCCTGGGCGCGATCAAACAAGTCTTTTTTGAACAGGCAATGACTGACGCGGGCGTATCCGTGTTTAATGACGCTGAGCAGGGAATCGTTAAAGGTAACCACTTCCGGGGTGGTTGGATTTTCGAAAACAGGTGTCTCTTCATGTTCCCCTGAAATGGCAAAGACAAAGTCGCTGTTGCTGTCTTGCAAGGTTTGTATGAGGAGTTGACAACAAAAGGGTGCAAGAATGTCGTCGGAATCGACAAGCTTGATTAAATCGCCACTGGCAGCCCGCACACCGTTGTTGGTTGCAATTGCGACACCTTGATTAAACTGATCGACAAGAACAACATTGGGTAGCCCTGCTGTCTCGGCTTTGACGATATCCCACGAATTGTCGGTGGAGCCGTCATTTACAAAGACATATTCGCGTTCAAAATCACCCTGTTGGTTTTTCAACGCGTCAATCACACCGGGCAGGAACGGAGCTTTGTTATAGACGGTTACAACAAAAGAGACTTTTATCATTGTTTTGATGTGGTTCCGGTGTGATGAAGAAAAAAAGCCGCCCCTGCGCTTAGACAAAGCCGGAGCGGCTTTTATTGGAATTACTGGATGCGCAAGACTTCGACGCCGGGCAATTCTTTGCCTTCCAACCATTCAAGGAAGGCGCCGCCTGCGGTGGAGATATAGGTGAAGTCGTCTTTCGCCCCGGCATGATCAAGGGCGGCAACGGTATCGCCCCCACCAGCGACAGAAACCAGAGAACCGGCCTTGGTCAGTTCTGCGGCGGCTTGGGCTGCCCCGTTTGTACCGGCATCAAACGGTTCAATTTCAAAGGCACCCATTGGGCCGTTCCAGACGATTGTTTTGCAATTGCCAAGACGCGCTTTTACATCGGCGACGGATGCCGGGCCAACGTCCAAAATCATTTCGTCGTCATTAACCCCATCGGCGAGGTTTACGATGCGGTTTTCGGCATTGGCGGCAAATTCCTTGGCAACAACCCCGTCGATGGGCAGGACGATTTCACAGCCATTTTTTTCTGCCGCGGCGATGATGTCGCGTGCGGTATCTGCCAAGTCATGTTCACACAGGGAATTGCCGATGTTGATACCCTTTGCATTCAGGAATGTATTTGCCATTCCGCCGCCGATGATCAGCATATCGACCTTGGCAGACAGGTTGTTGAGTACATCAAGTTTTGTGGATACTTTTGCGCCCCCGACAAGGGCCGCCAATGGGCGTTGTGGTGCATCGAGTGCGCCGGACAAGGCTTCCAGTTCCGCTTGCATCAATCGACCGGCGGCAGAGGGCAGCAGGCGGGCAAGGGCCTCGGTTGAAGCATGGGCGCGGTGTGCGCATGAAAAAGCATCATTCACATAGATATCACCCAGTTTTGCCAGTTTTTCAGCAAAGGCTGTGTCGTTGTCTGTTTCTTCTTTGTAATAACGCAGATTTTCCAGCACACAGACTTCGGTATCGGAGAGGGAATTAACGATTGCTTCGGCTTCTTCCCCGATGCAATCGTCTGCAAACTTAACGGGCTTCCCAAGTTTGGAGGATAAGGCATCCGCAATCGGTTTAACGGTCATTTCCGGTACGCGCTGGCCTTTTGGGCGGCCCCAGTGTGTGATCAAAACAATACGTGCACCTTTTTGCATCAATTCAACGATGGTTGGTAATGTGCGGTCGATGCGCGTGCTGTCGGTGACAACACCGTCTTTCATCGGGACGTTCAGATCGGCACGTAACAAGACACGCTTGCCGGCCACGTCGTAATCGCTCAAGGTTTTAAACTGGGACATCTGAGTTTCCTTTACTCGCAAGTGCAAAAAAGTTTGCAGGCAATATACATAAAATTGGCTGAAAGTGAATTGTTTATAAACAATACAAATGATTGAGTTCGTTAGATGACGAGGTGTTGTTCCGTCTATTGTTCCTATGGTGATATGTTATGTCCGCCAATACAAAAGGGCACCTCTTGCTGTTGTTAAAAGGGCAAAATCAACTAAGTCTATGGAACGAATGAGCATTATATCTTTTATCTAAAATGCCAGATTTACAGCTCCTGGAGACTCTTATGCCTTATGTAAATGTAAAAATCCTGCAAGGTGCCTCACGTGAACAAAAGAAATATCTTGTTGAAGATATTACGAAAAGTTTAGTCAAACGCCTCGGTAAAAAACCGGAAACAATCCATATCGTCATTGATGAAATCGCGGATGAGAACTGGGGATTTAGCGGTATGTTGACCGATGATTATAAAAAACAATAATTCCCTTTTCGTTTGATGAAAAAAAAAGCCCTCTTTCGGATACTGGGCCGAAAGAGGGCGATATCAGTGCATGCTGAATGGAGGGATGCCGCTTCAGCGAGGTGCCTTTATAGTGGCGATTTTTTAACGCTACCGCATTGCGAATTATCAATTTCTAATTTTTATCCCTCTCATAATTCCAAAATTATTCAGCAGGTGTTTTGTCATGGACATCTTCATAGCCTGTGACCATCGCTTTTAAGTGTGCACCGACCGTATGTCCGGTGGTGGTTAGATAGACATGCAGGATGATGAAAGACACCATGAAAAAAGCGAAGGCCGTATGAATAAGTGCGACGATTTCCAGCGTTAGAATTTGGGCGACGGCCTCCGGCCATTGATTGTAAAACAGATAGAGCAAGCCGGAAATAATCAATCCCGGATTAAGGATCAGTTTTAATCCCAAATAGGCCATCCTTTGCAAAGGGTTAAGCTTCTTTTCCGGTGTTTTTTCATAAGGAGGTTCTTCCCCTTTAAAAATACCAACGGTGTAGAAGCGAAAGACCTCTGCCATCTTTTCAGTGGTCGGGATGTAATTTTTCCATTCCCCTGTGGTGAAATGCCAGAAAATGGCAAAAGCCCATAAACCCAGCAAGGCCCATAATAATGTGGTGTGAATGTCGCTCGCCTGTTTATAACTCAACACCGTAAAGGTGCCGTGAATATTGAAACCCGTGAAGGCAAGGGCAAGGACAAGTGCAGCCTGTGACCAGTGCCAAAACCGTTCAAATCGTTTGTACATCATAACACGTGACATGATTTATCCCTCCTTCTTGTCTTTGCGGCGCAGCACAAGGCGCAATAGGCCATGAACACAAACGCCTGTACCGGTTAAACCGATCATAATGAAGCCCAGCATATCCAATACATCGGATTGATCGCGCCTAGGCATGTAGAAACCGTTCAGGCCCGCCAATCGTCCGTCTTTGGCATGACAGTCATCACATCGAAGCGCATCGCTTTTGGGGGCAACCATGTGGGTTTGGGGCCAGTGATAGGTGGTTTCCACAAATCCATAATTACCGGAATAGGGTTGACCGACATAATCGGTCCCGGCCGTTAAGGCCTTTTGCCAATCAAAATTGCGCCAGAAAGACGTGTCGTCTTTTCCAAATACATGATTGACGAGGAAGGTTTTAAGTTCTTTGTCATAAGGCTGCTTACCGCGCATGACCTTAAAGGGCCAAATGCGGGCATCGGGGTCATTGTATGAACCGCCGAAGGTATTGATCGGAACGGGCGGGTTGGCATCATCGATCTTTTCACTGCGCAGGGTATAGCGCATTTTGCCATCAAACCATGCATATTCCGGCACGACGTTTTCCGCCAGTTTGAAATCGCCTTTTTTGGAATTATAGATATCGTGACCGTGATCATCCTTGATGGCATAAGGTTTGCCATCTTTCATTTTGCCGCCTTGTGACCAGTCCCACCACATTTTGGTTGGTACGCCACCGCGGGCAAATTCGGGGATGTGGCAGGTTTGGCAGGCAACTTTGTCTGTATGATCGTTCAATTTGGCTTTGGATTTATGGGGCGCCATCCCGTGACAAGATTCGCATGTCGCATGATCTTTATAATCGGCGCTGGCGATATCAATCCCTTTAGTATCCTTGGCGGTGGTTTCAAACCGTGACCCCGGAACATCATGCCCTTTCGGGTTATGACAGGTTGCACAGGTGAAATTGGCGCCGTCCTTGGACATATGCACGTCCAGTTCCTTGGGTGGATTGACGAGGGAGCTATCCAGATCGCCATGTTTCACCCCGTCACCGCCGCCACCATAGAAATGACAGGCCCCGCAGTTTGCGCGCGATGTTTCCCCGACATTTTGCGCGATTTTTTTCAAATCAAGATCAGGTCCGTATTTGGGATGTCCGGCACCTGTCGGGAGTTTTTTATAAATCCCGGTGGTGTCGTGACAGACCAGACAGTCCACGTTGGTGCCTGCCGGATGGTCTTTGCGCATATCGGTCCAGTCGTATCCGATATGACAGCTTGTGCAGCGTGGTTCGTTTGAGGCAACGGTCCCGCAGAAGCTGTTGACCACCTCGCGCTTACCCAGTTTTTGTCCGTTCATATGATCGAATTGCCACGTCCAGTGGGTTGTTTTTTCCAGTTGTTTGGACGCTTCTGTATGGCATTCCAGACAGGCGGCTGTGACCTCCGGCCCGGTTTGAAAATCTTTTTGAAGCTGTTTGAATTGGGTGTGATCGGCTGTTGATGTCTTGTCTTTGGTGGCCCACGCGGGCGCCATCATCAATAGCCATGCAAACACACCGCATCCAAAGATGCGTTTGATTGACATGAAATATCCTCCGTCTGTTACTCAATGCCCGATTATTCGGGACTAATGGTATTTTCGACGATAAGGATAAATTAGATTAAACTAATCCACATTGCGATTTATCAATTTGCGACAAATTACACGCCTTAAGCGTTGATACATTCAACGGCCCATGCGTTATCAAACAAGCTGAAACGGCTGATTGATAAGGTATCTATCTTTAGTTTCAACGCATTGGCAGGTGAAAGGCCCAAGGCTTGAGCCGCAGCGGCGCGGATGGTTCCGGCGTGGGCTACACAGACAATATGTTGTCCCTGATATTTACGCCCTAAATGGTTTATGCATTTTTCAACGCGTTGGCAGACGGTTGCAAAGCTTTCCCCATCGGGCGGGCAGGTATGGGCCGGGTCATCCCAAAAAGATTTAGACGCGGGTTCTTCATCCAGTTCGTCCCACGTCTTGCTTTGCCATAAACCGAAATTCTGTTCCATCAGTTCTTTGTAGGCCAAGGGGTTGATGGTCCAGTTTTTTTGGGCGGCAATGGCTTTGGCGGTTTTTTTTGTGCGTGACAAGGTCGATGTCACCCACAGCGCATCTTCGGGTAACAGGTCTGCGAGACGTTTGAGGCTATCGATGTCTTTCAAATTACAGCCGACATCGCGTTGTCCGTAAATGCGCCCGGGCATCATGGCTTTGACCGGGGCATGCCGGATCCAGTAAAAACGGGTGGGGTCCGGGAATGTACTCATAAAAGGGAGGCCAATGTTAAAAGCGCAGATATTTCGATAATTTGCTGACTGGCCCCGCAGACATCACCGGTTTGTCCGCCGATCTGGTTTTGTGCAATGGCTTTCCAGATCAACAGGGCGAGCGTACAAACCGACAGGGTAATCCATCCCGCCACCCCCGGTGTACAAAGCAGAAAAAGTGCCACGCCAAGCCCAAGAGACTGACAGATAATCAACCCGGCGGGTTTTTCCATTGTCGCCGCCAGACCATCGCTGCGCGCAGGGTCCATCATATAGATCAACAGGGCCGGGGCAACGCGCGATAAACAGGCGGTACCGACGAGGGCGGCTGCGCCCAAGGTCCAGTCTTCAAAACCGATCAAGGCGCTGGTGCGCAAACCGATACTAAAGACAAGCGCAAGGCCGCCATATGCGCCCAATCGACTGTCGCGCATAATTTCCAGTTTCCGGGCCTTGTCCTGTCCGCCGCCAAACCCGTCGGCAACGTCTGCCAATCCGTCTTCATGTAAGGCCCCTGTTAATAAAACGGCGCTAAGAATCGCCAATAGGGCACAGGCGAGAGCGGGCAGGTTGGCAAAATGTGCAAGGCCAAAGACCGTGGCACTGCCCCCGCCAACGATTAAACCGATCAATGGAAAGGCGCGCAAGGCCCGGTTTAAGGCCTGTGGCGGGACGTCGCCGTTTAAGCGCCACGGGATGCGCGTCAGAAAAACGACAGCCAATTGTATGTCGGCCGCCCACGCAAGGGGCGATTGGGATGTTTTTTCGAATGTAGAACTGGTATCGCTCATATCTTGCATGCTATGTGTGGGACGTAAAAAAGATTATTGATCTTATAGCGAACCATCTGCCATTGGGAAAGAGAGTAAACCCCCATGAATACATTACCCCATGTTCAGTCTTTAAAAGATATCCGCGACGTCCTGAATGTTTTGCCCGCCCTTTCCCAAAATGCGTTGCAACAGGCACAGGCGCGTGAACCGCAATTGACCAAGCCGGAAGGTTCCCTGGGACGGTTGGAAGAGGTTGCCCATTGGATGGCGGCATGGCAGGGCAGTTATCCCCCGCGTGTCAAATCGGTTCATTGTAATGTCTACGCTGGCAATCATGGTGTGGTTGCACGCGGTGTGTCGGCTTATCCGGCAGAAGTCACCACACAGATGGTACAGAATTTTATTAATGGCGGGGCAGCCGTCAACCAGTTGTGTGCAACATTTGATGTGGACTTACAGGTCCATGAAATGGCGCTGGATCAACCGACCGCCGATTTTTCCCAAGGTCCGGCTATGAGTGACGCCGATTGCGCCGAAGCGTTCTTCTATGGCATGACAACCGTAAAAGACCATACCGATCTGTTGTGCCTTGGTGAAATGGGAATTGGCAATACGACATCGGCTGCTGCCGTGGCACATGGCTTGTTTGGCGGGAGTGCCGAAACATGGGTTGGGCGTGGCACCGGCGTAAATGACGACACATTGGGTAAGAAAATCGCAATTGTTGGCGAATCGGTTCTGGTGAACAAAGATGCGATGACGGACGGTCTGGAAGTGCTGCGTTGTTTGGGCGGGCGTGAATTGGCAGCAATGGCGGGGGCCGTTGTGGCTGCGCGCCTAAAACGTATTCCGGTCTTGCTGGATGGATATGTCTGCACCAGTGCCGTAGCCGCCCTTGAAGTCACCTGCCCCGGTGCGCTGGATCATTGTCTTGTTGCTCATAATTCAGTGGAGCCGGGTCATCAGTTGATTTGTGAAAAAATCGGTAAAAAACCCCTGTTTGATATGGATATGCGCCTTGGGGAAGGCAGCGGTGCGGTTTTGGCTGTTGGTCTAGTGCGCTCAGCCGTGGCGTGCCATAACAACATGGCGACCTTTGCCGATGCAGGTGTGACCACAAAGGGCGCATAAATCAGGGGCAGCCTTACCCCCTTGAGGAATTATCAATGGGGCGCAGATCGGTCACACGCTTGGCCTTGCCTTGGGATCGTTCAATGGCCCCGGGGTCCAGTACGTCGATGGCTGCACTGATGCCGATATAGGATTTGATGTGCAGTTGCAGGCTGCGGGCGATATTTTCACGTTGATCCAGATAGGTATCTGGGCGTAGTTCGGTTTTGACGGTCAGGCGGTCCATATGTTCGACCCGTTCGACCAGCAGATGATAGTGCGGTGACAGACGTTCATCGCGCAAAATCTGTTCTTCAATTTGGCTGGGGAAAACATTTACGCCCCGAATGATCAACATATCATCAGAACGTCCGGTGATTTTATCCATGCGGCGCATATGTGGACGCGCGGTGCCGGGCAGAAGGCGGGTTAAATCCCGAGTCCGATAGCGGATAATGGGCAAGGCCTCTTTGGTGAGGGAGGTAAAACACAACTCGCCAAATGCGCCGTCTTCCATCGGGTTTTCGTCTTTATCCAGAATTTCCGGCAGGAAGTGATCTTCCCAGATGGTCGGCCCGTCTTTGGTGTCCAGACATTCCATTGCCACACCCGGTCCCATGACTTCGGACAGGCCGTAACAATCCAGTGCATCAATCCCTAAACGGTTTTCGATTTCGACTCGCATTTCATTGGACCAAGGTTCTGCGCCAAAAAGACCAAGGCGTAAATTGGACTGTTTGGGATCATAGCCTTGGCGTTCCATTTCATCGGCGATAACCAGACTGTAAGATGGTGTCGCCATCAAGGCATGCGGATTGAAATCACGGATCAACTGAACCTGTTTTTCCGTTTGGCCACCCGACATGGGAATGACGCTGCATCCCAGTTCCTCTGCCCCGTAATGAAAACCCAACCCACCGGTAAACAGACCGTAGCCATAGGCGACATGGGCAATATCATGGCGGGTCAATCCGGCGGCGCGTAAGGACCGCGCCATAATGGTTGCCCATGTTTTGATATCTTGTCTGGTATAACCGACAACCGTGGGACGACCCGTTGTACCGGAAGAAGCATGAATACGCACAACCTGTTCCATCGGAACGGCGAAACTGTGAAATGGATACATTTCACGTAAGTCCTGTTTCGTCGTAAAGGGAAACAGTTTCAAATCCGTCTGGGTTTTGAGATCGTCAGGATGCACACCTTTGGCTTCACATTTCGCGCGATAGTGGGGCACATTTTGATAGGCATGATTTAACGACCATTTCAGACGTTTTAACTGCAGGGATTCCAATTCGTCCCGACTTGCGGTTTCGATGGATTCCAGTGGTTCGATACAGTTTAAATGGCCGTCTTTCATGTGATTTTTCCTCCCCTAATCCCGACATAGGGGTAACACAGAAGAAGAATATCACAAGAAAATTATGGTATTTTTTGTTATAAAATTTCTTTAAAATTACACTCTGTATAATAAAAGTAAAAACTTATTGTCTTTATAAGAAATGTTCCAAGTTTATGGGCTAGTAGCCGATTGCCACACCTTCGCGACGAGGATCGGCGGCACCTTGTAAAGTGCCATCGGGCAGGATGCGCACTGCATGTAAGCCGCTGGTCATTTCCTTGATTTTGACAGAATGACCAAGGCGTTCGAGCTTTGCTTTTTGCTGTTCGGCCCCGGTGCCTTGTTCCAGCTCGCTCGCGCCATTGCGGTTGGTGAGGTGACCCCGGGCAAGGGCTTTATCCAGATTAAGGCCGTCATCTAAAATGGACATCAAATTGCGGGTGACATAACCGATAATGCGCGACCCACCGGGGGAACCAATGGCAAGAACGGGTTTTTGCGTGGTTCGATCCAAAACGATGGTCGGGGCCATTGAACTGCGCGGACGTTTGCCGGCCTCAACCCGGTTGGCAACGGGCAGACCGTTTTTACTGGGCATAAAGGAAAAATCGGTGAGTTGGTTATTAAGCAGGAAACCGCCAACCATTTGGCGTGACCCAAAAGCATTTTCGATACTGGTTGTCATGGAAACGACCATGCCGTCGGCGTCAACAATGCTCATATGTGTGGTGGACAGGCCGTGTTCACTATCATCATTGGCCCATTTCCGGGTAAACATGAACGGGCCGCCCGGTTCCGCCGGTGTGGTGACAACACGGTCATGCTGGATCTGAGTTTGTCGTCCGATGAGATAACTTTTGGATAAAAGCTGTTGTGTCGGTACCTCAACGAAATCCGGATCAGCGATATAGTGATTGCGATCGGCAAAAGCAAGTTTGGAGGCTTCCAGATATAAATGGTTGCGATCAATGGTCGGTTTGGGATCGTTGTTGCGATCATATTGTTCAATCAGGCCCAAGGTTTGCAAAACGGTTAAGCCACCGGAGCTGGGAGGCGCCATGCCGCAGACTTTATATTGACGGTAGTCCAGACAAACAGGGTCACGTTCCACACTGCGATATAGCAATAAATCATCGGAACCAAGCAAGCCGGGGTTATCGGGATGGGTTTGGACCTTATCCACAATCCGGTCGCCAAGTTGCCCTATATAAAAAGACTCGATCCCACCGTTTTGAATTTGACGCAAGGTGTTGGCAAATTCCGGGTTTTTGAGAAGATAGCCAACCGGGTGGGCCATACCGTCTTTATTATAGAAATAAGTACGTGCTGTTGGATCGGTTTTTAGAAAACGATCCGCACTGACCAGTTTATGTAAACGTTCTGAGACGTTAAACCCGTTCTCGGCCAAATTGATGGCGTCGTTGAATAAAAGCTCCCAATCCATGCGGCCATATTTGCGATGGGCCTGTTTCAACATATGTAATAAACCGGGCACCCCAACGCTTCGCCCCCCGACGGCTGCTTCAAAAAAGCCCATTTTTGTGCCGTCTTTTTTTATGAATAAAGTGGAGTCAGCTTTGGCTGGGGCGGTTTCGCGTCCGTCGAAGCTGGTCAGGGCATTTTGCACAGGGTCGAACAGGAGCAAGAACCCACCACCGCCGATTCCCGATGATTGTGGCTCAACAAGGTTGAGAACCAACTGGGTGGCAATAGCGGCATCAATTGCGTTACCCCCTGCCTTGAGGATGCGATAACCGGCTTGTGCCGCATGGGGGTTGGCAACGGCAATTATGGCATGGTTTGCCGTAATTTGGGGCTTCTCAATGCGAGTTCCGGCCGATTCAGGGCTGGCCCGGTAATCTTTCTGTGGGGTGGGCGTACAGGAAGCCCCGAAAAACAAGCTCAGGACCAAAACGAAAACTGCCGGAATGCGAAGAGTATGTTTGAGAATGACCATATTGCCGTGAACCCAAGTAAAGCTATCTAGAATGTCTCTTAGAATGGGGGTTTATGAAGAATAAAACAAGGATATTTCGGTTAAAAATATCCAATAATCATAGGTTATATATTTAAATGTTTTGTAATTTTAGTAATAAGCTTATCTATGGCAATAACAAGGTAATAAGTATAAGTATAGTAAAAGTAAAAAATAATATTCGAGGTTTTCATTGTATGCATATCTATGTGCCAAGTTACCAGAATTGGTACTTAAGTGCTAAAATAAAAGCCTTATAGATATCAACAAGATCATTGTGGAAATTTTTATTATTCCACTTTTACATTCAGTAGCAGATTATAATCATTATAAACTTATTATTACTTGG
Organism: Terasakiella sp.; assembly: GCF_048267425.1. GTDB lineage: Bacteria > Pseudomonadota > Alphaproteobacteria > Rhodospirillales > Terasakiellaceae > Terasakiella. Next base: position 635,936 of record NZ_JBLWXN010000001.1, read on the forward strand.
AAACTTTATTTGACTTAGATCAAACGCCTCCATATATTCGCCGCTATATTTCAAGCCTTCCAGCCCGCATTCTCGTATGTTTTGGGTGCGAGGTTTGGAAGCGGGACGTAAAGTCGTCGTTAAGGTTTGTGGGCGCTGGGGGGTGTCCACAAACCTGATACGTCGACAAGTTTGCGTTCAAATTTCGGGAAGAACAGGAGTTCGGCATGAACCAAGCGACCACAGCTACTGGCGCCTCCGACGTGGCATACAACGAGGACGTAGTCCGTAAGTTTGTACTTGCTGCCACATTCTGGGGTGTCATCGGCTTTCTCGCCGGAACTTTCATCGCTTTTCAATTAGCGTTTCCGGCGCTGAACCTAGGTCTGGAATGGACGACTTTCGGTCGTCTGCGTCCGGTCCATACGTCGGCGGTAATTTTCGCCTTCGGTGGTTCTGTTTTGTTTGCAACGTCTTTTTACGTTGTACAGCGCACTTGCCGCACACCGCTTTTTGGCGGAAAGTTGCTGGCAAATTTAATTTTTTGGGGTTATCAGCTATTCATCGTGATTGCTGCATTGGGTTATGTTCTGGGGGTTACTCAGGGCAAAGAATATGCAGAACCGGAATGGTATGCTGACCTGCTTTTGACTGTTGTCTGGGTAGCGTATCTTGTCGCCTTTGCGGGCACATTGATGACACGCCGTGTTTCCCACATTTATGTGGCAAACTGGTTTTACCTAGCCTTTATTCTGACTATTGCAATGTTGCATCTGGGCAACAACATCACTCTGCCGGTTGTATTGTTCGGTGGTGATAGCCTTGCCAAGTCCTATATCTGGGCTTCCGGTGTTCAGGATGCCATGACGCAATGGTGGTACGGTCACAACGCGGTAGGTTTCTTCCTTACTGCGGGTTTCCTCGGCCTTATGTATTACTTCGTTCCGAAGCAGGCTAATCGTCCGGTATATTCTTACCGTCTGTCGATCATCCACTTCTGGGCGTTGGTATTCTTATATATCTGGGCTGGTCCTCACCACTTGCATTACACATCTTTGCCTGACTGGACGCAAACTCTCGGTATGACGTTCTCTATCATGCTGTGGATGCCGTCTTGGGGTGGGATGATCAACGGCCTGATGACGTTGTCCGGCGCATGGGAAAAACTGCGTACCGATCCGGTACTGCGCTTCCTGATTGCATCTGTTGCGTTCTACGGCATGTCCACTTTCGAAGGTCCTGCAATGTCGATCAAGGCGGTTAACGGCTTGTCGCACTATACCGACTGGACTGTTGGTCACGTACATTCCGGTGCTTTGGGTTGGGTTGCTTTCGTATCTTTCGGTGCGTTGTACTTCCTGATTCCGAAACTTTGGGGTCGTACACGTTTGTACTCGCTGCGTTTGGTAACTTACCATTTCTGGATTGCAACAATCGGTATCGTTCTTTACATCACAGCGATGTGGATTTCCGGTATCATGCAAGGCCTGATGTGGCGTGCTTACGATGACCTCGGCTTCTTGCAGTACTCGTTCATCGAATCTGTTGAAGCGATGCATCCGTACTACGTAATCCGTGCTTGTGGTGGTGTTCTCTTCGTCCTTGGTGCTTTGATCATGGTTTGGAACTTTATCAAAACCATTCAGGGTGACCTGCGTACAGAAGACGAATTCGTTGCACCGCAATCTGCGGCAGCTGAGTAAGGGGATCGGATATGAAACACGAAATTTTCGAGAAAAATACGATCCTTTTGACGATCGGAATTCTGATTACCGCAGCTATTGGTGGTCTGGTTCAAATTGTGCCGCTTTACACAATCGACTCTACGATTGAAAAAGTGGACGGCATGCGTCCTTACTCTCCTTTGGAGCTGGCAGGTCGTAACATTTACGTTCGTGAGGGGTGCTATCTTTGCCACTCTCAACAAATTCGTCCGTTCCGTGATGAAGTTGAACGTTACGGTCACTACAGCCTAGCGGCTGAGTCCATGTACGATCACCCCTTCCAATGGGGGTCAAAACGTACAGGGCCGGATCTGGCACGTGTGGGTGGAAAATATTCCAACGCCTGGCATGTTGCTCACTTGATCCGTCCGCAGGATGTTGTGCCTGAGTCTGTTATGCCGATGTATGGTTTTCTGGCTGAAAAAGAACTCACGTTCAATGATGCTGGTGCCCACCTGAAAGCACTGCGTGCTGCAGGTGACCCGTATACCGACGAACAAATCGCAGAAGCTGCGGCCGATTTCACTGCGCAAGCAAGTGGTGAAGGCGACGTTGATGCGGTTCTCACGCGTTATCCCAAAGCGGTTGTTGGTGACTTTGACGGTGATCCGTCCAAAGTAACTGAACTGGACGCGCTTATCTCTTACCTTCAGATGCTTGGTACACTCGTAGATTTTACGACGTACAAGCCTGAAGGCGAGATGGCTCGATAGGGTGCAAGCGTGAGCTTGGACGATATAGTCTCACTCGCACGACAGTTATGGGTCGTGTGGCTGCTGATCCTGTTTTTGGGGATTATTGGATTTGCCTTGTGGCCCCGCCATAAGGACCGCTTCGATGAAGCTGCCAATATTCCCCTGCAGGATGACGATTAAGGAGGTTACAGTGGCAAATGTGGAAAAGGACCCGGTGACGGGCACAAATACCACCGGCCATGAATGGGACGGCATTAAAGAATTGGATACTCCGCTACCGAAGTGGTGGTTGACCGTATTCTATGCTTGTATCATTTGGTCTATTGGCTATTGGGTGGTTTATCCCTCATGGCCGACGTTAAACGATTATGCAAAAGGCGTTTGGGGAACTACCAACCGTCTGGAACATGCAAAAGAAATGGCTGCGGTTTCTCAATCGCGTGAAGCTTGGACAAGCAAGTTCGAAGGGAAAGAAATCAGCGAAGTTGCTGCAGATTCTGAACTTTTGAACTACGCTATGGCCGGGGGCCGCGTTATTTTTGCGGATAACTGTCAGCCGTGTCATGGTTCTGCAGGTTCCGGTGCGAAAAATTTCCCGGTTTTGGCTGATGACGATTGGATTTGGGGTGGTACGTTGGATGATATCCAGCAAACTGTTCTTTATGGCATTCGTTCCGGTCACGACGAAGAACGCCTTTCCGATATGCCGGCTTTGGTTGCTGATGAAATTATCACAGCAGCGGACGCTGAAAAAATTGCCGACTATGTTATGACGCTCGGCGGTCAAGGCGGATCGGATGCAGGCAAAGACCTGTTTGAAGAAAACTGTGCTGCATGTCACGCTGAAGATGGCGCTGGTGTGCAAGAACTGGGTGGACCGCGTCTGAATGACGGCATCTGGCTCTATAAAGCAGGTAAAGAAGGCATTGTCGCACAAATTACCAAACCCAATCATGGTGTTATGCCAGCTTGGACAGGTCGTTTGAGCGAAACAGAGATCAAACAAGTTTCTATCTACGTTCACTCTTTGGGTGGCGGTCAGTAAGGAACGTTTGAGTTGATCAAACAAGAAAACGGCTGTCGTGAATATATAACGACAGCCGTTTCTTTTTTTCCTTTTAAAATTTAGCAAATTAAAACTTTAGAATATTTTAATATAATTCTTTTCCTTGTAAACCAACGGTTTTGAGACGCTTTCAAAAACATAATTATTAAAAAAAATCTAATTTCGCCAGTGTTGATTGATGTTTATCAATTGCACCAAGGGGTGAACGAGAGTACAAAAAATACGAATTTTGCTGACGTATAATTGAATCGAGATTGAACGATGTCTGACGCACAACAAGCCGTAAATCAAGAAGCCCAGGAACCAGGCGGGCACGGTAGCGGTCCGCTTTATGCCGAACGTGTCAAAGTACACCCTCGTATTTTTAAAGGTCCGTTCCGTAAGTGGAAAACAATTCTGTTATGGGTTTTTCTGGCCATTTATCATTTTTCTGCATGGTTGCGTTGGGATCGTGGGCCGGGTGTGCCGGATCAGGCTATTTTATTCGATCTTCCCGGTCGTCGGGCTTATATTTTCTGGGTCGAAATATGGCCGCAGGAAGTTTATTACCTGACAGGTGTCTTGATTTTAGCCGCCGTTGGTTTGTTTGCGGCGGCTGCGATTGCCGGACGTGTCTGGTGCGGTTTTGCCTGCTTCCAGACGGTCTGGACAGATTTGTTTATGATGGTGGAAGGCTGGGTTGAAGGCGATCGCAACAAGCGGATCCGTCTGGATAAGGCGCCTTTGTCTTTGAACAAGTTGATGAAGCGCGCTGTGAAACACGTGATTTGGCTGGCGATTTCCGTTTTCTTTGCCATTTCGTTTTTATGGTATTTTAACGATGCACCAACCATTACCAAAGAAATTTTCACAGGTCAGATCGGCGGCTGGACGTTGGTTACCCTGTTGTTGCTGACGGCAATGACTTACATGATGGCTGGTTTCGCACGCGAACAGGTTTGTTTCTACATGTGTCCTTACGGTCGCTTCCAAGGGGTCATGACAGACGAAGATTCTTTGTTGGTCACCTATGAAGCTTGGCGTGGGGAACCGCGTATGAAGGGGGCCAAGAATAAAGATTTCACAGACCGCGGGCACTGTGTAGATTGTGGACTTTGCGTTCAGGCCTGTCCGACAGGGATTGATATTCGCAACGGGCAACAAATGGAATGTATCGGGTGTGGTCTCTGTATCGATGCCTGTAATGTGATGATGGACAATATGGGGTTGCCGAAAAACCTGATTTCTTACGACAGTTACACCAATATGGTGGCCCGTGAGGAAGGCAAAGGCAAACAGGTTCACCTCGTGCGGCCTCGCACGATCATCTATGCTGCTATTCTGACAGGGGTTATGGCTGTGCTTATGCTCAGTCTGTCGATGCGCGACCGTCTTGAAGTCAATATTCTTCGTGATCGCGCTCCCTTGTTTGTGACACTCTCTGACGGCACGATCCGAAATGGTTATACTTATAAGATTTTGAATATGGAATCGCAGCCAAAATCTTATGAATTAAGCATTCAAGGACTTGATGGGGCGACCATGACCATGATCGGCCAGGAAGAAAAAGACCAAACGACCTTGAAATTGGATGTGAAAGCTGACCATATCGGAAGCTACCGTATCTTTATGAAAGCTGGTCGTCATACCCTTGATGGGAAATCAACGGATATTGATTTCGTGCTGAAGGATCTTGAAACCGGCGAAATTCATAGCCAGTCAACCGTATTCCGTGGACCATAATTTATGACTAAACAACGCGCACCGGGGTGGTGGTACCCTTGGATTTTCGTCGCTTTCTTTCTGGTAATCGTTACCGTGAACGGCATTATGATGTTTTTTGCCTTCGATAGCTGGACGGGACTGGAAACCAAGGACCACTATGTTAAAGGCCTTGCATATGACAATAACGTGAGCGGTGCCAAGGCACAAAAAGCTTTGGGCTGGGATGTGAAATTGGTTGTCCGTCCGATCGAAAGTAACGGGGACAGCCGCAAAGTTGCCTATCAAGCGACTTTTTTGGATCATGACGGGAAACCTGTTGATGGATTGAAGGCTCATGCGTTTTTCATTCGACCGACAAGTGAAGGTCTGGATGTGGATCAAGCAGCTGAAGTTATGGGCCCCGGCGTAGTGGGTGGCGAAGTGATGCTGTCCTTGCATGGACAATGGAAAGTTCGTATTCATGCCGTCAGCAAAGGTCGACAATATCAGCTTGTTGAACGGGTTGTTGTAGAATAGTTTTTTTTGGGTGCTCTCTCTTTGTGAAAACAGGGGGAGAACGCCTGTTTTAGAGCATCGACTTTAAGTTATGACCACAGATTGTCTTCATTGCGGTGATCCGGTTCCTCAACACTCAGAAGGGGGCGCGGATTTTTGCTGTAAGGGGTGCCGAGGCGCCTATGAACTGATTAATGGGTTAGGTTTAAAAACGTATTACGAGCGCCGGGTTATCGACCCGGATGCTAAAGTTTTACGTCCTGAAGATGATGTGGTGAAAATTGACTATCGTGCCCATATCAATGATGAAAATGGCCTGAAGACCCTGTATTTAATGGTGGAGGGTATCCACTGTGCGGCCTGTGTCTGGTTAATCGAAACGGTTTTGGGTAAACAAGATGGCATCGTTCAGGCGCGTGTGAATATGTCAACCCGCCGGCTTGTCTTGAAATGGCGCGAAGAGGCTCTCGATCCCAATGATCTGATTGCCAAGATTTCGGCTCTGGGCTATCGGCTGGTGCCTTACGATCCGTGTCTGTTAAATTCTGAAAATGAAAAGCAGGAAAAAGAACTGTTGCGCGCAATGTCGGTTGCAGGCTTTGCGGCGGCCAACGTGATGTTATTCAGTGTTTCCATCTGGGCAGGTTACAGTCAGGGCATGATGGAAAGCACGCGTGATTTTATGCACTGGTTATCCGCGCTTGTTGCTTTGCCCGCGGTTGCCTATGCCGGACGCCCGTTTTACCGATCGGCCCTGACGGCCTTAAAAGCGCGTCGTTTGAATATGGACGTTCCCATATCTTTGGCCGTTTTATTGGCCGCAGGTATGAGCCTGTTTCAAGTGATCAACGGGGCGGAACATGCATATTTTGATTCCGCAATCAGCTTGCTGTTTTTCTTATTGATCGGACGTTATCTGGATCGACGCGCGCGTGGTCGTGCCCGTGGGGCAGCGGAACATCTGCTGGGTCTGAATGCGGTGGCTGTTACGGTTCTGTCTGAGGACGGGAACAAGACTTTGTTGCCGCCCGAACAGGTGAAGGTCGGGATGGTTGTCCTTTGTGCCGCCGGGGAACGGGTGGCGGTGGATGGTCAAATTATCGACGGCATATCCGATATCGATACCAGCCTGATTTCCGGGGAAAGCGTTCCTGTGATGGCAAAGGTTGAAGATAAAGTCTTTGCCGGGACGGTTAATCTGTCGGCCCCGATAAAAATCCGTGTGTTGGCAACTGGCGAAGGGACACTTCTGGCAGAAATCGTCCGCTTGATGGAAGAAGCAGAAGCCGGACGGGCCAATTATGTGGCCTTGGCGGATCGCGTTGCACGTTATTATGCACCGGTTGTGCATCTGTTATCATTTGGCACCTTTATATACTGGTTTTTCTTTGCCGGTGTTGTCTGGAACGAAGCCTTATTGAACGCTATTGCTGTTTTGATTATTACCTGCCCGTGTGCCTTGGCCTTGGCAGTGCCGGTTGTGCAGGTGATTGCATCCGGGCGTTTAATGCGTCAAGGCATTCTGGTAAAAACAGGAACGGCGTTGGAACGTCTGGCCCACGTTAAAAACATCGTTTTTGATAAAACCGGGACATTGACGTTAGGGCGTGCTGAACTGGTCAATAAAGAAAAGATTGCACAAACCGATCTGGAACTGGCAGCTGCCCTTGCTGGCACCAGCAAACATCCGTTATCACGAGCCCTGTGTCGTGCACTTCCCCATATCGCGGTCAAATCGGGTGTGTTGGAAGTTCCCGGGTGTGGATTGCAATGGGAAAAGGTGCGCCTTGGTAGTCGTCAATGGTGTGGGCTGGCGGAGGCACCCTTAAGCGACGGACCGGAACTTTGGCTGGATAAAGGCGATGGTGTACCGGTTTGCTTGCAGTTTGCCGATCACTTACGTCCTGATGCCAAAGAAGTCGTTACCCGTTTACAGGCTTCATATCAAACGCACCTGTTGTCGGGTGACCGGGTGGAACCTGTGCGTAAAGTTGCCGAAGAATTAAATATTCAGGACTGGAAAGCACAATGCAGCCCGGCAGACAAATGTGAGGCGTTGACACATATGGAAGCCGCGTTGATGGTGGGCGATGGGTTAAACGATGCGCCTGCTTTGGCTGCAGCGCATGTTTCGTTGTCCCCTTCAACCGCGATTGATGTGTCGCAAACCACGGCAGATGCGGTTTTTCAAGGCGATAAATTAAAAGCTGTTTTGGAAGTGTTGGGTGTGGCACGCAAGGCGGAACGCCTGATTAAGCAAAACTTTGGCTTGGCGTTTTTATATAACAGTGTCACCATCCCGCTGGCGATTGCGGGTTATGTAACGCCATTAATTGCGGCGGTTGCCATGTCGACCTCTTCTTTGGTAGTCATAGCCAACGCCCTTCGATTAAGTAAAGGAAAAGTGTCGTGACAAGTCTGTTATATCTTATTCCGGCCATGTTGTTGCTTGGCGGTCTTGGACTGGCGGGTTTTTTATGGGCACTGAAATCAGGCCAATATGACGATATGGAAGGCAACGCCAGCCGTATTCTTTACGATGACGATGATAAACCGTTACCGCCTGAAGAGAAAATTTAAAGGAAGCCGCTATGAGCAAAGCGACCAATACCAAACGTATCACATTAACCGATTTGGTTGCCCGTAAAGGGGCCGATCCCATTGTATGTCTAACCGCCTACACCACGTCTATTTCCCGTCTGATCGATGATCATGTGGACCTGATTTTGGTAGGTGATAGCTTGGGTATGGTGCTTTATGGTATGGACAGCACGCTGGGTGTCACGGTTGAAATGATGATTGCCCACGGTAAAGGTGTGATCCGTGGTTCGGACAAAGCCTGCGTCATCGTGGATATGCCGTTTGGATCGTATGAAGAGTCGCCGCAAATGGCCTTTCGCAATTGTTCGCGCGTTATGGCGGAAACCCGTTGTTCCGGCGTGAAGCTGGAAGGCGGCGTGGAAATGGCGGAAACGATTTCCTTCTTGGTGGCCCGTGGTATTCCGGTTGTGGCCCATATTGGTCTGACACCGCAATCTGTGCATGCTTTTGGCGGGTTTAAATCGCAAGGTTGGTCAGAAGAAGTTGCTGAACGTATTGTCGAAGATGCCAAAGCGGTGGCAAAGGCCGGGGCCTCCTGCGTGGTGGTTGAAGGGGTTGTGGAACCCTTGGGTGTGCGCATTACCAATGAAATTGATGTTCCGACAATCGGCATCGGGGCTTCCCCGCAATGTGATGGCCAAATTCTGGTGACAGAAGACTTAATCGGGTTGTTTGCCGAATTTAAACCGAAATTTGTTAAACGTTATGCGCAAATGGATGAAATGATCACACAAGCGGTCATGGATTATCGCGGTGAAGTCCGTACACGTGCGTTCCCGGCGCCGGAACATTGCTTTGGGTATAAAGGCAATATGGGCCATAACAATCCCCCGGTGGCTGAAAAGAAAGAGGATAAATAAATGCAGATTGTGCGCACGATTGCCGATATGCGCGCCGTGGTCGCAGATTGGCGCGGGGCTGGCTTAAAGGTTGGTTTGGTGCCGACAATGGGGGCGCTGCATGAGGGGCATTTGACATTGGTGCGCACAGCCTTGGAAAAATGCGATCGGGTAATTGCAACGATTTTTGTAAATCCCAAACAATTTGGCGTGAATGAAGATTTCGGAACCTATCCCCGAACAGAAAAGGAAGATGCCGCGAAACTGGAAAGTGCGGGGGGACACCTGTTGTTCGCTCCCGATGTGGATGAAATGTATGGTAAGGACGGTGGCGTGACAAAAGTGTCGGTTGCCGGGCTTGGGGACATTCTAGAAGGCCGTTTTCGCCCCGGTTTCTTTGATGGCGTGGCAACCGTGGTTACCAAGCTTTTGTTGCAAGTTCTGCCGGATTACGCCTTTTTCGGGGAAAAAGATTATCAGCAGCTCAATGTCATCAAACGGTTTGCGGCGGATTTGAATATTCCGGTCATAATTGAAGGCGTCGCCACGGTGCGCGAACCGGACGGTTTGGCCATGTCATCTCGCAATGCCTATTTGCTGGATGAAGAACGCGCCATTGCACCAACACTTTATCGGACAATCTCGGAAGTTTCAGAACGTTTCAAGGTTGGTGGAAAAGCCGAAGCCCTTTCGAAATGGGCGGCCCAGCAATTGTTGGATGCCGGGTTTCAAAAGGTTGATTACGTGGCAATCTGCCACGGTGATGATTTAACTTCTGAGGCAAAAAAAGGGGAGCCGATCCGTGTCTTGGCGGCGGCTTTTCTAGGAAAAGCCAGACTGATCGATAATGTTGATTAACTCTAAACGGCTTATTTGATCTGTGTATAGAGGAAGAAGCTCGTAATCATTAGCATTCCGATAAAGCCGATTAATGCCCATAACATTTCAGTGCCCTTACGTATTATTCCTTATCTATGAAAGGATATGGGATGGGGCATTTTTAATTCAAGATAGATTTTCATTCATAATATTTCCCGTATTTGAAAGAAACCAAATTTTAAACTTTGTTTGTTAGTTTCTATACCAATGCGGAGATCAAATTTTTTTTAAGGTAAAGACATGTACGGCACCATTAAATCAGAAGTGATGACATTCTTTCCATTTAGCAATGATGCGACCTTAATCGTGCTTGGTTTGCTGATTTGGCTTGTGACAGGTTTGATCTTTCGTTTACCGATGACGCGGCTGGTGTGCATTGCCCCGCTTATTATTTTGACGGTGGCGATCGAAGTTGCGGATGTCATGTTTCTTGCGCAGGCTCCGATCCGTGCCGTCAGTGATTTTGCAATCATGGTACTGCCCATTGTCGTCATTGTTTTTTTCCAGCATCAAGGCTGGGCGCGGGCTTAGGACACAAACAGGATGGTCGACTACCGCGATATAGAAAACTCGGTCAAGGCACTGGGGCTCTGTCTGCGCGGTGGTTTTGTGGACGAGGATAAAACCTATATTCTGGTCGGAAATACCGGATCAGATATCTGGAAAGAATTCGGACCAGCCTATGATGATTGGGTTGAACCCAATCCATTGGATGAGTGGACCAAACGTCATATCGACCCCATTGCGGTTGATTTTGGGGCAGAGGCACTCTATCCCTTTATTGGTCCCCCTTTTATGCCGTTTCAGAGGTGGGCGATGAAGGCGGAAGCGGTTTTTCCATCCCCGATTGGTCCGCTTATTCATCCTGAATATGGCTTGTGGCATGCCTATCGTGCGGCGTTGGTTTTTGAAGAACCCGTGTCAGGCCTTCCGGTCCGTGAAGAGATTGCCTCTCCCTGTATAGCATGTGAGTTAAAGCCTTGCCTGGTGAGTTGCCCTGTCGATGCTTTTGTCGAGGGTACGTTTAAATTCCAGAAATGTTTGGATCACCTGAATAAAAAGTTGGAGGGGTCCTGTATGCATAATGGGTGTCTGGCGCGACGGGCTTGTCCTATTGGGGCAAAATATAGATATCACCGCGAACATGCGCGTTTCCATATGGATAAATTTTTAAGAATAGATGTTGGCTGAACAGGCGCAGATCATGCCCGTAAGTTCAGACCGTTATCCGCATCGCGCCCCGCAACAAGGGCGGCGGTGAATTTGTTTTGATTGGCATAAAGCTGTGCAACCGCGCCAAAAGGTGTCGCCCCGGCCCCATAATTGTCCTGCATGGCATTGATAATGGGTAAGGATGATCCAAACGGATTTTCCAGCGGTCTGTAACTGAGCGGCAGGGGGCGATCGGGATAATATTGACCATCAATGATTTCCGCCTGAAACCCGACAGGCACGTGTCCGGTTCCGACCGTTGGGCGCAAAGGCGTTGCACCACCAACAAAGGCCCCGTACTGACTTAATTGCAATGTGGCATCAATATAGCTCATAACAAGGAGTATTATAGCAAAAGAAACCGCGATTTGCTATGGACTCTCACGCGCAATAGAACATATATACTCACACTATGTCAGGATTACCCTTTATCAAGATGCATGGGCTCGGCAATGATTTTGTCGTGCTGGATGCACGTACAACCCCGATTGAGTTATCTGTAAGTCAGGTGCAGGCGATGGCCGACCGACGCACAGGGGCGGGGTGTGACCAGTTTATCGTGATGGAAACGGCGCAACATAAGGATGCCGACGTTTTCATGCGTATTCGTAATGCCGATGGCAACGAGGTCGAAGCCTGCGGTAATGCCACGCGATGTATTGCGCGTATTCTCATGGATGAAACGGGTAAATCCGATGTGGTCGTTGAAACGGTTGTCGGCTTGTTACATGCCAGTGCGGGTGAAAAGGGCAACGTGTGTGTCAATATGGGCCCGGCCCGTTTAAACTGGGATGAAATCCCCACAGCAGAAGAATGTGATACCCTGAACATGCCCGTGACCGTTGGCCCGTTGGAAGGTCCGGTTGGGGTCAACGTGGGCAATCCCCATGCGGTTTATTTTGTCGATGATTGTGAAGCGATTGACCTGATGGCAGCAGGCCCGCATGTGGAAACGCATCCTTTCTTCCCCGAACGTATCAATGTGGAAGTGGTCAGTAAACTGGATGGGAACCGTCTGCGGATGCGGGTGTGGGAACGCGGTGTCGGTATTACACAGGCTTGCGGGACCGGGGCATGTGCCACGCTGGTCGCCGCGGTCCGTCGTGGTATGATCCAAGGACGCAAAGCCGAGGTGATTTTGGACGGTGGTCCGTTGACGATTGAATGGCTTGAAAACGGTGAAATTTTAATGACGGGTCCCGCGAGCCGTGCGTTCAGCGGATCGTTTGATCCGGCTGTTTATCCGGGGCAGGCGTGATCTGATGAGCGAGGCAAAGGTCGTCACACTGGGATGTAGGCTCAATACATATGAGTCTGAAGTGATGCGTAAAAACGCACGCGACGCCGGCTTGGAAAATGCGATTATTATCAATACTTGCGCGGTGACAGGCGAAGCAGTGCGACAGGCGCGTCAAACCATCCGCAAGATGCGTAAATCCGACCCCAATGCCAAAATTATCGTGACAGGGTGCGCTGCCCAAATCGACCCGGAAGCCTTTGCAGAAATGGACGAAGTCGATCGTGTGATCGGCAATAAGGAAAAGCTGGAAGTCGAAAGCTTTTTACCCGAGCGCACCGAACTGATCGAAGTCACCGACATTATGCAGGTGCGCGAAACGGCCAATCATTTAATTGATGGGTTTGATGGTCATACCCGCGCCTTTATCGAGGTTCAGCAAGGCTGTGATCATCGTTGTACGTTCTGCATTATTCCTTTTGGGCGCGGGCCAAACCGTTCGGTTTCCATTGGGGAAATTGTCGACCGGGTGAAAAACCTGGTGGAACGGGGCTACAAAGAGGTGGTCTTGACGGGCGTGGATGTCACCTCTTATGGGCCTGATCTGCCGGGTAAGCCGACCTTTGGGCAGATGGTGCGCCGTGTGCTTAGCAATGTGCCTGAATTGCCGCGTTTGCGTCTGAGCTCCCTTGATCCGGCAGCGATTGATGCGGACCTGTTGGAGGTTATCGCACGCGAGCCACGTTTGATGCCGCATTTTCACCTCAGCCTGCAATCGGGTGAGGATATGATCCTTAAACGCATGAAACGCCGCCATACCATTGTGGATGCCATTTCCTTGTGTGATAAAATCCGCACGTTGCGCCCCGATGCGGTCTTTGGGGCCGATCTTATTGCGGGTTTTCCGACTGAAACGGACGAGATGTTTGCCACAACGCTGGAAACGCTGGATCGCTGCGGCATCACTTTTGCCCATGTCTTTCCCTTCAGCCCGCGTGAAGGGACGCCTGCGGCCCGTATGCCACAGGTGCCCGGTGCGATCCGCAAACAACGTGCGGCGAGAATTCGCGCTCTTGGTGAAGCGGCATTGGATGATTTTATGGCATCGCGTCTTAATAAAACTGTTTCGGTCTTGGTTGAAAAAAATAATGCCGGACATTGCGAACATTATTGCCCCGTGCAGTTGACAAGTGCCGCCGAAGCAGGCCAAATCGTCAGCGCAAAAATCACGGGAATTCAGGACGGAAGTCTTATCGGGGAAATCATATCACATGACTGAAAAAAAAGGCTGGTTATCCCGTCTTAAAGCGGGCTTGAGCAAATCTTCCAATAAATTGACAAGCGGGATTGGTGATATTTTCACCAAACGCAAGCTGGATGACGAGGCACTGGAAGAACTGGAAGACCTGCTGATTACCTCTGACATGGGTATTTCAACCGCTTCTAAAATCGTTCAAGGCATTGCGAAAAACCGTTTTGGCAAAGATATCTCTAGCGAAGAATTAAAGGCTGCTTTGGCAGATGAGATCGTCCCTATTCTCGAGCCCGTCACAAAGCCGCTGGATGTGCAAACCGGACGCAAGCCCCATGTGGTTTTGGTCTGTGGTGTGAACGGTTCGGGTAAAACCACCACCATTGGCAAGCTTGCTAAAATCTATAGCGAGCAAGGTCTGAAAGTCATGTTGGCGGCAGGCGATACCTTCCGTGCCGCAGCCGTTGAACAACTGAAAGTCTGGGGGGAACGCACCAACGTGCCCGTCATTGCCAAGGAAACGGGTGCAGATGCGGCCGCCCTTGCCTATGATGCGGTGGTACAGGCACAGGCCGATGGATGCGATGTTCTGTTAATCGATACAGCAGGACGCCTGCAAAACAAGGCACACTTGATGGATGAGTTGGAAAAGGTCGTGCGCGTTATCAAAAAGGTCGATGAAACCGCCCCGCATGATACGGTCTTGGTCTTGGACTCCACAGTCGGTCAAAACGCCCACTCCCAAGTAGAAACCTTTGATAAAATCGTCAATGTCACGGGCCTGATCGTGACCAAACTGGACGGCACCGCCAAAGGCGGTGTGACGGTGTCTTTGGCAGAACGTTTCGGCAAACCCGTCCATGCCATCGGTGTGGGCGAGGCTGCTGAAGACCTGCGTCCCTTTGAAGCCCGCGCGTTTGCCAATGCGCTTGTGGGACTGGACGATTAGCTTCTAATCTAAGTGATTGAAAAGAAATATGATTAAGAGGGGGAGAGAATTATGTTCAGGATAACAACTTTAGGGATATTATTTCTTATATTTTTACTTCCTAAAGATGGTTTCTCGTCGCAACAGAGTGTGATTGAGATGACTGAGCGTGATCAAGTGGAAACAACACATGATGCGCCAAAAGTGGTTTCGATATTGCGTACTGTTGTTTCAGGCATAGCTAACTCCGATGAAACATATAAGAGGCTTCTTCATCAATTTCGTAAACTTCATCAATCAAGACCAGAAAAAGAACTTGTGCATTCTTTACGGAAATTAGCTGATATATATGCCCAACAGGGAAAAGATGAAATTGCACTTTCTCTCTTTATTGAAACGGGCAAGCTGGCAGAAGTAGAAGGTTTTGACAGAAGAGCAGACCCATTTTTTGCAACTTTGCTGTACCGGATTTCCAACTTATTTTTAAAGGAAGGAAATAAAGAGAAAGCTCTTCATTTCTTGAAACACGCGCAGTTCACTGCAGAATTTGAATTAGGCCAATGGCATGAATTGACCTTGCGCTATTATGATGAATTGGGTTGGCTTAATTATGAGGCTGGACAATATAAGCAGGCTTATAAAAATGCTTCTATGTTCAGTTATATGTTGCGTTTACGAAAAGAGGAGTATCCGCTCTATGTATTTCGAACATATCATTTGATGGCCAATTCTTTACGAGAGAGTAAAGAATATTACGCTGCCGATCAAATGTATCAAATAGCATTTAACTTATTGGAAAACATCAATTCCAAGAATATTAAGGAATATGGCGCCTTATATGGTGATTTTGGTCGCTATTATTTACAGACTAAAGAATTTTCAAAAGCAAAAGAGATGTTACAAGCGGCACTTCCTTATGTTGCGTCTGTGCATGGGGCAGATGCTCCGCAGGTTATAAAGCTTCAAGAAGATATCGCACTTGTAGATACGAGAATTATTTTAGATACGCGTAAATATACAAACCCTGATGTTATTTTGTCTTATGCGGAAGAAGATTATAAAGTTTATCCAAAACGCGAAGAGATCCCCGAACGACATTTCAAGATGTTGTGGTGGTTGGCTTTTAATGGACGTGGTGCCTATCAAAGAACATTGCCGTTGTATCTGAAGACTTACTTTGATGGAACATACGACCCAAATGAAACGGAATTTAGTTTTTTAACAAGACTGGCAGATAGTTTTGCAGAACAGCAAAACTATTATGAGGCTGTGATGGTGCAGAATTTGGCAACTTCCAGATTGGAAAAAATGAATCCGATGGCGAAAGAACTGCCGAAAGCCTATGGAAAGAGGATTTCTTATTTACTCTTTGCGGGTGAAAACGTTATGGCAAACCAGTTAATATTAAATTTACAAGAGTATGCGGAAAATGTTCTAGAACCTCAAAGTGATTTTCTAACAAACTATTTACAAACGGTGGTCCAACATTACCGAAACATTCAGGATTTTGAAACGGCGAACAAAATTGCAGAAAATATTTTGCTTCATCTGGAAAAAAGACTTGGATCGTCTAATCAAGAAACCGTTCAGCAGGTCATGGATTTGGCTGTTGGGCGGTGGGAAGAAAAAGAGTATGGACAGGCAGATTTCCTAGTTTCCAGAGCGTGGAGATCAATTTCCAAGAATCATTCCGATGATGCCGATTTGAAAAAACGACTGGATCAGACGATTGCAAAAGTTTGCACGGAAGGAATTTATTTTGTTGCTGAATATTTTGAATGTGTTCCGTATCAGCAACTTGATGAAATTGCCGAACGCTCTTTTCAAGAAAATAGAATTTTTCAATAAGGGCATGGGGGCCTTCAAGGCCGGATCATATCGATATGGGGGATGTTGTCGTCCAGATAGGTTTCTGAGCATGTTTGGAAACCATGCTTCAGGTAAAATCCTTCAAGGTGCTGTTGGGCCTGTAAGAAGATTTTTTGTTTGGGCCATAGGATCTGGCATTGATTCAAAGCCGTTTTCATAAGTCTGTGCCCTAACCCGTCTTTGCGATAGTCTGCATGGGTAATAACCCGACCGATACTCGGATAATCATATTTGACACCGGGGGGCAATAAGCGGGCATAGGCGATGATTTTACCATCCTGATATCCGATGATATGTTGCACGCTGTTTTGTGTGTCGTACCCGTCAAGGTCAGGAAAAGGACAGTTTTGTTCGACGATGAAGACATTGACCCGCAACTGCATAATTTCATAAAGCTGTTCCGTATTTAAATCGCAAAAAGCGAGACAAAACCAGTTGATCGTCATGGGAACCTCCTTTCTAAAAAAAAGAAAACCCCGCGCGGATCTGAACCGGCGGGGTTTTGCTTGATCGGTTTGACTTAGCGGGTCGGGACCGGTTCGTCACCGCTGTAGTCATAGAAACCACGACCGGTCTTGCGACCGAGCCAGCCAGCTTCCACATATTTCACGAGAAGCGGGCACGGGCGATATTTGGTATCGGCCAAGCCTTCGTGAAGGACGTTCATGATCGCCAGACAGGTGTCCAGACCAATGAAATCCGCCAGTTGCAGCGGGCCCATCGGATGGTTTGCACCCAGACGCATGGCTGTATCGATGGAGTCGACAGAACCGACACCTTCATAAAGGGTGTAAACGGCTTCGTTGATCATCGGTAACAGGATACGGTTTACGATGAAGGCCGGGAAATCTTCTGCAGAGACAGAAGTCTTGTCCATTTTGGCCGTCATTGTCTTGATCGTGTTGTAGGTTTCTTCATCCGTGGCAATCCCGCGGATCAATTCCACCAGTTTCATCACAGGCACCGGGTTCATAAAGTGCATACCGATAAAACGTGCCGGACGGTCAGTAGAGGCAGCCAGACGTGTGATGGAAATAGAAGAGGTATTGGAAGCCAGCAAGCACTCCGGTCCGACAACTTCGCAGACCTGCTTGAAGATCATTTTTTTGATTTCTTCGTTTTCTGTTGCCGCTTCAATAACCAAATCAGCAGAAGCCAGAGCAGACATCGCGGTGGAGGTTTCGATCAAGGCCATAGCCGTGTCACGATCTTCGCCGGAAATCTTTTCTTTTCTTACCTGACGATCCAGGTTTTTCTTGATGGTGGCAACCGCATTTTCCAATGCATCCGCACTGACGTCGATCAGTTTCACCGTGAAGCCGGAAACGGCAGCGACATGCGCGATCCCGTTACCCATTTGTCCGGCGCCAATAACGCCGATCGTTTTGATTTCTACAGACATGGTCCCTCTTTTGCTGTCTGTTAAAGATAAGGCGGTTAGGCAAAGAGCCGGGGGTTAACCCAGCTCTTTTTCCAGTTCCGGTACGGCATCAAAGAGGTCCGCAACCAAACCGTAGTCAGCCACCTGAAAAATGGGGGCTTCTTCGTCTTTGTTAATCGCCACGATGACTTTGGAATCTTTCATCCCGGCCAAGTGCTGAATG
>NZ_JBLWXN010000002.1:0-647450 GCF_048267425.1 Terasakiella sp.
CCCTGCAGAAGCATCATATGTTGCAGAGGTAATCGCGGGATCTGTCGGTGCCGCTGTAAATACGATCGTGTCCACACCATATGAAACCGGTGAAGTACTGGTAATGGTAAAAGAAGTAATCCCCGTCAATGAACTTAAATCAACCGTTGTACCAGTGTTATGATCAACACTCGTCGTTACGGCACTGCCTGTGTTAGGCGTAAAAGTCCAGTTGGTCGTTGTTGTCTGAAAAGTATCAATCGCCCGCAAACTTGTTAAATTCACAGCTGCACTAAAAGTAAACGTCATACTGGTTGCGGTTTGTTGATTAAAATGAGCAACAGCAGCATTGCCCGAAGACCCCCCAAAACCACCACCATCGAGAAAGCTAACATTCACCCCTTCACTAGACGTTATGGTAACGGTTATCCCACTGACTGTTGAGGTAACGTTTGACCCATTATCCACGGCATTCGTAAAATCAAATGTCGCCAGATCATGTTGGTAATTTTCCTGTGCGCTTAACGAAATGCCCAGCGTGGTTTCAATCTGACCGGTTTTGGCTTCCAACGCCCAATCGCCACTTGCCCCGGTTGCATCATCGGATGCAGCAATATCTGCGCCTGTTACATCGGCAAGACTGCCGATAAACGTCGCACCGACAGACCCGGTTCCAATGTTACAGCCATAAAGTAAAATATCGCCATCATCGCTTAGGGATTGCCCGATAATTTCCAGTGCATCGCGATTTTGTTCAATCGTCGCGCTGCTCAAAGAACTCGTCCCCAAAAGGACTTCGCCTTGCCCCCCGTGGGAGATTACATGAACAGCAGAAAGGTTGGAACGAGCGGACAAGGCCGCAGCCATTTGGTCCAAACCGTTTTCATCGCCATTTAAAACAACATATTCCGCATCGGCATCTAAACCGGCGATCAACTGGTCATAATCAGCAACATTCGAATCGATAAAATAAATTTCTTTTACAGCTGATGTATCACTACCGTGCGAGGATTGAATCGCCTTGGCCTCTGTATCTATCGCATTTTGTTCAGCAACTTCCGCACCGGTGGCAACACCCGCCGCATCAAACATAAAACGCTGTTCCAGCGCCACGGCTAAAGGCTTTTTCCCCATCATCAAGGAACCATTATATTTTGACATATTATTCACTGCCTCCGTCGAATTGTTTTACGACACGCCTGATGGTCCGAGAAAACGGAAGACGCACAACTTTATGTATAGATTGTTTCTTCCACGATTGTCAATCAATCTTCAAAAAGTAGTATTTATATTTTTACAATAAAAACAAGTTATTAATATTTTTCTTAGAATAAGAAGTCTAATTAAAAATTTATGTTTGATTGTTTCTTAAAAAGAAATACCATTTTAAGGCAATTTGATTTTAAAACTTATTAAATATTACACCACTTAGGAGGGTAAGATGAGTTTCAAGAAGGCAGCATCAGTTGCTGCGATCACATTTTCGTTCATGTCGGGGTTGATAACCAGCGCCCCGGTTCATGCGGCCTCACCCAACTCTTATATCGGCACTATTTTTGCGACCGGGGCGCAGTTTTGCCCGCGCAATACGCTGGAGGCCAACGGGCAACTATTAGCAATTTCAGACTTTGACGCCTTATATTCAGTCATCGGATACGCCTATGGCGGGGATGGACGCACCTCTTTCGGCTTGCCGGATTTACGTGCGCGCGTCATCGTCGGCGTTGGAACTGGCCCCGGCTTGTCCCCAACCCCGCGCGGGCTTAAAAACGGGCAACAATTCATTACATTGACTTCCGCAAATCTGCCGTCCCACACCCATACAAGTACATTCGATCAGGTGCCTCAAACAGCCTTTGCGGCCTCTGCCAACAACGCAAGCCATGCAACCCCTGCGACCCATGATTGGATCGCCACAAAAAAACAAGGTTTTGCAACACAAAATTCATACATTGCACCGGCTGACAAAGGCACAACGGCCAAAGTTGTCGCATCTAATACCGCGTCATCGACTGGCGGGACCGTCACTCTTGATAACGCAGGTACCAGTACGCAAATGGGGATCAATACACCCAGTATTGTCATACGTTACTGCGTTGTGACCAAGGGTATCTATCCCCCACGTACGTAAACGCATCCCTGCACTTTTCCCATCTGATCATTTTCAAGAGGATCACTTTAATGTTTTCCAAAAATATCATAAAACCATTTGGTCTTGCCGTAGCTGGCCTGCTCGCAAGTACACATCTGACCACCGCAGCCTACGCTGATTGTGAACCAGACCCTTATGTCGGCAGCATTTGCATGACAGCGGCTTCCTTCTGCCCAGATCAATATTTCACCCTTGGCCCTGTCCAATATATAAGCGTCAATCAACAACAGATGCTTTTTTCTTTGTTGATGGATACTTATGGCGGAAACATGCGTACAGACTTTGGCCTGCCTGCCACCGCAGGCCGCGTCTTGCGTTCCGAAGGCTCCCCTCCTGGGTTAGTAGCCGTCCAGCAAGGCATGATATTCGGTTCAACCCATGTCTATATGACAGAAGACTCTATGCCCACACACACACATACAGCCACTTATGCACCGTTTGGTGCAGATGGTCCTGGGTTACAGGTCTCCACCGAAAATGGAACCAAACCAACCCCTGCCGCAGGGGATTACATGGCGGTTTCAAACCGCAATGGCACACAAAGCAAAAGCTTTATTGCCGCAGGCAGTGCGGCTCCCACAGCCGACATCAGCGGTGGTTATATTTCAGACCTCCCGCCAGCACAATTAATTGAGATATCTGAAACGGGTGGTGATGGTGCCATCCCCATTTCGCCGCCGCAACTCGGCATGCGCTATTGCATCGCTTACGACGGTGTATATCCGCCACGCTCTTAAACAGTCAAAGATTTGGAAGAAGATTATGAAAAAACTGAACTTATATAAATCCATTCAAACGGCTGCTTTTTTGGGCGGCAGTGTCCTCACCTTGACATTGGGCAGTGAAACGGCACAGGCCTGTAGCGATGACGCATATCTAGGCAGCGTATGCGTAACCTCAGGCAGTTTTTGTCCGAAAAATTTCTCCCCTGCTGAGGGACAAGTTTTGACCATCTCCAGTAATCAGGCCCTGTATACCTTACTCGGCAATATGTATGGCGGCAACGCACCGACAACCTTTGCCTTACCGGATTTGCGCAGCAGGACCCCGGTTGGCATCGGTGGTAGCTTAGACCTCAAACAAGGTCAACGTTACGGTCAGGAAACCGTCACGCTCACAGTCGGTCAACTTGCCAGCCATACTCACGATGCAACCTTCACACCAGACACCACCGGCCAATTTAGCGTAAAGGCCTCGAAAAATGCAGCCCTAAAAGAAATTCCGTCCAACGGCGATATGTTGGCAACGCCACCTGTCAACGGATATATCTCTAACGGACAACAGGGCTCACCAGTTATGTTAGGTGGGGCAACAGTCAGCCCATCGGCAGGCAGTGTTGTGCAAATTGCCAATGCGGGATCAGCACCCCCAACCCCTATCAGCGTGATTGATCCACAAACTTCGGCGCAATATTGCATCAAAATGAAAGGGATCTACCCGCCTCGTCCGTACTAAGTACGTTTTAAGCCCTGCCAGATCAAACGGCAGGGCTTTTCTTTTTTTAATCCAGCATCATATCAATAATAACTTTATCCGTTTCACGCATACCGTCACGCCCCAGTTTGGCAACGTTGGCGATTGTGCTTTCTATGTCGCCCTTCACAATGCCTTCGCCATCCTTAAAATGGCGGCCTTGTTTCGCCATATGAAAACCAAGGATCCCAGCCTCCACCGATGCGGCGATTTTAGACGCACAGGCCGGTTTTGCACCATCACATATAATTCCTGACACAGACCCTAAGCTGTTGATCAGGGTTTGGTTGATCACCTCGTGATCCGCATCATGCAACCATGCAATCCCGGCTGCAGCTGCCGCCCCGGCACTCACCACACCGCAATAAGCCGACAACCAGCCAATTCCCGATTTCAAATGTACGGCAACCAGATTGGAAACAACCAAGGCCCGTAATAATTTTTCATGGCTCACGCCTAATTCTTTGGCATATTCAATCACCGGAACCGAGACTGTTATGCCTTGATTGCCACTGCCTGTCACAATCATCACCGGTAACTCGCATCCGCTCATGCGGGCATCAGACCCGGCAGAAGCACGCGCTTTTGCCCGTGTTTTAACATCCTCCCCCCAAACCTGCATCAAGGTTGCGCCAATATTAGCTCCCCACTCCCCCTTCAAGCCTTCATCAGCGATTTGACTGTTGTAGGTAATTTGTTGTTCAAGAAGATCTTGACTGTCCGCAATCTCAACGGATTGTGCAAAATCAAGAATAGATTCAATACTTAAGCAGCCTCGATCTGTATGGTTTGTACCAACAGAAACATCGGATACATCTTTTTTAAACAAGATCTCGTCATCTTTGGTGATCAAAACGATGTTTGTATGATAACGTGAAATCTGCACCGTTGCCTTGGACTTCACCCCATAAACCGTAACGATCATGTCAAATGTATGTTCACTGTCCAGCGATTTAACATCAATCTTGTCACTGTTCAGATAGTCTTGAACTTCACCGTATCGACTTGATTGCACTCGACTTAAAACTTGCAAACCTTGATCCGCATCCCCGGCAATAATCCCGGCAGCAGCCGCAGCACCAATCCCCTTAAGTCCGCCCGTATTCGGCACCACGACGCTTTTAGAATTTTTGATCAAGTTTGCCGTCACCTGAAGATCAACCTTTTGCGGCAACTCCGCCAAAACCGCGCGCGCCTTGGATGCCCCATAAGCAATCGCAATCGGTTCTGTACATCCCATCGCAGGGATCAATTCTTCTTGAAGGATTTTAAGGTGTTGAGAATAGCAGGTATCATCATTTTTCATTAGAGTATGCTTTCTTTTAGAACAGCTTTTAACTTGCATAAAGAATACCGCAACCTTTCGAGTAGAATTTCCTTTTTTTCCAGTGATTTATATATTCATTAGGTAATTTTACTATTTTTATTTTTAATACTAGAAAATATTTTCATTTCATCTTCTCGTGTAATTGTTATCTATACCCCTCTCAATCATGCATAACACACTTATAATTTCTACCTTGGATTGTTTAATCTTTTATTAAAAAGATAAAAAAGAGTATTTCTGTTTAATAGAAAGGCAAAATTGCCTAGTCTCTTAATTGTTAAAAAGAACTCATCTCGAATTTGAAACAAATAAGGACCTTGTAATGAAATATTCCACTGCCAGTTGCTTTTCAGCACTGACTCTTGTGCTGGCAACGGGTTTGCTCCCGCCATCTACAGCGCAGGCCACATCACAAAACACATATATGGGCACTATTTTTTATACAGCCGCCAACTTTTGCCCCCAGTTCTCGTTACCCCCCAACGGGCAAGTTCTCGATATCGTTCAATTTCGTCGACTTTATTCCCTTATCGGAAACACTTATGGCGGAAATGGTATTACAGAGTTTGCCCTACCTGATTTGCGTGGGCGCGCTATTGTAGGCGCAAGCCGGATGGGAACTCCAAATGGGCTCCCCCCCAAACCTTTTGGATACAAAGGGGGGCAAACCTCAATACAGTTAGAAACAAAAAATTTACCCGCCCATCGTCATAACGCCACCCTTAAAAATCAAAACGAAGCCTTTCGCACTGAATTTTATGTATCAACCGAAACCGGATCAGAACCGGCTTCCACGCCGGATACTTGGTTGGCCCGTAAAAAACAGGGATTCTCCAATTTAGACTCGTATATACCCGCAAATGAGGCAGGTAAAACAGCCAAGGTTTCTACCACACACAACCCGTCCCCAACTTTGGGAGAGGTTAGCCTACAGCCGGCAGGAAAGGACTTGCCCTTGCCCTTAAGCATCAACACCTCAAACATCGTCTTGCAAAGCTGCATGGTTGTAACAGGACCGGATTATCCCACCAGACCAAATGAAAATTGATCCGCAAGATATATTTTCTCCATCAATCACTCTTTTAAAGAGGTTACTTATGCATTTCAAAACCATTCTTAAATTTGGGGGACTTACTCTATGCGGCTTAATCGCAAATGCATTTCCCTTATCATCCCCTGCCCATGCCAGTTGTTCCCCTGAGCCCTACCTTGGAACAGTCTGCATTACCGCTGCCGTCTATTGCCCGCGCGGATATATTGAACTTGGCCCAAGCAAAACCCTTTCAAATCATAGCAGTGAATTTCAAGATTTATTCTCTCTTATCACTACGATCTATGGCGGGGATTTTCAAAACACGTTCAAAACACCGGAAACCGCAGGGCGTATCCTGCGTTCCCCTGGGCATGGACCTGATTTAGAACCGGCAACATTGGGGGATCTTTCAGGTTCCGCTTCTACTCGCATACTGTATGATAATATGCCCTCACATACACATAATGGAACGTACTCCCCATATAAATACGAACGTCCACATATAAATGTATCAACCGAGAACGGCACCAAATCCACACCGGAAGAGGGTGATTATCTCGCCGTTTCCAATAAAAATGGCAATCAAAGTAAAAGCTTTACCCAAGCAATGAGGATGGAACATGGCACCGCCATTGCGGGAAGTCATATCACCAGCCAACCGGCATCATCCGATTTGATTGTAGAACAAACTGGAAACGGACAATCCATTCGAACAGTCCCCCCCCAATTAGGTTTACGGTTTTGCCTCGCCAATATGGGTTACTGGCCACCTCGCCATTAGTAGAATTAAATTTTTCGGATATAAATTATGACACGTTCTTTCACACAAATGGCACGCTGCACCGGTATTGCACTCGGTTTTAGTAGCCTTGCTTTCTTTACATCATCGCATTCTGCATTCGCTTGTGCCGAAAATGACTATATTGCCAGCATTTGCGTAACATCCAGCAATTGGTGCCCCGATACTTACGTCCCCGCTGCCGGGCAGTTGCTCCCCATCCAGGATTATTCCGCTCTCTTTCAAACAATGGGGACAACATATGGCGGTGATGGACGCAGCGTTTTCCGCTTACCAGACTTACGTTCCAGAACAGTTGTTGGCATTGGCGGCCCCCTCAATATTAAACAAGGCCAGATGCTGGGTAGCGAAACGGTCACGCTGAAGACAGAAAATCTCCCACCTCATACTCATGAAGGTGAATATACAAGTAGCGGATCTTCCGCTCACATTGATGTCCATGTCTCGCAAACTCCCGCAGAAAAAGAAATTCCAGAAGATGGCGACATGCTTGCGCAACCACCCTTATCTGGCTTTGTCTCCAACCAAAGCGAAGAAAATCTTGTGAAACTGGGTGGTGTTCATCAACCCGTTTCCGCCCCTACAATCCAAGAAACAGGCATTGGAATTCCAATCGACATCACCAACCCGGAAATAGCTGCTTTATATTGCATTAAGATTAAAGGCAATTTCCCCCCACACCCCTGAAAACAAAAAAGGAGGGAGGCCTCTCAGCCTCCCTCCCATATTTCGCAATCAGGAACAATGATCGCCCCCGATTTGTACCCGTATTATGAAGAATAATACATTTTAAATTCGATCGGGTGCGGGGCGTGTTCGAAGTTATAGACTTCTTCCCACTTGAGATCGAGGTAGCCGTCGATCATGTCGTCATCCATGACGCCGCCTTTTTTCAGGTATTCGCGGTCGGCATCCAGTGCTTCCAGAGCTTCGCGCAAGGAACCTGCAACTGTCGGCACTTCAGCCAATTCTTCAGCCGGCAGATCATAGAGGTTTTTATCCATTGCTTCACCCGGGTGGATTTTGTTCTGGATACCGTCAAGGCCAGCCATCATCATGGCAGTGAAGGCCAGATACGGGTTCGCAGTCGCATCCGGGAAACGGATTTCAACACGCTTGCCTTTCGGGCTCGGTGAGAACGGAATACGGCAAGATGCAGAACGGTTACGCGCAGAGTATGCCAACAGAACCGGTGCTTCGAAACCCGGGATCAAACGCTTGTAAGAGTTTGTAGACGGGTTGGTGAAGGCGTTCAAAGATTTCGCATGCTTGATGATACCACCGATGTAGTACAGGCACATGTCGGACAGGTCTGCATAACCGTTACCCGCAAAGAGCGGCTTGCCGTCTTTCCAGATAGACTGGTGTGTGTGCATACCGGAACCGTTGTCACCAGAGATCGGTTTCGGCATGAATGTTGCCGTTTTACCGAAGCTGTGTGCAACCATGTGAACAACGTATTTGTAAGTTTGTACGTTATCAGCTGTTTCGATCAGTTTACCGAACATCATGCCCAGTTCGTGCTGAGACGGTGCAACTTCGTGGTGGTGTTTGTCCATCGGAAGGCCCATTTCCTTCGCGATTGTGACCATTTCTGCACGCAGGTCTTGTGCAGAGTCAACCGGCGGTACCGGGAAATAGCCGCCTTTAACGCCCGGACGGTGGCCTGTGTTGCCTTCGTCGAACTCTTTACCGGTTACCCACGGACCTTCATCAGAGTCGATTTTGAAGCCAGTGTCGTGCATTTCGTTGGAATAACGCACATCGTCAAATACGAAGAATTCCGGTTCTGCACCGAAATAAGCCGTGTCACCGATCCCAGCAGATTCCATGTAAGCAACGGCTTTTTTCGCGATTGAACGCGGGTCACGGTTATAAGGCGTCCCTGTAGACGGCTCGTAAATGTCGCAGTTTACGATCAGGCACGGCTGCGCAGAGAACGGATCGATAATTGCAGAGGTCGGGTCAGGGATCAAAGACATGTCTGACTCGTTAATTTCCTTCCAGCCTTCGATGGAAGAACCGTCGAACATGATACCATCTTCGAAATCGCTTTCAGACAGTACGTCCGCACACATGGTCAAGTGCTGCCATTTGCCGCGCGGGTCTGTGAAACGCAGGTCGATATAGTCGATTTCGTTTTCTTTACAGACTTTGAAGATATCTTCAGGAGTTTTGCAATCCAAGGGCATAATGCTTCCCTTCCCTTACTTACTTGGTTGTGAAAAAAAGATTTAGATATTCCAAACGAAGGCTTAAACGGCTTCCGGTCCGGTTTCCCCGGTACGGATACGGATAGCTTCTTCAACAGTGGAAATAAAGATTTTGCCATCCCCGATGCGACCGGTGTGTGCGGCCTGCTGGATGGCTTCAACGGCGCCCTCCACCATAGCATCGTCAATGACGAGTTCGATTTTTACCTTCGGCAAAAAGTCAACGACATATTCTGCGCCACGATACAGTTCTGTGTGACCTTTCTGACGACCGAAGCCTTTTGCCTCGATTACCGTGATGCCTTGCAGTCCGACTTCATGGAGTGCTTCTTTCACTTCATCCAGTTTAAACGGCTTGATAATGGCTTCGATTTTTTTCATCAGCAGACGCCTCTTTTATGTCTTACAGTAAACTCTAACTTCCCAAATGAAATGCATTTGCGGTGTCACACCTGCACTTCTGTCGCAACATATAAAGCATAGATCATGCCAACTTTAAAAACCGGAGAAAAACAAGTGTTTCCGCACTTTTACGGCCTCCCTTCACATCAATTGCCTCATTTTTGAACAATCTATAAGCTTAAAAAACAGCCAGTTGATTATTTTTTAATCAGTACATGATATAAAAACCATAACTAGAATATGTCTTTTCCCGGTCTCGTTTCGACTTTGTCCCACATCGTAATCTGGATTGCAGTCGATCAGAAACGAAAAAATAAAAACTATATAAGTTAGGCCCAATTCATTGATATATAACAATTATATTCCCGATCTTAAATCCTATCTTTTGGGAAAATTCTAAATCGGTCCAACGACTCGCACGTTCAAGAAGACAACTCGATTATTGCATAAGCATACTGGAACGCTTAAAAAGTTATGGGGCATCAAACAGGTGCCTAACTCTTAGGCGGAAGTAAGATGATGACTCATATAGACAAATTCAACGATTTGCCCAATCCAAATGGTGAAATCGTGGATTTATATTTGTTCGGCTGGTTTGACGATAAAGGTACTACAGGCGACTACGGATTAAATGTCGCACCGGCGCACAAAACATTTCAAACGCTGATAACCACAACCTATATGTTTCAAAGTGAACCGGCTTTCACACTATGCTGTCGGCCCTTTAAGATGTCGCAGGCACAGTTTGAATATCTGCAAGAACATGATTTGGACACACAGGATTTTCTCTCAAACCTAGGCCCGTTGCCGGATATCGTCTTTAGCGTAAACCTATCCCAACACAAAGACGTCAACAGTGCGCTCGCCGCCGTAAGTGATCTGGCTTTTTAAACGCTATATTTTAGGCCAATCATACCTGCAGATTTACGCAATTGAACGGGGTCGTGCAAACTGGGTATACGCATGCCAAACTCATAGATAGTGCCTTTGACATGGCGTACGCACAGCCCCTTTGCTTCAGCCTCTTTTACAAAGGCTTCTATTTTATCGGGCTGAATGGCAATTTTTCCGAAAGATTGATAATTCATAACGCGTTTATAAGTTATTTTTTCTTTTTGAGCTCTTTAATTTTAGTCAAGCGTTCATCCGAAATCGCGTTGAAACGGTCGATCGCCCCGTAAATTTGTTCACCAATGGCCGTAATGCGTTGTTGACGATTATCTTTCGCATCCATATGGGTTTTGAACAAATAGTTGGCGTCTTCTTTTGGCAAACTGAACATTTCCATCTGCATCATATCTTGTAACGCCCTCTCAAATTTCGGGACTTTACGAATACGGTTATAGCTGCGGAATTTCTTATGTTCATATACAAAATCCATCTTGTCTTTTTGCATGACAATACAGATTTTTGCCGGTTTTCCAGCTTGCAATTCATCCAGACACGCTTGTGAAGTCTTATCAAATTGCACAACCAGCCCCTTCATACGATCGGCTTCGGCCTGCATTTCCTGAAGATGGACCATATATTCACCAAGCTTCTTATCATAAGCCGGATCCGCATGAGCAACTGTCGCTAAAAAACAACCTGCCGCAGCAAGGCAAAAGACCTGTTTCTTCATCATTTCATCCTATATTCAGACGCGTTTAGGCTTGTCTAATCGCAAAATGTGGCAAAGCCGTGGTCATGTCTGTCGTCATTAAAAAATCTTCCAGACTGATGTAAGTCAATGCTATCGCCATAAGACTGCTGCAAGGTGTGTCACCGTTTACATGAAGGAAACTTAAGATGTTCTGGCGCAAATCACTCGTTATCGCAACCGCTCTTGTCGGTGTTCTCTCGACCTCCACGGTATATGCTGCTGAAAAAACAGAAGTTATCGCAACCATCAAGCCAATCCATTCGTTACTGTCTAGCCTGATGAAAAACGTCGGCACACCTATCTTGTTAATTAAAGACAAAGTGCCCTTAAATTACACGCCAAGTGAAGCCGACCTGCAGGAATTGAAAAAAGCCGACCTTGTCGTCTGGATGGGACCGGAGCTGGAACAATCCCTGAGCACAACGTTAAGCAACAGCAAAAATACTTTTGAAATGCTGTCCTATTCCGATTTCAAGATTTTACCACAGCGAAATAACGAGAATCGTCGCGACCCATATATGTGGCTGGATGTCCGCAACGCAGAAGTTATGATTGATGCCCTCTATGAAAATCTGGTGAACGTCGATCCCGCGCATGAAAAACAATATGCTGAAAACCGCACAACTGTAAAACGTGACATCGCCGCCTTGGATCGCCAATTTGAATTCGGCTTTCGCGCCATTGCCGCCGGGCAATCGTGGCTGTACCACGATACCCAGCAATATTTCGAACAATCTTATGCGTTTAAGGTCCGTGATATTCTTGCCACAAATCCCGGTGACGAAGCAGACATGGCCAACATGTTGACTTTGCGCACAAAATTAAACGATATGGGACCAGTTTGTTTCTTCACAGAAGAAGGATTGACCGACAAAAATCTCTCATTTGCGTTGGATGGGTCCGATACAAAAGTCGCAACCTTGAAATCCTATGGCTTAAGCTTTAAGGCCGGTCCGAATTTGTATCAAGAAATGATGCAATATAACTTCGATACCATTGCCAACTGTTTCAAAAATATCGGCGCAACATACGTCGAGCCGACTAAAAGAAAAAAGCCCGAATAGCAAGATACCCAACGTAGATTAATTCTGTTGCGGCGATAAGGGCCATAAAGGCAAGAAGGTATTTATTAATGCTCATATGGTCATTTTCGCCGTTTTTTTTTTCGACGTACTTGAGGCTGGTCAACCGAGGAAAAGTCATTCAGCCAAATTCATCGTAATGGATCGGTTATTCCCCTTCTGCGTATGACGCGACGTTTTGAAATAATCCGGTTTGGGAAACATATGCTTTTCCCAATTTTGTGAAATCAGCGATAGCTTGTCACAAATCACAATTCGCTTTGTTGTCTCCGCTTGTGGCATAGAGGAAGCTCCCTCTGTCGTCGTCTTATCCGTCATGGCAAGGTTCCCTGTCGTAACTTTCCTGCTTATGACAATTCAAGAACCATACCAACACAGTAAAAACTTTAACTCTTTGTTAATAAACAAAACTTGTAAAGTGTTCTTGCATACAGATTAAAACAGCGGAAAAAATCACCGCCCTTATGCGGAAATATCTACCTATTTTCCAACCTCAAAGGTTCAACCAATGGCGGGACACATCAAGCATCCTGTTTGCAAATCCCCACTCATTATCAAACCAGCAAAACAGCTTGAGCATCCGCTTGGAATTTACTTTGGTCTGTGAACCGTCCACCACACATGATAAAGGTGAATGATTAAAATCGACCGATGCATGCGGTTCTTCCGTATATCCCAGAATATGCGATAAAGTTCCCCGGCTTAAGTCCGCGAACAAGTCATTCACCTCTTCGACACTCACGTCATTTTTCATGTTCAAGGACACATCCAGAACGGAAACGTTCTGTGTCGGCACACGGATATGCAGGCAATCGAATTTGCCTTGCAAATGCGGGAGCATTCTTTCAATACCGCGCGCAAGTGAGGTATCGATTGGAATAATGGATTGCAACCCGCCCCGGCTGAGGCGCAAGTTACGCGCGTTAGAACTATCAATAATCGGTTGGTCATTCATCGCGGAATGAATGGTGGTCGTCATCCCGTTTTCAACCCCCCATTTTTGATCCAGCGCCTTCAAAACCGGAACGATACAGTTTGTTGTGCAGGAGGCAGCAGAAACAATACGTTGTGTGTTATTCAGAACCTCATCATTCACCCCGTAAACAACCGTGGCTTCGACTTCGGGCAAGGCCGGTTGGGAAAACAGCAATCGTTTCGCCCCAGCATCAAGATAGCGTTGCGCCTGTACAAGATCACCAAATGTACCACTGCATTCCAAAACCAGGTCGATTTCCAAATCCTGCCAATTCAGGTCTGCCGGATCCTCGGTATTTGAAACACGAATAACATCGCCATCTACGATCAAGTTGCTATCGCGATGTTCCACACAAACCGGAAAACGCCCGTGGGTCGTATCGTAACGCGTCATATAGGTCAGGGTCTCAATATCACTCAGACTATTAATGGCGACAACCTGCATGCCCCATTTGTCTTTACTTTCGTAAAGGGCACGCAAAACAGCCTGTCCAATCCGGCCATAGCCATTTATTGCAATACGATACATGTTCCTGTTTCCTTAAACCCAAAAGACCCACCGACATCATAGTCAGTGGGCCTTTTTTCTCAATCCCTAACCAAAAGGATTTTCAAGTCACTGCTATTTAATCGTTTTTGTGACGCTCAAAATAGGCTTGCGTCATTTTGAAAACAACCGGACTTAAAACCGCAATCGCAATCAAGTTCGGCAAGGCCATCATGGCATTCAGCGTATCTGCCAATAACCAGATGAAATCAAGGCTGACCGTTGCCCCCAAGGGGACAGCCAAGACCCAAACAATACGGTAAGGGACAATTGATTTCACACCGAACAAATATTCCACGCAGCGTTCACCATACAAGGACCAGCCCAAAATGGTGGTAAAGGCAAAAACCGCCAATGACACGGCAACGACATAATTACCTGCCCCCGGCAACGCATCGGCAAAGGCCGCTGATGTCAAGGCCGCACCGGATTCACCCGATGTCCACAGACCGGACGTCACAATCACCAGACCGGTAATCGTACAAACAATAATCGTATCAATGAAGGTACCGAGCATGGCAATCAAGCCTTGGCGAACCGGGTCTTTCGTTTGCGCAGACGCATGCGCAATCGGGGCAGACCCAAGGCCAGCTTCGTTGGAAAAGACACCGCGCGCCACACCAAAACGGACCGCTGCCCAAACAGCTGCGCCGGCAAAGCCGCCTTCCGCAGCATGACCTGTGAAGGCACTTTCAAAGATCAGACCAAATGCATGTCCCAGTTGATCGGCATTGATAAACAACACAACCAATCCCACCAGAATATAGGCCAGCGCCATAAAGGGAACCAATGCCCCAGCCACAGAACCGATCCGTTTGATCCCGCCGATCAAAACTGCACCGACCAAAATCATCACGATAAAACCGGATACCAGCGGTGGAATGGCGAAGTTCGTTTCAATCACTTGTGCAATGGAATTGGATTGTACACCGTTACCGATGCCGAAACCGGCCACAGCACCAAACAAGGCAAACAGGGTGCCTAACCACGCCCATTTTTTACCCATACCGTTTTTGATGTAGTACATCGGACCGCCAACATGGTTGCCGTCTTCATCAACTTCACGGAAGTTCACCGCCAAAACGGCTTCTGAATATTTGGTCGCCATCCCGACAAGGGCGGTCATCCACATCCAGAACAAAGCACCAGGTCCGCCAAGGAAAACGGCGGTTGCCACACCGGCAATATTCCCGGTCCCGACGGTTGCCGCCAAGGCTGTCATCAAAGCCTGATAGGGCGGAACTTCGCCATCGTTTTCTTCACCGCTGCGTGCACGCACACCGCCAGCCAATAATTTAAAGCCTGTCCCCAACTGCAAAATCGGCATCAATTTCAAACCGATACTCATGAACAGGCCAACACCTAAAATCAGGATCAGCATCGGCCAACCCCAAACAATTCCGTTAATATCACCTATTATGGAAGTTATTGTTTCCATTATTTAAAATCCTCTCTCTGTATATGAAACGTTTTTGTTTTTATTGGGGCTTTATGACTAGATTTTGTTCGCCCGGAAAAAAAGTGTAATTTTATTATCTTTTAAAAAGGCTCCTCTCTCCCAACACCGGAAAATGCAAGGGAGAGAGGATACCCAAAGGTCTTGAAAAACAAAGGTTACGGCACTTGCTTTTCATCGACCACGCCCGCCTGAACATCTGTAGGGGAATTTTGCTCAGGCGGTCATCTCTCTCGTGATTTTTATTTATTATTCAGCCGCGTCGGCATAGTCCTCCAAAGGTGGACAGGAACAAACCAAATTGCGATCCCCGTAGGAATTATCAACCCGGTTTACCGGTGCCCAATATTTGTCGACACGGAAGGCACCCGGCGGGTAACAAGCCTGTTCACGGCTGTAAGGACGATCCCATTCACCAACAAGATCCTCCACCGTATGTGGTGCATTCTTCAACGGGTTATTTTCCCCGTCAATTTTGCCATCTTCGATATCTTGTGCTTCGGCCCGGATGGCTAACATGGCATCACAGAAACGATCCAATTCTGCCTTGGTTTCACTTTCTGTGGGTTCCACCATCAAGGTTCCGGCAACCGGCCAGCTCATCGTCGGGGCATGGAAGCCACAATCGATCAAACGTTTGGCAACATCGTCTACGCTCACACCTGCACTGTCTTTCAACGGACGGGTATCAAGGATACATTCGTGAGCCACACGACCGGATTTAGAGGTATAAAGAACCTCAAACGCGCCTTCCAGACGTTTGGCGATATAATTGGCGTTCAGGATGGCAACCTTTGTGGCTTGCGTCAGTCCTTCCCCACCCATTGCCAGACAATACGCCCAGGAAATCGGCAGGATGGAAGGGGAACCAAACGGGGCAGCCGATACCGGACCGACAGCCTCGTTCAATTCAGGATGTCCCGGCAGGTAGGCTTTAAGGTGTTCGCGCACCCCGATCGGTCCCATGCCGGGACCGCCACCACCGTGGGGGATGCAGAATGTTTTATGCAGGTTCAGGTGCGACACGTCCCCACCGATTTTACCCGGCTGGGCCAGACCGACCATCGCGTTCATATTGGCCCCGTCGATATAGACCTGACCACCGTGTTGATGTGTAATTTCGCACACTTCGCGCACGGTTTCTTCAAACACACCATGTGTGGATGGATACGTAATCATACATGCGGCCAGATTATCGGCATGTTTTTCCGCCTTTTCGCGGAAATCGGCTACATCAATATCGCCGTTTTCTGCCGATTTCACCACCACGACTTTATAGCCAACCATTTGCGCCGTTGCCGGGTTCGTCCCATGCGCTGATGTTGGGATCAAACACACATTGCGATGACTATTGCCTTGTGCATTATGATAATTACGAATGGTAATCAGGCCTGCATATTCGCCCTGTGCACCCGAATTCGGCTGCATGGAAATCGCATCATAGCCCGTGATCTGGCATAATTTATCAGATAAATCATCGATCATTTCATAATAGCCATCAACCTGATCGCGCGGTGCGAACGGGTGGATATCGCCAAATTCCGGCCATGTAATCGGGATCATTTCCATTGTGGCATTCAGCTTCATGGTACAAGACCCGAGCGGGATCATGGCCCGATCCAGTGCCAAATCACGATCCGCCAATTTGCGGATATAACGTGTCATTTCAGACTCTGCCCGGTTCATGTGGAAAATCGGGTGAGTCAGATATTCTGATGTACGTGCAACATCACTGGGCAGACGATAATCAAGGGCAATCGTCGGATCATCTTTCATATCGTTACCACCGAACGAAGTCCAGATCGCCTCGATCGTTTCTGGGCGGGTCTGTTCATCCACACTGATCCCGATACGGTCATTGCCGATTTTGCGCAGATTGATCCCATTGGCAACGCCAGCATTCAGGATCACACCCTGCATGGAACCAACTTCAACCGTGATGGTGTCAAAAAACACATCCGGAGAGACTTTGAAACCGAGTTTTTCAAGACCAACCGCCAAACGAACCGCATGTTGATGAATGATTTGCGCAATCGCCTTAATCCCATCGGGACCGTGGAAAACAGCATACATGGACGCCATAACCGCCAGCAAAGCTTGCGCCGTACAGACGTTGGATGTTGCCTTTTCACGACGGATATGTTGTTCGCGTGTTTGCAAGGCAAGACGATACGCCTTATTGCCGCGACTATCGATGGACACACCAATAATACGGCCCGGCATGGACCGTTTATAAGCATCACGTGTCGCCATATAAGCTGCGTGTGGACCACCAAATCCCATCGGCACGCCGAAACGTTGTGTGGACCCCACAGCAATATCAGCGCCCATCTCGCCCGGTGCTTTCAAAACAGCCAAGGCCAGCGGGTCCGCAATCATAACGGCCAACGCCTTAAATTCATGCAGGTTTTCGATAATCGCTGTGAAATCCCGCACATCCCCATAAGTTCCCGGATACTGGAAGACCGCACCGAAAACTTCATCGGCTTTCAAGTCCGTATCAGGGTTGCCGACAACAATTTCGATCCCAATCGGTTCAGCCCGTGTTTTCATCACCGCAATATTTTGCGGATGGCAGTTTTCATCAATAAAAAACGTTGTGGCCTTGGATTTAGAAGCCCGTTTTGCCATTGTCATGGCTTCGGCTGCAGCTGTCGCTTCATCCAGCAAAGACGCATTCGCGATATCCAACCCGGTCAGGTCTGCCACCATTGTCTGGTAGTTCAGCAAGGCTTCCAGACGGCCTTGACTGATTTCCGGCTGATAAGGCGTGTAAGCGGTGTACCATGCCGGATTTTCCAGAATATTGCGCAAAATCACTGGCGGGGTCATGGTGCCGTAATAGCCCTGCCCGATTAGAGAAGTCAGAACCTTGTTCTTTTTGGCAACACGGCGCAGGTGGAACAGGGTATCGCGTTCGGATAACGCATCCCCCCAATCAAGTGCTTCTTGCTGGCGGATGTCGCGCGGGACCGTTTCATCAATCAGGCTATCGAGGCTATCTGTCCCGATCACCTCCAGCATTTTTTCCATCTCTTTAGGGGATGGGCCGATATGACGGCGATTGGCAAAATCATACGGTTGGTATGTCGTCGGTTTAAAGGTCATCTATAGATCCTTTCCAATCCAAAAAAATTAGGCAATCAACGCCTGATAAGCATCTTGATCCATCAATGCATCCAACTGTGACGCATCCGCAATCTTGATTTTATAAAGCCACGCATCGCCTTCCGGGCTTGCATTCAGCATACTTGGGTTATCGGCCAAATCGTCGTTGGCTTCAACAACTTCTCCGCCCACCGGGGCATAAATTTCACTGGCGGCTTTGACACTTTCAATCACACCGATTTCATCATTTTGATCAAAGGTATCGCCAGCTTCTTTCAGTTC
Source organism: Terasakiella sp. (assembly GCF_048267425.1). Lineage (GTDB taxonomy): Bacteria > Pseudomonadota > Alphaproteobacteria > Rhodospirillales > Terasakiellaceae > Terasakiella. The sequence goes on from NZ_JBLWXN010000002.1 coordinate 18,471, forward strand.
AACAAACACAATATCGCCAAGTTGCTGGGCGGCATGTTCACTGATGCCGACAATGGCAACATCGCCGTCAACGACAATCCATTCATGGTCTTCGGAAAAATATTTGGACATTACGCGTTCCTTTTACTTAGCGTTTGTAGTTCTGTTGAACAAATGGGGTTTTAACGATTTTTGCAGGCAAAAGCTTGCCGCGAACAGAAAGTTGAACTTCGGTATCAGGGGCGGCAAATTCTGATGCGACATAGCCAAGCGCCACCGGGCCTTCAAAGGTCGGACCAAACCCACCACTGGTGATCTGCCCGATTGACGTTCCATCCATAGAAACGACCTCGACACCATGACGGGCCGGCGCACGACCCAACGGTTGAATGCCCACCAGTTTACGGGTGGCACCGTCTGCCAGTTCTTTCAAAATACGATCTGCACCGGGGAAGCCGCCTCCTTCGCGACGACGTTTCTGCATCGCCCAGTTCAATTGTGCTTCAACAGGGGATGTGGTGGCATCAATATCGTTGCCGTACAGACAAAGCCCGGCTTCCAAACGCAGAGAATCCCGTGCGCCCAAACCAACCGGAGCAAGGTTTTCATCTTCCAGCAACGTTTTTGCAATCCGGGTGGCCTCATCTTGCGGGATGGAAATTTCATATCCATCTTCGCCCGTATAGCCCAGACGGGAAATACGGCATGTTGTCCCGAGAAATTCGACTTCCATCGTTTCCATGAATTTCAGATCAGCCGCTGCGGGTGCATGTTTGGCAACGACACTTTCAGCCGCAGGCCCTTGAATGGCAAGCAAGGCATGATCCGTAATTTCAATGACGTCACATCCCGTCAGATTATTTTTCATATGCGGAATATCTTGGTCACGCATCGCCGCATTGACCACCACGAATAAATAATCGCCCGCATTGGAAACAATCAGATCATCCATGATGCCACCCTCTTCATTGGTGAAGAAGGTATAACGCGCTTTACCTGCCGGCAAACCATCAATGTTGCTGGGAACCAGTGTCTCAAACGCTTTGGCCCGATTTTCGCCGCGCACGATGACTTGTGCCATATGGGACACATCAAACAAGGCCGCTTTGGTTCGGCAATGATGATGTTCGCCCATAATCCCCATCGGATAATTGATCGGCATGGACCATCCGGCAAACTCGACCATCTTGGCACCGAGTTCCACATGTAGGTCATAAAGGGGGGTCTTTTTTACGTTAGATGCAGACATGGAGTATTTCTTCCTTGTTTTAAAATCTGTTTAGGCATGAACCGCACGGTCCAAAACGTCGAGGCAGGCTTCCTTGATCGCTTCCCCAAGGGCGGGATGGGCATGACAGGTTCGAATAACATCGCGCACCGTGGCATTCACCGTCATGGCAAGCACCAGTTCAGCAATCAAATCCCCGGCATGGGGGCCAACAATGTGTGCCCCGAAAATTTTGCCACAATGGGGATCAGCCAAGACTTTGACCATGCCATCAACCTCGCCCGTTGCCCGTGCGCGGGAATTGGCGCGAAAGGCAAACGTTCCTTTGTCATAGGCGATACCGGCTTCAATCAAGTCATCTTCTGTTTTGCCAACACCGGCGATTTCAGGCGCGGTATAAACAACAGCCGGAATTTTAGCGTAATCCACATGAGCGTTTTGATGGGCAATCATTTCAACACAGGCAACACCATCTTCCTCGGCTTTGTGTGCCAGCATGGGGCCGGGGATACAGTCCCCAATGGCAAAGATACCGGGCTGGCTGGTCTGAAAATGATCATCCACCGCGATAAAACCACGCGCATCGCGTTGCACCGACAGATCATCCAACCCCAAACCATCAATGAAGGGGCGACGACCAGCCGCGACCAGAACGATATCGGCCTCCAGTTCTTCTTCGGTTTGCTTGGCAAGACGTTCCATACGAACTGTCAGGGATGTATCGCCCTTATCAATACCTAGAACCTTGCGCCCCAAGGTAAATTTCAGGCCACTTTTACCCAACGCCCGCTGGGCGGTTTTGGCAATTTCGCTGTCCATACCCGGCAGGATGCGGTCCAGATATTCCACAACCTTGACCTCAGCCCCCAGTCGCGCCCAAACCTGACCGAGTTCCAAACCGATCACACCGGCACCGATAACCACCATTTTCGCAGGCACGTCTTTTAAGGCCAACGCCCCGGTGGAGGAAACAATACGTTCTTCATCAATTTCAATACCGGGCAGGCTGCTTGGTTCAGACCCGGTGGCAATAATGATGTTCTTACAGTTGAGTTCCTGTTCACCATCGGTTGTTGTCACACGAACCCGTCCAGCCTCTATAATACGGCCCCAGCCTTGAATGTAATCAACACCGTTCTTTTTAAACAGAAACTCAATCCCCTTGGTTAAATCACCAACGGTTTTATCTTTACGCGCCATCATGGCGTCCAGATCAACGGAGACACCATCGATTTTAATGCCATGCGCGGCCATATGTTTGACAGCATCCGCATATTTTTCAGAGGATGTCAGCAACGCCTTGGACGGAATACACCCCACATTCAAGCAGGTTCCCCCCAATGTCCCGCGACCTTCGACACAAACAACCTTCATGCCCAGTTGGGCTGCGCGAATAGCTGCGACATAACCGCCAGGACCGCCGCCAATAATTACAATATCATACATTGTCGTCATGGTTTGCATCCTGCCTTAATACAACGGAAAACGGCGGCAAAGATCGACAACTTGTTCACGTACAGCCGCTTCGACTTCTGCGTTATTGTCTTCACCATGTTCAGCAATGCCGTCAATGACATCGCAAATTAGATGACCGATTTTTGTAAATTCCTCGATCCCGAACCCGCGTGTCGTGCCCGCCGGTGTCCCCAATCGAATACCAGATGAAATCGCAGGCGGTTGAGGATCAAACGGAATACCGTTTTTGTTACAGGTGATACCCGCGCGTTCCAGTGCCGCATCAACCACTTTGCCCGTTACATTTTTGGGGCGCAGGTCAACCAACATCAGATGGGTATCAGTCCCGCCAGACACGATATCGACCCCGCGTTCCATCAACACAGCCGCCAATGCCTTGGCATTATCCACAACATTTTGGGCATATTCTTTGAAACTCGGTTGCAAGGCTTCACCAAAAGCAGCAGCCTTGGCAGCGATCACATGCATCAATGGTCCGCCCTGCATCCCCGGAAAAACAGCCGAATTAAATTTCTTTGCCAAGGCTTCGTCGTTGGTCAAAATCATGCCGCCGCGCGGACCACGCAGGGTTTTATGCGTTGTTGTTGTCACCACATGGGCATGTTCAATCGGGGATGGATGTACACCACCCGCGACCAGTCCGGCAATATGGGCCATATCCACCATCAGGTAAGCCCCGACCTTGTCGGCAATGTCACGAAAACGGGCAAAATCAATAAAGCGTGGATAAGCCGACCCGCCTGCAATAATCAGTTTGGGCTGGCATTCAATGGCTTGAGCTTCCAACGCCTCATAATCAATTTGAGAGGTTTCCCGATCCACGCCATATTGCGCGGCATTAAACCATTTCCCCGACAAGGTCGGACGTGCGCCATGTGTTAAATGCCCACCCGCATCCAATGACATGCCCAAGATCGTATCACCGGGTTGTAACAATGCCAACAACACGGCCCCGTTGGCTTGTGCACCGGAATGGGGCTGCACATTGACGAAGCCAACGTTAAACAGGTCTTTTGCCCGTTCAATTGCCAGCGTTTCCGCGACATCCATAAATTCGCAGCCACCGTAATAACGCCGTCCCGCATATCCTTCGGCATATTTGTTGGTCAGAACCGAGCCTTGCGCCTGCAACACCGCCTTGGACACAATGTTTTCAGAAGCAATCAGTTCAATCCCTTCGGCTTGACGTTTCATCTCGTTTTGAATGCCGCTCATCAAGGCAGGGTCTGTCTCGGCGAGGTCTTGATGGAAGAAGTTTTCAGTTGTGTTCGTCATTTTTAAAAATCCTGTTAAATCTTTAGCACTCAACCAAATTGACGGCTAAACCGCCTTGGGAGGTCTCTTTATATTTGCTTTGCATATCCATGCCCGTCTGGCGCATGGTCTCAATCACTTTGTCCAGCGACACCATGTGCGATCCATCTCCGCGCAGCGCGAGGCGTGAAGCGTTGATCGCCTTGGTCGCCCCCATTGTGTTGCGTTCAATACAGGGCACCTGAACCAGCCCGCCAATGGGGTCGCACGTCAGGCCGAGATTGTGTTCCATACCGATTTCGGCGGCATTTTCCACTTGTTCGTTCGTGCCACCCAACACCGCACACAAGGCACCCGCCGCCATCGAACAAGCCACACCGACTTCGCCCTGACAGCCGACTTCGGCGGCCGAGATCGACGCCCGTTTTTTATAAATCGAACCAATCGCCGCTGCGGTGAGGAGAAAATCCAGACTGCCTTTTTCACAGGCACTGGGACAGAAACGTTCGTAATACGCCAGTACCGCAGGGATTACACCGGCTGCCCCATTGGTCGGGGCCGTCACAACACGCCCGCCGGCGGCATTTTCTTCATTCACCGCCAAGGCAAATAAATTGACCCAGTCCAAAACGGTAAGCGGGTCTTTCATCCCGGCTTCGGGACGTGTTGATAATTCCTGATGAAGTTTATAGGCGCGGCGTTTAACATCCAGGCCACCGGGCAAAATTCCTTGTGTCTGGCACCCTCGATCAATACAAGCCATCATCGCATCGCGTACACGTTTTAAAAACGTTTTGATGGCCTCTTCCCCGTGGGCGGCAACTTCATTGGCAAGCATAACCTCGGCAATGCTCAGATTATGTTTTTGTCCGTGCTCCAACAATTCTTTGGCCGAGGAAAACGGGTAAGGAATGTCCGGTCCCACGATTTTCTCACCGGCGTGTTCAAATTCATCACGATCAAGCACAAATCCGCCCCCGACAGAAAAGAACACCTGTGTGTAAAGTTCCTTTCCCGTTTCATCCCATGCCTTGATTTCCATCGCATTGGGGTGTTCAGGTTTGAAAACATTGAAATGAAAAAGCAGATCGTTTTCTTCATCAAATGAAATAGACTGGCTGCCCCCCAGCATCATCGTTTTCCCATCACGAATAGCTGAAACAATATCAGGCACACGATCAGGATCAACACTGCGCGGACGTTCGCCTGACAAACCTAGCAACACGGCCGTATCGGTGCCGTGTCCTTTTCCGGTAAGGGCGAGGGAGCCAAAGAGGTCGATTTTAACGCGGCTGATTTTTTCAATCAGACCACGGTTTTTCAATTCCGTACAAAATCGAAAACCTGCCCGCATGGGGCCGACCGTATGGGAACTGGATGGACCGATCCCAATGGTAAACAAGTCCATCGCGCTGAGATGCTGCATGGCCCCTTTGGGCGTGCGCACCGCGATAACTTCCGCATCCGTCTTTTTTTGTTGTATAAGGTCCGACAAAGGCACCTCCAAAACAAACCGCAAAATACGGTTTCATTGAACGATGCCCCCTCTGTCTTTGATACCTGAGATAGTCCCCGCCCAGACTTGGCTGATATCGGGTTGACCTTCGGTGGACCGGATCATGTCCGGTCTCTCTCCAGAGTCTCATCTTCCTGCAGTACGTTTGCCTGAGAGTTTCCGGGGCGGTTGCTCCTTCGGCGACAGCTTCTACCGCTGTCTCTCCCACAGGAATGTCAAGAGAAATGAATATGTATGAAAGCGGAATCCAAACCCCACCTTCCCTATTACGGTAGGTGACTTGAGAAGGAGTTGTCAAAGCCTTTTTTCACCCTTTGGTATTTATTGCAATGCGAACTGTTGATTTTCTGTTATTTCTTATGGGACGCTTTGATATTTTATACCGAAAATATTTTACGCTTATGCAGTGCACAATACAAAATATCACCCTATCAAATAAGGGCATTTAAAGGGAAGTCGCAATCTTCATGAACGATCCGTACCTGATCAAACCAGACCCGGAAAACGGCCTGACGACCACAAAAATTGAAGGTGTCGATGCGCAAGGCAACGCCATTGATCTTTTTACAGTGAATGAGCGACCTTTAAGCGTTTTCCTCAATAACCGAGAGATCGTCACCCTGATGACGGTCGGTGATTATCCTGAACTTTTGGGCCTGGGTTATCTGGTCAACCAGCATATGATCAATGATGACGATATCATTGAAATGATCGAATATGATGCAGAAATAGACACCGTCGTTGTGCGAACCGAACGCACAACCGATTATGAAGAAAAACTGAAACGTAAAATCCTGACATCCGGTTGCGGCCAAGGGACCGTTTTTGGCGACATCATGGACAATCTGGATCATGTCCACCTCCCTCAAAACGCCAACTTAAAAACAAGCGATATCGAAGCCTTACTCGCCACCATCAAAGCCACACCCAGCCTCTATCAAAAGGCCGGATCCATTCACGCCTGCGTTCTGTGTAAAAACGCCACTCCCTTGATTTACATGGAAGATGTGGGACGTCACAACGCGTTGGACAAAATCGCGGGCTATATGTACCAACACGATATGGTCGGGGGTGATTATGTTATTTACACCACGGGGCGCATGACCAGCGAGATGGTCATAAAGGCTGTTTCAATGGGCATTCCTATTCTTATCTCGCGCTCTGGGGCAACCCATTGGGCCTTGGAACTGGCCCAAAAGGCGGGTTTAAGCCTGATCAGTCGCGCCAAAGGCAAACGATTTATCGCCCTGTGCGGAACTGAGCGCATCATCTTTGATGATTAACGGCTACATTCATCCAACAAATAAACGATGGACCGATAAGGAAAACCTGCTTTTTCAGACAAGCCGATTTCACAGGTCCGGCTGGTCGAATAGCCTTCGCTGATCCCGTCCAAAGATCGATTGAGCTTACGCAAAGCATGTGCGTTCAATTCCGGTGTCGTAAACCCCTTGTCGCCTGCCCAGCCACAGCAGCCGACCCCTTCCGGGATAACAACCTCGCTGACGCATGCCTCGACAACCGCCTTCATTTTCACATCCAGTGCCATTTTTTGTGTTGAACAAGTCGGATGAATGGCGACTTTGCGATTTTGTTTTTGGATATTAAGGCGCGGCAATACCTGATCGTGCATAAATTCGGTCATATCCAGACAGTTCAAACTGTCCCCATTCATGCCTTTCATGCGGAAGCTGCAAGGGGATGTATCAAACACGATCGGATATTTCCCACCTTCAGACGCCTTAAATAGCGCCGCGCTCAGTTCATTGGACTTCCCGGTTGCCACATCAGTCAACCCCTTGCTGTCAAAGGGTTGCCCACAACATAGATCATTCAGACCGTCCGGGTAACGTACCTGAAAACCTGCACGTTTTAACAAACGTTCCGTCACCACAGGCAAAGGTGTTTTTTGAGCATCATTGCGCGCCGGTCCCATCGTGCGGGATGCACAACTGGGCAGATAGATCACGACATCACCGTCTTGTTCCACAGAGGGTTCCGGTTTAAATGAAATGCCACTTGGCATGGATGGGGTCCAGCGCGCCATTCGATCCCCACTGATTTTACGCATCCCATCCGTCATTCCCTGCATGACCTTAGACCCTAAAATCCCGTGAGCAAGGTCGGCGGCTTTTAAGCCCATTGCCGTCGCGTTCATCGCAACACCATAGTGATCGGCAAACCATTGTCCCAGTCGGGTGGACCCTTTACCCGCTTCGCGCCCACGCAGCATCTTGATCAAACTACCGGTTTCAATATCAACCGGACAGGCCGTTGCACATAAGCCGCAGGCTGCGCAGGTATCCATCCCCTGATAAACATACAGATCACGCAAAGCCATACTGTCTTCGCCCGCCGCATCTCGTCTGGAAATTTCTCGCCAACCAACAATGCGTTGGCGCGGGGTTAATGTTAAATGACGTGACGGACATTTTGGTTCGCAAAAACCACATTCGATACATTTATCGACAATTTCTTCCGATGCGGGAAGTGGCTTCAAATTTTTAAGATGAACATCTTGATCGTCATTGATAATCACACCGGGATTAAGCAGTTCTTCCGGGTCAAACAAGTTCTTAATCCGGCGCATCAAGGCAAAGGCATCAACGCCCCATTCCATTTCCACAAACGGCGCCATATTGCGCCCGGTGCCATGTTCGGCCTTTAGGGATCCATCATATTTATGAACCACCATTTCACAGACTGCATCCATGAATTTACCGTAACGTTCGACTTCGCTTTGTGTATTGAAGTCCTGTGTAAAAACGAAATGCAAATTCCCTTCTAAGGCATGACCGAAAATAATGGCTTCATCATAATGGTACTGCTTGAACAATTTATGCAGATCAACCACGCCCGCGGCCAGATGTTCAATCGGGAAAGCAACATCTTCAATAATGACCGTGGTGCCGGTTTCACGCATCGCCCCGACCAAGGGGAACAATCCTTTGCGGATCCCCCAGTAACGCGCACACACATTGGGGTCATCGGAAAATTCAACCGGATGGACCGTTTCAATATGAGCAAACGATTGTGTGGCCTGAACGATCTTGTCTTGCAGTTCCGTTTCATCTTCGCCGCGAACCTCAATCAACAAGGCGGTGGCATCATCGGGCAAGTCTTTTAGGAAAGCGGGCATGCCCTCTTTATCTTGCACCGATCGCAAGCCCGGACGATCCACCAGTTCAACGGCTGCAACCGGGGCCTCTTTCAACAGTTGAACGGCCTTCGCGGCAATTTCACAAGTTTCGAAATAAACCATTGCGGACGCTTTATAGGCATGTTCCACACAGGTTTCATAAGTGATTTCAGCGATAAAGCCCAAGGTGCCTTCTGAGCCGATCATCAAATGCTGTAAGATATCAATCGGATCGTCATAATCGATCAAGGCATTCAGGCTGTAACCCGTTGTATTTTTAATTTTGAATTTCTTGGTAATACGTTCTGCCAACACCGGGTCAGCCTGCACATCATGGTGCAGTTCGCGCAATCCATTCAACAGAGCACTATGACTTTGGCGAAACAGATTGACCGAGGTTTGATCCCCCGTATCCAATAAAGTCCCATCATGCAAAATCACCCGCATGGAAGACAAGGTCCGATAGCTGTTCTGCGCCGTTCCGCAACACATGCCAGACGCATTGTTCGCCGCAATCCCCCCGATCTTCGCCGCATTGATCGAGGCGGGATCTGGGCCGATTTTTTTACCAAACGGGGCCAGCTTGGCATTGGCCTGTCCCCCGATCACACCGGGTTGCAGGCTGACGCGACTTTGATCATCGGATAATTTAAACCCGTCCCAATTGTCCCCCAACAGCCCCAGAACACTGTCACTGACTGCTTGACCCGACAGGCTGGTCCCGGCGGCGCGAAACGTCACCGGTGTGTTAAAGGCCTTACATTGTGCCAGCAACTCCTGTACCTGATCTTCACTTTCCACCACAACCACAATTTTCGGGACAAGGCGGTAAAAGCTCGCATCCGTACCATAGGCCAATGTACGCAACGGGTCCGTTATCAATTGGCTTGCAGGAAATGTTTGTTTCAAACTTGCATGAAGATCACGGTAAGGAGACTGCAGCATATGTTTGTCTTTCTTGTTCTGTTAACCGACTTCAACCAACAGGTCTTTGGTATCCACTTGGGTTCCCGGCGTCACGACCACACGTTTTACTGTACCCGACTTTTCCGCCAAAACGGAAGTTTCCATCTTCATGGCTTCAATCGATAATAAAACATCACCGCGTTCCACTTCGTCGCCTTCCTTCACGGCAACCGAGACAACAAGCCCCGGCATCGGCGCACCGATATGATCTTCGTTGCCTTCTTCTGCCTTCGGGGCTGCGGCCTTTTTCGGGGCCTGTGACTTATCGGAAATTTTAACGTTACGCGGTTGACCGTTCAGTTCGAAAAAGACTGTGCGTTTGCCTTCATCATCGGCATCGGACAAGGCACGGAACCGGATAAACAGGGTTTTTCCCTTTTCCATATCCACCTTGATCTCTTCCCCCGGTGTCATGCCATAAAAGAACGCACCTGTCGGTAAAACACTGACATTGCCGTATTCTTTTAAATGCGCGGCATAATCACGAAAGACCTGCGGATACATAATATACGAAGCCAATTCATTGTCCGTAACCGCACGGCCTGCCAGTTCATCAGCCTTTTTACGTTCACCGTCCAAATCCAACGGGTCCATAACAGAACCGGGGCGCACTGTAATCGGTGTCTCCCCTTTCAGGACTTTCTTTTGCAAATCTTTCGGGAAGCCCCCTGTCGGTTGCCCCAACTCCCCACGGAAGAACGAAACAACCGATTCAGGAAAGGCGATTTCTTTTTCCGGGTTTTCCACATCATCGCGATTTAAGCCCGATGTAATCATCATCAAGGCCATATCACCAACCACCTTGGAAGACGGTGTCACCTTGACGATATCACCAAACATCTGGTTGACATCGGCATAGGCATCCGAAACCTCGCTCCAACGATCTTCAATGCCCAGACTACGGGCTTGTTGGCGCAAGTTGGTATATTGGCCGCCGGGCATTTCGTGATTATAGACATCGCTGGTTCCACACCGGATATCGCTTTCAAAGCCGACATAGTTGGCACGCACCTGTTCCCAATAATCAGACACTTTGCGCAAGGCAATTTGATCCAGTCCGGTGTCGCGCGGGGTGTTGCGCAAGGCCGCCACAATGGAACCGAGGTTTGCTTGTGAAGTCAAACCACTCATGGCATCCAGCGCCCCATCCACCGCATCGACACCGGCCTCACTTGCCGCAAGGATCGAGGCTGCGGCAATTCCGCTTGTATCATGGGTATGGAAGTGGATCGGAATAGAAATTTCGTCTTTCAGTGCCTTAACCAAAGCCGTCGCAGCAGCCGGCTTCAATAAGCCCGCCATGTCTTTCAAACCAAGAACATGCGCACCGGATTTTTCCAGTTCCTTCGCCATACTGACATAATATTTCAAATCATATTTGGATCGGTTCGGGTCCAGAATATCACCCGTATAACAAACCGCAGCTTCGCAGATTTTGCCCGTATCCAAAACGGCATCCATCGCCACACGCATATTTTCAACCCAATTCAGGCTGTCAAACACGCGGAAGACATCCATCCCGGCCGCAGCCGCCCGGTCCACCAGATATTTCACCGCATTATCGGGATAGTTGGTATAGCCCACCCCGTTTGAAGCCCGTAGCAACATTTGGGTCAAATGGTTTGGCATTGCTGCGGATAAACGTTCCAGACGGTCCCACGGACATTCTTTTAAAAACCGCATCGCCACATCAAATGTCGCCCCGCCCCAGCATTCAACCGAAAACAGTTCCGGTAAACGCGCCGCATAGGTTGGGGCAATTTTCACCAGATCATCGGTGCGCACACGGGTTGCCAGCAAAGACTGATGGGCATCGCGCATGGTGGTATCGGTTAACAACAGACGGTCTTGAGCCAGCATCCAGTCGGCAACTGCCTTCGCCCCGTCCTTTGCCAATTTTTGTTTTAAACCGCCCCCGATTGGCACCGCAAGGTTCGGGGCCAATGGGTGATGAATATGGTTTGGTTTTTTGCGTCCTGCGACCTCTGGATTACCGTTGACCATGACCTCGCCCATAAACTTCAACAGTTTGCTGGCCCGGTCCTGACGCTTGGGCATGGCAAACAGTTCTGGGGTTGTATCGATAAACTTGGTGGTATAAGCCCCGCTGAGGAACTTTTCATGGGAAAGCACATTTTCAAGGAAGACAAGGTTGGTTGCCACCCCACGAATACGAAATTCACGTAATGCCCGGTCCATACGCGCAACCGCTTCGTTCGGGCTTTTACCCCACGCAGTGACTTTTTCCAGCAAGCTATCATAATAACGCGTCACCAGCGCACCACTAAAGGCCGTTCCACCATCCAGACGGATGCCAAATCCGGTTGCTCCGCGATAGGCCAGAATTTTCCCGTAATCCGGAATAAAATTATTATCAGGATCTTCGGTTGTTACCCGGCATTGAATGGCATGACCGTTCAGGAAAATGTCCTCTTGATTGGGTACACCGCTATCATCGCGCCCGATCATGGCCCCTTCACAAATCCGAATTTGTGCCTGAACGATATCAATTCCGGTGACCACTTCGGTGACCGTATGTTCGACCTGAACACGGGGGTTTACCTCGATAAAGTAAAATTCTTCTGTGTCCACATCCATCAAAAACTCAACCGTACCCGCGCAGCTATAGTTTGCGGTACGCGCAATTTTTAAGGCGGCTTCACAAAGTTCTGCGCGTTTTGCCTCTGTCAAATAAGGGGCCGGGGCGCGTTCCACCACTTTTTGATTGCGCCGTTGAACCGAACAATCACGTTCAAACAAATGGACCACATTACCATGCGTATCGCCCATAATTTGAACTTCGACGTGGCGGGCACGACGAACCAGTTTTTCCAGATAAAGTTCATCATTGCCAAAGGCGGCTTTGGCCTCACGTTTTGCCGCATCAACTTCGCGCAACAGATCAGCTTCGGTTTCAATTTCACGCATCCCGCGACCACCGCCGCCCCACGATGCCTTGGTAATCATGGGATAGCCGACTTTTGCGGCTTCGGCCTTAATCACATCCGCATCATCAGGTAAGGCATTGGTGGCCGGCACCACCGGTGCACCGGCACGAACCGCCAATTCGCGTGCCGATACCTTGTTGCCCAATCCTTCCATCACCTCGGGACGCGGGCCGATAAAGATAATGCCTTCTTCTTCACATCGTCTTGCGAAGGCTGGGTTCTCCGACAAAAAACCATATCCGGGGTGGACCGCATCCACATTGGCATCCTTGGCAACCCGAATAATGGTTTCAATATCGAGATAAGCCTCTACCGGGCCTTTGCCTTCACCGATCAAATAAGATTCATCGGCCTTAAAACGGTGCAATGCAAAACGGTCTTCGTTTGAATAAATGGCAACGGTTTCAATCCCCAGCTCGCTTGCCGCGCGACAAATACGAATGGCAATTTCACCACGGTTGGCTGCCAAGAGACGACGAATTTTGTTCGGACGTGTGATCATAATTAAATTTGCCTTACTTTAATTTGCTTAAAGGAAACCCACGTTATTTTTATGCTGGTTAGTTATTTCTGATAATCATCACGACCAGTTCTTTGGGACCGTGAACACCGTAACAAAGTTCCTGTTCGATATCCGAAGTCTTACTGGGGCCGGAGATGAGCAATGCATTAGTTGGCATGTGGGTTGTCCATTGTTCCTGTTCAATCGCCTCCAGAAACGTATTGAAAAAACGGTCTTCATAAACAAGAGCGACATGAATAGGGGGAACAAGCGACAACAGACGCGGTTCTTCGCGCGTTGGCCATAAAATAAGGCTTCCCGTTTCTGCAATCGCGCCCACGGTTGTGGTCAGGCTTGCATCCACGCTGAATAACTCTTCTTTGCAGGCTTCGATTTTTTGATCAAAGCTGCGCAGTTTCACTCCCGTATCCGTCGCCGTCCAATTGTCCGTTATTTCTTTCGCAATCGGTGAAGGTGACCCTTGCATAAGGTGACGCACCCCTTTCGCTGTCAACATATCGATTAAATCACGTTGTGCATTTTGCAATGTCGTTTGTTTAATCTGGGTATTTACTGCCGAGGTGACTTGGCAGAAACGCTCAATTTTTTGTTCCTGCGTCCATTTTTTTTCGTAAACAACTGAATTATCGGTGACAAAATCACCTTTTGAAGGAGATACATTGCGCAAATTGTCTAGAATTTCCTGTTTTGCAATCTTATTCATCTTTCAAACCCATTTCTTTTGCCATCTGATGCAGTGTTTTTTTGGCAAATTTCGGCTTCACCCGCATGCTTGTCCATTCTTTCAACATCGGGGCAGACTGCGGTAACAAGTTACCGATTCTGCTCATGGCCGTGGTTGCAACCTTATAAGTTGCCGGGCTGGCATTCATGGCGGCCCATCCTGACCACCCTGCATTTTCAAGGATGGATGACTTGGTGCCGCGTCCTTTTAAGGGATGCTCCCCATGCGGACAGTTCCCTGAATTTTCATCACGCAGACGGACCAGCATCTTGGCAATCGGAATTTTAACAGGGCAGACTTCCACACAGGCATTACACAGGGTGGAAGCACCGGCATGTTCCGGATATTCATCCAGCCCTTCCAACTGTGGTGTCAGGATTTTGCCGATCGGGCCGGGATAGACCCCGCCATAGGCATGACCGCCAATACGGGTATAGACCGGACAATGGTTCATACAGGCCCCGCATCGAATGCACTGCAAGGTATCGCGCGTTTCCTGATCGCGATATACTTTTGATCGTCCGTTATCCAGCAAGACAAGATGAACCTCTTTCGGGCCGTCTTTTTCCCCTTCCTTGCGCGGGTTAGAGATCATATTGAAATAAGTCGTGATGGGTTGACCCGTCGCTGATCGGGTCAACAGGCTTAAGAGTGCGGGGACATCACTTAAGTTTTCCACCACTTTCTCGATCCCGGTGACGGCGATATGGACAGGGGGAACTGTCGTCACCATCCGCCCGTTGCCTTCGTTTTCAACAAGACAAAGCGTTCCGGTCTCGGCCACCGCAAAATTTACGCCGGACAGGCCTGCGCCTGCCTCCATAAATTCACGACGGAGTTCTTTGCGCGCAATCGCTGTTAATTCAGCAGCATCTTCGCTGTAGGGAGTATCGGGCAAATGATCCTGAAACAGTTTGGCGATTTGCCCTTTGTTCATATGAATGGCGGGCATGACGATATGAGACGGCATTTGTCCTGCCATCTGCACAATATATTCCCCCAAATCGGCCTCAAGCGCCCGAATGCCATGATCGCCAAGAAAATGGTTCAACTCCATTTCCTCTGACACCATCGACTTGCCCTTGACCACGGTTTTCACGTCATGGGATTTCAGGATTTCCAAAATGATCGAATTGGCCTCGTCAACCGTACGCGCCCAATGAACTTTAATTCCGTTTTTTGTACAATTTTCTTCCAGACGTTCCAGCAATTCCGGCAATTTGGACAGGGCACGTTTTTTGATACTTTCCCCCAGATTGCGCAAACGTGTCCATTCATCCCCATCCGTAAACTGCATGGCGCGTTTCCCCATCAACCCATCCATTGCCCGGCGGAAGTTGGCGCGCAGCTCGTCATCTTTTAAGGCTTTGTGAACACGACCTTTAAAATCTTTGCCGTTAACGAGGGTCATTTGTACGCTCCCACAGGAATTCAGCCAAATGCAGCCCTTTAACATCCGATTTTCGATAATCAAGATGCCCGGTGATATTCATCATGCATCCACAATCACCAGACACAAGTTTTTGCGCCTGCGTGGCTTCAACATCATCGGCTTTATCCGATACCATCGCCGCGGAAATTTCAGGTTGGCGAACGGCAAAAGTGCCCCCGAACCCACAACATTCCGTTTCGCGTTTCAGCTCCACCAGTTCAACATTTTCAAGCTGATTAATCAGGTCTTTGGGCTGGGAACGCACCCCCATTTCGCGTTGGGAATGACATGATCCATGCCATGTCACCCGCATCGGTTCCCCTTTGTCTGTCAGTTTGATTTTCAAAACATTCAGAAGAAAGTCGCTGAGCTCATACACCCGGTTTGCCAAAGCACACGCTTTATTATAATCCACGTCCCCTTCGAACAGTTCAGGGTAATGTTTAAACATCATCCCCGCACAAGACCCGGAAGGTAAAACAACAGGGATATCCTTGCTGAATAGATCAAGCTGAGCACGTGCCACGTCGCGTGCCTTGTCACGTTGACCGGAATTAAAGGCCGGTTGCCCGCAACAGCTTTGTGCTTGAGGGAAGATAACCTCTACCCCTTCGCGCTTGATCAATTCGATCCCGGCGACACCGGCCTCTGGATAGAATAAATCCACAAGACAGGTGCCAAAGAAATAGACGCTTTTTGGCTTTTCAATAGGTGTACGGCTCATGCGACACACTCCTTAATTATATGCCACCGATGGTAACCAGGTGACAATATTAGGCCACAGGGCAACAATCGTCAGACCGATCAGTTGCAGGATGATGAAAGGCACAACGCCTTTATAAATATCCATCAACTTAATTTCCGGCGGGCAGACCCCTTTCAGGTAGAACAGGGCAAATCCGACAGGCGGGGTCAAAAAGCTGGTTTGCAAGGTCATTGCCACCAACATAACGAACCAGACCAGATCAGGATTATCGATCACACCAAAGCCCGGAACACCCAACCCCAAGGCAGATACAACCGGGGCCAGCAACGGCAACATAATCAAGGTAATTTCGATCCAGTCCAGAATGAAGCCCAATAAGAAGACAAAACCAAGGATCACCAGAATAATCCCATAAGGGCCAAACGGCAGTCCTGTCAGCAAACTTTCGATAATTTCATCCCCGCCCAATTCCCGCAGAACCAAGGCAAAGCAAGTTGCGCCCAGAAAAATAGCAAAGATGTAAGCCGTGGTATTGAATGTTGCCTTAAGAACTTCGAAGAAAACCTTGAAGTTTAGGTTGCGATAAAAGGCCGCCAACAAGGTTGCACCCAACGCCCCGACGCCGGAGGCTTCGGTCGGGGTTGCCATCCCGGCAAAGATCGATCCAAGCACCGCAAAAATCAAGAAGATCGCGGGCATGACCGCCTTGGCGACATCCCAGATGACGTGCCATTCCAGTTCGCGACGATCTTCGGACAAGGGCGTTGCCTTCGGATTGATCAAGCCATAAATCAGAATGTAGATAATATAGAGCGCACCAAGCAACAGTCCGGGAAACACTGCACCCATAAACAGATCACCCACAGACAGGGCCAGTTGGTCCGCCATAATCACCAGCATAATGCTGGGCGGGATCAAAATGCCCAAACAACCAGAAGCGGCAACCGTACCGACCGCCAATTGTTTGTTATAGCCTTGCTGCAACATCGGTTGCAGGGACAACAGACCCAACAACACAACGGATGCCCCGATAATCCCGGTGGAGGCCGCTAGAATAATCCCGATACAGGTTACCGTAATTGCCAAACCACCGCGTACCTTGCCAAATAGTTCCTGCATGGATTTCATCAAACGTTCGGCAATCCCGGACTCATCCAGCATCAATCCCATAAAGATAAACATGGGAAGCGCGACAAGAACCCAGTTGTCCATAACCTTAAAGACACGGTTGACGACAAGACCAAGTGTTAGAAAATCCAGCCCGGTCATGGTGTCAAAATACATATCGGCCAAATAACCGACACCGGCAAACAGAACTCCGACACCACCCAAAACATAGGCAACCGGAATACCGGTAAACAAAAAGACAATAAAGGTAGCGAACATCGCCGCGACCATGATTTCATTTTCCAACATCTTAGCGTCCTTTCACGATCAAATAGGCATCGCGGAACAAGCGCGAGAAAATGGAGAGGCCGAGAAGCCCGAACGACAGCGGAATAACCGCCTTGATCGCCCAACGGTAAGGCAAACCAAGCGGTGCATCAGACCGTTCCCCGGTACGGAAAGAGTCGGCGACAAAATCAAGGGAATGAGAGAAGATCACCCAGATAAAGGGCAGGACAAATAACAAAATACCAATAATTTCGATAATACGCTTGGTCCGGTCAGAAAAGCGGGCATGCAAAATATCCACCCGAATGTGGCTATCGTTAACCTGTGCGTAGGACAAGCCCATCATCACGCCAATGGCGTAAAGATGCCATTGCAGTTCTTCCAGCCAGATTTGACCATTGGAAAACCCGTAACGCAAAGCCACATTGCCAATAATGGCGGCAATCAACAAGGCATTCACACCGCATACGGCATGACCGACGCCACGGACAAATTTATCGATTAGATCGGGGATGAGAACGTGTTTTGCGTCCTCGTGCATCTTGATCTCGTCTACCTTCTCGGCGACATGAGGATGCGGGGGAAGATCACTCGGCGTGCCCATAATACGGGTTCCTCCAACTTAATGCCCCGGACTTCATCAAACGCGATAAGGGTAAAACGCGGATCGGGGCGAAATTCTTTAAAAAAAAGGGGGCGCGATGTACGGGTTAAGTCCACGCGCCCCCAGTCAATAAGCTCGATACGTTAGGGAGGTGTATCTTACTTACGAGGCAAGAACGCGTTCTCTTTCCAGATCGCGTAGCCCGCACGGAAGGTGCTTAGATCGTCATAAACTTTCTTGAAACCAGCATCGTTTGCAGACTCTTCAGTCGCAACGTCATCCCATGTTTTCTTGAATGTTGTCAGCATGGTGTCATTCCAACGCATGATTTGGACGCCGTTTTTCTCAACGTTTTCCTTCATGGCTTCAAACTGAAGAGCTTCACCTTCGGCAAAGGAATGCGCCATAGAAGCCTTACAGACGTTTTCAACAGCCGCTTGCTGAGTTTCGTCCATTTTCTTCCATGTATCGCCGTTTACAAGCAATTCAAAAATTGTTGCCTGTTGGTGCCAACCCGGGAAATAGTTGTATTTCACAAGTTTGTGGAAACCGAGTTTTTTATCAATGGCAGGCATGGAAAATTCTGTCGCATCAATGGCTTTTTTCTCAAGTGCCGGGAAAATTTCACCACCGGGCAACAAGGATGTCGATACACCCAACTTCTGCATCACTTTGCCACCCAGACCGAAGAAACGCATCTTCAGACCTTGCAGATCTTCCGGCTTTTCAATCGGTTTGGAGAACCAACCAGATGTTTCAGGTGCGATGATCGCGCACGGCAGAACTTTTACATTATAGCCGCCGTTATCATACATTTCCTGATACAATTTCATACCGTTGCCATAATACAGCCACGCCATATATTCACCGGCTTCAGGACCAAACGGGACGGCTGAGAACAACGGTGCAGCAGCCATTTTACCTGTCCAGTAACCAGCCGTCGCATAACCGGAATTCACTTTGCCCGTTGCAACGGCATCCAAAATTTCAAACGGCGCAACCAGTTTACCCGGCTCATAGACTTTCATTTTAATTGTGCCGCCGGAAACCTTGTTCAGTTCCTCAGCCACACGAACAATCGGGGACCCCAGACCCGGCAGATGCGTCCCAAACGCGATCGGCGTTTTCAATAGAACTTTGCCCGCCAATGCAGGTGTCGCAGCACTCAATGTCAAAGCTGCGGCAGCAGCGGTTGCAAAAATAAACTTACGCATAAAATATAACCTCCCACGGTTATGCTTTGGTCAAAAGAAATGACCGATTAGAACAATTTAAAAGACTGGTTTTTATTTATTATTGGCATTTCGCACCACTGGGCCGAAAGCTTGATTTAATTAATTGGTTATATTTTTTTACCAATTTTGTAAATAGGTAAATTTATTTTACCAATTACCACTTAGAGCTTGCGTAAGTAGTTTTGGGTATAGTGCTTTTTTCTGCTATAAGGCTTATGCTAGTGGTTAAGTTCTTCCTACATTCCCGATGAAAGCGAATAAAGATCAATGCCTTACGAAAAAGTAAAACAAGAAAAAATCGCTGATGTTGTTGCCAAACAATTGGAGAATAATATCCTCCAGGGTTTATGGATTCCCGGTGACCGTTTACCGGCAGAACGTGATCTTGCCGTTCAAATGGCCGTTTCCAGACCGAGTCTACGCAACGCAATTGGTCAATTGGAAAAACAAGGATTGGTAGAAACCCGACAAGGCGGCGGCACCTTTGTGAAAAATTTCTTAGGACCATCTTTGACGGATCCCTTAATGCAGATGTTTCAAACGCACCCGGATACCGCCAGCGATTTTGTCGAATTTAGATCCATCATTGAAGGGAATGCGGCCTATTTTGCAGCGCTACGCTCCACCGATGCCGATCGTGCAATCTTGAAAAACTGTTTTGAGGCAATGGAACGCGCCCATCAGGAAGACGACCCACACGAAGAAGCCGACATTGATGCGGACTTCCACCTTGCCATTGCCGAAGCGTCCCATAACGTCGTGTTGCTGCACATCATGCGCGCGATGGTCAATGTCTTGCGTGAAGGCGTTTTTTATAACCGGATGCAGCTTTATACTCGACGTGGTGCACGTGATCTTCTACTCAAACAACACCGGGCGATTTATGAACCCGTCATGTCCGGGGATCCAGACGAAGCCCGCAAAGCCGCCAAGGCGCATTTGGCCTATGTTCAAGATGTCATGCGCGATCTGGAACGCGAAGAAATGCGCCAGAATGTCTCTCAACAACGTCTCGAACGCTATCTGAAAAAAGATGAAAAACGCCAAAGGAAAGCGGTGAAATAAATTCGCTACAGACCAATAAGGTCTTCCGGTCGATTGGCATTAAAGAACGGGTCTTGCGGATCACACGCCCATTCCACACAGGCGTAGCGATAACGCGACACCCACATTTTAAGCTTGCGCACTTCTTCCTCAGTCAACGCATGGCGCAGGTCTTCTTTTAAGGCCATCGACCAAAGCGCGACCACGGGATGATCATACCCCCCAGAACGCGCCATAACAATTTCCATCCCGTCGGTTTTAATCGGTTTTTTCAAATTTTCCACCAGATCATCTGGCAGAAACGGCGTATCCGTTGGCACGCTTAAAATATAATCATATCCTTGTAACGCATCCATCCCCGCCAAAACACCTGCCAAGGGGCCAACAAAGCCTTCGATACTATCGCCAATGACTTCACACCCAAGGGAAGCAAAACGCGCCGGGTCGCCATTGGCGTTAATCACCAGATGATCCACTTGGGGTGCGACCGTTTCCAGCACGCGTTTAATCATCGGTTTTCCTTGGACTTCCCGCAAACCTTTGTCACCACCGCCCATGCGGCGTGCCAATCCACCGGCCAACACAACACATCCAATTTTCATCACCGTTTCCCTTTTCGCCGTTCAACCATCGACACCCCTTTAACCTGCGCATAAACAGATTGCCCGACCTGAAAATCAAACAATTTTAAGGACCGCATGGTGATACGGGCAATCAAGCGACCTTGACTTCGATCCCCAATCGACAACACGATATTAACCCGTGCCCCGTCAATCACATGGATGTCATTAATCCGGGCTTCCAACACATTCAGGATTGTTGTTTGAGACGGTTTGTCCACCGCCAGACTGACATCGGTGGCAGCAATACGCAGGCGACGCACATCGCCGACCTGACCGACATGACCGGGCACAAATAAATCCGCCCCACCCATATCTAGTGTGCTCAGTTGATCCTCTTGGTCAAAGGCGGATATACAACCTTCCAGAACGCTTGCCGTTTTGGCACTTTTGGCAATAAACAAGGTTGGATCAGATAAGACATCCAACAAAGGACCATTGGCCCGAATGCGTCCTTTTTCCATCAAAACCATATGATCGGCAAGGCGTTCGACCTCGTCCGTATCATGGGTGATAAACACAACAGGTATGGATAGAACATCACTGAGCTTTTCCAAATAAGGGATAATCTCGTCTTTACTGAAACGATCCAGCGCGCTTAACGGTTCATCCATCAACAAAATTTCCGGGGCACTCAGCAAGGCGCGCGCAATCGCAACGCGCTGACGCTCCCCGCCGGAAAGATTGTCAGGGTGCCGATCCAGCAAACCGGATAAGCCCAGCAAATTCACCACATCATCAAAATTCGCCCCGGTGCCTTTGTTGCGGCGTTTCAGGGCAAACTGCAAATTGCCTTTTACCGACAAATGATCAAACAGGTTCGCATCTTGAAAGACGTAGCCAACCGCACGTTTATGGGCAGGTACAAATGTGCGCTCATCCTGCCAAATATGATTTCCTATGCATAAATAGCCGTTTTCAACACGTTCAAGGCCCGCAAGGCAGCGCAAAATCGTGGTTTTCCCACACCCGGACTGCCCAAACAGTGCTGTTACCCCTTGCCCCGGAATATCGAAGGCGACATCCAGATCAAATTCATCCAGCTTGCCGGAAAAACGAACGGAAATATTGCTCATCTACCGCCCCTTTCTCATACGTTTCTCGCTGACCATCATAATCAGGATCACGCAAAAGCTAAACACCAGCATCCCGGCAGATAAAATATGGGCCTGCGTCCATTCCAGACTTTCCACATGGTCATAAATCGCAATGGACAAGACCTTGGTTTTACCGGGAATATTGCCACCAATCATCAAAACAACGCCAAATTCCCCGACCGTATGGGCAAAACCCAAAACCGCCCCCGTCAACAAACCGGGACGCGCCAAAGGTAAGGCCACATTGAAAAAACTGTCCAAGGGAGAAGCCCGCAAAGTCGCCGCAGCCTCCAACGGTTTATGGCCCATTGCCTCAAACGCGTTGCGCACAGGCTGAACAACAAAGGGCAGCGAATAAATAACGGAACCGATTACCAATCCGGTAAAACTAAAAGGTAAGCTATGACCGAAAATGGATATCGCCAATTGCCCCAACGGGCTGTTCGGACCCAGTGCAATCAACAGATAAAACCCCAAAACCGTCGGCGGCAAAACCAACGGCAAGGCAACAATGGCTCCGATGGCTTCCTTCCACCATGCTTGTGACCGTGCCAGCCACCATGCAAGCGGCGTCCCCAAAATCATCAGGATCAAGGTGGTTAACCCAGCCAGTTTCAGGGTCAGAAGGATCGGTTCAATCATCCCCCATATCCATATCGTGTTGTTATGGCGCGCGCGGTTTCGCCTTTCAGAAAATCAACAAAGGCACGCGCTGCAGGGCTATCTTTCACCAAAACACAATCCTGTGCAATCGGCTGATAATAATGCGCCGGAACAATCCATTTATCCGGCTTATCCACCACCTGCGACAGCGCGACGAACCCGACATCAACATTCTGCGTGGCAACAAATTGATAGGTCTGCGCGATATTTTCACCATAAACCAGCTTGTCTTTAACTAAAGAAAAAAGCTTTAAGCTTTGCAATGTTTCCACCGCCGCTTGCCCATAAGGCGCTGTTTTGGGGTTTGCAACAGCAAGACGCACCAGATCACCTTGCGTTAAAACATCGGGTGAAGAGGCCGGATAAAGAGCCAGCTTCCCCATTGCATAGGTGAAACGGCTGCCCACTACGGCCAATCCATTTTCTTCTGCCAGACGGGGACGTTTTTGATCTGCGGCCAAAAACACATCAAATGGTGCCCCATTGGCGATTTGGGTATAAAGCTTTCCTGTTGATCCGACACTGACCAACGCTTCATGCCCGGTTTCTATCTGAAAGGCCTTTGCAATTTCCTTTAACGGCACACTGAAATTTGCAGCCACAGCAACATGAACAGCCTCCGCATAAACAGGCGCACTAACCAAGAGACTGATAAGAAAGATAAAAACATTTTTCATATGGCACACCCTATTCCCAATCTCTTACCCTGCAGCATTTAAGCAATCAGTTACAACAAAGGCAAAGGATTTCTCTTACGGTGTCACTTGGTTTTGTAAAAACCTCAAAACAAGTTGCTGTTGCTCTGCGTTCAAATAAGTAAACTTTGCCATCGCCTTAAGATGTTCTTCCCATTGGAGTGCATTAAAGGCATCAATCTTGGGCCGCGCATGACAGATTTGGCAATCGGTTTGCCATAATTTACGGGCCATCTCCTCAATCGGTTGTTTTTCCACACTCAGGGGTTCCACCAAGGAAATCCATCCCGTTTTTTGCTCCGGCAAATCAACCTGTACCCAGTCTTTTTCTTGCGCTTTGATATCCAGTTTCATCAAAGGAGGCAGGCTTGCTAATACATCACTTTCTATATCCGCATCTGCATGCACCACCACATTACCGGCACTGAAAAGAGGTTTCGAAGGTTTGATATCTTTATTTAATCCCTCATGGAACGCCTGCATCCAGCCTGCATAGATTTTATCAAATCGCGGCAGCTTATGAGCAATGCCTTTGTGACAATCGATACAGGACTGGTCGGTCTTTGCCGCCACCCCCATGACACGTTGTGCCCGTGGACCTTGTTTCACCGCATGCATCGCATCATAGGAATGACAGGTCTTACATTCCCGCGATCCACTTTCGCGCATATAGGTCCATACGTCTTGTGCCATCAAAAGACGATGATTTTCGAATTTCTCCGGCGTATCAATGGTTCCTAACAGGGTATGCCAAACATCCTTTGCCGCAAAGATTTTACGAACAACCTTTGGCACAAATTCTTTGGGGACATGACAATCCGCACAGCCCGCACGCACACCGGAACTGTTGTGAAAATGGATAGAATCCTTATATTCCGCATAAGAATTATCCTTCATTTCATGGCAGGAAATACAAAATTCGGTACGATTGGTATAATCCATAAAACCGTGATAGCCCCCGACGACCACCACGCACAAACCGACGACAAGGCCAACCAACAGGGGGCGGGGCACCACGTGCCAGACCCAATTCCAAAGACGCTTCATAGACCACTCATTTTCCCGTAAGGATATCACGTTATACCTACAAGAAAATATGGTCACTTAACAGAATTTTATCCGACCAATATTGGTTTAAGACTCTCTACGTCCTGTCGCATCTTGTTGTTTTTTATCAGATAACCGCCCGATAAAAGCCACAAATTGCGCCATTTCAACACGACCAATTAATGTCCCCGGATCCAGCTTCAGGAGTTTAACATCTTTTTCAGAATCAACCATACGTCCCCCTTTGTTTCTTTCTCCAGAAATGTAGCGTATAGGTTGATAAGAAATCAATTATCCTGAAGTTTACATCCCTTGGGAAGACGATTTTATGGAGCCTTGGAAACAGGTTTCATACGATCTGACCCTGAACTTTTAACATGCATTTTCATCAGAAATTCCATGTACTTGGGCATTTCAGCAAGGCCGATCATAACACCGGGATTATCCCCATAATACAGAGGCGTTTGTTGGGTAACAGGCATGTGACAACTCCTTCGACATTCTGTCCGTCAGTTGTATTAAATCCCTCAAAATTGCAGGTTCATTCTGAACCATTTTTATGCCTTAACTTTATATGCAGTTGCAGATTCTGGCAATAGGAAAAATGTGCCTATAAGTTGATATCACGTTTATGTCACTCAATATAAATGGCCCGAAAATCATTTACATTCGTCAAAGTCGGACCGGGTGCGAAAAGATCACCCATTTCGAAAAAGAAACGATAAGATTGATTGCTGTCCAGATAGTCTCTTATTTTCAATCCCTTGTCCTTGGCCCGTTGGCGCGATGTCGGATCGATCCACGCCCCGGCGTTATCTTCGGACCCGTCGATCCCGTCGGTATCTGCCGCCAAAGCATAGACCATTTCGATCCCATCAATATGATCTAAAAGACTGAGTAAAAATTCCGCATTCGGCCCACCTGCCCCTTCCTGGTTGCGAATACTCACCGTTGTTTCCCCACCACTCAGCAATACACAAGGTGCGGAAACCGGCTGTCCATAAGTGACAATCTGCTGCGCAATCGCCCCATGCATTTTGGCAATCTCACGTGCCTCGCCCTCGATACGATCACTTAGTATCAGAGAAGCAATCCCCTTATTTGCCAAAAAATCGCATGCCGCCTGCAATGATCTTTGCGGAGTCGCAATCAATTTATAAGTGCTTCTGACGAAACATGGATCATCCGGCTTGACGCTTTCAATCAATAGGTCATCGTATCCTTTTATCCCATAACGGTCTAAAATTTCACGGGCGTCCGTGCATGTCGTCACATCACCAACCGTTGGACCAGACGCAATAACCGATGGATCATCCCCCGGCACATCAGAAATCGCAAGACTTACAAGTTGGGCAGGGAAACAGGCTTTTGCCAATCGTCCGCCTTTAATGGCTGATAAGTGTTTACGAACACAGTTCATCTCATCAATCGTCGCGCCGCTGTGCAACAAGGCTTTATTCACTGCCTGTTTTTGCGCGATACTGACGCCCTTGGCAGGTAAAGACAACAGGGCCGACCCACCACCAGAAATCAAAGCCACGACCAAATCGTTTTCGCCCAGTTCCGACACCATATCCAATATGCGCCGTGCCCCCTGTAATCCGGCGTCATCCGGAACCGGGTGGGATGCTTCAACAACTTCGATAAACCGGGTGGGTGCCTTATGACCATAACGGGTCACAACGAGCCCCTGCACCGGACCTTGCCACGCATGTTCAAAAGCCGCCGCCATTTTTGCTGCACTTTTACCGGCACCGATAACGGTCACTTTGGCCTGACGATCCGTTGGTAAATATCGTTCCAACACAACATCGGGATCAGCCGCAGCAACCGCCGCCTCAAATGCCTGCCTCAGCATATCTTTCATGTCGGGTTACTTCTTTCTGCTTTGCGCTTTTTTAACAATATCGCTGATGACCTGACGCACAATCGGTTCGGCCTCAGCCTTGGTCATGCCCACTTTCAAGCGTGGATCATAGAGCGCCTTTAACAAAATTTGATCTGAAATTGATAACGTCGTTCTTTTTGAATCTTCGTTAAACATGGAATTGGCAATAATCGGACTGTCATTAGTCAACCCAAACAACTGCACCGTTTCTTCAATCAGGCAGTGATCGGTTTTATCCGGTCGATCAGACGGGATATAGGCGCGACCCCTTGTAATTTCATAGGTTTTCTTAGCCGATATCTTGCCATAACAATTGATCCCCTTTGCCACCTGTTTGGCGAGAACCTTTTTCGGAATAAAATTGATAATTAAATTCGGCTTTTCATTTTTTTGCGCCATGCGCATATCCAGCTTGGTCAACTGCTGAATTTGCTGCATTAAATTAAAAAAACGGGTCACCTGTTCGCGGGTTAAAGTCCCGGACGGTGAATAAATAATCGGCCCCGTCCATTTGATCAAAGGCTTTGCCTCGCGCCCGGTCTTGCCGTGCTCATGCACAAACACCACCGCCATAAAATGATCCACCAAACCGTTTAGGGTCAAGCGTTGCGTTTCCGCCTGTGCATTATACGACCACAGCAAAGCGAACAGTATCAACAACAATCTCATAGGCTGAGCCTTTCTTTTTATCCTTTCCTATTGTGGCACATCGGTAGAAAACTGCAACTTTGCCAAATGGTTGTATAGCTTACTAGATTCCATCAACTGATGGTGCGTACCTATTGCTTGGATGCGCCCTTGGTCAATGACACAAATTCGATCTGCATTCACCACCGTTGCCAGTCGATGGGCAATGATCAAAGTCGTGCGCCCAACCATCAA
This sequence comes from Terasakiella sp., assembly GCF_048267425.1. Taxonomy (GTDB): domain Bacteria; phylum Pseudomonadota; class Alphaproteobacteria; order Rhodospirillales; family Terasakiellaceae; genus Terasakiella. The sequence continues at coordinate 45,532 of NZ_JBLWXN010000002.1, forward strand.
ACGTTCAAGGGCAGCTTGCACAACGCGTTCATTTTCCGCATCCAGCGCACTTGTCGCTTCATCCAGTAAAAGAATGCTCGGGTCGCGCAACAACGCGCGGGCAATCGACAGACGTTGACGCTGTCCACCGGACAAACGCATGCCCTTTTCCCCCAGAAAACTATCAAAACCGTCAGGCAGTTTTTCCAGAAATTCCGTTGCCTGTGCGGCATCGGCTGCCTTTCGGACCTCGTCATTGGTGGCATCCGGTCGTCCATAACGGATATTTTCCCATGCATTTGCGGAAAAGATAACCGGATCTTGCGGCACCAATGCCATACGTTTGCGCACTTCTTCCGGGTCCGCCAACGCAATATCGACACCGTCAATAGAAACCGAACCACGTTCCACATCAAAGAAACGCAATAGGATTTGCATCATAGTCGTTTTCCCGGCACCGCTGGGGCCAACCAACGCAACCGTTTCCCCGGCAGCAATATCCAGTGAAATATCTTTGAGCGCTAACTCATCCGGGCGGGATGGATAACGAAAATCAACCTGATCGAACCGTACATGACCGAGCGGTTTTTCCGGCAAGACGAGCGGGTTAAGCGGGGCTTTGATCTCGCTTTCACTATCCAGCAGTTCAACCAAGCGTTCGGTTGCCCCGGCTGCACGTTGCAATTCGCCCATCACTTCACTGATGATACCGACATTAAAGGCAACCATTGTGGCATAAAACAAAAAGGCGGCCAGTTCGCCCCCTGTAATCGCCCCGTTCATAACATCACGCCCGCCAATCCACATGACAACCGCAATCGCCCCAAACACGAGCAAAATCACGCTTGCACTTAAAATACTGCGCGCCTGTATCCGTTTCACCGCCGCCTGAAACGCACCGGAGACTTCCCCCAGAAAACGACGTTCATCTTCGCGTTCATGGGTAAAGGCCTGCACCGTATGGATGGCGTTGATGGTTTCTTCGGCAAAGGCCCCGACATCGGCTACACGGTCCTGACTTTCCTTGGAAAGGGTACGTACCTTGCGCCCGTAAATGACAATCGGGGCCACTACCAACGGCACAACCAATAAAACAATCCCTGTCAATTTGGCGTTGGTAATAAACAACATGGCCACACCACCCAGCAAATTCAGGAAATTGCGCAAGGCCATTGAGGCACTGGAACCAATGACCGACTGCAACAACGTGGTATCTGTTGTCAGACGCGACAGTATCTCCCCCGTACGGGTGACTTCAAAAAACGCACTATGTAAGGAAAGAATACGTTGAAAGACCGCTTGGCGAATATCGGCGACAACCCGTTCCCCAATCCAGGACACCATGAAAAATCGCAAGAACGTCCCGGCTGCCATCACGACCGCCAAGATCAATAAAAAAACAAGCGCATTATCAAGCGCTTGTGGGTTTTGTGCCGTAAAGCCGGCATCAATCAGTTGCTTTAGCCCCTGCCCCAGCCCCAGTGTCGCCCCCACTGTTGTAATCAGGGCGACAAAAGCCAACAGCACACGAGGTTTGTAGGGTGCAAGAAAGGAGAAAAGCCGGATCAGGACATGAAAATTCTTGCTTTTAGGACGATCCATAAGGCGCGGTGAAGAAGCCACTATATTTTTATCCTTATATTATAAGTGGCTTCAAAGATAGGCGGGCAATCGAAATCCGGCAAGGGAGAGATAATTGCACCAAGGTTTCAGGATAAATTAACGTGCAAAAATATCGCGTAGGAAGGCCCGTGTTTGTGCCCAGCTATCAGCATCGGCAGCGGCATTATATCCCACCGGCATTTTAAAACGTTTGGCAAAGTCATCGGCATCCGGGTTGGTGAAGCTATGAACTGCCCCGGGATAATTGACAAACCGGAAATCGACATCTGCATCCTGCATTTCCTGTTTAATCGCTGCAATTTCTTCCGGCTTAACAAACGGATCATCCGCACCGTTAAAAGCACGCACCTGTGCCTTGACCACGCCTTTCTCAGCCTTCATCATCGGCTTTAACGAACCGTGATAACTAATCACACCGTCCAGATCGCGCCCCGTACGCGCGGCATGCAGAACGACGCCACCCCCAAAGCAATATCCAATCGCCGCCGTTCTCTCCCCGTCTACCTGTGGCTGACTTTTCAACAGGGCATGGGCCGCATCAAAGCGTTTTTCAGCCACGGCAATATTGGACATGGTTTCCATCATAAATGTTTTTGCATCTTTGGGGTGGTCCGCCAATTTACCTGTACCATACATATCCAGGGCCAGTGCGGTATAGCCCAAACTTGCCAGCATCTCTGCCCGTTTGCGGGCATATGGATTATGTCCCCACCATTCATGAACCACTAAAACGCCGGGACGTGTCCCGTTTACAGAATCATCATAGGCAAGATAGCCTGTCATTTCCTGACCATCGACCGAATATTTAACGTCCTGACCGATCACTTTTGCCTGTGCTGTTGACAGGACAAACATGCCCAAGATCAAGGAAAGTGCGAAACGAAACATGGCATTCTCCATCAAGTATGAAAGCTCTTTAATAAATTAGAATGACTCTAACAGCAGTTTGGTGCAAGTGATGAAAATTGCAAGTGCTTGCTGTTTTTTATTGTTTGAACTAGTTTCTTAACCCTAGAATCCCGATACGGGTTTCACCAACGCATAAAGTGGATGAGGGAAATGCGGCACATTGTCATCGGTCTTGTTATCGGTTTGGTCGTTGGCGTCGTTCTCGGCGTAACGGTTCTGACACCCCAAATTAAAAGCCACACGGCCTCCAAGGCCGTTTTGAAAGACCGTGAACTTCCCGGGGATAACAAAGAAGCTCCCGTTGTTTTATCCGCTTTACAAGACGGGGATGCCATCCATTGGCGCTCGGCCCCTCCGTTCCCTTCAGACCGCCCTAATGTAAACGCACAGGCCCAAAGATTCTCTAAACAACTGGCGCTGCTGTCCGGTGATAAGATGATTTTACCGATCCTGCCCGCCAAAGATGTCATTGGCGCAGACCGGTTGTTTAATGCCATCGCCTCCGGTCGGATTGACGCCCTGTTTTCCACCGCAGATATCGCCGCCGATAAAGAACCTGCCCTTTCCCTTTTCTCCGCCCTCCCCTTTGGTCCCGATGCCATTGACATGATGGCGTGGTTGCAGGTCGGCAACGGTACACTCAAGCTTAAAAATATTTTTTCAAAGCACAATGTAACGGCTCTCGTCTGCGGTTATCTCCCCCCTGAGGCCTCCGGCTGGTTTGTCAGCGAATTGCAAAATGCCGAACAAATCAACGAGTTACGCATCCGTGCCACAGGCTTGGGCGCAAAAGTCTGGGCAAAGGCTGGTGCAACAGTAAGTGCAATGACGCCCGAAGAAGTCCCGAATGCGTTCGACCAAGGGCAACTGGACGGCGCCATTTTTTCGACCCCGTCACAAGATGTAAAATCGGGCTACAGTCGCTACGCCAAAAACTATTATTTCCCCGGCTGGCAAAATCAGGGGCAGCCCCTTTTGCTGTTGATCAATACCCGCGTCTGGAAACGACTGGATCAGGAACGCCAGTCTCTTCTGAAAACATCGTGTGATCAACGTAGTGCGATTGAGCTGGCAAAAGCCCCGCAAGAACAATTCAAAGGCTTAAGCGACCTTATAAAGCAAGACGTCATCCTCAGACGTATGCCCAGCTATATATTAGATCCGCTTAAACAAGCATGGGAACAAGTCTTGGCAGAAGAAGTCAGAAAAGATCAAAGCGTTCTGGAAGTCTGGGAAAGCCTGAATGCCTTTTTGAAAAACAGAAAGACATGGCAAGAAATGAGCCGATTGAAAGATGATCCCTCTGATTTTTAAACATCGCTAATACCGCGGTAAAGAAAGCGAATCCGATATATTATTTTTTACTTTGAGCACAAAAAAACAGATTTTCTGCATTTTTTCATTCAAAATGATGCTCTGCTCTCTCCATAACCCGGAAGAGAGCAAAAACGGTTCACTGAAACCTTTTATAAACAGACAGTTAGAGATCACCACTTCCTCTTTGTTATTTTTATAAAAACTTCAAGTTGGACGTTTTTAAACTATTGCCAAACCCGAACGGATTGATAATATATCGCCGATCGATTCACAGAATTCTAAGCTTAGGAGAATTAAGTATGCGTAAAGTTCTGGCTCTGGCCGTTGCCGGCATGGTGGCTTTTGCAAGCGGTTCTGCACTGGCAGACGGCGACGCAGAAAAAGGCGAGAAAGTATTCAAAAAATGCAAGTCTTGCCACACCATCGAACAAGGCGGCAAACATAAAGTAGGTCCAAACCTGTTTGGTGCATTCGGCCGTGCTGGCGGCGCTGCTGAAGGTTACAAATACTCCAAAGGCTACTTGGCGGCTGCAGGTAATCTGTCTTGGGACGAAGCGGCCCTGATGGAATACCTTATGGACCCGTCCAAATACCTTTCTGAAAAAGCCGGTGAGAAAGTTAAATCCAAAATGACTTTCAAACTGAAAAAAGAACAAGACCGCAAAGACGTGATCGCTTACTTGAAAACAAACATGTAAGTCATCAAACGCCTCATTTGCGTTTCTTTGATTAAAAGCCGTAAAGGGATTTACCTTTACGGCTTTTTTATTGTCACGAATAATTAAGCAACAAAACAATCAAAAGGGGACAAAGATAACTTTAAACGTGTATATTTAAATGATAATGTCCGTAAGCATTTTTTCTTTCTAGCCTTTCCATAGAACAACACGCGACGTAAGACAGCACAATGAAGACAGGTTTCTATACAATGCGTGATTTTCTTTTTTCTCTCTCTCTCATCGGCTTTTTACTTTTTTTATCTCCTCAAATTGCACACGGCGTTGAAGTCAGTGCTCAAGGGGTTAACAAGCGACAAGCTTTAAACAACGCTTTACGCCAAGCCGTAGAGATGAGTTTGGGAACAAATCTGGAAAGCAATACTCTGGTTGAAAATTTCCAGATTGTGCGCCAGCAAATCCTGACACATACGCGTGGTTTTGTAAGCAGCTATAAAATTTTAAAAGAAGACAGCACCGCACAAGGGATATTCAACATCACAATTGATGCAACAATTGATGATCAGAACATTGAAGACAGCGCAACAGCCCTTGCAACTTTAATGAAAATGGCATCCCATCCGCGTATTTTGGTGGCGGCGCAAGATGACGATTTTGATGCAATTTCGAGCCTGAGTGATGAGTTTCGCATTTTAAGCGAAGCGGTGGAAACCACATTACGCGATGATTTTCATTTCCAGATTCTCGATAGTGAAGCAATACGCCTTCAAGATCGCAACACCTATCGTTTTACAGATCGTAAAAACAATCTCAAACGCGCAAAAAAAGCCGGTGCCGATTTTATTGTTTTCGTAGAATTGCTAAAAGGGCTAAAGGCGCCTTATACCCTGCGCCTTGAAAGCCTAGATGTCGCCAACGGTCGTTCCATCGACAAGCGCGAAACCGATTTTGCAATGACCGATTGGACCAGAGATGCCCAAAAGGATCGCGATACCATTATTTTGCAAGCCAAAGAACATATTTACGGCCCCAGCGCCCAAATCGGGGCCGCCCTTGTCGATATCCTTCACAAAGAAGTCTATGAAGACGGCCAGGATTATCGGATCAGTTTTCAGCGCTTCGATCCAAAACTCATCGAATTTCTGGCAACCGATTTAACCAATTTAAACGGTTATGTTCGCCATAAAGTCACTTATCAGAAAAAAAATGCTCTCAGCCTTTCCTATTGGTCTTTATTAAAACCCGGTGCCTTGAATACAGAGATATCCGCCCTTTTACATAATCGCGATATCCCTTTCGATTTCAAAGTCCGAAACCGGCAACTGACCTATCGTTTTAACGACCCGATGTTTGAATAATTTATCTGTATGTTCAGGGGATAAACATGACACGTTTCACACAACCACTTTTAATGATAGCACTGGCTATCTTCACTCTTTTTGGCATGCGCTTACCTGCTGCACAAGCCGCCGAACTGCCCTACTTGATGATTATGGGTGAAGATGGCGATATGGACGCTGTGCCACGCGACAGCCGCGTCTTTCGTCGTGTTTTAAATGAACTCAGTGAAACCATGAATATGGACGGTTTCGATGTCTATGATGAAACCGCCGTTACATTGGATGATTTTGCACAAGGCCGCTCCCGGCGCAGTGATGCGGAACTGATTGATATTGCACGCGCTGTAAAACGACCACCGATTGATATTGTCGTCTTATTTGAAATTTACGCCAGCGCAGAACGATTGGATTATACCACCAAGGTCCGTACCCGTCTGTCTGGTCGCCTTTTGGATGTCCATTCCGGTCGCCGCCTAGGAAATTTTGAAATTGCATCTCCCCGCAATTTTCGCGCACCGGTCAACTGCAATCGTGAATGCATTCTGGAAACCGTCGGCAATAACGCCCGCCTGCTGGCCCGTGATGTCGCCGATGTTCTGGTTCAAAAACTGGGGGACGAAGTTGATTACGGTTACAACGACCAAGATGATGATTTTGCCTCCGACGATAAGGCTTCACAAAATGGTGGCACACCGGTTGCCCGCCGCGCCGGCAATGATGGCTGTCGCGGGCGCGCACAGGATATTTTCCTGAATTTCCGCAATTTCACAGAACAGGAAATGCTGGATATGGAAGATGTCATTCTTGCCAAGTTTTCCTGCTACATCGACCATCGCCCGGCAGCCACGTTCGGTCGAACCCACGAATATGTCTATAAAACCCGTCTTCACACCGGAAAACTCAAACGCAATCTCGTGCGCGCGCTTGAATATCTCGGCATGCCGGGTCGTGTGACCTATCAGGGGAAAGAGTTCACCATTTCAAAAGTGAACAAACGCCGTAGCCGTTACTACAACGATGGCGATAAGTGGTAGCGTTCTTTAGCAAGGCGGTCATTTTTTATAATTTATGACCGTCTTCACAAAACCGTTCACCCCCTTTCATAGACCGGACATACATATAAAAATGAGGGCGAGATCTTGAAAGTATCTTTTCTAATTACAGCAATCCTCAGCTTGGGAGTTTATACGACTGCCCATGCGCAGGACGGTTGGCAAGAAGCGACACCTGACGGCCTGACGGATTGGACAAACGGTTATGTCGAAGCCACCGGACAAGGCACATCACGTTACATGGGAAACCGTGTGCAGGAAGAACTGATGGCCAAACAGGCAGCGCGAACAACCGCACAAGCACGCCTGCTCGAAATCATCAAGGGGATCCGACTGACGGGACTAACCACCATCGCGACCCTTGGCAGTGGCGATACACGGGCAGCCACCCGGATTAAAGGAACCTTGCGCGGTGCGCGTCAAATTGACGAACAGGTCTCGTGGCATGAAGACAAGACATCACGCCGGGGCGAAACCGTCTTAGCCGAAGTCACCTTGCGGGTTTGCATCACACCGGCTTGTCAAGCCACCACGCAAAACCTGACAGGTGCCACCCTCAACTTGCCCAAAACAACAAACAAACCAGCAAAACCGCTTTCTACCAACAATGCAGTCACGTCCATCATCATTGATTTGGAACAAGCACTTTATCTTCCCGCCCTTGCCCCGGAAATTATCGACGAAAAAGACAAAACGATCTATTCGCAAGACAGTGTAGATGCTGAGATTACCGCCCATACCGGTTTAATCCATTATGCCAAAGATATTGCCAAAGCAAAAAAAATGTCCATCAGCGGGTCAAACCCGTTAATCATCAAAGCCGTTCGTGTCTCCCCGGATAACCGAATTGTTCTTTCTGAGGCCGATGGTCAAAAAATCAACGCCTTGGACGCTTTGAAACAAGGCCACCTGATCGTTGCACTGGATTAAGCCGATGGTTCAGTCTGTTTCATATCGCCTGTTGTTTATCGGTTGTGCCGCAAGTTTCCTGATGTCCCAGCAACTGTGCGCACAAGACGATTGGCTGGATAAAATCGATCGCCAATACGAAGAAACATTTGAAAAAACGGATCAAGCCTTTGACCGGGCTATGCGCGAAGGTGTCGCAGAACTGCATCAGGAACTTGCCGATATCTGGGGGGAAAGCCGTCAACTCCCCGATGCAAAAGTTTGGGTCGGCTATAGTCAAGACCGAAAAACCCGCATTATCGTTGACTATGATAAAGGTGAAATGTCAATCGAAGGCGTCAACCGGGATCAAAACGATCTGATGCGGGACTTTCAGAATATTTTATTGGAAGACAGCGAGCAACTGAATGAACGGGCTGCCCTGCGCCGCAAGTTGATTGAGAAAACGACTGCCTTTCGCGACGACTGGCCGACACAAACACCACGCAAACGCATAGAACGCCCACGACATAGACCTGAACGTCAATGGCAGGCGGAAAAAACTCCCCAGGCCCAACAGTCTGAACGTAAGCGCAGCTACGAACTATCCAAAATAATTGCACCGCGCACGCAGCCCAAATTTATGACGCGTGAACTGGCCCTACCCCAAGGAAAACGGGCAAGTCTCGCCCGACTGACCATTCCCCTGCGCACAGACCGGGATCATTTAAGTGCACAAGCCTTGCAAGATCCTGTGGAAGAAGTCGCAACCAAATATGGTTTGCCCCGTTCCTTGATTTTATCCGTTATCAAAAATGAAAGTGCTTTTAACCCGCGTGCACGTTCGCCTGCCAATGCCTTTGGCTTGATGCAACTGGTCGCCACCAGTGGCGGGAAAGAGGCCTATAGCTACCTGAAAGGCAAGCAGGTCATTCCCAGTGTGGATGTCCTTTATGACCCGGACAAAAATATTATGTTGGGGGCCACCTATCTGCATTTACTCAACACCCGTTATTTCGGCAAGGTCAAAGACGACCTCGCCCGGCAATATCTGATTATTTCCGCCTACAACACCGGACCCGGCAATGTGGCAAAGGCCTTTACCGGAAAGATGAAATTAAAATCGGCTATTCAAAAAATAAACACGATGAACGCCCAACAAATTTATCAACACCTGCAAGCGAACCTGCCCTATGCAGAAACCAAAACCTATTTAAGGCGCGTCAGCAAAGACACCAAAACTTTTGCGAGCTGGGATGCGTAGCTATGCGAAAAGCCTATATCAAAGACGAGGTCTGTAAGATGATTAAAAAACTTGTTCTCCCCTTTTTAGCAGTCGCTTTTCTCAGCGCCTGTCAAACGACTGGCCCCTTGCGTCCCGGCGAAGTTATGGGCAGTGATATCGGATCTATTCTGTCTTCTGAGGCCGGTCTGGACCTTGATGTTCATGACGAAGCAAAAATGAATAGCGAGATTGAAAAGGCTCTGTTTTTTTCTGAAAACGGTTTAACAACAAGGTGGTATGCAGGTGTCAGTGCCCGCATTCGTCCCACCGGTGATGTCCGGGATCGCCGGGATCGCGATTGTCGACGGTTTCGCCACAGTGTCATGGTCAATTCCGATTGGTATAACGGAACCGCAATTGCCTGTCGTGAACGTAATGTCCCTTGGTATCTGATCTCTAACCGCTGGGACCGCCAACCCGATTTTGATAACAACCTGCAACCAGATCGACCGAGACGCCCGATTGAACGCGGGCGCAGACAGGGACAAGGAAAATGGCAAAACTTATCCGATGACCTACGGGGCAATCCCGCAAATCGCTCTCTGGATGATTTTGGCCCCCGCAATGATCAAAGCTGGTAAATTCGAAAAGAGAGGTTCGCCTCTCTTTTTTTTACTCTGTTTTTCAAAGATTATTTTACACAAGCCCTCCTCGCGAGTTATCCTAAGGAACATTAACTTATAATTGATACCAATAATAAATGCCGGGGACGGATTTGGATTTTTTTGATGATGAACAGGGTACAGACGACGCCCTATTAACCAACAAAAACCTGATAGATACTCAGGAAAAACTGGGAACTTTGCTGGACTTAATGCCAACAGGTCTTATCATCCACCAGTTGCAGGGTATTCTCTACGCCAATCAACAGGCCCTGACCTTATTTGAAGAAAACGCCCATGACATTGTGGGCAAACATATTCTTGATTTTGTAGCCGAGCCCTTACGGGAACAAAGCACCGAAATGTTCATGTCGGCTTTTCAACAGGATAAACCAGTGCGTTTCCCGGAAATTCGCTTACAAGTTCCTTCCGGCGCCAAACGGATATTACAAGTCACGGCGGGACGCCTCCCGTGGGAGGGGACAACCGTTATCCAAATTCTATTCGAAGATATTACCGAATTAAAATGGCAAGCCGAGGAATTACGCAAACTCACCTTCAACGACCCATTGACCGGAGCCTTTAATCGCCGTTTCTTTATTCAAAATGCCGAAATCGCTCTCCATAAATCCATTCGGGAAAAAACAGCCTTCAGTCTGCTCACTTTCGATGTTGACTGGTTCAAAAAAGTAAATGACACCTATGGGCATTTGGCCGGGGATGAAGCCCTTAAAACCATTACACGCGTCTGGAATGAAACCACCCGTCACAACGATGATGAAAACAGAAGACGTGATCGCCAGCTTGCCCGTATAGGTGGGGAAGAGTTTGCCGCCTTTTTTCCCGATCTTTCTCTCACGCAGGCCCGTGGCATTGCCGAACGCATGCGCGAAAATCTTGCCGAAACAAAAATTGCGTATGACAACATAACCTTTTCAATCAGTGCCAGTTTCGGCGTGACCACACGTCTTGACGGCGATAAAACGATAGATGATCTCATTCGCCGTGCAGACCGTGCCCTTTATCGCGCCAAAGAAAATGGACGTAATCGTGTTGAGTTCGAATAAAAAATCCCCCTAATCCTTTCATAGTTCCCCTAAAATACGACCAGACCTAGACCAAGGCATGTTTTTCACTACAATAGAGAAAAGACATTCAAGGAACGGACCGTTATGGGATCAGAAGAATTATTGCTGGAATCAGGCAAAAGCAGCGAGTTGAGCGCTGTTTTACACACGATATCGGATAGTGAGATCAACGGCGAACCCAAGTTCTCCCCCATCGTGTGCCGCGAGCTGGGCAAGATGGTGGTGTGTCGCACCTACGCCACACCGATCATGGAATTATGTCACCTGATTGTCTGCGCCCATGATCTTTCCCCACAAAAAAATCGATATGAATTCCTGTTTTGGGATAGCGGAGCCGCCCATAGTTCAAATTTTCGCCATTATTGCCATGCTGCCCTGCAAAACAATAATTGGGATCGCCTGACAATCGACACCAACGGTCTGCAAATTCAATATAATGACGGCGGCTTTGCCATTCAGTTCAGCCGCATGCCTGTCTTGTCTGCCTTGATGGAGTTTTTACTCACCGCATTGGGATATTGCGATATCGATGATATTTTTCAAACCATGCTTAGCGGTGAATTAAGTCGCAAATCCGTGTCCGAAGCCGCCAATACCCTGTCGCGTCTTGTCTATGCCTATTTGCGCGAACACCTGCCCACTGCCCAATCACAACGCAAATTTCGTAAAATTCTCGCCTTTTGCGAAGACGATGTCGATGCAATTGACGACTCTTTGATTTTAAACTTCTGGCAAGAGGCCTCCGTCGATGAGGATAAAGGGGTCGATTTCAAGACCTTTGACAGTGTTTTATCAACTTTCATCCGGGCGATTCAGGCGGTGGAAAGTGCCCGCAGTCTTATGGCGCTGAACTATGCCACGACAATCGGTTCTGAACGGGAGGCCGGCGAAATCGACCCCGACCTTCTTTCTGAAACATTAGATAGTGTCTCAGAAACCATATCCCCGCTGTTGCAATTAAGTTCCCCGCCGCTCGATCAGGTCAAATTCCTCAACAAACAGGAAAGTGCCCATCTTGAAAACCTGTTAGGGGCCGGAGAATTGGCACTACGCTTACCCCTCTCCATTTTACGCGCCAACGTTTTCACCAAACCCCAAGCCAAATTGACACAAGCCTTGCGCCGACAAGAAAAGGTTCATCACTTAAAAGAGATCATCGCACAGAGACCGGAAGAAACCTATCAGGATCGCCAAATCACCTACCAGAACTTACGCAATCATATTGAACGCAGCATCTATGCCAGCCTGCATGCCTTGGCCTTGGCGCGTTCACACGAAACGATTTCCGTTATGCTGAAACTTGACCCCAACATTGATTTCTCGCCTTTATCCCAACATCTGGGACTGGAGGTCACCCCGGATCAGGGCAATGTCGTTCAACTGCATTCCAGACGGGTTGCCGATCATTTCATCGAACTGGTGCAGAAAAGCGAAAACGTTGGTCAAGACATCGCCCAGCTTATGCAAAACGCACAAAAAGCTTATAGCGGATTATCGCGCAAAGGCTTTAAAGACGAGGTATCTCAATCGCCCGATCTGGTTCAGGCGTTTTCCTTAGGCGCCGCTCTTTTATTGGATGTCGCGCGCGATATCGAAGCCTTTCTGGAACGTCTGGATCAAATTCGTCTGGCAGAAGGCAACTGGCAGAAACAATTTTCACACGATCTCGGCATTTTTTGCGGACAGTTCGACAAAATCTATGCGAAGGGATAACCCATGACAGCCGCCATACCCAAACATGCTGAAACCATTTTCCATATGCTTGATCATTTCGACACCCTGACACAAAAGACAAATATGTCTCATAACAAAGTCGGGTTCAGCGAATTATACGCCTATGCGACACAGGGAAATCACGTTCCCACCCCTGCACTAAAAGAGGCTTTGTCTTCGAACCTGAACCTGCGCCGGGACCTGAAACGACTGCTGCACAAACAATCCATTGCAACAATGATGCGCGCAGCTGCGGCAAGTTCCGGTCAAATAGAACGGCGTGAAGGCGACGGTTTCGTCATAACATTGCGTCCTTCACAAGCTGATGAAAATCAAATTTATCTGTTGATTCACAGCGAAGACCGTGACGATTCTCCCTCTCTTTTGTTTGTTGAAGAAGAAAACGGCCCCTTCCATCGCCTTGTTATTGAGGATTTTTATGACGGGGAAGCGCAGATTCTGTTGTCTGTGCAAGATGATATCGTCAAAGCCTTGCGCAAACCGAAAGTTGACGTCATTCTGCGGTAATGTCGATTAGAATTTACATAGCCACAACGGAAGGCCCGGTTGAAGTTCAACGCATCACGCGTGAGGACCCAAATGTGCGCAGCGTCGTCTGTCTGGATGGGACGGCCAAGGCCTTACCGATTTCGCGCGCCTATGACAGTTTTGTCAAAGAACCCACCGGCATTATTCAACGTTCCTACCTGCATTCCGCCTTTCGCATGGATGTGGACAAACCGATTACAGACGGCAACAGCTGGCAACTTGGTGCCTTTGTTGCTCATGCTCTTTTTCAGGAAAACCAACTGGCTTCCTCCGAGGATAAAGTGCTCAATGCCATTTGGCTGAGCGGGGAAGTTGACCGGGATTTAAATGTCCGCCCCGTAGATCATATCGAAGAAAAGCTACTGGCCTCCAAAGAATTATTTGAACGCCTGCGTGCAGAAGACGTGCGCGTTTTCTGTTTTATACCCGGTGGGGCCGGGCTTGTTCCCGATGATGATTTTCTGGAACGTATGAACATCGATGGCGATATGTTGCGCCTTGAATCCATCGTCACAGTCAAACGGATCCTAAATCGTTTTGATCTGGAAGATGTCTATACTAAACTTGAAGAAGACAAAGCCGCTGCGGCAGAAGACGCAGGCGAAGAAGAAGCCGATGACGATGAAGAAATCGACCTTTACAAACCTGATCCGAATGCGCCTCCGCCGATAAAAGATCATCGCATGGCGAAAATTATCGCCCTTGTGGCCTGTGTTGCCGCCCTGCTGGTCGGACTTTATCTGCAATTTGAAGACAATATCATCGCCTTGCGTTCCGGCAGTTTAAAAATCGGTGTATCCGAGTTGCGCGCAAACGATGATAAAGGCTGCACAGAACCCAATCTCATTCCGTTATCGCCCAATGGAAATGCGTTTCCCGCCAGCCCCTTGGATGGTCTCTGCGCCCTTGAAATCACCATCAATAATGTCGGTGCCCCTGCCTATATGTGGGCCTATGCCCAGCGCATCGAAGACGGGCACCTTCTCATGGCAGATCGCGAAAGCCTGCTGCAACCTGAATTACAAAAAGGCCTGATCGGCTGGCGTTTAATTTTGCCGAAAAACCTAAAACGTTCCATCGATTACAGGGTTGTCGCGCTTGCCTCATCCAGCCCGCTTGGCGATGCCGTCAACCGCATGATCCGTCGCACGGTTGAAAATGGCAAACCCGATTGGGAAGCCATTAAGGCACAATTCAACGAAGAAAAGATCACCGTTATCAGTACATTGCATTCGCTGGAATATTAGGTCGTAAACCAATATTATCCGATAAACTGTTCCTGCAAAATCCGTTCTTCCAGATTATGTTCGGGATCATACAGAACGTTGGAATAATGGCTGCGGTCTTCATAGACCTTGACCTTCACCACATCGCGAAACTCGTTAAAATCAGCAGACGCCCCAACCGGGCGTTTGTCTTCGCTTAAAATTTCAAAATCAACCGTCGCACTTTGCGGCAGGATTGCCCCGCGCCAGCGTCTTGGGCGATAGGCGGAAATAGCCGTTAACGCCAGCACCCCGGCCCCCAGCGGCAAGATCGGACCATATGCCGACATGTTATAAGCCGTCGATCCGGCAGGTGTGGAAATCAACAAACCATCACACACCATTTCATCCAGACGGACAACACCATCCACACTGACACGGATATGCGCAGCCTGCCCTGTTTCACGAAACAGCGAGACTTCGTTAAAGGCAATCGCTTCTTTGACTTTGCCGCCTTTGCAAACCGCTTCCATACGCAAAGGATGCAGTTCAAACGCTTCCATGCGTCGAATGCGTCCCATCAGGTCGTTTTCACGATATTCATTCATCAAGAAACCAACCGATCCCCGGTTCATCCCAAAGACAGGTTTGTTCAAATGCAGATATTTATGAAGGGTGCGCAACATAAATCCATCCCCGCCCAAGGCGATGATGACATCGGCCTTGTCCGGGCGCACATGGTCATATTTCCCACACAGGCGGGACATAGCATCCTGAGCGCTATCGGATTTACCGGCAACGAAGGCTATTTTCGGATCGGACATTTGCAAAACCCCATTCAGCTTTGCGCACACTATAGACTCAGGATCAACCGCCTGTCACGCTCATATGACGATTAAGCGCAGGCCCGTCTTCACTTTCATCAATAATAAACTCATGACCCTTGGGTTTCAGGTTCAAGGCCGTATCAATGGCATGTTGCAATGGCTCGTTACTTTCGCTGGCACGCACCACTTCACGCAGATCCAGATTATTATCTTGGCCCAAACACATATACAGCACCCCTTTACAGGTCAGGCGCATGCGATTGCAACTTTCACAAAAACCGTGGCTCATGGGGGTAATAAACCCAATCCGGTTGCCGGTTTCTTTGACATCAACATAACGCGCCGGACCACCCGTTGCATAATCGGTATCAGAAAGGGTCCAACGTTGGGCAATTCGGTCGCGTACTTCTGTTAACGGCAAGTAATGATCCACACGTGATCCGCCAATTTCCCCCAGCGGCATGGTTTCGATAAACGTCAAATCAAAACCGTTGTCCGCCACAAATGTCAACAAATCGTCCAATTCCTGATCTGTTTGCCCTTTTAAGGCAACCGTATTCAGCTTGACCTTAAGGCCCGCATTTTTTGCGGCCTGCAATCCGGCAAGTACCTTGTCCAATTTACCGAAACGCGTAATTTCTGTAAAACGATCACTGTTTAACGTATCCAGCGAGACATTGATCCGGCGTACGCCAAGTTCCACCAGTTTATCGGCATATTTTGTCAACTGCGACCCGTTGGTGGTCAAGGTCAGTTCTTTCAAATCACCTGTTTTTAAATGGCGTGAAAGTTTTTCAATCAGATCGATAATGCCGTGGCGAACCAACGGTTCCCCGCCCGTCAAACGGATTTTGGTAACGCCGCGTCGAATAAAGGCCGAACAGATCCGATCCATTTCTTCAAAGGATAGAATTTCTTGTCGCGGTAAAAACGACATATCTTCCGCCATACAATAGGTACAACGAAAATCGCAACGGTCCGTGACGGAAACGCGCAAATAAGTAATCGTTCGACCAAAGGCATCCTTCATGGGTGAGGGCTCTTTTTCTCTGTTGTTGCGTACATGCTTATACCCATAACAGAATAACCCACATGACGAGGATCAAAAACCCGCAATAATTTATGGATACTCATCTTGTTTAACAGTATGTCCATGATTAAGCGGCCCATGCCCGCGACCATAGCGCGGTGCGGTGCGAATAGCTTCAAAAACATATGATTTCGCACGTTTCACAGCTTGTTGTGCCGTCATACCCTGTGCAATCCCGCAAGCAATGGCGGAGGCGGTTGTACAGCCTGTGCCATGCGTATGGCGGGTTAACAAACGTTCACCTTCGTAAACATGGCATTGACCATCATTCAGATAAAGATAATCTGTCACCATCTCGCTTGTTTCATCAAGATGACCGCCTTTCATCAAAACGGCCTTTGGTCCCAGCGTAAATAAAATATCTGCCGCTGCTTTCATATCATCCGGGGTCTGGATAGACAGTCCGCTTAGTTTTTCAGCCTCCGGCACATTGGGCGTCAAAACCGTTGCGCGTGGGATAAGCCGTGTTGTCAGGGCGTCAAGCGCCTGATCCGCCAATAACGATGCGCCGCCCTTTGCCACCATGACCGGATCAACGATCATCGGAAGGTCCATCTCCAATTCATCCAACACATCGCAAATCGCATGAATGGCCTCCGGTTGGCTCAACATCCCTGTTTTCAAACAGTCTGCCCCGATATCACTTAAAACCACACGGATTTGTTCTTTGATAAAATCGACCGGGACATCATGGATGGCTGTTACACCTTCGGTATTTTGCGCCGTCAGGGCCGTAATGGCTGTCATGGCATACCCGCCAAGACACGTCACCGTTTTTAAATCCGCCTGAATACCGGCGCCGCCGCCACTGTCTGAACCGGCAATAATTAAGACACGCCCGTTCATGAGACCTCGACAACCGCAGCAACGATATCGTCTACAACTTCTTCAACCAAGGCCGGGTCTTGTCCCTCCGCCATCACGCGGATCAGGGGTTCTGTGCCGGATTTACGAATAAGGACGCGACCCGCGCCATTCAAACGGCCTTCCCCATCCTCAATCGCTTGCTGGACACTTTCTTCATCCAACGGGAACGTATTACCGTAACGCACATTTTTCAAAATCTGCGGGAAGGGATCAAACAGTCGACACACCTGCGAAGTCGGTTGTCCGCGTTCGACGATCACCGCCAAAACCTGCAAGGCCGCGACAAGACCGTCCCCGGTTGTTGCATAATCGCCCAGCACAATATGACCGGATTGTTCGCCACCAATATTGAACCCGTCCGCACGCATACGTTCGACCACATAACGGTCACCGACTTGTGTACGTTGCAACGTCAAACCTTGATCTTCCAGATATTTTTCCAATCCCATATTGGACATGACAGTCGCAACCAGCCCCCCGCCCTTCAACAATCCGCGTTTATGCAGATGGGTGGTCACCAGCCCCATAATCTGATCCCCGTCAATCACATCGCCATTTTCATCGCAAATGATCAAACGGTCCGCATCACCATCCAAGGCAATTCCGATATCGGCCTTATGGGTGACAACCTGTTGACTGAGCGTATCTGTTGCCGTCGATCCGCAATCCTTGTTGATGTTAAACCCGTTCGGTGTCACACCAACGGGAATAACCTCAGCCCCCAGTTCCCATAACACTGCCGGGGCAACTTTATAGGCTGCACCATTGGCACAATCGACAACGATTTTAAGGCCATCAAGACGTAAATCTTCCGGGAAAGTCTTTTTGGCGAATTCCACATATCGACCCGATGCATCTTCCAGACGGGTCGCACGGCCCAATTTTTCCGGTGATACAAATTTGGACGACAAATCGCTTTCAATCAATTCTTCCAGTTTTAATTCAACATTGTCCGGCAGCTTATACCCGTCGGGGCCAAACAGCTTGATCCCGTTATCTCCAAACGGATTATGCGATGCAGATATCATCACACCCAAATCACAGCGCATGGAATGGGTCAACATGGCAACCGCAGGCGTAGGCATCGGACCGACCAATAAAACATCCATCCCCATCGCCACAAACCCCGATACCAAGGCCGGTTCAATCATATAACCGGACAAGCGCGTATCCTTGCCAATGACAACCCGGTGGCGGTGAGCGCCCCGGACAAAATAATGTCCGGCTGCCATACCGACCTTCATCGCAATTTCTGCCGTCATCGGATAGGTATTTGCAGTCCCGCGAATACCGTCTGTACCAAAGAGTTTCCGTGTCATACTGTTCGTCTTTTCCTTACTGCCCAGCTTACTGCGGGATCGACAAATTCATCTCATTCAGGTTTAGCACTTGGGCAATTCAAGCGCAAATGTTAGCCTGTGTTCCTCTGCTTTTTTTTGTTATTTCCCTATGAAAACCATCAAACATTCCGTCTTTGTCGAAACAGAAGAAAAAAAATCACGCTTTCTGGCCTTTCTCCTGCCCTATTCTGTGCTGGATAGTGAACTGGACCGCCTGCGACGTGAACATCCCAAAGCCAATCATCATGTCAGTGCCTTTCGCGCGTTTGATACAGAAAAACGCCTCCATGAAGGGGCAAAAGATGATGGTGAACCCAGCGGGTCTGCGGGAATGCCTGCATTAAAGGTTTTACAAGGGCATGAACTGGTCAATGTCGGGGTTATCATCGTGCGTTATTTCGGTGGGATCAAACTGGGAACGGGCGGTATGGCCCGGGCATATGGCGGGGCGGTCAAAGCCGTAATTGAAGCCGCCGACCTTATTGATTTCTCACATCTGACAAGCACCACCTTCTGCGCCAGTTTCGAACGTATCAGCCAGCTGGAACGCCTTTTAAACGACAGTCTCATTGCAGAACGTCGTTATACGGAAACAGGTATCGAGATTGAGATTACAGGCCCCGAAGATCACGTTGCCTTACTTGTTCAGGAATGGGAAAGCCTGAATTATTGAGACTGAAGGGGCGCCACCTTCACTCTCACACACAAGCCTTTATTGCAAAGCCACACAAATATCGGTCAGCAGTTCGCTGGGTGGGGTGGATTGAGGATCGTTCAGGTACACTTCCATCACCGGGGCATTGGCAGGGGTTTCCCCTGACTCATTCAACCACGGGCCGAACAGATAATCATAGCCTTTTTGCAATTCCGCATATGACCCTTTAAAGCGCAGAACCGCATATCGCCCACCCTGGATATCCAGCGTGCGTACACCATTTTCTTCATCCACGCATTCTTCATCCACAATGAACCCGGCTTCAGATCGTAACTGATCACTTGGCACTTGGCTTGGATCGTCATAATAAAGCCCCGTCCCCGGTGTCGTTGCGGTCAGTTTTTGGTGTTTCATCCCCCACATGAAGACTTTATCAAAGGCTTTGCTTATGCCCATATAATCCCCATGATGGGCAATTGCTGCCATTTTACGAGCGGGGAATTCCTTGATTTCTACGTTAAACATTCCTGCATTCCTTTCTTGCTGGATCAATGAGACAGGAGTTTCACGCACATGTTCCCGATACGAAGCAGGTGATTTCTGAAATGCGCTTTTAAACGCACGCGAAAAAGCCTCCACACTACCATAACCCGCACGCTTGGCGATTTCTTCGATATCGGAGTGGCTGCGGATTAAATCGCTTGCCGCGCGTTGCAGGCGTAAACGCCGCACGGTTTGGGTCACGGTTTCACCAACCAGCCCCCGATAAATACGATGAAAATGATAGGCTGAAAAACAGGCCACATCCGCCAAATCTTCCATATCAAGATCGTCATCTAAATGATCTGCGATAAAAGACAAAACGCGTTCAATTCGGCTCAGGTAGCTTACTTGTATCGTCTGGTTCATATGTTGAACTCCTTTCCCCTTTAAGCTACGTCAAACCCGATTGATAAATCTTGCTAAGTTAATAACACCAGACATCCAAGGCTTGTTTGGTTTCTGCAACATCATGCACACGCACGATCTGGACACCAACATCCGCCCCTTTCAACACCGCAGCAAGCGAGCCGGGCAGACGATCTTTTGCCGGAATATCACCGCAGATTTTCGAGATAAAGCTTTTGCGTGATGCCCCAAGCAGGACGGGACAACCCAGACCATGATAAAGGCCGATACGGTTCATAATTTCCATATTATGATCCAGCGTCTTACCAAACCCGATACCGGGATCAATACAGATATTTTCCCGTTTCAGGCCAGCTTCTTCGCAGACGCGGATGCGGTCTTGCAGGTAATCAAACACATCCAGCGCGCAGTCTTCATAAACCGGATTATCCTGCATGGTTTGCGGTTCGCCCTGCATATGCATCAACATCACAGGCACACCGCTTTGAACGGCAACTTCCAACGCACCATCGCCTTCAAGGGCAGTTACATCATTGATAATATCGGCACCCGCCGCCACCGCTTCGGCCATGACGTCCGCATGTCGTGTATCAATGGAGATTTTCGCCCCTAAACCCTTTAACCCGCGAATGACGGGAACAACACGGCGGACCTCTTCCTCAAAATCCACAGCGGCCGCACCCGGGCGTGTTGATTCCCCCCCGATATCCAGAATGTCCGCACCCGCTGCCAGCAGGGCTTTACCATGCGCAATCGCGTCAGACGCATCGTAATTATCACCCCCATCTGAAAAGCTGTCCGGGGTGACATTGACAATTCCCATGATCAAAGGACGGCGTCCGACCTCAAGTCCGGCAAATCGTCGAATTGGACTTTCCAAACGTTCCAACATTTTGCCAACATGGGCAACAAGGTCTTCGCCTTCCTCGTTTGCCCATTGCATTAAATCACTATGCGTAGAGGTAAAACGCCAGACACCCCCATCCAGACGAACAGCAACTTCATAAAGCGGGAAGTCAAAGCCACCCTCTATAAACGGGGCTAAGGGTCGAAGATAAACCGCCTTGGCAAGATCAAGTTCAGGGGAACAAAACCCGCTGGGCCAGGATGGTGAACCGAATGTGTCCGTATGGAATGTCATTATCTTACCCCAAAAACAAATCACCCCGCAGAATATGCGGGGTGATAAGGTGTTTAAAGATTACTCACCCGGTTGCGGTTCCGGCTCAATGCCGTTGCCATCCGAAGAGTCTTTCTTATGGCCGGCTGTCGGGATCGTACTGCGACGTTTGCCGTCACCGCCCGCTGCACCACCTGTACCGCCGCGTTTGGGCGGATTACCATTTAACAACTCGCGAATTTCATCACCGGACAGGGTTTCAAATTCAATCAACCCATTCCCGATAAGGTCCAGTTGGTCGCGGAAATCTGTGAGAATGGCTGTTGCTTTATCATAAGCCGTCTCAATAATTTCACGAACTTCTGAATCAATCACACGTGCTGTTTCTTCAGAATTATTCTGCGTTTGCGTCACGGAATGACCAAGGAAAACTTCCTGTTCATTCTCGCTATAAGCAATCGGGCCAAGCTTATCACTCATACCCCATTCCATAACCATATGCTTGGCCATGTTGGTGGCTTGCTTGATATCGTTGGATGCACCGGTTGTGACCTTGTCTTTACCAAAAACAAGTTCTTCGGCCACACGTCCACCCATCGCAACAACCAGGTCCGCACGCAGCTTTTCAACCGACAAGGACACACGGTCAGATTCCGGCAAACGCATCACCATCCCCAACGCACGACCACGCGGAATGATCGTTGCCTTATGGATCGGATCGGATGCTTCCATATGAAGAGCACACAAGGCATGACCAGCTTCGTGGAAGGCCGTCAATTTTTTCTCGTCATCGGACATGACCATGGATTTGCGTTCCGCACCCATCATCACTTTGTCTTTGGCTTCTTCAAATTCACTCATGGTGACGAGGCGCTTGTTGCGACGTGCTGCCAACAGGGCTGCTTCGTTCACAAGGTTTGCCAAATCTGCACCGGAGAAACCCGGCGTTCCACGCGCAATGACCAAAGGCTCGACATCCGGGCCGATCGGAACTTTACGCATATGAACACCCAAGATCATTTCCCGACCTTGAATATCCGGGTTCGGCACAACAACCTGACGGTCAAATCGACCGGGGCGCAAAAGGGCCGGGTCCAGAACGTCGGGACGGTTGGTTGCGGCAATCAGGATCACACCTTCGTTGTCACTAAAGCCGTCCATCTCGACCAGCAATTGGTTGAGGGTCTGTTCGCGTTCATCATTACCGCCGCCAAGACCGGCGCCACGATGACGACCGACCGCATCGATCTCGTCGATAAAGATGATACAAGGGGCATTCTTTTTGCCTTGTTCAAACATGTCGCGTACACGAGAGGCACCGACACCGACAAACATTTCAACAAAATCCGAACCGGAAATCGTAAAGAACGGAACATTGGCTTCGCCGGCAATCGCGCGTGCCAACAATGTTTTACCTGTCCCCGGAGGACCAACAAGCAGACAGCCTTTGGGGATTTTCCCACCAAGACGCTGGAACTTGGACGGATCTTTCAAGAAATCGACCACTTCTTCCAGTTCTTGCTTGGCTTCTTCAATTCCCGCCACATCTTCAAAAGTCACGCGGCCTTGCTTTTCCGTCAATTGACGCGCACGGCTTTTGCCAAAGCCCATCGCCTTGCCACCGCCGCCCTGCATCTGACGCATGAAGAAAATCCAAACGCCGATCAACAGCAGCATCGGGAACCAACTGATCAGGATAGAGAAGAACGACACACTGTCATCTTTCGGCACAGCGGTGATTTTCACGCCTTTTTCACGCAAGGTGGAAATCAGGTTGGGATCGTCCGGCGTATAAGAATGAAACTTGATGCCATCGCGATATGTGCCCGTAATCGTGTTGTCCTGAATGACCACGTCCTGCACGTTACCCTCTTCAACCGCAGTGATGAAGTCGGAGAACGGCACAGTCGACTGGTCCATTTGCTGGTTAGAGCTTTGGAACAGATTGAACAGCGCAAAGATCAGCAATGCAATGATAACCCACAGCGCGAGGTTCCTGCTAAAGTTCACGTTAGGATTCCTTCCTTCGTATTCGTACAATTCTTAGTGAATTAGAGATAAGCTATTTTCTCACTCACGCAAGGCGAAACTTTACGATAACAGCCTCTTTTTGGCGATAAACGTTAATTGCGCCTCAAATTCGCTACCCACGCGTTGATAACCTAAATGTGGAACAGCCAAAACCCCTTCCTCATCCCAAAACGACACAAGACTGTAAATCACGGGTTTCGGAAGATCGAAATCATCCTTACCCGTTCTTTGTTTCAAAAGCTGTTTCCAGCCTTCCTGTCCCAATATACGCAATTTCAAACTCGGGAATGAATGAGGATAATCAATCTGATAAAGATTATCCGGCACCTCGCCATGACGAGTTTCCCGACAGACAAGAATATCGTCTTTGCGCACAATCCAGCGACAGCCCATCAATGTTGCATCGCTGCCATTTTTCAGGCTCATGGATAAACGTTGCAGTCTTTCCAGCCGGGGCGGATAAATTTCGCCGCTGATTACCATACCGATTCGGGCGAGACTGCGAAGTCGGATTTCATCCTCCAACTCATCCAGTCCGGTTTGTGCAATGACACAATAGCCTTCCTCAAACAGGCGGACGTGTTCTTTTAACCAGTTTCTCGTCATACGCTGTAAAGCATCGCCTGCGCGTTGCATCGCCTGCGCGGTTTGAGACAATCTTTCGGATGTTAAGCCAAGATCTTGAAGCAAGGCCATGTTTTTACGAATTTTCACCCGATCAAAATCTTCATTTTGATTGGAGGGATCTTCCACCCACTCCTGCCCCATCGTCTCTAATGTCGACGTTAACCTTTCTTTGGGAATAGGTAAAAGAGGGCGTAAAAGCCGAATTCCAGCCTGTTGCACTATTGGTTTCATAGCCCCAAGGCCATCCACACCGCTGCCGCGTGCCAAACGTAAAAGGAACGTTTCCGCCTGATCATCTTGATGATGAGCCACCATCAAATCTTCAATTTGATTTTCCAAGCACCATCTGGACATCAATTGATAACGTGCTTCACGCGCAGCCGCCTGAATACCCGAGGTCGGTTTTTCACCCACCCATGTCAGGATATGATGCTCAATCCCCTTTATCGTCAACGTGTCATGCAGCGTGTCACATTCCTGACGACTGGCTGCCCGCAAACCATGATCAACGCTCAGCGCAACCAGATGACGTCCCGTTTCTTTTGCCCACCCGGCTGCTAATAAACACAACGCAAGACTATCGGCCCCACCGGACACAGCAACAGCAAAGCGTTCCCCGATATCAGGGAAGCTTGTCATTAAAGATGAAAATTCATCCCTGCTTAGCTGCATTGGGCCGCAGTGCGCTCGCGCTCCAGCGTTTTAGACAAATGGGCTGGCAATTTGGGGAAATCCGCGCGCAATTTACCAAAAGCCGCACAGGCTTCACGTTTTTTATCCATGCGTTTTAAAGACATACCCAGCTTCAACAAAGAGTCTGGCGCTTTTGCCCCGCGTGCATCTTTTTGATAGCCTTCTAGGAAAGTCGCAGCCGCTTGGGCATAATTGCCTTGCACATAATAGGTTTCACCCAGCCAGTAACGTGCGTTTCCGGTCAATTCATGTTCGCGGTTTTCTTCAAGGAAAGTTTTAAACGACTTTTCTGCATCGGCGAATTCACCACGCATCAACATTTGCCGGGAACTTTCATACATCGCTTTCGGTGTCAAAGCCGCTTGCTGCTGTTCCACTTGTCCGGTAGTTGGCGTATTTTCCAACGGTTTCTGTGATAAAGTCGGGTTTGTCAGATCTTTTTCTTCCAACGTCCCAAGGACACCGGGCTGGCTGCCCGCTGGTGTCGTTTGCGGGGTTTCCGCGGCTTCTTGCCCAGACGGTGCGGGAGGTTGCAGTTGTTCCCCCGATACGCCGTTTGGCAAATTCGCAACGCTTTCGCCTTGCGTTCCGGTTTCATTGGGTTGGGCCGTAACACCATTCGGCGTTCCGCCTTCCAACGTGGTGAGGCGGTAATCAACATCAGCGACCAGTTTATCCAAACGCGTGGTCAATTGTGAAATCCGAAAGGCCGTTTCCTCAATCTGCCCTGTCATTTGGCGTAGTTGATTTTCCAGCTCATTGATCCGAATGCTCAAACGTGCGCCCAGCGGACCACTGACATCTTCACCACCACCTGAAACCGCCGGGGCGTTTGTGCCACGATAGACTTTCAAATTCAGGGCCTTTATATCCCGGTCCATCCGTTCCAGTCGATCGACCAAGGCCTGCATATCACTATCTTGTGCATAAACTGGCATAATCGTGGCGGTCATCAAAAAAGTAGTGGCGAACAGCGTTTTTAGGGACATTCTCATAGATTCGGAACCTGCGTTGATTTCACGTACTGTCTTTGTGCATCCATTTACACAAAAAAACAAGGCGTTTGCCACAAGATATGCAGCAAACGCCTTGTTTAAAAGGTCTACCAGAGAACTTAATTTTTAAATTAAGAACCTGCACCCAAAGAAACAACAGTCACAGAGCGACGGTTCTGTGCCCATGCTGCTTCGTTGTGGCCCAGAGCAACCGGGCGTTCTTTACCATAGGAAATGGTTTTAACACGTGCCGCATCAACACCGAGGCTTACCAAATATTCTTTGGCAGCATTTGCACGACGCTCACCCAGTGCAAGGTTGTACTCGCGTGTGCCGCGTTCGTCAGCATGGCCTTCCAACGCGATTGTAACGCTTGGGTATTTCTTCAGCCAAACTGCTTGTTTGTCCAAAGTCGCACGTGCGTCTGTAGTGAGGTTGTACTGGTCGAAACCGAAGAACACACGGTCACCGACATTAACAACAAAATCTTGAGCTGAACCAGCAGCCGGGCCGAGTTTTTGAGCAGCCGTCGCATTCGCATTACCGGTGCCTGTTGCATTGGCACCATCTTGAGGAGCGGTCTCACAAGCTGCGAGCAGAGCAACAGCACCAACCAGACCAATAAACTTACGCATGAGCAATCCCCTTATTAGGACTATTTGTTTTAAACCGATAATTTACACAGACCCCTAGACGCCCCCCGAATTAAGACGAATAACGTCAAAGTCTTAAGTTTGACTATAGGCAGCTATTTTTAAGGAATCAAGGGGGACCATGCCGGGTCGGACCCTTCCAAGGGTGTAATCAGCTCTCTTTCATTGTAACCCGTGAGGTCTACGGTATAGATTTTCGTCGTTTTTTCTTCACCGCGAAGGGTTTCACGGAAGAAGCTCAAAACCCTGCCATTGGGCGACCACGTTGGGCTTTCGACCAAATAACCGTCCGCTAAAAGTCGTTCTCCGCTCCCGTCTGTGCGCATGACACCAATATAAAATTTACCGCTTAACATTTTTGTAAATGCAATCAAATCACCACGCGGTGACCAGACCGGTGTTGCATAGCGACCCTTGCCAAAACTGATGCGACGGACGTTTTTACCGTTCGAATCCATAACATAAATCTGTTGAGAGCCTCCCCGGTCCGAGTTGAAAGCCACTTGCGTTCCATCCGGGGAATAGCTGGGGGACGTATCAATTGCGGAATGGCTGGTCAAACGTTTCGTCTGTCGAGTCGCCAAATCCATCGTGTAAATATCCGAGTTCCCATCCTTCGCCATAGACATAATCACTTTGGTGCCATCGAAAGAAAAACGCGGCGCAAAGGTCATGCCCGGAAAATCACCCAAAACAGCCTGACGGCCCGTATCAATGTTGAACAGGTAAACCCGAGGTGTGTTGCGATAATAGGATAGGTAGGTAATTTCTTGTAATGTCGGTGAAAAACGCGGTGTCAAAACCATGTCTTGCCCGTCCGTCAGAAACTTATGGTTCGCCCCGTCCTGATCCATAATCGCCAGTCGCTTTACCCGGCGATTGGCCGGACCGTTTTCGGCCACATAAACAATACGGGTATCAAAATAACCGCTTTCCCCGGTGATACGTTGATAGATGGTATCGGCGATAATATGAGCCACACGGCGCCAATTATCCGCCACGGTATTATAAGCTAGACCGACCATCTGCTGTTCAGCAAACACATCCCACAACCGAAATTGGATCGCAAGTTGTCCGTTTCCTTGTGGCACGGCGAAACCTTGCACCAAGGCCTGTGCATTTAGAATCCGCCAATCGCCAAAACGCGGCAATGTCTTCATTGACAGTTCTTTTTGGATAAAGGCTTTAGGATCAATCGGTCGGAACAGGCCGGAACGTTCCAGATCAGCCGAAACCACCTGGGCAATCTGCGCGCCAATCTGGGCGGCTTCCGCCGTTTCGCCATCGAATTCCACAATCGCAAGCGGCATAGGTTCCACACGCCCTTGTGTGATATCAACCCGTAATTCGGCCCATGCGGGGAAGGCAGAAACCATAATGGTGAAAATAGCTAGAAAGCGCAGTGCGAATCTCATGTCATCCAGTCCTGTTCAATGCGTTTGATGCAAGATACGCAGTTCCTGTGGTTCTGCCAAGGGGCAGACGACAAAAACCTGATCCCTGCCCTGCAATTCTTACTCTGTTTACAGCCCCAGAAGTTCTTTCGGATCAAAAATCAATGTCAGATCACGCCATTGATCATACGTTTCACGCGACAACGGATAAGGCCAGCAACGACGGTTATTCACCGCACGCAACGCACTTTCCGCAGCCGCCTGATAAAACGGATCGGACAAACGGGTGCGAGACGCAATCGAAGCCGCACGCGGTGTTGCATCCGGGTTCATCGTGACTTCGATTTCAATCTTCAGATTTTCGGCCTCACGCGCACCGATAGGCGGGTTCCAACATTTGGCAATATGCTGGCGTAGCGCATCAATTTCCGTAATGGTAAGCGGACGCGAGGCATCATTAAACTTACTCGGTTGTTTAATGGCTTCCTGAATAGATTTGGCGAGATCATCCAGTTTTAACTCTTCCTGTTCTTTTTCTTCTTTCTTCGCCGTTTCTTTCAACGTCGGTGCCAAGTCTTTCATCAAGCTGTCAAAGTCATTGCGTTGCGGCGGCTTCGGCTTTTGCGTCACTTGTTGTGGTTGAACACGCGGCTTCGGCTTCACCGGTTCCGGCTTCGGTTCGGGTTTGGGCTCAGGTTTCGGTTCTGGCTTTTTCTCCGGCACAACTTCGGCTTTGGGTTCTGGTTCTGGCGCAGGTTTGGGTTCCGGCTTTGGGGCCGGGGGCTGCGGTTTGGGTGCTGGTGGCGGCGGTTTCGGTTTTTCTTTTGGTGGTTCCGGCTTTTTTGTTACGGGTTTAGGCGTCGGCACATTGGAAACATCATCAATTTGTACGACTTCCACAACAATGGGTGGTTCCACAATCAAATCACGATCCGGCAACAACGGAATCCC
The DNA here is from genome assembly GCF_048267425.1 of Terasakiella sp. Classification (GTDB taxonomy): domain Bacteria; phylum Pseudomonadota; class Alphaproteobacteria; order Rhodospirillales; family Terasakiellaceae; genus Terasakiella. The sequence continues at coordinate 73,911 of NZ_JBLWXN010000002.1, forward strand.
AAAGTAAGCCAGCAAAATAACTGCCAGATGGAGAAAAAATGATATGGATAAGGGGCCGCGCATCACTTTTGGTTATTTCTTTTGACTGTTGGCAGGATTGCGAGCAATCAGCGCAACCTTGGTAAATCCGGCACCGTTCAAAACGCCCATGACCCGCATCACTGTGCCATAGTCAATTTTTTCATCACCGCGTACAAAAATACGAATATCCATATTGTTTTTGGAAATTTCCATCAACAAGGGCGCCAATCCATCCAATTCAACAGCCGTATCCTGAACAAAAAGCTTACCTTCCTTGTCAATACTCACCGCCAAGGGCTCGTCTTGCCCTTGAATCTCACCTGCCTTGGTTTTCGGCAAGTCGACTTCAACTCCCACCGTCAGCAAAGGCGCTGTTACCATGAAAATAACCAGCAACACCAGCATCACATCGACCATCGGGGTCACATTGATTTCCGACATTTGTGCTGAAGAACGACGGCGTCCGTAATGCCCGCGTCGGCCTGAACCTGAATTGAATGACGCACCCATGATTTACTTCTTTTCGTCTAGTTGACGAGACAAAATAGCACCAAACTCACCGGAAAAACTATCCAGACGCCCGGCATAGCGATCAAGGTCGCGTGAGAGTTTGTTGTAAGCGACCACCGCCGGAATCGCAGCAACCAAGCCCAGTGCTGTTGCAAACAAGGCTTCGGCAATACCGGGGGCAACCACTGCCAATGTGGTGTTTTTCGTTTGTGCAATCGCTGTAAAGGCATTCATAATCCCCCAAACAGTCCCGAACAGACCGATAAACGGTGCTGTTGAACCTGTTGACGCCAAGAATGTCATATTTTTTTCGACACGTTCCATTTCGCGCCCCACCGTAATTTGCATCACACGATCAACACGGTCTTGCAAACGGGTACGCATTTCGTCCCCGGTACCGCGCCCTTTCGCCTGTGACCGACGAACTTCGCGCATTGCTGTCACAAACACAGCAGACATCGGGTCTTCCGGCTGATTGCCTTGGGCGTCATACAATTGGTCCAAAGACTGCCCGGACCAGAATTTATCCTCAAAACTATCCGCTTTTTTATTCAATCGGCGTAAACGCACGATCTTGTCGAAAATAATCCCCCAACACCAGATGGAAGCCAGCAACAACCCCACCATCACGGCCTGTACAATAATATCGGCTCGCATAAACAAGCCAAGCATACTCAGGTCGTGTACCTCGACGGAGCCTGCCAGTACGGCTGCCTCGACCAGATTATTTTCCATTGTGAACCCCTAACATTTTCATAAACACCTGCTTGATATCATGCGGAATAGGAACCGGACGGCCTTCTAAATGAATGCAGGCGATCCGCACTTTTACGCAAACCAACGTCTCTTCACCACGTTTTAAGACCTGTTCCATTTCCAAAGACGCGCCACCCAACTTAACGAAACGGGTGTGGACTTCCAACAAATCATCCAGTTTCGCCGGTTTGCGATAATCCGCTTCCGCGCGGCGTACCGCAAACGCAATCCGATCCTGTTTTAGCAATTCTGACTGATGAATATTGAAATATCGTAAAAATTCGGTTCGTGCGCGTTCAGCAAATTTCAGATAATTGGCATAATAAACAATTTCACCCGCATCTGTGTCTTCATAATAGACACGGATGGGGAAAATGAATGTATCGCCTTCCAAGCGGCCAACAGTCATTCCTTATCCACCTTTTTCAATAAATCCATTTGCGCGGCCTCACGTCCCTGTGGCGCATCCAGTCCCAAATGACGATAGGCGGCTTCCGATAACATCCGTCCGCGTGGGGTGCGCATTAACAGGCCTTGCTGGATCAAATATGGTTCCATCACTTCTTCGATCGTGTCGCGTTGTTCAGACAAGGCCGCTGCCATCGTTTCAACACCAACAGGACCACCCCCGTAATTTTCGCAAATACATTTCAGATAACGGCGGTCCATCTCATCCAGACCGCGATGATCCACTTCCAATCGGTTCAAGGCCCCATCGGCACAGGCTGCATCCACCGGGGACACACCGGCCACATGAGCGAAATCGCGAACCCTGCGCAACAAACGCCCGGCAACACGAGGGGTCCCTCGGGCACGTTTGGCAACCTCATGGGCACCGTCCGATGTCATTTCCATCCCCAAAATACGTGCGCCACGTGTCACAATTTCTTCCAGTTCGTCAACTTCATAAAAATTCATCCGCAACGGAATGCCGAAACGATCACGCAACGGTGTGGTGATCAACCCGGAACGCGTTGTCGCCCCCACCAATGTAAAGGGCGGCAGATCAATGCGAACAGAACGTGCCGCCGGTCCTTCCCCAATGATCAAATCAAGCTGGAAATCTTCCATCGCCGGATAGAGCACTTCTTCAATAGCCGGGTTGAGGCGATGAATTTCATCAATAAAGAGAACATCATAAGGCTGCAAATTGGTCAACAGCGCCGCCAAATCACCCGCTTTTGCAATCACAGGTCCGGATGTGGCACGGAATCCGACACCCAGTTCACGTGCAACGATTTGAGCCAGTGTTGTTTTCCCCAGCCCTGGTGGACCGTAAAATAAAACATGGTCCATCGCGTCCCCACGTGCGCGTGCGGCCTCAACGAAAATTTTCAAATTTTCACGGACTTGCTTTTGACCAATAAATTCGTTTAACGCCAGAGGCCGCAAGGAATTTTCAGAAACATCATCTTCGGAACGTTCCGGCGAGACCATGCGGTTTTCATCTTCATACATATCTGATGCCCCCTAGCCCAACACCGATAATTCCGACAAGGCAAGGCGGATGAGGTCATCCAGCTTACCCTCACCACCGAGTTCCTTATTCACCTTGGAAACAGCCGCCAAAGCTTCGCTGCGCCCATAACCGAGATTGACAAGGGCGGAAACGGCCTCCACCGGTGCACCACCAAAACCCGTTGATGAAGAAGCCGCATGCCCCGACGACGTCGAAAGTCCTTCAGGGCTACTCAGTGCAATGGCACCGGCTTTATCTTTCAGTTCCGTTAAAATACGCGTTGCCACTTTCGGGCCAACGCCGTTGGCTTGTGTTAAAACCTTTTTATCCTGTGCGGCAATCGCATGCATGATGTCCTGAGCCGTCAAGGCTGACAAAATGGCCAAACCAACTTTGGCCCCAACGCCCTGAACCGTCGTTAAAAGCTTAAACCAGTCACGTTCTGCAACATCACCAAAACCATACAAATGAATATGATCTTCGCGCACATGAGTTTCGATCAAAAGTGATGTTGCCTCACCAACTTTTGGCAATTTTCCCAATGTTTTGGCGGAGGCAAAGACAAGGTATCCTACCCCGTTGACGTCCAGAATGACCCAATCTTCCCCGACGGAATCGACCAAGCCTTTTAATTTGGCAATCATGCGACCCCTCCCCATTTATCAGGCGTATTACGATTGTGCGCATGACAAATCGCCACCGCCAATGCATCTGCCGCATCTGCAATTTCAATTTTGGCGGTTGGCAACAAGGTTTTCACCATCATTTGAACTTGTTCTTTCTGTGCGTGCCCACTCCCCACCACCGTCTTTTTGACCTGATTGGGCGTGTACTCAAACACAGATAATCCGGCCCGCGCCGGTGTCAACATCACGACACCGCGAGCTTGTCCCAATTTCAATGTCGAATTCGGGTTTTTATTGACGAACGTTTCCTCGACAGCCGCCTCGACGGGACCGAAGCGTTTAAGAACATCTTCGATCCCTTCGTAAAGCTGTACCAGCCGTTCCGCCAAGGGGCGTTTGGAATCCGTCTTGATGGCACCATCGGCAACACACCGCATTCGGTTCCCATCAATATCAATGATCCCCCATCCGGTTATGCGCAATCCCGGGTCCAGCCCCACGATCCGCATCGCCTAGCCCGCCAGGCTTGCCATGACCTCGTCAGAGACTTCCATATTGGTGAAGACGTCCTGAACATCGTCCAGATCTTCCAAAGCTTCGACCAGCCCCATCAGGCTTTGCGCCTTATCGGCATCCAGTTCGGTCGTATTGGTCGGTTTCCAATCCAGTGCGGCCCCTTTGGAGTCGCCAAATTGTTTGACCAATTCATCCAAAACGGCATGCAATTCATCGGGTTCGCACGAAATTTCGTGGGCTTCATCCGTTGTTTCCACTTCAGTTGCACCGGCTTCCAAAGCAGCTTCAAACATCGCATCGCCATCAGCGACATCCAGCGGATATGTGATCAGGCCGCGACGCTCGAAACTGAAAGCAACCGAACCGGTTTCACCCAGGTTTCCGCCTCGTTTGGAGAAAGTCGAGCGCACATCGGAGGCGGTGCGATTTTTGTTATCGGTCAGGCATTCTACAATAACGGCAACACCGCCGGGACCGTACCCCTCGTAACGCATTTCAACGAAATTATCGCCATCCATCTCGCCGGAGCCTTTTTTAACGGCCCGTTCGATATTGTCCTTCGGCATGGACGCCCCTTTCGCCGCAGCAATCGCTGTACGCAAGCGCGGGTTCATATCGGGGTCAGGTGTGCCCATTCCGGCAGCGACCATAATTTCTTTTGACAATTTGGCAAATTCTTTGGCGCGCTTTTTGTCCTGTGCGCCTTTGCGATGCATAATATTTTTAAACTTGGAATGACCAGCCATGGTTCCTACATTTAATCCTTAACTTTTCTGAAAATGACGAGAAATCCATCTCTGATATTCTATTAGCACATCTTGACAACAACAAACAATGTGCACCTTCGAACATTTCCCATTTTTAACTAAAGTACCAATTCACAAACACCAAATCATCCTTAAGTATAGACACAAAAAGATAATATGAACTAACTATATGAAAAACATACCTTTCCAATTCACTGAAAAATAAAATTTTCCCTATCATATGTATGGTTTCTTATGCCATAAATACTTCCGAATTTTGCGAAATATCCCTTGGGGTAATTCGACCAAAAGCAGCAAGCTGCAATAACAGGTTGGCCGAAACCAAAGATCGGAAAAGATAATGTCACTGTCAAACGTCAAAATCTCAGTCAAACTCCCCGCAATCATCGTCATTCTCGCACTAGCTTCGATCCTGATCACGGGGCTGCTTGCTTATACAAAATCAGCCGACAATATGCGAATTGCCGCTGACGACAGCATGCAAACCCTTATTGACAGTCGAACGCATTCCATCATGTCTTTGATGGAAGGGATACGACAGGACTTAGGTATTTTATCCAGCAACCAAATGGTCAAAGATGCCTTGGTTGAGCTGGCCGTTGACTATGAAGATATCGGCGCCGAATACGGCGATGCCACCGCGTTCTTGCAGAAAGAATATATTGAAGATAATTCCAATAGCGCCGGTGAACGCGACAAACTGAAACGCGGTCAAAGCGAAGATGCCTACCATGACACACATCAACGTTATCATGCCTGGTTCCAGCCCCTTGCCAAATCACGGGCCTACCATGATTTGTTTATTGTCGATGCCAAAGGCAACGTTATTTATTCCGTTTATAAAGCACATGATTTTGCGACCAACCTTGAAAAGGGCAAATGGAAAGACACAGACTTCGCAAAGATTTTCAAAGAAATTAAAGAAAACGGCGACAACAACGCTTTCGTGACGATGACAGATTTCGCCGCCTATGAAGCCGATAATAACGAAGCGGCTAGCTTCATGGGAAGTCCGGTGAAAAACGAAGAAGATGTCTTCGTCGGTGCATTGATTGTGCGCATGCCGATTAAACGAATCGATCAGGTTATGCAAAACCCGCGCGGTCTTGGCAACACAGGCGAAACCTACATTGTTGGTAAAGATAATCTTTTGCGCAGTGATCTGCGTCTGGTCAAAGAAAAGACCATTATTAAACAAAAAATCAGCAACGAAGCCGTCAAAGCCGCCCTTAAAGGTGAATCCGGTCTTGTAGAAACCACAGACTTTAAAGGCGAAGATGTCTTTGCAGCCTATGCCCCACTGGACTTCATGGGGATGCATTGGGGCGTCGTTGCTGAAATGTCCGAAGACGAAGTTCTGGAACCCGTGCGAACCATGCGCACCTTTATCATCGTTGCCGCCGGGATCACACTACTTGTCATTATCGTTATCGGTCTTGTCGTTGCCCGTAACCTTGCCAACCCGATTGCGGCGATGACCAAGGTGATGCATGCTCTTGCCGCAGGTAATCTCGAGGTTAAAATCCTTGAAGACGAGCGCAAAGACGAAGTCGGTGAAATGGCAGAAGCGTTGCGCATCTTCCGCAAAAACGCACAGGAAGTTGAAAAACTACGCGACGAACAAGAAGAAACCCAACGACGTAGCGAAGAAAAACAACGCGCTTTCCTCAACCAAATGGCCGACAATTTCGAAAATACTGTCAGCAGCGTGGTGGAGGCCGTCGGCACAGCCGCACAGGATATGGAAACAACCGCCCAAGGTATGTCGCGCACCGCAGCCGCCACATCGGAACAATCCAATGTCGTAGCGCAGGCTGCCGAACAGGCAACCGGTAACGTACAAACCGTAGCTTCCGCCGCAGAAGAACTGTCCGCATCCATTAGCGAAATTTCCCGTCAGGTCGAACAATCGCGCGGGATTGCACAGGAAGCCGTGGATGAAGCCCAACAGGCGACAGATACCGTCAGCAGCCTGTCTTCTGCCGCCAATAAGGTGGGCGAGGTTGTCGAGTTGATTACCTCCATTGCTGAACAGACCAACCTTCTTGCCTTGAACGCCACCATCGAAGCCGCCCGTGCCGGTGAAGCTGGTAAAGGGTTTGCGGTTGTGGCTTCTGAAGTAAAAAATCTTGCCGATCAGACCGCACGCGCCACAGCAGAGATCACCGAACAAATCGATGCCATGCAATCGGCCACCACCGATGCAGTGAGCGCCATTTCCAACATCGGTCAAACGATCAACAACATCAACGATATCTCCAGCAGCATTTCCATCGCCGTTGAAGAACAAGGCGCTGCAACAATTGAGATTTCCAAAAACGTTCAGGAAGCAGCAAGCGGCACGGTCGATGTGACGAAAAACATCGAAAACGTAAACCTTGCCGCCGCCGAGACGGGCAAAGCCTCACAAATGGTACTGGAAGCATCCAGCGGGCTGAACTCTCAGGCTACATCGTTGAAAGATGTTGTTCAAAAATTCCTGCAACAGGTTCGCGGCAATTAAAAAGCCGAGCAACCAAAGACAAAAAAAAGCCCCGATGACTGAATGAGCATCGGGGCTTTTTTATTCAATTGATTAAAGGGCCGGAACAATTTCAATCAAGCGACCACCGAGCCTGAGAGGTGAAACGGTTTTGGCCAAACCGGTCTCATCATCGGTTTCAACAAAGACTGCGCACAACGTCGCCGGACCTTCTGCGGGGGTCAAACGTCCACTTATTTTCTTTGTAAACCGTTCAATCGGAACCGATTTTTCCATCCCGATCACGCTGTCATAATCGCCACACATGCCCACATCAGTTTGATAGGCCGTACCGTTTGGTAAAATCTGCGCATCTGCCGTCGGGATATGAGAGTGCGTTCCCGCCACCAGCGACACACGCCCATCCAAATATTGACCCATCGCCATTTTTTCACTGGTCGCTTCGGCATGAATATCCACCAGTGAAGCCTGAACATCACGGCCCAGAACATGCTTATCCAACACGGCCGACAGCATGGTAAACGGATCATCCAACGGGTCCATAAACAACCGCCCCATGACCTGAGCCACAAAGAAACGGCGATTATCTTTCATTTCATAGACATGAAAACCTCGCCCCGGTGTGCCTTCCGGGTAATTCAACGGGCGCAACAGTCGCGGTTCATCGTCAATAAAATTCATAACCTCGCGCTGATCCCATGCGTGATTACCCGTGGTAATAACGTCCACGCCAACATCATAAAAAGCATCGCAAATCTTGCGGGTAATGCCAAAGCCATGTGCAGAATTTTCCCCATTGACGATGACAAAATCCAGACCGAGTTTCTCACGCAATTGAGGAACTTGTTCAACAATTGCATTGCGACCGCTTCGGCCCATCACATCACCACAATAAAGAAAACGCATATATCTCGTCCATTTTTTTAAAATCACGCTTTGATGTGAATAACCCGTGTCGGCGTAACAATCCAGTCCATTCTTTGATCCAGCCGATCCGTCGGGACTTCTTCCACAGCCTGTTCATCATAGGCAATCCCGACTGTGGTGACTGTGGGCAAGTTCACCAAAGTGCGATCATAATAGCCCCCACCAAACCCCAAACGCCCCCCTTGAAGGTCAAAGGCCAATAAGGGGGCTAGAACTAAATCAGGGATAACAAGCGGTGCGTCTTCGCGGGGATGGAGTGTCCCATGTGGTCCTGCAACCAACACATCACCGGGCAACCATTTGCGAAAAATCAACGGTGTGTTTTTGTTCAGCACAACGGGTAACGCACAGACCTGCCCGCGCGCCTGCAATGACGGCAACAATGGGCGAATATCAAGTTCACCGGACATGGGCCAATAGGCCGCGACCCTCTGATAAGATTTGAAATGAGTTTCGTTCAAAAACGTTTGCTGCAACAGCGAGGAAAGTTCCGGCTTATTGATCCCTTTGCGTAACGATAGCATACGCAGGCGCAGACGATTTTTTTCTTCCTTTAAAGAAGTCACAGACCACCTCGTTCGATTAGGTGCGGGTGAAGCCACATAAGCCGTAATGTTGACTAGATCCACCATAGGCCTGCCAAAGCAGGTGGGCGCCGTGTAACCACCCCACGAGGTGGACAGGGACAGCTCCCGATGGTTTCATTATTGGCCCCGGGGATTCATGAACACCGACGCACTTCGCAGCTTCACCTTGGGCTATATAGTCAGTCTTTCTTGAATTGTCACGCCCTATTGCGCAGAAGGATCATCAAGTTCATCATCATTGTGAACAAGTGTTTCAACATTGCTGCTCACTTCAGCAATGTCCACATCATCCATTGTTTGCGCGATTTCCGTGATTTTCTGTGTCAGGCGATCCAGTTTTTGAACAATCATCTCGTCTTTGCGTTCACGCACAGCGACACTATGTTCCACCTTATAGGTTTCCAACTCGTCGTTTTTATCGCTCAGTTCATCTGCCAGCAACAAACTGGTCATAACCATCAAGCGTGTATCGCCCAACTGTCCAACCGCAGCCGCCAATTGGCGCACACGGTCATCCACATAACGTCCCAATCGGGAAAGCTGCGCTTCTTGCCCTTCTTCGCAAGCAATCTCGTAACGGCGACCATTAATGGTAACAGCGACTGAAGCCATTATTCGTCCTCCTCTTCATCCAGAATTTGCTGGACATTGCCGATCAATTTTTCCAGACGCGTGGCAAAATCACTTTTGATTTCATGCAACGATTCATTTTGGACGCTGAGGGTCTGGTTATTGTCTTCGAGAACTGAAATCTTATCTTTCAATTCTTCAAACTGCGTATCGTAATCTGCCTCGCTATACGCTTCCAGTGCTTCGGACAGCGCCAGATTATCTTGCTTTAACCCTTCGATCTGGTTCTGCAAAACCTCAACCTGTGCCGCATCGACCTTTGTGCTTTGCGACTCGCACGCCTGTTCCAGAACCAGAACAGCTTTTTCAAGTCGATCAAACGCAGAGAGAATACGCGGTGATACTTGTACAGAAACGGACAAGGACGAACCCCATTTAATATATACTGAGAAATTCCAAGGCTAAGGTAATGACAAAAAATACCACATTGAGCAAGCCCCAAGCGACTCCGGTAAAAACAAAAGTCTCAGGCACACCACTTATTTGATACGTTTTCCACAACTCAACGCTGGTTTTGACATTGGCTAACGTGCTATAAAATATTAGGTTTTTATAAATGGATATGGAGGATACAATGGCTATTCGCGTGGCGATTAACGGTTTTGGCCGAATTGGACGTCTTTGCTTACGCGCCCTCATTGAAAGCGGGCGAAGCGACCTTGAAATCGTTGCGATTAACGATCTCGGTCCGGTTGACTCCAATGCACATCTCCTGAAATACGACTCCGTTCACGGTATTTTAGCAGCCGAGGTTTCCACCACCGACAACGCTATTCTCATTGATGGGACAGCGATTAAATTTACCTCCGAACCCAACCCGGCGAGTCTCCCTTGGGCAGAGATGAACATCGATATCGTCTTTGAATGCACCGGAATTTTCAAGGCCCGTGACGAAGCGCAGGCCCATATTGACGCCGGCGCCAAAAAGGTCTTGATCTCCGCCCCCGGAAAAGACGCCGATCTGACAGTTGTTTATGGTGTCAATCACGATCAATTAACCAACGATCATAAAGTCGTTTCCAACGCGTCTTGCACCACCAATTGTCTGGCCCCGGTTGCCGATGTATTGAACAAAGCCGTCGGTATTGAAAAAGGATATATGACCACCGTTCACGCCTACACCGGTGGTCAACGCATGGTCGATATGCTGCACAAAGACATGCGCCGTGCCCGCGCTGGTGCGGTTTCTATGATCCCGACGTCAACAGGGGCCGCCAAGGCTGTTGGTCTGGTTTTGCCGGAACTGGCCGGTAAATTGGACGGATGTGCCATTCGTGTCCCGACCCCCAATGTATCCATGATCGACTTAACGTTCGATGCGTCCCGCCCGACCAGCACAGAGGAAATCAATGCCGCTATCCTTGAAGCGGCCCAAGGACGGATGAAAGGGGTGCTTGGTGCTTATGATGCCCCGTTGGTTTCCATCGATTTTAATCATAATCCACATTCATCCTGTTTTGATTTGACCCAAACAACCGTCATGGGGGGGACTTTGGTACGGGTCTTATCTTGGTATGATAACGAATGGGGTTTTTCCTGCCGGATGCTGGATACGGCCCTGACAATGGCCCAAACCGGACTTTAAATCACTGTTATCACTCTTTTAAGTGAAGTAGGGGGCGATTTTCGTCCCCTTTTTTGTTATAGAAAGATGTTATTTCAACAACCATCCCCAATGCGGGGGCGCACACAAGGTTCTGGCATAAGCCAGCAAAGCAGGATCAACATGAATACGCAGCTTTATTTGATTACACCGCCCAAAATTGATTTGGATGTTTTTGCCGACACCCTTGTTACGGCACTGGATAGCGGCGAAATCGCCTGCGTTCAACTGCGCCTGAAAGATGTAGATGATGATACGGTCCGTCGTGCATGTGAAAAGCTTCAACCGCTTGTACAGGATCGCGATATCGCATTTGTGCTCAATGACCGCCCCGACCTTGCCAAGGAAATGGGCTGCGACGGCGTCCATATCGGACAGGATGACACACCTTATAAAAAAGCCCGTGAAATTATGGGAAAAGACGCCATTATCGGTGTCACCTGCCACGATTCCAAACATCTTGCCATGATTGCAGGTGAACAAGGGGCTGATTATGTCGCCTTTGGTGCCTTCTATCCAACCGACACCAAACAAGCCAAAACAAAGGCGGAACCCTGGATTTTGGAATGGTGGACCACCATGTTTGAAATCCCCTGCGTTGCCATTGGCGGCATCACAACGGACAATGCCACACCGTTAATCGAAGCGGGAGCAGATTTCCTTGCCGTATGCGGTGGTATCTGGAATCACTCTAAAGGCGTAGAGCACGCGGTAAAACACTTTAATAAGCTGTGCGAATAATCTACAATGGGGCAAAAATAATAAATCCTCCCCCCCCTTCTTGAGAAACTGCAAAAACAATGACCGTTCGTTTACATATCAAACGACTTTTATCATTATCCCTTGCCTTGTTGATCTGCGTCTTTGTGTCGGGAATGCAAAGCGTTCATGCGCAAGAAAAACCACCGCTACGTATCGCAACCCTGCCATTACCGCCTTGGGGTTATAAAACAAATGACAACATTCCAAAGGGAATTTGTTTTGAATGGGGCAATGCCATTGCCAAGCGTATGGGACGTCAAAGCGTGAACAGGATCGTTCCGATGGCACGATTATTCAAATCATTGGAATATGGCAAAGCTGACTTTTCCATCGTCCTGCGCACCCCCTATTCTGAAAAAATTACGGTTCCAGTTGTCAATGTCGGCATTGATTTTCGAACCGTCGTCTGGCCGCGAAAAGGCATAAAAATCACAAATTATAAAGACCTCCAGCATCTCAGTTTATCTGTTGCGCGCGGCTTGAAAGTCGGTGGTAAATTTGCAGAGCAGGAAAATCTCAACATCGTCCCTTCAATGGATTATGCCCATTCCATGCTTTTGTTTAAAGCCGGACGCGTTGATGCGGTTGTCGGTACAGAACAAAGCTTGGCCTACAATGCCGTTCGCACAGGTCTAAGCACCAGTTCAGACTTTGACATCCCCTTTGAACTGGACCGACTGCAAGGATGGGTGCAAGCCTCTAGTCAGTTTATCCAACGCGAAGGCCTTGATGATTTGAAAAAAGCGGCACAAAGCTTGATTGATGATGGAACATTTCGACGAATTTATCAGAAATACCAGTCTTCACTCGTTACTTTGAGACGATAACTCGCCTTTACGCAAAAAGGGTTGGCTTTAGAGGCAACTTCCTGCTAATTTCGCGCCAATTTCAGTGTTTATTTCAGGATATCCAGACCTATGAAGATCAACGGTAACGAAATTCGCCCCGGCAATATCATCAATCACAAAGACGGCCTGTGGCGCGCTGTGAAATGTCAAGCCGTCAAACCCGGTAAAGGCGGTGCCTTCAATCAGGTAGAACTTAAAGACATTCGCGTCGGTACGAAATTGAACGAACGCTTCCGTGCATCAGAAACCGTTGAACGCGTTACCCTTGAACAAAAAGAATATCAATTCCTTTTTGGTGACGGCGATTTGCTGACATTCATGGATAACGAAACTTACGAACAAATCGAAGCCAACCGTTCCATGTTACTTGATGAACAAGCCCCCTTCCTGACAGACGGTATCACAGTAACCATCGAGTCACACGAAGGCGAAGTTCTCGGTATTACATTGCCGGAAAAAATGGCTTTTGAAATTTCCGAAGCGGATCCAGTTGTCAAAGGTCAAACACAATCATCTTCTTATAAGCCTGCGGTACTGGAAAATGGCGTTAAAATCCTTGTTCCCCCGCATATCGAAGCCGGAACCCGTGTGATCATCAACACAATGGACGGCACATACGTCGAGCGCGCCAAAGACTAAGCGGTCTTTAACAAATATACGAAAAAAGGGCGCTGATTATCAGTGCCCTTTTTCTTTGTGAAGACGTCCCTTCGCCTAGCAGATCTTCTGCAAAGGCAATTCCAGAATACCTTGTGCCCCGGCCGCCTTTAGCGCCGGTATAAGATCGCGTGTTTGCTTACGATCCACAACTGTTTCCACCGCATGCCAATTTTGGTCAGACAGCGGATTAACCGTTGGCGAATGTAAACTGGGCAACATAGCGACAATTTCGCGCAAGTTGGCGTCCGGTGCATTCATTTTTAACAACACCTTATGACGTGCAGACAGCGCCGCCTGTAACATCAGGGCAAGCTGGTCGATTTTGGCTTTTTTCTGCGGGTCTTTTAACGCGGCCTTGTTGGCAATCAGAACCGTGTGGGTCTGCATCAATTCTTCAACAATGCGCAACCCGTTGGCCTTGATGGTGGTTCCGGTTTCTGTAATTTCCACAACAGCATCTGCCAAGCCTTGAATAACCTTGGCTTCGGTTGCCCCCCAGGAAAATTCCACATCTGCCTGAACACCATTTTCTTCCAGATACCGTTTGGTAAACCCGACAAGTTCTGTCGCAACCCGTTTTCCATCCAGATCCTTGACACTTTGAATGGGGGAGTCTTTTTCAACGACCAGCACCCAACGCGCCGGCTTGTCTGAAACTTTGGAATAAATCAGGTCACTGACAACTTCCACATCAGAATTATTTTCCTGCACCCAGTCCAGCCCACACAAGCCGACATCCAGCACATCATCTTCGATATAGCGCGACATTTCCTGTGATCGCACGAGTGAACATTCAATATCATCGTCGTCAATTACCGGAAAGTAATTGCGTGCCCGTTTCTTGATGCTCCAACCGGCTTGTTCAAACAATTCGATTGTGGCTTCTTCCAGACTTCCCTTTGGAATACCAAGTTTCAAAAAGGCCATTCTTTCGCTCTCTTTCACTTCATCAGATAAAAATGGAAATCAATTTGCGACTTCACGTACAAGTCGGAAGCCAATTAAAATATGTTTCATATCCCAGCGTCGGTGATGACGTGCGGCTGCGCGGCACACACCGCACCCCCGATCATCCCAGGCCCCGCCTTTCACGGTCATCCGAGACGCTTCGCCCGGTGTACTGGTCCATTCATAGACCTGCCCAGCCATATCCAACACACCAAAGGGACTGGCCCCTTCCGGGAAGCTGCCCACAGGCAACGTATCGTGCGGTCCAATATCTGCGGTGTTGGCTTTTGCCGGATTAAAGTCATTGCCCCACGGATAAGCCCGTCCATCGGTGCCACGTGCCGCCAGTTCCCATTCCCGTTCATTGGGCAAGCGCCAGTATTGTCCGGTTTTTTCAGACAACCATTTGGCATAGGCCTGCGCATCTTCATAATTGACTAAAACAACCGGGTGACGATCACGCCCTTGGGGATAACCATTTGGCCCCCACGCATACTTGCGCGTACTTTCATAGGTATGATTCAATCCATAAGACTGCCAGTCCACAATATCAACGTCCGGTGCGTCGTAACCGCTATCACGAACGAAAGCCGCATATTGGAAATTGGTAATCGGTGTGCGCGTGATATAAAAACTGCGCAAACGCACCTGTTGCAATGGGAGTTCTGCCTCATACCAGTTCTGCTCGCGCGTCACCGGTACATTATAGGCGGCTTCATCTATGTGATAGGCCTTTTCACGCTCGCTCTCGGATGAGCCGATATAAAAGACCGAATTTGGAATAAAGGACAGGGCGGGAACTTCCTGCAGCGGATCAATTTTTTGTTTAAACGACGTGCTGACACAGCCGCTTAAGGCAAGACAACAGATCCCGAATACCAGTTTCTTGAACCTTAACAAAAACATCAATCCCCCCTTGTGCGTATTATTTGATATAACATCCCTTAGGACAGTCGTGGACGCAAGCCAAAATACGAGAAAGAAAGGTGAAAAGGAATGAGAAAGCCGATCCAGCGCAGACTTCTCGTCAACGATGAGGTTAAAGAGGCCTTTTTTAATAAAAAAGGTGTTGTCGCACTGGAAAGTACCGTGATCACACATGGCCTTCCCTATCCCGACAATTTAAAAACGGCTCTCGCCCTCGAAGAAACCATCAGACAACACGGCTGCACCCCGGCAACCATCGCCGTCATCGACGGTATCATTCGTGTAGGGTTGAACAATCAAGAACTGGAACACTTGGCACAAGACCAAAGCGCCCTAAAGCTCAGTAGACGCGATATGCCTTACGCCTTATCTCTGAAAAAAAATGGCGGCACAACGGTTGCCACCACAATGATGATTGCCGAACACGCCAATATTCATGTCTTTGCCACTGGCGGTATCGGGGGCGTTCATCGTGGTGCGGGTGAGACATTTGATATTTCTGCTGACCTTGAAGAACTAAGCCGTTGTAACGTCTGTGTCGTTTGCGCCGGGGCCAAGGCTGTTCTTGATATCCCCAAGACATTAGAGGTACTGGAGACAAAAGGTGTGCCGACCATATCGTTTGGATGTGATGAATTTCCAGCCTTTTATTATCGCAACAGCGGAGTTAAGGGAGCCTATAGACTGGACCGTGTGGAGGAAATCACAGACCTGTTGATCCAAAAATGGAATATGATCGGCTGGCCCGATGGTCTGGATTTCAAGGGGGGCGTTCTCATTGGCAACCCAATAGCCCCCGAATTCGAATATCCCAAGGAAGAAGTCGAAACATGCATCAAGCAGGCCTTGGAAGAAATGACTGTCAACGGACGCGATGTTACGCCTTATCTGTTGGCCCGCCTTGCGGAATTAAGTCAGGGTAAAAGCAAGACCAGCAATATTGCCTTGTTAAAAAACAATGCGGCCTTGGCTGCAAAAATCGCACGGGCCTTAAGTAAAAAACTGAGTTAAAAATTACTGATCGGCCCGTTATCCGCTTTTAGACCGTCGCCCAAAACATAAAAATCAACCCCATCAATGGCAAGGAATACCAGCCCAATCGCAAGTATCACCCAAAGGCCGATTTTAATATTCCCGCTTTCCTGCAACTGATAGGTTTTCGCTGCTTGGTTCATATGACTGGGAAGCAAAATCTCGACCTCCCCCTTTGTCGGTTCATCAGAATGCATCAGACTTTTAAAATTATCGCCAATACTTGAAAACCCACGGTGTAAAATATTGTATTCGCTTAAAAACGGTAAAAAAATCGCCAATAAAAAAATGCCGCCCGCGATCATCCCGAAATAGGGAACGTATCCTTTTGAAAAGGCATGACCGACAAACAGGGATGAAGCAATCATCAAAGCAAACGAAAGAATGAAAAGTTTCTGCATGTTCAAGCGTACTATTAAAGTTATGTTTAAAAGCATATCCTATCGTTGCGTTGATTAGAACCTTCGAACCTGTTTATTTACAATTTAAGTCAGGCATATGAACCAATCTGCACATTCCCCCCTCAAAAACCCGGCTTATCGCAACCTGTTTGGTGCACAAGTTACCTCATTGGTCGGAACCGGACTGACCACGGTTGCACTGGCTTTGCTTGCTTATGACATGGCTGGTGAAAATGCGGGGCAAGTTCTGGGAACCGCCCTTGCCATCAAGATGATCGCCTATGTCTGCGTGGCCCCAATCGCCGGCGGTTTTGCTCATCTTCTTCCGCGCAAACAAACCTTGATTTTGCTGGACATTGTGCGTGCAGGCCTCATACTCACCTTGCCCTTTTTATCGACACAATGGCAGCTCTATGGCGTTATCTTTGCCCTTAATGTCTGCTCTGCCTGCTTTACACCGCTTTTTCAATCCACAATTCCCGATCTGCTGCCCAACGAAGAGCGTTATACCAAGGCACTGTCTTATTCCCGGTTGGCTTATGATCTGGAAAACCTGCTCAGCCCGACATTGGCGGCTCTGCTTTTATCCATTTGGAGTTTCGACAGCCTTTTCCTGTTAAACGGTCTTACTTTTTTGGGATCTGCCTTATTGGTAGTCATCACGGTTTTCCCAAAACAAGCGATTGCCGAGCGCGAATCGTCTCTCTGGCACAATATAAGTTTCGGGATTAAGGCGTACCTGCGCACCCCTCGTTTGCGTGGCCTGCTGGCCCTGCATGGGGCTGTCGCCTGCGCGGGCGCAATGGTGATCGTCAATACGGTCATTTATGTGCGTGCCCACTTGGGACTGGGGGAAAGCGAAACAGCTTACGTTATGATGGCATCAGGTGCCGGGTCCATGCTCGTCGCGCTCTTTCTGCCTCGGCTCCTAAAAACAGTACCGGATCGCCCGATGATGATCTTGGGGGGCAGTTTGATTGCCTCGGCCCTTTTATGGGGCGTCATCCTGCCCGGTCTGGGCGGATTACTGATTATCTGGTTTTTACTGGGGGCGGGCTGGTCACTCATTCAAACACCAGCGGCCCGCGTGGTCACACGATCCACCACCCCGTCTGACCGGGCGGCTTATTTCAGTGCCAATTTTGCGCTATCCCACGGGGCCTGGTTTATCGGTTATAGTCTGGCAGGCTGGCTGGGGGCCAATATCGGTCTTTCCCAAACCTTTGCGATTCTCGCCTGTCTTGCCTTCCTTATGACCTTATGGGCGTTAAAACTGTGGCCGACCAATGACCCGGTCGTTATTGAACATAGTCATCCTGCGCATTCCCACGATCACCCCCATACCCACAAAGACCCCCATCACCATCACCCCCATGAAGGGTGGGAAGGCCCGGAACCGCATATACATGAACATCGACACAAAGAGACCCGGCACGCCCACCCCTTTGTCATCGATGCCCATCATGTCAAATGGCCGCAACGTTGATATGAAAAAAGGCTTCCGATTTTTCGAAAGCCTTTTTAGAACGAGATCTGAAATCTCTATTTACATTCACCGATAGAGCCTTCGGCACAGACACGACCATCAACCCATGTGGCGTTGCTTAAGTTTGCCTGAAAGAAAACAGCCCCTTGAATATTCGCCCCTTGAAGGTTTGCCCCGCGAAGATCCGCGTCAACCAATAGGGCTTTTGTCATATTTGACAGCATCAGGTTGGCATTTTGCAGGTTTGCAGCATGTAACTGGCTAAAGGAAAGGTTCGCCAATGTCAGGTCAGCCCCTTTCAGATTGATGATCTCCATATTGGAGCCTTGCAGATTAATGCGCTTCATATTCGCCCCGTCCAGACGCATCTTCGGCATGGAGGAATAGCTCATGTCCACACCTTCGATTTGTGCCCCAACGCGAATTGCGTCCGTACACTGGGCCTCGGGTTCAAATTTACATCGGGTATTAATGTCATTTTTTGGATCAATTTGATCTGTCCAGGCCTGTGCAGATGTTGCCAGACCAAGCCCGAAGACGGCAGTTAAGAAAGCATGCTTCAATATGTTAGACATCATCTAACTCCACTATTTATATGTTGAATAAATAATACATGCGAAAATTAAGCACCTCATTAACCTTAATCAATTAGATAAATGTAATAATAAATATTTAACATTAATTAAATGTATAAAATATATCCACTTGTCGTCAAAGAGCCTGAAGAGAAGACTTTTCAGTTTGAAAAAAGTCTTCTCTTCGTTAAACGCGCATCAGGATTTTCCAAAAACTTCGTTGATTTGCTGCGAAACCATCACAAAGGTCGTGCGTTTCGACAATTCCTTTAAACTTTGCGCCCCGACGTACGTACAGGTTGACCGTACACCGCCCAGGATTTCGCTTAAGGTTTCTTCCACCGGACCACGATAAGGGATTTCAACGCGTTTGCCTTCACTGGCACGATATTTCGCCACGCCGCCATAGTGCTTATGCATGGCGGTATCCGAAGACATACCGTAAAATTCGAGGAACTTTTCCTCACGCACAATTTGCTTGTTGTTTTCGTCCAACTCATTTGTCAGGTAGCGTCGGGTCAAGACTTCCCCATCGCTTTCGTCATGGCCGGCTAACATACCACCCAGCATGACAAAGTCCGCACCGGCAGCAAATGCTTTTGCCACATCACCGGGAACCGTACATCCCCCATCCGCACATACAAGGCCTTTCAGCCCGTGGGCGGCGTCTGCGCATTCAATCACAGCCGATAATTGCGGATAGCCCACCCCCGTCATTTTACGGGTTGTACAAACCGAACCCGGTCCGATCCCCACTTTGACAATATCGGCCCCAGACAAGATCAACTCTTCCGTCATTTCACCCGTCACCACGTTTCCGGCCATAATGACTGTATTGGCGTGTTTTTTACGGATACGTTCCACAATACGCGCGAACCGTTCGCTGTATCCATTGGCAACATCCAGACAAATGAAAACAGGTTGATCTTTGGGCCGGTTTTCCGCAATTTTCATCACGGCATCCAGTTTTTCACCATCCTGATCGGTAATGCCGAAAGAAAAGAACGTACTATTCCACGCATTCAGCCCGCCTTCGGCCGGTTCCAACGGGATATTTTCCTGCGGTTTTGCACGTTTTGCTTCAACAAATTCCTGATAATCCTTCAAACCATAGAACTTATGCAACGCCGTCATTGCATCTTGTTCTGCCAGTTTTTTTGCCATACGGAAGGTTCCCACCGTATCCATATTGGCAGCAATGATCGGCACACCTTTCCAATGATATGGCGAATGCGGGAATCTGAATTCGCGCTGCATATCCACTTCGGAACGTGACAGCAAATAAGATCGTTTGGGACGGATGAGAACGTTTTTATAGTCAAGCTTGACTTCAGTATCGATACGCACGGGCCAATGGCTCCCTTGTTAATAGCACCGATTCCCGACATTATCACTTTCTTGACCGGATGGACAAGAATTAAAAAAACGGCGTGCAAGTTTATAAAACTTACACGCCGAGTTGCACTGGTAACTTGGGAGTGAGGGGGCAATTAAGATGCGGGATTAAGCAGCATCTTTATGTACCAGTGCCTTGGGGTTATCTGCGGTGATTTCAATTTTTCGCGGTTTCAGGCTTTGCGGAATTTCACGTACCAGATCCACATGTAACAAACCGTTATCCATGCTCGCCCCAACCACTTTCACATGGTCGGCAAGCTCAAAGCGTTTTTCAAAGGCGCGCCGTGCAATCCCACGATGCAGGAACTCACGCTCAGCAGCTTCTTCCGTTTTGGCTTGTGCCGTGATTTCAAGGCTGTTTTCTTTCACCGTAATCTCAATATCATCACGGCTGAAACCGGCAACGGCCAAACTAATTCGATAAGCATCTTCCCCACTGACTTCAATATCATAGGGCGGATAAGCGTTGGCTGCCGTATCAAGGCGTGCGGCAGCTTCCAAAGCGCGCTGCATACGATCAAAACCAACGGAAGAACGCAAAAGGGGTGTTAAGTCAAAACTACGCATGTCCATATTCTCCTCTGAGCAACATGGTTGAAAATGATAAGCCTTCCCATCATGGGCAAGGCGGTTTGACAACAAGGAATTTCATTTGAAAGACCCGCTTGGCGGCATCGTTTCGTCCTTGTGTACAGAGGAATTAGGCAGCGTTTTTCAGGGATGCAAGGGGGAGGTAAAATATTTTTTCCAGCGGTTTTTCAAACAGGCTTAATCTTCGCCAAACAATTCCAAATGCCAGCTCAGCTCTTCGTCCGTCAAAGGGTATTCCCCTTTCTGTGTGGCTTTTAAAATATTACCAATCGGCATTTTCGCTAATTTAAACTGTAAACTTTCACCTAAAGCGGCTGGAATACCCGCGCGCCATGCCAAAGCCATCATTCCTTTTGCGCTTTGTGACGAAATAATTTTTTTAACTTTCACACGACGCATTTTCGACAAGACAGACAGGGCTGCAATCACATATTGCCATTGCGATTCGTCGATCCAGTCGATCAACATCTCTTCGTCCAGCTTTCCTTCATCGTGAAGTTGCCTGACCTCATCGATGGGATCAGTTATGCCTTCCTCTGCTTCTTCAAGCTCTTCATCATGGCCGTCACATTCAATACGCTTTTTGACCTCTTTCTTGATACCGATGATCACCGCGTCATCAAGATCTTCCCGTTCCTCTAACGATTTAAGCAAGTTGTCCGCCAAGTAATGCGCCATTCGTTTAGCGGCATTTACACTCAGTTTGGGACGTCTCACCAAGGGGACATGCCATTCGACAATATCATGCGCACGTTCTGCCAGAAGGTCGAGAGCTTCTTCACGTATCTGTGCGCTTCTATTGCCCAGAAGGTCGGCAATCGCACTTCTTTCATTCGTCGAGATAACCGCATCCGAGACCTCTTCCGACACATGGGCGCGTTTTGAAATCGCATTCAACGCCCCTTTCGCATGGGTCGATGAAATAATTTCCAACAGGTCTTCGTCACTTAAAACCGGGGAGAACTGTAGCACCGGACCGGAAACAACCAATTCCATATCACTGGCCAATTGGCGGATCACATCACCAGGCACCCCATCGACATCTTTTAAGGTTTCCGACAAGATCTGGCGAACCTTAATGGCCTGATCGCGAGACAGAACCATAAGCGCCTCATAGGTCAAAGCCTGAATTTTATCCCGCTCGGCTTCACTCACATCCGGGGCAAGCTTGGCGATTTTTTCCGTTAAGGGCAACCGCACATCTTCATCACGATCACTTGCTAACAAGAGGTCAGCCTGTCGTGGCGTGGCCGGGTTCAACGCGATATGGCGCCGGACCTCCATTGCCTCGTCTTCTGCCAAATAATAAAGGATTTCCGGCCGGATATCTTCACGCTGTGCCAATAGGCAACGCACGCTAACATCATCATGTGATGCCAACTCCTGCATTTCTTCATACGTGAGTTTCTCGTTGGCAGCGCGTTTTTTATCGATATCCTTCATGGCCTACACTGTCTCTTATTTTTTTATCTCTTTGGATAGTTTTGCGGTCTTCTATTCTTTTTGCAACCCAAATCATAAAAATAAAGGCGACAGACCTGTAAAGATCTATCGCCTTTTTTCTCTTTTCCTAAATCCATACGGATTCTAAGGAACGTCTATCCCGACACAAGAGGGTCGCAAAATAACTTGCGCGCGCCTTATTTGATGCCGAAGTTGGAGAAACGCTTGTTGAATTTCGCCAGCTGGCCGCCAGCGTCAAGCAAACGGTGAACGCCTGTCCATGCCGGGTGAGCTTTCGGGTCGATGTCCAGTTTCATAACGTCACCTTCTTTGCCCCAAGTGGAACGTGTTGTGAAGGTAGAACCGTCTGTCATTTGAACGGTGATTTCGTGGTATTCAGGATGAATGTCTTTTTTCATATCTTCGTCTCAGTTTCTTAGGCCCCGCACAAGGCAGGACAGAGTTGTCGGGAAAACGAGGCGCCTATATACCGACTATAGTTGCCCTGTGCAAGGCCTTCTTTGCATTTTTATGTAAATCACCTTGCCGCCACCTCATCACGTTGCTATATCCGATTGAGTGTTTGACCATTATAAGGGAAATTCCAATGGCACTTGATGAAATCCGTTTTAACGCAATCGCGGACGAACTGCTTGAAAATCTGTTCGATCAACTGGATGATGCCATTGGTGGTCACGCCGATGTTGACCTGCAAGACGGGATTCTCAATATCGAACTGGATGCAGGTGGTATCTATATCATCAACAAGCACGGCCCCAACCGTGAGATTTGGATGGCCTCCCCCAAAAGCGGGGCAACGCATTATGCTTATGACGGCACAAACTGGATTGGCACACGCGATCAGGCCAACTTGCTCGAACGATTAGGTGAAGAGCTGAAAGTCACCCTATAATGAACCCCGTCTTGATTGAAGTAACGCGCGGGGATATTGTTGAAAGCCAGCATCGCGGTGCCTTTTGCGTTGTCGATACCCAGCGCAATGTCGTTGCCTGCCAAGGCGATATCAACACCCCTGTCTTTCCCCGCTCCAGCATCAAAGCCATACAAGCCTTGCCCATGATGGAAAGCGGCGCAGCGGATACCTATGGGTTCAGCGATGAAGAAATTGCGCTTGCCTGTTCATCACACAACGGGGAAGTCGTTCATGTCGGCGTGGCCCAAGTCATGCTGAACAAACTCGGTTTATCCAAGGACATGCTGCAATGTGGCTCCCATTGGCCCATGAGCGAAGAAGCCGGACGTCATCTTGCGATGGAAGGGGAAACGCCCTGTTCCCTGCACAACAACTGTTCTGGCAAGCATTCCGGTTTTCTGGCCTATCTTAAAAAAGAAAAGATCATGCCCACAGGGTACGGTCAACCCGACCATATGCTGCAGAAAAAAATCCGGGATGCATTGGAGGATGTCTGTGAAATTGATCTTTCCAGCGCTCCCATCGGCATTGATGGCTGTGACATTCCCACATGGGCGATTCCCTTGAAAAATCTTGCCCTCGGATTTGCCAAATACAGTCAGCCCGATTTATTTTTTACACCAGAGCGCACAAAGGCCATTCGTCGTATCACTCAATCTGTCTTTGCCCATCCTTACATGGTGGCTGGCAAAAACCGTTATGATACCCGATTAATGGAAGCCTTCCCTGGGCGCATCTTCAGCAAAGTCGGCGCAGAAGGCGTCTTTTGTGCCTTTATCCCCGAACGCGGTTTAGGGATTGCCGTCAAATGTGATGATGGCACCTTGCGCGGCGCAGAGATTATGCTCAGCATTGTACTGGAAGACCTTGGTCTCTTTACCAAAGAAGATTTCGACAAAGCCGGCGTGCTGGACCTGTTGATCCAGCCCATCACAAATCGCAACGGTGTTCATGTCGGGGACATCCGCCGCGCCACGACATAAGGCCGTTATTTATTAACTTCCAACGGCTTGGCTGTCTTTTTAGACATCAGCTTACTATAGGCAATCAGCGTTGCAATCAACATGATTACCATCCCGGCATAATAAGGCGCATCACGCCCGATCTGTGCAAACAGAACACCTGCCAGAACCGGTCCCAACACACGGGACAAGGTTGACGCAGAACGGCTTGCCCCCATGACACCGCCGCGCTCTGTCTCTGAAGCTTCAAACGAGATCAAGCTGTTTAGTGAGGGTGTGGACAAGGCAAAACCAATCGCCAACACCATTGTCGCCGCCATCAGCATGGGCACAGTATGGCTTAGCGGAATAAGACCCAGCCCTGCCCCGAGGAACAATGTTCCCGCAACCACCAGCTTTCCTTCGCCAAATTTTTTGGACAAGCGACCGATCAGCCCCCCCTGAATAAGCGCACTGATAATTCCCAAAAAGGCGAACAAGTATCCATTCTGTTCCGGTCCCCAATCAAATTGACGACGTGTCCACATGGCAAATGTGGTTTCCATACCGGCAAAGACAAATGTACAAACAAACGACAATCCGATAAGAAAACCCAAATGCGGGCGCGACAATGTTTCAAAGAAAGACTTCCAATGCTTGCGCGGGGGTAAGGCAGCAATTTTTGCACGGGTTTCATCTGTCATGGACTCTTTTAATTTCACCAACGCAATGACAAACGCGATTGCGGACAGTCCCGCGGCACACAGGGCCGGAAGCTGGAAATTCGCCGTCGCGGCATCCGGTCCAGCCAAGACGCCCCCGATAGCCGGGCCCATAATGAAGCCCAATCCAAAAGCCGCTCCAATGACCCCCATGCCTTTTGCCCGGTTTTCCGGGGTCGTAATATCCGCGATATAGGCAAACGCCGTTGCAATGTTGCCCGCCATAAACCCGTTGAAGGCCCGCGCAAGGAACAACATCGTCAATGTTTCAGCAAAGCCAAGCCACACATAGGTAATGATAGAACCGAGCAAAGAAAAAAGCAAAATAGGCCTGCGCCCATACCGATCACTCAGGCGCCCTAAAACAGGGGCCGATATCAACTGCGTCACCGAATAAGTCGCCAACAAAAGCGTCACAACATCAGGACTTGCATTAAAGTGTTCCCCAAAAAATGGTAACAAGGGAATGACAATGCCGAAACCGACCAGATCAATAAAGACGACAAGAAATAAAACAAACATACGGGGTTCTGCTTTTGCTGGAACTATTTAAAACTTAGGACTTATGCAGGGGAATTTTGGCTGAATAAGGGCAAGAACGCCTTTTTTAACGCTGTGTGAGCTTCAGTTCAATACGGCGATTGCGTCTTTTTGCGATTTCATCATGTCGTCCATCCAAGGGCTGAAATTCACCAAAGCCGGTCGCTGCCAAGCGTTCCGGTGCAATTCCGTGTGCAATCAGCTCTTTGACGACAGAAATGGCCCGTTGCGTTGAAAGCTCCCAATTGGATGGGAATTTGGCGGTTGCAATCGGTACATTGTCTGTATGACCATCAACCCGTAAAATCCAATCAATTTTTGCCGGAATCTTTTGCGAAATTTCCAACAATGTCAGGGCCAGTTGTTCCAATTGGGCTTTGCCAGCCTCACCGAGTTTAGCTTCACCAGAGTTAAACAGGACTTCCGATTGAAAGACAAAACGATCCCCTACAATTCGAATCCCGGATTGATTGCCCAAAACCTTGCGCAATTCTCCAAAAAATTCAGATCGATATTTAGATAATTCCTGCACTTTGGTCGCAAGGGCCGCGTTTAGGCGTTTCCCCAAGGATTTAATTTGTGCTTTTTGATCGTTGTTGAGGGCTTCGGATGCATCCAAGGCTTCTTGGATCGCACTTAATTGTTCGCGCAAAGCCGCCATTTGTTGATTGAGCAAAGCCCGCTGCGCGCGTTCACTTTCCGCGATCTTACGTTCCTCAATCAGCTGCCCGTCTTTCTGTTCCAGCTTGGACGCTTGTTGCTGCACTTCTTTGGTCAATTCTTCGCGCAAAGCTTCAAGGGCGGCAACATCTTGTTGCAGTTTCGCCACTTCCGCCAGTTTTAATTCTATTTTTTCTTTATCAGCTTCAATCGTTTGAAAGGCGTCCGCGAGACGCTCATTCAGTTGCTGGTTCTTATCTTCCAAACCTTTTAGTTTGAGCGAATACTCATCGCGCAAACGCAGGGATGCCTGCAATTCCTGTGATAATCCAGCCATATTAGAACGTAAATCCTTATTGGCCTTACGTTCCAAATTCAACAGTTCCGTCAGCTCACTCATATCAGAGCCGAGCTTCTCCAAGGCACTTTCTCGACCAGAAAGGGTTTCATTCAAAAAGACCTGCGCGAGAACAAAAATCATCAACAGAAAAATAATGACCATCAACAAGGTCGCCAAGGCATCCACAAACCCCGGCCAAATGTTATCCTGATGAATGCGTCTGCGCCGCCCAAATGCCATCCTAGCCGTCCTTGGCTGCGATTGTACGGGCCAACAGTCGGATTTCTTGACGAACTTGAGAAATCACCTCTTCGCGCCCACCGCTGATTTCTTCAATCAATTTTTGCGCATAAAGGTCAATATTGCGCAAATGACCGCGGCTGCTTTCGTCCAGACCCCCACCGCCATTGCCATGCGCAATTTTTTCTAAAATCGCCTTCTGCGCCAACTGGCCTTCCGCCAGCTTTGCCATTAAGGCTTGTTCTGTGCGCATCGTGTCACTTAAAGTCCCCAACTTGGACGTCAGTTCCATCATCTGATTGGTGGTTTGAGATTTGTTTTCTTCACTGCGCGTCATGGTGCGTTGTAGTTTTTCCAAACTATCTGCAGTCTGTTCTAGCAAGGCTTGTACATAAGCCGGAACAGACTGATCCCCTGCCGCATCTGAAAGCGCCCCACTGGACAGTCGCGTCTGACTGGCAAGCCAATCTTCCAGATCGGTGTAAAAACGATTTTGCGATTGCCCGGTTTGTAAATCCAGAAAGCCTAAAACCAGTGATCCGGCCAACCCGAACAAGGAAGAACTGAACGCCGTTCCCATTCCCTCAATCGGGGCTTCCAGACCGCGTTTCAATTCGTTGAAGACCACACCAAGGTCACCGCCATTGCCGATGGTGATATTACTGATCACATCACCAATGGACCCAACGGTACTCAGCAAGCCCCAGAACGTCCCAAGCAGGCCAAGAAAAATAAGCAACCCGATATTGTAGCGGGACAAATCACGTTGTTCTTCCAACCGGCTCGCAATCCCATCCAGCAATGAACGCGTAGACAAAGCCGACAAGGTAAACTGTCCGCCTTCGCGTTCACGCAACATCGTTGCCATTGGGGCCAGCAGGCGCGGTGAACTGTCGGAACGCACGCCCGGACGATCTGATTTAAAATCTTCAATCCAGCGCACTTCCGGGTTCAACATAAGGACTTGCCGGAAATTGTTAAAAATCCCAATGAGTAAAACACCCAAGATCAAACCGTTGAGCGCGGCATTGGCAAAAAAGGCATCCTGTAATTGCCCAAACAGCAAAATGGCTGCGGCCATAACAGCCAACAGGAACAAAACCATCCGAATGAGATAACGTTTGGGACGAGTCATGGGAGGCTCCACACCTGAGTTTACATGATTGGATTAGCGCGGCGTAATTTCAACATCCACACGATCAAACGGTTCTTCCGTGGTTTTGTTGCCCAAGGCACGGACATCGATCCGTGTGCTTTGTACGCCTTGATCAATCAAATAAGAGCGCACAGCCAAAGCCCGCGACAGGGACAAACGACGCGCTTTACTGGCAGACAGGTCTTCCCCACCGGCATAAGCCTGTAACTGAACACGGTCATCGGGATGACTGCGTAAATCTTCCGCCATTTTTTTCAAATCCGCCTCGATGCTGGACGGTAATTTACTACGACCAGACTGGAAAACAACACGAATAGCGGCTTCATTTTGCGTGGGCAAAGAGGCCGTCGATGTTTTACTACCACTTTCTGCAGAAATGGCAGAGGTTACGTCTTTGGGTTCAATTGTCGTGCTCGGCGGCGGCGGGGGTGCTTCCGCCATCACTGTTTCAGGGGCCGGTTGTGGTTTTTGTTCCACTTTCGGTGCTTCTGCCACTTTCGGCTTTTCAACAATCGACTTCGGTTCAGCCGGTTTCGCGGCCTCTACCTTTTTTTCCACTTTGGCGATTTCTTGAGGTGCCGTTTCAACAACCTGACTGGGAAGCGGGGCCTTCGCGACTTCTTTTGCCGGGGCAGCTTCAACCACTTCGGGTTTGGGTGTCACTTTAACCATCGGTTTGGGTGCCGTTTCAGCAACCGCGACACGCGCTACCGGGGCTTTCGGTGCTGCAACCGGTTTTTTCAATGTAATCTTGGAGGCTGGTGCAGCCGGCATTTTCAACATCGGCTTTTCACCGAGATCCGGGGCTTGCACCAACAAACGGGATTTCGGCGGTGTTCCCTGTGCAGGAACTTTGGGTTCGATCAAAGTAACGGCTGCGCGCGATTGTACCCCTTGCGGCAAACCATAAAACTGTGAACGCGGCATTTTGGCCGGTGGCATTTTTGTTGAAACGTACGGGTTCACACCGGATGGTGAAGGTGCGCGCACACCACGGTCATCAAGAACGGACAAGTCCACCACAACGTTATTATCAAAATTTGCCAAAACCTGCGCTTGTGCAACTGCCCCTAGCGTCATTGCGCCCAGAAAAGCCGAACAAAGAAGAACCTTACGATAACCAGTCCATTTACCCATAAAACCATACCCCCATGAGTGGGGTACTCCCACATGCATAAAAATCGAATTGAAACAAGATACCCAAGGTTTGACTTACAAACAACCATATAAGCCAAAAAAAAGGCCCCTTTCAAAATGAAAAGAGCCTTTTTTTATACTCAATCAACTCAGGCGCGTTTTCTTGCATCCCGGAATGTTTTCAAAAGCAAGTTATGTTGGAATTCATTTCCACAAACAATATTACCGCTTTCCAACATTTTCTGGCGAGCATCAAATTCAGAGACAAAACCGCCCGCTTCTTTCACCAGCAAGATCCCGGCTGCGATATCCCACGGCTGCAAACCTGTTTCCCAGAACCCGTCATAACGACCAGCTGCCACAAAAGCCAGATCAAGCGATGCCGCACCGAAGCGACGCACACCGGCAGACACTTTCATGATGGCTTCCAGTTCATTCAGGAAACGACCATGATCGCCACGCCCGCGAAAAGGAATGCCTGTCGCATAAACGGCTTCATCCATCGTGCGACGACCGGAAACGCGTAAGCGGCGGCCATTCAAAAAGGCGCCTTGCCCGCGTTCAGCCCAGTATTTTTCATCGGTAATCGGATTGTAAACCATACCGGCAATAATTTGACCGTTTTCTTCCAAGGCAATCGAAATTGCGAAATGAGGAATGCCGTGCAAGAAATTTGTCGTGCCATCCAACGGGTCGATGATCCAGCGTTTGGTTTCGTCTTCGCCCTTGATCACGCCGCCTTCTTCCAGCAAAAAGCCAACTTCAGGGCGGGCTTTGGTCAGTTCTTTAATGAGGATTTTTTCAGTACGGGTATCTGCTGTGCTTACAAAATCAGCCGGTCCTTTTCGGGACACCTGAAGGTTTTCAATTTCACCGAAATCACGCAGCAAACCGCGAGAAGCCGCTTCGACAGCTTTTGCCATTACATTGATCGTGGCAGAACGCACAGCCATAACATCACCGTATATATAAATTCAAGGAGCAGGTTTCAAAGCCTTGCCAACTTCGGGCAAGGCGAAGCGAGAGATTTACTCTTTTACGCGCGCAGATGCAAGACCAATATTTGTGCTTTTTTGCTAAGACAGGAAATCACGCAACATGGCGATTAAGGGGACATCGGCTGCCGGCATAGGCAACTCCACCATCTTGTGCGGATAGACCCATTTCAGCTTTTGCCCTTCTTTTCCATGCGGTTCCCCTTTCCATACACGACAGAGATAGAGCGGCATAAACAGATGAAATTCATCATAGGAATGGGACGCGAATGTAAAGGGAGCCAAACAGCTTTCCGAAATATCAATCCCTAATTCTTCGTGTAACTCACGCACCAAGGTGGCTTCGGGTGTTTCGCCCTCTTCCACCTTGCCACCGGGGAATTCCCACAATCCGGCCAGTGATTTACCTTCCGGGCGTTGCGCCATCAAGACGCGCCCGTCCACATCGACCATTGCAACAGCAGACACCCACAAGGTCGGCAAACCATGTTTGGTGACCTGCATGCCATAACAACCCATATCGTCTTCTTCAATCAAAGCCATGTGATTTTTACCCGTTATTCTTCTTTATCAATCAAGAACGATAATCTGCGTTAATCGTAATGTAGCCATGCGTCAAATCACAGGTCCACACCGTGGCTTTGCCCGCAGCGATACCCACATCGACCAACACGTCAATTTCCTGACCTTTCATATGGGCGGCAACCGGACCTTCGTCATAATCATCAACGGCCTCGCCTTCACCCGCGATCATCACCCCACCCATCGAGATTTGCAATTTATCACGGTCCGCTTTTTCACCAGCCTTGCCCACTGCCATGACAACACGCCCCCAATTGGCGTCTTCCCCGGCAATCGCTGTTTTGACCAGCGGTGAATTGGCAATTGCCAGCGCAATGGTTTTTGCGGCCTTGTCATTTTCAGCACCGGTTACCGTAACGGTGATAAACTTACTGGCCCCTTCGCCATCGCGTACGACTTGCTGAGCAAGATCGATCATCAATTCTTCGAAGGCGGCCTTAAAATCGGACAAGGCAGCATCGTCATAAGATGTAATCTCGGTATGTGCCGCCTGATTGGTCGCCGCAAACAACACGGTATCACTTGTCGAGGTGTCGCTATCTACTGTAATGGCATTAAATGATTTGTCCGTCGCGTCGCGCAAAACAGCCTGCAACACATCTGGGGCAATTTTCGCATCGGTAAAAACAAACGACAACATGGTCGCCATATCCGGGGCAATCATACCGGACCCTTTAGCGATCCCGGAAATAACCACATCGACTCCGTTAATTTGAACGGTTTTAGACGCCGCCTTGGGGAAGGTATCCGTTGTCATAATCGCTTTGGCCGCCGCTTCGAAATCGGCTTCGCCTAAATGATCCTTCATCTCCGCCAAGGCATTGGTGATTTTGCTATCCGGCAACGGTTGACCGATCACCCCGGTCGATGCGGTGAAAATTTCTTCGGGTGCGCAATCAAATACATCTGCGGCTGCTGTCACAATCCGCTCGACTGACGCGCTGCCCTTTTTACCGGTAAAGGCATTTGCATTTCCTGAATTGACGATCATACATCGTGCCTGACCTTTCCCTGCTTTCAAGGCTGCCCGACACGCATCAACGGGGGCTGATGCGGTCAATGATTTTGTGAACACACCTGCAATACTGCTGCCTTGAACAAGTTCCGCCACCATTAAATCGGTACGGTCTTTATATTTGACCCCAACCCCACGGGTGACAAAACGCACACCGCTGACCGGGGAAATTTCTGGAAATTGTTTAGGCGCAAGAGGAGAAATGTCAGTCATATTTCAATGCCTTTAAAATAAAGCATCCCCGGTGCAATACCGGGGATGATTGAGACGTTATTCAATTATCCGGACGGATTATTCGTCCATTTTGATCTCTTTTCCAGCTTCGTCAAACATTTTGATTTCAGCTTTTTTACGTAGACCTTCGATATAGGATGTCACCGCATCGTTGGCGAGGTCACCTTTAATCTTGTCAGCAACTTCTTCCAGTTTCGGCGGTTCAGAAACGCGGAAGGCTTCTGCCTTAATCACATGATAACCAAACTGCGTTTTGACAGGTTTTTTAGAAAAACCGCCTTCTTTCAAATCAAACGCTGCCAATTCAAATTCCGGTACCATTTGGCCTGCACCAAAGAAACCAAGGTCGCCGCCGTTCGGGCCACTCGGGCCTGTGGATTTGGTTTTTGCCAATTCAGCAAAATCAGCACCGCCTTCAAGTTCCTTAATGACGGCTTTAGCTTCGTCTTCTGTTTTCAACAGAATATGACGGGCATGAACCTGCTTTTCCGGGTTAAAAGATTTCACCATTTCGTCATATTTGACTTTTACTTTCTCATCCGTGACCGCTTTATCTGCGTAATCCATCAGATATTGGCGTTGCAACACATGTTCTTCGATGCTTTGCATACGTTTTTTAAATTCATCTGTTTTATGGACGCCTTCCATCCGGGCTGTCGCCGCCACCAATTTACGATCCGCGATAGAATTGACAAGCAACCCTTGAATGACATTCAGCGGCATCGCCTGTGCCTGACCGCCCATCGCACGCTGTGCTTCCAACAGTTCGGAATAATAAATGTCCGCACCGTTAACAGTGGCAACGACACGATCTTTGTCTGCAACAGGCTTGTCTGCAGCAAAAGCAGGCAAAGCGACGATCAGTGCGCCAGCAAGAACAAAACTGCGAAAGGTAGTTTTCAGCATGGAATTAAGACCCCCAGAAAGGTTAGATAAAAAAACTCTAACGGGCATAATGCACATCCCATTGGACTAGTCCAGCCTAGAAAAGTAACAGGTTTGTAACATGGCCGTTTTTTTGCCCCAATTTTTGCCATACTTGACCAAGTCCAATTGACAGAGAAGCCCATTCCTTCTATCTCTGTGCGGTCGTGAACGGTATTCCACCATTTTTCCTAGGGGATTTTCATGTTTGGCGCTATTGCCCGCAAGCTCTTCGGCACTGCAAATGAACGTTATATTAAAGGTCTGCAAAAATACGTCGATGATATCAACGCACTCGAGGCAGAGATTGAATCCTTAAACGATGACGCACTTCGTGCCCGCACCGACTGGCTGCGCGAACGTGTCGCAAACGGTGAAAAACTGGACGATGTTCTGGTCGATGCCTTTGCCACGGTCCGCGAAGCTGCCAAACGCACGTTGGGACAGCGCCATTACGATGTGCAGCTTCTCGGCGGACTTGTCCTGCACCGGGGCCAGATTGCGGAAATGGCCACAGGTGAAGGTAAAACACTGGTTGCCACATTGGCGGCTTACCTAAATGCTCTGGATGGAAAAGGCGTTCACGTTGTGACCGTCAACGATTACCTCGCCAAGCGCGACTCCGAATGGATGGGTAAGGTCTATAATTTCCTCGGCATGACGACGTCTTGTATCCTCAACGAAATGGGGGACAAAGAACGTCAGGATGCCTATGCTTGCGACATTACATATGCGACCAACAACGAACTTGGCTTCGACTATTTGCGCGACAATATGAAATTCACGCTGGAGACAATGGTTCAGCGTCCCTTTAATTTTGCCATCGTCGATGAAGTTGACTCGATCCTAATCGATGAAGCACGTACACCGTTGATCATTTCCGGCCCCAGCGACGACAGTTCCGATCTGTACGGCGCGGTCGATGCCATCATTCCGAACTTACAAGAAGACGACTACGAAAAAGACGAGAAAGTCAAATCCATCTCGCTTTCCGAAAAAGGTGTCGAAACGGCAGAAGAGCTTTTGCGTCAAGCCGGGCTTCTGGAAGCTGGCGGGCTTTATGATCTGACCAACGTTTCACTTCTTCACCACGTAAACTCTGCCTTGCGCGCCCACCATATTTTTCAAAACGGCGTGGATTATCTGGTTAAAGACGGCAAAGTAATGATTGTAGACGAATTCACAGGTCGTGCCATGGAAGGCCGTCGTTATTCAGATGGTCTGCATCAAGCCTTGGAAGCCAAGGAAAACGTCACCGTCCAACAGGAAAACCAAACGCTCGCCTCTGTCACTTTCCAGAACTACTTCCGACTTTATCCCAAACTGGCGGGCATGACCGGGACAGCCATGACGGAAGCCGGCGAATTTGCAGAGATTTATAAGCTCGAAGTCGTGGATATGCCGACCAACCGCGTTATTTCCCGTAAGGATTATGACGACGAAGTCTATCGCACACGCGGCGAAAAGATTAACGCTATCATTGAACAGATTGTCGAATGCGTTGAACGCAAGCAGCCCATCCTCGTCGGTACGGTTTCCATTGAACAATCCGAAGAACTGGCAGCGGCTTTGAAAAAGCGCAAAATCAAACACGAAGTTCTCAACGCCAAACAACACGAACGCGAAGCCTATATCGTTGCACAGGCCGGGGTACCGGGTGCCGTGACGATCGCCACAAACATGGCAGGTCGCGGAACGGACATTCAGCTTGGCGGTAATTTGGACATGCGCGTTCAAACGGAACTGAGTGACAACCCGAGTGACGCTGAAATCGAACGTCTCAAAAACGAAATTGCCGAGGCCAAACAGGTTGCTCTGGATGCCGGCGGTTTGTTCGTCTTGGGCACAGAACGCCATGAAAGCCGCCGAATTGACAACCAGCTGCGTGGTCGTTCCGGTCGTCAGGGCGATGTCGGTGCCTCCAAATTCTTCCTGTCGCTGGAAGATGATCTGATGCGTATTTTCGGGTCTGAACGTATGGACGGCATGTTGAGAAAACTCGGTCTGGAAGACGGCGAAGCCATCGTCCACCCGTGGATCAACAAGGCACTGGAAAAAGCACAACAGAAAGTCGAGGCCCGAAACTTCGACATGCGTAAGCAATTGCTGAAATTTGACGACGTTATGAATGATCAACGTAAAGTGATCTTTGAACAACGTCGTGAAATGATGTCGACCGAAGACGTTTCCGATCTGATTAAAGACATGCGCTATGATGTGATCGAAGGTATCGTCGACAAATGCATCCCAGAAAAAGCTTATGCAGAACAATGGGATACAGATGCGCTGCATGAAGAAATCACACGCGTCTTTAACATTGACCTGCCCGTCAAAGAATGGGCCAAGGAAGAAGGCGTTGCCGATCAGGAAATCCGTGATCGCATTACCGATGAAGTTGATCGCAAAATGGCAGCCAAAGTTGTCAATTATGGCGAAGAAGTCTGGCGTTCTGTTGAAAAGAGTGTGCTGTTACAGTTGCTCGACACGATTTGGAAAGAACACCTGCTGGCCCTTGATCATCTGCGTCAAGGCATCGGCTTGCGCGCCTATGCACAGCGCGACCCGTTAAATGAATATAAGCGTGAAGCCTTCAACCTGTTTGAAGAAATGCTCTCCATTTTACGAGATCGCGTCGTTTCCTTGCTGGCCCATGTAGAACTTCAAGTCGGCTCCCCCGAAGAAGAACTCGAAGCCTTCAACCGCCATGAAGACCAGCAAATGATGGAAAGCCGTCAAGACCCGGCAATGGCGAACCAGCAACCGGAGTCACCGGAATACGGCACAGCAACCGTTCGCACAAACAAACCGTCTGAAACCGTAGATCCGAATGATCCCAGCACATGGGGGAAAGTTGCCCGAAACGCAGCTTGTCCTTGTGGCTCCGGCAAGAAGTTTAAACACTGTCATGGCTAAGTTTTTAAAAGGCGGCGTTTACCTCGCCGCCTTTCTTATCTTCGCAGGCAATGCCCTTGCCCACGGTCATTTGATCGAAAAAGGCGAACAGCTGTACATGCAGTTCTGTGCCGAATGTCATGGTGTAGACGGGGATGGGAATGGCCCGGCCGCCGGAAATATGTCACCCCCGCCTGCAAACTTATTACAAGCCATGCAAGGTAAGATCATCTCGGATGAATACCTGATGTGGACTATTCGTGAAGGCGGCGAAAACATTCATACCGATATGCCCTCGTTTGAAAAACGCGATAATATTTCCGAAGACGATGCCAAGGCTATTGTCCAGTATCTTTGGCATGCGTTCAAATAAACGGCTTCAACGGATCGGCATGGCGTACATCAACCCGCCCTTTTGCCATAGATTGTTCAGACCACGTTCTATTTGCAACTGACTGCCGCTTCCAAGGTTGCGCTCAAAAATTTCGCCGTAATTCCCTTGAGAATAAATAACGTCATATAACCAGCTATCCGGTAAACGCAGGGCTTTGCCAAAACCACTTTTGCCCCCCAACATAAAACGAACCGCATGATTGTTTAAGCGCCGCATCTCTTCCACATTGCGGCTCGTAACACCGCGTTCCTCGGCTTCGATTAATCCATAAACAAGCCATTTGACGATATCATACCATTCCCGGTCATCATCACGCACCACTGGCCCCAAAGGCTCTTTGGAAAGCGTTGTCTGCAACAAAATATAATCATTTGGATTGGGCGCAGAAAAAGTCAAAATCGCTTGAAGCGCCGAACGGTCGGCCGCATAAAGATCACATTGACCAGAAAAGAAAAAATTGCTCAATCCTTCGCGCGAATTAAAAACTTTGATCTTGATCTCGCGACCCGAATTATTGACATACTCCTGAACTGTTTCCAACGTCGTCGTCCCATTTGCCACACATAAGATGGCCTGTTCAACATCAGAAAATTCCGTATAACCAATTGATTTATGTGCCAAAACCCCTAATTGGTCATAGTATGTCACACCGGGGTAATCGACACCGTAAGAAATGTCGCGCGTATATGTCCATGTTGTCGAACGCAAAAGAATATCAATTTGCTGTGCGCTGAGTGCACTGAAACGGGTTTGGGCATTCAGTGAAATAAACTGAACTTTCTCGGCACTTCCTAAAACGGCAACCGCCAACGCCCGGCAGAAATCAACCTCAAACCCGACCCAGCGCCCGCGTTCATTCACATAGGCAAAACCATAATTTTGTTCATCTACACCACAAATAAGGTAATCGCGCTCGCGCACATCATCCAATGTAGACGCATAAGAAACAGGCCCCTTAAAAAAGAATATCCCGCCAAGAACAACCAACAAAAATAAACGCATTTGCCCCTTTGTCTCCTTCCCCCGCTTTATACATATTTAACTTACGGTATTTTTCATAAAAACAAAAGAAAAGGGATTTAGCTCCGCTTGCCGTCTCCCTCTCGATTCAAAAATCAGTAGCTTCCCTACGTGTCATAAAATATGATCTGTCCACATTCATCCTTTCAACAATATGCGTTCAAAAATATGACTCTCTCGGACTGGATAGAACACCTGCCCTTTCTGAATCAGCTCACAGCTGATGAAAAAAGACGTCTTGAAACAAACGCACAGCTTGTCGAGGTACCCTCTCACACCAAACTTTTTTCACCCGGCGATGAATGCGGGGCATTCCTTCTTGTCATTGATGGTAGCGTGCGCGTCCAAATGGTTGGGGACAATGGGCGCGAGATCGTTCTTTATCGCGTAGAAAGCGGACAGACTTGTGTTCTAACAACAGCCTGCCTGCTTTCACATGAAGCCTATAATGCAGAAGCCCTCACCGAAGAAAAAACAACGGCAATCGCCCTGCCCGCCCGTGCGTTTCAAGAATTTCTTGCAACCAGTAACGGATTTCGGGATCTGGTTTTTGCAAGCTATGGCCAACGTATTTCAAGTCTGGTTCTGCTTGTTGAAGAAGTCGCCTTTAAACGTATCGATGTTAGACTGGCGCAATTTATAGACCGCCATAAAGATAAGGACGGCATTGTCAAAAAAACCCATTATGATCTCGCCGTCGAACTGGGGTCCGCCCGCGAAGTTATCAGTCGCCAACTGAAAGAATTTGAGAAAAAAGGCTGGATCGAACTGCTCCGTGGCAAGCTGATTGTCAAAAACCCGGAAGACCTCAAAACCTTTATTTCACGCCATTGTGACTAAGTTACATAACATTCCATTCGTCTTTGTTAATATAGCTCCAGAGATGACAACTACATATTCTGTTGGGAGTAGATTACATGAACAAAAACGTTGGTTCTATTGACCGTATCGTTCGCATTATTGCAGGCATTGCCCTCTTGGCATTTGCATTGGTCGGTCCGGAAACCGGTTATAACTATCTCGGTTTCATCGGTATTATCCCGCTAGCGACAGCATTGCTCGGTTGGTGCCCGGCTTATACATTGTTCGGGATTAAAACCTGCAAACTTTCAGATTAAGCTTTTTTGATCCAGCAAAAAGAGTTCTGATTTTTACAGCCCCCTCAAACCGTAAAGATCAAACACAAGAAACTGCAAGGCGAAAGTCTTGCAGTTTTTTTGCTTGAAATTGACCGATATTGAGGCTCTATTCCTTTATAAAAGGCTACATCTGTGTAAGAATAATTAAAACTCTAAATTTCATGGGTCTGCGATGAAAAATCGGGAAATTAAAATTGCCTATTTAGTTGCCATTATCGCAACCTTGGCCTCGATTATCTACGGGGGCTTATCCTTTAACAAAACAAAAACACGCGACCTCGCCTATAAGGCACAAATGGTCACAGTTATTATCAAAGATCGATTAGAAAACCTGCAACGCACCGCATATGATTACAGCTATTGGAACGATACAATAGATAAAGCCCTCATCGCAAAAGACCGAGAGTGGGCAGACAGCAATATTGGGGAATACCTTTTAGATACGTTTGGCTTATCTCAAACCCTATTGTTTGATGCGCAAAACAATTTAATTTTTGCGTTTGGGGCAGACCATTCGAAGTTAACGGACACATTAACCAGTCATCCGGCTTTTAGAACTGCACTTACACAAACCCTCTCTCGAAAACGAAATTCGCCACAAGCCAGCGGCTTTTACTTTCGAAATAAAGAAAACGTTTATCTCGTTGCCATAAGCGCACTTACCCGAGAAGCAGCCACAGGTTCGCGAACAGAAGACGAAAAAGGTTATTTGGTCCTG
The DNA here is from genome assembly GCF_048267425.1 of Terasakiella sp. GTDB lineage: Bacteria > Pseudomonadota > Alphaproteobacteria > Rhodospirillales > Terasakiellaceae > Terasakiella. The sequence continues at coordinate 112,449 of NZ_JBLWXN010000002.1, forward strand.
CTAAAAGAAATAACACCCGATATTTTGACTAAAATTTCAAAGAATTTTGGTGTTGTAAACCTTTCCCTACAACCCAATGCAGACAAAATAAAATTTGATGTGCTCGATGAAGTAAGCCAGTCCAGCTTCCCTCTTTATTTCACCCCTAAAGGCTATTCTTTCACCGACTTAATTTGGAACCTTCTCCCTTTTCTCATTACCATTTTGTCATTGGTCTATCTCCTCAGCGTTATTCAACGCAAATCTATACAATCACAAAAACTTAATCGTGATCTGGAACAGGCCAATATTGAGCTTGCGACTTTCAACAAGAGGCTGGAAGAACAGGTTCGGCGCCAAACTGTTGAAATTATGGAAAAGGCGGAAAAATCTGAACAAGCCAGTCGGGCAAAGTCAACCTTCCTATCCAGCATGTCACACGAGTTACGCACCCCCCTGAATGGGATTCTTGGATTTGCTCAAATGCTTGGGCTGAACAAAGATCAAAACCTCACAGCAAAACAAAAGGCATGGATTACACAAATCGTTAATTCTGGGCGCATGTTGCTTGATATTGTCAATGATGTGCTGGACCTTGCCCGCATCGAAAGCGGGCGCGCCGTTTACCAGCCCGAAATTTTTCGCCCGCGTGAGGTGTTTAAGGAATGTTTTGATATTGTCGAACCTATTGCAGCCACACGCCATATCAGCCTGAGCGGACACCCTGAAACGGACCTTTATGTCTATGTTGATCGCAGCAAATTGAAGCAGGTTTTGCTGAACCTTGTCAGCAATGCAATCAAATACGGCAAAGACAATGGTTATGTTAAATTTGGCTGCCGAACCACGGACAATCAATATATTGAACTTTATGTCGAAGATAACGGCAAAGGCATCCCTGAAACTGATCTCCCCCATATCTTCGAACCGTTTCGCAGAGTCAAAGAAACCAGCTTGCAAGTTGAGGGAACCGGTGTCGGTCTTGCAATCGTACAAAAGAACCTTGACCTGATGGGCGGGCAAATCAAAGTGGAAAGCACTTTGGGAGAAGGGAGCCGCTTCAGCATATACTTAAAAGCATACGACGAAGATTACTCCCCTGCCCCGGATCACGAGGATGCTGCCCTTTAGGCAGCGACAACCTCGTCACTCATTTCATATTTAAGTGAGCTGAGTAAATAATCATGGATCGGGTTTTTGACCTCTTTCATAGTAAAGGCATGGGGCAGACGCTCCGGTCTGACGATAACGGATCGTTCAATCAATTCCTGAATACGCTCACTATCATCAAAAGCACTTTTACCGATTAAAAGCGGTTCCCACGATTTACCCGATTGCCAATAGAAATACGCCTTCGCCAATCCCCGTAAATAGAGATAGTCCTTCGTAAAACCACCGCCACGAAACACCCGAACAACCGTCATAAAAATATGATCATCCATTTCAGGGTATTCTTCCATCAACATACTGTAAGTGCGCTCAAACGAATGTCCATCCAGTAAATAGCGTACCGCAATCACACGCAAGGCCAAAACCTTGAGCCGTTTTAGCGACATATTCCCGGATAAATATTCCGCCAGGACTGCAATACCTTCCTGTGTTTCGGTTGAACCGGGCAAGCCAAGACGAAATAGACTTAACGGTTGTTGTCGTGCATTGGCTGATGTCAAAAGATGGACACCAACTTCGTGATGTTTCAACGCCTGCGCCGCCTTGCGCGTCATGTGGCTCCCGCGTTTAACCAAAACACGGAAATTTGCATTATCAACCATCGCTCCGGCAACAAGGCGACTGCTCAGCTTAACCGGTGCATCTAATGTGTAATAGTCGATTTCTTTTTGCAGCAATTCAGCGACAGCCATATCACTGACAAAATCACGATCTTCTATTTCATCCTTCAATTCTGGGGCATGCAGTAGAAAACGCGCGTTGTCCAAATCGGCCCGGTCCGGTTCCCCATAATAACGCAGTGAATTATAGAGACAGCCTTTGCTGCCAATCGCCGACAAAAGGTCCACCTTGGTCGACAAACCATCAATAGCCCGTCGGTACAGGGTTTGCACCGTTACATCGCTGATCTCTTCAATCGGTAAACGAAAGAGTTTTTCTTTAACCAAAAACGGATCAATATCCAGCTTGCGATATTTAAAGACGGGTTCGTAGCGTTCTTTGCGGGCAAAAAACCGCTTACGTTCCTGATCAATATTAATCGGGTTAACATACAGCAGGGTTTCCATCGACTTGGCAATACGAAACAGATCCCGATCCACCTGACGGGTGACCGGTTCAATCTGGGACGACAGCATATCATGGCGATGCACCGTACTTTTCTCTGTCCGCTTGTTGGCAAAGAAAGCCGCATGTTCCACAATAACTTTGGTGAAGCCGTCTTTCAGTTCATTAAAAATCTGCGGATAAAGCGTTGCCGTTTGTTCTTCACAATAAAATTTGCGAATTTCAATGGGCAAACATAACGCCTTGGACGATAGCTCACGCACACGCGTTGCCAAATAACCTTGTCCCAAAAAGACTTCATCATGCGCGGCACGTACTGTTTCACCCGTAATCGAAATTCGATCAAGTTGACGCAGCATAAAATTCACGTTGCTGCGATGTTTGCGCATATCAATTTGTGCCGTACCGATATTAAAGCTCGGTGCTGCGGTCCCGCCTTTACGTTCCCCGTTATAGGAATGAACGTCATAGACCACGCAAAAACCATGCTTTTTAATCAAGGCCTGCACCGCCGCATCAAACACCTTGTAAAACGCACGATGCTTTTCAATGGAACGATGGCTTAACTCTTCCGGCAGCTCGCGGCTCCAAATCTTTTTGCCCCATGCCGTTTGATAGATACAATCCAACTCATTGCGGTTCAGGTCATATTCATAACGACTGTCAAACGCAATAATTCGATTGGGATAACCGCTAATCAGATCGCCAGTATGCGGGTCTTCTTCATACAGGCGTTCTGCTTCATCCAACAGACAAAGCGGGCGCAGTTCACTTGCAAAACGATGCCCGTTATGAATAGCCGCACAGATATAAGGAAACTGGGGATCAAATGCTATTTCATAAGCCCCGCCCGTTTCGCACGCCTCCAGACTTTCGCCTTTATGAAGGCGCGCGATGATGTCCTCAGCCTTCGTCGACTGCATCTTCGATCAACCTTCTATACTGGTTCTTACGCGCCATCAGCACTTCTTTGGCGGTGACCACAGATTCCACAAAATCAATGACCTTGGCTTGCAAGCGAACACGGTTCAAACGGTTGATCCGCGTGATCCCGCCAGGACTGAGAACATTTACTTCAATCAACTTGCCGCCAATGACGTCCAAACCAACAAAATACAAACCATCGCGCACAAGTTTGGGACCAACTTGACGGCAGAGTTCTTTCTCTTCCTTCGTCAGGGTGTGTTTAACCGCCTTACCGCCTGTTGCGATATTAGAACGGGCTTCCCCTTCTGCCGGGACGCGCTTCATGGCACCGATCGGTTCTCCGTTCAGCATCAGAATACGCACATCCCCTTTTTCCGCACCGGGAACGAATTCCTGCAAAATGACATACTGGTCGGAATTGGCACCAAGATAGAAATCCAGTAAAGAGCGAAAACTGCTCTTGGATTTTTTCTCGACAATAATCACACCTTGCCCGCCAAAACCGTTGAGCGGTTTCAGAATCATTTGTTCCTGATCAGATTCCAGCAAGACCTTTTCCAGATATTCCCGGTTTTTCGATACATGGGTCGCCGGCACAAACGTGCTGCTCGGGTCATACAAAGCAGCGGTATAGATTTTGTTATTCGCAATGCGCAAGCCGTTGATGTCGTTACAGATGAATGTGTCATCTTTAACAGAATCAAGGAAGTTCAACACCGTCACATCCAACGGTGGATTGGCGCGCATAAAGATCACATCAAAACCGGACAGGGGCAACAACCGCTTTTTAAAGGTTGCCGATTTATGGAAATGTTGTGCCGAACGGGTATAGGACTTGCGTTCAATCACAGAACAAAACGCATGTGCCACCGTTTCACGGATCGTCAAATTCGTTGGCGTTGTCACCGCCACAATATGGCCGCGTCCAACTGCTTCATGGATAATACGCAAGGTCGTATCGCTTTCCGGGGAAATGCGTTCCCACGGATACATCAGAAAACAAATTTTGATGGGGCGATTAAAAGTTGTCATTTAAATTCCAATCACGAACAACTTGAAACACACCTACTACCAAGACTGATAGGGCGAGGCGCTATTTAGGGACTGTAAAACAGGATAGCAAGAACTTTTTACTTATTATGTGAAATAAAAAAATATTAGCTACTGAACTTATGATTACACATTGTATTTTTTATTAAAAATTTCAAGAAAAAATGAAAAGAAAAATTCCCGAACATTACATAACACAAGCGTAATTCAGGTGAATTTAAAGTAAATAACAAGTATTAAAAGCTTAAAAAATAATCAAAAATACGTTATAAATAATAACAAACTTCACTTTCTCATTTAGAAGTAACACAACCTCACTGCCCTATTCTTCGGTCAAATTGACTTTAACCAAGCCCATAAATCCAACCCCTCTTTTCGCAAGGCACGCTTTACATTTTAAGAACGAGACATAACTTTAAAACATCATGGGGAATACGTTCATTCACCTCTCGATTACTATCTCATCCGTAAACACCCCATGTATCCCTTGACATACCCTCAATTAAATTGATGAATGAGTGTTGTTTGAAACCTTTACGGCATATTTTAAAATGGCGATAAAAATCAGAATTGCAAAATCGGCAAAAGAGTTAAACGATGTCTATCGTTTGCGCCACAGCGTCTATCAGGCGGACGGCAGCTTTCAAAACACCGCTCACGACTACATTATTGACCTTTACGATTCTGTACCGAATTGCATTAACATTATTGCTTATAGCGAGGAAACCGCCGTCGGCACCATGCGCGTGACCGTCGAAAACGAAATTGGCACTGCCGCTGATGAATCTTTTGATTTCACGCCTTATAAAAATAAAATCCGCCAACAAGCCCTTGACGAAAACACAACACCCCCTGTTTTTGCCAGTTCCGGCATGTTAGCTATCGCTGAAGAATGGCGCAATCGACGCGACGTTTTTCGCGCCCTGTTGCGTATGGCCGTTGATGTCGGGCATTCCCTGAATGTCAGCCACATTATTGCAACCGTAAACGCCAAAACAATTGGCATCTACAAGCGCCTCGGCTGGGAAATCCTGTCTGATGAAATTTGGATTGAAGAAATCGGCAGCCATATCATTGCCGTTGCCACCCCGCTGGTCAATATGTACAACTGGGCTTTCAATATGCTGGCGGAACAAAAAACACTGCTGGACCATTTCAGCGGCTGTTTTCGATGGTACCTTTTGGATGGCGCCACAACGATTTTTGAACAAGACAGTTACGGCGACAAAGCCTACCTCATCACCAAAGGCGGGGTCGATATTGCGTGCCGTTATAAAGAAAATGCCGAGCTGCTCTCGTTGGCGAAACTCGGTCCCGGCGATATGTTTGGTGAATTGTCATTGATTGATGAGGCACCTCGTTCAGCCAGCGCAACCACCATTGGCAACACCGAACTGTTGGTGATTGACCGGGAAACCTTTTGGCAAAAGATTCAGGAAAACGCCACCTATCTGCGCGATTTGATGGAGATTTTATCAAAACGCCTGCGTTCTGCCGACGAACGTGCCTTGCTCTATGCCCATGCTACACTGGAAGAACGCATGGTGTATTTCACCAAGAACTTACGCCAAAACGCCGTGATTGACCCGAAAAATCCAAATCAGCGCATTGCCAAAGTCTCAACGACCGATTTCGCCTCTATGGCCCTTGCCACACCGGAAGAAGCTGAAACGCATCTTGCGAAACTCGAAGCGCAGAATCTCATCAAACGCAGCAAACATGCCATCACCTTTATCGAGAAAGATTGATCAATGAAAGAGAATAAAGCCAGCATCACGGCCTATACAGTTCTGCAAGGCATTATGTATATCGCCCGGCGCACACCTCATCATTATCTCATTTCACCGGAGGCGATAGAGCTCGGCGAAAAAATCCTGTCCCACTCACCAGAAGGTCAAAAGCGACTGGCACAAATCAATAAACCGGGCTTTACCCTAGGCGTCAAACTGCGCGAATATCTTTTATTACCCGGCATTACCCTGCATTATGCCTTGCGTAAACTTGCCATAGAAACACATACGCGAAAAGCTCTTGTAGACGGTATTAAACAAGTCGTGTGTCTTGGCGCCGGTTTTGACAGTCTCGCCCTGCGACTGGCAAAAGAAAACCCGGATGTCTCCTTTATTGAAATTGACCATCCCGATACTCAGCAGTTTAAGGCACAAGCCTTAAAAGAGGCCGAACAAAGCAATCTGCACTACCTCAGCATCGATTTCACCCATCAAAATCTCGAAGACCGCCTTGCCGCCTTCAAAGCCTTTCAAACAGACATCCCGACACTTTATATCTGTGAAGGCGTAACCATGTACCTGAGTGATGACGAAATCACCCATATGTTTAACGCAATCCGCACCCTAAGCGGCAGCGGAACCCGCTTCCTGTTCACCGCCCTTGAACCCCAAGACAGCGCGGACAACAACACCCGAAAACTTCTGCAAATCTACCTGAACATGATCGGGGAGCCGATCAAATGGGATATGGAAAAAGGCAACATGAAAGCGTTTCTGGAAAAACAAAACTGCGACCTGCTGGCCTTGGACGGCACCGATCAATTCAAATCCCAATTCCTAAAACCCGACGACCATCCCGCCTTACATTATGGCGAATATCTGGTCTCTGCCCTTTTTCACTAGGGATCACTTGCAAGTCACGTCAAAGAGTGCGGCTGAGCTCGGAAGAAATCGCTATATTTAAGATTAGACATTCTTCATATCAAGATACCCGCGCTCAATAGCTGTTTCCAAAGCTTGAGTTGCTTTCAAGGTTTCTTCATATGTATTTCGCAAATCAGCTAATTCTTGAATTTGCCCGTTGTCCGGCAGCCCTTTTTTTGCAGCAAGGGTTACGTGAAAAAGCTGTTTAAGGTAAGCGGCTCTGCATTTTGCCACAAGACGAAAAACAGGTTCCAAATCTTCTGATGATAACTCGGGGATTTCAGGATTTATGACAACTTGATTAATTTCACGAATTGTCTTGTCCATTTTCAATTTGATGCGACCAAGTTGAGCATCCTGCATTTTATAACCCTTTCATCAAAAACGAAATAATCATTTCCATATTACAAACAAGCAATTAACAAAATGATAAGCAGCCAGACCTTTTTGATCACAATTTAAAAGTCACTGGCGCGCAGGAATGAAAGTCCGAGAAGGTTCTGGATATGCTTGGGGGATGCAGGCAGGTTTGGGCGTAATATGGGGTGGAACCTTATAACTACACCTAAAATCATCATATGACATATTCCCAAAAAAATGATGATCAGTTAAATTGAAACCCAATGCATGTATGAGGTTGTTTGATGAGCATCTGGGCAATAATCGGCTTGATCTTGATGGGACTATTTTTGATCAAAGCATTTTGGTCCACACCTGATAAATCCGGTCAAAATGAAAGCTCAATCGGTGATTTTAGTTCGTCAGAACATTCTGATGGCTCTGGAAGTGACTGAGATATGAGGTGGTATTCCGGTTTGAAAAGAACTGAAAGGAAGTTGGAAACAGCTTCCTTTTCTATTTTTTTGCCGCTTGATGCCAGAAATTTCATCTATCGTTTTAAAGCTCATAAAAGGCGTAATCCGAGGTCAGCCTCGAAATTATCTTTCTCCACAACATAAAACTGAGTCACGAGGCCTTTCCCACTTTAAAAAAGGCGCCGGCATGGCGCCTTTGAAAATCTACTACGAGAACACAGATCAGAAGTTTATTCCCCCTGCCCCGCATCATAGCCGACACAAGTCAGATCATAGACCAAATCAACGGCCTTTTTGCCGCTTTCCATCTTCAGCCATGTCTGGCGGCCGATGCCGATGGTGGCAGCGCTCCCGTCAGAGATATCTGGGCGGACTTTTTTTTGGGGGGGGGCGAGTTTGGTCATGTGTTTTGCTTTCTATAGAATGTGAGCCGCTTAACGGTGGCGATTATGCTATTCGCCATTTCCTGATTTAGAGGGCAAAAATTGAACGCAAAAGGTTCACCAAAAGCGAACCAACTTTATCTTAGGATCTCCCCAACCTTAAGCAAACATTAAAAAGGCCTTCAGCCCTTCGAAAGGTAGCTTGTTGTAATGTCTTTAAATGAAAGACGAACGGCACAGACAAAGTGCAGTTTAACAACACCCGTTTCGATTGGAGACCATTATGAAATACGCTTTTACACACGCGACCGAGATCAACAACCGTTCCCCCCAACAAATAAAAACCCGTGAACGTTCCAAATCACCGCATGGCCTGAAACGCATTGATTATATCTTGGCTGGGCTGGCTTTGGTTTATCTGTTCGGCTTGTTTCTCTAAGTTACAAAGCTTGTGGCAGCGTGATTTTAATCCCCAATCCACCGAGGTTGGAGGTGAAGAAATCCAGCTGCCCGCCGTAAAGCTCTGCGATTTCTGAGGCGATATGCAAACCAAGCCCTGTGCCCGGTTTTGTTTCATCCAGCCGCAGGCCCCTCTTCACAAGGTCATTCATATGTTCAAAGGGGACACCGGGGCCGTCATCCTCAATCTGTATAAGGATCAGCCCATCCTGAGATGTACCGGAAATGGAAATCCGGCGTTTGGCCCATTTACAAGCATTTTCCATAAGGTTGCCAAACAGTTCTTCCATATCCTGCGGGTCTGCGCGCACCATTAAGCCTTCCATGCCCGACAGGTTGATCTCAAGGCTCGACTGATTAAACAACTTTTCCAGTGAGAACTTGATGTCTGCCGCAACCTCCCCAAGGTCCGTTTTTGTGCCCAACAGGCTGGATGAACCCGCAATACGTGCCTTGTCCAGATAACGTGTGATGCTATCCGTCGCGCTGTTGAGATGTTGGCGTATCAGATTGCCTTTCTCGCCGGGAACATCTTTTGCCTCATTCATCAAAACGGCAATTGGATTTTTTAGGGAATGGGCAAGATTGCCAACTTGGGTTCGGGCACGTTCCAGCAAGGTGAAATTATATTCCAGCAAGGTGTTCAATTCTGTAGCCAGAGGCTGAACTTCCAAAGGAAAATCAGTGGGCATTTTTTCCAGATCACCGGAACGGATCTGGGATAATGATTGAGTAAGGCGTTTTAGTGGCAACAGTCCATACTTGATCTGTAAAACAATCATGCCCAGCAATACACAGCTTAAAACCGACAAAACGAGGATAACATTCCCCGAAAAGGTGCGGATATCGTCTTCCATGTCGCTGACAGGTCCGGCCACAACGAAAACAAAACTGTCCGCACTTCTGGGAAAGGCGATTTGACGGCTATAAAGCCGTATTGCCTGACCGGACGGCCCATTCGTTTGAATAAAAGTATCCGTTTCCTGCCCCTTGGGAAAGACTGTCGCCATTAACAATGAATTGGATTGATGAATCACTGATCCATTTTCCTGTATTTCCCAATACCATCCAGAATGTGGCCTGTTAAAACGAGGGTCTGACGGCGACCATGTTAAACCCAGCCGCCCGTTTGGTGAAATTTCACTGGCCGCAACAAGCTCTTCAAGGTGATCACTCAGCTGGCCATCAAAGCGTTTTTCAATATGCCCCTTAAAAAGCGATACGATCAGAAGCCCTGTCAGAACCAGACTGGCAACCGTCCAGATCAGGGAAGAGAGAATGAGACGGAGCTGTAAGGACGATTTAAACATCATTCATTCGCCGTTAACTGATATCCCCTGCCCCGGTATGTCCGAATACAGGTTGCCCCCAGCTTGTTTCGCAACTTGTTGATCAAAACCTCAATGGTATTTGAATCCTTGTCAGCGTCATATTCATACAGATGTTCGCTCAATTCTGTTTTTGAAATCACGGCTTCTGGATGATGCATGAAATAGGACAACAAGCGATATTCCATGGATGTAAGCGACAGGGTTTCATTTTTAAGGAAGGCTTTCTGTGTTGTCGTATCCAGCTTGATATCCCCGCAGACAAGAACCGGATTGCTTTGTCCCGCCCCCCGACGCACCAGAGCTTCCACCCGTGCCAACATCTCTTCCATTTCAAATGGTTTGGCAAGATAGTCATCTGCACCGGTTCTGAGGCCGGTTACTTTTTCACGCCAGGTATCGCGGGCTGATAAAATAAGGACAGGCATTGTTTGACCAGATTTTCTCCAGCTTTCAAGAACGCTAAGGCCGCTCATCACAGGCAAGCCCAGATCCAGAATAATGGCGTCATAGGATTCCGTATCGCCCAGAAAGTGCCCTTCTTCCCCATCATAGGCATTGTCAACCGCATAGCCGACATCACGAAGGGCCGAACTGACCTGCCGCGCAATCTCCTGATCATCTTCGATCACAAGAATTTTCATCATTTCCCCCTTGGTGACTTACTTATGATGATCTTTTTTTCTTTTTCCCTCTTCGACTTTTACAATCTCAAGGGATTTGGCGTCATATTCTATTTCCATGACAACGCCATCATCACGCAAAATCTTGGTTTCATAAACCCATCCCGATTGCGCATCATCTTCATCATCCAGTTTGATTTTAAGGATATGCCCGGGAAACTCAGATTGCACTTTTTTTAGCAAGGCATCGATGGAAACGATTTGTCCGGATTGTAACAATTCTCTTGCAGTTTGTCTGTCATCGTCCGCTTGCGCAACAGACAAGACAGCAAAAAATGCCAATAAAACAAGCGGATAAAGCAAAATTTTCATTGTCTTCTCAAATTTGCGATTAAGACCAAAGAGTTCCTTAACAACATACAGTTTTGAACCTTAACGCCAGCTTAAAATGTGCTTCAGTCTGACGCAAGGTAAGATCATGTAGAGTGCCCTTCATCGACATTCACCACATGAGACACGGCACAACAAAACCAGCCCTGTTTTCACACAATTGAAGGAAACACACCATGAAACCGATGATCCGCAATTCCATGATCGCTGCACTCGCTCTGGCCGCTCTGAGCACTCAGGCTTATTCATCCGATAAAGTCACTACGGTCAAAAACGATAACCTAACTTCTTTTAAAAGTGTCATTGAGCTCGTTCAAAAGGAAGGATATGGCGACATTTACGAAATTGAAAACGAGTATGGCTTCTTTAAAGTCAAGGTCCGAGATGCAAACGGAGAACGCGTTAAGCTTGCTATCATCCCGGAATCTCAAGCCGTGAAGGTTCTGGAGAAGAAAAACAAGAAACACAATGCCGAATATGCAAGCGTCCCGTCGAAGGTCACGCTCGATCAGGCACTCAATATCCTAGCTGAACAAGGCTATACATCCATCGAAGAAATTGAGTTTGAGAAAGGCTATTACGAGGCCGAAATCAGAGACCAAAACGGTCACAAAAAGGAAATTACTCTGGATGCCCAGACAGGCGAAGTGCTGTCGCAATGGAAAGCCTTCTTTCGCTAATCATTCATAGATCAGGCCGTAAAGGACTTGCGGCCTGATCCTGACTTTCTAATCGGAGATTCTAAAATGCAATATGATCGATTAACCCGTCTTTTCCATATGTTGATTGCTTTTGGCATCACGACTCAAATGCTGTTGACATTGGTTATGGTTCATCCCAAACCCGGCAGGGATGCTAACATTTTTTACAATGCACATGAATATCTGGGCGCCTTTTTGTTAGGCATTTTGATTTTAAACTGGATCTGGACCTTTATTCGCAAAGGGCCTGTGTCACTCGGACATCTATTCCCATGGTTCTCAAAAGCGCGCCTGTTGGCTTTGAAGACCGATATCGTTAAATATATCACCTACCTGTTTCGCTTCAAACTGCCGACAACGGATAAGCCGTCACCCCTTGCAGGTTCCATACAGGGATTGGGATTGATGACTGGCACGGTCCTAGCCATTTCAGGCACTATCATTCTCATTTATGCCGATCCGAGCCAGAAAATGACCGGCTGGCTTCATGACATCAAAGAAATTCACGAAGCCTTCGGCCCGCTGATGTGGGGTTATCTAGGAATTCACGCTGGGGCAGGTATGTTACACCAACTTGTTGGACACCAGACTGTTCAGTCAATGTTTAGGTTTTCGCGATAACAAGTCATCTCATTGGCAAGCCGTAGATTAAAGGCACCAAACTTTGATTTAAAAGGTTGGTGCCTCCCATTCTGGCTCAGGACTCATTGATTGAGATAAAAGAGAACGGTATTTTGGCGATATAAATGGATCGCATGAGAGCAAGCACCACTAAGCCCTACTTCCCCTGCCCCGCATCATATCCAACACAGGCCAGATAATAGACCAGATCAACGGCCTTCTTACCTGTTTCCATCTTCAGCCATGTCTGACGACCAATGCCAATGGCGGCTGCGGCTTGCACTTGGTCGAAGCCGTGTTTTTCACGCCAGCTTTTAAGGTCGGTGGCTGTCCAGTCGGAGATGTCTGGGCGGACTTTGGGGGCGAGTTTGGTCATCGCGTTTGCTTTCAATAATAAAGGAATTAGAATTTCAGGAGCTTCACGGTGCCGGTGATGCCAAGGGCCGTTTTGGCGTCCTGAATTTTGTTGTTGAGCTCATTGAGCTTCATTTTCGTCTTGTTGACGTCATCTGCATTGTCTGCACCGTCAAATTCTTGAGCGTGCAGCAGGTGGTCAATTTTGGATTTGGCGCGACCACGTTCCACAAGGGCTTTCACCAGATCACGTTGAGCCTCCACAAAAGGCACTTCTTCGATATTAAAGCCCGCATCGTGCATCTTCACAAGGTTTGCCAGCTTTTCTGAAAAGCCATAAACGACTTTATCAAGGCGATAGCCGTGAGTTTCCAGCTTGCAGCGATATTTCAGCTCCTTGATTTCAAGGCGATAATCGCTTTGCGGCTTGGGCGTCAGTTTGAATGTCTGCATTTAGGGAACCTGTCGGTCAAATTGCCATCTATTATATGGCAATAAAAAAGACCTAGCCGATCCGCTAAGTCTTGGAAAATGGTGCCCGGGGGCGGACTTGAACCACCGACACGCGGATTTTCAATCCGCTGCTCTACCGACTGAGCTACCCGGGCTTACCGTATGTTTCGCAGCGTCGGCTCTGTGCTGCGTGGGAGGGGTTATAGAGCAGGGTTGCGCTTCTGTCTAGTGTCTTTTTCAAAAAAAATGCATCCATGTGACAGAAAAAAAACTTATCGCTGCCTGCTTAGACAACATCCTCGTCATCAAAGTTATTTTCTTCTTCTGATTCAATGCGGTAGCCCTCATTTAACCATTGCCCCAAATCCACATCGGCGCAGCGTTTTGAACAAAACGGGCGGTATTTGACATCGCTTGGCTTATTGCAATTCGGACAAAGACCCGTTTTCGTCAGCGGTAAGGATTCCACTCTTTTTTTATCAGTCATTTTTCTACTCTTCAATTTTGTAACTCAGCGGTGCCAAACGATCATTTTCTATATAGTCAATGCGATAGCCAAGACGTTGTTCCAACCAATCCAGACTGTCTTTCAGCACCGGTTCACGCCATAGTCTAAACAGGCGCGCGCCCATTAAAATACGTTTACGCCCCCGTAGATAAGCCAACTGTCGCACCAGAGCAAGCGCCGTACTTAAAGGATCGTTGTAGAGTTCATCCAAGCCATAACCGTTACGCGCCCGCGACACTTCCACCAAGCCCAAACGTGTAAACCCATGTAACTGGCAACGTTTATCCTGCGCAAAAACGGTTTTACAGGCTTCATTCAAACGATTGCGGGCCTTTATTGATTTCAGACGTACAAAATCTATAAAGATCTGACCGCTCAGATTACGCAATTCCATTTGCTGTTTTATCGCATCCAACGCCATCAGATTGAGCTGCAATCGATTGCCGTCATCGTCATACTGATCTGTACGCGTTCCCATATTCACATCAATCGCGATCAGGGCTTTTGTACGTTCAATCACAATACTCCCGCCCCCGACCAAAGGAACCTCTGTCGCAAGCGCCTGTTCGATCTGTTCTTCAATGCCAAGGCGTTCAAATAACGCTTGGCTATCGCTATAGAGCTGTGCGTCTGCGGTGAAGTGTTTCAATACACGAAAGGCTTCCATGCCTTCGATGATGATTTCCTCAAAGGAGACCGACGCATAACGTTGCCAGACCTGTTCAATAAAGTCGGTCTGAGCATAAAGCAACACGGGATGTTTGGCGCGTAATTGCAGCATATCCTGCCAGATTTTTTGCAGCTGTTTTGCCTGCATCAGAACCTGCTCTGCTGTTAAACCTTGCGCACTGGTGCGTACAATCAAGCCACAATCCGGTGCCAGACCATTTCGCAAAGTTTCTTGCATCGCGTGGCGTTGGTCTGAATTTGTGAATTTTCGCGAGACATTAATACCGGGATGGAGGGGGGTCAAAATACAATCTTGAGCGTTGAGCTCAATCTTTGCACTCAGCAATGCACCCTTATCTTCGCTGGGTTCTTTTTTGACTTGAACGCACACATATTGCCCGTTCTGAACCGCCTTGGCGATATCGTCACACCCCAGAGACTTCGCTGGCAGGAAGCCGTTTTCTTTGCCACCAAAATCAACAAAGGCCGCTTGCAGGCTGGGAACAACATTGACCACACGTCCCCAATAGATATTGCCGGCCTGAACAGGCGCATGTTGGCTGAGGCCTTTGCGCTCAATATGCAAGGAGACGAGATCGTCATCATTAAGGATTGCAACGCGGGTTTCTGCGGGGATTTGATCGATGGCCAACCTGTACATCGTCTTATCCTTTCACAGAACGATAGCCCAATCCATTTAAGATATTGTTGGTTTCATATAAAGATAAACCGACAACGTTGGTATAGGAACCGATGATTTTTTCAACAAAAGCCCCGCCACGCCCTTGGATGGCATAAGCACCGGCCTTGCCTTCCCATTCGCCACTGGCGATATAATCGTCAATCTCTTCGACACTCAGTCGCTTAAATTTAACGGCTGTGTCAATCAGGCGCGTATGGAGCGTTCCCTTTGTATCGACAACGCACAGTCCCCCATAAACATGATGGCGCCGCCCGGATAACAAGGAGAGATAACGCCGCGCTTCATCTGCATCGGCAGCTTTGGGCAGACTGCGTCGCCCGACCCCGACAACGGTATCAGCCCCCACCACAAGGCTGCCCTCGTGGTGAGCATAAACGGCCTGCGCTTTGCCCACAGCGAGACGCAGGGCAAGTTGGCGGGGCAACTCGTTTTTTAACGGAGTTTCATCAATATGGGCAGGGTCCACCTGATCGGCTATAATGCCGATTTGAGCCAGAAGATCAACCCGTCGGGGCGAGGCGGAAGCCAAGACAAGACGCAATGTCTAAAACCCGAAATCTTATTTGAAACGGAAAGTAATGCGACCTTTGGTCAGATCGTAAGGTGTCATTTCAACAGTCACCTTGTCACCTGCCAGAACGCGGATGCGGTTCTTGCGCATTTTACCGGAAGTATGTGCCAAAATTTCGTGGTCGTTTTCCAGCTTCACACGAAACATAGCATTGGGGAGAAGTTCTGTCACAACGCCCTGAAATTCAATCATGTCCTCTTTGGCCACGGATATATCCTTTTAATTAAGACTAGCTAGTTGGTGGGGAAAATGCTCAGGAATCGGGTTCAGGTCAAGACTTTTTTACGAAACCACTCAGGTTCCCTGATCAGATGTGTTTGAATTCACACAAATTAAGCCCGTACAACCATGTTGCGGCCCGCATCTTTCGCCTCATAAAGCGCACAATCAACCCGTTTCATCACCGCTTGTGAATCTTCGTTTACGCCTTGTTCAGCCACGCCAAAACTTGCTGTGACGACTATATTTTCACTATCTGCGCGCACTGTCGAAGCCGCAATTGCACGGCGCAAGTCTTCTGCAATCCCAACAGCACGTTCCAGACTGCAATCGGGTAAGAGAATGAGAAACTCCTCCCCACCCCAGCGAAAAATACTGTCGGAGTCGCGCAGGCGCTCTTTTAAAATAGAGGCAATTGTAACAATGACCTTATCGCCCGCCCAATGCCCATAGGTATCGTTAATAGACTTAAACTGGTCAATATCCACCATCACCAACGAAACAGGATGATTTTGCCGTTTGGATGTGCGTTCGACCTGATCGAAAACAGCATCAAACATATGTCTGTTGGAAACATTCGTCAGTTTGTCGTTCATCGCCATATCTTCCAGACGTCTCTGGTAGCGCGAGATGGTCATATGCGCAAGACTGATAACGATGATGCAAATCGCCAAGCTAACGGCTAAGTTACTGATAAGATTATTGGTAATTTCGCCTTCGACGGTTTTTTCTTCTTGTTCAACCAGCAAGTACCATTGAAATTCAGGAACCAAGCGTGCGTTCAGGTGAACCGTTTTACCATCGCGTTCATATTGATATGTCCCACTGGGAACCGCCAGAATTTGCGTGGCGATCTTTTCCAGGCCCGGTGTATTGCGAATGGATCCGCCGCGATATTGCTCCGACGCCATCATAACCTGACCTTGGCGGTCCACAAACAGAACCCGGCGACCATAGCGTTCCTGATAAATACGGATCAGTTCCTGAACTTTGTTGACACTCAACCCCACACCGGTTGCCCCGATGTAATTACCCGCATAGTCAAAAACACGATAATTGATGAAAATCGTCATTTTGCCCGGATTTGCGGTATCGGCATCAACATTGACCTCGTATTCCTCTCCACTATCGCGGAAATGATAATACCATTCATCAATATCATCTTGAGGACTGAGTGTTTTGATCACGCCTGTCGGATGGTAATAGCGCTTGGTCTTTTCAGAAACAAAAAAGGCAGTAACGGCTTTATATCGTTTTTGGATTTCCGCAAGGTATCGCACCAAACGATGCGGTTCTTCTTCCCCCTGAATGGTCCAGTCACGCACGAACGTGTCTTGCGCCATCAAAGATGAAATGAAAATCGGTTTCAGAAGGTCATTCTGGATTTCAGAATAAACATTGTCACTGGTCAGCGGTAGTGCCGTTTCGGAAATCTGTTTGGACAGCGAATTATGAGCAGCAAAATAACTGGTCAGGCTTGTCACCATAAAGCCGAATACCATCAGGACAGCCAGCACCAGAATAAAGCGCAGTTTATTTTCTTTCATCAATCCGCTCAAAAAAATTAATCCTGCTGCGTGTTATATCAAGACGGCCTATTGATGTATAGAAAACAAAGGAAACAAGATAAAAACACACCTCTATCGTGCATTATGCGTTAAACATCCACCATACCGTGACGCGGAAAAGCACGTTTAATCTGCGTCATTAACTGGTCTCGTACAGTACGATATGCCTCAAGACGTTGTTCCCGACTGCCCGTTTCCAGACTGGGATCAAACGTATTCCACAAGGTGACATCGCAATCCATATAGGCCGCCATTTCCAAGGCGTGGTGATGGGCTTCAGGCGATAAGGTTATAATGCGGTCATAAAAACTGTCTTCAAGTTGATCAAATGTCTTTGGTTTATGCTTGGACATATCGATACCGATCTCGTCCATCACCTCCATGACAAAACCGTCCAGTTCTTGCCCTAATCGTACGCCGCAGGAATCGACATAAATCTGTCGCCCATGCAGCAGTTTCATAATGCCTTCCGCCATAGGGGAGCGAATGGCATTCATCGTACAACAAAATAAGATGGCAGAAGGCAGTTCACTCACCCCTTATCCTCACTGGCGAATATGGAGAACACAGACAAGGGTAAAAAGGCGACGGGCTGTATCGTGGTCCACATGAACCTTTTCTTCCAGCCGATCGCGCAAAATGGTTGATCCTTCGTTATGTAAACCACGCCGCCCCATATCAATGGCTTCGATCTGGGCGGGGGAAGCCGTTTTAATCGCTTTGAAATAACTATCACACACCAGAAAATAATCTTTGACGATTTTACGCACCGGCATCAGGGGGACTTTGATTTGCGTAAAATAATCCGTTTCGCCTTCTTTGGCGACATCCAGCACAAGACGTTTTCCGTCTTCAATCGACAGCTTCACATCATAAGGGCCAATTTCATCACCAACCGGGGCGAAATAGTTTTCCTCGAGCAAATCGAAAACGGCAACTTTGCGTTCATGCTCCACTTCCGGTTTCAGGCGGATACCGTCCAATTCTTCAATCTGAATATTGGCAATTTTTTGTAAATGATGCACCTTTGCCCATCCCCCTCAAAGACTTCTTTGTGTTAGAAAGGGTATAAAAGCATAAAGGCGCACATTGCACAATCCGTCATATGCATCTCAATTGAAACGTTCTAAGGTTTCATATTTTCAAGCAGCTTCCAATTGAAGGATGAAATCTGGACGTTCCTCTTTAAGATACTGCGCGAAGTCCCGATCCTCTTTTGAGGTATGCTCGCGCAGCCAACTGGCCAGGGCGTCAAAGAAGTCCAGACTAATATCATCTCCGTCAAAATGTTGTTGTGCGATCTGGTTTAATTTTGCCATGATTTCGTTATGTGCTGCACAATGAGGTTCGACCTGAGGATATTGCGCCTGACGCATTTCGCTTTCTTCTTCGCGCAAGTGCTCTTCAAACGAAATCAGGATACGATTTAAAGAAGCATCCACTTCTTGCGCCGTAATACCATCCAGCATACGGGCATGGTAATAGTTAATTTCCTGAAAAAATGTTTTATGATGATCATCTATCACTTTGATATCACATGAAAAATCATCACACCATGCAAGGAATTGCTTATTTTCGTTGCTCGCACGAATATTTTCCAGAAACTTGCCGACTTCTGCACGCAGGAATTCTGCCTGTTTTGACAATTCCTGAGATGAGAGCGCGATTTCCTGTGCGGCCAAGCCTGTCTCACCGGAGGCTTGTTCCACCATTGTAATATTGTTCGCAACCATTTGCGTTCCCTGTGCGGCTTGTTCCACACTGCGGGCAATTTCAGCCGTGGCGGCAACCTGTTCTTCAATTGTGCTGGCAACCGAATTGCTCAGTTTATCGGCCTCACCGATACATTGGCTGATGTTTTCCATTTCCCGTGCTGCGCGTTGCGTGACCACATTGACTTGGCGGATTTGATTTACGATCTCTTCTGTCGCCTCTGCCGTTTGCTGTGCAAGCAATTTCACTTCGCTGGCGACAACGGCAAAACCTTTGCCAGCTTCGCCTGCGCGGGCAGATTCAATAGTGGCGTTTAGCGCCAGCATATTGGTTTGGTCTGCGATTTGGCTGATGAGTTCTGCAAAGCTGGTGATGCGCCTGACTTCATCCACCATCGAAATAACCGTTTCATGTGTTTCTTGTGCTTTATAGGCGGCATCTGCCGTCACGCGGGCCGAGTTCTGCATATTGCGTCCAATTTCGCTATTCGCGCTTGCCAGTTCTTCTGAGGCGGAGGCCACAGTCTGTACATTTGCGGAAGCCTCTTCCGTCGCGGCAGAAACGTTGGTTGCTTGCTCGCTGGTCTGTTTGGCTGTGTGCGCCATTTGTCCAGCGGACGCCTGAAGCTGGGTTGCGGCAGAGGTCACAGCCTCAACAACCTTGCCAACACTGCTTTCAAAAATATCAGCCATCTGGATCATGGCAACGCGGCGTTGGGCTTCGGCTTTTAGCTTATCTTCCTGTTGGCGTTTTTCCATGCGTTGCACGTCCGCCATTGCCTCTTTAAAATGCTCTACAGAGGACGCCATATCCCCCAATTCATCACGATTTTCGGTATAAGGGACATGCACATTCAAATCATTATTGGCCAAAGTATGCATTACATTGGTCATGGCTTGAATAGGTTTGGCCAGTGTCCCGCCCAACCACCAAGCCACCCCCAACCCCAAAACAAACGACGACAGACCGACAATAATCAGCTCACGTTCGCCCAGTTCAATATTGGCAAGGGTTGCAGACGAAATTCGACTTTCATCTTCGGCGGCTAAAACCTGCAGCTTTTCTGCATCTGCAACAAGTTCAAGGGCAAACCCCTTCATTTCACCATCAACAAGATGATGAATTTCCGAAGTTTCTTCGATAACCTGATTCAAAGTCTGTTCATAACTGGTCGCCAATTGGTCAATCCGATTTGCCAAGTCAATATCTTCCGCATTGCGGGCAACCGCACGTAATTCTTTCACGGATTGATGAAGCTGTAAAAATTCTTCTCTCACCTTATCCCCAACCGTCACATCTTTATTGCCAATCAGCAGGTTGGAATAAAGCCGTGCCATGAGTGTATGTTTAATCGCATTTTCGATATGAGCACGGATTTCGTTTTTATCGTTGCCAATAATTTCTTTAAGAATACCATCAAGTTCTGTCGACATTTGCAGACCTTTCGGCATCATGTCGTTACGAACCAGGTTGCGGTATTCCTCATCCAGTTTCTTAATGGAGGCAAAGTCGCTCATATATTTCTGAGCATCGACAAGCATTCCCTTAAGCAAAGTCTGGCGTTCTGGGTCTTGAATTTGAGACAGCGCGTCTTTCAAATCATCGACTAAAACCGTGCCGATTTGTTCAACCTGTTCGCCTTCTTCTGTATCCCCCGTAACGGCATATTCACGGGCATGCGCTCGAAGTTTGAGAAAACGTGCTTCAATGTCGCTTGCTTTGGAAGCCCCTTTAACAACATGGGCATATTCAACCACTTCATGTGCGACTGTCATAAATTGTTTATAGGCCAACCCTGATGTTACAACCATGAGGACAAGCACGACCATGAAGCTCAAGACAAGCTTGGTCCGTAAGCGCATATGAGACAACATTTTCCACTCCCTAGAACCGATCTCAATTTAATCAGTATATAGGGACGATCAAATACATTTAAAGGTTTAATAACCTAAATTATAGTTGATTTTCTATTGCTCATTTTAACTTGTTTATCTTTCCACATTCAGGCGGATCGCAACAGATAGTCCGTGTGCATCCAATCCTTCCTGCTTTGCCAATGTCACCGCTGCCGGGCCGATTTTATTCAGGCTGGATGCGTCACATTGGATCAGGCTATTGCGTTTCATAAAATTAAGCACACCAAGACCGGAAGAAAAACGTGCACTGCGTGCTGTCGGCAAGACGTGGTTAGGACCGGCGACATAATCCCCAATCGCTTCGGGGGTATAACGCCCCATAAACACAGCACCGGCATTGCGGATTTTGCGTTCCAGTACATCCGGTTCATCAATGGCAAGTTCCAGGTGTTCCGGTGCAATCCGGTCACACAAGGCAACCGCTTCATCCCAGTTTTGAACCACGATCAACGCGCCATGTTCTTCCCAGCTTTCACTTGCAATATCGGCACGCGGCAGGGTTTCAAGATGCGTTTCAATGGCATCTTCAACTGCACGGGCATAATTCCCATCATCCGTAATCAAAATGGATTGGGCCGCCGTGTCGTGTTCGGCCTGTGATAACAAATCAGCCGCCATCCATGCCGGATCGTTTTTACTATCGGCAATCACCAAAATTTCACTCGGTCCGGCAATCATATCAATGCCAACCGTACCAAAGACTTGGCGTTTGGCCGCCGCAACAAAGGCATTACCCGGTCCAACGATAATATCGACCGGTTTAATGGTTTCTGTCCCATAAGCCAACGCACCAACGGCCTGCGCCCCACCGATGCGGTAAATCTCGTCTACGCCGGATAAACGGGCCGCCGCCATCACCAACGGGTTCACAACTCCGTCCGGTGTCGGCACAACCATGACCAGACGGTCCACCCCGGCAACCTTGGCTGGAATGGCATTCATCAAAACAGAAGATGGATAAGCCGCTGTCCCCCCCGGCACATACAACCCCGCCGCCTGAACCGGTTTCCAACGGTATCCAAGACGTACACCGGCTTCATCAATGTAATCCAGATCTTCGGGTAATTGTTTGGCGTGGAAAGCCTTAATCCGGTCGGAGGCAACTTTCAATGCAGCCAGCGCATCTTCCGGCACCTTGGCAATTTCGCGGTCCATTTCTTCGGCACCGATCGCCAAATCACCAACCGAAATATTCATCCGGTCAAATTTGTTGGTATATTCAACGACCGCTTCGTCACCGCGTTTTTTGACATCGGCAAGAATGCCTTCAACGATCTTGTTGACATCGGGAGCTTCTTCGCGCTTGGCAGACAGAAGTGCGGTGAATTGAGCTTCAAAATCAGCTTGTGTGGTTTCAAGACGAAACGTCATTGACGGCCTCGCGGAATTTTTCAATCAGGTCGGTGATCTCTTCAGATCGGGTTTTCAAGGCTGTTCGGTTGACAGCCAGACGCGATGTAATTTCGCAAATCTGCTCAACTTCGACCAGCCCATTGGCTTTCAAGGTCGATCCGGTTGAAACCAAATCAACAATGCGGGAACACAACCCCATATTGGGCGCCAGTTCCATTGCACCATTTAGCTTGATACATTCCGCCTGCACCCCCTTTTGCGCAAAATATTTGCTGGTGATGTTTGGATATTTCGTGGCGACACGCACATGCGACCAACGGCTGGGATCGTCATCATCGGACAAATCCTTGGGCTCCGCCACGCAAATACGGCAATAACCGATCCCTAAATCCAGTGGGGCATAAATTTCAGGATAATCAAATTCCAGCAGAACATCCCCGCCACAGACACCGATTTGTGCGGCCCCAAATGCTACAAATGTTGCCACATCAAAGCTGCGCACACGTACGATCTCGATATGCGAATGATTAGTCGCAAATTTCAGGGCGCGTGATTTGGAATCAAAAAAGGCGGCTTCCGGCTCGATCCCGCATTGTTGTACCAATGGCATCACTTCGTCGAGAATACGCCCCTTTGGCAGGGCAATAACCAGTTTTTCTTGTTCAGACATGGCTTTCAATTTCCAAATTATTCGGCGGGAGCGCCTTTTTCACGTTCAATGATCGCACCACAAGCCGACAGCTTTTGTTCAAGGGCTTCATAACCACGATCCAGATGATAAACCCGGTTCACAATCGTCTCGCCTTCGGCGGCTAAACCCGCCAGCACCAAAGACATGGACGCCCTCAAATCAGTTGCCATAACCGGCGCACCGGATAGTTTGTTGACACCACGCACAATGGCAGATCGGCCATGCACATTGATATCAGCCCCCATTCGGTTGAGCTCAGGCACATGCATAAAACGATTCTCAAAAATGGACTCGGTGATCATGGATGCCCCGTCAGACACCGCCATCATCACCATAAATTGCGCTTGCATGTCAGTGGGGAAAGCCGGGAAAGGTTCCGTCATTACATCCACACCACGGATCGGGCCATCACACCAGACACGTACACCGCCGTCAACTTCTTCGAAATTGACATCGCATTTTCTCATCACGTCAGCAACGGACTCAATCAAATCCATACGCGTTCCAAGCAGGGTTAAATCCCCCCCCGTTACAGCAGCTGCCACCGCGTAAGACCCGGTTTCAATCCGATCCGGCAAGACTGAATATTTCGCACCATGCAGTTTATCAACGCCTTGAACACGCAAAGTATCGGTCCCAATCCCTTCAATCTGCGCGCCCATTGCGACAAGGCAATTGGCAAGATCGGTAATTTCCGGCTCGCGTGCGCAATTGGACAGAACGGTTTCGCCCTTTGCCAAGGTTGCCGCCATCAAAAGGTTTTCGGTCGCGCCAACGGATACCATCGGAAAGGTAATATGTGCCCCATGCAACCCACCCGGTGCATGCGCGACAATATAACCTTCTTTCAATTCAATCTCTGCACCCATCTGTTCCAAGGCCCCCAGATGCACATCAACCGGACGTGTCCCAATGGCACAGCCCCCCGGCAAAGAGACTTTACCCTTGCCATAACGAGCCAATAAAGGACCAAGCACCAGAACCGAAGCCCGCATCTTGCGCACCACTTCATAAGGCGCAACGGTTTTACCGACATCATGGGCGGTCAGTTCAAACACACGACCAACATGTCCACCATTGGGGGCATGTCCGTTCATGCCGACTTCGACACCCAGTTCCGCCAACAGGTGCGTCATGGTCGTAATATCGACCAGATGCGGCAGGTTTGACAGCGTCAGCGTTTCTTCACTCAATAAAGAAGCTGCCATCAGGGGAAGGGCTGCGTTTTTCGCGCCGCCTATTTGAATGGACCCTCGCAAACGTTGACCGCCGCGAATGTGAATTCTGTCCATGAGATATCCTTAAAGTTTAGGCAGGGTCACACCGCGTTGACCCATATATTTTCCGGCACGATCAGCATAAGAGGTTTCGCACACTTCATCGGCTTTTAAAAAGATGAACTGGCAGGCGCCTTCATTGGCATAAATCTTGGCCGGTAACGGAGTTGTATTTGAAAATTCCAGCGTCACATGGCCTTCCCATTCAGGTTCCAGCGGCGTGACGTTGACGATAATGCCGCAACGGGCATATGTGGATTTGCCCAGACAAATGACCAAAGTATCGCGCGGGATACGGAAATATTCCACCGTATGGCCCAGTACAAAACTGTTTGGCGGGATGATGACATAATCCTGATCGCGTGTGACAAAGCAATCATCATCGAAAGATTTGGGATCAACCGTCGCAGAATCAACATTGCTGAAGATTTTGAAATCGCTGGCGACACGGGCATCGTAGCCGTATGAAGACAGCCCGTAAGAAATAACGCCATCGCGATTTAAGCCATCCACAAACGGTTCAATCATACCGTCTTTGAGCGCGCGTTCACGTATCCACTTGTCGGGCAGCACAGCCATCGCAGGAATTCTCCCAAAAAATAACGAAAAAATACTGCCTGTTCTTATAGGAAAGAGCCGGGAGTCTCAAGCGCATAAATAAAAGAATCCCTTCTCAAGGGGATAATGACCGCCCCGACGACAAAAAACAGCAAGATCACAAGCTGATTCTCAGCTCTCGTCCTTTTTGGGTTGGTCCGTTTGTGTCCGCGCCCGGCTTTGACTTTTTCGACGTCGCAGATTCGCGCGCAAAGCTTCAGCAAGCCGTTCCTGCTTCTTCTTATTTTCGTCCTGTTTCGGGGGCGTTATATTTCTGTTGTCTTCACTCATAAGCGAATTGGTGCCTCATCCACCGGAACAGGTCAAGCAAAAGTACATTTTGTTAAAAAAGAACTTGAACGGATCGAATGCCTATGCGATAAGCCCGCCCACGCAAGAGCGTATATTGCTGATGTAGCTCAGTGGTAGAGCACTCCCTTGGTAAGGGAGAGGTCGGTAGTTCAATCCTACTCATCAGCACCATAAACCCGCAGCCCCTAAAGGTTTGCGGGTTTTTGTTTTAGAATTTTGTATTTTATCAATTTTCGCTAAAAAATCATTTCTACATATAGATTAAGTTCGAGCCTCCTTAACTTATACCAATATAGAAGGTCCAGAGAGAAAACCTTCAAACCATTCTAAAATAAGTTTTTTTTATTTAGGTAGTGACGCAAATCACATTGAAAAAACATTTATAGGTAGTATAATTCGCGCCGGTGTCTTCTTATTTAAAATATTATATAACCATACCTCTCTTAAAGGTGGGGAGAACAAGAAAAAATGACGGCGAATAACAATAAACAAAATGCGGATAGAGCCTATTTAGAAAGTAATCTTATTTCCGATTCTGAGACTGCCAGCATCTGGCAAACATCATCCTCCATTGAATCCTCTGAGAATCTATCAATCCAGAAAAATGAAAATTCGCCTTTAGATATCTCTTCTGACTATCTCCCAACTGGCGGAGAATTCAGTAAGCAATGGCACCTCAAAAATACGGGGCAAACTGGTGGTCTCGTTGGTATTGATATTAATGTTGAAAAAGTTTGGGATGACTATACAGGTGCAGGTACCACTGTCGCCGTTGTTGATGATGGCATTGATTATACCCACGAAGATCTGAACGATAACTATCTTCTTTACAGTGACTACGATTATGCTGACGACGATACGAACGCAATGGCCGAAACCGATGATTTTCATGGCACGGCCGTTGCTGGCCTTATTGCTGCGGAGAACAATGGTGTCGGGGGTGTCGGCGTTGCTTATGACAGTCAGATTACTGGTTTTCGCCTCAATTTTAACGAGATCTATACAACAGACCTCATAAACATATTGGTCAGATCAAAAAATTTCGATGTCGTCAATAACAGTTGGGGGTTTTTTAGTTTTTTTGATGATCCCGGATCGTATCTCAAAACAGTACTTCAAAATACTGTTGACCAAGGCAGAGATGGATTGGGAACATCCATCGTTTATTCTGCAGGTAACGAAAAAGAATACAGCTTCGATGTAAATTATAAATTTGCACAAAATTCGCGCTTCACAATTGCTGTTGGGGCCATTAACCAAGATGGCGAGGCGAGTTATTACAGCACACCCGGGGCTGCGGTTTTAGTGAGCGCCCCCAGTAGTGCAGAATATACAGGAGTATACACAACTGATCGTAGTGGCGCAGAAGGATATAGTAACACCAATTATACGAATGAATTTGGTGGAACCTCTGCTTCGGCACCAATTGTCAGTGGTGTTATTGCGCTGCTTTATGAAGCCAATCCCTTGTTGGGTTATCGTGATATTCAGCAAATATTAGCTTATTCAGCCCGACAAGTGGACCAAACCAATCCTGAATGGAATATCAATGGCGCTGGAAACTGGAATGGCGGCGGAATGCACTTCAGCCACGAGGTTGGATTTGGCTTGGTGGATGCGCATGCCGCTATTCGTATGGCAGAAACATGGACATTCCAATCCACCTTCGCCAATGAAGAAAGTGTTACGTCCACCCATGCCTCCGGACAGATTACGGCAAATCAGACGAATTCATTTGTCCTAAGTGTCAATCAACACCTCGACATACAGAATGTTGCCATTTCTCTTGATCTTACTGGTCAAGCCTATTTCTTGCGCGACATGGTGATTTCCCTGACCTCGCCGGATGGGACAAAAAGTATTCTGTCCACAAGTGCATACACCACGCAAACCGAACTATTATGGGATTTCACATCTGTTCAACATTGGGGTGAAGATAGTTACGGCGACTGGACACTTACATTTGAAGATACAAGCATAAATAACAGCACTCTTGTCGATGCCAATATAACCTTCTATGGCAATACAGGCGCTGATGATATTTATGTTTATACCGAAGAATTCAATCAAATCTATAGCGCAGGTCGTAGCTCTATTCAGGATACGAACGGGGGCACAGATACCCTGAATGCGGCCGCCATTACCTCTGATCTGACAATTAACCTGAATGCAGGTGCGACAAGTACAATTGACGGGCAGTCCGTACAAATCGCAACAGGAACACTCATTGAAAATGCCTTTGGCGGCGATGGCAACGATACTCTGATCGGGAACGATCAATCCAATACCCTGAGTGGTGGTCGCGGCAATGATACGATAAGCGGTGGAGAAGGTATCGATTACCTATTCGGCAATGTGGGCGATGACACATTAAGTGGCGGCGACGGTAACGATTATCTCTATGGTGGAACTGGAGATGATGTCGCATATTTTGCAGGGAATTACCTCAATTATCAGATATCTGATGGCGCAAACAGCAGTGTTCTAATTTCAAACGATACATGGACGGATACGTTATTTGATATCGAATGGTTGAAATTTGACAACGCCCTTTACACAATTCCCGAATTCAAGATTGCCTCTAATAGGGCCCCTACTGCAGAAACAGTTAGTTTATCCACTGACGAAAATACGATCTTAACAGGTACACTCAGTGCATCCGACGCTGATGATGACACCCTTAGTTTCAGTTTGGTATCAGCCCCATCAAAGGGCAACATGGTCATCAATTCCAATGGTACTTATCAATTTACCCCGGGCCTTCTTTTTGATGCACTTGGCGTGGGCGAAAGTGAAAACATTGAATTCACCTATAGCGTCAGCGATGGTATTGCGACCACAACTCAAACCGCAACAATAACCGTCAATGGCCAAAATGATGCGCCGATTTTCCAGTATCAGACACATGAAACAACCGAGAGCAATACTTTAAGCGGTACACTGCTTGCTACAGACCCTGATAATGATACCCTTAGCTTCAGATTGATAGCTGCCCCCTCAAAGGGCAACATGATTATCAATTCCAATGGTACTTATCAATTTGACCCCGGTCTTCATTTTGATGAACTTGGTCCGGGCGAAAGCGAAAATATTACGTTCACCTATAGCGTCAATGATGGCTATACCTCCAGAACTCACACCACAACAATTACTGTTTTGGGTGAAAATGATAAGCCAAAAATATTTCCAAAGGCTCAAAATTTTTCAGTTGATGACGGTATTCAGAAGGTGAATAACCAAACGCTTGAATTTCAAGACTATGTAGGCATTAAAGAACTGAGCGATGGTCGTTTTGTCATTGTCTGGGAAGGCGATACCATCGAAGGAACCGACACAAACCTAAAATTATTAGCACGCATATTTAATTCAGACGGGACGCCTGCAACCAACGAAATTGAGATTAGCCAGAGCCCAATACTCAGAACTCAAGAACCATTAATAACAGCAAATGATGCAGGTGGTTTTGAGGTGTTTTGGCAAACGGCAGATGAAGATACATACCACAGAAGTTTTGATGCCAGCGGGGGAACGGAAAATAATGAAGCCCTCTTTAACAATAGCGTTCCCCATCATGGAGATCAGATCCTCCTATCCTCTGGGGGATATGCTGTTATTGAAACGACAAAACAACCAGACTCAGGTTATCAGGATCTCAATCTGACAATTTATGCACCAGACGGTCAGGTCATATCCACATCACAGATTGCAGTATTAGTTTCATATGACCCTGCGTATCGTGACATTGCTCAACTTGCAGATGGAAATATTGTGATTGCTTGGCAATCAGATAATGATTTTTCTCCCTATAACTTACAAGTTTCTTCCCAAATTTTTGCACCTGATGGCACAGCTGTTACAGACCCTGTCGCTCATTTTGATCCAGGCAGTAGCAATAGCGTAACACCAACAATAATGCCATTAAGCAATGGTGATTTTGTCATTAGCTATGTGGAGCAAATCTGGCAAGACGTTAACATAAAATATGGTTTTTTTGATAAAAACGGTATTCCGCTAGACTCTGGACCTCAACCATTCTCAAGCTTGATTGATACAGTCGAAAGTGGTTTCGGCGGTGCAAGCAGCGCCGGAGGATTGTATAAAAATAACATAAATATAATTCAGTTGAACGATAGCCGTTTCGTTGCCGTCTGGAAAGATTATACAGCAGGGGAAAGTCAAGTATCCTTTAAAATATTTGACCAAGATCCCGTTCTTTACGAAATTCAGGATGTAGATAATACCTCCTTGATATCTGCCACCCTGACTTTGTCTGACGCTGAGGCTCAAGACTATTTATTCGTATCTATTCCAGATGATATATCAGTCACGCAAGTCTATAATCCTAAAACAGGCATATTAACGCTAAGCGGTGAAGCAGATCTTGCAACTTACGAAGATCTGCTAAACAGCATTCAGGTTATTTCAACCTCAGTGACCTCACGTACGGTCACTCTTCAAGTTACAGACCCTACAAACCAAAATCATACATCCAACACAATCACACATGTTTTGGACAGCGTTACTTATGACGAGGTTTGGACGAGTAACTCAGATACCTTTACCGGAACATCGGGTGTCGATAAATTCTTCGGTGCAGATGGGCACGATACCTTAACCGGTGGGGGTGGTGACGATATTTTGATCGGTGGCGCTGGGTACGATACGGCCGTTTTCTCTGGTAATAAATCGGACTACGCGATTACAAAAGGCGACACGGGCTTTACAGTCAGTCACAATGCTGGAAATGGCAGTGATGGTATTGATACACTTCATTTGATGGAACGCCTCCAATTTGCAGACGGATATCACTACCTTCAAAAATCTCACATGAGTTTCGATGGCGATTTTACCTCTGATATTATCTGGCGCCACACCAATGGGCGAACCGTTCTTTGGGATCTAAACAGGGAGGGAGCCCTCGACAAGCAGGCCGAAATTGGTACTTTTACGCGTGACTGGACCATATTGGGTGACGGCGACTTCAATGGTGACGGTACCTCTGACATTCTTTGGCGTACTCAAGAGGGAAAAGTTGTTATTTGGGGTATGAATAACGGCTCCTACTCACAAAACATTTCGCTGGGTGTGATCAGTACCGATTGGTCTATTGTGGGTCATGGGGATTACACAGGGGACGGCACCTCAGATATTTTCTGGCGTGGCAGTAATGGAGAAACGGTTATCTGGGCGCTGGATAATGGCGCCACAAATATTTCTCGATATAACTTCGGCACTATCAGCACCGACTGGAATATTATCGGAGATGGTGATTATAACGGTGACGGTACAGCCGATATTCTGTGGCGCAACAGCAGTGGTCAAGTTGTCGTCTGGGGGGTAACGCAAGGCGTTATGTCTTCAAGTCATACTTTGGGGACCTTGGATAGTTCATGGTATATGAGCGGAGATGGCGACTATAACGGGGATGGGACAGCCGATATTTTATGGCGAAAAACCGACGGACAAACTCTGATTTGGGAATTAGATGATGGCGACAAATCTGCCGAACATTCCCTCGGCACGATTGATGCTGATCTGAAACTCGTAGGTGAAGGAGATTATACCGGAGACGGGACTTCAGACTTATTATGGTTAAATGGATCCGGTTATGCCACAGTCTGGGAAATGGATGCGGGCACACATGCTCAAGACATCGAATTGGGTCGGATTGGAACGGGATGGTCTGCCGTTGGTGATAAATCCCCGCAATCTATGACTAAATTACCGACAATGAACTATAGCGAAGATTCCGCTTCCGATATTATGTGGCGTGATAGTAATGGGCACATTGTCATTTGGAATATCGACCTTGGTATAAAAACCAGTACAATGGATATGGGTACCATTTCTACGGATTGGGCAATTGCGGGGAATGGCGATTATACAGGTGATGGGACAGCCGATATTTTATGGCGCGCAGAAAATGGCAATACTGTCATATGGGGTATGGACGGTGGTTCCTACAGTAAAAACATACAACTCGGCACTGTGGATACAACATGGTCTATTGCGGGCCGGGGGGATTATACCGGGGATGGTGTCGATGATATTTTCTGGCGCGGGATCAATGGTGAAGCCATTATTTGGGCCATGGACGGCGGCAATGGAAAAAGTGCAACGTATGATTTCGGCAATATAGGAAACGATTGGAAAGTCATCGGAGATGGCGACTATAACGGGGATGGGACAGCCGATATTTTATGGCGAGATCGCAGCGGTCAAACCGTTGTTTGGGGAATAAATAATGGAGTGATGTCCACCAGCCATAATTTAGGCACACATGATACCGATTGGAAGATGATCGGCAGTGGTGATTATAACGGGGATGGCACTTCTGATATCCTGTGGCGGGACGAAGATGGTCAAACTCTGATTTGGGAAATGCACAACGGTGAAAAAGCAGACGAACATTCTCTGGGCACGATCAGCACATCCTGGCATATCGTCGGAGACGGGGATTACACCGGGGATGGGACAGCCGATATTTTGTGGTTAAATCAGCTCGGGGATGTCGCTGTTTGGGAAATGGAAAATGGTGTCTATTCTCAACAAATTAATTTTGAAAGTATCGGCACAAATTGGTCCGCAATGGGGGATAAAAACATCCCTGTCATCCCAAGGCCCACATCAGTCAACTTCAGTAACGATTCATCTTCCGATATTGTCTGGCGCAATACCGAGGGGTATATCGTTATTTGGAATATGGATCAGGGGACACAAACAGGTACCATTGATTTAGGAACCGTATCTACAGACTGGTCCATTGTTGGAAATGGCGATTATACAGGCGACGGTACCGCAGATATCCTATGGCGGCACAACAACGGCAATACCGTTGTCTGGGGTATGGATGGTGGTTCTTATTCCCAGAACATTCAACTCGGTATTGTAGATACAGCTTGGTCTGTTGCTGGTCGCGGTGATTATACAGGTGATGGCACTGCAGACATTTTCTGGCGCGGACGCAATGGTGAAGCTGTTATTTGGGCGATGGACGGCGGCAATGGAAAAAGCGCGACATATGATTTTGGTACGATCGGCACCGATTGGAAGATTATAGGCGACGGGGATTACACCGGGGATGGTACATCCGACATTTTATGGCGCGATTCCAATGGTCAAACTGTGGTTTGGGGGATAAAGGATGGTGTTATGTCTTCCAATCACAATTTGGGCACTCATGACCTTTCCTGGAATATGATCAACAGTGGTGATTATAACGGGGATGGCACATCCGATGTGTTATGGCGCAACGACGATGGTCGCACCCTGATTTGGGAAATGGAATATGGCAACAAAGTTGAAGAACATTCCCTAGGAGGCATTAATACCTCTTGGCATATTGTTGGCGATGGTGATTATACAGGTGACGGGACATCCGACAT
The DNA here is from genome assembly GCF_048267425.1 of Terasakiella sp. Classification (GTDB taxonomy): domain Bacteria; phylum Pseudomonadota; class Alphaproteobacteria; order Rhodospirillales; family Terasakiellaceae; genus Terasakiella. Next base: position 144,903 of record NZ_JBLWXN010000002.1, read on the forward strand.
CCTTTGGTTAAATGATGCCGGTGACGCCGCCATCTGGGAAATGGATGACGCCGCCTATTCCCGTCAAATTAATTTAGAAAATCGGGGTACAGAATGGACCACTGTTGATAACAATTGCGTTATCAATGGCAGCAATAGCGATGACATTTTAAATGGGGATGAAAAACCGAATGTGATCATCGGCAATGACGGTAATGACACAATCTCAGGCGGTCTGGGTAAAGACATTCTATCGGGCGGGGCTGGCGAAGATATCTTTGTTCTCGAAGCTGGTCTGGATACATTTGATATTATTGAAGATTTCATTTCCGGCACGGATCAGTTACATATCGCACTTTCCGGTTTAGAGAGGACATTTGGCCTTAATGACGGTCCCTTACGTGATTTTGCGTTAGAAATTCAGGGGAATGATTCCAAATTAAGCAACGCATATGATTGGGGCTGGCCGTCCTTTTACCTCTCGACATCAGAGGAAAATCATACGGCCTTATATTTTGATGGCGATGGCGTTGAAACAGCCTATCAAAGTACGAAAATAGCCGAGTTCAGCAACAATGCCCTAATCACGGCAGAGGATATCAAGCTGATTTAAGACCGCTCTCACCTTAAAAGTGTTGCTAAATTGTTTAATAATTACAGGCTATCTCTCATGTTTTTATTTAGAATCACATTTGGGTGAGCCGGGCAATCAGGAACGCAATGTTTTTGCGACGCCTCTCACCGACATATTGTTGAAGACGTTCTCTTTCGTTCTGCGTCATCTCCATACATTCCGCAAATAACGCCGACAAAAACGCCTTTGCCTGTTGTTCGGTAAATTGAAGAGTGCCCGCACCATCTTCCGGGTTATGGGCAGAGCCTTCCATCACATTGATAAACCAGTTCATACGTTGATCGAAATGATCAAAGGCTTGTGCAATTGCGCCTAATGTCTCCAATCGGCAACGCACAACTTCAGGATGGTTATAGAAGTCATCCCACGCAAAATTGCTGCCATGATCACGAATTTCATTTCGCATTAATTCAGACATATGATCATGGTTTCTTTCATAAACTTCCCGCCCTATGATCGAAGACAGCATATGAAAATAATTCGCCAGTTGTCTTTCCGAAAAACGTCGATGCCTTTTATCAAACAAATTTTCCAACGGTTGAACCATAATCCGGCCATAGGCATTGGTTCTGGGCGGCACCAACAGGTCCAGTTTGGATTTGCTCATGCAGCGTTCATGCACAGAATGACAAAAGGCCTCTACCTGTGAATTTTCAACCGTCAATGCTTGCTCGATCTCATCAAGCTCATCAGATGTTATCATGCCTGCTGCCAATTTCTCTTTCACAGCGGAAACGACAATATGGACGGTCATATCGAATGTGTTTTTACAGGGTAGTTTTTCCATATTACCCTTTCCCGGCAAAGAGCTCGATATCACTGGAACTGACAACTCCGATATATTCCCCTTTGTCGCTGAGAATAGCAGCATGACGAATATGTTGTTCCGCCATCTGGCTTGCAACCACCTTTAATTTATCACGACGCTTACAAGTCACGACACTATGGCGCACCATCATATGAATGGGTTTTTCAAACGCTTTCAACGCATTCATCGCAATATGGCGGATGATGTCACGTTCCGATATCAAACCGACAATCTGATCTTCGCCATCATGTAAAAAAACCACACCAACCTGATGGTCTGCCATATAATCAATAAGTTGAAGTAACGATGCTGTCATCGGTACTTTCAGAAGACCATCATGTTCGGGGGTTTCTGATTGTTTAAAATTAATCACATCCTCAACGGTTGCGTAATTCTCAAAAAAAAGCATGGTACCATCCTGCCGACCTTTATGTACGACCTGCTTTTCTTATGATGCAGTGTCGACGCCTTATAGATAGTTGGCCATTAGGTGTTAAAAATCAACTATACACCCGTATAAGTACGCATATCTTTTTTAATAAAAACTTTTAATTCTGAAATCTCAGCAAGCGTTTTTCCACTCGCATCCAAACTTGAATAAAGATGAATGTCATCAGCAGATAAATCACACCTGCCGTAAAATACATTTCGATCGCCAGATAATTACGCGCAATGATCGTACGCGTCACACCGGTCAGATCGAACAAGGTAATGGTATAAGCCAGCGCCGAGCTTTTCAGCATCAAGATAATTTCGTTACCATAGGCAGGCAAAGCCATGCGAATTGCGCGAGGCAAAACGATGCGGCGATATAGTGTGTGTTTCTGCATGCCGATTGCAATCCCGGCTTCCACTTCGCCATGTGGAACGGCCTGAATGGCTCCTCGGAAAATCTCAGCGGTATAAGCGCCGGTATTTAAGGCAAAGACGATGAGTGCACACCAATAGGCCTCTTTAAAAACAGGCCAGAAGATGCTTTCACGAACCGCATCAAATTGCGCGGCCCCATAATAAAACAAAAACAACTGCACCAACAGAGGTGTGCCTCGGAAAAAGAAGGTATAGAGAATTGGTATATTACTGACCCACCAGTTTTGTGACGCCCGCATCAGGGCAACCGGAATGGCAATCACAAATCCGATAATGCAAGAGATAAACACCAGTTCCAACGTTAAGACGGCACCATCCAGCAATTTGGGCAGAGCAACAAAAATTTCTTCCCAATTCATGCCGATGCCCTCTTCACACCGCGATTGGCCCAGCGTTCCGCATAAATCTGCCCCACCAAAACAACTGTCGTAATCCCCAGATAAATAAGCGCGGCAATAAAATAAAAGGTAAAGGGCTCTTTTGTATTTTGAATGGCGGCTTGTGATGTTCGCATCAATTCAGGCAAAGCAATGAGCGACACAAGCGAGGTGTCTTTCAGCAAGACCTGAAACAAATTGCCCAAGCCCGGTATTGCCAGACGCATGGCCTGAGGCAAGGTAATACGCCAATAAATTTGGTGAGAGTGCATCCCGCACGCCACTGCTGCTTCAATCTGGCCGACAGGGACAGACTGAATCGCACCACGAAAGACTTCGGTGGCATAAGCACCAAATGACAAACCAAGGGCACAAACCCCGGCAACGAAAACGTTGATCTCGATATAGTCGTTATATCCAACACTTTCGGCAATACGGTTGACGATATCTTCCCCGCCAAAATAGACGATCAACACCACAAGGATTTCCGGGATACCGCGCACAACTGTGGTGTAGCTTTGCCCCATACCACGTAAAACAGCATAAGGTGACAGCTTGGCCGCCGCCCCCATCAATCCGAAGACAAGGCCGACGATCAAACCGCCAAAGGCCACCTGAACCGTCATCCAGGCACCCAACGCGATTTGCGGACCAAATCCTTGCAGGTCAATCATGTTTCGTCTTTCGTAAAAAAATACCGCCCCTAACCAGAGGAAAGGAGCGGTATTTCAGGTCTTAGTAGATAGAGAACGGGAAATATTTCTCGTTGATCTTTGCATATGTGCCATTGGCAACAATTGCCTTGATCGCCGCATTGAATTTTTCGCGCAGCTCATCATCTTTTTTGCGAACAGCAATACCGATTTTATCATTTACATCGATCGCATCGCCAATAAATTCAAAACCTTGGCCCTGTTCGCTACGCAACCAGTCATAAGCCGGCAATTTATCAGAAACCAACAGGTCGATACGGCCAGAAGCGAGGTCGAGGTACGCATTTTCCTGCGTATCATACAATTTCGCGTCAACGTCTTTCAGCTCATCTGTCACGTAGTTTGCTGCAATGGTTGCACGTTGTGCACCAACCGCTTTACCTGCCAAATTTGCTGGATCAACGCTGGAGCCTTTTTTAGCAACCAAAGTCAGGTTGTTGGAATAGTAAGGTTCCGTAAAATCAACTGCCTTTTTGCGTTCTTCGGTAATGGACATAGAAGCCACAACCGCGTCATACTTTTTCTTTTTCAAACCGATCAGGATAGAATCCCAATCCAGCGGTGCGATAATTTCACATTCCGCTTTCATTTCTGCACAAAGGGCATTGGCGATATCAACGTCAAAACCAAACGCTTTGCCGTCTTTATCAATCCCGTTAAACGGAGGGTAAGCACCTTCCGTCCCGATGCGGATTTTATCACCCGCATGTGCCATAGAAACGCTCAGGCCCAGAACAGCAGCCAGTGCAAATGCAATTTTCTTCATTGAAAACATCTCCCGTGATGTATTTGATTAAACCCCTAACCAGCCGGATTTTGTTTATAATTCCGTGCTGATAAACTGTTTCATGCGTTCGGATTTCGGATTTTCAAAAACCTCTTTAGGCGGCCCGAACTCTTCCACCTGCCCTTGGTGCAGATACATCACGTGGCTGGACACCTCGCGGGCAAAGCCCATCTCATGTGTCACCACCAACATGGTGCGCCCCTCTTCGGCGAGTATCTGCATCACTTTCAAAACTTCACCGACCAGTTCCGGATCAAGTGCCGAGGTCGGTTCATCAAACAACAATAACTCAGGCTCCATCGCCAATGCGCGCGCAATGGCTGCGCGTTGTTGTTGCCCGCCGGAAAGTTGCGACGGATAATGCCCGCGACGATCATAAAGTCCAACTTTGTTAAGCAATTCTGCTGCTTTTTCAGTCGCTTCTTTTTTTGAAACGCCTTTTACCTGCGTTGGACCTTCGATGATATTTTCCATCAAATCCATGTGTGCCCACAGATTGAACCCCTGAAACACAAATCCGATTTCAGAACGCAAACGTGTGATCTGTTTTTTATCGGCCGCGCCCAATTGACCATCTTTTTCACGGTGCAATTTCATTTCTTCACCGGCAACGCGAATGCTGCCTTTTGTCGGGCGTTCCAGTAAGTTCAAGCAACGCAAGAACGTACTTTTACCGGATCCGCTGGAACCGATAATGGAAATCACATCGCCATAATGTGCCGTCAGGGAAATTCCCTTCAACACTTCAAGGTCGCCGAAATATTTATGGATGTCGTTGACCTCAAGGGCCGGATAATCTTTGGTCATGAATTCTTTTTGGTTCAAATGATTTGTTCGCAACAATGTTTCGAGTTAACCAAGAAGTCAAGAAACTGTCATACATTTGCGACAATCAAGCAAAAACTCAGCCAATTTCAGAAGGATAGAACCGAAAATAAAGTTCCCTTTGAAATGAAATTACCCAAAGAAATTAAATTTTCCTAATCCGCCATAAGATTCGCTTCAAAAAAGTACGGTTGCGCACACCCTTATTGCAAGGTTTTACGTTGATTGTAGCGATATGCCGTTAAACCAATGGCATGGGCACTCAAACCAACCTCTACAAAATCATTCAACAAAACAACCATATTGGTTTGCTGTGCAATTGCGTCTAATGCTGTCGGTGTTGTTAGCCAACTGTAGGTCTGCGTATCAAACAAAGGTTTGGTTGCCTGTAAAATATTGCCTGTTCCCGATGCCAACAAATTATTGGCCCAGGACGTTGGATTTTTCAAGATAACAGGCAAATAATGATTAACCAACGCCCCCGATCCCGTGTCTTGTAATTGCAACATGGTAAGCTGAAAAGCCCCCGTCTTCGCCAATGTCTTTTCAAGCGAGGCAATAATTGAAGACGCATCTGTCAAAGACTGAGAATATGCCGCGTCACTGTAACTGTCATTTACATTTGAATTTCCATACAGAACGATCAAACGCTTTCCTGATCCGGCAATTTGTTTGAGTGTTTTATCGTTATACGGTTGAATATCGTCCACAAGATCATAACCGACATTTGCCGTGATATATTGTAACAAATAGGTTTGAACTTCTGCCTTGCTCAACGGTTGGAATGTACTGTCCTGAATACCGGAATCCTTAATCTGGACAACGGCAATTTCTTGCGTGTTTTCCACCAAAAACTGATCCACACCCTTTAAGAAATCCTCAAAAGACGCCCCGGTTATGAAATTATGCACATGAAACGCCGTTTTACTGGTATCCGTTTTTAAATAAGCAGGACGAAAATCAAAATAACGTGTGCCAAAATCCATTTGCGCCGCACTGGCATCTTTTTGGGTAATCGAGAAATTCTCCAAAGCCTGCGCCCCGACACTAACCCCTGCCTTACAAAGCGCATCCAAAACCGCATTGGATCCGCACAACTGAGCAACGGCATTCTGCGTATCCTGAAGCGTCATTTCATACATGCCCGCATCATGGGAACCGGGCAAAACCAAATCGGCAAATTTTAAATCTGGATATTGCGTTTGAAGGTGGCTCATCCAGCTATTTTGGCGCGGACCCGTATAGATATAAGCTTGATTTGTAATCGGGGACGACGCATGGCTCATGCCATAATTCATAACGCCCTCTGTCCCATCGGGTAAACTGAATACGTGCCCTTGCTGCTGAAGCACTGCATTGCCGGCAATAGCACCGGTCGTCGTATTTATTTTATAAAGAATATTTTGCAGTTGTGCGCCATTTGCGTCACGTGATTGCAAATGGAAATCCCGATTAATAATGAAAAAACCAGGTGACAGCGTGCATTTTGCCGTCCGAACCTTACCAACCTCACCCAACGTACTTTTTTGATAAGGCAAAGCATAAACCCCGTCACCTTCGCAATCAAATGTCGGGGTTTGTAGCGTTCCATCCCCATATCCCGTCAAGGTCACGTCCTTGCCAGCAAAAGCGATCGGCAACCAAAGAAAAGTCAACGCAGCAGACAACAAAACAATCTTTTTCATTTAACCAACCCTTCAATTGCACTTTTTGCGGTATCTTAAATTTAAATACAATTAAAAGTAAACTTATATTTTGTAAAAGGCACTTCCTAAATTGAAAAGATTGATCGTCTACCGAACATTATGTATCGTTCTGTCAAATCAAACCATGAAAGGTCCAAGAGATGACATTTAATGCCCTGTTGCTTGATCAAGATATGACACTGGCGATCAAGGAAGTTTCCGACAATGACCTGCCTGCCGGAGAGGTTCTGGTTAAGGTTGATTACTCCACACTGAACTTCAAAGACGGGCTGATCATGAATGGTCTGGTCAAGCTGGTAAAACAATACCCTCATGTTCCCGGTATTGATTTTGCCGGTACGGTCGAAGCCTCACAAGATGATCGTTACAAACCCGGTGACCGTGTGGTGTTAAACGGCTGGCGCGTGGGGGAAATCCATTGGGGGGGATATGCCCAAAAAGCCCGCGTGAAAGCCGATTGGCTGGTTCCCCTGCCTGACGCCATTTCCACCAAACGCGCAATGGCAATTGGAACGGCAGGTTATACCGCCATGTTATCCATCATGGCGTTGGAAGACCACGGTATGAAACCCGATCAAGATGGCGAGGTTCTGGTCACCGGTGCATCCGGCGGTGTGGGCTCCATTGCGTGCGCTATACTTGCCAATCTGGGCTATAAAGTTGCCGGGTCCACCGGGTCTGAAAGCTCCCACGCATATCTGAAAAGCCTGGGCGTCAGCACCATTGTTCCACGCAGCGAACTGGAAGAAGGCCCACGTGGTCCCTTGGGTGGTGAACGTTGGATCGGGGCCATTGATAATGTGGGTGGTTCCACCCTGCATCATGTGCTCGCAACCTTAAAATATTGGAGTTGTTGTGCCTCTGTTGGTCTTGCGGCATCCAACGAATTACACACCACCGTTTTACCCTTCCTGATGCGTGGCATTACCCTGCAAGGGATCGACAGTGCCACCTGCCCGTTTGAGCGTCGCGTCACCGCATGGGAGCGCCTGACCAACGAACTTCCTATGGATAAACTGGATGCCCTGACAAGCGAAATTACCCTGTCAGAATTGCCGGAGGTAGGCAAAAAAATCCTCAAAGGCCAAACACAAGGCCGTATTGTGGTGGACGTCAATTCGTAAACCTTTTGTTAACTTTTTGAATTTTAAGGGGTTGTTAATTTTTTAACAGCCCCTTTTCTTTTTGGCATCCTCTTTGCAATCTCATTTTAACAGAGGTCGAAAAATACGACCCGATCAAAAAAGAGGATCGAAAATGTTACAAAGGTTGAAACTAGGATGGATCATAGGTGGACTTCTGAGTCTGAGTGCCTGCGGGTACGTCGATAAGTACGAAGAAGCCGTCTATGAAGAAGAACCGCGCTATTGTTATCAACAGCTCGGTTCCGTCAAATGTTTCAGCGAACCTGTTCACCGGGACGCGGCCCGACTGGTTAATTACTATGGCCCTCATCCCAACCGATACGATACGCCCTCACCTCCCGATCGGTTGGAATCTGTCGCACCGCCCCCGGTGGCCTTTTATGTACGCGATGAAGAACCCATCCCCGACGATTCAACCGTACATCCGGCCACAGATCAATAACCCCTATTGATCATCTCCATCATACCCACACGCCCCCACCTGTTTTCGGTGGGGGTCTTTTTCAGAGCCTATAGACTTGTGCATTTGTTGTGCTCGGCTTACGTCTTACTCTCACAGGTCAAAAGACGAGGCATAAAATGGCTGTTACGGAAATTCCGGTTACCCCTGATTTAACCGCCAACCTCTTGGAACGTGTTACCTTCGTCGATTGTTACGAAGCCACCCCGGTTCACAAACAGGACTTAGCCGAAATTTATTGGGCAATCTTTGCTCATAGCCCTGATTGGGTCACTTGGTTGATGAATACACGAAATCGCATTGTCGGTGTTTTTGGTCTTAAAACAGCACGTCCTGATGAGGATAAATCCGCCCATCCCCTGCCCACAAGAGACAAAATCGAAGTTGGTAAACGACTGGGCATGTTTACCTTATTGCAGCTCAACGAAAATCAACTGGTGACAGGAGAAAACGATAGTCATCTAGATTTTCGAATTTCACTGACATGGGCAGGACCAAAAACCATTAGACTGACCACAATGGTCAATACCCATAACACCTTGGGTAAAATCTACATAGCAATCATCAAGCCTTTTCACAAGCTGATTGTACGCACCGTGATCAACAGGGCCTTGAAAGCCGGTCGTCTATAAAGCTGGTTTCAAGGCAGGCGCGACATCTTCACCCACTTGTTCCAAGGTTTCCATCGCTTGGGCAGCTTCTTGCTGTTTTGCCCACATGGCGGCATATGCCCCGCCTTTGTCCAATAATTTTGCATGATTGCCGCGTTCAACAATCTCGCCTTGTTCCAGAACCAGAATTTCATCGGCATCCACTACCGTTGATAAACGGTGGGCAATGACCAACGTCGTCAATCCACTTGAAACATCGCGCAACGACACCTGAATTTCTTTTTCCGTATGGGTATCCAAGGCCGATGTTGCCTCATCAAACAATAAAATGCGCGGGCGTTTCAGAATTGTACGCGCAATCGCAACCCGTTGTTTTTCCCCGCCGGACAGCTTGAGGCCACGCTCCCCCACCATTGTGTTATAACCATCAGGTAGTCCCATAATAAAATCATGGATACTGGCCAGCTTGGCCGCCTCTTCCACATCCCCCGGTGTCGCACCGGGACGGCCATATGCAATGTTATAAAAGACCGTATCGTTAAACAAAACCGTGTCCTGCGGCACAATGCCGATCGCCCCGCGCAAGGCGGCTTGTTTAATCTGGCGCACATCGACACCATCAATTTTCACAGCGCCATCTGAAACATCGTAAAATCGGAACAACAAGCGTGACAAGGTCGATTTCCCCGCCCCGCTGGATCCAACAATTGCCGTTGTTTTACCCGCGGGCACATGGAAATCGACATTTTTTAAAATGGGCCGGCGTGGATCATAAGAAAACGAAACCTGTTCAAAACGCACATCCCCGCCGCCCTCAGGTAAATCACAGGCATCCACGTCGTCGGCAATCTCTGCCTCTTTATCCAGCAAGGAAAACATATGTTCCATATCGGCCAGCGATTGCTTGATCTCGCGGTAGACAAAGCCCAAAAAGTTCAGCGGCATATAAAGCTGGATCAGATAGCTGTTGACCAAGACAAAATCACCAATGGTCATGGTGCCGCCTTGCACGCCGTAACCCGCCATAATCATCACCGCGGTTAACCCCAACGAGATAATCACACCCTGCCCGATATTCAGCAGGCTTAAGGTGACCTTGGATTTAATGGAGGCTTCTTCAAACCGGCGTAACGCACTGTCATAACGACGCGCTTCATGGTCTTCGTTGGTGAAATATTTGACGGTTTCGAAATTGAGCAAACTATCAATTGCTTTGGTATTGGCCTCGTTATCGCTTTTATTCATGGTGCGGCGATATTTGATCCGCCATTCCGTCACAATCAAGGTCCAGGCGATATACCCGGCAATGGTCGCAAACGTCACAAGCGCAAACGTCCAATCATACATGACCCACAAAATGCCACAGACCAACACGATTTCCAGTAACGTCGGCAAAATGTTGAACAGCATGAAATTCAAGAGAAATTCAATACCCTTGGTACCGCGCTCAATGGATCGACTGAGCCCCCCGGTCTGGCGTTGCACATGAAATCGTAAAGACAGTTTATGCAAATGTTCAAAGGTCTTAAGGGCAACATCACGAATGGCACGTTGCCCCACACGGGCAAACACCGCATCGCGCAATTCCCCGAAAGCTTGAGAAAGCACACGCGCCACACCATAGCCAACCAGTAACATAATCGGCACCGCAAGCAGTTGGGCGGTGCTGTCCATGCTCAATGCATCAACCGCTTTTTTATAAAAGATCGGAACGGAGACGTTTAACCCTTTTGCCGCTGCCAGAAACAACAAGGCAATCACCACCCGGATACGCAAATCACGCGCATTTTTAGGCCAGAGATAGGGCAGAAGCGTTTTTAACGTTTTCCAGTCATTTCGCGGACCGGTACGTGGTGGGGCATCATTGGAAAGGTGGCGCATGCACTGTCATTTTTCTTTTTAATTGAAAGGAATTAAAGACAGTATGCCCCAAGTTCCTTTAATCCGACAGTGACTTAATTCACTTTTCAGTCTTGCGGGCTTCCAATTCCTGTTCAATAGCCGTGATTTGAAGGGAAATATGACATTCCAATTCAGACGTGACATCCAGATCACGGCATTCAAAAACGTTTTCTTTTGGGTTTTGTTCTTTCCAATCGGCCACAACATGATCGCGCAGGCGCAATAGATCGCAGATTTGCGGGTAAAACAATTGAACCATTGCCCCCATCCAACGATTTGCAGGCCAGGACGGACTGGCATGATCAATTTCAAAATGATCCAGCATGCGGATCACATCCTCACACTCATACCAATATTCCGCCGTCACCCAACGGTTTGTAGTAAACAAGGCCTTCGGGTGACCGAACTCATCCATCGAAATCGCAATTAAATGACTGAGCGCATCATTTTTGGCTTTTGGTTCTTCAAAATCTTCGACCGCAGCCGGCTTGATCCCCGACGGCATTCCTTTCGGGCGCAAGAACAGGTGGAAATGACCATGTTCGCCGTCACGGTGGGCATGATAATAATACTGCCCGTGTGTTTCATGGTCATAAACGTCACCGTCCGGATAGTGGTTCATCTGATAAAACGTCCCACATCCGCGAAGAACATCCGCAACAATATTTTCACCAACTTTGCTCAAGACACGCTGGCAATTTTCGACCTCATGGCCAGCCGTCAGCATTTTGTTCAGACGTTCTGTTGTGACCTGTGACAAATCAATCATAACACGTTCCTATTTCAAGTTCCCCAGATGACTTGGTACAGAACTTAATCCCTTTTCCAGATAAGTACTTATCACAAGCACTCAAGTTTTAATCACATTTTATTGATGGCGCGTGAAGGCATTGTTTAGAGATATTCCAGCCTTCTCCCTTCATACTTGGAACACTTGAAAAGAACGACATCCAGCAAAGTCTCGGGAGGCATTATGACATTTCGTACAACACTAAAAACCGCATCTTTCACACCTTTGGCTTTGGGGCTTGGCCTTGGTATTGGAATCGCAAGTGCCCTCCCGCTTACGCCAGCTCTCGCTAATCCGTGTGCGGCAAAAGCCTGTGCTCAAAACCCCTGTTGCGCCAAAAATCCGTGCGCAGCGAACCCATGTACAGCCAACCCTTGTGCCGCGAAAAACCCGTGCGCGGCTAATCCATGTGCAGCCAACCCATGTGCGGCAAAAAGCCCGTGCGCGGCTAATCCGTGTGCTGCCAACCCATGTGCAGCCGCACAACCCGCAGAACTTAGTGATGAACAAGCCACGCGTGAATGGGATCGTTTGCTTCCCGCTATGCAGACAACATATGCAAAGTCAGGCGTCCCTGCTGCGGCTCAATTTTTCAATTGGATAAACGTTACAAAAAGCCCCTATCCGTCCAGCACGCATGGGGACCGTTATCTCGTCAACATCGTCAATGAAAAAGCCAAAGATTATCAAAAATGGGAAGAGGCTGGCATTCTACCGGCAGGTGCGATCGTTGCAAAACCGACCATTGTTGGCAAGGCAGGTGGCAAAGCTGATATAGGCCCCCTTTTCCTGATGGAAAAAATGTCGTCAGGCTGGAACCCGCAATCACTGGACTGGAAATATTCCATGATCATGGCAGATGGCAGTCTATGGGGGGAAACAAAAGGGCGCAATTCAGCAGGCATGACCTTCTGTTTTGAATGTCATAACGCAATGGGTGCAGAAACCGATGGGCTTCTTTTCCTCCCGGAAGAATATCGCCGTTAACCTTCAATCAACGGCCCCTTGAGCGAAGGCGTTCCCCTGACGCCTTCGCTCTTTTTTTATGGAAAACAACCTGTTAAAGTCCTCGAACCAAAAACAATAAACAAAAGGCGCTCCCGCGTGTTCAAGTGGATCAAAACGGCAAAAAAAATCTTTTCAGGTATCGGTGAAGACCGTGCCCTTGTGCGTATCAAGGACGATGGTTTTATGTCTGATGATATTGCTGTCAGTATCGAAGATATTATCAGCGAAGAAGACCATGAAGATATAGGCAAACTGCACGTCCTCAGCATGACAGAATTTCATCAAGCCCTCGGTGACACATGGGATAAACGTGAAGACAAAATTTTCCGACTGACAGAAGGCGTGATGCGTGACCGTGTCGGTCAGGGCAATCGCTGGGAACATCAAAGCCAAGAAATTTACATCATGTTGTTCCCGACCCTGTCTGAAATAGAAGCCGACGCCCGTGCCTATGACATCGCCGAAGAAGTCGGGCGCAAAATTATCGGAGATCGTTTTGACGGGGAACGTCGCCCCCTTGTCCGCGTGGCGGGTGTCGACCCGAAAGATGCCCTCAAAGAAGACGGCAGCCTGAATATTGAATTCCTTGAAAAAGCAGGCCGTGCGGGTGAAGCTGCCGGGAACGCCAAAGAAAAAGGGGCAAACGACAACGCACAAGAAAAAACAGCCCCTAAAACAAGGATCGATCAGCAACAACAAACGCACGACCCAAAAGAAGACAAAACCAACTGGAAAGAACACCATTTGGCCCACGAAGAAAACAATCCGCATTGGCAAAAAGGGCAAAAGAAACCAGCTTCCATGAGCGAAGCCCAATGGGTTCAATTACAGCGTGAACGCAAAGAAAACAACAAAGACGAACCACAATGGGTGGCGATGACAAAGGAAAAAGAAGAAAAAAGTACAAGCCCATCATCACTCCCCAAGGACAAGCCAACCTACGCTGTTGAATATGCCCCGTGCTGGGAAAGGGACAGTCAAAGCCTGCGATTATATCGTGCGCGTTTTTGCTATACCTCACCCACAGGGCAAAAACTGGAAGGCTCAAAAGCCTATGGCAAAGCCAACAATCAACAAAAATTAAAAACAGATCTCTGGGTCTTGCAACAAGCCGCCAAAGCCTTGTTTTCCTTTAATACGCAAAACATTGTCACGCCTGTTTTCATTCCCATACACAGCCCCTCTTTGCGTGGTGAAAATCTTCAGGCCCTTCTGGAAGCGCTCGCAAAATTCACGCCTTCCTTGCGCGAACGATTTCTTATTGTTGAAATATTGGATGATGGGCACTGGACACCTGAAAGCCTGCAACAAACTTGCACGGCCTTAAACAGCGTGGTGAACGCAACCGCTTTAACCTTGAATGCCGAAAATAAATTCGCAACCCCGTTATGCAACGGATTAAATTGGGTCGGGATTGATTTTTCAATACTCAATTCAAAAAACGGTATTTCATTGCCTCAACTGGAAAACCGCCTGACAGAAATTACAGCCCTTGACGCCAAGCCTTATGCCCTTGGCTTGCGCCGACGTGATCAGGTCAATGACATGTTGGAAATCGGTATGGAACTGATCAATGGGGTTGCCCTTGTGCGCAATACGCCAAAACTGCGCCCACCCTTCAATTTACCGATTGAAAGATTGCAAAAATCCGGCTGATAAAACCAAAAAAATTACATGGTACTTCTCAAAACACACGTTTAATATACGGTCAGATTATTTAATTTGGGGTACATCACATGGATCTGAAAGATCATATTCGCGGCATTCCGGACTTTCCGAAACCGGGCATTCTTTTTTACGATATTTCAACCTTGTTGGCCGAACCGGATGCATGGCAGGTTGCAATGGGACGCATGGCCAAAATCGTCAGCCGTCATCAACCTGATATTCTTGCAGGTCTGGACGCTCGTGGTTTTCTGGTCGCAGCGCCTCTGGCCTTAAAACTGGGTCTTGGTTTTACGATGGTGCGTAAAAAAGGCAAGCTACCGGGCGAAACAATTGAATATAGCTATGACCTTGAATACGGGTCCAACACGGTCGAAATTCAAGCCGATGCCGTTAAACCGGGGCAGCGCGTCGTTATTCTCGATGACTTGCTGGCAACAGGCGGCACACTGGAAGCCGCGATCAAATTATTTGAACAAGTGGGTGCAAACGTGGTCGGCACAGCCTGCATGATCGAGTTAAATTTCCTGAATGGACGGGAAAAGCTTGGGGATATTCCCTTTGATACATTGGTGTCTTACGACGAATAAGGGCGAGTTATTCCACACTGATAATCAAAGACGCTTCGCTTAAAAGTACATTGGGCAAGCTGCGATAGACTTTGGTCAGTTGTCTTTCATTGGCAACCGATAACGGTTTAAAGGCAGCTTGACCCAAGGCCGTCGTTAAATCCTTTGCCACATCGCGGTCCGTTGCAAAACATTTGACAGCCTCCACACCGCTGGGCGGCGTAAATTCAAAGGCAAAAGGCATAGAGGCCGAGGGGATATTTTGCGTAAATCCCCCATTTAGAAAACCGCTTTTCATAAACCGGTTCGGAAAAATACGAAAAATCATCCCATCGGCCTGCAAATAATAACAACCGATATAGGCATCAACAGTAGTGCGCACAGAAAGCACCATCTTTTGCCCGACTTTGTAAGACGGGTCGTTCCCTTTGTTGCTGCTGAGATAAAGGTCAATCGGCCCCAATGGATTTGTTTCTTCCTGTGCAATCGGGGAAGGTGGCGGCAAAAGGTCAAGTTCAGGCGGGATTTCACTTTTCACGATCCGCCCGCGCCAAACATGCGCAGCACCTTTTTCATTTTCCAAACTCAAGCGTATTTCTACATATTCTTCAAATGGCCAATAGGTTCCTTTTAAAATAAAACTCCCCTGCCCATCCTGTGATAACGTCGCGCGTTCAACACTGTTTGCACTTAACTGCAATCCCCGAAATTGTTCTTCTTCAATGATAAAATCGCTGATTTCCATACTGTTGATATTGCGCGGACCACTGGCGGCATACTGACGCAAACTGTCCACCAGTACCCCGGTGAAATAACGCCCAAACCCGGTATGGATGCCACTGGTTTGGTACCGGATCCCCTGAACCATGATTTTGCGAACAAAATTAACATCGCGCAGCAAAGCACCTGCGGCTTTTTGCGCTGCCCCATTGACAGACAACCCGCCGTGCGCTTTGCTTATCGCCTCATTCTTGCGGGCAAACGCCTGTTGACTACTAGATACAATGCGCCCGGTTTCCGTTTCCACCATTTTATAGGCCAGCAGAATTTTATCTCCCTTTAGGCTTAACGTGCCCACGGCCAAAAGATCGGAACGCGCGCGGGTGATTAAATCCCCCAAGGGGTTTTCACTTTCACTGCGCATTCCCATTTCGTTAATATCCTGAACCAGCGCCCCCAGTTCCTTGCGCGCAACAACGGCGTAACGCCCATCGGCTTCGCGGACCAAGGCCTGCGTAAATCCGTTTACGTAAATCTGGGCTTCTTCCAACGAAATCGGCAGTTCATCCGCCTGAAAAGGATGTATGGCAATTTTCGGCGTATCACGATCCAGTAAGCTGAGGAAACGCTCACTCCAATGCGGTTGTCCCAACAGGGCACGCGCCATCGTTTTAAATTTTTTGGAAGCAGAAACCGTTTTCTTTTTGTCTTTTTTCGGGTCAGGATCTTTTTTGCGCCACGGCTTATCCGAACGATATTCAGACGCGGATTGCTCGACCGAAGGGATCACGCCTTCTTCTGCAGAGAGGGAGGATAAAGCACCGGATACAAACAACCACGCACTTAGTACCAGACACAAGACAACCCTATTCACCACACGCCTCAATCATCTTTGAAAGAATTTAAAGGACAATATACACGGTTTAGGGACGTTTTTATAAAAAAGAACGCCGTGGTATTTTCTTAGTTGATGATATTCATCGTGTCTTCACGAATATATTTTTGAAGAATGGCTGCATATTCTCCCGATGCTTTCATTGCATCTAGGGCGATATCAAAATCATCGCGCACTTGTCGATCCCGAAAACCGACACGATAATGGGTTGGCGGAAACAAGGAATGGAACTGAACCGCGATTTTTTCCCCGCTTTCCTCTTCCACTTTTTGTTTAAAATGCAAGAAAATACGAAAATCGGAAATCACAATATCCGTGCGCCCCTTTGCCAGCATTTTCACTTGCAAAGCTTGATTGGCGACCTCGTAATATTCCCGATTTTCAGCTATGGCGGATTTAAAATCAGCCCCTAACAACTTCGATGCATTTTGAAACGCGGTGACCCGATAATAACCAAGATCATTTAAGCTTTTCAACCGAATGTCCGAGCTGGCCAACGTAATCGCATAATTTTGGTAAGAAATGATCGCTTTGGAAAAGAAACCGTCCACTGCCATATGCGCGCGCATGGTCATCCCCGCATCCAACGACCCACCATTTAATTCATGGGGAATGCGTTTTAGCGGCATATAGCGGATCTTCACACTATAGCCCGCGATTTCCAGCCCGCGACGCACGATATCCAGCTCCGCACCACGATTTTCTGCCTGAATAATATAAGGCGGTTTGGACAATCCAACACCGACCAATATATCTCGATCTGCGGCAAAGGAAGGCACAGACCACACCAACAATCCTATTAGAAATAAGACTGGAAGTCTAAATTTGAACGTTTTTCTCTGTGCTACTTTCGTTTCCACGTTGTCCCTTGTGCGCTGTCTTCAAGAACGATACCAAGACCATCAAGTTCATCACGGATGCGGTCCGCCGCTGCAAAATCCTTGTTTGCTTTGGCTTGTTTTCGTTCTTCAATCATACGCTCAATTGAACTTTCATCAACCCCGGAGTTTTCCTTATTCCCGCCTTTCAACCATAACTCCACATCCTGTTGCAGAATTCCCAACAATTGCGCCGCGGCTAAAAGTTGCCCTTTCGTCTGCGGGTTGGGGGCCTTGTTGAAGTTCCCCAAGAGTTCATGCAGTTGTGAGATAGCCAAAGGAGTGTTCAAATCGTCTTCTAGTGCCGCAATAAAGGCCTGTGGCGCGGCCTCTTCGGCTGCCACCACATCACTATGCTGGCGAAGGGCTGTATAAAAACGATCCAATGTGGATTTCGCCTCACGCACCCCGTCTTTGGTAAAATCAAATGGAGAGCGATACTGGGCCGATAGCATATAAAAACGCAACGCTTCACCGGGGACTTCTTCCAACAATTCGTGCACCGTGAAGAAATTGCCCAATGACTTGGACATTTTCTCACCTTCAACCATCAAATGCCCGTTATGCATCCAGTATTTGGCATAACGTTCGGTTTTGTTTGCGCAGCAGCTTTGGGCAATTTCATTTTCATGGTGTGGAAAAATCAAATCGTGCCCCCCCCCATGAATATCAAACGTATTGCCGAGGTACTTACGGCTCATAGCGGAACATTCGATATGCCAGCCGGGACGACCGCGTCCCCACGGACTTTCCCAACCGGGGACATCCTCTTCACTGGGTTTCCAAAGGACAAAATCGGCCGGGTCTTTTTTGTAAGAAGCAACTTCCACACGGGCACCAGCAATCATATCGTCCATATTACGCCCCGATAACGCGCCGTATTCTGGCATACTCGGCACATGAAACAGGACATGACCATCCGCGGCATAGGCATTGCCGTTGGCAATCAAGGTTTCGATCATATCGATCATTTCACCGATATGTTCGGTCGCGCGCGGTTCAATATCGGGATTACCTGCGTTTAACGCGGCCATATCTTCGTGAAATGCTTGGGCTGTGCGTTCCGTAATCGTGCGAATATCTTCGCCGGTTTCCTTGGATTTCGCGTTGATCTTGTCATCCACATCCGTGATGTTGCGCACATAGGTCACGTCTTTATAGAGTGTTTTGAGCAAACGGTACAAAACGTCAAAGACAATGACCGGACGCGCATTGCCAATATGGGCAAAATCATAAACCGTCGGTCCACAGACATACATGCCCACACAATCCGGATTAATCGGTTTGAATTCTTCTTTTTTGCGGGTCAGGGTGTTGTAGATATGCAATGTCATTGTCTTAACCAACGATGTTTAAAAAGAGAAAAGGCCCCTGCATGACGCAGGGGCACTTATGAAAAGAAAAAATTAAGCGGCTATCCCTTGCAGGCGGGCTTCCACTTTTTCACGGCCCAGCAAAGGTAACAAGACACCCAGTTCCGGCCCATGATCCATACCGGTCAAGGCTTGACGCAATGGCATAAACAATTGCTTGCCTTTGCGTCCGGTTGCTTCCTTAACTGCCGTTGTCCATGTCTGCCACGTGGTTTCATCCCAATCACCCGCGGGTAACAGGTCTTTGGCCTGAACGGCAAAATCTGCATCTTCGATAATCGGGGTGACTTTACCATAAACGATATCAGCCCAATCCTGCGCATCTTTCACACGTGACAGGTTGGGGCGCACCGCTTCCCAGAAAGCTTCGTCCGCACCTTCAAGGTTCAAGCGTGCAGACGCTGTTGACCAATCCATTTCGTGGATCAGCTTGGAATTCAGGCGTTCCAGTTCCTTGAAATCGAATTTAGGGGTGCCACGCCCGAAACTTGCAATATCAAAGCTCGCAACCAGTTCATCCAGGCTCTTGACCGCCTCGATATTTTCTGACGTTCCCAAATGCGCCAGCAGGCTATTGATGGACATGGCTTCCAGACCGTCTTCCTGCATTTCAGCTAAAGACATGGACCCTTTGCGCTTGGACAGTTTTTCGCCTTCCGTACCGGACAGCAGCGGTAAGTGCGCAAATGCCGGGAATTTAGCGTCATTCAAAACCTTGAACATTGCAATTTGCACAGCCGTGTTGGACACATGGTCTTCACCGCGCAAGACATGAGTGACACCCAGATCGATATCATCAATGGCAGAGGGCATCATATAAAGGAACGTTCCGTCCGCACGACGGATAACCGGGTCCGCCAGATTGGCAGCCAAAAATTTCTTTTCGCCCTGCACCAGATCGGTCCATTCAATGTCATCTGCCGGCAATTTAAAACGCCAGTGCGCCTGACGACCTTCGGCCTTCAACTTTTCTTTATCCGCATCGGACAGGTCCAGAGCAGAACGATCATAGATCGGCGCTTTGCCGCGTGAGCGCAGGCGTTTGCGCATAAATTCCAGCTCTTCCGGTGTCTCGTAACAATCATAGACCAGACCGTCCGCTTTCAGCTTTTCAAAAACGTCTTCGTAGCGGTCCATGCGGGCAGACTGGTGTTCTTCTTCATCCCAGCTCAACCCCAGCCAGTTCATGGCATCCTTGATCGCCTGTTCGTATTCAGGTTTGGAACGTTCCTGATCGGTATCGTCCACACGCAGCAAAAAAGTGCCGCCTTCTTTTTTTGCATAAAGATAGTTAACCAGCGCCATGCGGGCATTGCCGATATGCATCATACCGGTGGGTGAAGGTGCGAAGCGTACTTTAAAGGTCATATCAGACTCGTAAAACCGTTGGTAAGGGGATAGCGGCGGTCGCGACCAAATGCACGCGATGTCAGCTTAACACCCGGAGGTGCTTGACGGCGTTTATATTCCGCACGATCAACCAACTTCCAGATCCGGCGCACCACATCTGCATCATGGCCACAGGCCACCACATCTTCAAGGGAATACTCCTTCTCGATCAAACATTCCAGTATATCATCGAGAATTTCGTAAGGCGGAAGACTGTCTTCATCCTTTTGATCAGGACGAAGTTCAGCCGAAGGCGGTTTGGCGATCACATTATCGGGCATCACACGCCCGTTGGGGCCCAAACAACCTTCTGGTTTTTGATCGTTACGCCATTTACACAACGCAAAGACCGTCATTTTATAAACATCTTTCAAGACAGAATAGCCGCCGCACATGTCCCCGTAAATGGTGGCATAGCCGACAGACATTTCTGATTTATTGCCCGTTGTCAGCAACATATGTCCAAATTTATTGGACAGGGCCATCAACAAAAGGCCCCGAGCACGCGACTGAATATTTTCTTCGGTAATATCTTTGTCTTTATCACCAAAAGCCGGGGCCAGCATTGTCTCAAACGCCTGCATTGCCGGTTCAATAGAAATACTTTCGTATTCAACATCCAACATTTCTGCACAACCTCGTGCATCATCCAGACTTTCTTGTGATGTATAAGGCGAGGGCATCATCACGCAACGCACACGTTTTGCCCCAAGCGCATCAACCGCCACAGCCGCAGACAAGGCACTGTCGATCCCGCCGGACAACCCTAAAACCACACCGGGAAAACCATTTTTATTGACATAATCGCGTAAGCCCAAAACCATAGCCTGATACAAAGCTTCCAACCCATGACTATCATGGGCCAACGGTCCGGTAACTTGATTGTCTTTATCGATTTTAACAATTGCCATTTCTTCATGCCAATGGCGCATCAGACAGACCCGTTCACCAGCACTGTTCATCACGAATGAGGCCCCGTCAAAGACCAGTTCATCCTGTCCGCCAACCTGATTGACGTACACCAACGGTATATTGCAGTGTTCAACCCGTTCAGTTGCCAGATCATAGCGCACAAACGGCTTATCCCCTTCAAAAGGTGATCCGTTCAAAACGATCAACATCTCTGCCCCGGCAAGTTTCAGATCGGCGGCGACATCGTCGTACCACATATCTTCACAGATCATTACGCCCAGCTTGCGTCCAGCAAAATCAATAACTGCACTTTCTGCACCACTTGAAAACAGGCGCATTTCATCAAAAACACCATAATTGGGCAAATGACGTTTCAGAACGATCTGACGGATTTCCCCATCAAAAATAAACAAGGCGGCATTATACAATCCCTCCTCGACACGCCACGGTGTTCCCAGCAACACACCGGTCGGCTTTCCTCGCGTTGTTTCGACAAACGCCAGCACGGCATCTTCAACAGCATCTTGAAAAGACGGCTTCAACACCAAATCTTCAGGAGGGTAGCCCGTGGTCAGCAGCTCCGGGCTCACCAACAGATCGGCGCATTGTTCCAATGCACGGTCATAATAAGTCGCCAGCAATGCCATATTTTTACGGATTGCACCGACTGTGGGGTTAAGTTGCGCCAAAGCGAGGGAAAATGTATCGGTCATTTACTGAGGGTCTAGAATTTAAATATCCAACTGTGCGCGAAACTATGCTGACTCGCACCGAATGTCAACGTAACTGCGCGATTGAATGATAAAGCTTACAATTTATTACAATGCTCAACTTGCCCCCTCTTGCGCGCCAAGATAATTTGTTTGTCAAACTAACATAATTTTGGCCTTTAACGGGACTACTTCTGGCTTCGACGAAAAGGACGTTCTTTGGTATGAAAAACTGGAGCATTACAAAGAAACTGCTCGTTTCTCCTGTGATTTTTACAATCGCCCTGATTTTTTTATCGTGGTTATCCTACTCGGGTATTCAAACAATCCGAACCTCGATGGATAATTTATTCAATGAGAATACGGCAAAAGTCGTTAAAGCCCTCGATTTCCAGGAATCACTAAGCGAAGTCAACGGCGGGCTTTTCCGCATGATCAGCTGGACCGCCAGCAACATGACGGATGAAGATTCGCAAAAAGCCATGCGGGAATCGCTGAAATCATCCCTTAATGGTCTGAACATTGATCTTAAGGTTTTGATCAAAAAGCATGACTTCCAAGGTGAAGAAAAAAAATCCGTTGATAAAATTGCAGCTCTTTTCGAACAATACATTGTTGCAGCAACCGATGTCATTGATACCGCAGAAACAGATGCGTCAATGGCTGTTATCTATATGTTCGAAGCCGATGACCTGTTCTCGCAAGTCAATCAGAACGTGGCCTCTCAAGTCGAAAACTGGCGTGAAAAAGCTGACAACCAATTCGAAAACGTCAATAACAGCATCGACAATACCATTCGTGTTGATGCCATCATCGTTGTTGTGGTTCTCGTTGTGGTCTTTGTTGTTGCCATCTTCATCGCGACCAGCATTTCACGCCCGGTGCGCGGTATGACACGTGCGATGCAAACCTTGGCTAAGGGCGACCTCAGCGCAGAAATCCCAGCGGATGAACGCCATGATGAAGTCGGCGAAATGGCCGATGCCCTCAGCATTTTCAAAGATAATCTGGTTGAAATGGAAAATATGCGCGCCAATCAGGAAACGGAGCGCAAACAACAAGAACAAGCCAACCGCCAGCAGATGATGGAATTGGCCGATCATTTGGAAAACTCCGTCTCCAGCATCATTTCCAGTATCGCCGACAAGACGGGCGATATCCTGTCCGTTGCCAGTTCTGGCGGTAAGGAGAGCTCTGAAACCGATACCAGCCAATCCATGGAAGTTGCAGAAGCTTCGGAACGCACAACAACCAACGCCGATACGGTTGCAGCATCCACCACACAACTTTCTGCCGCTATCAGTGAAATCGGTCAACAGGTTACCCAATCAACCGACATTGCCAATCAGGCCGTAACCAAGGCCAGCACCGCCAACGACAAGGTCAATGGCCTTGCAGAAGCCGCGCAACGCATTGGTGAAGTTCTTGGCCTGATCACGGATATTGCCGAACAAACCAACCTGCTTGCCCTGAACGCCACCATTGAGGCCGCACGTGCAGGCGAAGCCGGCAAAGGGTTCGCGGTTGTGGCTTCCGAAGTGAAAAACCTTGCCAATCAAACCGCAAGTGCCACAGATGAAATCGCCAGTCAAATCTCTCAAATTCAAGACGCAACCGGCGAGGCTGTCGAAGCCATTGACGACATCAGTCAAACCATCCATCAGATTGACCAAATTGCAGCGGCAATCGCCGCATCCGTTGAAGAACAGGATGCTACCACACGCGATATCGCCAGAAATGTGCAAAATGTATCCGATGATGCCCAAGCCGTTGCCGACCGCATCGTTGCCATGACACGCAGTGCCGCCAAATCCCACAACACGGCCATTCAGGTCACATGGGCCGCCGAAGATTTAAAAGGCCCGACGGATCAATTAAACCAAGAAGTCCGCAACTTCCTTGCGACGATCCGCAGTTAACGCCCCCCTTTTCCCCAGAACCCGAGCTCCTTAATGGATGCTCGGGTTTTCCGGGCGATAGACATCCATAATAATTTCTTTAAATAATGCCAAAAGGAAGGGATCAATTTTTCCCTCCAGTGTTTCCAGTACCTTTATCGCACTTTCACAACTGAATTCCGGCTTGTACGGGCGCTTATCCGTCAAGGCGCAGAAGATATCCACAATCGTGGCCAATCGCGCCAGTTCATTTAAATCCTGTCCGGTCAATCCCTTGGGATACCCGCTTCCATCCAGTTTTTCATGGTGTTGTTCGGCAATGACACGAATGCCTTCGCTGATATTTTCACTCCGATTCAAAATATCATGAGAATGCAACACATGTTTTTTTAACTGCTTCAATTCGTCCCGCGACAATGGATCCGGTGAATTTAACAATTCCTGCGACACCGCCAGCTTGCCCACATCCATCAGCATACCTGCAGCCGCAACCGTTAACAGTTCGTGCCCGCTGATCCCGATGGCATGCGCCATAAGACACATCAAACTCGACACTTTCAAGGAATGGACATAGGTATAATTATGATGATCTTTCACGTTGGAAATCAAATCCGCAACCTGCCCCTCCAACACTTCTTCCATCAAGGGGAAACAACATTCTTTGGTGTTATGAATATTCAATGGATTTCCACGGCGCACGCGGTGGGTTGTACCGCGAAAATGCCCCAGTGACGTTTCCAACGCTTCGCGCTGACGTGCCGGTAAGCTCCGCCAACTGGCCTCTAACAGTCGATCAATTAATTTTCCGGCTTCATCATGCAAAGCCGATTTCATAAACGGACGGCGCAGATAGGAAACAGGACAGAGCATACGCACCGTCTCATTAAATGTTTCCGTTGGAACCCGCCCTGTAATCAAAAACGGAATATCGCGCAAATGATCGCTTTCCAGCTTCATGCGCATAAAATCGCGCGACCCTCGAATGACCAGATCATAATCCATCACAATAAGACCCGGTGTTTTCGCCGCCATAAGCCCGGCCATCGCCGCAGCGGGTGAGGCATAATAATCCACCTCAAAACTACGGTCCAAAGCGGAAACAATTTCACTTCTGAATTTTTCGTATTTGCACACGACAAGCGCACGCACCTGCCCCGGTCGCCGGGATTGATCCGTAACAGCATATCCTACTTTGGCTTTTGCCACCTGCGGACTGAGCATGACACCACCCTCTTGATCGGTGTCCCTGCCTATCACCCCACTATAACCTTAAGCATATGGGAAGTGATTCTAGAATTTCAAGATTAATGAACTGTTTCTTTGGCTTTGTCTTTCAAAACCAACAAGGCCAATATGGCATCTTCGATCAAGGCATCACGCTCGGTGATTTCTTCCAACAGGGCTTCGCGCATCGCCAGTGTATAATCAGACCAATTTTCCACATCTTGTAAAAGCGCGCTAAATCCTTCGGCCTCTTCACCCAGACCATCAATCAAGGCAGCGGTGGCAGAGGCCATTTTCATATCGTCTTCACCGCCCCAAAACCCTTCGATAAAGCCGGCATCCAGTTCTTCCACACGACGTAAAAGCAGGTCTTTCGCTGCCTCCAGCGTTGCCAGTTTGCCCCGCGCACTCAACAAGGGGGTTCGCGCAATCGCCATTTTTTCAATACGGTGCCACAAGCCCATGAAGGTCGCAAAAAAGCTCTCACTTTCCGCCTTTGTCACAAACTTGGGAAAATCATTCTCCCCCCAAAAACTAGCGATCACCATCACAGGCAACAACTCCTTGTTGGGGCTGGCCAAGGCCCCCAGCACACGCATGCGTACCACATGAAACGGCACATGACTGTTGTACTGTTCAAGAAATTTGGCAACACCAGCATCACCAATATATTTTCCGGGCTTGTTCGTTGCCATGATCACACATCTCGCATTCAAATGATTAAGCTGTGCGGCACCCTATTTTTTATCAGCCTTCAAGTCAAAGAAAATGCGTACATCATCCCCGACAACCGTTGTCGCAACCCATTGCCCCTGCCCGATCCCAAAATCATTGCGCTGAATTGTCAACTCGCCTGTGGCATGTGCCTGATCGGCGTCAATCTTCACTTTAAACGGCAACTCAACTTCCTTGGTTATCCCCCGCATGGTCAAGCTTGCCTTGGCGATATAGTCCCCGTTTTCTCCGTTTGAAATCTCTATCGTTTTAAAGATTGCCTGAGGATGAGTGGATGCATCAAACCAATCAGCGCTGACGATCTGACTATCACGCTCGGCACTTTGCGTATCCACACTGGCAATATCAATGATGATTTCGACATGACTTTCTTCAAGATTATTCGGATCAAACGAAATGGTCGAAGTAAACGTCTTAAAGGCCCCTTCAAATTCCGCCCCGGTTTGCGTGGCAATAAATCCAAGCTTGCTGCTGTCTTTAACCGACCAATCTGTTGCAAGGGCTGGGCTCGTGATCAAAAACACGGCCACAACCGTCAACATACGTTTCAAAACATCATCACGGTTAATAAAATGATGTTTGAGCGCGGCACCAACATGCAAAGCAATCAGCACAAGGATCAAAACAGCCATGACTTCGTGAAACGCTTTTAAGAAATCAACCGCTTCCTTGGACGGTTCCATCAATGCCGGTAACGTGAACCAGCCAAAGACCGACAAGGGGAAATTGGCCGCAGAACTCATGGCCCATCCGCTTAGCGGCATGACAAACATCACTCCATACAGGGCAAGATGCATCCCATGTGCCCCCAGACGTTCATACCACGCCATTTCAATCGGTAATTCGGGTGTTGGATTGATTAACCGCCAGGCCAGTCGCAGCACAGCAAGGAACAAAACGATGACACCGATGGATTTATGTAACGCAATTTTTTCAAACATATCCGGCCCTAACGGCAACCCGGTCATATAATAACCAAGCGGAAACATAATCAAAAAGCTGAGCACCATACTCCAATGAAAGAGCTTGGCAATCCATCCGTAAGACGTACTGCTATTACGCAATGACATGGCGGTAATCCTTAATTTATGCGTTATTTTGCTTGCGCTTCAGTTTCGATACGGATTTTCACTTCATCGCCAACAGCCGGGACGTAAGTGGAAATGCCAAAATCGGAACGTTGCAAGGTTGCTGTTGCAGAAAAACCAACGGCTGCCTTTTTTGTCATCGGGTTCGGGGCAGCTTTGTTCAAAGTCACATTCAAAGCAACTTCTTTAGTCACACCGTGCATGGTGAGGTCACCTGTGATAATCCCGGTTTTGTCACCCGTGATTTCGATAGATTTGCTTTTAAATGTCAGGTTCGGGAACTTTGCAACATCAAAAAAATCAGCCGACTTTAAGTGTTTGTCCAACGCGGCAACATCGGTGTCGATGCTGTTTGCCTCAATAACGACCTCAACACGGCTGTCTTGGGGCTTGGCTTCATCAAAAACAAGCGTGCCATCAAAAGTCTGGAACTCCCCTTGGAAATTGGAAAAGCCCATATGATTGACATAAAATTCAATCGAAGTGTGGCTGGTATCAAATACATATTCCACGGGTTCCGCCTGTGCGCCAGATACACCAAGACCAAGAGCGAATACAGAAGCGAGCAAAAGTTTTTTCATCGAGAGATATCCTTGCTTATGAGAGATGAATGGTTACTCCGAGCAAGATAATCTGTTCTTCACACGACAAAAAGAACGCAAACAGAAAGGGATTGTTTCTAAAATTGAACCAATAAAACCTGCCAGAGAACAGAATTGTTGACTCACAGAACAAATCCGACATAAAAGACCGTCATGGTTCTCTCAAGACAAACGTCTAGGAGATTAAAAGGGAACACGGTGAGACGTACCCATCAGGGATCAAAACCGTGGCTGCCCCCGCAACTGTGAGCGCAAATGTGCCGTCTGATAGCCCACTGGCAAAATAGCCGGGAAGGGAGACGGGGCGAAAAAGCGTAAGCCAGGATACCTGCCATAACACATACTTCTTAACGGAGCGGGGATGCTCAATAGTTGGCTGTTATCGTTGTTATTCGCAACAATCTCATCTTTCTCTTAATCCCTGCTACTTCTGTTTTAATCGTGGGGATTACCAAATATGTCCAACAAAATACAAAGAACTGCCCTTTTCTTGACTGCGGCTTCCATACTCGCCTTATCTTCTGTTCATGTTCACGCAGCAGAACAAGCCCCCAGTCGTGAAGAATTACTATCTATGCTGAAACAACAACAACGCCAGCTTGACGAATTGCAGGCCATGTTGAAACAAACTCAAAAACAGGCAGAAACCGCAACGGCTAAAGCCACAGAAGCAGCCGCAAAACCCGCATTCTTGGATACGGTACAAATTGGTGGAACACTGGAATTTGAAGCCACGGAAACCGAGGCTTTCACAGACGCCGACACCAGCGATTTATCACTGGCCAAAGCCGAACTTACCTTTTCTGCAAAGCCACATGAATATGTAACAACCAATATCGTTGCACTCTATGAAGATGGTTCAAACAATATCACGCTTGATGAAGCCACAATCGAAATTGCCAACACTGAAGCCTTTCCCCTTTATACAACCGTCGGGAAATGGGCCATGCCGTTCGGCAATTACGATACCGCCATGAGCACCGATCCCCTTACCAAAAACCTGGGGGAAACCAAGGAAAATGCAATTCTCGTCGGTGCAACCCATAACGGTTTCAGCATCGAAGCGTTTGCCTTTAATGGCGATACGCAAAAATCAGGAGAAGGCAACAATATCGACCAATACGGTCTCAACCTTGCAGTAGAGGGCGAGGAAGATGGTTTGCTTTACAACATGGCCGCTTCCTATCTTAACAACATTGCAGACTCAGACGGCGTCAATGACGCTCTCACAGGGGCAACAGCCTTAAAAGATTATGTCGGTGGGATCAGCCTGTACGGTTCCCTCAGTCTAAACGGCGTGAGCGCATCAGTGGGCTACGTCAAAGCAACAGATAGCTTCCAGACTGGTGAACTTGCCTTTAATGGTCAAGGCGCACAACCCGTTACCTGGAACACAGAAATTTCCTACACAATGGATATCCTAGGTAAAGAAACAACCTTTGCGGCCACTTATCAGGGAACAGACGAAGCCTTGGCCCTTTCCCTACCTGAAACACGCCTTGGTGGCGCAGTCACAGTCGGGATCTACGATCAAACATCCCTGACACTAGAATATCTTGCCGATGAAGATTATAGCATTGCAGAAGGGGGAACCGGCAAAGACGGTCATACAACAACAGCCAAGCTTGCCGTGGAATTCTAACAACAAAGCAGGGAGAGGGGCAATCTCCTCTCCCTGCCTTGTACTTATATACTTGACCGGATCAAGTATATTCGCTTAAAAAACATCATGGTTCTCCGAAGGCAAGAGTCTAGGAGATTAAAAGGGAACACGGTGAGACGTACCCATCAGGGATCGAAACCGTGGCTGCCCCCGCAACTGTAAGCGCAAATGTGCCGTCTGATAGCCCACTGGTAAAATGGCCGGGAAGGGAGACGGGGCGAAAAAGCGTAAGCCAGGATACCTGCCATATATACGACGATCGAGCGGGGAAGCTCACGGGGATGTCTTTTTTTCCAACCTGTACCTTCTCTACCAAACCGCTTGATCCTGACATTTATTTCTCTGATCGAGGGGATCAACATTGTTACGTAAATCTATCTTCGCTGCCGCAATGGTAAGTGTTCTGAGCATGGCGCAACAGGCCAACGCTCATTTCCAACTTATCTACACACCCGAAATTAACATCAAAAAAGCCGGAGAAGTGCCGTTAAAGCTGGTGTTCTGGCACCCCATGTCCAATGGTCATACAATGGCAATGGGCGAACCCGTTGAATTTTATTCCGTCTTCAAAGGTAAAAAGACAGACCTGAAGCCCACCTTAAACCCCATCACATTTAAGGGTCTGTCCAATGAAGCTACGGCCTACGATGCTTCTGTCACCCTGAAACGCAACGGGGATTATGCTCTCGTGGCTGTACCGGCCCCTTATTACGAAGAAAGCGAAGATATCTACATCCAGCAGATCACCAAGGTGATCATCAATAAAGGCGATGTACCAACCAATTGGTCTGAACCGCTGGGCCTGAAAACGGAAATTGTCCCACTCAGTAAACCCTATGGCGCACTGGTCGGATCGACTTTTTCCGGTGTTGTTCTCAAAAATGGACAACCTGCTCCCGGTGTTGAAATTGAAATCGAACATATGATCGCAGAACCGGATATGAACGCCAACAAACCGCAAAATGCAAAAGTCAGCGAAGTTCCCGGCGGGGCGATTGTGGCCCTAACCGATGCCCAAGGGAAATTCAGCTTTGGCATTCCAAAGGCCGGTTATTGGGGATTTGCCGCCTTGGGGGTCGGCCCGGATAGTGAATTCAAGGGTAAAGAATTATCCCAAGACGCCGTTCTGTGGATTAAAGCCCATGCGTTGGAGGATTAACAGATGCATATCGTAGATGGTGCTCTTTCCAATGATGTGGTCATTGCGGG
Source organism: Terasakiella sp. (assembly GCF_048267425.1). GTDB lineage: Bacteria > Pseudomonadota > Alphaproteobacteria > Rhodospirillales > Terasakiellaceae > Terasakiella. The sequence continues at coordinate 175,048 of NZ_JBLWXN010000002.1, forward strand.
TGGCATTCTGGCTGTTGGCGGCATTGCCCTTGGCTTAAAAAAAATGGATATGGAAAAAATACCGGCTGCCGGGATCATGGCGGCGACGTTTTTCGTTGCCTCCCTCATTCATGTCCCCATCGGTCCCAGTTCCGTCCATTTGATCATGAATGGTTTGGCCGGATTGATACTAGGATGGACTGCTTTTCCCGCCCTTTTCGTCGGCTTATTGCTACAAGCACTATTTTTTGGATACGGCGGTGTCACAGTGTTGGGTGTGAATACCGTTGCAATCGCCCTGCCCGCTGTTTTGATGCACTACATTTGTCGTTCAGGTATCCGTCATTCAAACAAAAAAGTCGCTATGTTCTGGGGTGCCCTTGCCGGAGGCGGATCCATCGCCCTGACCGCTGTCCTAGTTACCCTTGCCTTGGCCATTACCGGGGAATCTTTTATTCCCGCTGCCAAATTGGTCGTCCTGGCTCATACCCCCGTTATGGCGATTGAAGGTTTCCTCTGTGCCTGCGCTGTTTCCCTGATCCATCGCGTCAAACCTGAACTTTTCGATAGCTTTATCCCCGTGGCGGAGGTCCGTCATGCGTAAGTTTCTTGTATTGATCGCTCTACTTGCCTTTGCAAACCCAGCCGATGCGCACAAGGTTGTTGCTTCTGCCTGGACAGATGGCGCAGATATCGAAGGGGAAGTCGGTCTATCCAATGGTGACGTTGCTTTGGAAGGCACAGCAGTCGAAGTCTTCGATCTTAACGATAACCCCTTGGGGGAAACAAAAATTGGACAAGAAGGTTTATTCCGCTTCACCCCGACCAAAGCTATCCCGCATAAGTTTCGTGCGAATTTAGGCGCCGGGCATGTGGCGACACTCATCATGCAAGTTGATGAATTGCCCGACCACTTAAAAGGTGAAAAGGCTCCGATACAAAGCCAACCTAAAAGCACGGATCAACCCGTTGCCGTATCCGGTGACATTCAAAGACTGGTTGCCAAAGCTGTGCGTAAAGAAATCCAACCTCTGAGAAAAGAGATCGCATCTTACAAAGAAAAGAACGATCTCCAAACGATCTTGGGTGGGATCGGATATATCCTTGGATTAACTGGCATAGCCTTTTATATCGCAGCCCGACGCAAGGAAAAAAAAGGGGAATGAGCCCGGCTTCCTCAAACATGCATATGGGCGCAGGTGGATCATCATGGATGTTACACCTTGATCCCCGCGCCCGTGTCGTTACCTCTTTTATTTTCGCGTGCGTCGTTGTTAGCCTGACAGGCTTTCTCAGCTTATCCATTGCGGTACTTTGCGGTGTCTTCCTCATGTTATCGGCAAAATTACCGGCCGGGGAAACCATCAAAAAAGTCATAACAATGGACGGCTTCATTATTTTCCTTCTCTGCATGCTGCCCTTTACCACCCCAGGCGAGGTCTGGTTCACACTATTCGGTTTTGAGGCCTCATGGGAGGGGTTTTATAAAGCGTGCGAAATCACTTTAAAAGCCAATGCCGTCGTTCTGACCTTGCTCGCCCTTGTCGGCACTATTGACGCCATTGTATTGGGGCATGCCCTCAACCGTCTGCGGGTGCCGGAAAATCTGGTTCATCTCATGCTCTTCAGCGTGCGTTATATTGATGTACTCAAACAGGAATACTTCCGCCTGCGGGTCGCGATGAAGGCGCGTTGTTTTAAACCGGGAAACAACTTGCATACCTATCGTTCCATCGGTTATCTGCTTGGTATGTTGTTGGTGCGCAGCCTTGAACGCTCCGAACGTATTTTAGAGGCTATGAAATGTCGAGGATTTCAGGGGAAATTTTATCTTCTGGGCGAATTCCATTTTCAAAGGCGGGATCGTCTTTTTTGCCTTGTCTCTTTTCTTTTTCTCCTAGGCCTTTTCATTCTGGATATTTCTTATGGATAAACTCATTAAACTTACAAACATCCATTTTTCTTATCCCAATCAAAAGCCCGTTCTAAATGGAATCGACTTTTCCCTCAGCGCGGGTGAACGTATTGCGATTAACGGACCCAATGGCGCAGGGAAAAGCACCTTGTTTCATATTATGGTCGGATTGATCAAACCAACAACCGGGCATGTCTTCGCCTTTGATCAGGATCGTCTTATCGAAAGCGATTTTAAAGATGTCCGTCGCCGCATCGGACTGGTTTTTCAAGATCCCGATGACCAATTATTTTGCCCCACAGTCGCCGAAGACATTGCCTTCGGGGTGTTAAACCTAGGCAAACCGATTGACGAAGCCCTCGCCATCGTCGAAAAAACATTACAGGATTTACGGCTGGATCATTTGCGAGATCGTGCCACCCATAACCTGTCCGGTGGTGAAAAACGTCTTGTCAGCCTTGCCTGCGTTCTGGCAATGGAACCCGACATCCTGTTGCTGGATGAGCCGACCAACGCATTGGATGAAGGCACACAAGAACGTCTGGTTGATATTTTAAACCATTTACCACAGGCGATGATCGTAATTTCTCACGATCCCCATTTTCGACGCAAAGTGACAAAAAGCCATTTAAATCTTGAGGATGGGCGACTTATTCCCCCGGCCCCAAAATGCAAACACGCAAAATAAGTAATCTTTCGTATCGATTTTATTAACTATTGTCTTATAGTTTATAAATGTTGCTATCCCTGTGCGTTCAAAGCGTTGATTTTTGCCTGATTTGTCCGTACTCTTGGCGACAATTGTAAATGAACAAAACAACGGTTTTAAACGTGTCTGAAGAGAAACAAAGCGATTTTGAAAAAATCGAACTGATGACAGCCATGCAAGAGTTGGCATCGCTCAAACCTGAAGAGGGTAAAGCGGCGATGATGTCTCAGGTTGATCGTGCGGCTTTGCGTGTCCTGAAAGTCCTTAAGGAAGGGAATCCGGATACATTGCAGCAAGGCACGTATCTTCAGCAGGTTAAATTTGTCCTTGGCGTCATGGAACAATGTAAAGAGTTTCGCGACGGTCAGTTTACCCGGTTGGTGCGCAGCCACGCCGAAGACATCATGGTCGGTTTGGAAGATTTGCCCAAACGATCCAAGGCCCTAAAAGAAAAGAAAAAACGCGAAGCTGAAGAAGCCAAGCGCAAAGCAGCGGAAGCAAAATCCGCTGCCAAAGCCAAAGCGATTGCCGCTGGCGGAAAAGCCACCCCGATCGACAAAGAAGAAACTGTTGTCGAAGAAACAGAACCGGATTTCCCATACGAACTGGCAGAAAAAATCTGCATTCAAACCGTTGTCCGTCATTTCGATGCCAAGTTGGATGTCTTGCGCAGTGTGCATATGTATGGACGACATTCAACAGTGGATATCGGCATTCCACCGCATTTCCTGTACACCGTCGAATTCAGTGTCTTGATCGAAGATGCTATCAAAGCCCTGATCGTGGACAGCCGCGATATTTTAGCCCGCCGCGTCTATAATGATACCGACCCCAAAGCCGACGAAGAAACAATCCGTAAAGTGCTGCGGGACAAATCACGTCCGCTTCTTGATGTGGTTGAGTCCGGTTTTGCCGGCTGGGGCAGTGCCCAAGCCGAAGCCGCCAAACGTGCCAATACGGGCGATAATGACACCGCAAAGAAAACCACAGTAAAAGAGAAAAAAGGCGGTTTATTCTCCAAACTTCTGGGCAAAGAAAAGAAACCGCAAGCCGCCCCCAAACGCGCAAAGAAAAAAGAAAAAGAGGCTTGGGAAGAGGTTCTGGAAATTTTCAAGGCTGCCGAAGCCCGCGGCGAGATTTTCTTCCCGCGAACCTTCAATTTTTCCATTCTCAGCTATCTGTCGCAAATGCGTGAGAATCTGTTCAAGTCTGAAGTTGAACGGATTATCCAGATTGCCGAACAAGCCAAAGGCGGTTCTTCGGCAAAAGGGGCTGTCGCACGCGGTTTGGAACAATCCTTCAAGAACAATGATCAGAACTTCTTTGAGATGTTGATCCTCAACCTGCTATACACCAAAAACTCTATCGGGTTGGACGAAGTACAAACCGCCTGTATGGGACAAAAGCTGGATGAAGGACGCTTGCCGCTGTCCGTACCGGAAATGGGGCGTCGCCCTAATGCCTATGCCACGCAAATTATTAAGTTGTTGAAAGAACCTTGCGAACCGCGCGTTCTTAAAAATTGTCTGGAATATTTTTTCGAAGCAATCTTGGTTTTACATCTGATTAAATACGAAAAAGATTTCGCAAATGCGTCAACCTATTTGGAATCACAAAAAGAAAATCTGGCTAAACCGATTCAGGGTGTCGTCGACGGCATTCTCGGTTTGATGGACCGTGTTCTTTTTGCCCGTCAACAGGCGCGTGAAACAGGTGAAGATACCTCACACAACACCAAAGACACCATTTCCCATACCATCGGAAAATTTATTACGGCCTATGAAGGCATGTATGAAAAAATGAAAAAATCCTAAGCTATGTCTGATAAAATCCGCGCCTTTATTTTGATTATTGGGAATGAGGTTTTATCGGGACGAACCCACGATGCAAACCTCGCCTTCCTTGCCAATGCCTTAAATGAGATCGGCATTCAAGTTGGCGAAGCTCGCGTCATTCCCGATGATGAAAAGATCATTATCGATACCGTGAATTATGCGCGCGCAGCCTTTGATTACGTCTTTACAACAGGTGGCATCGGCCCCACGCATGACGATATCACGGCCGCCTGTATCGCCAAGGCTTTCAATCGCCCGCTTATTCGTAATGAAGAAGCGGTTGCTATTTTGAAAACTCATTACCCTTCGACAGACCTTAATGAAGCACGTCTGCGTATGGCCAATACCCCGAGTGAGGCAATCCTCATCGAAAATCCGATCAGCAAAGCACCCGGCTTTCAGGTCGAAAATGTTTTTGTCTTGGCAGGTGTGCCCCGCATCGCACAAGCCATGTTCGAAAACCTTAAACCTCGTTTAAAAGGCGCTGCCCCGGTTATCTCCAAAACCATTTCGACAAACTTAGGTGAAGGTCTGATTGCCGGGCCATTGGGTGAGATTCAAAATAAATTTCCAGATGTCGAAATCGGCAGCTACCCTTATTTTGGGGATGGTAAGACGGGTGTCAGCCTCGTTGCCCGTGCCTTGTGCGAAGATGATGTGGATCTTTGTTTAGAAGAAATCAAAGTAATGATTGAATCTTTAGGTGGAAAGACTATCTTCTCTGTATGAGAACACCGCTGAGCGACCTGCACTGGACTGCACAAACCACCTTAATTTTCCTGTTCAAACATATGTTGGCAGGGATATGCGGTGGGTTTTTCTTTGGTGCCTTGCTGCTTTATTACGATATCAGTAAACTTTGGACGATGATCTCAGCTTCACAAGATGGCTGGTTGGTCGGTATTATGATGTTTACGGGTTTGGCGGTCACATTTGGCAGTATCAGTATGGGCTGGGGCATTTTCAGCCTTGCCCAAGAACGCGATGATCCACCGGAAGATCACACCTATTATTGACCTAGCGACGAATAACCGTCTGGCTTAGGGGCAAACGATCCTGCCATCCAAAACGGACCAGTTCCGGGACCTCGTGCTCTTCCTCAGGATAACCGATACAAAGATAGGCAACCAAATCCCAGCTTGCCTCGTTAATGTCTAGAATCTCTTTAACCGTTTCCGGTTCCACAATCGAAACCCAACCTAGTCCGACACCTTTCGCGCGCGCAGAAAGCCATAATGTCTGGATACTGGATACAACCGAATATTTTAAGGTTTCCGGCATGGTTTTCTGCCCCAGACCTTTACCAATATCGGTTTGGGTATCACAAAAAACCGCAATATGGGCCGGTGCCCGATCAAGACCGGATAATTTTAAAGTGGCGTAGGTTTCCGCCTCTTTCCCCTCATAGTCTTGAAGGGCCTCGCGATTACAGGCTTCAAAATTGTTGCGGACCTTATCGCGACGTGTGCGATCTTCGACAACAACGAAACGCCACGGCTGGCTATTTCCGACCGAAGGTGCCAAGGTTGCCGTTTCCAGCAATTCATCCAGCATCCCATGCGGCAAAGGGTCCGTTTTAAATCGTCGAACATCCCTGCGCCAACGAAACAATTCATCTAGTTTTTCGCAAAATTCTTTATCAAAAACAGGGGGCATTCTTCGAACCTTCTTACCTAGTTCTTTGCAAAATTCAGATGACAGAATGAGACTATTTCCGCGGCATTCACTGGGCGGCTATAATAAAACCCCTGGATCAGGTCGCATTCCTGTTGTGTGACAAATTTACGTTGATTTTCTGTTTCAACGCCTTCTGCCACAACCTTGATCCCCAGTTTATGTGCCATAACGATAATGGCCTCAACCAAGGCGGCATCACCACTATCAACTTCAACATCCATAATAAATGAACGATCAATTTTCAAAACGTCAAAAGAAAAACGTTTTAAATAATTCAGGGATGAATAACCGGTCCCAAAGTCATCCAGATATATTTTTATGCCTAATGCCTGAATATCGTCCAATAAAACGGCTGTCCCTTCGGGGTCCTGCATTACCAGTGTTTCTGTAATTTCAAACGCGAGTGCCCCGGCTGAAATTTCATAACGCAGCAACATCTTTTCTATATCATGGACCAAATTGCGGTTGCGCAATTGATGCGGCGACAGGTTAACCGCCACCCGGATATCCTTCATCACCGGGTCCTTTTTCCAAGCCTGAATTTGCTGACAAACTTGTTTAAGGACGAGATGCCCAATGCCGTCGATCAGGCCGGTTTCTTCGGCAATCCCAATAAAATCGTTTGGGGCAATCAGCCCTTTAACCGGATGCTGCCAACGCACCAAGGCTTCACACGAAACAATCCTGCCTTGCTTGACATCCATAACCGGTTGGTAATAAACGACAAATTCTTCATTCTTAATGGCTTTACGGATTTCGCGTTCCAGAACCATTTGTTCATGGGCCTCGGCATTCATTTCTTGTGTGAAAAAGCGAAAATCATTACGTCCGCCTTCCTTGGCCCGATACATGGCTGTATCCGCATTTCGCAACAAGACTTCCAAATCCTGACCATCATCGGGAAAGACCGTCACACCGACACTGCCAGAAACAAAAATTTCATGTCCGGCCAAAGAAAACGGCTGGGCCAATTGATATAAAATTTTGTTGGCAATTTTTTCAATATCATTCACATGATGCAAATCAGGAATAATGACCGTAAATTCATCCCCGCCCAAGCGCGATACCGTATCGGTTTCGCGTACACACGTGCTGATACGCACGGCGGCTTCCTGAAGCAATAAATCGCCCACATTATGTCCCAATGTGTCATTCACGCTTTTAAAACGGTCCAGATCCAGAAACATCAGGGCGACTTGTGTTTTATGCCGTTTGGCCCGCATCATGGAACGACTGAGACGGTCAAGGAACAAATTGCGGTTCGGCAAATTGGTCAACGCATCGTAATTGGCCTGATGGCGGATCAGTTCTTCGGCTTTGATCCGTTTGGTAATATCACTGAACACCGCGACATATTGGGTTGTTTCGTTGTTTTCATTATGCACCGCTGAAATGGATAACCATTCCGCATACAGGTCGCCATTTTTACGTCGATTCCAAATTTCCCCGTGCCAATGCCCATTTTGCGATAACTGCAACCACATTTTGTGATAAAACGCTTTATCCTGTCGCCCCGAGCTTAAAAAACCCGGATCTCGTCCAACAACTTCGTCTTCCGTATATCCCGTCACATGCGTAAAGGATGGATTAACCGCCTGAATACGGTTGTGCGCATCTGTGACAACAATGGCTTCGGACGTGGTTTCAAAGACGGTTTGTGCCAGCCGCAATTCATTTTCATAAAGCTTGCGATCCGTTATATCGACAACGGCCCCCACCAGCCCCATCGCCCCACCGGGTTCTTGAAAACGGGCTTTATGCAATAAAAGATGATGGAGGCCATCTGATCGATTGAAGGATAATTCCTCCAGACTATGCCCCCCTTGCGCATAGAGAGTATCGTCCAGTCTGCTGACGGTTTGCGCCAAAACACTTTCATAAAGTTCGGTTGCTTTTTTACCTATAATGTCAGCTTTGGGTGTTTCAATAAAATCAGCCATTGCAACGTTACAACCGATGTAACGACCTTCCCAATCCTTATAATAAATCGGGGTCGGAACCGCATCGATCACCGTTTGTAGGAACTCCGCCTGATGCTCCAACGCTTCGTGTGCTGCGCGCATTTGTTGCTCCAACAGGCATACCCGTAAAGCACGTTCCACACCTTGTTCCAGTTTTAACAGAAATTCATTTCCACCTGTTTTTAAAATAAAATCCTGTGCCCCTGCCTGCATGGCCTCGACAATGACTTCGTGTTCTTCCGCGCCCGTCAACATGACCACAGCCACGTGACTTCCTTGCGCGCGCAAATGCTTCAACATTTCAAGACCGCTCAGGCCCGGATCCATCAAATGATCCAGCACAACAAGGTCAACTTCCTGATTTTCCAGATAGATCAAGGCGTCGTCTGCATTGTTACAGGTCGCGGTGTCATAGCCTTTTCGAGATAGAAAACCACTAACCAGCTTGCGTATGATCAAGTCGTCATCAACCACCAAAATTTTGGTATTCTGTGTTTCAACGGGCATCTGAGTTCGCAGTTTTTTTAATTTATCCTCACATAAGGTTTAGCTTATTTTGATGTATTTTTCTAAGCCTTTATGCACCTATCAAGATAAAAAAACCTATTCATGAGGACACTGTGTAAATTAGCACTTGAAAACCATGACAAGCTTGGCGCACAATCCGCAAAATTTTTACAGTGATCAAATGGAGATAAACCATGCCCTTTCAATTGATTTTACCGTGGCTTGTTATGCTTCCCATGCTTTACGGCAGCACACTTGTTGGCGTACCGCTGTTTTTGGCATTTTTAATCGCTGCTATCGGCCTGTCTGCCATGCATTTTTGCGATATGACCTGCTCCAAGTCCGAAAACGGCTAAATCAGACTTTCCGCCCGCTTGGACAGTTTTCGCAAGATTCTGTCCAGCGCGGCGTATTCTTCCGTCGATAAAGATGCGCTGACATCATCTTCGAAATCCAAAGCCATTTTTCCGATGGCATTAAAGACCCGCCGTCCTTCCGGCGTTAAGGTCAGCAGATTACGGCGCCGATCAACCGTATCGCCTTCGCGCTGGATCCAGCCTTTCTTTTCCAAACGTGCAACTGCCCGTGAAATTTGGACCTTGTCCAGATGGGAATGCGCGCCAATCTCATGGCCACTTTGTGGTTCCAAATGGCCAAGATTCGCCATGACCCGCCATTCCCCGATCGTCATATCAAAATCTTTTGAATACCGTTTGGAAAACCCCGTACTCATCAAATGCGCAATGACAGCCATACGATAAGGCAAATACTGATCCAGAATTAGGTCGCGCTTATCGTCGTCGTCTTCATCTCTGAGTAACATGGGACCCCCTTTTTTCTTTGACCCGCACATTTATAGCCATGAGCCTGCTTTTTTTGCAAGGTTTTGCCATTTTTCCCTTGAAATGGTTTCAAATGAAATTATTATTGATGGAAACTAATTCTTATTGACCCGATTATCAGGAATATCACACCCATGAAACTCGCAACGCTCAAAGACGCAAGCCGAGACGGTCAACTGGTCGTTGTCTCTCGTGACCTTACACTTTGCACGCCGGTTCCCCACATTGCCCGGACCTTGCAAGCCGCTATTGATAACTGGACAGACACTGCCCCAAAACTGCAAGCGATTTTCGAGCAATTAAATGCTGGCGAAATCAAAGAGACAAAAGCCTTTGATCAAACAGAATGCATGGCCCCTTTACCACGTGCGTATCAATGGGCAGACGGGTCGGCCTACGTCAACCATGTGGAACTGGTCCGCAAAGCCCGTGGGGCGGAATTGCCGGACAGCTTCTGGACAGACCCTTTGATGTATCAGGGGGGATCAGATGATTTTATCGGACCACGCGATGATATTCCAGTGGCATCCGATGAATGGGGCGTGGATTTCGAGGCGGAAATCGCGGTTATTACCGATGACGTTCCCATGTCTTCCACGCCAGAACAGGCGGCCTCCCATATCAAGCTGTTAATGTTGGTAAACGATTGTTCCCTGCGCGGACTTATCCCCGGTGAATTGGCAAAAGGGTTTGGTTTCTTCCAATCCAAACCAGCCTCTGCCTTTTCTCCGGTTTGCGTCACCCCGGACGAATTGGGCGAGGCATGGGACGGGGAAAAATTATCCCTTCCCCTGCTGTCCACTTTAAATGGACAAGCTTTTGGCAAGCCGGATGCGGGCGTTGACATGACCTTTACCTTCCCCAAACTGGTTTCCCATATTTGCAAAACCCGCAATGTCGGGGCAGGTGCCATCATTGGCTCCGGTACCATTTCCAACAAAATGAATGGCGGGCCCGGCAGACCTATTTCACAAGGCGGTGTCGGTTATTCCTGTATCGCAGAAATCCGCATGATTGAAACCATCGAAGATGGTGCCCCCAAAACACCCTTTATGAAATTTGGCGATACCATCCGTATCGAAATGCTGGATAAAAACGGACAATCCATCTTTGGCACTATTGAACAAACCGTGGTGAAAAACTAATGAAGCTTTATGATTACTGGCGTTCGTCTGCCTCCTATCGTGCACGAATTGGATTAAGCCTGAAAGAACTACCTTTTGAACACATCTGCGTCCATTTGGTGAAAGACGGCGGGCAACAGCACCAACCCGAATATCGGGCAAAAAATCCGCAAGGGTTCGTGCCTTGCCTAGAACTGGATGACGGTCATATTATCACCCAATCTATGGCCATATTGGAATATCTGGATGAAACTTATCCAGACACGCCGTTCTTACCTAAAACCCCGCGTGAACGCGCACATGTGCGTTCTCTTGCAAATATGATCAGCGCAGATATCCATCCCCTTAACAACACCCGTGTTATAAAGTATCTCACGGTGGAACTGGAGCTAGACGATCAGGCCAAAACAGCGTGGTATCAGCATTGGATTACTGAAGGCTTTAATGCCTTGGAACAAAGACTGGGAGACGATCCATTTTGTTATGGCACAAGTCCCACACTGGCTGATATCTGCCTTGTTCCGCAAGTTTACAATGCAGAGCGATTTAAGGTCGATCTTAGCCCGTACCCCAAAATTGCACGCGTTAATGAAAACTGTTTAAAACTGGACGCATTTAAACTGACCAGTCCCGCAAATCACCCGGATGCGGAATAAAAGACGCAAACACTCTCCCATTTTATGATAGCGTTCCCTCCATTAACATTAAATGGAGGGAACCATGTGTCGTTGGCTTGCATATTGCGGTGATCCGATTTTTCTGGATAGCCTCCTGTTTGATACGGAGAACTCTCTGATCGAACAAAGTTTGCATGCGCGCAAATCCGTCAGTGCGATTAACGGCGATGGATTTGGTGTTGGATGGTACGGAGATCGTCAAACCCCGGGCCTGTTTCGCGACATTCTCCCTGCATGGAACGACAGCAATCTGAAATCTATGGCCCATCAGATAAAATCGGGTCTCTTTTTCGCCCATGTCCGCGCTTCGACCGGGACACCTGTCTCGCGTGAAAACTGTCATCCGTTTGTCTATAAAAACTGGCTGTTTATGCATAACGGGCAAATTGGCAATTACCGTGATGTTCGTCATGGTTTAGAAATGACACTCGATGCCAATCTTTTTGCCCATCGTTTGGGCGCCACCGACAGTGAATTGCTTTTTCTGCTTTTAATTCAAAACGGTTTGGAACAAGACCCGATTGAAGCCTTGCGCAAAACCTTGCATCAAACCGTAAACATGATGGAACAGGTCAAGGCCGAACACCCTTTGCGCTTTACCGCCTGCCTCAGCAACGGGCAGGACATTTACGCCCTTCGTTTTTCCAGTGACCCGCAGGCACCCAGCCTGTTTACCTGCACTCAAAACGGTGCAACGCTTATTGCTTCCGAACCCCTCAGCAACGATGGTGTCAACTGGTGCTCGCTTGATCAAGGCACTTTGCTGCATGCGACAAGAGACGGTGTCAAAAGCCATTCTTTTGACCTTTATTAAGGATGCTTAAACATGCCAAATCTAGAAACAATTGAAATTAAGGCCTTTGTCCCTGCCCGAGACTTTGAACTTTCCAAGAAATTCTATATTGATCTTGGCTTCACTTTAACCAGTGATGTTGCAGGTATTGCCTATTTTCAACACGGCAATTGTTCTTTTTTGCTACAAGACTTTTATCAACAAGCCCATGCTGAAAATTTTGTCATGCATTTATTGGTTAAAGATGTAGAGGCATGGCATAACCAATTACAAAAAAACAATATTGCAGAAAAATACGGTACATCCTTTGGTCCGTTGGAAACCCAACCGTGGGGCATGCGAGATTTTACGTTTCTTGATCCATCCGGTGTCCTTTGGCGTATTGGCCAAAATATTTAACTGCCTTTTGTCTCAAACAACGGTTTCACGCCGCCGCTGGGCATGCGGGCACGGTTTTCTTCAACTTCACGCAAGGCGGTTGCCGGTTTCATAGTTTTAAGTGAACGTATGGCAAGTTCCTGATATTCTTTCGTTCCGGCATGTTTCCACGCAAATTCTTCATCAGATACCTGACGCATCACTTTGGCAGGAACCCCGCCGATTAAGGATCGTTTGTCAAATTTCAGCCCGGCACGTACAAAAGCCGAAGCCGCCACAATACATTGTGGCCCAATTTCGGCACCATCCATAATCACCGCATTCATGCCGACCAGCGCGTCTTCGCCCACGACACAGCCATGTAAGACGGCCCCATGACCAATATGTCCGTTTTTCTTCACCACCGTATCGCTACCGGGGAAACCATGCATCACGCAGGTGTCCTGAATGTTTGAGCCTTCTTCCAAAATCAGTCGACCAAAATCACCGCGCAGGCAACAAGCAGGTCCAACATAAACACCGGGGCCCACAATCACATCCCCGATCAAAACCGCTTCAGGATGAACAAAGGCGGTCTCATCAATCACCGGCACGATACCATCAATTTCATAGACTTTTGGGGACATGGACATCTAAGGACACTCCTTAAGCGTAAAAGAAAAAAACGGACTTCAACTTTTATGCCGAAGCCCGCTTCTTTCGGGAAGTAAAGAATTGTTAACGACGGCTTTGCATCACACGGAAACGCCCCGATACGAAATTCCCATCCGTCAGGGCCGCATTCGCCGCCGGATTTGCCCCCGTTGCATGGAAATCAGAAAACGCGGCTGACTGGTTGACAAATACACCACCCGTCAAGTTGATGGACAGATTGACGCCTGCCTCCAGCGCCGCCTCTTCCACCTGTGCAATCACGTCTTCGTTCTTGGAATACATGCCCAATGTAATCGCACCATGTTCCGAGATGGTTTTGCGCATTTTCTCAATACTGTCGGCAGTATCATCCGTCGCAATCACAAAGACAATGGGACCAAACAGTTCTTCACTATATTTATCAATTTCGTCCCCGTTCAACTTCACAATCACCGGCGTATGGCATTGAATACCTTTAAACATCGGATGATCGATTTGCGTTGTATCCAAGACCACTTCGCCTAATCCCTTGGCCTGTTCCATACGATCCAAGATAGCTTTATTCTGAATCGTGCCCAAAACCTCAACCGCGCGCTCCGGCACGGACAGGAATTTTTCAACACCTGTGGCAATGGCTTTGGCAACGTCATCAAAGCTCATTTTCTCACCATTTACATCAATGCCGTCTTTGGGGATAAAGATATTTTGCGGGGTCGTACACATTTGCCCGGAATACAGGCTGAACGTGAATGACAAATTGCGCGCAATCCCTTTGATATCATCAAAATCATCAATGATAATCGCATTAACCCCAGCTTTTTCAGTATAAACCTGAGCTTGTTTACAATTATCTTCCAGCCAGTTGCCAAATTCACTGGACCCGGTGAAATCAATGATTTTGGTATCGGGATGTGTGGCAAATTCCTTCGTGATCGGTGCTTCCAGCGTATCCACCGCCAAACAAACCAAATTGGGGTCAATCCCGACTTCGCTGAGCACATCACGAATAACACGCACTGTAATTGCCAAGGGCAAAACAGCACGCGGGTGCGGTTTGACAATGACCGCATTTCCAGTCACCAAAGAAGCAAACAAACCGGGATAGCCATTCCATGTCGGGAACGTCGCACAACCGACCATCAAGGCAACACCACGCCCGACAGCGGTAAATTTCTTTTTCATTTCCAACGGATCATTCTTGCCCTGTGGCTTGATCCAATCGGCTGTTTCCGGGTGACGCATCATTTCATCATAGCCATAGGCAACAGCCTCCAGCCCCCGGTCTTGTGCGTGTGCTCCACCGGCCTGAAAAGCCATCATAAAGGCTTGACCTGTGGTGTGCATAACGGAAAACGCAATCTCGAAACTTTTGGCATTCAGGCGTTCCAGCACTTCCATGCACACACCGGCGCGCCCTTTTGGCCCCAATTTACGCCATGCAGGTATCGCCGCTTTGGCTGCTGTCATCATCGCATTTACATCGGGGGCCGGATAATCAATATCAAAGGTTACACCGAACGGGCCGTCTTCTGACCCTTTGGTCGTGCCGTTGTGCGGTTGGTCGATTTCAAAGGCTTTCCCCAAATGAGATTGAAAAGCCTTGATCCCATCTTCCTGTGCGGTTTCACCGTAGACACGCGGGCTGGGCATTTCCTTATAAGCGGACCAATATCCACGCGAACGTGCTGCGGCACAGGCTTGATCCAGTTTTTCCTGATGACGTTCAAAAAGCTCGAGGCTCATTTTCCTAATTCCCTATTCTTGGATGTGTTTCTTTTTTAAAGATCGTCTGTTTTTCATTACAGAAGATCAAGCCATTCCTTGACCCATTCAATTGCTTCTTCATCGGGCAACGGTTGCGTGCAGGCGTCCACTTCCAGACGATCCCCCACCCGTTTCGCTCCACAAGCGGCGAAAACAGTGTCCATATCCTTGCCCGCTTTGCAGAACGTATCAGAATAGGTCTGATCGCCCAGTGCAATAATGCCATATTTCACGTTCGATAAATCGGGCGTGTCTTCTTTCATAGCTTCAAACAAGGGGATGATATTATCAGGTAATTCCCCCAGTCCATGCGTTGAACAACTGATGATGATGGTGTCATGACCATCCAGCACATCGCACCCGTCGTCAAAATCCTCGATGATCTCTACATCATGGTCCAGACGCGACAATTCATCATTCAGCGCCTCCGCCACCATTTGGGCATTTCCCGATTCTGTTCCTACGAATATCGCGATGCTTGTCATTTCTTACACTCGTTCTTCTTTGTTTAACCCTGCATAATCCCTAGATAAAAGATGGCTTTTTTGCCTTGCGTACACATCTATATAAGGATCGGCCCTTTTTCTTTTAACATTAATGTTTGAATGTTTCTAATTTTTTTGATACTAAATTTATATAAAGTTGTCTAGTTTTGTATCACATTATTTTTTAGGCAACAAAACAAGGCACAAATTGAAAATACCTTTTGCCAAGGGGAGAGGAAGAATATGTCCAAGACAGATGATGCATTACTTGCCCGCATTGCCAACAACGAAAAACTTATGTCAACCGATGAGCTAACGCCGGGCTACCGCGGGGAACTGCGCCGCTTGCTCGTGGCTTTTGTCGATTCTGAACTGGCTGGTGCCGCAGGATTTGTCGATACCATCAACAAAGCACCGGGAATGCGCGAACGCTGCACCGCTGCCCGCATCGTGTCCGAAAAATTTGACCATGCCCAACAGGCCCTCACACTTTTGGAAGATTTTGGTGTAAATACAGACCTTTACGTCCAGTCCCACCCGTGGGATGCGCGCCTGTCACGCACCATTGATCTGGGCAACCGCCGCATTGGTGGGGATAAACGCCTGAACGTCTTTCACTACCCCTTTGAAGGTTGGCTCGACTCCGTTGTGATGAACATGCTGATGGGTCTTGCCTCTTCCATCCAGCTTGAAGAACTGACCCATTGTTCCTACGCCCCGCTGGTTGCTGTCATGGGCGAGATTGCCGCACGTGAAGCCGAACATGCCGAGCTAGGGCGCAAAGGCCTGCAAAAAGCCATTGAAAACGGCTACAGCCTTGAAGCGGCGCAAGCCAGTGTCGATTACTGGTACCCACGTGTCGCCGCCACATTCGGCAAAAGCGATTCGCAACGTTTTGAACAGGACAAAGCCTATGGCCTGCGTAAAACAGCCAACGCCGATCTGCTGGCAAAGTGGGAAAGCCGCATGGCAGAACAACTCGCCAGAATCGGACTGGAAGCCCGCTGTTAGGAAAGTTATCAATTTCAAAAGATATTACCTATTTTTTGTATCATATTATTTTTTAGGATCTGAAATTGGCTAATCCTCACGCCCCGTATCTGGATGGATGCACGGATATTTTATCTGAACTGGATGATAAATATGTCCTGAGCCTTCGCCTGAACCGACCGAAGGCACACAATGCCTTGCGTACGCAATTACTGCACGAACTTGCACAAACCCTTGGCAAAGCAAGCCGTGACGAACGTGTGCGCTGTGTTGTTTTAACCGGTGGTGAAAAAGTCTTTGCCGCCGGTGCCGACATTACGGAAATGGCAGATAAAACCCCTGTCGATGTTTTGAACGATCCCCGCGCAGATCATTGGGCTGCCATTCGTGCCTTTAACAAACCCCTGATCGGGGCCGTCAATGGTTTCTGTCTGGGGGGTGGGAATGAATTGGCAATGCATTGCGATATCCTGATTGCCGGAAAAAACGCCCAATTTGGGCAACCGGAAATTAATCTCGGCATCATTCCCGGTGCTGGCGGAACGCAACGCCTCACCCAAATGATTGGAAAATCAAAAGCCATGCGTATGGTCCTTGCCGCGCAATTCATGTCGGCTGAGGACGCTGAAAAAGCCGGGCTGGTCGCAGAAGTGTGTGAACCCGAACTGACATATGACAAGGCCTATGCCCTTGCCTGTGTGATAGCTTCCAAACCGCCCGTCGCGGCACGTTTAGCAAAAGAATCCGTACTCAAAGCCTCCGACGCCCTCCTCAATGAAGGACTGAGCTTTGAGCGCAAAGCCTTTGGCACCTTGTTTGCCACCGAAGACAAAGCCGAAGGCGTTTCCGCCTTCATGGAAAAACGAAAACCTGTATTTGAGGGACGCTAAGAACAATGACCTTAGAAACCATCCTGTTTGAAAAGAAAGACGGCTACGCCAAAATCACGTTGAACCGCCCCGATGTGCTCAACAGCTTTAACGAAACCATGCATGTTGAATTGCGTGATGCCCTAAAAGACTGCCAAAAAGACGACACCGTACGCGCCATTTTGCTGACCGCCGCCGGGCGTGGTTTTTGTGCCGGACAGGATTTGGGCGATCGTGCCGTACAAGGAGATGAAGGACCGCGCGATTTATCTCAAACCATTGAAAAATTCTACAACCCGTTGGTCCGCCTGATCCAGTCCATCGAAAAACCTGTTGTCTGCGCCGTCAATGGTGTCGCCGCCGGTGCAGGTGCCAATATCGCCCTTGCCTGTGACATCGTCTATGCCGCAGAACGTGCCAGTTTTATTCAGGCCTTCTGTAAAATCGGCCTGATCCCCGATAGTGGCGGCACCTGGAGCCTACCCAATCTGGTTGGCATGGCACGCGCCAAAGCCTTGGCCTTGCTGGGTGAAAAAATCAGCGCAACCCAAGCCGAAGAATGGGGCATGATCTGGAAATGTGTCGATGACGATGCCTTAAACGAAACTACCGAGGAACTTTGTCTCCACCTCGCCCAACAACCGACATTGGGGTTGGGATTGATCAAACGGGCCCTAAATGCCGCCCCGACCAATACGATGGATGAACAACTTGATCTGGAACGCGATCTGCAAAAACTCGCCGGGTTCAGTGATGATTATAAAGAAGGTGTCAGTGCCTTCTTGGAAAAACGCAAACCGAACTTCACAGGTAAATAACAATGGCTGCCCTTTCCACATCAGATACTGTTGCCGTCATCGGTGCCGGCACAATGGGGGCCGGAATTGCCCAGGTTGCCGCCAAGGCCGGGCATCCCGTCCTGCTGTTTGACGCACAAGACGGCGCAGCCCAATCGGGTAAAGACAAAACCGCCAAGGGACTGAACCGCCTTGTTGAAAAAGGCAAAATGTCCCAACCCGATGTCGATGATTTACTTTCGCGTATCCAGATCGTTGAGAACCTCAGCGATCTGGCCCCGGCCAAACTGGTTATCGAAGCCATTGTTGAAAATCTGGATATTAAACAAAACGTCTTTGCACAGTTGGAAGATATCTGTTCTGCCGACACCATTATGGCTTCTAATACGTCATCCATTTCATTAACAGCAATTGGTGCAAAACTGAAACGATCCAGTCGTTTAGTCGGCATGCACTTCTTCAACCCTGCACCGATCATGCAATTGGTTGAGGTTATTTCCGGCCTTACAACTGCAAAAGAAGTTGCTGATTGCGTTTACGAAACGAGTCTGTCTTGGGGTAAAAAACCGGTTCATGCCAAATCCACGCCGGGCTTTATCGTCAACCGTGTGGCGCGTCCTTTTTACGCAGAAGCTTTACGTGTCCTTGAAGAAGGTGGCGCAGACATTGCCACCATCGACACGGCCTTAAAAGACGTCGGCGGATTTCGCATGGGACCGTTTGAACTGATGGACTTGATTGGTCTGGATGTAAACTATGCTGTCACAACGACCACATGGAGCCAGTTTTATAACGATCCCCGCTTCCTGCCATCCCTTATTCAAAAGGAACTGGTTGATGGCGGTCTTTTGGGTCGCAAATCCGGCCGTGGGTTTTACGAATATGGCGATAACGTCCCCAAAGCCGGGCCCCATAACGCAGATAAAGGTTTAAAGCCGTCCAAGATCATTGTCGAAGGCGATCTTGGTCCCGCCGAAGTTCTGGTGGAACGCATGATCAAGGCCGGACTGGATGTCGAACGCATTGATGACGAAGACAGCATGGTGGACCGCATTATTGTCGGGCATACGCATTTAATGCTGACACCGGGTATGCTGGCAAGCGAGCTGGAAGCCTCCATGATCATGGAAGAAAACGAGGCCCTTGTACTGTTTGACCTTGCTATTGATTACGCAAAGGCCACACGCATCACCATTGCCCCGTCCGACACCGCAGACGAAGAACATGTGGCGGAGGCTTGCGGCCTGTTTCAATCTTTAGGGATTGACGTCAGCGTTCTGGACGATATCCCCGGTCTGATTGTGGCACGCACTGTCGCCATGATCATCAACGAAGCCGCAGATACTGTTCACAAACAAGTTTGCAGCGTCACAGACGTGGACCTTGCCATGCAAAAGGGTGTGAATTATCCGAAAGGCCCATTGGCTTGGGCAGACGAAATCGGGCCGGATTATATCAGTGCCGTCATTGAAAATATGGGACGAACCTACGGCGAAGACCGTTATCGAACCTCCATCCTCCTGCGGCGCAAAGTCAATACGGGGAAATATTTCCATGACTGAGACTGCACAAAAATGGGCGCTGGCCTCTGTTGATGTTATGTACCCGAATGATCACATGGCCCAATCCATGGGGATTAAGATCACCGAGATTGCACCGGGATATGCCAAGGCCACCATGACCGTGCGTAAGGATATGCTCAACGGTCATGCCATGACCCACGGCGGGGCAACCTTTGCCTTGGCCGATACAGCTTTTGCCTATGCCTGTAACACCTATAACAAAGTCACCGTGGCCTCTGGCTGCGACATTACCTACAGCGCCCCCAGCCATGAAGGCGATATTCTGACAGCCGTGGCCAAGGAAACCATTCTGATGGGACGTTCAGGCATCTATGACATCACAATTACCAAACAGGACGGCACCATTGTTGCTCTGTTTAGGGGACGATCAAGAACGATTTCGGGACAGTTGATCCCGGACACAGAGGAAACAAAAAAATGAGTGAAGCTTACATTATTGATGCCATCCGCACCCCGATTGGACGTTATGGCGGCAGCTTGTCCAAAGTCCGTGCCGATGATCTGGGGGCAATCCCCATGAAAGCGTTGATGTCGCGTAACCAAACCGTTGACTGGTCCACGATTGATGATGTGATTTATGGCTGTGCCAATCAGGCAGGCGAAGACAACCGCAACGTTGCGCGCATGTCCGCCTTGCTGGCTGGTTTGCCCACGACAGTTCCGGGTACAACAGTCAATCGTTTGTGTGGGTCCGGTATGGATGCTGTCGGATTGGCTGCACGCTCCATCAAGGCTGGTGATTGTGAACTTATGATTGCCGGTGGTGTGGAAAGCATGTCGCGTGCCCCCTTTGTTATGCCCAAGGCCGAAACCGCCTTTTCCCGCGCCAATGCGGTTTATGACACCACCATTGGCTGGCGCTTCGTCAATAAACTGATGGAAAAGCAGTACGGCACCGACTCCATGCCCGAAACAGCAGAAAATGTTGCCGAAGATTTCAACATCACCCGCGAAGATCAAGATGCCTTTGCCTTGCGATCCCAACAAAAAACCAAAGCCGCACAGGATGCAGGCCGGCTGGCAGAAGAAATTTGCCCTGTTACTATTCCTCAGCGCAAAGCTGATCCAAAAATCGTTGATACGGATGAACATCCGCGTGCCGACACGACACTGGAAACATTGGCAGGCCTGCGCGCCCCGTTTCGCGACGGTGGCAGTGTCACAGCGGGTAATGCCTCCGGGGTTAATGACGGGGCCTGTGCGTTGTTGCTGACGTCCGAAGAAAAAGCAAGTGAGTTGGGATTGAAGCCCCGTGCCCGTGTTGTCGCAATGGCAAGTGCCGGGGTGGACCCCCGTATTATGGGCATCGGTCCAGCACCCGCATCACAGAAAGTTTTGGAAAAAGCCGGTCTGTCCATCAATGACATGGACGTGATCGAACTAAACGAGGCTTTTGCCTCACAAGGCTTGGCCGTTCTGCGTGAACTGGGCGTGGCAGACGATGCCGAACACGTCAACCCCAATGGTGGAGCCATCGCCTTGGGTCACCCCTTGGGAATGAGTGGCGCGCGCTTGATCACCACCGCCCTTTATGAATTGGAACGTCGCAAGGGGCGTTATGCCCTCTGCACCATGTGTATCGGTGTCGGTCAAGGCATCGCCACCATCATCGAACGCATATAAACATATAAAAAACACAGATTAATTGTTATAAAATGACCAACAGGGAATGTTTGGGAGGAACTAAATTATGCAACATACGGATATCCCTTTACTCGGGGAACTGGACCCTATCGAAAAAGCAAGCGTGGATGAGCTGCGTTCGCTTCAATTCAAGCGCATGAAATGGTCATTGGACCATGCCTATAACAACGTTTCATATTATCGCGCAAAATGTGTGGACGCACATGTCCACCCCGATGACCTGAAGCATCTGGACGACCTTAAAAAATTTCCATTTACCACCAAAGAAGATTTACGCAAAGCTTATCCGTTCAGCAGTTTTGCGGTTCCGATGGAATCCATTGTGCGCGTTCATGCTTCCTCTGGCACGACCGGGAAACCGACCGTTGTAGGCTATACCAAACAAGACTTGAAAGTCTGGGCCGGTGTGGTTGCACGTTCTCTGCGCGCTGCAGGCGTTAATCATAGTGACCGGGTCCATGTTGCTTATGGTTACGGCTTGTTTACAGGGGGGTTAGGTGCACATTACGGGGCAGAAGAATTGGGTTGTACCGTCATTCCCATGTCCGGCGGGCAAACCGAAAAACAGGTTCAGTTGATCCGCGATTTCGACCCTGACGTTATCATGGTCACACCGTCCTATATGCTTGTTCTGGCCGATGAAATGGAACGCCAAGGGCTGGACCCTCGCGCCATTAAATTACGTTGCGGTATCTTTGGGGCAGAACCCTGGACCAACAAGATGCGCGATGAAATGG
Source organism: Terasakiella sp. (assembly GCF_048267425.1). GTDB lineage: Bacteria > Pseudomonadota > Alphaproteobacteria > Rhodospirillales > Terasakiellaceae > Terasakiella. The sequence goes on from NZ_JBLWXN010000002.1 coordinate 196,947, forward strand.
AAAGCCGCCTTGGTATTGACTGTCTGGACATTTACGGCCTGTCCGAAGTCATCGGCCCCGGTGTGGCACAGGAATGTCTGGAAACCAAAGACGGCCCGACCATTTGGGAGGATCATTTCTATCCCGAAGTCGTTGATGATAATTTCAACCCAGTCGAAGACGGCACAATGGGTGAACTGGTCTTTACGTCATTAACCAAAGAGGCCATGCCGGTTTTCCGTTACCGTACCAAGGATTTAACCCGTTTGCTGCCGGGGACTGCACGCACCATGCGGCGTTTTGACAAAATCACCGGACGTTCGGATGATATGATGATTATTCGCGGCGTCAATGTCTTCCCCAGTCAGATCGAAGAACAAGTGCTACGTGATCCGCGCCTCAGCCCGCACTATCATCTCGTGTTATCGCGTGACGGACATCTGGATAAACTGAAAGTTCAGGTCGAACGCAATGAAAGCGGCCAGGAAAATGACGATGACATTAAAAAGAACCTGTCCCATCACATTAAATCCTACATTGGCATTTCAACCAAAATTGAAGTGCTAGAACCCGGTGCTATTCCACGCTCACAAGGCAAAGCGCAACGAGTAACGGATATCCGACCCAAGGATTGATGTTATCTGACAAAAATTCAATTTTGTAAGAGGCTTCTTGGAAGCCTCTTTTTTTGTCTGGCCCTCATCCCATCATATATGTAGGATAAGTCACAATAGAATCACTCAACCCTAAGGTGGCTCACAAAGTATGTCTCGCCTCTTCATTTTCGCTTTATGTTTGCTCAACTTCATCACCTCGACAAGTTATGCCAACCCGTTGACCATATCGGTTGAACAAAACAATATCTTTCTGGAAGCGCTGTTGCCTGAGTTACTGAACGATGTAAAACTAGAGGCTAAAATTATTACTATTCCCTCTCGCCGTGCTTTGGTCGAACTGAATGAGGGACGTATTGATGCGAATGGCCTTCGTTTGCGCATATTGGAAGAACGTTATCCAAATATCATCAAAATGGACGAACCTGTTCTCCATATTGACTTCATCGCTATTACGAAGCGCGACGACATTATTGTAGAAAGTTGGGCCGACCTAGCCCCCTATAAAGTAGCGTACCCTGCAGGATGGAAAATTTTTGACGCCAATGTGCCTGCAAGCACCAAAACAACCACAGTAAACGATCATATGCAGTTGTTTAATTTGCTGGACATTGATCGGGTTGATATCATTTTACTGTCTGAAACAATTGCGCATAGCTTACTTAAAAACCGCACAGACCATCCGTTCCACTTCCTTTATCCCCCGCTCCACAGCACGCCGTCTTATCTTTTCTTTCATAAAAGCAGACAGGAAGAAGCACATAAACTGGCTGAGGCTCTCCGACGCCTGAAAGCCAACGGGGCTTATGACCAATTAAAACGGCAAACTTATACCCAATAAAAAAAGACCGGGTTCTATTTAAAGAACCCGGCCAGTAAAGTCAGGCCGCCTTGGAAGGCATTACACTCTCGACAGCCTAGGAGAACTATTTTCTTCCCCCGCCCAGCCCAATTGGTGAAGGCGCAAGAAACGTAATATCGGACAATAGTTTACGGAACTTGTTTTGCGGAACATCACCAAACACAGGATCCTTGTTTTCATTAAAGGCCGCGTCAATCGGTGCCCAATCTTCTTCTGTCAAAACGCGTTCAGCAAGCGGAATGACGACTGTGTCTTCCAGCTTCATATGTGCGCGGTGTGCTGCCAGATAGTCTTTCAAGGCATCAATAACCTTTTCGGTCTGACCGGGGTGTTTGTCTTTCATTGCCTGAATATGAACTTCCAAACGTTTGCGGTGTTCCACCCCTTTTTCATGCTGTTCCTGAAGCTCCAGAATAACATCATTGGCTTCGGACGTTTTTTTCAACAAGGCCGGAAAAAGATAATTATCTTCTTTGGGATGATGCATGGTATCGAGAAATTCCTCGATATAATGCATGATCTTTTCGATCAATTCATAATCAACATCGTCAGAACGCAAACGTCCCGATTCCAGATCCAGCACAAGTTGATTGAGAACATGCAAGACTGTATTCAAGCTTAGGTGTTCTCTTTTCATAATAGTAATGGCTTTGGTCATGTCAGACCCCCATTCAAAAATCGTTTCAGTTATGCGTTTTATTCGACTTCTTCGAGTGCTTTCCACATCTCGACATCGCGTTCTGCTGTCCAGATGCGTGGATGATCCAGCCCACCGGCTTCGTCAAAGGCACGCGTCACATCAAAGGGCAGACAGTGATCAAAAATCACCCAGTCGCCAAACTTCGGCTTAAGCGCGGCATATGTATCTTTGTAGATCTGGCCCAGTTCCTTGCCTTCTGCGCGACCTTTTTTAACTGCACCATACATGGATTCCAGAAAATCCTGTGTTTCAGCAATCGCCTGTTCACATAATTCAGGCGTCATCAATGCAGCCCCACGTCCCGGTACCAGTTTTTGCGGTTTCAGGTCACGCAAGACATTCAAGGTTTGCGGCCAGTCTTCCAGATGGGCATCCCCTGTGTATGGTGTCGCCCCAAATTCCACCAGATCACCGGAGAATAACACCCCGTCATCCGGTAACCACACAATCGTATCCCCTGCGGTATGACCGCGTCCGGCATGGATGATTTCCACACGGCGTTTGCCCATGAAGATGGTCATCTTGCCTTCAAACACCATCGTCGGCCATGTCAGACCCGGCACGGATTCCACATCGTTAAACAAACGCGGGAAGCGGCCAACCTCGGATTTGAAATCATGTTCGCCCCGTTCCACAATCAAGTCATAAGTGGGTTTAGAGGCAATAATCTGTTCAGCATTATAAGCAGATGCCCCCATCACACGCACCGCATGATAATGTGACATCAGCACGTATTTGATCGGTAAATCCGTCACTTCGCGAATGCGGCGAATGACATCTTGTGCCATCGTCGGGGTGGCCTGCGTATCGATAACCATCACACCGTCATCACCGATAATAATGCCGGTATTGGGGTCGCCTTCCGCCGTATAAGCGTACAGGCCTTCGCCCAGTTTCTCGAAAGAAACTTCTTTTTCGTCTAAATCAGCTGCGGATGCAAAATTCTTTGTCATTGCTTAAAGTTCCATTATTCCAATTAAATACCTAGGTAGGCTGCCTTGACAGTTTCGTCATTCAGCAGGTTTTCCCCACTACCCGTCAGTGTGATTTTTCCGGTTTCCATCACATACCCACGATCTGCAACACGCAGCGCAGCCGTGGCGTTCTGTTCCACCAGAAAGATAGTCACACCCTGTTCCTTGAGCTCTTCAATAATTGCGAAAATTTCCATAACCAACACTGGCGACAGGCCCATGCTGGGTTCATCCAACAACAACAGACGGGGGCGTGACATAAGTGCACGCGCCATCGCCAACATTTGTTGCTGTCCACCGGAAAGTGTCCCGGCTGCTTGATTGCGTTTTTCTTTCAAAATAGGAAAACGCGCATACATTTTTTCAAGATCGGCAGTAATCTGGGCTTTGTCTTTTTTGATAAAAGCCCCTAAACGAATATTGTCTTCCACCGACAGGGCGGTAAAGACCTGACGGCCTTCGGGCACCTGTGCAATATCCAACCCAACGCGTTTGTTGGCCACCATGTTGGTAATATCATTCCCTTCAAAGGTAACCGAACCGCTACTGGCATCCTGCAAGCCCGAAATGGTACGCAACAAGGTAGTTTTTCCCGCACCATTGCCGCCAACCAATGCAACCAGTTCGCCTTCGTTGACTTCCAGATCAACCCCATGCAAAGCTTGAATACGCCCATAATGACTGGTGAGATTTTGTATTTTCAACATCCCCTTAGCCCCCCAAATATGCCGCAATAACGTCTGGATTGTTGCGCACTTCAAGTGCGGTGCCTTCCGTCAGTTTGCGTCCGTAATCAAGGACAAGGATATGGTCTGAAATTTCCATCACCATCTTCATATCATGTTCCACCAGAACAACCGTAATGCCGCGTTCTGCCACTTTCTTGATGACTTCATCAATCTCGCGACTTTCCGCCGGGTTCAGGCCTGCCGCCGGCTCGTCCAGCAACAGGATCTTGGGCTTGGACGCCAAAGCACGTGCAATTTCCAAACGTTTCAACGCCCCATAAGGCATGCTTTCCGTATCAATATCGGCATATTTTTTCAGGCCAACAAAATCCAGCAGTTCCAGACAGGTTTCCCGGCAATGTCGATCACCGGCCTTAATAGACGGCAGCCCGAAAAAGGAGGCAAAGAACCCGCGGTTCAAATGCAGATGGGCACCAACCATAACGTTTTCAATTGCCGTCATATTGAAGAAAATTTGCAGGTTTTGAAACGTGCGTGACATTCCACGCGCGGCCAGTTCATAAGATTTAAATCCCGTCACCCCTTCATCATCATAAAGGATCGTACCGCTGGTCGGCGTATACACACCGGTAATCAGGTTAAACAAGGTCGTTTTACCCGCCCCGTTTGGTCCGATGATCGAATGAATGGTCCCCGAATTAATCGTGAAAGACAGGTCATCAATCGCGCGCACACCACCAAATTCAATGCTCAGGTTATTGACTTTCAAAAGGGTCATCACTTATCTCCCTTCTTCAACAAGCCTGCAATACTCGGCACGAGACCTTTGGGCAGGAAAATCATCGTCAGCATTAAGATCAAGCCAAAAACCAGATGCTCATAATCATGTAAGAAGGTCAAAAATTGCGGCAAAGTCGTGAGAATAGCAGCGCCGATGACCGCCCCAAAGGTAGAGGCCATACCGCCAAACACCACCATCACCACCAGTTCGATAGAATGGAAGAACCCTGCAATATCCGGTGTAACGAAATTCGAATAATAAACACCAAAGCTGCCCACAATGCTGGCAAACACAGCAGAGACTACGAAAATCAGGACCTTATATTGCGTGGTATCAACCCCGACCACTTCGGCCGCCACTTCAGACCCATGAACCGCACGCAGCGCACGACCAATAGGCGAATGGATCAGGTTAAGAGACGCCCACACACTGAACACCAGAAGCGCGCCGATCAACCAATACCAATACATTTGTGTTGCCATAAAGGACAAGCCGTCCACATACATGCCATCCGGGCCGCCGGTCAACTGGTCTTCGGTATTGATCACAATGGAAATGATGATCCCCATCCCCAAAGTTGCCATCGCCAGATAGTGCCCCTTTAATTTCAGGATCGGACGCGCAATAACAAAGGCGAGCACACCAGTAAAGAGCGCCGCCACGACCATTGAAAGAAGCGGGTCCCAACCTTGGTTCATCGTCAAAATCGCACTGCCATAAGCCCCAAGACCGACAAAGGCACCATGTCCCAGGCTGATTTGCCCGCCATAGCCGATTAAAAGGTTCAAACCGATACAGACAATCGCGTTAAAACCGATAAGAATGGCGATTTCATATTGGAACGCATTGCTCAAAAACACGGGCAGAATGGCAATTACGGCACAAAGCACCAGAATTCCGCCTGTTTTGGCTGATTTCAAATTCATCATCATTACACGCGCTCCGTTCCGGTTTTACCGAACAGACCGCTCGGTTTAAAGAACAGGACGAGAAGAATAAGGATAAAGGCAATCGCATCTTTATATTCAGAGACCCAGTAGCCCGCCCCCATTGCCTCGGCAATACCAACGATCATACCACCAGCAACTGCACCCATGCCATTGCCCAATCCACCAAGAATGGCGGCACAGAACCCTTTTAAACCGAGCATGATACCCGCTTCAAAGTTTGTCAGTGTAATCGGTGCCACCAAAATACCGGCAATCGCCCCCAAGGCAGCGGACAAACCGAAACTGATAAACAAGACCAGTTTGACATTAATTCCCATCAAAAGGGCGGCATCACGATTTAACGATGTCGCAATAATCGCTTTACCCATCATGGTTTTATCGAAGAAGTAACGCAGGGCAAACACCAGAAAGATCGTAACTCCCAACACCCACAGGCTTTGCGGTAAAATCGTGGCCCCTGCAATATTGATCGGCTCATCCCCGCTGAATGAGGGAACCGCGTGAAATTCCTTGCCCCAAAAAACTTGAGCCAATCCACGTATTACAATCGCAGCACCGATTGTAATAATAATCAAAGTAACAACGGACGCGCCACGCGCCGGTGCAATTGCTAATTTCTCCAGACCAAAACCGAACAGAGTGGTCAATGCAATCGCAGCCAGAATGGCAATTGGCATCGGCAAACCGAGGCCGAGAAAGAAAACGGTTCCCATTCCGCCCAGCATGACAAACTCGCCTTGCGCAAAGTTGATCACGTGCGATGCGTTGTAGATGATGGAGAAACCAAGCCCAACCAGCGCATAGGTTGCCCCCAACGTAATACCGGAAAAAAGGAATTGCAGGAATTCTGCGAACATTTTTTACGTCTTTCTTGCGGATATAATTCACCTGTTGCTTCTTGGATAAAACCATAGAAACAGGACGTTTTTAGAAAATTGGGGAAGGGCGATCCCTCCCCCAAAATTCGACGTTATTTCACGATAGACCAGTTACCGTTCTTGATTTCCAGCATCTTGAACGCAGACAGGTCCAGACCGAGGTGGTCTTCTGCCGTCATATTGACAACGCCGCCGGTACCGATGTAGCCACTGGTTTTTTCGATCTCGTCACGAACGGCTGCTTTGTCGGTGCTGCCCGCGCGTGTAATCGCGGCAACCGCCATTTGCAGACCGTCATAGGCATGACCGCCAAATGTGGAAACAGAACCGCCATACGCTTCGCTGTAAGATTTGGTATAAGCCTGAACCACAGCTTTTTGCGGGTCTGAATCCGGCAACATATCAGCAACCAACAGGGCCGCGGCCGGAAGACGCACACCTTCAGCCGCTTCACCGGCCAAATCAATGTATTTCTTGGACGCAACGCCATGAGATTGATAAAGCGGTGCCGTCATACCAAGCTGACGATAGTTTTTCGTCACAATCGCCGGGCCTTGACCAAAGCCGGCATTGACAACCGCTTGTACACCGTCAACACCTTTAATCTTCGTCAACTGTGCAGTCATATCGGTGTCTTTCGGCCCATAAGATTCAGAGGCCTTAATATTGATTTTATAGGCCGGTGCCAATTTTTCGCACTGACCTTTCATGGATTTACCAAAACCGCCCGTACCGGAAATCATGGCAATATCATTCAGGCCACGTGCTTGTAAATCTTCAAAGATTTTACCACAGGCCATTTTATCGGTATGAGGTGTCTTGAACGTCCATTTTTTAACCGGCTCAACAATCGCAACAGCACCTGCCAGCGAAATAAACGGTACTTGTGATTTTTCAACAATCGGAATCACCGCCATTGTGGCACCGGATGTAGAACCACCGACAATAACGTCGACTTCATCTTGGCTGACCAGACGTTTGACAGCTGTAATCGCTTTTTTGGAATCAACACCGACATCATATTGAATCAGTTCTACCTGACGACCCAAAACACCACCATTGGCATTCAGTTCTTCAATATAAAGCTCCAGTGTTTTCAGTTCCGGATCACCCAAAAATGAAGCCGGGCCTGTTACGGACAGGAAAGTCCCGATTTTGATCGGGTCCGCAGCATCAGACGTTGTTGCACCAAAGGCCATTGCACCGGCGACCATCCCCAGTGCAGCTACTGTCTTCTTAACTTGATTGTGACGTGAAGTCATAATTTGTTTGCCTCCCAAATAGACAATATATCGTTTGTTTTTAATTTAGTCCGATCAGCTTAAGCAGAATGTTTGTAAGCCACATGATCTATATCAAAACATCACATGCAAAAGTCTGATCCAGTGAGATTTTTTACCCAGAAAATCTGGACATTTCTCTTTCTTATTTGTTTCAATTGAAACTATTTTAATAAAAACTAATCGTCAAGCAAAAAAACATTCCACCTTTTTGACTGACAATCAAAGACGGTGCCTTCCTTTTCGGACTTCCCTTCCCCATCAAGGAAGGCACAGACTTTTCGGCAGGTTAGGCCGCAAGCTTGCTCAGCAGTTTCTGAACAGCCTCGCGTGTCTCCCCAAACTCTTCGACACTATGTTCATAACGATCACGTGCCACGGCGTAATCTTCAACCAAATCGGTTTCGATACTACCGTTAAAAATACGAACATGAAGGCGTTCGCAGTCATCCAGATAATGATCCGCCAACAAGCGCACTTTCATATATTGGCGCGCAGCCTCTTGAACAGTTGCCTCCAGATCATTAAAACTGGGAACAGTTTCCAGTGGTAACGGGAAATCCCCCCTTAAATGTTCCCACATCTCTGCCCAGTCATCACGACCCTGACCATCTTCAAAATGGACATAGCCAAATTTGGACAATACACTGCGTCCGTTGGAAAAAAGTGTATTGGGCAACTCTGGAATCATAGCGAACCCTCCTTGTTTTTCGTATTTTACGTTATTGCTTAGACAGCAGCCTTGGATACTTGATCATCCAGATCCGCCGCTTCATATCCGACGCGCATGTCATAATCGGCTTCCACGCCTTGCGGCACTTCCAGACCGACTTCTTTCAAGCGTGATTCGAGCAGTTCCAAGTATTCTTCCTGTAACTCTTCCGGTTTTTTCACCTTAATGCCGTATTCGTAATATTTATCAAACATGGCAGACTGTTTGTCACCCGTTGACGGACGACCATAAAAACCAAGGCCGACTTTCATAAATTTCTCAACGCGCTTTTGCATAAATTCGCGTGTTTCTTCACCACCGAATTCGATACAACGCTTGGACGCCCAAACACCGAATGCAAGGTGACCGTATTCTTCTTTATGGATACGCACATTCACACGTGCCCACGGCAGGTAAGAACATTCACGATACTGCCCAAGGAAAGCCACAGCCGCCGGCGTTACCACGGTAGAGAACAGCGCAACATCTTCCCAGCATTCAAACAGTTTTGACCAGTTTTCTTTACGAAAGCCGTTAATGACCGTCACTTTTTTAGGATCCGGGTTATTCGGATTCGTTACCAGTTCGCGTAAACGTGCATTTACATCCACACCCAAGTCGGACATCAGGTTCCAGACGTAATAGCCGTGGCCCATTTCTTCCATCACTTTCTTGGACAGGCGGTAAGCCTCTTCCGGGCGCGGTGCAAAACGCATATTTTCCGCAACACGTTGCGCACCTGCATATTCAGAGTCTGCCTGGAAGCTCATCAAATTTAATAGGAGCTTCTTGTACTCTTCCGGCAATTCATCGCCTTTATCGTACGTTTTCCAGTTAGCCATCAGTTTCCTCCACTGTTTATCTCAATTCAGATTGGCGCCTATCCGCCCAAAAATCATCTTATGACACATTTAATGATTCTTTTAAAAGAATAGTGTATCATATTAATTCCTGTCAATTCCTTTTTAAAGCCTCTCCAAAGAACAAGCCTTAACCCTTTATTACTCTAGGATTTTATATATTATATTTTTTTAAATAATTTGTTTCTAATGATACAAATTACTTTATGTAACACTTTTTGTAGTGACATCCCATAAAAGTGTAACTATTATATCCCGCAAGAGATAACGCTGAAATAACAGCCCTGATATGCTATGAGTTGATGCGGACAAGCTCTCTTTTCAAGACGGAATAATCGAATTGCCATGACAAAGAATAAAAAAATACACGATGCCATATTGGACTTGCGCGACAAAACAACGCTGCGTGCCAAATCATTATTGGTCACCGTATACGGCGATGCCATCCTCCCGCATGGTGGCGCGGTATGGCTTGGCAGTTTAATTAACCTCGTGGAACCGTTGGGGTTAAGCGAACGCATGGTACGTACCGCCGTTTTTCGGTTGTCCAAGGATGATTGGCTCAGTGCCACACAAATCGGACGACGTAGCTATTACAAGCTGACTGAAATCGGGCGTCGTCGTTTTGAAACCGCCCATCGCCGCATTTATGCCTCCCCACACCGTACATGGAATGGCGAATGGTTGATGGTCATTGCAAACAAATCCAACCTGACACAGGAACAACGCGATCAACTGCGCCGTGAATTTCTTTGGTTAGGTTTTGGCAACGTGGCCCCCAATGTCTTTGCCCACCCTGCCGCAGACATTCGTGCCGTTCGCCAAATCATTCAGGATATGGGCGTAGAGGAAAATGTCGTGACAATGGCCGCACGCGCAGACCGTCACAGCGGCACCGCCCCCCATCGTAATATGGTTCACAGCAGTTGGGATCTGGACCAACTGGCGCAGGATTACAATCATTTCCTGGATGCTTTCCGCCCGCTCTATCACGCTCTGAGTGCGGAAGGAACGATCGACCCGGAAAGCAGCTTTCTCGTGCGCACCCTTTTGATCCATGAATATCGCCGCATCATGCTGCGCGACCCCATGCTGCCCGATGATTTACTAAACGCCGAATGGCCCGGTTCCACCGCGGCCACCTTGTGCGCAAACCTTTATCGCCTCTGCGCCCCCAGCGCAGAAAAACACCTTGAATCCCTGTTGGAAACGGCCGAAGGCCCCTTACCGGATGCCAGCCCTTATTTCTTCAACAGATTTGGCGGATTGGAAAACGGCACGTCCACCCCGCCCTTGCAAGAAAGTTTGACCCTATGACAGCAAAAATCGCCATCATCGGTTCCGGCCCCAGTGGTTTTTACGCCGCCGATACCTTTGCGAAAAAACTCCCTGATTGCCAAATCGACATGATCGAACGATTACATACACCGTTTGGTCTGGTTCGCGCCGGTGTGGCACCGGATCATCAAGGGACCAAGAATGTCACCCGCCAGTTTGAACGCACCATGCAAAACGACAATGTTCGTTTTATCGGCAATGTCGAAGTCGGTCGCGATATCACATATGATGAACTGAAAGACCTGTACGACATTGTTTTTCTGGCTATCGGTGCCTCTGTTGATCGTAAAATGGGGATCGCAGGGGAAGACTTGCCCGGTGTTTATGGCTCCAGCGCCTTTGTTGGTTGGTATAATGGCCACCCTGATTTTGTAAACCTCGCCCCGAAACTCGGCCCCAACGGTGTCGCCATTATCGGCAATGGGAATGTCGCCATTGATATTGTCCGTGTTCTGGCAAAATCGGCCGAAGAAATGCAAGGTTCCGACTTGTGCCTACATGCCGAAGACACCATTCGCGCCACCAAACTTAACGATTTTTATATGATCGGACGCCGTGGTGCGGCGCAAGCGGCCTTCACCCCTTCTGAAGCCAATGAACTAGGCCACCTCGCCCATTGTCATCCCGTTATTCTGAATGATGATTTAAACGAAGTTCCCGCAGAAGAAGACCCAAAATCGCAAAAAAACAAAGAAAAGAATATGGAGATTTTGCGCGGACTCAATGAACAGGACCGTGGCGATAAGGCAAAGACATTGCATTTACAGTTCTGGGCAAAACCGATTGAAATTCTCGGCACCGATTGTGTGGAAGGATTGCGACTGGAACGCACAGCTTTGGTCGATGGACGTGTGCAAGGCACAGGGGAAACTTTTGACATTGCCGTTTCCACAGTCATTTCCGCAATCGGTTATGAAACGGCCCCGATCCCCGGTCTCCCCATGAACGGGACCATCGTTCAAAATAATGACGGTGTCGTTGAAAACGGGGTGTACGTTGCCGGCTGGTGTAAGCATGGTCCCCAAGGCACAATCCCGACCAACCGCAAAGAATCGATGGAAATGGCAAAACGCGCCATTGATGCCTTTAACGGCAAAAGCGACAAAACCGGCCCCACCGGATTGGACGCTTTGCTAAAGGAACGCAACGTCCATCCCGTTGATTTTGATAACTGGAAGCAGATCGAAGCACAGGAAGAACAAGCAGCCCGACCGGGCCGTGTGCGCGAAAAACAAATCACATTCCCATAACAGGGGTAAAAGTGCGGGGCCATATATAACCCCGCACTTTTTTTGTTAGCGATTATCTAATTGCGCATTCACTCTCAAACGTCCTTCATGTGTAATGTAATAAGGCTGTCCTTTCCTGGAACGGATCAGCCGTTTTACCTTCAACTTCCTAAACGTTTCCAGCGTAAACCCGCTGAGTGCATAACCATCCCGGTTAAAACACAGGACATCATAGACATGCCCGTTCGTGGCACGCTTGAAATGAATCGCACCACCTTGCGCGAGCGCATGCAACACCCGCTGTTCGTCTTTTGAAATATTCATGGTTTTTAGTCTTTAGTCGGATCAAAACACCAACAACTCAATCGGCACACGACATCACACGCCGCCGCCCATTGGTTGCGTTTCAGGCTTCTTTTGAAAGAAGCGGTGTTACTTGGATACAATCTCTAACATAAAGACCTTGAATAGCTTTTGGCGGAAAAACCACCATGACACTTACGGGGATATCATAAATGTAATCACACCTCAAGTCTTCAACGCCCGATCCGAAAACGGGACGGTGAAAAAGAAAGTCGCACCATGACCATACTCGCTTTCCACCCAGATACGTCCGCCCAGATGCGAAACAATCCGCTGGCAAATGGCCAATCCCAAACCCGAGCCTGTCGGGTTCCCCGTTCCAATTTGTTTGGCCTGATAGAATTTCTCAAAGACCAGCTTCAATTCATCTTCATGCAGACCGGGACCTTGATCTTTTACAGCAACACGGACATGGGTCCCCATATCGATCAGTTGAATATCAATCCGCCCCCCTTTGCCCTTGTAAATTTTCTGCGCATTGGAAATCAGATTAATCACCACCTGTGTCAACTTATCCTTATCTCCCAAAACCAGTGAAAGATATTTCGGCACATCCACATTCAGTTCAACGTTTTCTTTCTCGCATTCCTGCGCCAAAGTTTCCACGCCATGTTTAATCACATCGCGCATTTCCACTTCGCTAATGTCCCAGGTTTCACGCCCGGACTCGATCCGTGCCAAATCCAGAACCTGATTGATTAACCGGGTCAGACGTTGACTTTCTTCGACCATCACCTGCAAGAACTTCTGACGTTGTTCCATATCCAGATCAGGATTGTCGTGCAGGATTTCCGTAAAGCCACGGATAGAGGTCAAAGGCGTACGTAATTCATGGGCGACATGGGATAGGAATTCATCTTTCAAGCGGTCCAACTGCATCAAACGTTCATTGGCCTGTTGTAATTCATTGCGGGCTTGTTCCAGCGCATCGGATTTTTGTTCCAGTTGGTGGGAATATTCGATGACATGGGAAGCTTCGTCCAAAACCTCCAGCATTTCGTCCAGACTGGCCCCTTTGCCTTTTACAACAGAAGCCACCAGCACACGCGCCGACGCCGATCCGATGGCACCGGCAAGCAGGCGTTCGCAAAAACGCACCGTATAAGGTGCGGCCTGATCCCATGTTTCCACATCAATCTCGCGCCGCTGCGCATGTTCATAAAAGGCACGCTGGGTCGCATTGGTTCCAATATAGCGCGCACATAAATCGCGCAATTCATCGACCGAGACTTGCGCCCCCCAGAAACCAACATTTTGATTAACCGCTGTTTGTTGATCGACCTCCACAAACAAGGTGGCCTGAATCCGTTCAATCGCACTGGGATGGTCAAACAGGGAAATCAAAATATAAAACCCGACATTGGCAATCATCGACCAGAATAGCGCATGGGAGATGTGATCCATCCCTCCCATCCCGAACAGATTATAAGGTTTCAGCAACTCAATCCCGAACGGCCCCTGATTAACAAACGCAATTGGTAACCAATCGGACAAGGCAAACGAGGGCAAGACCAACGTATAGCCCCAAACCAAAAAACCAGCGAGCAACCCGCCAATCGCCCCACGTTGCGTCCCGCCTTTCCAGTAAATACCGCCTAAAATCACCGGGGCGAATTGGGCAGCTGCGGCAAAGGACACCAACCCAATGGTCACCAGCGCATAAGATTCCCCGATGATGCGATAATAGAGATAGCCCAGCAGTAAAATCAGCAAGATCGCCATGCGCCGGATGAACAACAGCAACATACTCATATCGCGGCGCGCTTCCAGTTTTGCCTTGAAATAGCGCAGCAGGATCGGCATCACCAGATCATTGCAAATCATCGTCGAAAGTGCAATTGCCCCAACAATGACCATGCCCGTTGCCGCAGACAATCCCCCGATAAACACAAACAAGGCCAGCCACGGATGCCCTTCTGCCAAGGGCAGGGCAAGGACAAAGGTATCCGCATCGACACCGCCTTGATCGAAATAAAGCAAGCCGCCCAGTGCAATCGGTAAAACAAACAGGTTAATTAGTAACAAATACAGCGGAAAGAGCCACACCGCCTGCGATATGTGGCGTTCATCCGTATTTTCCACCACAATCACCTGAAACTGACGGGGCAGGAAAATTACCACAACCATTGCCAACAAGGTGAGGGAAAACCAGTTTCCTTCTACCGCACTCATGGTCAGAAGCGACGATAAATCCTGATGCGCCGCTGCGCGGGCATAAATATCGGACACACCGTCGAACATGGAATAGCTGACAAAAAAACCAACCGCCAAAAAGGCCAACAACTTAATCATCGATTCAAAGGCAATGGCTGTGACCATACCTTCATGCTGTTCGGTCGCATCAATATGGCGTGTCCCAAACAGAATGGTAAATGCCGCCATCATCAGCGCGACATAAAACGCCTTATCGTCCCACAGGTTTTCCGGCGTCGATAAATGTTGCGTCCCCACCAACACATTATAACTGGTCCAGACCGCCTTTAGCTGAATGGAAATATAAGGCATAATCCCGACCACCGCGATAATGGTGACCAGCCCGCCCAAGACATGACTTTTGCCGTAACGGGAAGAGACGAAATCGGCAATCGATGTAATGCGGTGTTTCCGGCTGATACGCACGATTTTACCGATGACAAACCAACCGAGTAAAAAGGTCAACGTCGGACCGATATAAATCGGCAAAAACCCAACCCCTGTCGAGGCGGCACGTCCAACCGATCCGTAAAAGGTCCAACTTGTACAATAAACGGCTAAGGACAAGGCATAGATGGATGGATTTTTTAAAAGACTCCGACCCTGTTCTGCCCGTCGGTCGCCCCAATAGGCAATGGCAAACAACAAGGCCAGATAAAACGCGGAAGCGAGGAAAATAGCCGTATTGGACACCTCAATCCTCCCCGTTCAAATCGATGGGGTCCGATATTTCATAATAACGCCGAATGATCAAAATAGCCGCTACAAGGATCAACCCGCCCCAGACACCAAACAGATAGACCAACAAGACAGGCACACCAAAAAACGTAGTGCTGCCCCCCCGATCAAACAGGGAAATCAACGCCGGGCTAAACAACAAAGCACCGAGCATACATAGCCCGACCAATCGCTCTCTCGTAATGCCCGGTCTTTGCATCTATCCGCCTCCCGGTTTCCATTTTGGTGGGGCCATTTCAAAGCCTTCAAACTGAAAGGCTGGTGAAACCGTACATCCAACCAAGGTCCAGTCCCCCGTACTTTGGGCTGCCTGCCATGCATCTTTTGGCACAACACCTTGGGGACGTTCCCCTTTTAAGATATCGGGACCCAACACAACCGTGTCGACCTTTTTTTCATCCTGACTGATAAAAAGGTTCAAGGGTGCCCCCGCATACCAATGCCAGATTTCCACTGCGTCCACACGATGCCAATGCGATTTCTCCCCGGCTTTCAACAGATAATAAATCGCGGTGCATGACCCTCGCTCACCCCCGTCACCATCACGGAAGGTTTCGACATAATAGCCGCCTTCCGGGTGGGGTTGCAGACCTAACTGGGAAATAATGCGTTCTGCCTCACTCATTCTTTGGGGGCCGTTTCAAGCATAGACGGGCGGGCGGAAAATGCCTCGTACCATGCCGCCAGCTTTGGACGGGTGGAAAGAATTTTGTCATCGGGGAAACGAAAATCAATCCAGCCCAAACAACAGGCAACCGTAATTTGACCAATGGTCAATGGCCCGCCTGACAGCTCGTCAATTTCCTGTTCCAGTGCATCCAGCCCGCGTTGAATAGAGGCCGCCTGACGATCCATCCAGCCTTGTGATCTTTCACCGTCCGCGCGACGGCTTTCCAGCAGGCGCAACACACCAGCATCCAGAATACCATCACCCAAAGCCTGAAAATGCAGCGCTTTCCAACGCGCCTTGCCCGGTGCAGGAAACAACACAACGCCCGGCACCAACGCATCCAGATATTCGCAAACGACCGGAGAGTCATATAGAACGTAGCCATCGTCCAGAATAAGGGCCGGAATTTTACCAAGCGGGTTGACGTTGCCCATATCCGTCGCCGGGTCCCATACCAATGTCGGTTCCAGTTCGATACGGTCCATCAAATCCAGTTCCTTCGCACAGACCAAAGCCTTTCGCACATAAGGTGATGTGGCGGAATAACGCATTTTCATAGGATGATCCTTTCAGTGTTCAACGGATACGACTTAAAAATTATCTTTTCGACGGCGAATTTCTGCAAAAACCTCGACGCTGTCTTTCCCCACCATATCCAAGGTCTTTTGCACATTTGTTTCATCCGGGCGTAAAAAAGGGTTCGTCGCCTTTTCCATACCTAGGCGCGCAGGAACCGTCGGTTGCCCCTGTGCACGCAGATCGTCAATTTCACGGGCGCGACTGATCAATGCCGCATTCGTTGGATCAATTGTCAGGGCAAACTGTGCATTGGCCTGAGTATATTCATGTGCGCAATAAACACGTGTTTCATCGGGTAACTGCTTTAATTTGGACAAGCTGTTCCACATCTGGGCGGGGGTTCCTTCAAACAAACGCCCACAGCCCAGAGCAAACAAGGTATCCCCACAAAAAAGGGCATGATCGTCTTCAAACCAAAATGCAATATGGCCACGGGTATGACCCGGTACTTCAAACACATGTGCGCGCGTACTGCCGAATTCAAAAACATCACCGTCTTTCACACCGACATCAATCCCATCGATACGTGCGCGATCATTGTCCGCCCCAACGATTTGGCATTCATACGCCTGTTTCAGCGTCAAATTCCCACCGATATGGTCGTGGTGATGATGGGTATTAAAAATATGAGTCAACCGCCACCCCAGTTCATCCAGGCGACGCTTCACAGGGGCGGATTCTGCCGGATCAACACAGGCGCAAGCTTGTGTCGCGGGATCATAAATCAAATAAACGTAGTTGTCGGATAAGACGGGAACTTGTTCAATTTGCAGTGAAGCCATCTTTCTTCCCTTGTATTTTTGCTGTCGGCAAAACTATATCATGTCTTTGTAACGATACAACAATCACGTCCAAAACCTATCGCCAAAGATGACAGTAAGCGTTTTTGTCTTTAGAGTCTGAGCTGAACGTGTTTATTGTCCCCTATGAACCTTACACGATCAGGATTTGCTTTATGTGGATGGATGCCGTTGATTTAAGGGATTTTTATTCCTCCGCCCTTGGCGGTGTGGCACGCCGGATGATCCGGCGGCGCATCCGTGAAATGTGGCCTGATTGCAAAGGTTCAACCATTTTGGGTCTGGGCTACACGACTCCTTATCTGGGACTTTTTAAAAGCGATGCGGGCCGTACCCTTGCTTTTATGCCGTCCAGCCAAGGGGTTTTGCACTGGCCCAATGAAAACAGATCGTTGACAACGTTGGTCGATGAGGCGGACTTACCCTTACCGGACCTGAGCGTTGATCGCGTTTTAATCGTTCATGCCGTTGAATGTTCCGAACAATTGCGCAACCTCTTGCGTGAGGTTTGGCGCGTCCTGAACGGATGCGGCAAAGTCTTAATCGTGGTCCCCAACCGTACAGGGATCTGGGCACGTATGGAACGCACCCCATTTGGCATGGGACGCCCTTATTCCCCACGCCAAATCAATGGCCTGTTGCGCGACACCATGTTCACGCCACTACAATCAGAACCAGCCCTGTTTGTACCGCCTTCAAAATCACGCATGGTTATGGGATCCGCCTTGGCTTGGGAAAAAATTGGTTATCGCTTTTTCCCCGGTTTAGCGGGAGTTTGTCTGGTTGAAGCCACAAAACAGATTTATGCCGCCAACCCGCAACGCGTCGTCAAAACCAAACGCAAAACCATGATCGCCCTGCCCCGGCGTGAAAGCTGGCACACGCGACAAAACCACCAGCGCAATACAGAAAAATCTTAATCTTTACTCAGCAGGAAAACAGCCTGCTCACCCAGCAGGTTGGCAAAGAATAAATTGGTCCGAATGCGATGCGCCTGCCCATCAGCATCCAACGCAATAGATCGTTCGATCGTCACCCCCATTTCATCACACATGACGATAAAATCCTTGATCGTGCAGAAATGGGTATTGGGTGAATTGTACCACTGGTAGGGCATGCTATCATTTACGGGCATACGCCCCTGAAAGAACAGATAACTGCGCACCCGCCAATGGCCAAAATTGGGGAAGGACACAATCGCGTGCTTGCCCAAACGCAACAAATCTTTGACAATTTGATCCGGGTGATGGGTCGCCTGTAACGTCTGGCTCAGAATAACAAAATCAAAGCCATTATCTGGGTAATATCCAAGGTCTTCCTCAGCATCACCTTGTACAACGGATAATCCTTTGGCAACACACGCATTCACGCCGTTGGGGCTGATTTCCAGTCCACGGCCACGCACGTCTTTTTCTTTGACCAGATATTCCAACAGCTGACCATCACTGCAGCCAACATCCAGAACGCGCGCACCCGGTTCAATCATATCGGCAATAATTTGCAGATCGACACGAATTGCTTTTGCATTATTCATTGATCAATCCCCTTTTGCGTGCCGCATCTTCCAAAAACCCACGCATAACACGTTCAAACGCCGGTTCTTCCAGCAAAAAGGCATCATGGCCTTTATCGCTGACCACATCCACATAGGACACATTGGCCCCGGCCCCTGTTAATCCGCGCACAATCACCCGGCTTTCTTCCGGTAAATAATGCCAATCGGATGAAAAGGACACCACGCAGAAACGAATTTCCGTTCCCTTGAAAACATCGGCTAAAAGACCGCTGCCATGCGTGGTCGCCAGATCAAAATAGTCCATCGCCCGTGTCACATACAGATACGAATTCGCATCAAAACGTTCGACAAAACTGCTGCCTTGGTGGCGTAAGTAACTTTCAATTTGGAAATCGGCCTCAAACCCGAAGGTCACTTTTTCACGGTCCTGTAATCGTCGACCGAATTTTTGTGTCAAAGCCGCTTCCGACATATAGGTGATATGGGCCGCCATGCGTGCAACCGAAACGCCGCTGCGTGGTTTTTTACCTTCTTTCAGATAATGCCCGTCACACCAGTCCGGGTCCGCCATAATGGCCTGGCGCCCAACTTCGTAAAAGGCAATATTCTGCGCGCTGTGCGTTGCCGCCGTTGCAATTGGCACACAGGAGAAAACCCGCTCCGGATAAGCCGCCGCCCATTCAAGCGCCTGCATCCCGCCCATTGATCCACCGACGACACTAAACAGGGTTTCAATTCCCATATCATCCAGCAACAAGGCCTGTGCACGCACCATATCGCCAATGGTAATCACGGGGAAGTCAACGCCCCACGGCTCGTTTGTTTCTGGGTTGAGCGCAGCAGGACCGGTCGTTCCCATGCAGCCCCCCAACACATTCGTGCAAATGACAAAATAGCGATCTGTATCAATCGGCTTTCCCGGTCCAACCATAATTGACCACCAACCGGCCTTCCCCGTCACCGGGTTCACACCGGCAACAAATTGATCTCCGGTCAGGGCATGCGTGACCAGAACAGCATTGGATTTATCCGCGTTTAAGCTGCCATAGGTTTCATAAGCAATCGAAAAATTCGACAACTCTGCCCCACAATCCAGACGCATAGGCATATCCATACCCAAAATGGCTTTTTGGGTGGGAAAATCGTCCTCATACGGATTGTTGTTTGCGGTGTCAGCGATGCTCATGGTTCAATTTTTTCAAATAAATGTACTTTACAGATGGGATAGCTAGGCTTTTGAAAGGCAAACTGTCAATGTTTTCTTTGCCTTTCGCGCCCGTTCGGATTATTCCTAACTACAAATTTAGACGACAACATGGATTAGGCACTATGTCCGAAAACAGACTTGCAGAACTTAGAAAAGAAATTGACCGCATTGACGATGCCGTCCACGACCTGTTGATGGCACGTGCCCTTGTTGTCGAAGAAGTTCGCGCCGCCAAAGGCGCCGAAGGGATCAAACTGCGCCCGGGCCGCGAAGCCGAAGTCCTGCGCCGCCTAATCGCACGCCACAGCGGGCCTTTCCCCAAAGGAGCATTGGTTCGCATCTGGCGCGAGGTCATGTCAGCCTATCTTAAATTGCAAGGTCATCTTGCGATGGCTGTTTATATGCCGGAACCGGGGGCCGTTTACTGGGATTTGGCGCGCGATCAATATGGTTCGCAAACACCGATGACGTCTCATGCCTCCGTTCGTGGTGTCATTGGTGCGGTTCAAAACGGCGATGCGGCAATCGGGGTTTTACCGGTTCCGACCATTTCCGATTCGGATCCGTGGTGGCGGCACCTTTATTCGCGCGCGGAAAATACACCGCAAATTTTATCTCGCCTTCCGGTCGCACAAACTGAAAAAGTCCGCGGCACGTATGAAGAAGCCTTGATCATCGGCTTACCGTCCGATGACCATACCGATAACGAACGATATTATACTGTTCTTGAATTTGATCAGGAAATCAGCATCCGCACGGTTGCTGCACATTTTCAGGACAGTGACCTCAATGTTTCCATTCAGGGGCACTGGCACGATAAGGCCATGCACGATCAATGGCTTTTCCTGATCGAAGCCGACGCGGTGCTGCATGAAGACATGAGCGAGGTTAAAAAGTTCCTCGACAAAAACGGTGTGTCTGTTAAAGGAATATTAAAGCTAGGCGGTTACGCCGTGCCCTTCAGCGCAGACGAACTCGCCTAAGCATAATTTCTAAATTGGGAAGTCAAAAATGGGTATCTTAACGCCACGTCCGGGTATCATGGACATTACGCCGTACAAAGGCGGTGAATCTGCAATCGAAGGTGTCGAACGCATCATCAAACTGGCCTCCAACGAAGGCCCGTTTGGCCCCGCCCCCAGCGCCATTACAGCTATGAAAGCTGCGGCAGATACCCAACATCGTTATCCCGATGGCGGCAGCACTGCATTGCGCCAAAAACTGGCTGCCAAATATCATATTGATGCCGAACGCATCGTCTGCGGTGCAGGTTCGGATGAATTGCTGGGCCTGCTGTGTCGCGCCTATGCCGGTCCCGGTGATGAAGTGCTTTATTCCGATCACGGTTTCCTGATGTACCCCATCGCAGCCAAAGCAACCGGTGCAACACCTGTTACCGCAATGGAAACGGACCTGACCACTGATGTGGATGCCATGCTGGCTGCCGTAACGGATAAAACCAAAATCGTTTTTGTCGCCAACCCGAATAACCCGACAGGCACCTACATTCCCAAAACAGAAATGACCCGCCTGCGCAACGGCTTGCGCGATGATATCTTGCTTGTCATTGATGCAGCCTATGCCGAATTTATGACTGAAGACGATTATGAAGCCGGGATTGAACTGGTCGAAAAAACACAAAATACCGTTATGACGCGTACGTTCTCGAAAATGTACGGCCTAGGCGGTATTCGTCTGGGTTGGGCGTACGGGTCAGAAGAAATCGCCGATGTGCTTAATCGTGCGCGTAACCCGTTCAACGTGACGGCCGTAGCCTTGGCCGCCGGTGAAGCCGCACTGGATGATGACTTGTTTGTTGCCAAAACCCGCAAACACAACACCCAATGGCTGCGCTGGACCGAAGAAGAATGCCGTAAACTGGGCTTAACCTGTACAACCAGTTACGCCAACTTCGCCCTTGTTCGTTTCCCTCATCAGGATGGACATTCTTCACGCGCTGCCGATGAATTCCTGCGTTCCAAGGGGATTATCGTTCGCGCGATGGCGGCCTATGGTCTGGGAGATTGCTTGCGTGTCTCCATCGGCACAGAAGATGAAATGAAAGCGTTCATGGGCGCTTTAACCGAGTTTATGAGTAAATAAAATGTCCAAAGACGGCATCCTTTTTGATCGTGTCACTTTTGTAGGTATCGGCCTTATCGGGTCTTCTTTGGCGCGTAGCGTCAAAAAAACGGGAAGTGCCGCTCACATCACCGTGTGCGATATCAATCAGGCCCATCGTGACAGGGCTGTCGAGCTGGGTTTTGCAGATGAAGCAAACGGCGACTTTATTGCCGCGGTCAAGGATGCCGATCTTGTTGTGATTTGTACCCCGCCCGGTGTTTGTGGGGACGCGGCTGCGGCCTTTGCTCCAGGCTTAAAAGAAGGGGCAATCGTCACCGATGTTGGCTCGGTTAAACAATCCATCATTCACGATGTCTCCCAACATCTGCCCGATGGCGTCCATTTTGTGCCCGCACACCCGATCGCCGGGACGGAACATTCAGGCCCGGAAGCCGGCTTTGCAGAACTGTTTGATGGTCGATGGTTGATCCTGACCCCACCGGCTGGAACAGATGAAAACGCCATTGCCAAAGTCCGCGCTTTGTGGGAACGCGCGGGATCTCAAATCGAAATTATGGATGCCCAGCATCACGATATGGTATTGGCTATTACCTCGCACCTGCCTCACCTGATTGCCTACACCATCGTGGGGACAGCCGACGATTTGGGGGAACATTTAAAACAGGAAGTCATTAAATTTTCAGCTTCCGGTTTTCGGGATTTCACACGGATTGCAGCATCTGACCCCGTGATGTGGCGCGACGTTTTCTTAAACAACAAAGAAGCCGTTCTTGAGATTCTACAACGATTTAGCGAAGACTTAACATTTCTACAACGTGCAATTCGCTGGGGCGAGGGCGACAAACTGGAAGAACTGTTTAGCCGAACCCGCAAAATCCGTCGCGAAATTATCGAAGCAAAACAAGCCTAACCCTACGTTTCAAATATTCACAAGAATATTTATGCTGAGTTTCATCCTCCGCTTACATTCAAATTATATTATAAATTGGTATTTATCCGTATAGACAATTTGAAGCACACAAAAAAATAGCGTACTGTTAACGACAAATATTTGAATGGGTTAACCCCATCTACAGGGATAAAAGAGTGCCCGATAGAGGCACCTAATTCCAAAACAAAGAAAGAAAGCCTCATAAAATGGGGCGTTAACAGCGGAGTCTTCAGATGCCTATACGTTACCACGTGTATCGTCTTGCCATATTTACATTCAGCCTGTGGGTGAGCGGTTTAGCCACTCATACAAGCCATGCCGAGACAGTTACCCCCAATCAAGTCTATCAGGTCACAGAAGATGTTCTTGCACAGCTTGAACGTCTGCATGATGCAAACTTGAGCATCCCCAATTTAATGAATGTCGATACAAACCTGCCGGACCGCCAGCCCCGTCATGTGTTGCAACAAGCCTTGAATGTGCGCTCCAAGATCCAGCTTCTTAAGCGCGTAAACGGACTGGAACCTTCAAAAATCAAGCCACCGAAAGTCAAAGAGGTCACCCCAAGTGATGTTCTGATTGAGGTTCAAACCATCCTCAACGAGTTAACCGAGTTCGACAAAACTTTCAATTTGCCTCCTTTCAAAAAACAAGCAAAAGCCGTTGAAGGTAAAACACCAACAGATGTCTATCTCAACCTGTTGCGCGCACAGGCGATGATCGTTCAGTTGGGCATACCCGACACCATTCCCAACGAGGTTTTCAATAACGTTCTGTCCGTTTCCGAAGAAATTAAACTGGTTGCGGCGGCCTCAAATAAAAAAACCGATGTTGAACCGCCGTCTCCCTCCATTGGCAAAAGACCGGCGGATGCCTATAGCTTAGCGTACTATGCCTTAAAAGGATTAAAGGGGCTGACCCGAAAGCCAGAATATAAAATTCCCAACGATATTGTGCTGCCGAAACGCAAAACCCGCAATATAACATCCAGCGATGTGCAGCAATTGCTGCTTTTCTGCCTTGCCGAACTTTCTTCCATGAAAGTTGCCGTGGGTGCAACCGCCCCGCTGATGATGCCGAAGCCCGCCGCCGGTCAGACACCGACAACCGTGTTTGACAAACTTGGCTTAGTCAATCGCCAGATACAAGCAATGGTGTGGTAAGGAGGACATTATGACAACAACAACAATCGATTCAATTGAACAGGAAACCTCCCCACAAACCAAACGGGGACTGGGCACAAAAATTATCCTTCTGGGTATTTTACCGGTTCTTTTTATGGCCGCCCTCAATCTGGGTGTCAGCTTTAAAACAGGCAATCTATTTGAAAATACCTTGGACAGCCTCAATCAAAAGGCAGAAAATGCCGACGACCTGATGGAAGGCAGCATCAGCGTACAACGCAGCTTGACGAAGGTGCGAAATTCTTTCGCTGCCCTGACAAACTTTCATCAACGCAGCATTTTGCAACGCGACAAAGTTGCCGTTTTCAAAACACGTGAAATGCGTACGTCAATGGAAAATGTCTTTGTGCAGCTTCAACAAGATGTCTCCGCATTGGAAAAAGCGATCCAGCCCTCCATTGACGCGCACGAGACCCCTGCAAAGCGTGAACTCGCACAAAAACGCTTAAATTATCTGTTACGTACCGCAGATAATCTACCGCGTCTTTTCAAACTATTTGCGGAGTCCAACGAACGCAGCCTTGTTTTCTTAGGGAACCAACGCGCCGATCAAGCCGCAAGTAATTTCATTTACGAAGAGGTCTCACGCCAACTTGTTATTCAAAACACACTCGATCACAGTGCCTCTATTCTGACAGAGCTTTTGCTGGATACTAAAATTCAAGCCAATAAAGATCGTATAGATGCAAAACAAAATGCCATTGATGAATTAAGCGCAACTGAAAAACTAAATTACGGTATTCTGGCCGTTGTCTCGGCGGTGTTGATCCTGCTGACGATTATCTTTGCAACCAAGAAAATTTCAGCCCCTCTCGTCAATATGGTTCAGGCTATGGCCCGTTTGAGTAAAGGCGAACTGGATGTCGATATTCCTGAAAATCAGAAAGACGAAATCGGCGATATGGCAAGTGCCTTGGGCGTTTTCAAACAAAACCTGATTGATACCCAACGCATGAGTGAAGAACGCGCACAGGAACGCGAACGCCTTGCAACAGAACAAAGAGAACAACGCGATGCCCTTGCCACCGAATTTGAAGACAAGGTCGGTGAAGTTGTAAACTCCGTTGCCTCTTCCTCTACCCAATTGCAAGCAACCGCAAGGGATATGAGCGAAATTGCCGCAACCAACCAGCAACGTGCGACAAGTGCCACCAACGCGGCCAATAATGCAACAACCAACGTTCATACAGTGTCTTCAGCCGCAGAGGAACTCAGCAATTCCATCAACGAGATTGCCCGTCAGGTTTCTGAATCTTCAACAATGGCGGCACAAGCCGCCACACAGGCGGAAACCACCAATGTCACCATGCGTGATTTGGCAGAAGCCGCCAACAAGATCGGTGAAGTCATCAGTTTAATCACAGACATTGCCGAACAAACCAACTTGCTGGCCCTGAACGCAACCATCGAAGCTGCGCGTGCTGGTGAGGCTGGCAAAGGCTTTGCGGTTGTGGCCTCCGAAGTGAAAAACCTTGCCAATCAAACAGCAAAAGCGACGGACGAAATTTCTCATCAGATCACGACTATTCAAGGCACAACACAAAATGCCGTGGACGCCATTGATGAAGTCTCAAAAATGATCGACCATATGAACGAGGTATCCTCCGCCATTGCGGCTGCCGTTGAACAACAAGGTGCTGCGACACAGGAGATTGCCTCAAACGTGGAACAGGCCGCCCACAGCACACAAGATGCCTCTAACGATATGGTGGAAGTGTCGCAAAGTGCAGAACGCAACGGCCAAGCAGCCAAAGAAGTCCTGGATGCCGCCGAAGCCCTGTCGTCGCAATCAACAGTCCTGCGCGAACAGGTCGATAATTTCCTCGATCAAATCCGCAAAGGGTAAAGTGCAGAACTCAACTTAATCATCGCATAAAAAAAGCCACCTCAAACCTCGAGGTGGCTTTTTTATAACGTAAATTCCCTTATCCAGCCAAACTGGGCAGCCAGATTACAATCGCCGGGAATGCGATCAGCAACCCGATGGTAATCGCATCGGCAACGAAAAACGGTGCCACACCACGGAAAACATCCTGAACACTGAGATCGTCACGCACACCGGCAACCACAAAGCAGTTCAAGCCGATCGGCGGTGTAATCAGACAGAATTCTGCCATTTTCACAACCAGAATACCGAACCAGACCGCACACATGGGACCAGACATCCCAAATGTACTTTCTGCTGCACTCACAGCTTCGCCACCATTCAATGCCATAACCGCCGGATAGACCACAGGCAAGGTCAACAGCAACATGCCAATCGCATCCATGAACATCCCCAGTACGGCATAAGCCAACAGGATCATAATCAGGATCAACATGGGCGAATAATCAAGCGAGGTCACCCAATCGGAAAACGCACCGGGCAAGTCCGCAAACCCGAGGAAGCGCACATAAATCAGAACGCCCCAGATAATCGTAAAGATCATCACAGACAGTTTCGCACTTTCCAGCAAGGCATCTTTCAATTCCGCCCAGCGCATGCCTTTAAACACAGCCATGCAGAAAACAACAAACGCACCCAGTGCACCGCCTTCTGTCGGTGTCCCCCATGCATCGCCGCCAAACGGGTTGTAGATAAAGACAACAATGATGAAGACAACAAAAACAATCGGTAACGACGGAGGCAAAGACGCAAAGCGTTCTTTCCACGTATAACCCGATACCGGCGGGCCAAACCCTTTTATCGTTAAGGCCATACCGATGATCAATCCGCCATAGATGAAGGCAGAGAACGCCCCGGGAATAAAGCCTGCCAGCAGCAACTTACCCACATCCTGTTCGACGATAATCGCATAAATAACCAGAATGGCCGACGGCGGGATCAAAGAGGCAAGCGTGCCCCCTGCCGCCACCACACCGGCGGCGAATTTTTTGTCATAGCCGATCTTCAACATTTCAGGAATGGCTATTCGGGCAAACACCGCCGAGGTGGCAATTGATGCACCAGACACAGCCGCAAAACCGGCTGTCGCAAAGACGGTCGCAACGGCCAAACCGCCCGGCACCCACGCAATCCAACGTTTTGCAGCCTCAAACAATGCTTTGGTCAATCCGGCATAGTAGGCCAGATAACCGATAAGAATAAATGTCGGAATAAGGGACAAGGCCTGATTTGCCACCTTGGAATGGGGCACCTGACCGGCAATTTTGGCCGCAATTCCCAACGCCCACATAAAGGCTTCAGGATCGTATCCTTTTTTCGCCCAGAAAATCCAGATAAGGCCGACAAGCCCCGCAAGACCGGCGGCAAAAGCCACCCGCATCCCCAGCACAACAAATACCAGCAGACCGCCAGAAACGATCAAGCCAATTTCAATAGGTTCCATGATCTTTTCCTTTAGTCATCGTGACCGGTTAAGTGACTGGCTTCGTTATTTGCCTGCGCTGCCACATCTTCAATCAAAGGCACTGCAACGGGTTCATTGGTTCCGCTGATCAATGCACTGGTAAAGCCCCACGCCTGAACAATCAGTTGCAGACATAAAACCGAAAAAGCCACCGGCGCCAATAATTTTGCCGGCCATAATGGAATACCGATATCCATTGAGCTATCGCGGCTCCACATCGGTGCGCTAAAATCAAAACTACGTTGGAAATGTTCCCAACTGCCCCAAACGATGAGCATCATCAGAACCAAAATCGCAATAGTCGTTACCAACTCTGCCGCATAAAGGGCGCGGCCTTTCAACTTACCGACAACCATATCCATACGAATATGACCGCCGTTTCGCTGTGTATAGGAAATCCCCATAAAAGCAATCAGGGGCATCGCCTGTTCAATCCAGTCAATATATCCCGGTAAAGGATGATTGAAAAAGTTACGCCCACTGACGGATAACACCGCCAAAATCATTAATGAAAAAACAGCCAGACCGCTGATCAGGGCTAAAAATTTCCCAATCTCATTCAGCTTTTGGTCTAAAAGGCTCAACAGGCTATCATCTGTGAGTACGTTTGCGTTCCCAGCCATGATCTCCTCCTTAAAAAAAGTTGCGAAAAAAGGGGACGTCCGGGTCGATGACGCCCCCTCTCGCTTGATCTCAAGCTGTTTGACTTACTTATTGATCATGCCAGTAAAGAAGTCATACAGTTCTTGAGCGGGGAGCCCTTTGGCAGCATTGTCCTTAATCCACTGATCTGCAGCAGGAGTGGCAACGGCTTTTTTCAAGTCTGCAATCGCTTGGTCAGAGAAAGTGACTTTCTCGATACCGCGTTCTTTCAACAACGGATCCCAACGTTTCATAGTTTTGTTGTTGTAGTTGTCGACATAGTAATCGAGTGCTTCATCAACAGAACCGAGCAACGCATCACGATAAGCCGGTTTCAGGCCATTCAACGCATCTGTATTGACAACAACCGGGCAGTTAATTGTGCCGGGGTTCAGGTTTGTCGTCCACCACGTTGCTTTTTCAACAACACCGAATGCCATATGGGCGTGTTGTGCAAAGGCAACGGCTTTAATAACGCCGCCATCAAGGGCTTGACGCACTTCAGAAGCCGACATGGATGTCGGAACGGCACCAACGGCCTTCATGGCTTGACCGATCCCGCCAGTTGCGCGAACAGCAAGGCCTTTAAAATCATCCAGTGATTTCGGTGTATCACCCAGACCGGCAATGTTATATTGCGGCATCGGTGAGGGCATCAACAAGGTTGCATTCCAGCGCGCCAGATCTTTGACAACAGCCGGATGTTTGTAAAGTTCTTCAGACAGTCGACGTTCCTGATCCAAGGTAGACACACCCAAGAACGGCAGTTCCGCAACGGTCAAAGACGGGTTTTTATCACGGTGATAACCCGCGCAGAATTGTGCCATTTCAAACGCGCCAATAGAAATACCATCAAGGTTTTCTTTGTTTTTAGACAGGCCGCCGTAAGAAATATTGAGTTTGAATTCACCGTTGGTTTTCTTGTCGACCAATTCAGCGATTTTTTCAACATGTTCCGTAAACGCGCGGCGTTTGCCCCACAAGGACACGTTCCATTCTGTCGCCATTGCCTCACCGGCAAAAGAAAGAGCAACAGCAGTCAGGCATAATTTGCCAAGAATTTTCTTCATAAAATAATCTCCCAAAATGAACATCCTCCAGATGTCTCGGGAAATAAGATAATAAATCCGGCAAAAAATACGCATGAAGAAAACCGCAGGCTTGTAAACTTCCTGTACGCGGAAATCCGCAAAGGACCAAACGGGTTACAGCAAGGCGTTCTTATCCAACCCCAGCTTGACGATTTTTTCATTTAACGTGCGTCGTCCAATTCCTAAACTTTCCGCAACCGCATCCATCTTGCCTTTATGTGTGCGAATGGCTTTGGCAACCAGTTCACGTTCAAAGGCGGCAACCGCTTCACGCAAGGTATCGGGGACTTCTTCGACATCATGGCTGGAATGGATCGCTTCGCCCACACTACCGCGCCCACGACGGGCTGCCAAAATGCGACGTTCGGCAACATGGCGTAATTCACGCACATTCCCCGGCCATTCATGCGTCATCAAGGCCGAAACATCATCAGCGCTTAATTCCGGTGTGCTGATTTCATAAACTGTACTGTATTCGTTTAAAAAATGAGAAAACAACATCACGATATCTGAACGCCGTTCGCGCAAGGTCGGCAAATTTAACATCAACGTATTCAAACGATACAACAAATCAGACCGAAAACGCCCTTGTGCGACCGCTGCCTCCATATCCTCGTTGGAGGCCGACACAATCCGAATATCAACAGGCACCGACTTGTCCGCCCCAATCGGCATAAATTCGCGCGTTTCGATCACACGCAACAATTTGGCTTGAATGGCTAGGGGGCAGGTGGCGACTTCATCCAGAAACAAGGTGCCCCCGTCGCTTGCCGCCAGCATACCTTTCACCTGCCCAACTTCGCCAAACATACTGCTTTCAAAATTTTCTTCTAAAATCGTGGCACAGTTCAAGACGGTAAACGGCCCTTTTGCGCGCCCACTCAGATCATGTAAAGCACGGGCAACGACTTCTTTGCCGGTACCTGTTTCGCCTAAAATCATGGCAGGCGCCTCCAGGTCGGCATAATCCAGAACATCTTCGCGCAGGATCTTAATCTCATCAGTTTGCCCAATTAAAATACGATCCAATCCCGATAACATCGCAAGCCGGGCTTTCAAGCGTTCCGTATCCTGCCCCATACGATGCTGTTCGGCCGCATGGCGGGCCACAGTCAACAAACGACGCGGATCAAACGGCTTTTCCAGAAAACTGTAAGCCCCTTTTTGCATGGCACCTACCGCCATCGGAATATCACCATGTGCGGAAATCAAAACAACGGGGGCCGCGTCTTCCTTGGTTTGCATATAATCCAGTAAAGCAAGCCCATCCATACCGGGCATGCGCACATCACTGATAATCACATCCGGGCTGATGTCCCTGACTTTTTCACAAAACAATTCTGCGCGGGCATAATTTTCACATTGCCAGCCCACCGATTCAAACAGATGAGTTAAAGAATCACGCATTTCGCGGTCATCATCGACAATGACAAGGGTATACGTCGGATTTGCATCGACCATTGTTTTTAATCCTCCGCCCACAAGGGCAATTCAATTCGAAACGCAGCCCCCTTGATTTGACGATTGCGCGCGGCCATACGGCCCCCATGTTCTTTCACAATTTCACTGGAAATGGCAAGCCCCAGCCCTAAACCTTCACCCGAAGCCCGCGTGGTCACAAAGGGTTCTTGCAATTCTTCCAATGTCGCCTTGCCCAACCCGGCACCTGTATCAAAAACGTCCACACAGGCTTGTGCGTTTTCAATACTAAGCTGAACCGTTAAGAGCCGTTCCTCGCCTGCCTCCATCGCATTTAAGGCATTTCGCATCAAGTTGGTCAAAACCTGTTCCAAACGCAAACGATTGGCATGCACCATCACCGCCGTATTGGGCACAATTCTCTTATAATGAATCGCATTGCTGACAAAATCCGGTTGTAATAATTCTTCAGCCCCTTTCAGAACATCGCGCATATCGACAGCCTCAAAAGTTTCCGACCCCGGCTTGGCAAAAAACTTAAGCTGCTTGGTAATATTTTCCATACGCAGGGCAAGGCCGGTCATCTTCTGCATAAAACGCGTGGCCGGTGGATTTGGCGACATCTCAGCCGCCGTTAAATAATTACGCATCGCCGCCAAGGGTTGCCCCAATTCATGCGTTACCGACACCGCCAATTGCCCCAATGCCGCCAGACGACTGGCACGCGCCAATTCGTTTTGTGTTGTTTTTAAACGTTTTTCCGCGGCTTTACGTTCTTCGATTTCTACAGCCAGACGTCTATTGGCTTCGCGCATTGCCGCAGAATCAGCTTGTGATTCGCGCAAGGCTGCACCGATACGTACCGTGCGGCGAAACTGAACAACCGCAAACACAATCGTCAGAATGACAAAGGCCGAAATCAAGGTCAGCCATGTTTTTTCCTGCACCGGGTCCTGACTGGCAAAAAAGTAAAGCGTCCAATTTCGGCTATCCATTTCCTCCGTCACCAAAAGGAAATAGTTACCTTCGACCATGACTTGATTTTCATTCCAAATACGCCAGTTCAATTCATTTAATGGCTCATTTGCAAATTGACGTTCTTCCTGAATTTCCTGCCTGCGTTTTTCCGATATCGGAAACATGGCCCGATAACGCCAGTTCGGCTTGGACGATAACAAGATCACACTGTCTTTATTGCCCAGCAAAACTTGTTCATCGGAATCAATCCATAAATTTTCCAACTGCCCAAAATTCAGTTTCAGTGCGATCACACCAATGACCTGCCCCTGAACATCGCGCACAGGTTCAGAAATAAACAAACCGGGCAATTTGGTCGTCGCCCCAATACCATAAAATTCGCTATGATTTCCAACTAGGGCTTCTTTGAAATAGGGACGAAAGGCATAATTTTGCCCGATGTAGCTGGTCTTGCTGGCATAGTTTGAAGACGACACCGTTAATCCGGTCGTATCCATTAAATAGATGGCCTCTACCCCCGATTGATCGGCAAATTTCGCCAATCTTTTATTCAGCCGATCGACTCCCTCACCAGACAGGGCCGAAATCACATATGGGTCTTGCGATAGCACAAAGGGGAAGTAAACGAAGCGTTCAATCTCGCTCAGCAACGAGCTTTTATACAGAGACAGCCGCCCACTGGCTTTTCTGATTTCTTCTGATTTAAAATAGGAAAAAGAAACATAATACATGCCATAAGACAGGACGGCCAAACCGACAATAAACAACAATAAAAAGCGTGGGCGCATTTCTTTTTCCAATTCGTTTGCGTGCGCGGATGATAAATCAATCCAATCCGTTAGACAAACAATGCGTCATTGACAGGGTATAAAAGCCTTCCTACCCTCATAAAAATCAATTTCTTATTCGGATATTTTCAATGAGCGCAGCCCAAACGACTTTACCACCTGTTCTTGCCGGACCAATCTTGCGCCGCGCAGAACCGAAACGGTTGGCCCTTTGGCTCGCACTCAGCGTCGAAGCCGATGTGAAAATCCAGTTTTTTGAACAAGACAACATACTTGCCGAATTTTCCCCATCATCCCAAGACATAAACATTCACCAACTAAAATGCGGTAAAAAGTTACACATCCTGTTGATTGATCTGTCCTTTAACGACGCCTTGCCCCGCGATTGCTGGATTGATTATACCCTTTGCGTGAAAACACAAGATAGTGAGATTTGGCAAGATATCACGGAGATCAGTCCTGATCTCCTCTATCCCACCCATAATAAGCTGGGCTTCTTGTTACCGTCCAAGGTTGGAAGCATTTTGCATGGATCTTGCCGTAAGCCCCACCATGACAGTGGCGATGGCTTGGTAGCCGCCGACAGCCTGCTGGGCAAGCTTCTTGAAAACAATACAGATAAAGATGAAAATCTGCCCGCATGGCCATCAGCCCTGATCATGTCAGGGGATCAAATCTATGCCGATGACGTAGCCGGCCCCATGTTACGCGCCATTCATAGCGTCATTGATCAACTGGACCTGCCTGCAGAAACGTTCGAAGGCCTAAGTGTCCCCCCAATAGAAACGTCTGATGAACTTTATCAGCACAGAAGCAGTTATTATGATCGAACAGCTATTTTACCACAGGTCGAAGCCAATCGTGATCTGTTGGATATTCTGTTCGGTGGTGTACGCAAACCGGTTTTCACCACCGATACCGCGCACAACCATCTAATGACCCTGCATGAAAACCTGCTGATGTATCTGATGGTCTGGTCGCCTGTTCTCTGGCGCGTTGCACAGATGGATTGTCCCGCTGGTCTATCCGTTGAAAATCAAAAATTATTTGCGGATGAAAAGAAAATTCTCGACCGCTTTGTCGAAGGTTTGCCACAGGTGCGCCGTCTGATGGCCCATTTACCTGTTGCTATGATCTTTGATGACCATGATGTCACCGATGACTGGAACCTGAACCGTCAATGGGAAGAGGCGGTTTACAATCACCCCTTTTCCAAACGCATGATCGGCAACAGTCTGTCGGCTTATTTCATCTGTCAGGGATGGGGAAACAACCCGGATAAATTTGACACACGCTTTATAAAAGATCTGCACACCGCATTGGATGCCCCGGGAGACGAAGACCATATCAACTTCATTGACCATCTTTTAAAATTTGAAGGATGGGAATATCAGTGGAAAACAGAACCGCCCCTGATTGTCATTGATACACGCACACGGCGTTGGCGTTCGGAAAGTTCTATGGTCAAACCATCTGGGCTGCTGGATTGGGAAGCCGTTGGGGATCTACAAGAACAACTTTATGGCAAAGACAGTGTTTTGCTGGTTTCGCCCGCGCCAATCTATGGGGTCAAATTGATTGAAACGATCCAGCGTATTTTCACTTGGTTTGGGAAACCTTTACTGGTGGACGCCGAAAACTGGATGGCACACCCGGGAACGGCTAATTCCATTCTCAATGTTTTCATGCATACAAAAACACCACACACCTTTGTTATTTTATCCGGCGATGTTCATTATTCCTTTGTCTATGATGTAGAACTGCGCGGACGAAAAGGGGGCCCGGATATCTGGCAAGTCACCAGCAGTGGTTTTAAGAACGAGTTTCCTAAAAAGTTGCTGGATGTTCTGGATATCATCAATCGTTGGCTTTATTCTCCCCGCTCCCCCTTAAACTGGTTTACCAAGCGCAAACGTATGCGCATTATCCCACGTAAACCCGAAGGACATGCCGATGGGCGTCGCTTGCTGGATGCCGCCGGGGTAGGTCTGGTCGAACTGGACAAAGACGGGCGCCCTTGTCGTTTTCGTCAACTTCTGGCCGATGGACAGTTTGTCGGATTTGATCGCATGGAAAATCATTCCCGTTGGCAATAAATCGGCGCGGACGTCATAAATCCTAAATCTGAAAGTCACGAAAGCTTCACGCCAGTGAAACACTGCTGAACCAATCTTTAACCTACCCTGACGGGCAGTGTTCAACGAGCAGTGAAGAAAACAATGACGAACCAGACAGAAACGAACCTTGATGTCCGACTTGCGCGCAACGCCGACGATTTGGAAGCCGCTCAACGCCTGCGCTACCGCGTCTTTTTTGACGGTATGGGCGCTGTTCCCGATCCTGAAGTTGCCGCAGCGAAACGTGATTTTGATCGTTTTGACGATTATTGTGATCATTTGCTGGTTATTGATAAAACCAAAGAAGCCGCTGGCGAAGAATGTGTTGTCGGCACCTATCGCCTACTTCGCCGCAGCGTTGCCCAACGCCATGAAGGTTTCTATTCGGCTGATGAATTCGATCTCTCCCGCCTTGAAAATTATCAAGGTGAAATTGTTGAGTTGGGACGTTCTTGTGTCGATCCCGATTATCGCGGTAAAGCCGTTATGCAGCTTTTATGGCGTGGCATTGCGGAATACATTACCGATTATAAAATTTCACTGATGTTCGGATGCGCAAGCTTTCCCGGCACAGATACCAAAGCAATGGCATCGGCGTTATCATATCTGCACCACCATCACAGTGCACCTGATGAATGGTCACCCAAGGCATTGGATAGCCGTTATGTAGATTTAAAACTGCTCAAGAAAAAACAAATCGACAGCCGCCAAGCTTTGCGTGAAATGCCCCCGCTCATTAAAGGTTACCTGCGTGTCGGCGGCGTGATCGGCAATGGTGGGGTTATTGATCATCAATTCAATACAGTCGATGTATGTCTGTTGGTCGAAACGGACAATGTGACGGGTCGTTACCAACGTCACTACCTGCAAGACGCGGCAAGTGTATCCAATCAGGCCAACACATGAAAAAATCTTTTTTGCGCGGCATAATACGCACGATTGCCTTTTTGGGGTGGACCCTTTTGTTGGTCCCTCCCTACTTGCTGATCTTTTGCCTTGGGCGCCATGTTCGCCGCCCAATGGTGCAACTTTGGCATCGTGGGGTCTGTGCGCTTATCGGTATGAAAGTCACCTGCTATGGTAAACCGTCTCAAAATAAAAGAGTATTGCTGGCTGGAAACCATGTTTCTTACCTGGATATCCCGATTATAGCCTCCTGTCTGGATGTGACCTTTGTCGCCAAGGCCGAAGTTGCCGACTGGCCCTTGTTCGGGTTTCTGGCACAAATTGCGCAAACCGCCTTTATTGAACGCAAGCCTTCGAAAGCACGTAAACAAAAAGTCAAACTCAAACAACGGATTTTAAGTGGTGAGCGCTTGATGATCTTCCCCGAAGGCACCAGTTCGCCCGGCAACAAAGTTTTGCCTTATAAAAGCGCCTTGTTCGAAATGGTGATGGAAAACGACTTGCGCGAAACATGTCTGGTCCAACCCGTCACACTTGCCTTTTGCCGGACACGCCACCACCAACCTTTAAACAATACCGAGCGGGATTATTTTGCCTGGTATGGCGATATGACATTGGCCCCACATTTATGGGATGTCTTTTGTCTGGGGGGTGTTGAAGTCGATGTTATTTTTCATGCCCCGGCCTTGGCGGCTGATTTTAAAGACCGCAAAGCACTCGCACAATGGGCGCAGAACCGAACATCTAACGGCCTTTCTAATTTGGTGACGCCACCACCCGAATGTCCCGAGGTATCACTGGAACACAAGGAAATCGCCTTCACCTAATCACTGGCGGTATCGACACAGACTTGATTACGTCCTTGTTGTTTTGCCCGATAAAGTGCCTGATCTGCGCGTTCGATAATCTGTGCAGCTTCACATTTTTCATCAGGCACCAAGGAAATCCCGCCCACGCTGATTGTCACCCGTTGTCCGCCCGGATTATATTTATGTTCCAAATTCAGATCATAAATCGACTGACGGATACGTTCCCCTACCCGTTTGGCCCCTTCGCTATCAGAGTTCGGGATGATCATTGCAAATTCCTCTCCGCCATATCGGGCGGCGAGATCACTTGCCCGATAGGCCTGTTTCCCTATCGTTTCAGCGATCCGCTTTAGACACTCATCACCTTGTTGATGACCGTATCCATCGTTATATCCTTTGAAATGATCCACATCACACAGCAAAAGTGACAGGGGTTCATTTTCCCGGCGCGCGTGCAAAATATCCGCTTCCAGTGAAATATCGAAAGAACGACGATTCGCCAATCCGGTCAAACCATCTTTATGAGCCAGACTTTGCAATGCTTGCTCTGCACGTTTTTGTTCCGTCATATCGCGTAACGTTTCCACAATGGCGATCATATTACCGTCATCATCAAATATGGGACCGCAATTAATCGCCAGATATAAACGTTTTTCCGCACAAGGCATAACGCACCAGTTTTCAGCACGCACACCGTCATATACATCTTTCTTAAAGCTCGCTGCGCTATAGTGTTGTTCAATCGCATCCATGCGTCCTTCGCGCACCAGATCGGCAAGACATACACGGGGTTCTTCATAAAAAGCCCGCCAATGATCCCGGGTTCCAATCACCTCGCATGCCATAACGTTTGTAAGGCGTTCACACGCTTTATTCCAAATGAGTACCTTACCTTGTGGATCCAACACAAAAGTTGGAACAACTAGATGCTCCATTAGACGAATAGCGAACTGATGTTCGCTAGAATGCTTTTTCAATTTATTTCCCCTGTCAAAAGAAAGTGCTTTTGTGATCTTGTCTACTGATCGCACCCTGATTTCTTTTTTATTTTCACATCGTACGTGATCACCACAAGAAATTCAATCAAACAGCACATCTATTGATTACATTAAAAAATGAACTTCAACCCTTTTTAGCTATAAATTTTGTTCGTCCCTTTCAGTCATCATACGCCATACGCGCCTTATGATTGACCGGGATCAATGAGAATATAAATCAAGTCGGGCATATGTTTTCCATGATGAGCCTACACAACGAAAACGGTCCTTGCGACGGCAAAATCCCTAAAGACTGGAACTTGCCGGAACTATCAGACCTGATCAAAATTACATCAAATTGTGTTCAGATTGATCTTCGCCATCAATCTGCACCAACGCCTTTGGTCGCCACATTGAAAATTCTAGACCGCTTAAGCCCCGGTCAATATTTCGAAGGATATTACCCTAAAATGCCGATGCATCTTTTCTCTCACTTACAAGAAGAAGCATGGGTTTGGGACGTTGTGGAACAGAACGATCAAGGCATTCGTTTAAGAATATATCGTGAAGGCCAAAAACCATGATGGGCGCTGGCGTACCTTTCGGTGCGGAACAACGTCTGCTGCCGGAATGGATCCCCCTTTCCTTTTTCTTTGTCTCGCTGGCCTGCTTGCCGCTTGGCTGGATACTTCTGTTCTTTCAGGCCGAAAATATCGCTAGTTTCCAAGGTGGGTTTGGCCCCGTTTTGGCAGCCCTGCATACCTTCACCATCGGTGTTGTTCTGACCACGGCCTTCGGTGCATCCATGCAAATGCTCCCTGTGGCCAGTGGTGCGGCCATGAACAAGCCGGTCGGCGTGATCTTGCTTCTTGTTCTTTTGCTCAGCGGGATCGGCATTACATTGGGGGGATTTGCCCATTACCGCCCTCTTATCGCCTCCTGGGGTGCAGCGCTCCTGTGTCTCAGCGCCCTTCTTTATGCGCTCATGCTCACCCGTCTCCTGATAAGATCGTCCAGCCTTAAGCTTGTTCGCAACCATGTTTTGGTCGGTGCATTGTGTCTGTTACTGGCCGCCGCGCTTGGGGCGGCCATGATTTTGAACTGGGCTGGCCTGATTTCATTTAATATGCCAAATCCGCGTTTGGTTCATGCTGGGCTCGCCCTCTATGGCTTTATGGGGCTCATTGTTTTCGGTTTCAGCCGGATCATGGTCCCCATGCTCAGCGTCAGTGATAAAACCAATGATCAACTTGCGATATTGGGGCTGTTGGTCGCCTTAACGTCTTTACTCTTGTGGGTTGGCGGCTTCTTTAAAATTGCACCGATCGTCGCGCTTATATCAGCGCTGATCCATATCTATGAAATGTTTACGATCTTAAAAGGGCGCATTCGCACCCGTTTAGGACCGGAATGGACCATCATTCGCTTCAGTTGGATCATGTTGCCACTCAGCCTTCTTTTGGTGATCGGGGCACAATGGACAGACAATAAGGCCAACATAACGGAACTCAGCATTCTCGTCGCCGTACTTGGATGGTTGGTATCCTTTATTATCGGCATTTTACAACGCATTGTTCCCTTCCTGCTGTCGATGCAAATCGCCCGTCAGACAGGCATGCCGGAATTGCCGAGTAAGCTGGCCGCGGAAAACCTAACTCGCATCATCGGTCCTTTGCATATCGCTGCAGTGGGGGTCACCGGGTTGGCCGTCATAATGGATAACGCTTTTTTATTACAATTTGGTAGCTTAATCGGCCTTGCTTCAGGGCTATCCTTTTTAACCTTTTTAATTATTGCCATAAAACGCAAACGTCTGAGTTTGGAGAAAATGAAAAAATGAGACTCTCGCAAATCTTACATGAAGAACACCAACGTACCCTGACCGTACTGGATGAGCTAGACGGCTGGCGTGGTAAAAACAAACCGAACGATATTGAACAGATCAAAGGTCTGCTTACCGATTTAATTGATGTGGCGCAAAGCGATATTACGGAACATTATGCGTTTGAAGAAGAACACCTTTTCCCGATATTACGCATGAACGGGGCTGATTTCATGGCCAATATGTTGGCTGGGGAACATCAAATGATCCGCCCGATTGCTCAAGAATTATCGGCAATGGCACAAAAAGCCATTGAAAATGGTTTTGATGATCAAAGCTGGCAAAGTTTTCAGGAACTCAGTTTCGACTTTATCGGTCACGAAACATTCCATATTCAAAAGGAAGAAATGGGCTTGATCAACGCAATCAATTCCTTATTCACACCTGAACAAGAAGCCCCGCTTATTGAGCTTTATAAAAAGGGTTCTTAATCTTTTGACAAAAAAACACCCTGCAAAATTTTCTTGCAGGGTGTTTTTTATTATTCATCAAATGTCCGCAATCAGCCGTCTGCGGTAATTTGTGCAACCAATTCCGACAAGACCTGATCAACCTGATCGTTTTCAACGCGGCACGTGCCCACTTGTTTATGTCCACCGCCGCCATATTTAAGCATCAGGCTGCCCACATTGGTTTGTGAACTCCGATCCAAAATAGACTTCCCGCAGGCCAGCAAACATTTGCCGGGTTCAATTTCCGGAATGACTTGAATGGAGATATTGCATTGGGGATACAGAGCATAAATTGTAAAACGGTTGCCCGCATAGCTTTCCGTTTCCTTGCGTAGATCAAAGACCACAAGGTTATTGTGAACCTCGGTACTTCTCTTGATCTGATTTTCAAATTTTTCTTCATGCAGGGAATACAGATGCAAACGTTCTTCAACGTCAGGAATTTTTAAAATTTCTTCAACCGGATGATGACGGCAATAAACCATCATATCTTTCATAAACTGCTCGTGCGAAACGGCAAATTTTCCTACACGGTCAAGACCGGTACGGGGATCCAGAATAAAGTTCAGCAGGACCCAAGGGCCCGGTGCCAGAATATCTTCTTCGTTATATTGTGCTGCATCCGCCTTATCAACAGCCGCCAGCATATCTGTACTGATTTTCGGAAAAGCCTGTGCGCCACCAAAATGGTTATAGACCACGCGCGCTGCAGATGGTGCGTTCGCATCAATGACCAAATTGTCATGTCCACCGACACGTTCCACTTCACTAAAATGGTGATCAAGGCTTAAGTGCGCTTTTTCCACATAAGGAAGATTGGTCAGAATGTCGTTTTCACTAACTGTAAATTGCCCATCCTGAATCTCTTTCGGTTCGGCAAATACAATGTCATCGACCATTCCAAGTTCGAGAAGCAACGTACCTGAAACTACACCGTCAAAGTCAGCTCGCGTGACGAGGCGATACTTTTGATCAGTCATGTTTTCAGCTCCTAATCATATTCATTCTTATGCGAAATTCTCGCCATGCTGCCAATAGTTTAAGTTCTAAAATTGTATTTGTACACAATATTAGAATAATTTGGCTCTAAAACCTATAACGCCAAATTTGCCAGAGAGCGCGCAAGAGCGCAATGCATAACACTAAAAAAAAGCCTGATAAATTAGCAACTCAACAATTGCGCCTACATTTGGCTTAACTTTTAAAACCTGCCTCTGCCATCATCCGGTAAAAATCCCGGATCATAATCTCTTTTTGGACCGGGTCGTTTTCGCCTTCCGTAAACTTTTCAATAAAACTCTTTCCCTTCAGGTGGTCCACCACGCGTTTGCGCGCTAGCGCCATCGCATGCCCATGTTCCCATAATACGCCAGAGCCACAAAACTGCACCATGCGGATCGCACGATCTCGTAAAGCCGCTTGCGGATTATCCAGCTTATCAATGAGTTTGGTATCCATCAGATATTTTTCCACCAGACGGTCCAAAGTCGACAAAATCATCTTTTGTTCGCTTTCGTCCAATGTCGATTCTTCCACCAACACATGAAGGTCTTTCAAACAAACCAGCTTTTCTTTTGCAGAAAGGTCATCTGCACAAAAATCGCCAACCGTACGCGCCATATTGCATAATTGAGACATGCTTTGTTTTACGACATCCGGGTGGGCATTCCCAAGCGGCGCATCCCGTAATGCAATTAAATAAGGCAAGCAGCTTGCCCCATCCGGGAGCATT
Organism: Terasakiella sp.; assembly: GCF_048267425.1. Lineage (GTDB taxonomy): Bacteria > Pseudomonadota > Alphaproteobacteria > Rhodospirillales > Terasakiellaceae > Terasakiella. The sequence continues at coordinate 238,202 of NZ_JBLWXN010000002.1, forward strand.
TCGATCAACCATTTAATCGACATACGCTCACCGCTCTCACCACCTTGTTTTAGGCTCCGACCATAGCGTCGGGACAAAGCTTCCGCCATTTCAGCCCCGCCCGTCATGCCACAAGGCAGTGTCAGGCGTGAGAAAAGACGTAAAAATTCTTTTTCTTCCATCGCCGGATCATTACGCGACAGCGGTTGCTTGCCTGCCAATTGGCGGATAATAAAATCAAACAGAATGTCGCGTGTTTGCATCAATCTGTCTTGACTGAACAAACGGCAGAAGGCTTCCACAGCTTCCGCACACGCCCCTGTCCCCTTGACAGCTTTGCCATCCACCCAATCCAGCAAAGTTGACAAGGCGCACGCGAGATTTCGCTGTGGGCCAAGCATATCCTGTATCAAAGTTGCCGAAGACATGATTTCTGCAATCAGGCCATCCAGTTCGTATTCCAGTTCTTCGCCCTGATCGCTTTCCAGCCACTCCAACACTTGCTGGAGCTTTGCCTCAACACTGCGATATTGCACCAAAACCTTACACATCACCGCAGGCAACGCCATTGGCTTTCCAATAGCATTCGCTGTCTCTACGACTTTATTTAAATCTTTACTTTCAAAAGATTTATAAGCCTTGGTTTTGCAGATTTTCTCCACATCATCCATGATGGCCTGAATTTCGACAAAGATATCATCGCGGCGTTTGCGAGAATCCAGTCCGCTGTCGCGCGCCTGCAACGTAGACACCCGATCAATTGCCGGCGATACCAGATCACCCGCCATAAATCGTTTTGCTTTGTCATGGTTATATAAAAGCTCAGACGCAATCGTGCCTTCACGGTCAAACAAATTGCGCAACAATCGGCTCATGGTGATACGTGCATTCAGCCCAAGATAATCATCACGATGTGCACAAGGGGCGGCTTCGTCAATATTTGCCAAGCGTACAGGGATGTTTCGTCGGGTTAGTCGCTGTTCCTTAACGACCTTTTCGACTTCCATCTTATCGGCGCGGGTCCATACGCGCACCAGTTGAACCCCGTCATATTCGCTATTATCGTCTTCAGCATAATCTGTATAGAGCCTTTCCGCCATTTTCTGATCTTGAAAGACTTTTTCAACAAACCAGCGATCCTGATCGCTTAGACGTATCTCGTATTTTGTATGTCCTGCCATTTTCTTATTCGAATTTCTTTCTCGTTATCTCCGCATTTTCTAGGCGGAGCTTCCCTCCCTTTATCCTATGCATATAAATCAAAAGTTTCCATCGGAAAATGCAACTGACACTGTAAATAACTACCCCTCTACACCACGCCACACACGAAAATGTGATCGTACTTGATTAGCTATTCTTCATTTTTTTTACAAAATAGACCCACGAAGACTTGTACAATTTCTGCTTGATCTTAGAGAGAGAGCCCCTCATGGTTTCCCTACCCAAAAAATCTTTAAAAACGCGCCTCAGCTTTGCTTTCGCGACCTTGTCCGTCTTGATGTTAATCAGCCTGTCGGTAACGATCTTCAAAAGCAATCAGGTTGATCGTGCCGTTGAAAACATCGTTGCGAAAAGTGCGCCTATTGCCTTTAGCGGTGCACAATTGGCATCCAATATTAATGCAAGTATGGCCACACTACGCGGATGGGTTTTAACCCATGATGAAGCTTTCAAAACGCAACGTGCACAATTGTGGGCTACGATTCTCTCTGAAATCAAACAAATGGATGCGTTTCTCAAAGATCAGGGGAAATGGCAAAAATTGAAGGCCGATCTTATCCGATTCAAAGAGATACAAGACAAGGTCGAGACCGTCGCCCATAGCAACGAAGATTTGCCGGCAACACAATTACTCAACGATAAAGTAACCCCTCTGACAGATGCCATGCTGTCTTCTATTTCACAAGTTTACATTGAAGAGGTCAACCTACCTGCCACAGAAGAAAGAAAACGCATGCTGGCCCATATGGGTGATATCAGAGGCGGCCTTGCTGTCGTCAGCGGCGCGATCCGTGCCTATCTTCTGACTGGTGAAAAACATTATTCCGATCAATATCAGGCGGTCTGGAGTTGGGCCTTAAGCAAAAAGGATGAACTCAACACCAACGCCGACATTCTAAGTGAAAGCCAGCGGAGTAATCTTGAAGCGTTCAATAAAGCCGCGGACACCGTGACCCCTTTGTTTGCCGAATTAATCAAAATCCGTTCCGGTGAAGACTGGAACCGTTCTCGTAAATTATTGGTCAACGATGTTATTCCACTGGCCAGCAGTATTTTATCTCAATTGACCGATTCAAAAACAGGCCTTGTTCCCCTGACCCGTCAAACAATGGAACAGGCGGGCATAAATGCGCAGGATGCAACAAGGGCGTTGACGGGCACCGCCTATCTTTTAGCAATTCTTGCCATTGTCGTTGCCATTGCCATGATTATCCTGTCCGTTCGAACCATCGTCACACCTGTGACAGACATGACCAAAGCCATGAGCCGACTGGCAGAAGGGGACAACGATACCCTTATCCCCGGCCAAGACCGCCTAGATGAAATCGGTTTGATGGCACAAGCACTGAGTATCTTTAAAGAAAACAGTGAAGAACGTCTGCGTCTGGAAGCCGCCGGGAATTTAGAACAAAAACGCCGCGAAGAACGGGCATTGCGTATCGACAAGCTCAGTCAAGATTTTGACGCAACAATTCGCAACGTCCTTGCCGATACCGCACGATCTGCCGATACGATGAAAGGGTCCGCGCAATCCATGCAGGATGTCGCCTTGCAAACTTTAGAACAAACCCGTTCAGCCGCAGATGCATCCCAACAAACTCAAAGCAATGTCGAACATGTCGCAAACGCGACCGGTGCTTTATCCCAGTCCTTTTACCAAATCAGCGAGAACGCAAAATCTTCTGTCAGTGCCATTCAGTCCGCAATTGAAAAAGGCGAAAATGCTTCTCAAACCGTCAACTGGATGTCTGAAGCCTCAGCGCGCATTGGCGAGGTCGTCAGTATAATTGAAGATATTGCTGCGCAAACCAATCTTTTGGCCCTGAACGCCACGATCGAAGCAGCCCGTGCAGGCGAGGCTGGTAAAGGGTTTGCCGTTGTTGCCGGGGAAGTCAAAAATCTTGCCAATCAAACAGCGCGTGCCACACAGGAAATTACCGAACATATTACCCGCATGCGCGAAACCACCCAACAATCGGTCACCGCTATTCAGGATGTTTGCGAAACGATTTCAAGTGTGGGGCATCAGGCTGGTGATGTGCGCGATACCGTCACCCAGCAATCACAAGCTACGCAAGATATCTCCGCCAATGTCGATGATGTTGCGCAAAACAGCGCGGTCATTTCCGATAGTATTTTACAGGTTGAAAATGCCGCAACCCGCACCAATAGTGTGGCAGGCAAAGTCTTGCAATCGGTGGAAGATGTGTCCTCCCAAGCCAATCGATTAAAAACAGAGGTCGAAAACTTCCTATCGGCCTTAAAAGCGGCCTAATTATCTTTTGCGCAAAACCAGCGTTTGCCAACCGTTGACCTTAATACGTTCAACCAGACGCAGACCATGACAGCGGTGCGCCGCAAACACCCAGTTTGCATCACGATCCAAGAAACCCGCCAAGACCGCAAAGCCACCGGGTTTCAGATTTTTCGCAAGATCTTTTGCCATTGCTGACAAAGGACGCGCCAGAATATTGGCCATAATCAGATCATAAGGCCCATTCCGTGTCACCGATGGGGAGTTATATCCATTGGCACATACGGCAAGCACAGAACCGCCCACCCCATTTACTTCCGCATTATAACGCGCGACATCAACCGATTGCGCATCAATATCGCTGGCGACAACCGATGCCCCCCACGTTTTTGCAATCGCCATTGCCAAAATGGCCGAACCACAGCCCATATCCAGCGGGCGTTTGAAATTATAACGCCGGGACAATCGGTCCAAGGCCTGTAAGCACCCGTTTGTGGAGGCATGTTCCCCTGTGCCAAAAGCTGTCGCAGCCTCGACTTTCAAAGCGATTTTTCCTGCAGGTAATTTGCCATCAAAATGCGAGCCGTAAATAAAGTAGCGCCCAATTTGAAGGGGTGGATAGTTTCGCGCATATTCCGCCAGCCAATCTTTATTTTCAACAGCCGTAATCGTCACGGTTGGTGCAGACACCCCGGATCGTTCCGCCACAGCGGCAATAGCTGCTTTCAAGGCTGTTTCATCCGGTTCTTCTTCTGCATAGGCTTCAATACGCTGGGCCAGTTCATCATCATCCAGATACTGGGTGACGGCACCGCAAAAAGCTTCCAGTGCGAATTCGTAAGCATCGGCCAACTCGGGGCTAACTTCCAGATCAACACGCCACAATGTATTCGTCATATGCATTTCCACTTAATCAAGGCTGAATATCTCCGCCTCTCATAGCATATAACGACACAAATGCCATCTTTGTTTCGATAAAGGCCAGCCTAAAACTGATAAGATACCGTTATTGCACCGTACCGATCCGGTGACTGTTGTTTTTTAAATTCTTTGGTGCGGATGATCTGCGTAAAAGCAACCCGCAAGTCGTGATAGCGCATGGCGAGGCCTGCCTGAACATCAAAAACAAACGGCTTTTTATCCACACCGTAAGAATCGGCCAATGTATTGCCGTCTAAAAAGATATTGCGGGCAACCGCACGTGCCCCGCCACCGGCAAACAAATACCAGACAAACCCGTCCGTTGAGGTATAATAATCACTTCCCGGTAAACTGGGACGAATACGCGGCGGACCACCCCGGTCTTTTTCCAAATCCTGCCCAAATCGAAACACGGTTCCGGCTTCTGCATGGGTAAAGATATTCCCAAGAGAAACACCCGCATAAGGGCTGGTATCCAGATCCATATCAAAAAGCCCGGTTTCCACATTTATAAAACGACGCCATTTGCGTTCATAGGTGACCACAAGACCGGGTTCATTTTTTAATTGATGATCCCACCCCATCGGCTGCGGACTTCCGACAACACGGTGGACAAATTTTTGTGTGGGTTCCGCCAAGGATGCCGGACCGACCATCCCCAGGGTAAGTTCAAACGTATCGACCCGTTCTTCCATATCGGAAACAAGACCGAAGCTGCCATAAAGCCAACCACCATAGGGCCGATCCATATCGGCAGGGTCTGTCAGGGTAATATCAGCCGGCGAATACATATTCTGCCCAAGGGCATAACTGGCACGCAACGTTCCTTCATCAGAAAAGAAAGGAAAATACCCCGCAGCATCGCGCAACCAATCGGCAACGTCACCTTCCGGTGCCGCCAATGAAAAACGTGTCCCGTGGGTGTAATGCCGATCGGTATCCGAACCAAACATATCGTTTTCCAACGTCATGTTAAACGTCCAGCCGTCCCAGTCATCCAACATATCCGCATGGGCATGATCAGGAGAAAATGCCCCAAAAACCAGTGCACTCAACACACATAGCCCATAACGGCGCATTAGATTTTCTCCACAAAACTATCAATCACTTTTTTCCGCCCGCCACTGGCAAAAGCAATATCTAATTTATTCCCATCTACATTCAGCACAACCCCTGACCCGAATTTTCCGTGTCGCACATGGTCACCTTTGCGAAATCCACCATCGGGTGCCTCTGAGACGGTGACATCAAAGGCATCAATTGTTACCAGTTTTTCCGGGCGATTTTCTGATTTCCCACGATAGGTAAAACGTTGAGGACTACCGCCAAATTTAGAATATCCATAATTTCCGCCGCCATAATCGCCGCTGGGGGTTCCGGTTTCCCCGCCTGTCTCAATATGGGGTTCGGGTAATTCCGACACAAAACGGGACGGAAGCATATCGTTATATTGCCCAAACACCCGACGACGCAGCGCATAAGAAATAATGGAACGTTTGCGCGCACGTGTAATCCCGACATAACCCAAACGGCGTTCTTCTTCCAGTGCGCTATTGCCAGACTCATCGAGTGCCCGTTGATTGGGGAAGGTGCCTTCTTCCCAACCGGGCAGGAACACATTATCAAATTCCAACCCCTTGGCGGCATGCAAGGTCATAATGGTCACCTTGGCATCATCGGCCCTGTCCTGAACCTCCATCACCAAGGAAACATGTTCCAGAAACTCATTCAGGCTTTCAAATTCCTTCAGGCCCGACACCAGTTCTTTCAAGTTATCGACCCGGCCTTGTGCCTTCATATCTTTTTGTTTTTTGGTTTCAGCAATACGCCAGTCCATATAACCGGACTCGTCCAGAATTTGCCCAACCAGATCGTCCACATCCAGTCCGTCTTTCAAGGATCGCCACAATTCAAACTGGGCCAGCAAATCACGCAACGAAGTCCGCGCCTTTGGCGATAATTCATCGGTATCCACCAATGTCATCGCCGCGCTATAAAGTGATATCTGGCTTTTGCGGGCATATTCCAACAGCGTTTGCAGCCCTTTGGTTTTCGGCCCAAATCCACGCGAGGGTTTATTGATAATGCGTTCCAAGGCCAAACTGTCATTGGGTTGGTTGACCACCCGCAAATAAGCAATGGCATCGCGGATTTCTTCACGCTCATAAAAACGCAAACCGCCGACAACCTTATAAGGCAGGCCCAATGTAATCATGCGTTCTTCAAATTCGCGGGTCTGAAAACCGGCACGCACCAAAATCGCCATTTCATTCAGGCTTTCACCCTTGGCTTGCAAGGCTTCTATTTCATCGCCAACAAAACGGGCTTCGCTTTCGCCATCCCACAGGCTTTCCACCCGCACCTTGATTGCTTCATCCTTGCTTTGAGGTTGCAAGGTCTTGCCCAAACGGTCCTCGTTATAGGAAATCAGCCCGGACGCCGCCCCCAGAATATGTTCGGTCGAACGATAATTGCGTTCCAGTCGAATAACCTTGGCGCCGGGAAAATCTTTCTCAAATTTCAGGATATTGGCAACCTCTGCCCCCCGCCAGGAATAGATCGACTGATCATCATCACCGACACAGCAGATATTGCGATGCTGCTTGGCCAACAACCGTAACCAAAGATATTGCGACACGTTGGTATCCTGATATTCATCCACCAAAACGTAACGGAAACGGCGTTGATATTGTTCTAGAATTTGCGGCTGTTCGGCAAAAATTGTCAAAACATGCAACAGTAAATCACCAAAATCACACGCATTATTTAGACCCAAGCGTTCCTGATATATTTTATAAATGCGAACGGCTGCCCCATCGGCGTAGGCTGCCCCCTCCCCCGGGGAGACTTTTTCAGGGCTCAGACCACGATCTTTCCAACGTTGAATAACCCCCATCAAATTACGCGCCGGGTTTTTCTTTTCGTCAATGAACTCCGCTTCCATAATCTGCTTAAGCAAGCGGATTTGATCATCCGTATCAATGATCGTGAAATTGGATGTCAGCCCGACAACTTCGGCATGGGCGCGCACCATGCGTGCAGCCAAGGCGTGAAACGTGCCCAACCACCAACCTTCGACCGGGCGCCCCAACAAGGCCGCGACCCGTTCTTTCATCTCCGCCGCCGCCTTGTTGGTAAAGGTCACCGCCATAATTTCACCGGCATAGGCCAAACCTTGATCCATGATATAGGCCAGACGGGTGGTCAACACGCGCGTTTTCCCCGTGCCTGCGCCGGCCAATACAAGCACTGGCCCGTCGGTTTCTTCGACCGCCATGCGTTGTTCGGGATTTAAGGTTTCGACATAGGACGGCGGGCCCTGCACCGGTGCCGGTTGCGCGGGTTCCAGATAGTCATCGCTGAAATCAAATGGATCGTTCATAGATGCGGTTATAGCATCGACACAAAAAGAAACAAAGAGGGAACAATAATTTATTTTAGTCCCGCTAGCCGCCCTGCTCCTGCTTGCGTTTTTTCAACAAGGCTGCGTTATAGGCCGCCATGAGTTCGCGTTCATCAATGCAGCCCATATAGGCCCGTCCCAATTCAGGGGAAACCACTGCGATTTGAGATACATTAATTTCTTCCAAGACCGCTTTGGCAACCTCCAGCGTATCACCGGTTTGTAAAACAGGGGGACGTGTGTCTGCAATATCAGCCGCCACAATCAGATCATTCAGGTTCGCGTCAAAAACATCTTCGGGCATATGCTCCCACGTAATCGCACCATAGAGACTTCTATCATGTGCAATCACATACAAGACCCCGCCCGGTGCCCGTAAAAATCGTTTGCGAACTTCCTTCAAGCTGGCGTCCATAGCGACATACTCACCTTCGCGGCGTAAAATGTCGGAAACCTTTAAATCTTTCAAAATTTGCGTACTGAAGGTATTGCCCAAATCAATACCGCGTTCCTTAAGCTGTTCCAAAAAGAAGGATTGACGATGCAATTGATCATTGACCAAAGTTGCCAAAACACAGGCACACATCACCGCAATCGTAAGAGAATAATTTCCGGTCAATTCAAACACGATCAATGTTGTGGAAATCGGTGCACCCAACACCGCAGCCGCCATAGAGGCCATACCAATCAAGGAATAGGCACTCACGCCCGACCATAAATCGGGATATAGCTCCCCAACAATGATGCCGTAGGTTCCGCCCAGCATCGCCCCGATCACCAACGAAGGACTAAACACACCACCGGCAAAGCCAAAGCCCAAAGACAAAACCGTCGCCACAAATTTAAAAATGAAAAGGCCTAGCAATAACGCAAAGCCATAAGACCCTTTTAAGGCATTGTCAGTAGCCTCATATCCCACACCGAGAACCTCAGGGTACCAGAGGGCAATCACCCCAACGCAGAACCCACCGATTGCCGGGTGTGCCCACACAGGCAGCGGAATTTTTTGTACTTTTTTTTGAGTTTTCAGGATCAACCAGACAAATAATACCCCGACAAACCCGCTGACAATCCCCAAGCCCGCAAACGCCGGAAATTCAAGATAAGATCCAAAATGATGAGCTTGAATTTGGAAAGCCGTCACATTGCCCACAACCTGATGGGCAATCACCGTCCCGGAAATACTGGCAATCACCACTGGCGCAAATGCTTTTAGGGCGTAATGGCTTAAAATAACTTCTTGTGCAAACAACGCCCCCGCAATCGGAGCATTAAAAGAGGCAGAGACAGCCGCCGCCACACCACAGCCCAATAAAATACGGGCGTTGGAACGTGACAGTTGCAACTTCCCCCCGACCCAGGCGGCAAACGATCCACCCAAATGCACCACCGGTCCCTCACGCCCGACCGAGGCCCCCGATGAGATGGATAAGCCACTACTCAGTGCGGCCCACAATCCTTCTTTCAACGACATTTGCGCCCCGCCGACTTCACAGGCGGCAATCACATCTGCCGGACCTTTGGTTCGGCTATTCCCAAGAAATCGATAAACAATAAAACCGACCAGCAGCCCGCCAAGTGTCGGGGTCAGGATCACCTTCCAAGGCGGCATCTGGGCAATATGATCTGCAATCCACGCCCCGCTGATACCGAGAAAGATGGATTGGAAGAAATCAATTTTTTCAACAAATAAAATTGCAAGGCCGCCAACACAGGCCCCGACAACAACAGCCAAAAGCGTCATCACAAGTTGGTCATTATTGACCACCTTGCGTGTAAGCAAAATAAACGGACTGGGCCTGTTGCGTCCTTGTGCCACCGACGATAAACCTTTTCCAACGTTACGCTGTTTTCAACTCTATCATGCACATGAAGAGTTAATGAGTGGTAACCTTGGATAAAACCGAGGATTCTGATAAATGTCTCAAAACCGCATCCAAGGAAAAATCATAAGATTGACCCTGAAGGCTATGCGTCTTGGTGAACGCCTTAAAATCAATATCTGCCCACTTTTCTTTTGATCCCAAATAGCGATCAAAACGTCCGATATTGTCTTTATTCATAATAAAATAATCAGAATGGCTTGATACAGGAAAATCATGCCCATGATGATAATCATAAAGCATAACCAAAGACCATGCGCCATCCATGACATGCCAACCGACGCTGGCCTGAAAATCACCTTTGCCGACAGCCTCAAGCGCAAAGTCAGACCAATCAATTCCGCCAATCAAAATATCTTTTTCAGGCTTCAGTCCGACTTCCTTGACTGCACGCAAAGCGCCACAAGCGATAAGGTCGCTTGCCGACCAAATCACAGATGTTTCGGGATAACGTTCCAGCAGGCCACGCGTTGCGTCATAGGCTTTTTTCTCATCCCAACGCGTATGGACAATTTGCCTCAATTTAACATTGTCATATTCTGCAAGTGCATCTTGCAAACCCAAAAGACGGAGCTCCGACGAATTTGCCCTGTATGCTCCATTCAAAGCGACCATATCGATTGTTGCATGCGACGCTTTACGCTTGGCATGTTCAATTAAATCTTTGGCAAGCAAATACCCTGCTTTTCGATCATTTGGCAAAAGTTGCCCAAGCCAATTCTTGATTGGGTGACGTGGTGTTCCGATGTCCTTTAATCGTCTCGAACTAAATCCCTCATTAAACAAAAAGGTCTTCACACCCAGCATATCGGCTCGTTTTATAACGCCATCCAACACATCATGGTCATTGATCAACAGCAAATAATCGGGGGGATTACCGCGTTCCAACACTTCATTGCCACGGCGGCGGACTTCGATATGACTCGCGCTCGCATCTATCACTTCCAGATCAATATTCAAATCCGATGCAGCATCCTGCATCATATATGTTAATGAACTGAAAAACGGATCATCCGTCGCCCCTGGATTTATAAAAGCAACACGGAATACCCCTTGTGCAACGGCCTGTGTCCCGCAGATTATGGGTAAAACGACTATGCTTATTAAAATTATTCGATGATAGAGTGACATGCTCAGCTACTTTTTTTCTGTTATGGTCTGTACGTGCATGGTTTTAGTATCAATAAATACAATACATTCCAATATAGAACCTCTCTAAAACAGAAAACTCATGCCGCAGATTGATCCGACAGGAGGCCACTAAACCCGGCTACATGGATCATATGTGCGACTTGGCCTTCTGCATTTTTAATTTCCAAAAGAAGATTGTTCTCTTCCAAAAGCTCGTGGACTTGCATGATCAGGCCCAATCCCGTTGAATCAATTAAATGACAGGATTGCAGATCCATAATCACACGATCAAATCCGCCACGTTCAATTTCAATCGCTAAAGGAGATAAATCCGGGTTTTCAAAAAAAGTAAAATTCCCCTGAATACAAAGGGCAACATTTGCCCCCTGTCGCAAACAACTTAAAATCATCGCACGACCCACCCAATTGTAATTTTATTGCGTAAGGGTACTCCGGTTTTAGGGGGCTATAAAGCTTTTATGACCACCTAGTCAAATAAGATTAATAAATAAATTCAATATTTAATTCGCCAGTTTAACTAAATCAACCTGCGTCAACACCTGATTGTAACCGTTCTTCATAGCCTCTTGCAGTGTACGGTCAGCCCTCACCAAAAGTTGACTTACAGGTTCGCCATATTCAAACAATGCGACCCCGACCGACATGGTGATTTTTCCGAGTCGCTCCCCTGTCGAACGGTTCACAACGTTTTTGGAGCTGACACGTTTACAAATATGTTCCGCAAGACGTTGGGCGTTTTCCAGATTGGTTCGCGGCAAAATAACGCTAAACTCATCCCCACCGTAACGCGCGGCGGTATCCTGACCCTTGATACACTCACTGATCGTCACAGCCACCAGTTTTAAGACCTGATCGCCAACTTGGTGTCCATAATGTTCATTAAAACGATCAAAATGATCCACATCCAGCATTAACAAAGCCAGTTCTTCGCCATTCGCCATCGCGTTCATGGATGATTTACGCAGTTCCAGATCAAATAATTTTCGGTTTGCAATCCCGGTCAAACCATCAGTCAGGGCTTCGCGGCGCATACGTTCAAGATCGTCTTTGAGTTCGCTGATTTCGCGAAGAGAATTTTTCAACTCATCTTCAACAGCGGAACGTCCTTCAAGAATTTGGGCGACGTGCGTATTCATCCTGTTGGTCAGCGCCAAGATTTCAGACTTATCGTCTGTTTTTGAAATCTGATCGCTGAAATCACGCAAAGACACATGCAAACTGGATAAGTCTTCATCCGCACCGTCCAGCGTGGACATCACGCGCGCCAACTCGCTTTCCATACGTGTTGTCGCATCATGCAGGGTCGCGCTTTCTTGATCCAATGTGAAGAATTTTTGAAAAATCTCGGAATTGCGCGTTTCCGTAAACGCCTGCTGGTTCCCCAACAAAATATCAAGCGTACGTTTCAGGTCGGGATAGGTGCCGCTAAAATAATGAAACCAGATCGTAAAATTGTGTGGATTCGCGGGCACACCAATTTCGTTCATCTTGTCTAAAGCCTGTTTTGCAAAGCCCAGCGCCTGGTCTGTATTCTCCGTATATTCCAACGTCTATTCTCCGTCACGGTCGATGAGAACCTTATACTTTAGTATAGTGATCTTTCCTTTATGTCGAAAGAAAAATTCCCCCGGCCACTTATCATTTCTTCAGCAGCTTTGTGATGGCCCGTCCGCACTTATCAGGAAACCCATTTGCAAGCGACCCATCGACACCTGTTTGTAGAAGGGGTTTGAAACGCTCCGCAATCTCGGTTGTTTTGCGTGTCCCCATATCCACATGCAGCACCATTATTTCGTTGGTGGCACATTTTTCACCGGTCTCCCCCAGAAACATTTCGTGAAAAATTTGCAGGCGCTTCGTGTCATACCCCAACAGCTTTGATTTGACCACTAACAAATCATCTTTTTTCACTTCATTTTCATAAGTGACATGAGACTCCACAACAAAAAATGACTTATTTTCTCTTTGACGATAAGCTTCCCCCAGCTCGAACGTTTCAAGAAGCGCATCCGTTGAATGATCAAAAACCAGTACATAATAGGCAACATTCATATGTCCGTTATAATCAATCCATTCCGCCTTTACGCGTGTTTGTCGTTGTAAAATCTCATTCATTTTCATCTCCCCTCTAAACAGTCGCACAAAGTCGTGCTAGGCTGTCCTCTTTATTGCGTTGGCTATCGCAGTTTATATCAAGGGAGCAAGGGGTCGTAAAATGGATAAGAAACTCATCACAACACTATGCTTGATCGGGGTTGCCATTTTATCCTTGGCGGGATGTAAAGAAGAGACAAAAAAGAAAACACCACCACCTCCCGAAGTCGTTTTTGACATAGAAAAAGCGCAAAAGACAGCACAGGAGCGAATCCTGAGTGCCAATGTGGAAGCCTCCCCGCTTCCCATTCAAAGCGATTATCTGCGCATTGTCGCACAAACAGAAACGTCCCCTGCGCAACCTGATGTCTTTTTAAAACCCATTACATCTGACAAAACACAAACCGTCGTTATCCTAGCCAAATTACACAATGGTCCCAACCTGACCATGCCCGATGTGCCGCTGTACATTTTCGAAAAGAATCAAACGACATGGCAACAAACCTTTATCGCAAAAGGCCCCATTACCCCTTATTTTGTGGAACAACGTGCCCCGCTTAATGCCACGCTGGAAATCGTTCTCCTCAAAGATAAGCTGGAAAACCTAGGACAGGATGCTCAAAAACAACTCGATAGCTATCTTTCACAACACACCGTTTATTCCAAAGAACAGGCCCATGTTCTGTCCGCACTGCCGGATGCATTTGCTCAACGCATTGCCCTCGTTGAAGAAACATCCCTGAAAGGTCTGAGCAAAACAGACATTTCCTATCTTGAAAATTACGCCAGCGCGTTAAGTTTTATGTCAAAGACAGGAGAGATCGCCTTCACGACAACCTTAGCCGTTGAAGGAAAAGAAAGCCTCCTCAGTCAACATAAAAACCAGCTCCCCTCTTATAACGAGCTTATGACCTACACCATCGCCGGGCAAACGGCCCGTCAGGCATTGGGCGATCTGGAAAACAGTTTTTGGAGTGTCCCCGGTGACGCCTTGCGCCCCAGCTGTGATGCCATTAACGGTGCCTTGCAGGAACGTTTAGGCCTTTCCTTAAAAGACAGCGCAATTGTCTTGTGGGGGATGATGCAATCTCATGCCTTATTCGCAACTGATATAGACTATAATACACAATGCAGCGGCGAAGATATCAACACCTTGCTCACAAACATGGGGCGAACACTGCCGCAAATCCAATCCACACGTCCAAACAGCCAAACCGTCACACATATGAACCGTTCCCTGTCCCATGTGGCCCGTTTGGTCAAAAACACAAAGGACAGTGCACTTGATCAGATTGCCGATATGATGACGGATAAAGTCTTGGTACGTGATGAAGCCCGCCTTCTTTTTTCAACCGAACCCGACCAGCTTGTCAGTAACACGCAAGACGTTGTCGCCCCGGCTTTGGATAAAAACAACGCTGCTGAATATTTGATGATGTTACCCGTCAAGGCCTATGGGTGTTATAGTCAGGGACAAGGACAACGCGGAAACCACCGCGCCACCCTCGCCCAATTGGAAAATGATCCCAACCTCTGGCAAATCGACTTTGCCTTTGATGATCAAAACAAGATCAACGGCATTCAATTGAAGAAACCCAGCCAACTGGATTTCTGCCGCGCCATCGGCAAACGCACCGGGGCCAATCGCTGCCGTTTTTCAGGCAAAGACTTCCCCGGATTGTCTGCCGATCGGTGCGGGTAAAGCCAAGGCAAGGAAATATTGTTCACCTTCCTAATGGTCAAAAAAGAAAAAGCCCCCGCGTAGACGGAGGCTCCTTCTCAACAGATATTTCGTTATTTGATCAATCAGCGATCATATCCCAAAACCGGAGACAGAAGTTTTTCTGCCTCGTTTAAGGAAATTCCTTTGCGGCGGGCGTAATCTTCAGCCTGATCTTTTTCCACACGACCAACGCCAAAATATTTGGCTTCCGGGTGGGCAAAATAGAATCCGCTGACCGCTGCCGTCGGTGTCATCGCATATCCGTGTGTCAACTCAATCCCGGCTTGTTGTGTCGCATCCAACAAATCAAACAGGGTTTCTTTTTCGGAATGTTCCGGGCAAGCAGGATAACCCGGTGCCGGACGAATGCCTTGATAGCTTTCTTTAATCAGGGCGTCATTGTCCAGATTTTCATCGGCTGCATATCCCCAGAATTCTTTGCGCACACGTTCATGCATCCGTTCCGCAAACGCTTCTGCCAGACGGTCTGCCAAGGCTTTCAACAAGATGCTGTTGTAATCGTCATGTGCGGCTTCAAATTCTGCCAGTTTCGTTTCAATGCCATGCCCGGTTGTCACCGCAAATCCACCCATATAATCCTCCCCTGTCGGGGCGATATAATCAGCAAGACAATGATCAAAACGACCTTGTGCTTTCGGAATTTGTTGGCGCACCATATGGAAACGTGCCAATTCGTCTTTGCGCTCTTCATCCTTGAACAGGCAAATACTATCATCGGCTGTTGAGTTTGCCGGCCAGAATCCGATCACCGCGTTTGCCGTCAGCCATTTTTCTTCGACAATTTTTTTCAACATATCCTGCGCATCTTTAAACAGGCTACGCGCAGTTTCCCCAACTGTTTCATCTTGCAGAATTTTCGGGTACGTCCCCGCCAATTCCCATGTACGGAAGAAAGGTGTCCAGTCAATCCGTTCCACAAGATCATCCAGCGGATAATCATCAAACGTCTTGGTCCCCAGGAAAGACGGTTTGACCGCCTGAAAAGCAGACCAGTCAATCGGATGTTTTGCTGCACGGGCTTCTTCCAAACTCATGCGGTTGCCTTTGTTCTGCTTTTTGGCACGCGCAACGCGGGTCTTTTCATAATCTGCATTGATCCCTGCCACAAAGGCCTCGCGTTTGCTGTCAGACAACAGATTTGAACAAACACCCACAGCCCGCGACGCATCCAATACATGCACCGTCGGCTGCTCATAAGCCGGATCGATTTTTACCGCCGTATGAACCTTGGATGTGGTTGCCCCACCGACCAGAAGCGGAATATTCATATTCAATCGCTTCATCTCGCTGGCAACATTGACCATTTCTTCCAGAGACGGTGTAATCAAACCGGACAAACCGATAATGTCCACATTGTTTTCATTGGCGGCCTGCAAGATCGTCTCGGTCGGGACCATAACGCCCAGATCAATCACTTCGAAGTTATTACACTGCAAAACCACACCCACGATATTTTTACCAATATCGTGAACATCACCTTTCACAGTGGCCAACAACACCTTGCCTGCACTTTCAGAACCGGCTTCTTTGCCTTCTTCGATGAAGGGCATCAGGTAAGCCACAGCCTTTTTCATTACACGGGCGGATTTGACAACTTGGGGCAGGAACATTTTACCAGCGCCAAACAAATCACCGACCACGTTCATGCCGTCCATCAATGGTCCTTCAATGACCTCAATCGGTTTATCAAACATTTGCCGGGCTTCTTCGGTATCTTCCACGATAAACTGATCGATCCCTTTCACCAGTGCGAAAGACAAACGCTCCGCCACCGGTTTTTCGCGCCAAGACAAATCAATCGTTGCCGCCTTTGATCCACCTTTTTCTTTATATTTGTCGGCAATTTCCAGCAAGCGATCGGTAGCATCCTCACGGCGGTTCAAGATCACATCTTCAACGCGTTCGCGCAGTTCAGCCGGAATTTCGTCATAGACTTCCAACTGGGCAGGATTGACGATCCCCATATCCATACCGGCCTGAACCGCATAATATAAAAAGACCGAATGCATCGCCTCACGTACCGGATTATTCCCCCTAAACGAGAACGACACGTTAGACAAGCCGCCAGAAATATGACAATGCGGACATTCTTGGCGAATAACACGTGTGGCTTCGATAAAATCAACCGCGTAATTGTTGTGTTCTTCAATCCCGGTGGCCACAGCAAAAATATTCGGATCGAAGATGATATCTTCCGGTGGGAAGCCAACTTCATTAACCAGAATATCGTAAGAATTTTTGCAAATCTCGATCTTACGTTCCTTGGTGTCGGCCTGACCTTTTTCATCAAAGGCCATCACCACAACGGCTGCGCCATATCGCTTGATCTTGGTTGCTTGGGCGACAAATTGTTCTTTGCCTTCTTTCAGACTGATCGAGTTTACAACCGCCTTGCCCTGCACACATTGCAGCCCCGCTTCGATCACAGACCATTTGGAACTGTCGATCATAACAGGTACACGTGCAATGTCCGGTTCTGCGGCAATCAGGTTTAAAAAACGCACCATTGCCTTTTCAGAATCCAACATGGCATCATCCATGTTGATATCAATGATATTTGCGCCGTTTTCCACCTGTTGCAGGGCAACGCTCAACGCTTCGTCATATTGTTCTTCAATAATCAGTCGCTTGAATTTAGCCGAACCGGCGACGTTTGTACGTTCCCCGATATTGATAAAAGTCGCTTGTTGAGTTGTCATAACTTTAATCTCTGTTTTCTATCTATCGGTTGTACATCAAGACGCGATATTGAACGGTTCAAGACCGGACAAGCGCATTTTTGTTTCCAGTTCCGGCAGCTTGCGCGGTGCAATTCCGGCAACGGCATCAGCGATGATCTTAATATGATCCGGTGACGTCCCGCAGCAACCGCCGACGATATTGATCAAACCGCTTTCTGCCCACTCTCTCAACGCTTTGCCCATATCTTCGGGTGTTTCGTCATAACCGCCCATTTCGTTGGGCAGGCCTGCGTTCGGATAGGTTGACACACGCACATTGGCAATATGGGACAGGTCCGCAATATGTGGGCGCATCAAATCAGCCCCCAACGCACAGTTCAGACCAACCGAGAACGGATTGACATGGCGTACAGAATTCCAAAACGCTTCTGCTGTTTGACCGGACAGGGTGCGCCCGGATGCATCCGTCAATGTGCCGGAAATCATCACCGGAACTTTCCAACCCTGTTCATCAAACAGTTCTTCAATGGCAAACAAGGCCGCCTTGGCATTCAAGGTATCAAAAATCGTTTCCACGATCAAAACGTCTGCCCCGCCTTCCAATAAACCTTTCGCCGCGGATTTATAAGCCACGCGCAAGGCATCAAACGTCACATTGCGATATCCAGGATCGTTCACATCCGGACTGATAGAACACGTTCGGTTGGTCGGCCCCATCGCGCCGGCAACAAGACGCGGACGATCCGGTGTTTTCAATGTCATTTCATCGGCCGCTTCGCGTGCGATTTTCGCACTTTCCACATTCATTTCGTAAGCCAGATCTTCCATCGCATAATCGGCTTGGGCAATCGTTGTCGATGAGAATGTATTCGTTCCCAAAATATCGGCCCCGGCTTCAAGGTACTGGGTATGAATTTCTTTGATCACTTCCGGCTTGGTCAGGGACAACAGATCATTGTTCCCCTTAACATCTTGTTTCCAGTCAGCAAAACGGTCCCCACGGTAATCGGCTTCCACCAAACCATAACGTTGGATCATCGTTCCCATCGCACCGTCGAGGATGATAATGCGTTTTTTCGACTCGGCTTCCAGATAAGCCAGACGTTCTTCACGTGTTGTCATTATTTATTTCCTTTCGGGCGAACACCAAGAATATGACAGAATGCATAAGTCAGGTCTGCGCGGTTGAGTGTGTAAAAATGAAAATCTTTCACGCCGTTGGCATGCAACACACGGCATAATTCAGACGCCACCGTTGCCGCCACGAGTTTGCGGGTTTCCGGTTCTTCGTCCAGTCCGGTGAACAGGTCCGCCATCCAGTCTGGAACCCGCGTGTTACAGGCGTTCGAAAATTTCAAAACCTGTTTAAAGTTTGTAACCGGCAAAATTCCCGGCACGATCGGCACATTCACACCCGCAGCAGCCGCCTTGTCACGATAGCGCAGAAATGTTTCCGCTTCGAAAAAATATTGTGTGATGACGCGGTTGGCACCCGCATCAACTTTCTTTTTCAGATAATCAATATCAAACTGGGCACTGGGCGCGTCCGGGTGCGTTTCAGGGTATCCAGCCACGCTGATTTCAAAATCGTGACGTTTTTTCAAACCTTCGACCAGATCAACGGCATAGGCATAGCCATCGGGGTGCGGTTGATAGGCCGTATCGCCTTCTGCCGGATCACCGCGCAACGCAACGATATGGCGAATACCTTCTTCCCAATAACGGTCCGCGATTTCGTCGATTTCCGCCTTGGAAGACCCGACACAGGTTAAATGAGCGGCCGCTGCCATCGTGGTGTCTTTTTGAATGGAAACCACCGTATTGTGTGTACGCTCACGCGTTGTCCCACCTGCACCGTAAGTGACGGATACAAATTTCGGGTCCAACGGTTCCAGCCGTTTTAAAGAGGCCCATAAGGTTTCTTCCATCTTTTCTGTTTTCGGCGGGAAAAATTCAAACGATACACTGACGTCATTGGGCAGTGGTGCTGCAACGGGCAGGCCACGCAGGACAGCTTGTTTTTCTTCTGTGATACTCACTTTATTATACTCCATTACCTGAATTCAGGTGTCGTCACAATTTTTCAGCAACCCAAAGGGTCACCGTTAAAGGATCACCGGGCAGATGCTGGACTTCTTTGATTTCCAGACCACATTCCCGACAAATATCAGCCAATTCTTTTTCAGAAAACCCCAGACGGCGGTGTTGATGATCCACCCGCAAGGTTTCTTCTTCATGCGGGGCAAAATCCGCAATTGCCAATTTCCCACCCCGTCTTAAAACACGTGTTGCCTCAGCCACCGCGCGCACCGGTTCATCTGCATAGTGCAAAACCTGATGGATTGTGATGAGATCAAAACTGTCCGCACTAAAGGGCACTTGATACATATCGCCTTGGCGGACCGCGCAATTATGATTGCCGTTGGCCTCCAGATTGGCACGCGCAATCGACAACATATCCGATGACAGATCGATTCCCCAACCTTGCCGGATATGATTGCCAAAAACCTGCAGAATCTGCCCCGTTCCCGTTCCGATATCGAGAAAATCTTCATTCCCTTTTGGTTTTGCCAACTTAAGCAAAGCTTTCTCAACTTCGCCATCATCAACATGAAGAGCACGAATTTCCGCCCATCTCATCGCGTTACGGCTAAAATACTGTGATGCCTTTTCGGCCCGTTCCCGTTTGACTTCTTGTAAACGTTCGCGGTCGCGCAACAAAATTTCATCGTCTTGCGGAATCAAATCCACTAGTTTTTTAACAAAGGGCATGTGGTCCGGTTCCGCTGCCAAACGATGAAAAACCCAACTCCCTTCACGCAAACGCTGCAACAAGCCAGCCTCGCATAGCAACTTCAAGTGACGCGAAACCCTTGGTTGACTTTGCCCGAGAATATGAACTAGCTCAGAAACTGTCAGATCTCCTTGCGCACACAATGCCATGACTCGCATTCGGGTCGGCTCCCCCAAAGCTTTCAATGCATTTAAAATCTGATCCATACGCGTTCCTTAAAAAACATCAACTTTATTCAAGATATAAAGATATCTTTATATTGTTGCAAGCACAAAATCGTCCCCTGTTGTAAAAATGTGACACTCACGGAAAATTGATAGTTTTTTAACCATTTCCAGTACTGGTATTTTGAGTTACCCTATGTTAATTCAATGGTTGGAATTACATGCGCTTGTTTCAGACGCCGTTCTTCCAAAAAGTTTAGTTTGAATATTGAATAAGCAAGTCTCCTTTCAGGTAAATGCTTGATATTCAATATTTAGGGGATAGTAAAAGAAAACCGGTGTTTTACATGACCAAGCCAGTGACGCAGAAAAGTCTAATAAAAAAACTTAGTGGAATCGCCGCCGTCGTCGTCCTGTTGTCCGGTTGCGCCGCCAACCCTCAACCTGTAGATGAAGCAAATGACCCGATCGAAGGGGTCAACCGCGTTGTCTACAGTTTTAATGAGCTTCTTGATGTTTGGTTCCTGCGTCCTGCAGCAACTCTTTATCGTGCAATGCTGCCGCCTCCTATTCAGGAAGGCATCCATAACATGCTTGCCAACCTCAGCACGCCTGTCATCCTGTTAAACGACCTTTTGCAAGGTGAGACAGATCGTGCGGGTACAACGGTCAGCCGCTTTGCCATTAACTCAACTGTTGGCGTTCTGGGTTTTGGTGATCCCGCCACTGATATGGGTTACAAAAAACACAGCGAAGATTTTGGGCAGACCCTTGGCACTTGGGGCTTTGAAGGCGGTCCTTACATTGTCTTGCCTGTTTTTGGTCCATCAAACCCGCGTGATGTCGTTGGTCGTGTTGTCGATTACTTTACCGACCCGGTGAATATGTGGGCACAAAATACAGACCGTGATGGCATTCCGATTACACGTGCCGTGCTTGGTGCTGTCGATACGCGCGCGCACTATTATGATGCAATTGAAGATATCAAACGAAATTCATTGGACCCATACAGCGCTATGCGTAGCTTCTATCTGCAGCGCCGAAATGCCGAGATCCTGAATAATGAAGACCCGAAAGCAACTCCTGCACCGAGTCTTTCATTCGATTTCAATGCTCCGGCACCGGGTGACGAAGAACTTACCGAAGCTCGCTAAGGGATAATTGATATGTTACTGACCCGCCGTGCATTTTCTGCGCTGTTCGTCGCTGGTGTAATTGTTTTTTCTTCAACTTACGCCAGCGCCAAAGACTTTGGAAAAGAGGCTGAAGGTTTCATTCAAACCATGGCCGACAAAGCAGTAACCTCTGTACGATCTTCTCAGGATGAGACAATCTTACAACAGGAATTTCGCACCATCCTGAATGATGGTTTTGATGTCCGTGCCATTGGCAAATGGGTTTTGGGGCGCTACTGGCGCAAAGCAAAACCTGAAGAGAAAGAAGAATACCTCAAACTCTTTGAGGACTTCATTATCGTGACATATTCCAGCCGATTTAAAGATTACGCAGGTGACGAAATTACATTAAAGGTCGTCCAGTCCGTCACACGTAATGACAAAGATGCCATTGTACGTTCTGAAATCCAGCGCCCGCAAACATCAGAACCGATCCTTGTGGATTGGCGGGTGAAGCAAAATAAAGACGGTGCGCTTAAGGTCGTTGATGTCCTCATTGCAGGTGTCAGTATGAGCCAAGCACAACGTTCTGAATTTGCATCTGTCATCAAACGCAATGGCGGTGAGGTTAATGGATTGATCGATGCCTTGCGTAATAAAACCTCTCAACTGGTCAGCAACGTAGCGCAAGACACTCAATAACACCCTGTTTTAAAAGTCTAAAATTCTGACGGACACTCAAAAAACAGCTCATCTTGCGAAACCGGATGAAATATTTTAAGCGCCTGTGCATGCAAACACAGGCGTTTTTCTTTGGCGATCACCTGTTTATCTGCATAAAAACGATCCCCGAGAATCGGATGTCCTATCGACAGGCAATGAACGCGCAGTTGATGAGAGCGCCCGGTCACCGGGTGTAGTTCCAAACGCGTTCGATCCACCAAACGTTCCAACACCTTCCAATGGGTCAGGGCTTTCTTCCCCAATTCATGGTCAACAATCTGCAAAGGTCGGTTCGGCCAATCACACCGCAAAGGTAAATCCACGCGACCATAATCTGCTTCCACCAAGCCATCCACCAGACAAACATATGTCTTGGTACAGTCCTTATTTTCAAACTGGCGGGAAAGGTGACGGTGCGCTTCTTTGTGCAGCGCCATAATCACAATCCCGGAGGTATCCATATCCAAACGATGCACCGTCGTGGCTTGTGCAAAACGTTCCTGCACACGGGTTTGCAAACTGTCCCGATGTGCCGGATCACGCCCCGGCACAGACAGCAAACCACTAGGTTTATTTAAGACCACGATGTGTTCATCCACATATAGTATTGGAATCTCACCTTGTGGTGGCACATATTCAAACACGTTTGTCATAACGCCTTATGGCAACTTTCATATTGACAAGTCAAGTAACCGTAAAAAAGTCATTTAAATACATTACATTAAACTGTGTTATTTTTGCAACGCACAACCGGCTTGACTTCATATGCAGTTATTCATATATCGGGGGCGCACTTTGCAGGGACAAAGTGATGTTTAAGTCCGACCCCCCACTGGTTGTCTGGGAACAACCCGAAGACTTAACGAGAAGCGGTTATCCAAGATATAGCCGCCGAATTGTCGGACCCGTTTTGAACTTTATTGGATTGAAACATGCGTACGCACAATTCGTATTTGCCCAAATCTTTGAGGCGATTGATAACTATAAGTTTTGTCAGCTTAGCCCTCTTTTTTGGTGCAACCGGTTTTATACCATTGCAGGAACATACCCTCAAAAAAGTGGAAAACACGGCCTATACGCCCCCTTCGGCGGCCGAGTTTGCCCGTCAATACAACAGCATTACCTCTCACCGTCTCTTGGTGGAAAAAGAAGAGATGCGTTGTCTCGCGCTCAACATCTATTGGGAAGCGCGTTCCGAACCACTGGAAGGCCAGTTGGCCGTTGCCGGTGTCACGATGAACCGGGTGGCTCATTCGAAATTTCCCGATACCATTTGCGATGTCGTCCAGCAACGACGCAGCTACCGTCTTCACCGTTGCCAGTTTTCATGGTGGTGTGATGGCAAGCGCGACACACCACATGAAGAAGTCGCATGGCGCAGTGCCCAACAATTGGCCCGCCTGTATCTTGCGGGTATCTACAGTGATCCGACTCATAATGCCCTTTGGTATCACGCTGATTATGTGAAACCCGTTTGGGCCGATAAGTTAAATCGCAGCGCCAAATTCGGTCGTCACATCTTTTATAATGAAGAAGCCCAGCAGGTCGCCTCGCTCAATTAAAGTTTCGGCAAAATGAATGTCGCCCTATTGCACGGATCCCATTCAGGGCTATATCCCACAGATACCCTCGACATTCATTTTGCAGGAGACATTTCCCTATGACAATTAAAGTTGGCGACCCTATCCCGGCAGGAACACTCGCGGAATCAACCGAATTTGGTGATGCCTGTCCCCTTGGCCCCAATGACGTTGATGTACAAGCTGCAACCGCTGGCAAAAAAATTGCCATCTTTGCCGTTCCCGGTGCCTATACACCAACCTGTTCCGCCGAGCACGTCCCCAGTTATCTTAATAACCTTGATGCGTTAAAAGCCAAAGGCGTCGATGAGGTCTGGTGCGTCGCAACCAATGACGGTTTCGTTATGGCCGCATGGGGCAAAGATCAAAATGCAATTGGTAAAATTCGTTTCCTCGGCGATGGCAGTGCCAAATGGGCCAAAGCGCTTGGCCTTGAACTGGACCTTACCGAGCGCAACATGGGCGTTCGTTTACAACGGTTCTCTCTTCTGGTCGAAGACGGTATCGTCACCCAATTGAATATTGAAGGCCCCGGCAAGTTTGAAGTCTCCGGCGGGGATACGCTTCTCAGCCAACTCGGCTAAGACGGTATGCAAAGCAGGCGACCTTTCGGGGTCGCCTTTTTCTTACAAGACCATATGACCCAACAGTCCAAGGGCATATCCACAAACCGCCCCCAAAGGCGGCATCCAGCTTTTCTTCAAATGAGCCTGCGGGGCGATATCTTGAAACACAAGATAAAGGATACCCCCTGATGCGAACATCATCACCGCATCAATAAAAATGGCTTTTCCACTCAGAAATTCCGCCCCTAAAAAGGCTGAAATCGGTCCCACCACAACAAGGGCACAGAACCAAAACAAAATACGTTTTGATTTATGAGATCCTCTACATAAGATTTCGCGATAGGCGTTAAAGCCTTCGGGTAAGTTCTGTAAGGCAATCAGTAATGTCAGTAACAAGGCCGCATCATTCTGATCATTCAGCATGGCCCCCAAGGCCATTGCCTCGGGCATAAAATCGGATACCATCGCGATTAATTGCGAATAGCTTCCCCCATGTGTCTGAATAAGGCGATCGAGAAAATAAAAGAAAAACCCACCCGCCAGAAACAAGCCAATGCCCCAAAAAACATCCAATCCTTTGGTACCTTCCGGCACCAGCACCAACGATACCGCAGCAAATAAAGCCCCGCCGCCAAACGCAATAACAAAGTGGCGAAATTCTTTTTCCAGCCAGTTGGGGCTGATGTGTTCAACCTTCGCCAAATAAGCCCCAAGCGGAATCGTCGCACCAGCCAAAGTCGAGAAAAGAAGAGCCGTAACCCAAGCCGGATATTGATCCAGAAATGCCATATCTTGCTCCTCGCATTATAATCAACTGAGTATAAAGGGATTTTCGTTTAATGAGAAGACAGACTTGGTCTCATTCGTTGGCTGTGCTAGCTTTTAGTTTCAAATGAGATTGTTGGAACAAAACATGTTTAGCAGCCCTTACCTTCCCTACCTATACCTTGCGCTGTCAACCTATCTGATCGGGTCGGCAAGCCCAGGGCCTGCGACCTTATCCATTATGCTGACTTCCATGCGCGATGGTCGCCAAAAAGGCTTGGCTCTCGCCTGTGGTATAACAGTGGGGTCTTTCATTTGGGGAATATTTGCTGCTTTTGGCCTGGGTGGCCTGATGACAACCTATGCACAAATTTTCATCCTGTTGAAAATTGCCGGGGGACTTTATCTTTTTTGGCTATCTTACAAAGCGTTACGCGCCTCGTTCAACAAGAGCACGCTTGAGATCAAACCAAGTCACCAACAAGACCGTTCCTTGTCTGCCTTCTTTTTACAAGGTCTCGCCCTTCACCTGACCAACCCCAAGGCCGTACTGGTTTGGGGGGCGATTATTACGTTGGGTATGCCACCTCAGGCCGAGGCTGGTTTTGCCTCTCAAATCGTACTTCTTTGCAGTGTAATGGGCATCTTTGTCTTCACAGGGTATGCATTCTTATTTTCCAACAAACGGATGGTTTCCGCCTACATAAAGTCTAAAATATGGATTGAACGCGCGATGGCTGCCTTCTTCGGTTTTGCCGGTTTCAAGATCGGGCAAAGCGCACTGGATGAACTGGAGTGTGCCGTCAGCGCAAATTGCGGCTAACCTCCCTATTGCGGCTTTCGTGCAATGATAAACAAGGCTTGTGATTTGCTAGGTTGCCAGTCCTCTTCAATTTGAAAACCGGCGTCCGTAAAATCCTTTTTCAACTCATCGACACGAAAAAACTTTACAGCGGGCAGAAAACCAAAAAAGCTTCCCACCCCGACAATGACTTTCAACCACAGAAAGCCTTGCCCCAAACAGGCGGTGGAGCTGATAAAAATGCCCCCCGGTTTCAACATCTTGAAAATACGGTGAATGGCGACGGCTTTTTCCTCCAGCAAATGCAAAATATTATGGGCAAGGATGACATCATACGTCTGGTTCTCCACCGCCATTTCATCCAAATCACTACAGTCAAAGCTGATATTATCAACACCTGCCTTTTCAGCTTTTTCCCGTGCGATTTCCAACATATTTAAAGAAATATCCACCGCCCGAATATGACAAACATCGGGGGCCAGATGAATCGCCGTTGTCCCTGTTCCACAGGCGAGCTCCAGCATCTCGACATCCTTGTTCAGATACCCCCGTGTCTGCTGCAACTTTTTTTGATAGGCATCTTCATTGGTCACTTTGCGTTTGGCATATTTATGCGCAACACGGTCCCAAAAGTGGCTTTGTTTTGTCATATCTTCGACCTCAATTAAATATTTCGTCGCAGCTTACGCGATCTCAAACAAATGTGAATTGCATAAATATTTAGTTATAGTATGCATATATGCATGGAATGGAAATCAATTACCTTTGACTGGAACCAAATTCGCGCCTTTCTCGTTGCCGCGCAGGAAGGCTCCTTCACCGCTGCCAGCAAAGCCTTGGGCGTGACCCAGCCCACAGTTGGACGCCAAGTCACCGCATTGGAAGACCACCTTGGCATCACGTTATTTGAACGCATGGGCCGCACATTGGAACTGACCCAGACCGGGGTTGACCTGTTACAACATGTACAGGCAATGGGGGAGGCCGCCGCCCAAATATCGTTGACCGCATCGGGGCAATCACAAAGCATCGAAGGACGGGTCTGTTTGTCGGCAACCAACGTTTGGGCCGTTTATTTTCTGCCTGATCTTCTGGCAAAAATCCGCCAACGTTATCCCGGTATTCAACTGGATATTGTCGCCTCCAACGCCTTAAGCGATTTAAAACGACGCGAGGCCGATATCGCCATTCGCCATGCCCGTCCCACACAGCCAGACCTGTATGCCCAGTTGTTGTATGAAACCAGCGGATATCTGTACGTCAGTGATCGTTACCTTGAAAATTTTCCCTGCCCGCAAAGTCCTGATGATTTAAAAGAAGCCGCGCTGATCGGTTTTGACCAAACCAACCGCCTGCTGGATTATTTTCATTCCATTGGCTGCCCGGTAAGTGAACGAAACTTCCCCATAAGATCGGAAAACGGTCTGGTCGCCTGGGAAATGGTCAAACAGGGATTAGGGATCGGCATCATGGTACAGGAAGTCGCCGCACGCACCCCCGGCATTCACCGAATATTGCCAGAACTGCCCGGCGTTCCCGTTCCTGTCTGGCTGGTCACACATCGCGAACTTAAAACAAACCGCCGGATCAGGGCCGTGTTTGAAAGTGTCGCAGAAAGCTTTCGTACCTCTTAAAAAAAGGCCTCGTTACATTGCGTTACAAGCAAGGCTGTTTTCTGAAATAAAGGGGTAACATCAACAGATTAGACTGTTTTCATTCAAACGCTTTCCTTATTGGGGTAGGAAAAATGATCAAATTTCTTAAAACACATGGGACCACCCTAACGGTTGGCCTTTTCCTTGTTTCTACGATTTCAGGTGTTTTCCTGTTTTTCCATTTATATTCAAGCGCCTTTCATGCCATGCACGAATGGCTTTCTATGGTGTTATTGATCCCGGTTGGGTTTCATATCTGGCGCAACTGGCCCGGTTTCATGGGGTATTTCAAAAGAAAAACCATCTATATCCCGTTGCTTCTTTCTCTTGTCGCCAGCCTCGCCTTCGCCTATCCGGCTCTGACAAGCAGCGGTGGCGGCAAAAACCCGATGCGTGCTGCCGTCGGTGCCTTGCAAAACGGGACCGTGGCCCAAGTCGCGCCCTTGTTTAAACTCACCCCCGAAGCACTGAGCCAACAACTTAGCGCCAAAGGCTATAAAATCACCAGTTCCACACAGACCTTGCGCGACATCGCCCAATCCTCCGGCAAACCCTTAGGCCCCTCTTTGGTCGCTGATTTATTGCCTGCTCAGAAGTAAGAAAAAGCACCAAAAGAACATCCCGGATAAGCGCAATTCTTATCCGGGATATTTTTTTGGTCCAAGGCTGGTTCCTTGCTTTCGCGAGGGACGAGTTTATCGGGTGTTAACGCGTCAGCGGCTTGTATTTAATGCTCCATAGGTGACACAAACTTCTTATGCCATCATGTAATATAATTTCGAGGTTACCCCCCCCCAATCGAAAATTTTCTCGCTATGGTTAAATGACATCAGTACCTATATAAATGGGTAAATTATGGTCTACAATCTGGGCAAATATTACCGCCTAAAATCCTGTAACATTTCCATTCATCACTTAAACGTGCAGAAACCAAACCTACGCAAACTGGCCTCGATTTTGCTTTCTCTTAAAGAAGTATTAACATACCTTTAAGAAAAAGAGGCTATCCCATGGAAATCCAGAACAATAGCACTCTGGCGCAATATCGTGCACTCCTAAATGATGTGCGCAATGCAAATGTTACTCTTGGTCAGGCACAAAGCCGTTTTGAAGACCTTGAAGAGCAGGCTGGCACCAAAAAGCTGATGACACGTAACTTGGCGAATGATGCCAATCTTATACGAATTAAAGCTGGCGATATGCCGGACTTTATTAAAGAAAGCCTATCGAATTATCTAAAACCCCAGTCGACAGAAACAACCAACCACTCTTCACAACCCTATACAGCACCAAAAGTTAACGATAGTGACGTTAATTTTATTGGGCTGAGTATGAACTATTCGAACCAAAGTCAATTCAGTGTACGCACGTTTGGTGAAGATTATCAAACGCAAGGGGGGAATGGTTATGCAGACCTTGAAAAGTACCTCACCAGAGCTATTAACGATTATGAAGAAACACTGGAAGTTGAAGCTGTTGAAGACAAACTGCAAAGTCTGATGCAGGAAAACGGCATGCATCTAAACATGATCCAGCAACTGAACATCACCAATAACAACGGCACCTTTGAAGTTGCCTTCAACGATATCATGAAAGCCCGTCAAGACCCCAGCCTGAAAAATCGTGAACAGGATATTGCAGACCTCATAAACAATAACGATGACCTTAAAGGTTCCATCGCCAAACTATGGGGAGAGGAAATGGGCAACATGGTGGAGACAACCGCCTAGAGAAAGCCTACAAATTCCGGGGCAGTCTCGAATGCACTAAGTTAAGGCTGCACGACCGGGCTCTAAGCCTTCTCAAACACAAAAAGGCGGCTTTGAGAGCCGCCTTTTTGCGTCAAAAGTTTTTAAGTCACGCATCAGTTGCTTAAATTTCTAGCGCCGTTTCTGGACGGCTTTCAACTTGACAATCCTGCATCCCCGCACAAATAGGTAAGCAATGTAAGACCTATAGATATAATAAAGGAAGAGAGAGATGAAAGCCGTTCGTATTCATGCATATGGCAGTGAAAATACTTTAAAATACGAAGATATACCCACACCGAAAATTGCACCGGATGATGTTTTGGTCAAGGTAAAAGCTGCCAGTGTCAATCCTGTCGATTGGAAAATACAGGCGGGTTATCTCCAAACCATTCTCCCTCATCAGTTACCTTTGACATTAGGTTGGGATGTGTCCGGTGTTGTCGAAGCCGTAGGCCCGGAGGTCAGCGATTTTCAAATCGGGGATGAAGTCTACTCACGCCCCAATATTGCCCGCAACGGAACCTTTGCTGAATTTGTCGCCATTAAAGGCCGTGAACTTGCGAAAAAGCCACGCAAAATGGACCATTTGCACGCTGCCGGTATCCCATTGGCCGGATTGACGGCCTATCAAGCCTTATTCCAAATCTCAAATCTGAAAGCCGGACAAAAGGTTTTAATCCATGCCGCAGCGGGCGGTGTCGGTAGCCTTGCCGTTCAAATGGCAAAAATAGTCGGTGCCCACGTCATTGGAACCGCTTCGGAGAAAAACAAAGCCTTCTTGCTTGAACTTGGTGTCGATACATTCATCGATTATCGCAATGAAAATTTTGAAGAAATTGTAAGCGATGTCGACGTCGTTTTCGATACGGTCGGCGGCGAAACACAAGATAAATCATGGCAAACCATGAAAGAAGGCGGTGTTCTTGTTTCTGTCGTCTCTCCGCCATCTCCAGACAAGGCAAAGGAATACAACGTCAAGGGTGAGTTTCTTTTTATCGAACCCGATGCCGCGCAATTAACCCAAATTGCCCAGTGGATCGACGAAGAAAAAATCCACAACCACATTGAGAAAATCTTTCCTCTCGATCAGGTTGATCAAGCTTTTGCGCTCAGTCAGTCCGGACGTGTCCGTGGAAAGATCATCATACAAGTCGACTAACACTTATTCCCATATATATAAAAAAGGGGGAAGCTTAAAGGCTTCCCCCCTTTTTTTAGGCGTACAAAATCAACGCGTCAGCGGCTTGAATTTCAAGCGGTGCGGTTGATCGGCATCAGCGCCGAGGCGGCGCTTGCGATCGGCTTCGTAGTCTTCGTAGTTGCCTTCAAACCAGACGACTTCGGAGTTGCCTTCAAACGCAAGGATATGGGTGGCGATACGATCAAGGAACCAGCGATCGTGCGAGATTACCACGGCACAACCAGCGAAGTTTTCAAGAGCATCTTCCAATGCGCGCAAGGTATCGACATCCAGATCGTTTGTCGGTTCGTCAAGCAGCAGAACGTTGGCTTCTTCTTTCAGCATTTTCGCCAAATGGACGCGGTTACGTTCCCCACCGGAAAGCTGACCGACTTTTTTCTGTTGATCCCCGCCTTTAAAGTTAAAGCGTGAGACATAAGCCCGGCTTTGCATGGAACCTTTGCCCAGTTCAATCACATCCAGACCGTCTGAAATTTCTTCCCAGACCGTTTTGTCATCTGCCAGACTGTCGCGACTTTGATCGATATAACCAAGCTTGACCGTTTGCCCAACCGTAAATGTCCCCGCGTCCGGTGTTTCCTGACCCGTGATCATACGGAACAACGTGGTTTTACCCGCACCGTTCGGCCCGATAATCCCGACAATCCCACCGGCAGGCAGGTTAAACTCGAGGTTTTCATAAAGCAGTTTATCGTCAAAGCCCTTGGCGACACCTTCGGCTTTAATAACGACATCACCCAGACGCGGACCAGCCGGAATGACGATTTGTGCGTTATTGATCTGCTCTTTGATATCTTTGTTAAGCAGCTCTTCGTAAGATTTGATACGGGCTTTGGATTTGGCCTGACGGGCTTTCGGGGATTGTTTGATCCACTCCATCTCGTGATCCAAAGTCTTTTGGCGTGCCGCTTCTTCTTTGGATTCCTGTTCCAGACGTTTTTTCTTCTGTTCCAGCCATTGGGTATAGTTACCCTCGTAAGGAATAGCGCGGCCCCGGTCCAGTTCCAGAATCCAGCCTGCGACATTATCCAGGAAGTAACGGTCATGGGTAACAGCGACGACAGTGCCTTCGTAGGTTTCAAGGAAACGTTCCAACCAGGCAACCGATTCTGCATCCAAATGGTTTGTCGGTTCGTCAAGCAGCAGCAGATCGGGTTTTTCCAGCAGCAGTTTACACAAAGCCACACGGCGTTTTTCACCACCGGACAGTTTATCAACGGACCAGTCACCCGGCGGGCAACGCAGCGCGTCCATCGCAATTTCGATGGTGCGTTCGATTTCCCAACCGTTTGAGGCATCAATGCGTTCCTGCAATTCGCCTTGTTCCGCCAGCAGTTCGTTCATCTCGTCATCGGTCATGGGTTCCATGAACTTGGCGCTGATTTCGTTGAAACGATCCAGATCGCGCTTGGTTTGACCCAAGGCCTCCATGACGTTTTCCGCGACGGTCTTGGTCGGGTCCAGTTGTGGTTCCTGCGGCAGATAGCCGACTTTTGCCCCATCGGCGGCCCATGCTTCGCCGTTATATTCCGTGTCGAGACCCGCCATAATGCGCATCAGGGTCGATTTACCTGTGCCGTTGTGACCCAGAACACCGATTTTTGCACCCGGCAGGAAGGAAAGGAATACATCCTCTACAACTTTTTTGCCGCCCGGATAGACCTTGGAAAGGCCCTTCATAACATATACGTACTGATAAGATGCCATCGTACCTTAATATCCAAATGTAAAATGAAAGATGATTTGGATAGTCTTTTAGCAGGACTGCGAGGCTATGTCATGCCTATAAAAACGTGTTATTATGCAGAAAAAAGGATTATAAGACCTCTAAAAAAAGAAACAGTCTATATTCAGGGAGTTAAAATGACCAAATCGGTCCTTGTCGTGGATGACGAACCCAATATTGTTTTGTCACTTGAATTTCTTATGACCCAAGCCGGATACGAAGTCCGTATCGCACGCGATGGAAACGAAGCACTGGAAGCCGTTGTTGAAAAAACACCGGACCTGATCTTACTGGACCTCATGATCCCTGGACGCGACGGTTATGATGTGTGTCAAACCTTGCGCCGATCCGAAGAATGGGCCGCCATCCCCATTATCATGCTGACCGCAAAGGGACGGGAAGTGGAAAAAGAAAAAGGCCTCGCCCTTGGGGCAACCGATTATGTGACCAAGCCGTTTTCCACCAGCGAATTGACCAAACGGGTCAAGGAACTGTTAGGCGACGCGTAAAACAGGCGCTGTTGTGGTCGTGGCAAAGGAGGGGATCCATGCTCAGGCGCATTTCAAAATTAAGCTTACGTGTCCGCACGTTGCTGTTTTTCGCCCTTTTGGGATTCTTCTGCCTGTCCATAATCGTTGCCAGTTTTTATTTTGCCTTTGACCATATCCAGACCCATAACGACCCAGCCGACAGCCTGCTGCTGTTCGGACTGGGGGCAACGATTGGCATCGGTTTATCCATCATCGCCATCGGGGCCCTGTTCGACCTGAACGTTGCATCCCCCATTCAGGGGCTTATCCGCGACATTCAAACCATCCTACACAGCAATAAAAACCATCGCGTCGAAGTTTCATCGGGGCGTTATCTAGACCATTTGCCGGAAACGGTGCGCGATCTTGCCCGCCAGTACCGCCGTCAACGTCTTGAAGTCGATCAAGCGATCAAGGAGGCGACCGCCCAAACCGTTGACCAAAAGAAAACACTGGAAGCCGTTTTAAAGGATTTGTACGAAGGGGTTATTATTTGCAACCTCAACAATCAGGTCTTGCTTTATAATCAACGCGCCCTTTCCCTATTGCATGTCAGCGGGGATATCGGATTGGGGCGTTCTTTATTCAGCGTCATCGACAACCCGCCCTTACTGCATTCGCTTCGACGTCTGCGCAATCGTTTGGCAGAACATCGCCACGAAAAACACCCGGAAGGTTTAAGCACTTCTTTCGTCTGTGCAACACGCGACGGGCGATTTACGCTGGAAGCCCGCATGACCCTGTTGTTAGGTGATGAAGAAAACATACCTGTCAGCTATGTCCTGACCTTTCACGACATTACCGAAGAATTGGGGGCATTGGGGAAACGGGACCATCTGTTGCGCGAAGCCACCGAAGGCCTGCGTCAACCCATTGCCAACCTGCGGGCCGCTGCGGAAATGGTGACAAAAAACGACGAAATGCCGCAATCAATGCGCGCACGTTTCCAAAATGTCCTGCTGGAAGAAAGTCAGAAACTGTCCGAACGGATCGATCATCTGGCAAGTGATTATCACGGTCTCGCCACTGGGCATTGGCCGATGGCCGACATTTATTCTGCAAATTTACTCAGCCTTGTCTCCTTGCGCCTGAAAGATGAAAAAAACATCACTGCAATGATGACCGGCATTCCCTGCTGGCTGCGCGGGGATAGCCATTCCCTTGTGCTGGCACTGGATCAGATCGTTCACAACATCCACAAACTCACCGGGGCACAGGATTTTGACCTGCAATCGGTGCAACGCGACGGGCGCATTCATATCGATGTGATCTGGTCAGGCAAAGAGCTATCCTCAGCCGAGATTGATAGCTGGCTGGACATCAACTTGCAGGAATCCATCGGCGGTATGAGCCTGCGCGACATTCTGGAACACCATCGTTGCGAGATGTGGAGCGAAAGAATGGAAGACGGTTGGTCCCGGTTGCGCCTGCCCATGATGGCGGCGCAACGCCCTATGGCGGATAAGACCAGCGAAGATTTGCCCGCCCGACCGGAATTTTATGATTTCTCGCTGCTCAATCCATCCGATAAACCACTTGGAGAATGGGGAGAACGCCCTTTAAGTGATCTCTCTTATGTCGTTTTTGACACAGAAACGACGGGGCTTAAACCGTCCGGTGGTGACGAAATTATCGCATTGGCAGGCGTACGTATCCTCAATGGGCGAATTTTAACCGGGGAATCTTTTGCCCGTCTGGTTAACCCCAATCGCAAAATTCCCAAATCATCCATCAAATTCCACGGCATTACAGACGATATGGTTAAAGATAAACCACCTGCACAAATCGTCCTGCCGCAATTTTTTGAATTTGCAAAAGAGACGGTTTTGGTTGCCCACAACGCGGCTTTTGATATGAAATTTCTACATCTTAAACAGGATGAATGCCGATTGAATTTTGATCATCCTGTTCTGGATACCTTGTTGCTTTCAGTGTTGCTGCATGACCATAAGACGGAACATTCCCTTGACGACATCGCCCATCGTTTTGGGATTGAAATCGAAGGACGCCATACCGCCATTGGCGATACCCTTGTCACCGCCGGGATTTTCCTGCGCATGATCCCGATGTTAAAGGCACGCGGAATTATCACGCTTAATGATGCGCTTCGCGCCAGTCATAAAATCGTTGAAGTGCGCGCTCAACAAGCTCAATTCTAAGGAGCCTTCCCCTTGGAAATCATTCGCAACGCCTGTCCGGTTCCCGCCATTGCGGAAAAAGATGTCGCCCTTGTGGCCATCGGGGATATTCATGGACGTTTCGATCTATTGGTGCGCATCCTGCCAACCATCGAAAAAGTGATCCCGCCCGCCTGCAAACGGGTCGATTTGGTTTTGCTTGGCGATATTATTGATCGCGGGGATGCTGCGATCGAAGTTCTCGACTTGATCCGCGAAGGGATCAACGATTGGAACATCATCTCCCTTATGGGCAATCACGAGCAGCTTTTGTTACGGGTGCTAAACGCCGATATGGCCAATTATCGTATGCAGTGGGCTTTATGGCGGGGAAACGGCGGTCTTTCCACATTGGAAAACCTGAATATTAAAATCCCTCCGATTGCGCAAACCCCGATTTATGAACATCGTAAAGCCTTGGTCAAAGCCTTGGGGGCACAACGTATTGAACAGCTCAATAACTTTGTCAGTCATTATAAAAGCGGAAATATTCTATGTGTCCATGCCGGGATCGACCCGGCCATTTCCATAGAAAATAATTTCAATGCAACAAAATTATCCACACATCCGAAACACTGGGCATGGATACGCGATGATTTTTTGGAACATACAGGCCCTTTTGAGGATGGCACCTTTATTGTGCATGGACATACCGTGCTGCCCGGCCCTGTTCTCGAACCCCATCGCATTGGACTGGATACAGGGGCTTGCCTTTATGGTGTTTTATCCGGTGCACTTTTTTTCAATTCAGAAATGACCGTCTTTCAGGTCACAACCGATCAATAAGGAAATTTAAAATGAGATATCTTGCCTGGATTCTTATGGCGATTGTCTTCCTCGCCACCTTCTTTTTTACGCAAGACCTTATGCTGGCCTTCGCTGCAGAACTCGGCGCGGTCTTTATCATGCTGATTTTCGGCAAGCAATTTTTCTTCGGGGATGCGACCAACAAGGATAAGCCTTAAGCGCGAGGATGAGCTTTTTTATATTCCGTATTCAACTTGACTTCATCCACGGCCGTATAACGTTGCGTTGTGGACAGTGAAGCATGTCCCAGTAATTCCTGTATGGTGCGCAAATCCCCGCCGCCTGCCAACAAATGCGTTGCAAAACTGTGGCGCAAAGCATGGGGTGTCGCCGTTTCTGGCAAGTTTAACAGCGGGCGCAATTTTCGAATTTGGCGTTGTATGACACCGGGGTCCAGCGCCTTGCCCCGTGCCCCGACAAACAAAGGTCCGTTTTGTTTTAAATCAAACGGGCAATCTTCCAGATAGGCATTGACCGCCGCGATCACCAGCGGCAGAACCGGGACCATACGTTCCTTGTTGCCCTTCCCGGTAATGCGCATGACATCTGTGTTGGGGGCTTCTTTGCGTTTCAAGCTCAATGCCTCCCCAATGCGCAAGCCGCAGCCATAAAGCAGGGTTAGAACCGCCGCATCACGTTTTGCAACCCACGACAGGCCGCGTTTGTCATGCCAATCGCCTTGGCTCAATTGTGCAATCGCATCCAACGACACAACGGCTTCTTGTTGGGATAAGGCCTTGGGAACCGCCTGTTTTTGTTTGGGCGTTCGAACCGCCGCCAATGCCGGATTTTCCAAAATGCCTTGCTGATTTAAAAACTTAAAGAAATTACGCAGCGTCGACATTTGCCGATTGATGGAACTGCGCGCAATTCCGGCCTCAGTCCGGTCTGCCAAAAACCCGCGAAAATCAGCGGCACTGAAACTGCGTAAATCTTCCAACCCCGCCGGATACCCCAGCAGATTTTGCGAAAAGATAAAAAAAGCAGACAAATCGCGCAAATAAGCATCCAGCGTGTGCTTGGAGGCACGACGTTCACTTTCCAGCCAACGTCGCCAGACGGCAATTGCCTCTTTCAAGGCTGGCTCACAGTCAAACTGTATCCGGTTCAGGCTGTCTGCATTTGTTGCCAAATCAGTCGTCCAATTCGCCTTGTTCGAGCCATTTTTCCACCAGAATTTCGGCAACCCGCGCCATAAAAGTAATCAACTCGGTTCCCTGATGGGGATGAAACATATTCTCATCGCGGGCGCCTAAAATCAAAAGGCCTGTTGGCATGACTTCACTGGGATAAAGACGTGCCAAAGCAACGGATCGCACAAGATCACGCGCTGCACCAAACAAATGATCACCGCCTTCAACACTGGCAATCAATCGTACATCACTATCGCCCAGCCTGTTTTGAACTTCCCCGCTAGGCAGTAAAACCGGCATGCCATCGGCAGACATATCGATTGCCTCCACGGCGCCTTCCAACGCAACCGCCGCCATATCAATATCCAGCAAGACCGGCAATTCATCTTGTACAATACCGATAAACTCATCCAGCGAACGGGCTTCCATCATTGCCAGAACGGCTTCATGGGTGGCCGTTTGGATCGACATGTTGGTGCGCGAATTATCAACCAGCACATCTTGCTTGGCGCGCAAACGTTTTAAGGCTTCATGCTGCAAATCGACAATTTGTTCCCCGCTGTAACGCGCAGGAAGCTCCATCACTTCAAGAATGTTGGGGTTTTGCACAAAAAAATCGGGATGTTTCTTGAGATAGGCAATGATATCGTTATCGCCCAAATCATTGCAAACATGTTTATCCCTGCTGTTTGTCGTCATGGGACCAGCCTTCGCAAAATGTGTCGCTATCAGTGTAAAGCATAGAAAGGTAAATTTGAATCACTTCTTCACGGCCTATACTGATAGAAAGATAGGCCGTGAAGAAAAAAAACAACACCCTGATTTTACAGAATACTTTGGCCTGTCTTGGCCCAATCAGCTTCGAATGCTTCCAAACCCTTGTCTGTCAGCGGATGATTGAACAATTGCCACAGGGCTTTTGCAGGAACCGTTGCAACGTCAGCACCAGCTTGTGCGGCCTGTACCACATGTAGCGGTCCACGAATAGAAGCCGCCAGAACTTCGGTTTGGAAATCCGGGTAATTGGCGTAAATCTCAACAATATCTTCAATCAGGCTCATACCGTCCTGACCCAAATCATCCAAGCGTCCGATAAACGGAGAAACGAACGCCGCCCCGGCCTTGGCCGCCAGCAAGGCTTGTGCCGCAGAAAAGACCAGCGTCACGTTTACCTTACAACCGTCATCTGCCAAATGTTTACAGGTTTTAATCCCGTCACGGGTCATCGGGACCTTAATCGCCACATTATCGGCAATTTTGCGCAAGACAGCCGCTTCTTTCATCATGGTATCAAAATCCGGTGCGGTCACTTCAGCACTGACAGGGCCATCTACAATGTCACAAATCTCACCCACCACATCCAGAAACTTGCGGCCCGATTTGGCAATCAGCGAGGGATTGGTGGTCACGCCATCCAACAGACCGACATCGGCAAGCTCTTTAATTTCCGTTACATCGGCGGTATCGACAAAAAACTTCATCTGGCTCTTCCTTGCTTAACAATATAAGACACTATCTGTTGTTCCGTTTTAGGCGGATTTGGTAAAGACTTTATGACATAAAAACACAGAATGATATAAAGTTTCAAACCTTGTGCTGAGAAACATAAAAAGAGGAGTGTCCCTTTCGCGGACAAAATCAAGTGGGCGTGTCCTTATTTGCCGATCAGGAAAGACGCATCAGCGTCCTGCTTCCCCTGCCCTTGAGCGGGGTGTACGATTATGCCCTACCGCCTGCCATGACGGTGAATGAAGGCGATTTTGTCGTCGTGCCGCTTGGGTCGCGCGAACGTATCGGTGTTGTCTGGGCCATAGATCCACCAGAAAATGATCTTCCCTTTGAAAAACTGAAATGTGTTCAGGACGTCTTAAACCAACCACCGATCCCGGAAGCTTCGCGTAAATTTGTCGATTGGGTGGCGCGCTATACTTTACAGCCGGCTGGTTCGATCCTGAAAATGGTCATGTCGGTTCCCGGTGCGTTGAAAGACCCGGCGCCAAAAGTCGCTTATATAAAGAAGTCTTCCCCACTCCCGGATAACTTAAAAATCACCAAGGCCCGTCAAAGCGTACTGGATTTTATGGAAGGCATGATCCCGATGGCTGCCAGCGACATCGCCCGCGAAGCCGGTGTCGGAACCAGTGTTGTCAAAGGATTGGTTGATCTGGGTCTTTTAGAGCCGGTTCAAATCCATGATCCTTCGCCTTTTGGGGAACCGGATTGGCAACGCGACGGTTATAAACTGGCCGAACAACAGGAAAAAGCCGCCAACGATCTGGTGGCAAAAACACAAAATGCCGGCACAAAAAACGGCTTCAGCGTCACCTTGCTGGATGGGGTCCCCGGTTCGGGGAAAACCGAAGTCTATTTCGAAGCGGTCGCCAAGGCGCTTTCTTGTAATAAGCAAGTGCTTGTTCTTTTGCCTGAAATCGCCCTGTCCTCACAATGGCTTAATCGTTTTAAAACACGTTTCGGGACAGAACCCGCGGTTTGGCATTCCGATATCGGGCAAGCCCGGCGCAAACAAACATGGCGCGCGGTTGTACGCGGACAGGCGAAAGTCGTGATCGGTGCCCGCTCTGCTTTATTCCTGCCTTTTCGTGATCTCGGCCTTATTGTTGTCGATGAAGAACATGATGCCTCTTTCAAACAGGAAGAAGGCGTTATTTATAATGGACGCGACATGGCGGTTGTGCGTGCGCAGATGGGGCATTTACCCGTTGTCTTGGCCTCTGCCACCCCCTCACTGGAAACAGCGGTCAACAGCTGGGAAGGGCGCTATGATAATTTGCATATGCCCGCACGCCATGCCGATGTCCCGCTGCCTTGCGTCATCACGGTAGATTTACGACTGGATAAACCCGAACGCCAGAAATGGCTTTCCCCCAGTTTAATCACCGCGATTAAAGAAACGGTGGCACGCGGCGAACAGGTGATGTTGTATCTCAACAGGCGGGGCTATGCGCCTTTGACCCTGTGCCGGTCCTGCGGACATCGCTTGCAATGCCCCAATTGCACAAGCTGGCTGGTCGAACATCGCAAGGCCGGAAAGTTGCAATGCCACCATTGTGGATATTTCACCCGCCCCCCGCGCACCTGTCCATCTTGTGAAAGCGAAAACAATTTCGCAGCCTGCGGTCCCGGCGTGGAACGTCTCGCCGAAGAAGTCGAAGAAACCTTCCCTGAACTGCGCACCATTGTTGCCGCCAGTGACACGGTGACTTCCCCCGCGCAAGCCGCTGAACTGGTCGCAAAAATTGAAAACCACGATGTCGATTTGCTGATCGGGACCCAAATGGTCGCCAAAGGCTATCATTTTCCCATGCTCACCCTTGTCGGTGTGGTCGATGCGGATTTAGGATTATCCGGCGGTGACCTGCGCGCCAGCGAACGTACATATCAACTTTTATATCAGGTTGCCGGGCGTGCCGGACGCGGTGATAAACCGGGAACTGTCATGTTGCAGACCTTCATGCCTGATCATCCGGTGATGAAGGCCCTGAAGTCCGGTTTGCGTGATCGCTTTCTACAAACCGAAGCCGAAGCCCGACGCGGGGCAGGCATGCCGCCCTTTGGGCGACTGTGTGCCCTGATTGTGTCCGGCGAAGATGAAGTTCTGGTCGATGATGTGGCCAATGCACTGGGACGTAACGCTCCGCATGGCCCCGGCCTTCTCGCGCTTGGCCCCGCACCGGCCCCCTTATCCATGATCCGGGGGCGCCATCGCCGTCGCCTGCTTCTGAAAACAGATAAAAACATCCCCATTCAGGCGATCGTGAAAGATTGGCTGGGGCGAACGAACATTACCAATGCTGTTCGCGTACAGGTCGATATTGATCCTTACAGTTTTTTGTAAGAATCTTTCAACCTGAAGAATTCGAAATGGATGCCCGATTCTCTTGCTTCAGAAGTCAATTTCTTAACGATTTTGGTATGACCACACCCGCGAATCAGCCTTATTTTCCGCATGTTTCGAATAATTTGGGCAAGTGCGAGATGCCCGCTTGCATCTACCATCAACGGTGTGTTATGACATCGCCACTCTGTCGCAAAGCTGTGTGCTGCGCGAACAGGGTGATTTTGTCGTTGGGGGACGTGGGTACCATGTCCCTTCGGGTGGACCAGATGTCGAGGGCTGTCCCAGGTGGCTTCTAAAGCACAAGGTGCAAGCGGACTTGCCGGTCGTTATGCCAATGCTCTATTTGAGTTAGCGGTTGATAACGGTGCGGTCGATCAAGTGGCTCAGGATCTTTCTGACCTCAGCGTAATGCTGAGCGAAAGTGAAGATCTAACCAAACTTGTTCTAAGTCCCGTGATTGCACGCGAAGAACAAGGCCGCGCCATGACTGCTGTCATGGACAAGGCACAAATTTCAGATCTCACGAAACGATTTATCGGGGTGGTGGCACAAAATCGTCGCCTCTTTGAACTGGAAGGCATGATCCTTGCGTTCCAATCGCTTCTTGCCGCGCATAAAGGCGAAGTTTCCGCACAGGTTACTTCCGCTAAAAAGCTAACGCAAAAGCAAGTTGATTCGTTGACCGCTTCTCTTAAAGAAGCAATTGGCAGTGATGTCGCTGTTGAACAGAAGGTGGACTCTGCACTCCTTGGCGGTTTAATCGTCAAGGTCGGCTCGCGCATGGTAGATAGTTCCTTGCGCACCAAGTTGCAGCATCTTCAACTCGCCATGAAAGGGGTTGGGTGATGGAAATCCGCGCCGCGGAAATTTCTGCGATCCTCAAAGAACAGATCGCTAATTTCGGAACCGAGGCTGACGTAGCTGAGGTTGGTCAAGTCTTGTCTGTGGGTGACGGTATCGCCCGCGTACATGGTTTGGATAACGTTCAAGCCGGGGAAATGGTTGAATTCCCAGGTGGCTTGAAAGGTATGGCACTGAACTTGGAAACCGACAACGTCGGTATCGTTATTTTCGGTGATGACCGCGCTATCAAAGAAGGCGATACAGTTAAACGTACTGGCGCCATCGTTGAAGTGCCGGTTGGTCGTGGCCTTTTGGGTCGTGTTGTTGACGGTCTGGGCAACCCGATCGACGGCAAAGGCCCGTTGAAAGACGTTACCAATCAGTTGATGGAAGTAAAAGCGCCGGGCATCATCCCGCGTAAGTCTGTACACGAACCCGTACAAACTGGTTTGAAAGCTGTTGACAGCTTGATCCCGGTTGGTCGTGGTCAGCGTGAATTGGTCATTGGTGACCGTCAGACTGGTAAAACAGCCATCATTCTGGACACCATGTTGAACCAGAAAAACGTAAACGACAACGCCAAAGACGAAAGCGAAAAGCTGTACTGCGTCTATGTTGCGGTTGGTCAGAAACGTTCTACTGTTGCACAGTTGGTTAAAGTTCTCGAAGAAAACGGCGCGCTGGAATATTCCATCATCGTTGCTGCGACAGCTTCTGAACCGGCTCCGATGCAGTTCTTGGCACCTTACTGTGGCGCTGCGATGGGTGAGTACTTCCGTGACAACGGTATGCATGCACTGATCGGCTACGATGACTTGTCCAAACAGGCCGTTGCTTATCGTCAAATGTCCCTGCTGCTTCGTCGCCCGCCGGGCCGTGAAGCTTATCCGGGTGACGTATTCTACTTGCACTCCCGTCTGCTGGAACGTGCTTGTAAAATGTCTGACGCGATGGGCGCTGGTTCTTTGACCGCTTTGCCGGTTATTGAAACACAAGGTGGTGACGTTTCCGCGTTTATTCCGACAAACGTAATTTCCATTACAGACGGTCAGATCTTCTTGGAAACAGAACTGTTCTATAAAGGTATCCGTCCGGCTGTTAACGTTGGTCTTTCTGTATCTCGTGTAGGGTCTTCTGCACAGATCAAAGCCATGAAACAGGTTGCGGGTTCCGTTAAACTGGAATTGGCTCAGTATCGTGAAATGGCAGCCTTTGCTCAGTTCGCATCTGATTTGGATGCGTCTACGCAAAAACTGCTGGCTCGTGGTGAACGCCTGACAGAATTGCTGAAACAACCGCAATTCTCTCCGCTTCCGGTTGAAGAGCAAGTTGTATCCATCTTCGCTGGTGTGAACGGCTATCTGGATGGCATCAAAGCAACGGACGTTAACCGTTACGAAGCTGCCATGTTGAACGACGTTCGCGCAAACGGTGCTGATATCCTCACAACAATCCGTAGTGAGAAGGCCCTCAGCGATGAGACCACCGAAAAACTGAAGAAGTACCTAGACGACTTCACTAAGTCTTTCGCTTAATCGTTTTCATCGTTGAAGAAGAGGAATTAGGCATATGCCCAACCTCAAGGACCTAAAGATCAGGATCGACAGTGTCAAATCGACACAGAAGATCACTTCGGCCATGAAGATGGTGGCGGCTGCGAAACTGCGTAAGGCACAAATGTCTGCAGAATCCGCCCGCCCCTATGCCGAGCGTATGGAAGCTATGGTCGGAGCTCTTGCAAAGAGCTTCGACGGTGTCCAAGGCGCTCCGGAACTGCTTGCAGGTAACGGCAAGGACGAAAAGCACCTCATCGTGCTGGTGTCTTCTGACCGTGGTCTGTGCGGTGGTTTCAACGCAAACATTGGCCGTTTTGCCCGGAATAAGATTGCCCAGCTTAAACAAGCTGGCAAATCTGTAAAAGTCTTGTGTCTGGGGCGCAAAGGTCGTGATCAGGTTCGCCGTCAGTTCGGGGACACAATCCTTGAAACGATGGAAGATCTGACAAAGAACGGTGCGCAATATTCAGACGCCGATGCCATCGCACTTCGCATCCGTACGATGTTTGAAGAAGGTGAAATCGATGTTTGTACGGTCGTATACAACAAGTTTGTATCCGCCATCACACAAGAAGTCACGCCGCTGCAGGTTATTCCTTTCCAGTTGGATGAAGTTGAAACCAACG
The DNA here is from genome assembly GCF_048267425.1 of Terasakiella sp. Taxonomy (GTDB): domain Bacteria; phylum Pseudomonadota; class Alphaproteobacteria; order Rhodospirillales; family Terasakiellaceae; genus Terasakiella. The sequence goes on from NZ_JBLWXN010000002.1 coordinate 281,907, forward strand.
AGGAAGAACAGGATGACGAACTGAAGGCTTTGTATGAATACGAACCTTCTGAAGAAGACATTCTGGAAGAACTTCTGCCGCGTAACCTTTCGGTACAGATTTTCCGCGCCATGTTGGAAAGCTTTGCTTCCGAACAAGGTGCCCGTATGGCAGCCATGGACAACGCAACACGTAACGCCGGGGATATGATCGATAATCTGACCCTGACTTACAACCGTGCACGTCAAGCCGCTATTACAAGTGAGCTGATCGAAATCATTTCCGGCGCAGAAGCGCTGTAACCGTTAGACGCAAATATTTGCGAAGTAGGAGCTTTTTGCGATGAGCAAAAAAAATGTAGGTAAAGTTACACAGGTACTGGGCGCCGTTGTCGACGTTCAGTTCGGCGAAACTTTGCCGGAAATCATGTCCGCTCTGGAACTTCAAAACCAGGGCAAACGTTTGGTGCTGGAAGTTTCCCAGCACTTGGGTGAAAACACAGTTCGTTGTATCGCGATGGATACGACCGACGGCTTGGTTCGCGGTCAGGAAGTTATCGATACAGGTGCGCCGATTTCCGTTCCTGTTGGGCCGGAAACACTGGGTCGTATCATCAACGTTATCGGTGAAGCCATCGATGAACGCGGCGATCTGAAAACATCCAAAGGCACACTGCCGATCCACCGTGAAGCGCCGACATTCTCAGAACAGTCTACCGAGACTGAAGTTCTGGAAACAGGCATCAAAGTTATCGACCTTCTCGCACCGTATGCGAAGGGTGGTAAAATTGGTCTGTTCGGTGGTGCCGGTGTAGGTAAAACCGTTCTTATCATGGAATTGATCAACAACATCGCAAAAGGCCACGGTGGTTTCTCCGTATTCGCCGGTGTTGGTGAACGTACACGTGAAGGGAACGACCTTTACCACGAAATGATTGAATCCGGTGTTATCAAGCTGGACTCTGACGAGTCTAAAGCGGCACTGGTTTACGGTCAGATGAACGAACCACCGGGTGCACGTGCTCGTGTTGCCCTGACAGGTCTGACTTTGGCGGAATACTTCCGTGACGAAGAAGGCCAAGACGTTCTGTTCTTCGTTGATAACATCTTCCGTTTCACACAAGCTGGTTCAGAAGTGTCCGCCCTGTTGGGTCGTATCCCGTCAGCGGTAGGTTATCAGCCGACACTTGCAACCGAGATGGGTAACCTTCAGGAACGTATTACGTCCACGAAAAAAGGTTCCATTACATCTGTACAAGCAATTTACGTACCTGCCGATGACTTGACTGACCCGGCGCCGGCTACATCATTTGCTCACTTGGATGCAACAACCGTTTTGAACCGTTCAATCGCCGAGCTCGGCATTTACCCGGCTGTGGATCCGCTCGATTCCACATCTCGTGTACTTGAGCCGCGCGTCGTTGGTGACGTTCACTATAAAGTGGCTCGTGAAGTTCAGCGCGTACTGCAAACATACAAATCTTTGCAAGACATCATCGCCATCCTTGGTATGGACGAATTGTCTGAAGAAGATAAAATGTTGGTTGCACGTGCACGTAAAATCCAGCGCTTCCTGTCTCAACCCTTCCACGTCGCGGAAGTGTTCACAGGTTCACCGGGTAAATACGTTAAACTTGACGACACAGTGAAAGCGTTTGAAGGCATCGTGGCCGGTGAATACGACCACCTGCCGGAAGCTGCATTCTACATGGTTGGCGGTATCGAGGAAGCCCTCGAGAAAGCCAAGAAAATGGCTGCAGAAGCTGCGTAATCATTCAGAAACCACTAGCCAGGAGACAATACAATGACTGACACTGTCCAGTTCGAACTCGTTTCCCCGGCCAAGCTGCTTCTGTCTGAAGATGTAGAAATGGTTGTGGTTCCGGGCGGCGAAGGTGACTTCGGTGTTCTGCCCGGACACACCCCGATGCTGACGACGGTTCGTCCCGGCATCATCGACATCTATGAAAACGACAAAATTGCAAAACGTATTTTTGTCGAAGGCGGTTTTGCTGAAGTTTCTGGAACACGCTGTGCTGTTTTGGCTGAAGAAGCGATTGTGCTTGATGAACTCAACCGTGATCACGCTGAAGCCCGCTTGCAAAAGGCAAACGATGCCTTGCAAGCCGCAGACAACGACATTGCCAAAAAAGATGCGGAGCGTGAATTACGCGCTGCTGAAGCAATGCTCGCAGCTTGTGGTGCTTAATTAAGCACTCTCAAGAAACATGAAAACAGGGCGTATGGTTTTGCCATGCGCCCTTTTTCTTTGACAGGCTCTTTCTAACTTGCCATCATTTTTAATGATGTAAAAGGAAGGAGGGTTTTATGTCACAAACAATTACCTACCCTACGTTCGTGGAATTCCGCGCTAAAATCAATCAGGCCAAAGACGATCTGGAAAATGGCAAGAAATCCGCCGCCAGTAATCGTTTACGCAGTGTGAACAAACATCTGGACGAGTTAGAGGCCGTACGCAAAGAGCTAAATTGCGAAAGTCTCGGGCGTCTCAATCACCTGCAGAAACTGGCCGCAGAAGTCGAAGCTCTTAAATAATGCTCAGCTACCAGCACGGCTATCATGCCGGCAATATCGCCGATGTCCATAAACATACGGCCCTCGTACTGTTGCTTAAATATTTAGGCACACTTCCAAAACTCGTGACCTTTATTGATAGTCACAGTGGGCGTGGCCTCTATAACCTGACCTCGGAACAATCCGAAAAGACAGGTGAATGGAAAGACGGCATTGCCCGTCTAAAAGGACAAGACCTCCATTCTCAGGCCTTGAAGGATTATGTTGCCCAAGTGGCAACCTTTGACGAAAACATTTATCCTGGCTCCCCTGCCTTAACCGCACAGATGATGGCGGCCAATCATCGTGGCTTGTTCTTTGAACTCCACCCCGGCGAATTTGAAATTCTCAAAGAAAATCTGTCCAGTGATAAACGCCAACGCCTGATCCATAGCAATGCAATGGATCGTTTAATCGACTATCTCCCCCCACGCAATGCAGACGGTCTGTTATTGGTTGATCCCTCTTACGAAGTTAAAGAAGAATACGCTAGCATCGCCCGTTTGGTTAATCAGGCCCATAAACGCTGGCCGGGTGGCGTGAAAATGGTTTGGTATCCTCTTCTGCCGGAAGATCGCCATGAAGAACTGAAAAAAGGTTTGAAAGACGCAACCTTTTATGAACTCGTTGGTCCACGTAAAGAACGCGGTATGTACGGCACGGGCCTTGCGCTGATAAACCCGCCAGCACCCTTTGACAGCGCCTTTATAGAAGCCGCAACAGAGATGAAAAGCTTACTGTTTTAACACATGATCACTCGAGAACAATTCAATCAACACTGCGCCGCCCTAAAGGGGGCAACCCATGTTATTCAATGGGGCGGTGCTGATGTTTGGAAAATCGGCGGCAAAATATTTGCCATTGCCCCGCGTGTCGGTGAAGGGGAATTTCAAAAGATCAGTTTTAAGGTCAATGATTTTGCCTATGAGGTTTTGACCCAGAAAGACGGCATTGTTCCCGCCCCTTATCTTGCCCGCGCCAAATGGATTCAAATTCAATCCCCAAACGCCATGACAGATGAGTATCTCATACAGCATATCACCGATGCCTATGCAATTATTGCAGAAAAACTGACCAAGTCCCTGCGACACGAATTGGGATTATGATCACGAGAGGCAACGCCTATGTATAAAATTGCCGAAAACTTAATGCATATGGATACCGAAACTTGGGCAAAACACGCCAACCCGATAAGTGTTTATTCCCGTTTCACCACACTGCCTTTACTCGCACTCTCCATTTGGAGTCGGATTTGGATAGGCTGGTACGCCCTTATTCCCTTTATCTTATGTATCTTTTGGATTTGGTTAAACCCACGTTTATTCAACGCACCAAAAGACATAAACAACTGGGCCTCTAAAGGCGTGTTTGGCGAACAAATCTTCCTCAAACGAAAAACATATCCCATCCCCCACCACCATGTGTACGCGGCACATTTATTAACATCCTTATCCGCTATTGGGTTCTGTTTAACAGGGGTAGGCCTCTGGCTCTTTCACTTCTGGATTACGCTATGTGGCATTGGCCTAACAATGGGCGCGAAAACATGGTTTTTTGATCGTATGGTCTGGCTGTACCAAGATATGACCTTACAAAATCAAGATGACAAAACCGTATCCGGATAATCGCTAAACACACCATCAACCCCCATTGCCCACAACCGTTTTGCGACCCGGCGGTCATTAACGGTAAACACGTACAGGTCACGTCCTGACTGCTTGACAGCCTCAATGGCTTCTTTTGTCAAAGTGCGTTCCCACAGATGAATGGAAACAACATTCAAGTCATTTGCCTGTTGTTCCCAATCCTGTGGAAGTTCGTCATATATGATCGCCAACGGGCAATGTGGATTTCTCTGTCGGAAACCAAGCAAGGCCGCCTGATCAAAACTGGAAACAAGGATGTCGCACGTCTCTTCACCCACAATCTCGCCAACCGCTTGGCCCAATTGTTCCCCTTCGCCGCGATGGGTCTTCAATTCGATATTGAAGCCTAACTTCAACGCCCGACAACAAGCCAACGCATCACGCAGAAGCGGCATCCGTTCCCCAACAAAACGACCATCGCCAAACCATTGCCCCACATCCAACTGGATCGCTTGTTCCCAATCCTGCTCGCGAATAAAGCCGGATGCATTTGTACAACGGTCCAGACTGTCATCATGGAAAAGAACAACCGTCCCATCCGCCAACAAGGTTGCATCCGCTTCAATCCAACGACACCCCACCCGCGCGGCATCACGAATGCCTGCCAGTGAATTTTCCGGTGCATGTGCCGCACATCCGCGGTGACCAATCACGTTTGCCATCTGCATGGTGTTTAGTCTTCACTTAACATGACAACACCGGCCCCGACCAAAAGGCCACCGGACATAAAATTCAACAAACGCATAGGGGTTGCGGATTTAAAAACACGGCGCGCCTTGGATGCGCTTAATGCCCAACAGAAATTGATACTGGCAAATGTCGCAGGAACGAGGACAGCCGCCCACATGGCTTCTTGCAGACTCAAGGCTTCCATATCAATAAAAGTCGGTAAAAAACCGACATAAAACGCCACCAGTTTCGGGTTGCCTAATGTCACCAATAGACCACTGACGAATCCGGCGCCCTTATAAGACTTTTTCGGGATTTTAATTTCCTGATTGTCCTGCATGGCATGACGAATGGCTTGTATCCCCAAATAAATCAAATAGCATGCGCCCAAATATTTAATTACCAAAAACAATGTTGAATAACTGGCCGCGACATATCCCAGCCCCGAAATGGCCGCAATAAGCCAGAGCAAATCCGCCAAAAAGACACCGCCGATAAACCCAAATGTCGAGGAGATCCCACCAAATAAGGCGCGCCCAACAAGGGCTGCAACCACGGGTCCCGGAACCAAGGCAAGAATAATCGTTGCGCCGACCAATGCGATCAGGGATTGAATATCCATTCTAAAAAATCTCCTATCGTTCTGTTTTTATAAATCACAAATATATTATATGGCGAGAAATACTGCGGTCTTTCAACTTGACTCTCTTCTATATGGCTGACACTTTTTAGTTGCTCTTGATGTAACAAATGTTTGAAAAAAGAAACATGCTTAGACTTCCCCTTCCAAATGAAGAATTGGAGAAAGTCTCCCACATTCATATTTTGGAGGCAATCGACTTTCTTCAGGTTCATAAAAACTACGCCAATTTCAAAAGCGCAAAGTCCTGCTATCTGGTTTTTCCTCTTTGCCCGCCTCTCGCCGTTAAAATGGTTTTTGGGAAAGCCCTTTCCATTTGCCGCAATGGGGAACGCATACGCCCCTTTCATTTCAATAGCCGGACTGCCATTAAAATTTTGCAAATGCGTGGTTTTGAATGCATCAACACGCAACCCCACCAGCCCAGTGCAAACGACAGACAAAACGAACGTGAATATGAAGGTCAAAAGCGCCTACAAAAGCATTATGTCCGGGAAAGAAATCGCACGTTAGCCAAACGTAAAAAGGAGATGTTCAAACTAAAACACGGATATCTGTTTTGCGAACTTTGCGGACTGGAACCCATCCAAGCCTATGGCAAAATCGGGGAAAGCTGTATTGAAGTTCATCACAAGACTCCCTTATCCAGCCTGAGCGATACACGAGAAACCGCATTGGATGATCTGCAATGCCTCTGTGCAAACTGTCATCGAATTGAACATGCCATTATTCGGGATACAAAGTCTTAGCCGATTTAACGCCCGCGTCGTTTGGCTTTTTTTCCGCCACCCGCACCCGCGCGTTCTGCCGCCCCCTTGGCGATCCCGGCTTTGTTCAGCCCCAGATCAGCGGCTTCCAGACGACGTATTTCGTCACGTAGGCGTGCGGCTTCTTCAAATTCCAAATTGGCGGCGGCATCTTTCATCTGCTTGTCCAGATCAGCCAGAACAGTTTTCAGGTCTTTACCGACCAAATGCTTATTGTTACCCGCCCCGGTATCGACCGTCATATAGTCGCCCTGCGAGACATCCTCCAGAACGTCTGAAATGTGGGATTTCACCGTTTGCGGCGTAATGCCGTTGGCTTCGTTATAGGCCTGCTGTTTGGCACGTCGTCGATTGGTTTCACCAATTGCATAATCCAGACTTTGCGTCATTTTATCGGCATAAAGTAAAACGCGTCCGTTGATATGACGTGCTGCTCGCCCAATGGTTTGAACCAAGGATCGCTTGGAACGCAAAAACCCTTCTTTATCCGCATCCAAAATCGCAACCAGCGAACATTCCGGGATATCCAAACCTTCACGCAACAAGTTAATCCCGACCAACACGTCAAACGCGCCCAGACGTAAATCACGGATAATTTCAATACGTTCCAGCGTTTCAATGTCACTGTGCATATAACGCACACGCACGCCTTGTTCATGGAAATATTCGGTCAGATCTTCCGCCATACGTTTTGTCAGAGTTGTGACGAGAACCCGTTCGCCGCGCGCCGCTGTTTCACGGCATTCGTTCAGCAAATCATCCACTTGTGTTTCCACCGGTCGCACAATGCAGACCGGATCGATCAAACCCGTGGGGCGGATCACCTGTTCGGCAAAGACACCACCGGTGCGTTCCATTTCCCAGTCCCCCGGTGTCGCAGACACAAAGATAGACTGCGGACGCATGGCATCCCATTCTTCAAACTTCAACGGGCGGTTATCCACGCAGGACGGCAACCGGAAGCCATAAGAGGCCAAGGTGCTTTTTCGATTATAATCTCCGCGATACATACCGCCGATTTGCGGCACGCCGACATGGCTTTCATCCACGATTAACAAGGCATCATCGGGTAAATATTCAAACAAGGTCGGGGGGGCCTGACCGGGCAGACGATCTGTCAAATAACGCGAATAATTCTCAATCCCCGAACAAAAGCCCGTGGTTTCGATCATTTCCAGATCAAAGATCGTGCGCTCTTCAATACGCTGGGCTTCAATCAGTTTATTGTTGGCGCGGAACCATTCAACGCGCTCTTTCATCTCTGCCTTGATTTTCTTGGACGCCTGCATCAAGGTCGGGCGCGGGGTCACATAGTGACTGTTGGGATAGACCGTGACTTTATCCAGCGCCGTAATTTTCTCACCAGTCAGGGGATCAAACTCCCATATATCTTCCAATTCTTCGCCAAAGAAAGACAAACGCCATGCCCTGTCTTCAAAGTGGGAGGGGAAAACCTCAACCACATCGCCGCGCACACGGAACGTGCCACGATGAAAATTATTGTCATTGCGGGTATATTGCAGTTCAACAAGGCCTTTCATCAAATCACGCACGTCATATTCGTGACCTGCTTCAATGCCGAGCGTCATTTCAGAATAGGTTTCCACCGCCCCAATCCCGTAGATACAGGAAACAGAAGCAACAATGATCGTATCGCGATATTCCAGCAAAGATCGCGTTGCAGCGTGACGCATCCGGTCAATCTGTTCGTTGATGGAGCTGTCTTTTTCTATATAGGTATCGGTCTTGGGAACGTAGGCTTCCGGCTGATAATAATCATAAAAGGAAACGAAATATTCCACATGATTGTCCGGGAAAAAACTTTTCATTTCCCCATACAATTGGGCTGCCAAGGTTTTGTTTGGCGCCAAGACAACGGCTGGGCGCTGCATTTCCTGAATGACATGGGCGATGGTAAAGGTTTTACCCGATCCCGTTACCCCCAGAAGAACCTGATCTTTTTCACCATTTTGAATACCTTCCACCAACTCGCGAATTGCCGTCGGTTGATCACCCGCCGGCTGATAATCACTGACGAGCTTAAAATCCTTGCCCCCCTTGGGGACAGGATGTTTCGGTGGGGTAAATATCGCATCAACTGTCATGGATTGAGATATAACCCGTTCATATAAAATTGACCAGTGTCTGTTGATAAAGTTCTTTTGAATTGATCCAAATCACACACCACCCGCTTTGCTCATGCTACATTCCGATAGCAATAAAAGATACAAAAAGGGGACATATATGACAGTTAAAAAGAAAACGGCCAAGATCGTCAAATTCGATGAGGAAACCATTGATGACGAACTGATGGAACAAGAAATGATTGCCACTGACAATCTGTCCCGAATAAAACCGGCGGGCCGGGATGCGGAAAAATTCAAAGGTAAGAAGACCGCCAAGAAGAAAATTAAATCGATGGGCAATGGATTGATCAACGGAAAACCTATTGATCAATTGGATGGTGTTGACGCCCCCATCCAAAAATTAAAAACTGCTGACTATCTGGAAATCATTGCCCCTTTGCATGTTGAACTCTTACGCATGCAAAATTCGGTTAAAACCAACGGGCAGAAAATTCTCTCTATTTTCGAAGGGCGTGATGCCGCTGGTAAAGGGGGGACAATCAAGCGATTTATTGAACATCTTAACCCACGGGGCTGTCACGTTGTCGCTTTGGAAAAACCAACAGATCGCGAACGTAATCAATGGTACTTCCAACGCTATGTCAACCATCTGCCCACAGCCGGTGAAATCGTCTTGTTTGACCGTTCCTGGTATAACCGCGGTATGGTCGAACGGGTCATGGGTTTTTGCGAACCGGACGAGGTTAAAGAGTTTTTACGCTCCGTCCCCGAATTCGAACGTATGCTTTATCGCAGTGGGTTGAAAATGTTCAAATTCTATTTTTCTGTTTCCAAGGAAGAACAGGCGCGGCGTTTTGCCTGCCGGGAAGATGACCCGCTGAAACAATGGAAATTATCACCGGTCGATAAGGAATCGCAAAAACACTGGGCCGGATATACCAAAGCAAAAGAGGATGTCTTCTTCTATACCGACACAAAAGAAGCCCCTTGGACCATCGTCAAATCAGATGACAAAAAACGCGCCCGTATCAATGCGATTCGTTACTTCCTCAGCAACGTCACCTATGAAGGGAAGAACGAAGAATTATTGCAGTGGGACCCGCGGGTTATTCGTACAACAGAGCAAGAACTCGACGTCGAAGACTAATCTTTTTCATCAAACACAATAAAATAGGCGCCTTGCAACAAGGCGCCTATTTTATGTCGATTCTCTTCTTCTTCAGTTTAGAATTCAAATAATATTCGCCGCAAAATCCAACGCGACACGGCCAAAATTAAGTATCCAAGCACACGAGCAAGAAATTGTCATAAAACAGCCAATAAAACTTGCGTCCAATGCAGCGCAAGCGTAGGTTCTGTCTGGGCAAAGCGGTCTATGTTTTCGCTTGTCCGTTTATCGATGTTTTTTTGACACACAAACCTAAAAGGTCAGGGCTCCATGTCATTTTTAGCTGACAAACTGTCTCGCATTAAACCTTCTCCGACAATCGCCGTATCCACCAAGGCCGCAGAATTGAAAGCTGCTGGTCGCGACGTGATCGGCCTCGGTGCAGGCGAACCCGATTTCGATACCCCGCAACACATCATCGATGCCGCTGTCAAAGCCATGAATGAAGGCAAGACGCGTTACACGGCTGTTGCAGGTACACCGGAATTACGCCAAGCCATTTGCGACAAGCTGAAACGTGACAACGAACTCACCTACACACCGGATCAAATTTCCGTCGGTTGTGGCGGTAAACAAACCATTTATAACGCCCTGATGGCCACCCTGAACGATGGCGACGAAGTGATCATCCCGGCGCCGTACTGGGTATCCTACCCCGATATCACCCTGCTGGCTGGCGGTGTGCCGGTTTTCGTTGATTGCCCGGCTGAAAGCAATTTCAAAATGCAAGCCGCCGATCTGGAAGCCGCTATCACGGATAAAACAAAATGGGTTATCCTGAACTCTCCGTCCAACCCGACGGGTGCGGCTTATTCACGTGATGAAATGAAGGCGCTGACTGACGTTCTGGTCAAATATGACCATGTGCACGTTATGACAGACGATATGTACGAATTGATCACCTATGATGATTTTGAATTCGTCACACCAGCCCAAATCGAACCCAAATTGTTTGATCGCACATTGACTTTAAACGGTGTGTCCAAAGCCTACAGCATGACAGGCTGGCGTGTCGGTTATGCCGCTGGCCCGGTTGAACTCATCAAAGCGATGAACAAAATTCAATCCCAAAGCACCACACATACCTGTTCGATTGCACAAGCTGCTGCCGTCGAAGCGTTGAACGGTCCGCACGACTTTGTGGCTGAGCGTAACGCCGTGTTCAAAGAACGCCGCGATATTGTCGTGAAGATGTTGAACGAAGCAGAAGGTCTGGAGTGCAAAACACCGGAAGGGGCATTCTATGTTTACCCGTCCTGCGCCGGTGTAATCGGGAAATCAACACCCGATGGTAAAGCAATCAAAACCGATGAAGATTTCGTAACCTACCTGCTGGAAGCCGAAGGCGTGGCAGCGGTTCATGGCGAGGCATTTGGCCTGTCACCGCATTTCCGTGTTTCTTACGCAACCAGCAACGAAGCCTTGATCGAAGCTTGCACACGCATCCAACGTGCCTGTGCCGCATTGAAGTAATTCTTGGTTTAAAATCGATAAAACTGCGCAACGAGTGAGTAACTCCTTGCGCAGTTTTTTTGTTCAATCTATAAATCTTTTGACCATCATCAAGCACACCATTAGGCTGAAAAACTAAAGTGCGCACGACGATAAACAGGAATACTCCATTATTCATTAGCTAATTGTTTGATATGACTGAAGATATCGCGAGCCTTAAAAATGAGATTGCCTCGCTTAAAGGCAAGTTGGTTGCGCAGCGCCGCGAGGTCGCGCGCTATCGCATGATGTCGTCTGTCTTTCAGTCAGCAACTCAACCGATTGCCTTGGTAAACGCCAACTATCAAATCATCAGTATCAATCCGGCCTTTTCGACCCTGACCGGATATGACGCCAATGAAATTCAGTATTTCCCCATTAACGGTTTAATTGCCCATCACAAGCGCGATGAACTGTGGCCCGCCGTCCAAATCAGTCTGGAACAGGAAGGCCATTGGGAGGGCTTGTTATGGAATGAAAGTAAGTTCGGCAATATCTATCGTGTCGAAACACATATCCAAAATCTGCATAACGAAGATTTGGACACGGCAAGCTTCGTCTTTTTCTTCCGCGATGTCACGTCTGAGAAAGAAACGGAAGAAAAACTGGACAGACGCAGCAATTACGATCTGGTTACCGATTTGCCCAACTGGAACTTGTTCCTCAATCGTTTTATCAATTCTCTTTACACCTCAGGCCAAAGCGGGACACAGACTTCCTTGCTCTTTATCGGACTGGACGGATTTAAAGTTATTAACGATACCTTGGGGCATACCATCGGGGATAAGCTGTTACAAGAGGTCGCCCTGCGCTTTAGCAACGCACTTGAACAAAATGTCACCGTCGCCCGTTTTAGCGGCGATCAGTTCACCGCCGTTCTCCCCAACATCAAGGATGATGAAGAAACACGTCAAGCAGCGGAAGCCATTTTAGCCTCGCTGGATCGTCCTTTTGAAATTGAAAATGAAGAAATTCATATTTCCTGTTCCATCGGTATTTGCACATGGCCCGGCGATGGCGATGACGTGGAAACCTTACTGCGAAATGCCGATAGCGCCATGCATCAGGCCAAAGAAAAAGGGCGCAACACCTATCATTTCTTTACCCCTGATCTAGATGCAACCGCACAGGCCAAGCGTGCGATTGAACGTGATTTGCGCCACGCCATTAAAACGTTTGACGAATTCCATCTTGTCTATCAACCGATTGTTGATCTTGAAACCGGTCAGATGAAAAGCGCCGAAGCTCTGATCCGTTGGCATAGTGCGGAACGGGGCCTTGTCTCGCCTGATCAATTCATCCCGCTGGCAGAACGCAATCACCTGATCCTACCCATTGGTGAATGGGTTCTGGAAACGGCCTGCCGCGAAATTAAAAGCTGGTCGGAACAGTCGCAAACCCCTTTCCGTGTCAGCATCAACCTGTCCAGTCGTCAATTCAAAGAAGACAACTTACCCGCTGTCATCAAAGGTGTACTGGATCGAACAGGCTTCAATCCCAACCAGTTATCATTAGAAATTACAGAAACGCTGATGATGGAAAATCTGGATGAAGCCTTGAAAATGCTGCATGAGTTAAAAACAATGGGTGTGCGCCTGTCCATTGATGACTTCGGAACAGGGTATTCCAGCCTGAACTATCTCAAACGCTTCCCGCTCGATACCTTGAAAATCGATCGAATGTTCGTGCGTGATGTCACCACAAACCCGGAAGATGCCGCTGTTGTTGCCGCCATTTTAACGATGGCACAAAGTATGGGGCTGGAAGTCGTGGGCGAAGGGATTGAGACCAAAGACCACAATGATTTCCTGTTTGCAAAAGGGTGTCAGTTGGGGCAAGGCTATTATTTCAGCCGACCTTTACGCATTGATGAATTTAATCTTTTTGCTGAACGTAGTGAATTTGAAGGTATTTCCTGATTTTTATGCGGCTTTACGCTTTTTGCGCCCTCAATTTGATCTATGCCCTTTTCATTACAGGCAATTCGCGTTAGCCTCTTTTATAAGATAAGTAGAATCCTAGAGAGGCACGCGCCTGTGCCCACTTGAATTGTACGGACGCGTCCCTGATATAGATCGGGAGGGTCGAAATCGTGTCCAAACAACCATCACAACCGCGCTGCTGCGCTATCGTTGGCGCCTATCTAAGCGGGAAGACAAGCCTGTTGGAAGAAATTCTCTTTACAACAGGCGCAATCAATCGAAAAGGCAATGTCAATCAGGGTAATACGGTCGGCGACTCGTCAGCCGAGGCCCGTGCTCACACCATGACAACCCAACTCAATATTGCCACAACATCATACCTTGAAGAGGAATGGACCTTTATAGATTGCCCCGGTTCGGTCGAATTTATGCAGGACACCTATCAGGCCTTAATGATTTGTGATGTGGCAATTGTGGTATGCGATCCCTCACCGGAAAAAGCCATTACCATTGCCCCGGCTCTCAAATTTCTGGATCAGCACAACATTCCCCATATGGTTTTCATCAATAAAATGGATCAGCCGGAAGCCAGCGTGCGCGAATTGATGAACGCCCTGCAAGACATTAGCGAACATCCGCTCTTGCTGCGCGAAGTTCCCATCCGTGAAAATGGCGAGATTACCGGTTACGTCGATCTTGTTTCGGAAAAAGCCTATAAATGGCATGACGGAGAACGATCTGAATTGATTAAGATGCCGCAAGCTATTCAAGACCGTGAACAGGAAGCCCGCACAGAACTTCTGGAATCACTTGCGGATTTTGACGACAAGTTGCTGGAAGAAATATTGGAAGAAGTTCAGCCACCAAAATCCGAGATTTACGAAAACATTCATAAAGATCTCGCAGAAGATGTCATTGTTCCTGTCTTCTTCGGTTCTGCCGAACATCGTGGTGGCATCACGCGTCTTCTAAAAGCGTTACGCCATGATGCCCCCGAAGTCATGCAAACGGCTGAACAACGCGGTATAGTCACGACTGGTAACTGCGCACAGGTTTTCAAAACCATTCATGCCGCCCATGCAGGCAAACTTTCTTTTGCACGCATCTGGTCTGGTGAACTGAAAGACGGCATGACCTTAAATGAGGAACGCGTGTCCGGTATTCAACATATGTTAGGCAGTGAAGGACACAAGATAAATACAGCCTGCGCCGGACAGGTGGTTGCATTGGGTCGATTGGAAAATACAACTGCCGGACAAATCTTATCCGAAGGCGGGGACACAAAGCCCCCCTATTGGCCGGCTCCCCTCCCACCGATGTATGCCAAAGCCGTGCAAGCCGTCAAACGGGCCGATGAAGTCAAACTTTCCACAGCCCTCGCCAAATTAAACGACGAAGACCCGTCTTTAATCGTCGAACAAAATCAAACCAGCGGAGAACTCCTTTTACGCGGACAAGGCGATATGCATATCAAAATTGCACTGGAACGTCTTGCGGATCGCTTTTCAATGGATGTTGAAGCCCATCTCCCCAAAGTCGCCTATAAAGAAAGCATTCGTAAAAGCGCAACCAAACACGCAAGACATCGCAAACAAAGTGGCGGTCACGGTGAATATGGCGATGTTCATATTGAAATCAGTCCCCTACCGCGTGGTAGCGGTTTCTCATTTAGCGATACCATCACGGGTGGTGCTGTCCCGAAACAATATATTCCCGCTGTCGAAAACGGTGTCATTGAGTATATGCAAAAAGGTCCATTGGGTTTTCCGGTCGTCGATATCAGCGTTGTGTTAAGCGACGGTGGTTTTCATGCCGTAGACAGTTCTGAAATGGCTTTTAAAAAAGCCGCACAAACTGCAATGCGTGAAGCCATGCCGGATTGTTCACCTGTCTTATTGGAACCAATTCACAATGTTACCATTCAAGTTCCAAGCGTTTACACCTCAAAAGTGCAGCGCATTATTTCCGGGCGACGTGGTCAAATTCTTGGATTCGATGCAAAAGAAGGTTGGAAAGCTTGGGACGAGGTTAACGCCTATATCCCGGAGGCCGAACTGCAAGACATGATTTTAGAGTTAAGATCACAAACACTAGGTATCGGATCCTATATTGATCGATTCGATCATCTCCAAGAGCTTAGTGGCAAACAAGCCGATCAAGTTGTAAATAACAATAATTAGATGTCTAATTTAGAATCTATACACTTTAAATAATTATTATATGGGGCAATTATACTAATTGCCCCTTCCCCCTTGACGCACGTCATTGACGAGATTACTAAAGCATGCTATTCAACCATTAATTAAATGTATGAATCTCATACCTTTTTAGGTTTTTTTTCATATTTTTTTAAAATATAAATTGATATTGTCCGTACCATTTTACTCTAATAAGATATATTATATATCTAAACATATAATCTCGACTGGGAAAACAGTTATAAGATTAGGCATGCCGAGAAACCAAACGCCAGCTGCTTGCTTTCCCTAAGAGCTAACTAAAAAGAGGGCAAAATCATGTTCTTAGACAAATTAAAAATCAGCTCAAAAATATGGCTCCCGGCTATTATTTTTACCATCGCATTGATTGCAGTTGCTGGTATTGCAGCACAAAATATGAAGCAAACTTTGCTCACAGACCGTCAGGACAAAGTGCGTAGCGTTGTTGAAGAGGCTCATAGCATTCTCGAAGGCTACGTCGCCAAAGTCAAAGCCGGTACACTCAGTACCGAAGACGCACAAAAGCAAGCGCGCGAGATCATTAAATCCATCCGTTATGGTGGGTCTGAATACCTGTGGATTAACGATACAAAAAATATAATGATTATGCATCCGATCAAGCCTGCATTGGATGGTAAAACGCTGGACAAGCTTCAAGACAAGAACGGGAAATATCTCTTCTCCGAGTTTATTAAAGCTGTCCAAAATAAAGACGGCGTCGGCTTTGTCGATTACTATTGGCCCAAGCCTGGATTTGAGGAACCCGTCCAAAAGATTTCCTTTGTCTCGCTTGTGAAAGACTGGGGCTGGATTGTCGGGAGTGGCCTTTACACGGATGATGTGGATGCGGCCTTTTGGGCACAGTTTAAGATTTTTGCTGTTATGGTGGTCGTGGCTTTACTGGTTGCCGGTACGATTTCATTCTTGGTTGCACAAAACCTGAGCAAGGGCTTGAGCCGTATCTCAGATCAGATGTCCCACCTTGCCGAAGGGAAGTTGGATATTGAGGTCGCTGGTCAGCATCGCGGCGACGAAATTGGCGAAATGGCGCGTGCCGTTGAAGTTTTCAAACAAAACAGTATAGAAGCCAACCAACTGCGTACCAACCAGGAAGAAAACAGGCTTTTGGCAGAAAAAGAGCAAAAACAAAGCCTTATTGATATGGCAGACAATATCCATAACCAAATACATGGTGTTATGGAAAAAATGGGTGGCGTTGTGAACCAGCTTGGTCAATCGGCAGATACCATGCACAACAATGCAGAGGCAACGAACCAGCAAAGTTCATCGGTTGCCAGTATTTCTGAACAAACCTCTGCCAATGTCCAAACAGTTGCAGCCGCCACTGAAGAGTTGAATGCGTCTAGTCACGAGATCGGTAGACAAGTTGAACATACCAATCAAACAGCTGAGGCCGCAGCACAGGAAGCACAACAAACCAACGTTGTTATTCAGAGCTTGAGCGGGGCAGCCGGAAAAATTGGTGAAGTTGTCAGTATCATTCAAGATATTGCAGAACAAACCAACCTTCTGGCCTTGAACGCCACGATCGAAGCCGCCCGCGCAGGCGAAGCCGGAAAAGGGTTTGCTGTCGTGGCCTCAGAAGTTAAAAACCTGGCCAACCAGACCGCACGGGCAACGGATGAAGTCTCACAACAAATTTCCGCAATCCAAAATCAAACCAGTGATGCGGTTAGCGCAATTGAAGGCATTACCAGCACAATTACCAACATGCGTGAAGCCTCAAGTGCCATTGCTGCAGCCGTAGAAGAACAACATGCCGCCATTCAGGAAATTAGCCGTAGCGTTCAAGAAGCTTCACGCGGCACACAAGAAATTTCCAGTCATATTGCAGCTGTTGCTGAGGATGCAAATCAAACGATGCTGTCTGCTGATGAAGTCAAAAGCGCAAGCGATGAATTGCTCGCAAGTTCCGATACACTTGATCGCGCCATGACTGACCTCGTCAATGACCTGAGGCAAAAGGGCGCATAAACGTCTGCATTCTAGAAAAGGCTCCCTCCTAAGGGAGCCTTTTTTGCTTTCACGTTTTATATCGTTCTTCATTTTGGTAATAAGCAGGAAAACCGATAACGTCTTGCAGATGTTCGAAGCTTGCCAGTGACTTGGGATGATATCCGCTTTTCAATTCCTCTAACGCCGTTTCCATCGCCTGAATGGCCGATAAAATAAGTGTCAAAGGATAAGCAGCGATTTTATAGCCCATTTCAGCCAACTGCGCCGGCGGCAAAACCGGTGTCTTGCCTTGCTCCACCATATTGGCCATTTTTGCCCCTTTAACCTCTTGGCAAAAAAGGCTCATTTCGTCAACAGACTGCGGGGCTTCCAGAAACAGGATATCGGCCCCGATCTTTTCAAAAGCCTTCATACGGCGAATTGCTTCGTCCAGCCCTTCGGTTTGACGAGCATCGGTGCGCGCCATAATTAAAATGTCAGCCCCTTCGTTTCTGGCATCAACAGCCGCTTGAATACGCATGCAGGCATCATCAAACCCCACTGTTTGCTTCCCCTTGGTATGCCCACATCGTTTAGGGGACAACTGATCTTCAATCATAATCCCGGCAAACCCGGCTTGCGCATATCCTTGGACAGTCCGCTTGACGTTTAACGCATTACCATAGCCTGTATCCCCATCCCCAATCACCGGCAACGCCGTCGCCTGACAGATGGAACGCCCCTGATCGACCATCTCCCCATAAGAAATCAAGCCCGTATCCGGCATCCCCAAACGGGCCGCAGAAACACTGAAGCCGCTCATAAATGTTAAGGGATACCCTGCCCGTTCGATCAACGCAGCGCTTAAGCCATCAAAGCAGCACGGCATCATTAAAAAGTCATCTCCCGCCAATAAAGCGCGTAGTTTTGAAGCCTTCGACACCTTGTTTATCCTTTTTTCAGCGATTTGATTTGCGAGGAAACGATAATTTGCCCATCACCGCGATATGCTTCGTGGTTTTTCTCTATATCGCTCAGTTTATAAAGATAATTGATCATCATGCCTGCAGATTGTTTCATACCTTTTTGCGACACATCCCCTAACCAATTGAGACGTTCCATACGCGCCCCGTTGCTAAGGTGGAAATGCGCAACCGGATCAAGCGGGCGCGACCCTTTGCGTTTTGCTTCCGTCAAATAACGTGCAGCCAAGCGCATTAACGGCGCCTTTAACGCCTCACATGCCTCCGGCTTATTCACCCAACGTCCCTCGTCAAGCAGGGTTTTTAATCCCCCCTTCGCCCCTTTTTGTCCGCTGGCCATTTTCAGGGCTTCGCGTTCGCTGGTTTGTAAAAGCGCACTATCGCCTTCAGCCAGTGTTTCATCCAGCCACGTCCTGAAACCGGGCATGGGCGAAAGCGTTGCAAATGTCTTGAGGTTCGGCAGATCCTTTTTCAGACTTGCCACAACTTTTTTGATCAAAAAATTACCAAAACTGATGCCCGCCAATCCGGCCTGCGCGTTGGAAATAGAATAGAAAATAGCAGTATCAGCCGCCTGCGGATCCAAAAGGGGCGCATCTTCATCCAACAAATCCTGCACATTGTCCGCCATACCGTTCACCAAAGCAACCTCGACAAAAATCAACGGTTCATCCGGCATACGGGGGTGGAAAAAGGCAAAGAGACGACGATCACGCGCCAAACGGTTTTTCAAATCCGACCAGCTTTGGATGGAATGAACAGCCTCGTATTCCGCAATTTTTTCCAGAACACTGGCGGGGCTATCCCATGTCAGGCGGCGCAACTCCAGAAAACCAACATCGAACCATGAAATCAGAACGTCTTTCAAATCGCGTTCCACCACTTTCAAAGTGCTGTCTTCACGGGCCATTTGCATCAACTCGGCCCGCAAATCGACCAAGAACTTAACTCCTTGTGGCAAAGCATTGAACTGGCGAAGCAACGTCATACGCGCAGGTTCTAAATTGCGGCGTAATTCAATTTCAAAACCCCGTTTGGTTTCTTCATCCGTGGCATTTTGGAAATTAGAAATGGATTGATCAACCGCTTGACGGTCCGTTCCAAAATCTTCTGCCAGAATTTTTAAAAAACGTTTACGTCCCTCGGCATTCAGTTCCAAATAAGCCTGCCCCAAGGTTGCTGCCCGTTGGCGCGCCGATACCTCCCCGCCCTGAGACTGCAAACAGGCATTCAATTGTTTGCGCACCTGTTGACATTGATGCACAGGTAAATCCGGGGACAAGTTTAACGTCTCATCACTGCCACCTGCTTGCGCAATTGTCCGCCAATTGAAGCTCCAGCTTTTGATTTTTTCCAGCAAATCAGCCAATTTTCGTTCCTTTCATACGTATATTTGCCCGGATCGGTGCGACCTCTTGCAAAAAGGCCAAGGCATTTGCGGGTCTTCTTTCCAATTTAGGCGATAAAGCGCGCATCACAAGCTGGCTTAAATCTTGCGGGACATCCGTGCGCATTTCTTTTGGGGTGTCAAAGGCACCACGTGGCAATTCCCCCGTCAACATCCGATATCCCAAAACGCCCAATGCAAAAATATCCGCCCGCGCATCCACGCTTTTAGAATCACGTTTTTGTTCCGGTGCAATAAAATCTTCCGTGCCAATCCAATATCCAGCCTGCGATTCCTCACTATTCGGAAATTTAACCATGCCGGTATCGCATAGCTTCACCAACCCGACATTTAACTGGGTTAATAAAACATTTGCCGGTTTAATATCACGATGAACAAGGCCTCGCCCATGAAACGCCGATAGAGCACTGCCAACCTGAAACAAAATATCACACGCCCGTACAATATCCAGCATGCGAGCTTCCGGCGCATCTTGAATTTCCGGTGCATAACCCTGTGCCGGACCGTCCCGTCCCATTTCATATAACAAATTTGTCGCAATATAGGGCATGACGTAAAAGGGTTTGTCCCCCACATATGACAAATCCCGCACCGCTATGACATGAGGATGATCGATTTGCGCCAGAACGCGGGCCTCACGTAAAAAACGCCGACGCCAACTGGCAACAGAATAGGGTAATTTCTTCAACAGGCGTTTTTTGACATCAAAGACTTTAACCGCCACTTTACTCTGTAAGTCGGGGTCAAAACATTCATAAAGATCAGAACTTCCCGTCGAGCGGATTATCCGTTTCACGGTGTATTTGCCTATCTGATCATAGGCGATTTTCGGCATTTCTCTCATAAAAAGAGAAGACCAAAATTAGACAGCCTATACAAGCTTAAAAAAAAAGCTGCGGGTTTGACACCGCAGCCTTTTTTCTGAATTGCCAAGAGGCTTACCACTCGACTTTTTCCACCCCTTCGAAGATGACCGTAGAACCATCGTCGAATTCGATCTGACCTGTCAGACCGGATACATCGTGGTAATCTGCCATCTGTTCGGCGGTTGCGGAGTCCGAAGAAATAACATCCTGCGAACCATCGTCGTTGGTAATGGTCAATGTCCAACCTTCCGAACCGCTGAGATGGATCGTATCGAAATCGGCACCGCCATCAACCCAATCCTGACCGCTGGTCCCACTGTCGGCGCTTCCGCTAAAGATAAAGAGATCATTACCGTCGCCACCGCTCATAACATCTTCGCCGTCACTGACGTAGAATGTGTCATTGCCGTCGCCGCCGATCATAACGTCATCCCCGTCACCATCGACCAGAATGTCATTGCCATCGCCACCGGCCAACTGCGCCCCGTTATCATCGGCATACAGGATATCATTGCCATCGGTACCGATTTCATCACTGTAGGTACCGGCAACATCAGCATCAATATTTTCAATGCTGACATCCATGCCGTCCACTGTGTGAACGCTGGCTGTCAGATCGAAACTATCGTGATGACCGTTTTCATCAACCGGAACCGTCACAGTTCCACTGACGCTCAGGTCTTCACCCAATGTGGCACTCGGGATTTTCAAGGTTGAACCGTCAACACTGACGTCATCCCCGCCGGTTACCGAGATGCTACCATTTTGATCAATACTGACCGTTGCATCCCCGATGCTGAGTTCAGAACCATGCGGGATCGTTGACAGATCCACACTCAATTCATCCCCCAGCAGGCTTTCGCTGGCATCGTTCATGCTGAGTGCGAAGGTCACCGGATAAGCCATAACTGCGGCAGCAGCAGCCGGCGTGTAATCCACAGAGTCGATCACAAACTTGGACGTTTTGCAGTAGTTATTGGTTTTATGTTCACCCGTGATCACGATTTGTGAGAATTCACTGTTGCCCGTTAAGGTCGCAGAAATTTCACCGTCACCGGAACCATAAATCGTCCCGCAACCAACAACATGCCCATTATCATCCAACAAGGTGTAATCGGCTTGTTCTTGTGATTTCAGACCGCTCAAATTCACAGTGGCTTGGCTGAGATCATTCTCAAAGGTGAAGGTAATATTTTCACCGTCTGTAATCTCTTTGCCACCACTGCTGTCTGCAACACCAAGACCGCCATGCGTTTCCTGAATATGATCCGCACTGGAATGCCAACCACCGCTACTGTCATAGGTATAACCGGTAACACTGATACCATCATTGGCATCATCCCAGTTGCTGGGCGAAATCGTCCCGGATTGAGCTGCACCATTTTGAATGCTGCCCTCACCGATATTGACACTGACCTCGGCCCCATCAGCAACACCCGCAACATCAATAGATGCCGTGGCGGTATCGCTCGCACCCTGACCATCAGAAACGGTGTAATCGAAATTGACTTCCCCGCTGAAATCATCAGATGGCATAAAGTTGATCGAACCATCTGCATTCAGCGTGACCGTCCCATTACCAACATTGACC
Organism: Terasakiella sp.; assembly: GCF_048267425.1. Lineage (GTDB taxonomy): Bacteria > Pseudomonadota > Alphaproteobacteria > Rhodospirillales > Terasakiellaceae > Terasakiella. The sequence goes on from NZ_JBLWXN010000002.1 coordinate 303,872, forward strand.
GTATCACCAATGGAGATATCAACACCGTCAATTTGTGTGATGCTCAGACTATCACTGCCTGTATCCGTGTCGTTATCAACCAGATCCAGAACAATTGCAGTGTCTTCGTTCGTCGTTGCATAATCATTATTGGCAACAGGTGCGTCATTGCCCACCGCTGTATTCACGGTGGTTGTTGCGCTGTCATCCCCGTCAGTTGAAGTAACAGAAGCTGTCAATTCAAAGCTGCCTGCATCACTGGGGACACGCAGGGTCAAGTTATCCAGATCATCACTGGACAAGGTTGCCGTCCCGTTCGTAATGGAAACAGCCTGACCATCCAGCAACAGAACCGCACCATCGGGCAGGCCAGATAAGGTCACAGCCGACAATGTTTCCGACCCGTCTACATCAGTTTCGTCAACCGTGATATCAAGCGGATATTCCATATAGGCATCACCACTGGATCCACCGCCTGTACTGTCACCACCACCGGAGCTGTCAGAAACAGAACCGCCATTGGCAAAATCAGTGACATCAATTGTACCATCAGCAAATTGCAGTTCTTCGACACCTTCGATGTAGTCCGTTCCGTCACTGCCGTAATGGGTGACCAGATAGCCGCCACCATAAGCATTGATGGCATATTCACTGGAATTCCCGCTCAGGACCAGCGTATCGTTACCGCCCTGACCATTAATGTAATCGTTCCCCATACCGGCAGTGATCGTATCATCACCACTGCCGCCATAGATCACGTCATTGCCGCTATCCGTATCGATGATATCGTCACCATCTTCACCGGAGACATAATCATTGCCCGTACCGGCAGAAATCGTATCATCGCCCGATCCACCAAACAGTGTATCGTTGCCATGATCCCCGATGATGGTGTCATCACCGGACCCACCGTAAATACGGTCATGGCCCGTTCCGCCATCCAGATAATCATCGCCTTGATCGCCGGATAGGTAGTCATTGCCATGTCCGCCAATGACCGTATCGTCCCCTTTATCTGCATAAAGGACATCATCTCCGGTATTGCCGTCAATGTAATCATCACCGTGACCGGCATAGACCCTGTCATTGCCATGAGAGGCGTCGATATAGTCATCATCATTGGTTCCAACAATGTTGTAGTCATTGTCGGTTGTTCCTGTGATTGTATTGTCATAGGAAGCGGATCCACCGCCAGTGCTATCACCTGCACCACCGGAGCTCTCACCCCCAACCAGTTGGCCTTCGCCCAGATTAACCGTCAATTCCGGTGCATCTGCAACGGCCTCAACATCAATATCCGCTGTTGCTGTTGCACTATGACCTTCGCCATCAGACACCGTATATTCAAAACTTTGTGCCCCGGCATAATCGCCTTTTGGTGTAAAGGTCACCGTCCCATCAGCTTCCAGCGTCACGGTTCCATTACCAACATCGACCTGTCCGCCCACACTGATTTCTTCCCCGTTAATATGGGTAATCGTCAATGTGTCGTTATCAGCATCATTGTCATTGGCAACCAGATCCAGCACCACACTGGTATCTTCGTTCGTCACCGCACTGTCATCACTGAGAACAGGTGCGCTGTTGGTATTTACGCTAGCGGTTACGGTTGCGGTTGCACTATCATCATTGGAGCTTTCAGTAGATGTGACGCTTGCAGACAGATCAAAGTCGGTTTGATCCGCCGGCACACGCAGAACCACATCATCCAGATTGTTACTGGCAATAGACGCCGTACCATTGCTGACCGTGACTTCCTGACCATCAACCAGAACCACAGCCCCTTCCGGCAAGCCGGACAAGGTCACAGCCGACAAGCTTTCTGAACCGTCGGTATCTGTCAAATTGGTGCTGAGATTCAGCGGGTATTCGACAAATTCCTCACCCGCATTATCCGGCAGGGTTTGAACGGCTTCAATGTTATCCAGATACATGCCACGACCATAATCGATCGCCTCGCCAACACTGACAAATTCAATTGTCATCGGCTCGCCCGTTCCTGTGAAGGTGAAGGAGCCATCCTGCCAGTCGTTATCATTGCCATTGGCGTTATCATGGTTGAACTCGGCAACCACAACCCCATTGACACGAACTTCGATGGCGTTGACGGTTTCATCATAACCCGCACGACCAGAATAATCGAAATCAACCGTGTAAGTCGCGTCTTCGACCGTATCTACCGTCCGGTTAATACTCGTGGCATCTGCATAATGGTCACGGTTGTCATCGTTCAGTTCGATATAAGAACCGTCCCCGTCCGTGTCCCAGACCTCAATTGCATCGGAAGATGTGTTCCAGCCATCGACAGGCGAAGTATAGAACCCGCCATCCGTTTGACCAAAGGTCGTTGTAAAGATGGTAGAGCTTTCCCCTTCAGAGGCACCCAAGGTAACAGTATTACCTTCACCGATTTCAAGGCTGAGTTCCGGCATATCCGCAACGGCCTCAATATCAACAGAAGCAGTTGCGGTGCTGGTTTCACCCTGTCCATCGGATACGGTATAAGTGAAGTCCTGCGTTCCCGCAAAATCACCATCCGGGTTAAAGGTCACAGTTCCGTCTTCATTGAGGGTAACATGACCATTACCGACATCAACACTGCCGCCAACTTCGATGTCCTGACCGTTAATTTGTGTCACACTCAGTTCATCATTATTGGCATCGCTGTCATTGGCTGTCAGGTCCAGAACAACACTGTGATCTTCCGTTGTTGACCCTGTGTCATCCCCGGCCTCTGGTGCCTGATTGGCAACCACGTTTGCACTGGCTGTTACAGTTTCAGAATCACCGTTTGAGCTTTCTGTCGCGGTTGCAGAGACTTCAACCGTAAAGTCTTCGCCAGTCCCCGGAACAGTAACCGTCAAACCTTCCAAATCATCGGCGGACAGTGTCCAGCTACCGTCTTCATTTTGCGTTCCGGCAGACAGAACCGCACCATCAGGCAGGCCATCCACACTCAGGCTCAGACTTTCCGAACCATCCGTATCGTTCAGACCAGATGTAATGTTCAATGGATAGGTCGTTGTGGTTTCCCCACCATCGGATACTTCAAATTCCAAAGAATGGATCAGATAGTCATCGCCACTGCCTTCGGCACTAAAGACAATCTGATCAAAATCAACACCGCCATCTGCCGTCAAGCTAATGGCTGGATCAACACGATCAGAACCACCGTCAATCATGCCACGACCGACTTCCACACCATCTTTATACATGGTGTAGATCGCATCTTCACCGCCATGCAACCAGGAAACGGAAACATCAACAGAAGATACATCGTGATCGAAATCAAAGACCAGTTCTTCGGATGCCTGATGCGTATTGTCATATCCGATTTCAGACGCCGCACCGGAAGACGCACCGGCAACACCGAAACCAACCGGATTATTGTTATAGGCAATATCCGTATCTTCCAGATTACCGTTTTCATCAACTGTGCGTGCTGTAACTGTAAAGCCACCGCCTGTGCTGGTCGCATTTTCGGAATTGATCAGCACATCAACCGGCTCACCACCTGTTGTTTGCGTAACACCTTCACCGACAGAAACACTTAAGTCAGGAACATCTGCATCGGCTTCCACATCGACATTTGCAGTCCCGGTACTTGTACCGCCCTGACCATCAGAAACGGTATATTCAAAGGATTGTGACCCCGCATAATTCCCATCCGGGTTAAAGGTCACGGTTCCGTCCGCATTCAAGGTGACGGAACCATTGCCCACATCGACACTGCCGCCAACTTCGATATCCTGACCGTTAATTTGCGTAATGCTCAGGCTATCGCCTTCAACATCGCTGTCATTACCCAACGGATTGAAGGTGACTGCGTTATCTTCCAACGTATCAGCTTCATCATGTGTCGCGACCGGGCCATCATTTACGCCATCAACCGTAATGGAAACGGTGGCCGTATCTGTCCCACCCTGACCATCAGAGATCGTATAGGTAAAGTCAGTTTGACCATTCCAGTTTTCATTCGGTGTGAATGTAAAGTTGCCGTTGCCATCATCTGTAATCGTACCGAATTCCGGTTGATCAAAACTGACAATACTCAGGCTATCGCCATCCACATCACTGTCATTGCTCAACAGATCACCAGCAGTAAACGTAATCGGCTGGTCTTCTGAACCACTTAAGTTATCTGCAACAGCATCCGGGCCATTGTTGATATCGATATCAGGAACTTCAGCCGTATCACTTGCCGTTGATGTTGCCTGATCACCATTGCTATCGGTTGAGGTCACAGAAGCATCAATACTGAAATCTTCCGCATCGGCTGGAACGCGCAAAGACAATCCATCAAGATTATCGACAGAGACTGTTGCACTTCCATCCGTAATTGTAATTTCGACACCGTTTTGTGTCAGAACAGCCCCTTCAGGCAAGCCACTCAAGGTCACATCGGACAGGCTTTCCGATCCATCCTGATCCACCAGTTCAGCAGACACATCCAACGGATAGTCGTAATAAGCGACTTCCCCAGATGCATCGGCATAGGTAAATTCAAGATTATCAATTGCGAAATCGCTGTCTCCGGCTGCTGTTGATCCGTCCGCATTAATGGTCGTATCTGCTTTTACAACCAGCTTATCGAAGGTCACACCGTTGATAGACACGCTGGCCGTATCATCGGCATTGTTCAAACCACGACCATCGAATGTACCACTGGCAACCAGTTCACCATTGTCATAGGCTTCCCAGATCCCCTGTTCGAAGCTTGCATTCGCCCCATTGCCGCCTTCACCGAATTGTTCAACGTTGAAGCTGACATTGTTTACATCTTCGTCAAATTCAAAGACGAGGCTCTCGCTTGCACCTTCTTTGCTGTCATAACCCAACAGGTCTTTCGATCCTGTTGTATGGGCTGCAACACCAATGCCGCCCCCGTGACCATTAGTCACTTGTTCAACCGCCGCCGGGTTCCCTTCTGAATCAAAGCCCGAGATTGTCACACCTTGAACAGAACCGGATGCCACATCGTCACCGCTGACACTACCACCGGCAACCGCACCATCATCACTGACAGCTTCCGGTGCCCCGATATTAATGGAAATCACAGGTGCATCCGCGTCGGCTTCAACATCAACTGTTGCCGTCGCCGTTGCCACACCACCCTGACCATCAGAAACCGTATAGGTGAAATCCTGCGTGCCAGCATAATGTTGCTCTGGGTTAAAGGTAACCGTGCCGTCTTCATTCAACGTCAGGGTTCCGTTATCCAATTCGACACTGCCGCCAGCCTCAATGTTCTGGCCATTAATCTGGGTAATACTCAGACTATCGCCGTCCACATCACTGTCATTGCCCAATGGGTTGAAAGTAACCGCGTTATCTTCCAACGTTTGGGCATTATCGGCACCTGCAACCGGGCCGTCATTAACGGCATCAATATCAACCGTGACGGTTGCCGTATCGCTCATGCCTTCCGGATCACGGATGGTGTAATCGAAACTGACGTCACCGTTCAGATTATCGCTTGGATCAAACGTAACCGTCCCATCATTATTCAGCGTTACCTGACCTGACCCATCCGACAGCGTTATCGTTTCACCGACATTCACGTCCTGACCATCGATCTGGGTAATGCTCAGTGCATCATTATTGGCATCGCTGTCATTATCCAGCAGATCAATCACAACAGATGTATCTTCATTCGTGGTTGCTGTGTCATCACCGGCAACCGGGGCAATATTCCCATCGGTAATGTCCAGATTGACCGTGGCCGTATCTGTACCCTGCCCATCAGAAACCGTATAAGTGAAATCAGCAGGCCCTTCGTAGCCATTATCGGCAGCAAAGGTAATGGAGCCATCTTCGTTCAATGTCACCGTACCGTGATTAACATTCACGCTATCACCGGCTTCAACAGACTGCCCATTAATTTCAACAATATTCAGGCTTTCACTGTCACCCGCGACATCATTGGCAACCACATCCATCGTAATGCTTTGACCTTCTGTCACGGAACCCGTGTCATCAATCGCATCCGGATCAAAGCTGGAACTGACTGTCAGCGATGTGCTGGCTGTTGATCCATTCGGTTCTGTCGCTGTCGCCGTCACATTGATTTGGAAGTCCGCAACATCACCTGTCACCGTCATGGTCAAATCTTCCAGACGGTTCAGATCATCTCCGCTGATGACCAACGTTCCGTCAACGATTTCACCCATATTAAAGGTCGCGCCTTCTGGGAAATCTTCAATCGTTACAGTCAGGCTTTCAGAAAGATCATCATCAGTGATCGCGGCCGAAATATTGACATCATATGTGGTTTCGGAATTTGACGTATCCCAGTCCACATTGAACGATGCATCATTAAAATCAAAATCATTACCGCCATACTGGCTGGCCTGATCTTCCCAGTTTTGCGTTCCAATGACATCGCTATCATCAAACGAATGATCCAGATCATCCGCATTGAACTCTTCATCACTGAAATACAGGCCACCGTTATTGTCATGTTCAAGGACGTTCCCATCCGCAACAACCTGCCAATTCCCGGCAGCATCCTGTTGGAAAGTCACATCCATGCCATTGCTCAGGCCTGTGTTTTCACCATCGCCATCAGACAATAGGAAGAAACCAACACGGTCCTGATCAACCCCGTCCAAAACAAAGCTATCGCCCTGACTTTGATCATGCAGGTCGGCAAAGATAATTTGCCCTGTGCTCGGCTCACCGTTTTCATCCAGAATATAATACCCATAGGTATTGTGATATCCGGCATTCGTATCTTGGAAGGTCACCGTGACGCTGTCACCCGTATGACCGCTTTCAACCAATGAAACCGCAAGATCAGGCGTATCGGCAACACCATCCACGTTCAATGCGATATTGGCCTGTGCAGATCCACCGTCACCATCAGTTACGGTATAACTCAAGGTTTCTGTCCCGCTCCAATCTTCGGTCGGGGCGAAGCTAAAGGTATTATCCGCACTGTTAAATGTCAGCGTTCCATTGCCAAGATCCATACCTTCCGCCGGGAAGTTATCCAGACTGACCCCGTTGATCTGGGCGATAGACAATCCAGTGCTATCCACATCGCTATCATTGCCTAACAAATCAGTGGCACTAAAGGTAATGGTCGTATCTTCGTTACCGCTGAAGCTATCATCGGTCGCAACCGGACCATCATTGACCGCATCAATCGTCACCGTAGCAGTTGCAGTATCTGTCCCGCCCTGACCGTCAGAAATGGTGTAACTAAAGTTCACATCCCCATTCAGATCATCGGTCGGGTCAAAACTAACCGTCCCATCCGCATTCAAGGTCACCGTACCGGACCCGTCAGACAAGGTTATGGTTTGACCGGCTGCAATATCCTGACCATCCACTTGTGTAATGCTCAGGCTATCGCCATCAATGTCACTGTCATTATCTAACAGATCAATTGTTACGGCCTGATCTTCCTCAGTGACCGTAATATCATCAACCGCAATCGGATCATCATTCTCTGGATTAACCGTCATGGTCACGGTCGCGGTGACCGTCTCGCCGTCTTCATCGGTGATGGTATAGGTGAAGGTATCGGTCCCGTTGAAATCCTGATGTGGTGTATAGGTAACAGTTCCGTTTCCAGAAAACGCAACTGTTCCATTTTCCGGTTGGGTGACACCGCTTAAGATACCACCATCATTAATATCATCATTGGACATAACATTGATGGTTTTGCTGCCATCTTCCGCCAAAGTCGCGGAATCATCAGTGGCCGTATTATCCACGTCAGCAAATTTAATCGCTGTTGTTTGAGTAACTTCAGCGGTGCCATCAGACACCGTGAAGGTAATCGCCTCTAAACCTTCTTCATCAGAGATAATCGTCCAAGTGCCGTCGTGGTTATCTGTTACGACGAGGTTGGAACTGCCGGACACACCCGTGACGCTCAGCGCATCGCCATCCACATCGGACGCAGCAGCAAGGAGCTGTTCTTCGGTAACTGTATATTCCTGATATTCCGTCCCGTCTGGTAAATGAATAGCATTTAACACAGGAATGTCATTTTCCGGGCTCACCGTCATGATCACGGTGGCAGTTACCGTCTCGCCATCTTCATCGGTCAACGTATAAGTGAAGGTTTCCGTTCCATGGAAATCCGGGTTCGGTTTGTAAGTCACCGTGCCATCAGATTCAAATGTGACTTCGCCGTTTTCCGGTTGAGACACATCGCTGAGAACACCGCCATCTCTAATCTGATCGTTGGAAAGTACATTAATGGTCTTCGTGCTGTCTTCCGCCACGCTCGCCGCATCATCGTTCGCCGTATTATCCACATCGGCGAAATTGATTGTGGTTGTCTGAGTTGTTTCTTCGATACCATCAGACACGGTGAAGGTGATGGCTTCCAATCCCTCTTCATCAGACGTAATTGTCCAGGTGCCATCGCCATTATCAACGATGGTCACATCATCACGCCCGGTGACAGACGTGATACTAAGTGTATCGCCATCCGCGTCCGTTGCATTGGCGAGTAGTTGTTCTTTAGTCAGCGTATATTCTTGATATTCTGTTCCACCGGGCAAATGCGTGGCGCGGACATCCGGTGCCGCATTGCCATCCACATCAACCGTGACACTGGCTGTTTTCGTTTCGCCGTTATCATCGGTGACTTCATATTCAAACGAATAACTGGCTTCTTCACGGATCTCGGGATCGTAGTTGATCGTACCGTTTTCATTCAGGGTCAAAGTCGCGACTTTGGTGCCATCAACAATCAGGTCAATTGGTTTACCAACTTCGGCATCTTGACCATTAATTTTGGTAATAACACCGGCATCTGCTTTGGCACCATTAGCGAAATCGATGTTATTATCATAAAGCGTATCATTGCTCAAAACATCGATATTTACGGTCTGATTCCAATCGAGTGCTGCATTATCATCGTCAAGCGTGTTATCCACATCCCAAGAGAAAGTGTCAGATGCAGTGGCTGTTTGACCATTGCGTGTAATGGTTACATTCAGGCCGATATCGCTATCTTGCTGTTCAAAGCCCGTATAAATTTTCCAAATACGCAGGCCATTATCGTCATATTCCAGAACGATCCGACCATCGCCTTCCTCATTACCTTCCTTAATTCCGGCGGCCAATGTTTGGGCGGCATCTTCCGTTCCGTTGGTACCATCCCCCAAATAGGAACTGGTATTTTCATAGAAAGCGTCAATATCGATATCGTCGAATGGACCAATGGCCTTGATGATATCTTCTTCGCGGATAATGATCGGTTTTTCCGGACCGGGCTGTCCATTGGGATCATCAGGGTCCTGCCCAATAATACTATCCAGAAAATCTTTCGGTAGAGTAAGAGGCTCTTCCTCAATAATGTCTTCTTCTTCAACCGGAGCAGTTTCTTCTTCTTCAACAATCAAGTCATCTTCGATGGGTGCGGCAAATACATCGAGGGTGTCAACAGAACCGTCAATGGCATTCGGGTCTGCGGGGGCTAGCTCAGGTGCTTCAGCGCGTTCGCGCGGTTCTCTGGCCTGTTCATCATCCTCAACTTCTTCGCGTCTTTGCCCAAGTTCACGACGATCACGGGGGCCACCGTTACTGTCCCCCAGATCACGTAAACTATCTTCATCGTCGATATAGATGCCTTCGTCGCTTTTGAAGGCATCGTCTTCATCCGGAAGAATACCGTCAATAACATCCTGCTCAGTTGAAAAACCACCCTGGTGGACAGAAGCCATATAACCCATGTCTTCCTGATAGACAGCTCCGCTTTCGGCGTTTTCCTTGCCCTGCATCTGGCCACCGAGGTTTATATCCTCAACATCCTGCAGCGAGGTCAGCTCATCAAAAACCGTCGCATCTTCTTGTGAACCGGTTGTCACGCCGGAATCGTTGCCAGAACCATCTTGGTCTTCCGGTTTTTTGACATCATCGTCAGCCATCGTAAATCTCCATGTCAGTTAGCGTCATGGAGACACCCTCTCCAGGACGACATATTTGCCTGACTATAAAATACGATAGAATGCAATCAATTATGATGAAAAAGGCATATCCAGAAGCCTCAAAGGCATTTGTTTGAGCTTAGACGACTTTATTCAAAACGATAGGTATCAACCTATAAGTTAACAACGTAGGTCATCAATTGTCTGAGAAGGCGTAATCACTTGATTATCAATAATAATTTCAATCAATGACGGACCTTCGAAATTTTGAGCACCTTCAAATGCAGTAGCAAAATCCTCGTTCTTTTCCACCCGGACTCCGAATCCACCAAAGGCCGTTGCCATTGCAGAAAAATCCGGATTTTGCAGAGTCGTTCCCGATATTCTTGCCGGAAAACGTTTTTCCTGATGCATGCGGATTGTGCCGTATTTCCCGTTATTGACCACAATTACGATCAGCTTCAATCCATATTGAACAGCCGTAGCAAATTCCTGACAGGTCATCATAAAACAACCATCCCCCGCCATGCAGACAACCGTTTTTTCAGGATCAAGGGTTGCTGCTGCAATCGCCGCCGGTAAACCGTAGCCCATAGAACCACACGTCGGTGCAAGCTGGTTGCCATATTCGCGATAGGCAAAAAAACGATGGGTCCAGATCGCATAATTCCCCGCACCATTGGTGATGGTGGTATTATCGGGTAATTGTTGACGGATATAAGCAACCACATCGCACATTTGAACATCACCACGATGAGCGAGCAGGGTGCTGAATTTTTCGTAATTCACACGCAATTCAGATTGCCAAGGCGACCATATGGATTGCTGATCAAACGCACAATCAGACAAAGCCTTCACAAAAGAAGACATGGTCGCAACAATCGCCAGATCAGGTTGGTAGACACGGCCCAATTCTTCTGCCTGCGGATAGATATGGATTAATTTTTGCTTGGTTTTCGGTGGCTGGATAACCTCGTAACCATTGGTCGTCATTTCGCCCAAACGCGCGCCCAGAACAATCAACAAGTCACTGTCATCAATGGATTTTGCCAAATTCGCATCAATCCCAATCCCAACATGGCCCGCATAACAGGCCAGATCGTTATTGATATAATCCTGACAGCGAAAAGAGGCCGCAACAGGTAATTTTTCACGTTGACAAAAAGCCTCCAGATCAGCTTGAACCGATCGGGACCATCCCCCGCCACCAACGATTAGAAGAGGTTTTTCTGCGGCTCTCAACATATCTTTCACACGATCCATATCTTGCGGGGCAGGATAGGATTGTGGCACACAATAAGGGGCAAGGTCCGGCCCCCGTTTTGCCGGGCCACTCAGCATATCTTCCGGTAACGCCAGTACCACGGGACCGGGGCGACCCGACACCGCTGTTTGATAAGCACGCGCGATATATTCAGGGATACGGTCCGCATCATCAATTTGGGCCACCCATTTCGCCATTTGACCGAACATCCGGCGATAATCAATTTCCTGAAAAGCTTCCCGGTCCATCATGTCGCGGGCCACTTGCCCAATAAACAGGATCATCGGCGTGGAATCCTGAAACGCCACATGTACACCGGCAGAAGCGTTGGTTGCACCGGGGCCGCGCGTCACCATACAAATCCCGGGTTTTCCGGTTTGTTTGCCATAAGCTTCTGCCATCATGGCTGCGCCGCCTTCTTGACGGCACGTGATAAAATCCAGACCATCGGCATCATAAAGGGCATCGAGTACCGCCAGATAGCTTTCGCCGGGGACACCAAAGATTTTATCGGAACCATGCAAAGAAAGCTGTTCGACCAACAGCTGCGCACCAGTGAGATTGGACATTTTTTATTCCCTAACCTAACATAATTTAGTTATTTGTATTTTTGAAGTTCGTTGATTTGTTCTTGCTTGAAACCCAGTGAAATTTCGTTTTCACAAACGAAAACCGGACGTTTCATTAATGCCGGATTTTCAAGGATCAAGGCAATGGCCTTGGTCTCATCCACATCATTTTTTTGATCCTCAGACAGATTACGCCACGTTGTACCACGCTTGTTCAACAACACTTCCCATCCCAATTGCGCGGCCCATGCAGTGACATCATCTTGATCAAGACCATCTTGTCGTACATCGTGGAACTGAAAAGAAATCCCTTCATTTTCCAGCCATTTCTTTGCCTTACGGCATGTATCGCAATTTTTAAGACCAACCAGTTTAATCATTTTCTTTCCATTTTCTTGAAACGAACGCTTCAACATTTATGCCAAATCATGTTTAAATCAAGGCAGTTTTTTGAACCATCCAACAAAGAGAGAATTTTTATGAAAGCGTGGCAAATCGAGAAGACATTCGGTCTTGAAAATCTTAATCTTGTCGATCTTCCCGCACCAAAGCTTAATCCCGGACAGATCCTTGTCAAAATGACGGCAGCCTCCTTGAACTACCGTGACCTTGTGACGGTCGCAGGCGCTTATGGCAAAACAGTCAAAACCCCTTTGATCCCCTGTTCCGACGGCGCAGGATATGTTGTGGAATGTGGGCCGAATACCAACAGGTTCGAAGTCGGTGCACGTGTCTGTCCAATTTTTTTCCCTGATTGGACAGATGGCCCGGCGCGCCCCTCTGTCATCCCACAGGCCTTGGGTGGGGCCTACGATGGGACACTCAGGGAATATATGGTCGTCAGTGAAAACGCCTGCGTCCCCATCCCGGATTACCTCAGCGACCTTGAAGCCGCCAGCTTGCCATGCGCAGCCGTGACCGCCTGGAGTGCCCTGTTTGAACAATCTGCACTGTCGTCCAGTGATTGCGTGGTTATTCAAGGCACAGGTGGTGTCGCCTTGTTCGCCCTGTTGTTTGCCAAGGCGGCTGGCGCACAAGTTCTGATCACATCATCCAGTGACAAAAAACTGGAACGCGCCAAAGAATTGGGCGCTGATTACACGGTCAATTATTACGACCACCCTGTTTGGCGCCAAGAAGTTAAGAAAGTCTGGTCCGAAGGCGCTGATCATATTATCGAATTGGGTGGGGCACAAACGTTGGAACAATCCATTCGCGCCACACGGATCGGCGGGCATATCAGCCTGATCGGTGTTTTAACAGGGGCCAATACATCCAGCATCCCCTTGCCGATGATCTTGATGCGCAACATCCGCATTCAAGGGGTGACCGTCGGATCAAAAACCGCCTTTGAACGCATGACCGCCTTCATGGAAAAACACAATATCAAGCCGGTCATTGATCAGACGTTCAACTTCAAAGAAGTGCCGAGCGCGTTTAAATATCTGGAAAGCGGTCAGCACTTCGGCAAAGTCTGTGTAGAATTTTAGAACCGAAACAGGGGCTGGCAACCTTCCACATCATAAGTCTGTTGAACAAAGTGGTCCTCTTCTAAAACGCACAACAACGCGTAAAGATGGGCCATAGATTTCAGCTTTTCTTCCTGCCCCATTTGCACAAACCAGCGTCCCAGCATCAGAAGATAATCTTCCACGATGGTTTTCTGTCCACCGCATAAAAACGGGCGCCCATCCGACAGGGCATCGTCAAGGCGGCTCATAAATGTGCTGACACGTTCAATGGCAACATCACGGACTTCTTCCGCCCCTTGCGCGGTCTTTGAAAAACGTTCTTTATAAAAATAAAGCATCATATCGGCCTGAATGGAATTGGTCATAAAGACCAACCATTTATAAGCTGTTGCCCGCTTCGCACTGCCTAAGGGCGGCATCAGGCCGCTATCGGGATCACTATCAGCCAAATGCAGGCAAATTGCCGCCGATTCAAACAACACCAGATCCCCATCAATCAAAGTTGGCACACGTCGATTGGGATTGATCTTCAGATAGTCTTCGTCCGCAAGGCTGCCGTCATCCTTGCCCATCTGGATCAATTCATGGGCAACGCCTAAACGGTTGAGAATAATATGCGGGGCGAGTGAAGCCGTATCCGGCAGATAAAAAAGTTTTAACATAAAATTTATTTCCTATTATCCTCGCCCACGATAACCGGGCACATCTTGATCTGGAATCCAAACCCCCTTGGGGGCTTCGCTTGTTTGCCAAAAAACGTCAATCGGAATGCCACCGCGTGGGTACCAATAACCACCGATACGCAACCATTTTGGCTTCAACAGATCGACCAGACGTTTGGCAATCCCGACCGTACAAGCTTCGTGAAAGTCACCGTGATTTCTGAACGATGTCAAAAAGACTTTCAGAGACTTACTTTCCACCAGTAAATCTTCTGGAATATAATCAATAACGATATGGGCAAAATCCGGTTGGCCCGTCACCGGGCAAAGTGATGTAAATTCAGGGCAGGTAAAACGCACCAGATAATCTGTGCCCGGGTGCGGGTTTTTCACCGCTTCCAGCTTGGCTTCATCCGGGTTAGTTGGGGTTTCGGTCGAAGAACCGAGTTGTTCAAGGTTGGCGTAGATGGTTTGATCACTCATAGTAAGGCCTCAATATCGCCTTGTTCACGCAACGCGTGGAAATCGACGACAAATTTATCAAATGTTTCTTCTTCAATGGCTTTGCGCATGCCCGCCATTAATTCTTGATAGTAATGCAAATTGTGCCATGTCAGCAGCATCAAGCCCAAAATTTCTTTGGTTTTGGTCAGGTGGTACAGATAGGCACGCGAATAATTTTTACAACACGGACAGGTGCAGTGTTCATCCAAGGGACGCGGATCATCTTTATGGCGTGCATTGCGCAGATTGACAGAACCGCGCCGCGTCCACGCTTCTGCCGTGCGCCCAGATCGGCTTGGTAACACACAGTCAAACATATCGACACCGCGTGCAACCGCCCCGACTAAATCATCAGGCTTGCCCACACCCATCAGGTAGCGTGGCTTATCCGTCGGCATCACAGGTGTGGTGAAATCAAGGGTGGAAAACATCAATTCCTGCCCTTCACCCACAGCCAAACCGCCAATGGCATAACCTTCAAAGCCAATCTCGGTCAATTTTTCAACGGACTCTTCACGTAAATCTTTTTCCGTACCGCCCTGTACGATCCCAAATTGACCATAGCCGGGACGATGGGTAAAGGCCTCCCGCGAGCGTCGCGCCCAGCGCATGGACAACTGCATGGCTTCGTTCACCCGTTCTTTCGGGGCCGGCAAGGCCGGACATTCATCAAAACACATGGTGATATCGGCATCAAGCTGGCGCTGAATTTCCGTTGAACTTTCCGGTGTCAGATCGTAGTAGGCCCCATCGATATGGGAACGAAAACGAACACCTTCTTCGGTGATTTTACGAAGCTGTGCCAAACTCATCACCTGAAAGCCGCCACTGTCCGTCAAAATCGGTTTATCCCAATTCATAAACTTGTGCAGGCCACCCAGTTTTTCAATGCGTTCAGCACCGGGGCGCAACATCAAATGATAGGTATTGCCCAACAGGATTTCCGCCCCTGTTTCCGCCACCGATTCTGGCATCATCGCCTTTACAGTTGCCGCCGTGCCCACCGGCATAAAGGCCGGCGTGTTAATCGCACCATGTGCGGTATGAACACGCCCGCGACGGGCTTTGCCATCGGTGCCCAGCAATTCAAACTTAAATGTATCCGTCATCTATCAATCACCAATTTGGTCATGGCGGCTCAACAATGAACCATCGCCATAAGAATAAAAACGATAGCCTTTTTCAATCGCATAAGAATAGGCTTTTTTCATCCGCTCAAACCCGGCAAAGGCACTGACCAGCATAAAAAGGGTCGAGCGCGGTAAATGGAAATTCGTCGTCAGCATATCAACGATCTTAAATTCATATCCCGGTGTAATGAAAATATCGGTATCCCCTTCGAATGCGGCCAGTTTGCCAACTTCAGGGGCCGCACTTTCCAACAGGCGCAAGGATGTCGTCCCAACCGCAATCACCCGCCCCCCTTTAGCCCGTGTCTGATTGACCAAATCGACCGTTTCCTGTGGGACAACACCAAATTCGGCATGCATTTTGTGGTCTTTCACATCATCCACTTTAACCGGTAAAAATGTCCCGGCACCGACATGCAAAGTCACGTAAGCTTTTTGCACGCCTTTGGCCTCCAGTTTTTCAAACAGATCCGGGGTAAAATGCAATCCGGCGGTTGGCGCCGCAACCGCACCTTCTTCCTTGGCAAAAATGGTCTGGTAATCGGATTTATCACGTTCGTCCGCCAAACCTTCGCGCTTGATATAAGGGGGCAGCGGCATGCCGCCGTGAGCTTCCAGGGCTTCCATCAAGGCCGCACCGGCGCAGTTGAATTTCAATGTCACTTCGCCGCCGTCTTTATCCACCACATCTGCGCTAAAATCGTCATCAAACGTAATCACTTGACCCGGTTTCAGTTTCTTCGCGCCCTTGGCAAAGGCAATCCATGTACCGTCACCTTCATGCTTATGAAGGGTGACTTCCACGTTTGCCTCACCACGCTTGCCTTTCAGGCGCGCCGGGATCACGCGGGTATTATTGATCACCAAAAGATCGCCTTCGCGCAATAAATCAGGAAGGTCTTTAAAGATATGGTCGCTTAAATCCGCATCGATGCGCAAAAGTTTTGACGCGTCGCGCGGGCTGACTGGACGCTGCGCAATTGAGTCGCGCGGCAGGTCAAAGTCGAAATCATCGACTTTCATACGGTTCCCCTTTGGTGTGAATAGTGCTATCAAGGCGGCGCACACTAACCGAAAACGATTTAAAAGACAATGGACCTGCTGCTTGTAATTTCAAGTGCCGATGCTGGCACAATCGCCACCCCGTTGGGCGAGGCCTGCGTGCGTGCCGACCTTGATTGGGGGTGTTTTTTCACCGGGCAAGGTGTCAAAACCTTAAAAGACGATGCCTTTGGTGATCTGGTGGCCTCAAACTGTATTGAGGCCGTCGTCTGTGCCGAGGCATGGAAAGATCATATGGATGGCCTTGATTGCCCCGTCGATCTCGGCAGTCAGTTTCATCACAGCGGGTTGGTCGCCAAGGCCGACAAGGTGATCAGTCTATGAGCAAACACATCCTTGTACTGGCACGCCGCGATGTACGCGAAGCCATTCGGGTCGCCGCCGGTTTAACCATCCGCAACAACACTGTGGATTTCGTCTTTATGAAAGACGCCCCTTTAGCCATAAATGGTAAAGTGGAAAATCACGAAATGTTTGAATTGGCCGAAATTAGCCCCCAAAGCCTGATCCCCGACATTCCGGGCACAACACCGTGTCAGAACCTCGGGGCCTTAATCGCCAAAGCCGACAGAGTGGTGAGTTTCTAAAATGAAGATCCTGACCTTAAACACCGGCCTGTTTGAAGACGCTGACATCATCATTGAAGCCGCAAACGCCCCCGTAATTGATCTGAACAAGCCCCTCAGCACTGAGGAATGGGATAAGGTTATCGATGAAATCTTGAACGCCGATTTGATCGTCACCGCATAAGAAAATCATGTATGCGCAAACGGACACCACTGGGTCCCCGTTTTCACGGGGAGGACAAAGGTGACGAGGATGGTGAAACATCCTGTCATTCCCGCGAAAGCGGGAACCCAGTGCTAAGATTAAGCGACTTAATCCCTGATCACCAGGCGTTCGACGATCTCGCCCTTTTCCAGATGGCTATCCAGAATTTCCATTGCGTCTTCAAGGGTTGGGACGCTGTACCAGACACCTTCCGGATAAACGATCATAGCCGGGCCGACACTACATTGACCGAGGCAACCGGACTTGGTCACGGCGACTTCTTCGCGCAAACCACGATCACGCATAGCCTGTTTTAATTTCATCCCGATATCCATTGAACCGCGCTTTGCACAGGACGGCTTTGTTGGGTCGTCGCGTTCGTGTCCACACCAGAACAGGTGACAGCGAAATTGCTTGGGCATCGGTTTTTCCTTCGCATAAAAACAGGTCGGCCCCTTTCATAGCTGACTCTTCTCGACAAGCCAAGTCGCTTTCGTGTAAGAAGCGATTTATGAAACGGCCCTTTTATATAGAAATCCCCTATGGTGATCCCGCAATCCTGTTTGCCCCGCACGCAAACACACCTTTTGCGCAATTGCTGGATTCCGCCATGTTCGATATTGAACAAGGGCGTTACAGTTTTATCGCCATCGATCCGTTTGAAACGTTTACGCACGATCAAAACAGTTTTGCAAAACTAAAAGAAAAACTCGCCTCTTATTCCTTTGAAAGGCATCCGAACCTGCCCCCGTTTCAAGGGGGTATTGTCGGCTATTTTGGCTATGAACTTCTTCATCAAATTGAAAGAATTCCGTCTCAAGCCAAAGACGATTTAAGCGTTCCCGATATTTGCCTTGGTTTTTACGATGTGATTGCTGCCTTTGACCATCATTTAAAACAGGCGTGGATATTCTCCCTCTTCAATGAAGATCGTGCTTATTGGCTCAAATCTCAATTGTTGGAGAATTGCCTCCCCCTTCCCACTTTTAAACCTTGCTCCTTAGACTGGAAGTCCGGTTTTCAAAAAGACGAATATATTGCGGCTGTGCAGTCTGTCATTGATTACATCCATGCAGGTGACATTTTTCAGGCCAATCTGACACAGCGTTTCAAAGGGGAACGACCTGACGATATCGACCCATTTGCATTTTATCTGAACTTACGCAAAATTAACCCGGCCCTGTTTTCTGCTTATCTGAATTTCGGGGATTTCTGCATTGCGTCCTCATCCCCGGAACGTTTCTTAAAGCGTGAGGGGAGGCAAGTCGAAACACGCCCGATTAAAGGAACACGGGCACGCCACCCGGATGCTGCCCAAGATCAAGCCCACGCAACGGAACTGGCGAACAGCGAAAAAGACCGTGCCGAAAACACCATGATTGTCGATTTGTTGCGCAATGACCTGTCACGGGTTTGCAAACCCCATAGCGTACATGTCCCCGAACTGTGCACGGTTCATTCTTTTGCCAGTGTGCATCACCTTGTTTCCACCATCACCGGGGAACTGGAAAACACCTATGATGGGATTGACCTGTTATGTGCCGCTTTTCCCGGCGGGTCCATTACCGGTGCCCCCAAAGTGCGCGCAATGGAAATCATTTCCGAGCTGGAACGCTGCCCACGCGGGGTTTATTGCGGGGCCATCGGCTATATCGGATTTGACGGCAGTATGGATACCAACATCGTCATCCGCACCGTTTTGTTTAAAGACAAAACCGTCTGTATTCAGGTGGGCGGTGGCATTGTTGCTGATTCGTCCCCCCAAGACGAATATGAAGAAACCCTGACCAAAGCCAAAGCCCTATTCGACGCCTTCGCCCGACAAGGCTAAGACATGGCGATATGGCGGCGGCGCTCGAAACTTTCAATCAGCTTCCATTGCACAATCGGGATATCCTGTAAAATGGTCGTCGGAATCGTACAGAATTCAAAACTGTCGTCTATTTCGATATGATGCTTGCTGCGGCGATTACCGACAACACTGTCTTCTGCAAAAATATCGCCCCGGCCGATTTCTTCAATAAAACGCTTCCCGCAATAAAGACGTGCCTTGCCTTCTTTGACAATCGCAAGCCCTTCTTTTTTAAGAGGTGCATATTCATCACCGGCAAAAAGGTGATGAGCCGTCATCTCGTCAGCAATCCGGTTTTGCGTACTGTAAGACAGGGCCTCACCAAAGACCCGCGTGTTTTGCAAAAATTCACGGCCTTCCATCAGGCGTAGGATATCTTCAAACAGCTGATATTTTTCAACAATATTACGATAGAGTGTCGCCGGGATTTTCATAGCGCGTACAAAAGTCGTCGCGCGGTAGGTTTCCATCAGGGGCAATTGATGGATGGCGGCAATTTCCCCAACCAGCGACCCTGCTGACGCCAGTGCATGCAAATTGCTGGATGTTTTAATCATCTCCACCGCACCAGTCAGCAAAAGATAAATATTATCAACCTTTTCCCCTTCTTTAAACAGAATGGTTTCCGGGTTGAACGTCATCAAGGTGGAATTCATCAACGTGCGTAACGCATGGGTCGGCACAGTCGGGAAATAATTGCGCAAATAAGCATAGGCATAACGTCTGGTGTTATCCTGAAAGGACGGGATCAATACATCACTTGTTCCGAACGGTGCACCCGACCCGATTTCGCGTTGATCAACCGTTAAGGGGCGTGCCGTATGGGACAGAATAATTTTACCGGACGGATCATCCCTGAAATCATCTGACTCCCCGTGGATCAATCCACCGCCGATATCGATTTTTTTAACGTCCATTTCTTCCAGATAATGCCCTTTAACCCGATCAAAAAAGGCTTGAGACACACCAGGGACTTTTTCGTCTTCATTGATCATATCCTTCAAGACTTGCAAGGACACAATATCGGCATAATGACCGTATGTTTTATATCCTTCTGGCCCTAGGGCGCGGAATTGAAGAATAGCGGTTTCAACCGGATGAGGCGACATGCGCGGACGCACTTCCAATCCTTCGATATCATTCCATTCATCCACTTTTAAATCGTGAATATTGAAGAAATCTTCAAATCGACTTTCATCAATCGACAGCAAGGCAGATAATTTTTTCGCCACAGACGCACGTACATAAGGTGCTGCATAATAATTAATTTTGCGATCAGATCGAATAAAGGCGGGTAATCCGGCAAAATGGTCATCATGGGAATGGGTATGAAAAATCCCGTCCACTTCGCTAATCCCGATCCCAAGGGCCTGCAACGTCACCCGCACATTCGGCCCGGCATCCACCAGATAGATTTTTCCCTGATACATAATGACACTGGACATGGTCGGGCGATTAACATCCCAGCCGTCCCCGTCCCCGGAATGAATAACCGAGAAGCTGTCCCGGTCAATCTCGTGATAATTCAGCGGATAGGACGGTACATAATGGGCATCCGCATCCAAATTAAGATCAACCTGAACGGTTTCATCTTCATAGCTGACTTCGAATTTATTGAGTGACAGGCGTTTGACAAAGACACCGTTTTTTATTTCAACCGCATCTTCTTTAACCACCCGATGATCAAGCAAAGCACTGGGATGATGGATGGCGCCAAACGCAAAGCGCAATTTCATGCGCATCATGTCTTTCGCTTCGTCTGATGTGGTCCCCCCCTTGATCAGTTCTTCTTCGCTGACCAGACCATAATTTCCGCGATAGATATATTCCATCTGCGCATCAATTTGATCCTGTGCGCCGACCAACATCGGTTTTGTACCTGTATTGTTGGGATGGTTCGGTATCAGTGTACCTTGGCGATATAACATCTGCAGAACTGGAAACTCAGCCATGTTGGTAAAACTGCCGTTTTGCAAAATCACATCGGACAATAAAATTACATTGGGGCCAGTTTCAAACGACCATCCAGCCCGTTCCGTCGGGACAATTAATCCACATTTCATCAAATGTTTGACGCTGTCAGGCGGACAGCCACATAACATGAAGACACCAGCCTCTGGCACTTCTACCCATTCAATCCCGGTGGATACTTTAACTTTTCTTATCTGCCCCATAGGTACATTAAGCCTACCAATTATTTATTTATGTAAAACAGTTTTACACACCCTAACGTGCTTTTATGAGCGCGTCTATCTTTGTCAGATAACAAAGCCTGCAATTATTTAAAAAAGCTTCTTTTTTTAAATAATTCCCCTCGGAAGTCGCGTAAAGTTCCCTCCTCATTGGCTAATTGGGCAAGAATCGATGTTTATTATTCCAGCCATTTAAAGCAGAATATGAAAAACAACTTGCACTGATAGCCGCCATGAAAGTTTAATACTCCTTCAAATTTCGTCCACATGCGAGTTTATCTTTGATCCAGACCCAACATACCATTGCTTATCGAATGGCCAGAACCATTGTTCTGTTGACTTTATGTCTGGGCCTTATCATCGGCAGCTTGCTTGTTGTCTGGGATTATCGACAGCGTCTGGACAATTTTAATGACCAAATTGCAAGTTTATTAGGATCGGTTGAAAAAGCTGCTGTTCGTGCCGTCTATACCTTTGACGCCGGGCTCGCCGTCGAGATTGCAAACGGTTTATTTGCCTTCCCTCCTATTTCCAGCGTGACCATTCGCGATGAAAACAACACCATTATGTCCACACTGGAACGCTACAGAGGTGCCCTGCCCTTCGCCACAATTTCCGAACTGCTTTTCAAACCGAAGTACGCCTATACAATCGACTTACATATGGAACGCGAACCCGATAAAAGTATCGGGAGTTTATATATTGAGGTCGTCCCCCATCAAACGGCGGAGGCTTTTTTCAAACGCGCTCTGATTATTTTAGGATTGGCACTGGTTCAAAGCTTCCTGATTGCCATTTTCCTGTTTTATGTTTTTCACAACCGTGTCACTCGCCCCTTGCAGCGTCTGGCCGATGATTTTACCCATATCGATCCACAAGCCCCCAGTCAAAGTCAACTCACGCTTTCCCCGGCGCTCAAAGGAACAGAATTTGAAGGCGTGACCTTGAGCGGTACAAACATGTTGAGCGTTATCGGCTCACACCTGAAGGAAAAAGAAAAAGCTGAAAGCGAACTCAAACGCCAAAAAGAAGAAAATGAACGCTTCCTGCAAATTGCCGAAGCCATCATTCTGCGCCTTGATATGGAGGGATGCGTCATCAAGATCAACCAACGCGGTCTTGATGTCATGGGGTGCACAGCCGATGACATTATCGGGAAAAACTGGTTTGAAACCGCAATCCCACGTGAAAATCGCGCCAATACCTTGCGTATTTTCAACAATCTTTTTTTCACCCAGAATAGCCAGCTTAAAAATCTGACCCCTTCCAGCTATCTGGAAAATGACATCATCACCAAACGAGGGGAACGTCGGCGTATTTTCTGGCACAACGCCCGCGAAGTTAATCGCGATGGTAAAACAATCGGCATCCTGAGTTCCGGGCAGGATATTACCGCGCGTAAAAAAGCCGAGGATGCCTTGAAAGCAACCGAAGGCAGTTTACGCGCAATTATCGAAGCCACATCAGAAGGCTTCGCCATTATAGAAATCGATAAAATGGAACTGGTTGATATCAATTCCTCGCTTTGTCAGCTTTTAGGTTACAGTCGCGAGGAAATGCTCTTTTCCCCTTTATCAAAATTTATCTATCCCGATGATATGGATATTTTGTCCGATTATTTCAGACAGGATAACAACCGCCCGCACCGGACTTACGAATTACGATTGAGACGTTGCGATGGGAAACGCGTTCCCGTCGAAATCAACCTGTCCAAATTACCATATGAAAAAAGCGCCAAAGCACGCACGGTTGCCTTCATCACCGACATTACAAAACGTCGTGAACAAGAAACAAAACAAAAGAAACTAGAACAGCAACTCCGCCAAGCCCAGAAAATGGAAACCATCGGTACACTGGCTGGCGGCATTGCGCATGATTTCAACAATATTCTAACCCCTATTTTAGGGTATGCCTCGTTACTGTCAGCGCGTATTGACAAAGACAGCCCCAACCACGAACGGATCACTCAAATTGCAAAGTCGGCAAAACGAGGGGCCGACATGATTAAACAAATCCTCAGTTTCTCCCGACGCAGCGAAAGTGAAATGGAAAGTCGCTTCCTTGCCCCCATCTTGGAAGATACCCTGCAACTGATTAAGGCCACACAGCCATCCAATATCGATATCGAACTCAGCATCCCCAAAGATTGCCCGCCAGTTCTTGTTGATCACACACAAATTCAACAGTTGGTCCTGAACCTTTGTACAAATGCCAATCAGGCAATGGAAAAAGATGGTGGCACCCTTCGCGTGAGCATGGAACATTGCATGCTGCAAACTGAAATCGCGGATACATCCCCTATATTAAACGTCGGACCGCATATCAAAATTTCGATCAGCGACACCGGACACGGCATGGACGAACAGACCCTTACCCGAATATTTGATCCCTTCTACACGACGAAAGAAAGCGGCAAAGGAACCGGTCTGGGCCTCGCAATGGTGCATGCCATCGTTCAGGATCACAAAGGTGATATTTTCGTTAAAAGCATCCTTGGCGAAGGAAGTACCTTTACTATATATCTCCCCGTCAGTGATCAGCCGGTCGCCAGCATGCCCGCGGCAGAGGAAATTTTTGAAGGCAATATGGAATGTGCCCTGATCGTTGATGATGAACTTCTTAATACTAATTTTCTGGAAGAACTCCTTGAAGATGTCGGCTACTGCTTCGACAGTTTCAACAGCGCATTGGAAGCGTTGGAAGCCTTTAAGGCTGACCCGGATAAATATCAGATCATTCTGACCGACCAGACAATGCCAAAAATGAATGGCGCTCAGCTCATTAAAGCCATCCATGAAATCAGACCGGAAATCCCCGTCATCATGATGTCCGGATATGACCAAACCGTCACAATGGAAAATGCGGAAAATTTCGGAATTGATTTTTTCATCACCAAACCCGTGTCAATCGATCGGCTGACCAAAGCCATGCACGATCTACTCCATAAAACAGTCTGACCTATTTTTTCGACATTAAAAACGATTCGGTCCAAAAATTTTCCCTTTTACCCGGAACATGATCACAAAATAAAAGGCACCCCTAAACAATTTTTAATTATAAAATAATAATATTAAGCAATCATCGATTGGTTTTCATATCATATTTCATCTGTATTTTCTGAAAAAATTCTATTTTTAAAGGTGGAAAAATACCGTAACCCTTAAAAAAATATAATTTTTGGACGCTTTATGGAACTTAGTACGAAATTCAAGTTGTAGTTTTACACAAAGCTTTTAAACTTGACCGTAGGAGTATCCGTAAAAAAAAGCGGGGTAATAGTGGATGCCTGAAACAAAACGAACCTGGAGCTTAAGAACCAAACTGCTGGCCACCTATTTATTAATCGTAGGTGTAAGTATGGTCGTCCTGTTTACAGCATTCGAATATCGCAATTACCACAACGCCAATAAACGCCTCCACGAACAAATCAAACAGATCGCGGATTTCCAAAGTTCTACCCTCTCCGTTCCCGTCTGGAATTTCGACGAACAATCCATTCGACTGGCGATGAGCACTTTAGCCAACAATCCGCATTTTATCAGCGGGACCCTGCTCGATGATTACGGTCATGTTCTGGAACATGTCGGTAAAGAAGGTGCAGAACCCAACGTCCCGGAATTGAAAGTCGCCCGCGACATTATCTTTTCAGGTTCCGAACGTGACGAAGTTGTCGGAAAACTTGTTCTGATTTTTGGCGATGATCAAGTTCAAAGTCAGGCGTTGGAACGACTCATTTTCGACAGTTTCATTCTTATTTTATTGGCGGCCTCTCTTGTCGGCGGAACGTTCATTGCCTCACAACGCCTTATCGGTAAACCCCTTGATTTACTGCTTAAAGGGATCCGTCGCGCCAAGGTCACGGACGATTATGAACCTGTAAAATGGCAATCTTCTGACGAGGTGGGTCAAGTCATCAACGCCTTTAACGATATGATGAGCCATCAAATCGAAACAGATGCCGCCCTGCGCGCTGCCCGTAATGCTGCGGTCGAAGCCGAAGCCCGCCTGAAAGATGCCATTGAAAATATCTCTGAAGCCTTCATTTTGTTCGACAAACAACAAAATCTTGTCTTATGCAATACGCGCTTCAAAGATTTCTACGAATATAGCGACGAAGATATTCGCGCCGGTATCAGCTATAACCGCCTCATTGAATTGGACATAGAACGCGGTGTCGTGCCTGCCGTTGATCATTTTGGTCGTTCCTATCACGATCTGCGAAGTGCGTATAACTGGGACACCAGCGGTTCCATTGAAGTCGCCCTGACAGACGGTCGCCACCTTCTTATTCGTGAACGACCGACCCATGCGGGGGGCCGCGTCGGGATCCAGACCGACATTACAGAAATCAAACGCGCCGAACGTGAACTGCGTCGTGCACGCGACGAACTGGAACATCGCGTTGAAGAACGTACACATGAATTGCAGGCGGCAACGACCGAAGCGAAAAAAGCCAACCGTGCCAAATCCGAATTCCTGTCACGTATGAGCCACGAATTACGTACACCGCTGAACGGCATCCTTGGGTTTGCACAATTGTTGTTGATGGATCAGCGTCACCCGCTTTCCGACAAACAATCTGAATACATTGAACACGTCCTCAAGGCCGGTAATCTGCTTCTTGAACTGATTAACGAAGTTCTCGACCTTGCCAAAATCGAGTCCGGTCGTATCAGTCTGTCCATTGAAAATATTGACCCAAGCAATGTCGTTAATGAATGTGTCGATATGATTGATGCCTACGCAAGCGAACAAAATATTTCCATTCAACGCACTGGTGATGACAACCCTCAAAAATATGTCATTGGTGACTTTACCCGTCTCAAACAGGTACTTTCCAACCTGCTGTCCAACGCCATCAAATACAACGTTGCAAACGGCAAAGTCGTTCTTGATAGCTCAGAAGGGCCGCAAGGTTTCTGGCGTTATACTGTCACGGATACGGGGTATGGCATTGAAGAAGGCAATCAGGATCAACTCTTCCAACCCTTTAACCGATTAAATGCCGAAAATACTGACATCGAAGGCACAGGGATCGGTCTGACCATCACCAAACACCTGATTGAAATTATGGGCGGTGAAATCGGCGTTGACAGCAAACTGGGGGAAGGCTCAACTTTCTGGGTTGATATTCCGTTATCTGATGAAACGATCGTGCGCGACGCACCGGAGTTGAATTTGGAAATCAGCCATCTCCCTAAACGCATCGACGGTACCAACAGCATCCTCTATGTCGAAGATAACCCGGCCAATATGCGTCTCATGCGTGAACTGATTACCCAGCTTCCACGTACCGACTTTATCGAAGCAGGTACGGCTGAAGAAGGTCTTGAACTGATTAAACACAGCAAACCGGATCTGGTTTTGATGGACATCAACCTGCCGGGCATGGACGGGTTCGAAGCCTTTGAAGTTATGCGTGACGACCCTAACATGTCCGATATCCCGGTCATCGCCTTAACCGCAAACGCCATGCCGCGCGAAGTGGAAAAGGGCCGCGAGCTTGGGTTTAAAGCCTATTTAACCAAACCGATTGATGTGGCTTCAACGTTGGCGGAGATCACACGGGTTCTGGAAGAAAGCAAAGTCTAGGCCCCGGAAAGCAGAACGTTTATTTTTCAGATAAAAATTCGTGAACGCCTTTGATCGTTTCTGCCAATCCTGTACGCACGACCTCTACCCCGTCGGGGAATGCCCCCAACATACGCGTTGGTGTTTGTCGATCCAGCATGACAAACACACCCCGGTCGGATTTACGGCGCACCAAACGTCCAAACGCCTGTTTCATGCGCAAACGGGCAATCATTTCGTCATAGGAGCGCGCAGGGAAAGATCGTTTGCGCGCTTTATGCAAGATGGTTGGACGAGGCCACGGCACTCGGTCAAAAACAATTAAGTGCAAGGAATTTCCCGGTACATCAACCCCATCGCGAACCGCATCTGTACCCAACAGACAACTGCTTTCTTCCCCGCGGAAAATATCAATCAATGTGCCCACATCCATTGCATCAACGTGTTGGGATAAAAGTTGAATCCCCGTTCGATCCAACGGTTCGGCAATCCGTTGATAAACCGCACGCAATCGGTTCACCGCCGTAAACAGCCCCAATCCCCCACCGCCAGCTGCAACAAACAATTCGCGATAGGCAGCCGCAATTTGATCCAGATTATCTTTGCGGATATCATCAACAATATAAACCCGGGTCTGTTTTGGGTAATCAAACGGTGATTTCACATCATGCAATAAAGCGGGGCGCGCCAGATGGGATACCCCGGTACGTGCCTCGGCAACCTTCCAGTCCAGTTCCTCATCACCGCTGCCATCTCGTAAGGTCGCAGACGTGATCGCAACCC
Source organism: Terasakiella sp. (assembly GCF_048267425.1). Classification (GTDB taxonomy): domain Bacteria; phylum Pseudomonadota; class Alphaproteobacteria; order Rhodospirillales; family Terasakiellaceae; genus Terasakiella. The sequence continues at coordinate 331,573 of NZ_JBLWXN010000002.1, forward strand.
CGTGTGATTTTTCCACCACTTCTTCAACAAAAGGAATGGTCGGATCGACCCAATGGCGATGCATTCCCACATCCATGTCACGGCCCTCAATCCGTTCAACCGAAAACCAGTCGACAAATTGCGGAGGCGTCTCACCAAACAGGCTATCCAGCATCGAACACCATGCTAAAAGTTGTTGAACGCCGCGACGTTCCAAACTGGCGCACGTGGCCTCAATACGCTGTCGATTGGCGCTATCCAGTTCGTCCGCCTCTTCATCCATCAAGGCCATCATTCCTTTAATCAGGCTTTGCATTGGGATGCGCATTTTTTCCAACGCTGATTTTAAACGTTCAGCCGTTTCCAGCACACCTTCCACAGGCGGGTGGATCGCCGCCTCCAGACTGAAAGGTGATCCGTTATTGATATCGCGGGCATAAACCTGTTGGCGCAGACGACGCAGGAAATCTTCAAACGGCCCCATCGGTTGACCACCGTTGATCCGTTGATGCCAACTTGGTCCCGGCAGGATACGGGCATGATGCATGACCTCTTCCAAGGCCTCTTCCATCTCACGACCTGCCACCAAATCTTCAATGCGCGCCTTTAATCCGCGTGCGCGTGATCGGCTACTTTCTTCTGCACCTAATAACCAACGCCTTAAATCCGCCCCTTCCTGACCGGACAAATGCGCCGAAAAGGCATTATCCGCCGCATCAAACACATGATGGCCTTCATCAAATATATAGCGGGTCGGCAACAGGGCCTCTTCTGTCCCGCCCAACGCGGCCTGGATCATCACCAAGGCATGATTGGCCACAACCAATTCCGCGCGACGTGCCCGACGGACCGTTTTTTCGATAAAACATTTTGCATAATGAGAACAAGACGAATAAACGCATTCGCCACGGGTATCCGTCATATCAACAGTGAGGCGTGCCCCCAGAAGTTCTTTTAACCAAGACGGAAAATCACCACCGATCATATCCCCGTCCCGGCTTGCCAATGCCCAGCGTGCCATCAAGCCCAAGGCAGGCGCATCATCAGCACGCAGGCGTAAACGTGAAACCGCCTCTTCAAAATTCAGAAGACAAAAATAGTTTTCCCGCCCCTTGCGAATAACGATTTTGCGCTTCTTTTCGTTCGGGTCAGCGTACAGACGGTCCAGTTCGCTATCTAACTGACGTTGCAGGTTTCGGGTATAAGTGCTGATCCAGACAGCCCCTTGATTTTTTTTTGCCCAGACACTTGCCGGTGCAATATAGCCAAGCGTTTTGCCAACCCCTGTGCCCGCTTCCACCAAAGCCATGACAGGTTCCCCCACGGCGTTCGGCGCTTGAAACGCTTCGCAGATCGACGCGGCATAGTCTTTCTGTTCCAGACGTACTTCTGCATCCGATCCCAGTAAAAGGTCCAGACGCGCGCGCGCCTCCACCGGTTCAACCGGTAAATGACCGGGTTGTGGCGGCGGGGCACTTTCAACCCATTCTTTTAACTTATGCCAAATTTGCAAGGATCGTAATAACGCACCGCTGTGTGGCGCATCGCCTTCTTCTACCCCCAAGGCATCCAGAACGATATCCCCCCAGCTCCAACCTCCGGTTTTCATTGCCCAGGCCAGCGTTATCAAATCCTTACTTGACCGCGCGCGCAACTCCCCCAGCAATTGCTGACATACATTGCGTAAGGTCTCCACTTCATCTTCCAAACTCATTGGTTTGGGCAAGCCTAGACTGTCTGCGATCCCACGAGGGGTCGGCAAGCAAAATTGAGCAGGGCGCACAAAGGCAAAGAGTTCAAGAATATCCAGCCTTGGAAACGGGCCACACCGCAAACGTCGCGCTGTCGCCAACGCATGCAAGACCAGTACGGGGATTTCACTGGTGGACAGTCGACGTGCCCCTTCCTTTTGCGACAGGATTTCGATTTCCCCGTCCAAACTCAACCACACGCACGAGCGCACATGCGTTACCAGAACGGGAACACATGGCATGCGAATCGGCTGAGAAGTCTGGCTTAACGTATCGTTTCTGGCATTCATTTTGTCACAATAGCCTGCACTTTATACAATTTCCAGCACAGGCTTTCATGGAGACGCTTTTTCTAAATTTCAGGCACACCTATTGGCGCCAAGAATTCCTTCCTAACGCATTTTTTTAACCGCTAAACCCAAATTTAGTCGTTACTCAGACGCCTCGTCCCCATCAACCCCTTCAGCTTTATTAAGCTGTTCGCGATTGATCGGATCACTTTGTTTTTCACGAATTCGCTCAGCCAAACGTGTCTCGAATGTTCTGAAGATGACTACTTCATCTTCATTACCAACATTTGCCGTCAACATATCAATAACGACCTCACGCACGGTATCGTAAAGAAATTCATCTTTACCGAGGCGTTCACCGGGAAGTTCTTGATATTGTTGACCTACGATACCGACAAGCTCACGCGCTTTTTCCTCGTCAATGCCGAGAATCTTCATAAGCTCAACTTCGTCTTGAGCTTCTTTCAGTTTCTCCGCCGTTGACAAGGCAATACCGATACTAACGATGTCTTCGATTTCCCCTGAATGGCCGCTACCTTGTTGATATCCTTGCCCGAAATTGCTATCGGTCTGCACGCCATCGGGTGCAGCAACGATATCAACACGACCGTCCGAGGACGTAATTGTCATGCTGTTACCCATTGGAGTTCTCTCCTATATGAAATACATTCTGTCGTATTCATTATGGAATCATTTCAGAAAAAATTCAAGCTCTTACATGAAGCAGAAGGAGAGTTTACATTTTTACATTCGCCGTTTAGGTGAAACAAATGGCATGATTGACGTGAAACTATTGACGAATGTCAGCCATAGCCTTAGTTTGCCCAACCTTGGAGATATTATTCTCCCCAACGATTCACTTTTTTAAGGATGACCTGCGATGCCATCGGATGCACCTTCCCTGCACGCGCGCGAAGCCGCGCACCACTCAAAAGCCTGGCCCTTTGTTGAAGCACGCAATATCCTTAAACGTTTGAACGCTAAGTGCCCGGAAAAAGGCTACGTTTTATTTGAAACCGGCTACGGTCCCTCCGGCCTGCCTCATATCGGTACATTTGGCGAAGTGGCACGGACCACAATGGTTATGCGCGCGTTTCAAATTCTTTCAGACGGTATGCCGACCAAACTGATCGCTTTTTCCGATGATATGGATGGCCTGCGCAAAGTGCCGGACAATATCCCCAATAAAGAAATCATTGCTCCGCATTTGGGCAAGCCGCTGACAGTTGTGCCCGACCCGTTCGGCACACACCCGAGCTTTGGCGAACATAACAACAACCGCCTGTGTCAATTCCTCGACCAGTTTGGGTTTGAATATGAATTTCGCAGTGCCACACAATGCTATAAAGACGGCCTTTTTGACGAAACCCTGCTTTCGATACTGCGCAACCACGAAGAAGTTTGTAACATCATTCGCCCAACATTGGGGGAAGAACGTCGTGCAACCTACAGCCCGCTTCTGCCGGTTGATGCCGAATCCGGTAAAGTTCTGCTGGCAAAAGTCGTGTCCACCAACCCGGACGCCGGGACGATGGTCTATCTGAACGAAGACGGCAAAGAAGTTGAAACCAGCGTCAAAGGCGGTGCAGTGAAATGCCAATGGAAGGCCGACTGGGCCATGCGTTGGACAGCCTTGGGCGTCAATTATGAAATGGCAGGTAAAGACCTGATCGATTCGCAGAACCTGTCCTCTAAAATTTGTCGTGCCATTGGCGGTACACCGCCCGTTCAGTTCACTTACGAGTTGTTCCTCGACGACAAAGGCGAGAAAATTTCAAAATCCAAAGGCAACGGCTTGTCTATGGAAGACTGGCTGCGCTATGCCCCGCCGGAAACGCTGTCTTATTTTATGTTCCAAAAACCAAAGACAGCCAAACGTCTGTATTTTGATGTCATCCCGAAGGCGGTCGATGAATATGTCAGCCATGTTCAGAAATTCGACACTCTGGAAGATGCCAAGAAAATCGACAGCCCGGCATGGCACATCCATAATGGTCACCCGCAAGCTGACAGCCATTCCCTGAGCTTCAATATGTTGCTTAATCTCGTATCTGTTTTGAATACGGAAAACCCGTCCGTCATTTGGGAATTCATCAAAACCTATAATTCAGATGCAACACCGGACAACAGCCCGATGTTGGATAAACTGGTGGCACATTCCATCAATTACTATCAGGACTTCGTTAAACCAACGAAGAAATTCCGGACACCGACAGATGGCGAACGTGCCGCACTTTCAGATTTAAAAGCCAAGCTGGAAACACTGTCACCGGACACCAGTGGTGAAGATGTTCAGACCGAAGTCTATACCATCGGTAAAGAACATAATTATGAAAACCTGCGTGAATGGTTTGGGGCTTTATATGAAACCCTGCTGGGACAAGAAACCGGGCCGCGCATGGGGTCTTTCTTCGCCCTTTACGGTCTGGACAAAAGCTGTGCGCTGATCGAAAAAGTCTTAAAGGGTGACGATTTAAACGCTTAACCCGTACATATCTAATTTTCTAAAAGCCCTTATATCCCCTGATATGAGGGCTTTTTTTATTGCGGTCGCCCTTTACCCCTTCAAAAAAATTCATCTAAATCGAAATTAATTATTGTTTTTCGATAAATTATTATCAATAATCAGGAAAATTAAACACCAAAAGGACCTGATTATGTCTCAGCAAAATCTTGTACGCATCCAACGAATGAGCAGACTCTTTCGCTGGTTATTCACCATACTCTTATTTGCCTGCCCCATTTTAACCATTGTATTTTGGGTGAACTTTAATGACTTGCCGGGTGGGTTTCGTGATGAACTTCTCATCCCACCACAAGAGGCAATCTCCGATTTGCAAATTGCCCTGGCCGCACTGGTCAATATGCTGCCTGTCGGCGCGGGCATGTATGTCATTTTTACATTCCGCCGCCTTTTTTCTTTTTATGAAAAAGGGGTCATCTTCACACGCCAAAATGTCACTTGTTATCGTCACATCGGCTACGGCACATTGATTTATGCCTTTACAGATTTGATTTACAACAGTGTCTTAAGCGTCGTGCTGACCTTTCATCGGCCAGAAGGCGAACGTCAACTTCAAATCACCATCGGCACAATGGACCTAACCACTCTTACCGCCGGTATCATGGTTTTGCTGGTTTCATGGGTTATGAATGAAGCTGCGCAAATGGAAGAAGAACGACTTTATACGGTGTAACTCAATGACCATTACAGTCCATTTAGATGTTATGCTTGCCAAACGCAAAATGCGCTCAAACGAGCTTGCCAAAAAAGTCGGCATAACAGAACAGAACATCTCCATTCTAAAAACAGGAAAAGTCAAAGCGATCCGCCTTTCCACCCTGGATGCCATTTGTCAGGGATTGGATTGTCAGCCGGGTGACTTGTTTTCGTACGACGACCCAATCGAAGATGCAGAGTAATGCAATGGTTTGATCGAGTCTGGGGGATATGATAAGACTTAAAGAATACCTTTATATGTACTCTTTATTGATTAATATCATGCATCTTCTGACCTATCAGGCCAAGCACCTCAACAATCTATATCGTCTTTGTTCTATTGGCGGACATACGAGCGAGGATTTATCCCACGCTTTTGACTACATCTTTGCCGAGCCTCATACGACACTTGGTATTATTTTAGATATACAAAACGGCCTCTCCCTTTTTCCAAAAGAAGGGGCCGTTGTTTTTGCCCGCAAAGCCAATGAATACGGTATTAAAGCCTGTATTCTTGCGGTTGTTGTCCAACAAGACGATATCAAAAATGTGCGCGCCCGATATGAACTATATCCTGAACTGGTCCAGCAATACATCGACATGACGGTTGAAATTTTTTCCAACGAAGCCGACGCAACCTTATGGATCAATCAAAAGCTTACTTCATCGCAATAAGCGGGACGGAAACAGCCTGATTGGCTTTGCCTTTTGCATTTTCTTCTGCACGCGCCATCATTTCTTTCTGAATAGTTTCCTGAATCGCCTGCTCAATCGCCGCACGTTGTTCTGCCGGCAACGCGTTAAACTGCTCTTCCGTTAAGCCCATTGCCGCCAAAACTTTGTCGCGGATTTTTTCTTCCAGCTTTTGCTGCTGAATATCGGAAACGTACTTTCCGAAACCTTCATCCATGATTTGGTTTTTAATCTGATTTTGTTCTTCCAGCATGGCGGCAAAATCTGTTCCTTGAGAGTTTTGCCCCATATTGCGCAACCCCGTTTGAGGGATATTCACCGCATAGGTTTTACCATCAACAACAACGTCCATTTTTCTCTTCCTTAAAGGTTAATGTTTCCTTAAGAAAAAAGCAAAACCCATGCCATGAAACCGCGAATTTAAATGCGTTCAAACACCACAAAGCTATAATTGGGTTTATCCCCGCCGTCCCCCTGATGGTCTTCGCGGGACACTTCTTGCCAAATCGCCTTATCTAGTGCGGGAAAGGCCGCATCATGGTCATAGTCGCGATGGACTTCGGTGTAATAAATTCGCTCGGCACGTTCCATCATCATTGCATAGATCTGCGCCCCGCCCACAATCATCACTTCCCCGGCATTTTTCGCCTTTGCCTCGGCAAAAGCTGCCGAGAGAGCCGCATCCAGATCATGGCACACCATAACACCATCAGCTTGCCAGTTTTCATCACGTGTTACGACAATATTCAGGCGACCGGGTAAAGGACGGCCGATAGATTCAAACGTCTTGCGGCCCATAATCATGGGCTTGCCCATCGTCGTGGCCTTGAAATATTTAAAATCCTCTGGGATATGCCAGAGCATTTTATTATCCTTGCCAATCGCCCCGTTACCGGCAACCGCCACAATCATACTGATCTTCATTACACCGCCACCGGTGCCGAGATATGAGCCTGCGGGTTATAATCCACCAATTCAAAATCATCGAACGTAAAATCAAACAAGTCTTTTACGTCCGGGTTCATTTTCATTGTCGGCAACGGTCCCGGTGTACGTGACAATTGCAATTCCACCTGATCCATATGATTGGAATAAAGATGTGCGTCTCCAAACGTGTGAATAAATTCACCCACTTCCAAATCACAGACCTGTGCCAGCATCATGGTTAACAAGGCATAGGAGGCAATATTGAACGGAACACCTAAAAAGATATCGGCACTGCGCTGATATAGCTGACAGGACAATTTCCCCTCTGCCACATAGAACTGAAACAGGCAATGACACGGCGGCAAGGCCATCTCTTCAATATTGGCGACATTCCACGCAGAAACGATCAAACGACGGGAATCCGGATTATTTTTAATCTGCTGAACCAGATTGGCAATTTGATCCACATGGTTTCCATCCGGTGTCGGCCAGGATCGCCATTGATAACCATAAACAGGGCCAAGATTACCGTCATCATCGGCCCACTCATCCCAAATGGACACTTTATTCTCTTTGAGATACTTAATATTGGTGTCGCCCTTCAAAAACCATAACAGTTCATGAATGATCGAGCGTAAATGCAGTTTTTTGGTCGTCAAACACGGAAAGCCTTGTGACAAGTCAAAACGCATCTGGTGTCCAAAAACGCTATAGGTCCCCGTCCCGGTACGGTCGCTTTTATAAACGCCGTTATCACGCACGTGACGCATAAGATCCAGATACTGTTTCATTCACACTCTACCTTATAGATACCTGAGGGCCTGTTTGAGCGCACTCTACAATATTAAATCGACGTTTTCGACTCTTTATCCAACACAGATAAAGCCCACTTTGCCGTCTCACTGATGACCGGATGTTCATCTTCGATCAAGGCAACAACCTTGTCGCGCAATTCCAGACACCGTCCATTGGCAATAGCGATCAAAACATTTCGAATAAACCGATGTCGTTTAATACGTTTCACCGGGGAAGCCCGAAACAGATCGCGAAATTCTTCATCATTCAACCCGACCAAATCCCCCAAACGTGGGGCCATAAATTCCGCACGCGGTTTAAAATCTTTTTCCTTGGTCGGTACGCTGAACTTGGTCCAGGGACAAATCGCCAGACAGTCATCACATCCATAAATCCGGTTTCCCATCTTCAAGGCCAGTTCTGGTTCAATCACACCGTCATATTCAATGGTCAGATACGAAATACATTTGCGCCCATCGATTTTGCCTTCGCCTAAAAACGCATCGGTCGGGCAGACGGTTAAACAGCTGGTACACGACCCACAGCTATGTTTATGAGCCTTGTCCGGTTCCATCTCCAACGTCGTATAAATCTCGCCTAAAAACAGCCATGACCCAAATTTTCGCGACACAAGACAGGTATGTTTGCCCTGCCAACCCAGCGCCGTTTGCGAAGCGATTGGTTTTTCCATAACAGGGGCTGTATCAACAAAGACCTTGAGCGCGCAGCCCCAACGATCCACCATTTCACGCGCCAGCCGTTTTAGGCGTTTTTTCACCAGATCGTGATAATCCCGGTTTTGGGCATAACAGCTGATAATAGCGCGATCCGGATGATCCAGTAACGCCATCGGATCCCCCTTGGGAGCATAATTGATCCCCAGTACAATGATACTTTTGGCTTCTTCCCACAGGACGGTCGGATCTGCGCGGCGTTCTTCAGTGGTTTCCATCCAATCCATTGTGCCGTGGCAGCCGCGTTCGTTATATTCCTTTAAATCCGCCTTATGCTGATCGGTGGTTTGGGCCGCACAGAACCCCACATCATCAAACCCGATTTCCAAGGCAAGTTCGCGGATTTTCTGTTTGATATCTTCCATAACTACAACTCTTTTCGCGCCAGCAACAACTGACAGGCCCGTTCCATTTCCTGTGCACTTAGTTCTACACCCTCAAGTGAGGCACTCATATTAACAGCGAATACGCATGAGGGACTTTCCTGATGGAACAAATCCAGTGCGTCCCCACCACCATTCAATATATCACGAATGACAAAAGGGCTGCACATACCGGCTTCTTCAACCACCGGACAGGCAACAATATTGTGAATAGCGGTTAAAAACTTCGGCCCCACAATCTGCGGCACCATCTGCCCTTCAATTCGACGGATAATCGACAGACAGGAATGAATATAGAAATCCAGAAAGCTGTTTTCCTGTATAAAAACAAAAAAGGCATTGTGAATTTTGCGATATGCCCTCAATCGGCCTTTTTCATCCCGTTGAACCCATACTTCGCGTCCGAAGGCATATTGTGCATCGATATTCAGCTCAAAACGCTCAGGCGCAAAAACCAGCATGTCGGCATCCAGCCACACCACACGATCATAACCTTCGTTCAACAGTTCTTTCGCCAGCATCAGACGTCCAAGGTCCGTTGCAACGACAAGACGCTCTTTGGTCTTTTCCAGATACCACGCAGGCACCCGATCAAACAGCTCATCCCCATAGAAACGATAGTCCGCACCAATTGTGTCCGCCCAAGACTTTACCGATTGCAAACATAGGGCAATCCAGTCGGGTACATCGTTATTTCGATAGGACTGATAAACAATGGTCTTCATATTTTCGTGATCGGCCTGTTTAATTCCGTTTGAATAGGCCATATCTATAGAACCGAACGACACAGTGCAAAAGATAAAGGTGACCTCATGTCTAAAGAATATAAATCAGCCACATTCGCCGCCGGATGCTTCTGGGGCGTCGAAGCCCGGTTTCGGGATCAGGATGGGGTTGTTGATGCCGAAGTCGGCTATACCGGCGGACACAAGCTTGACCCGACCTATCGTGAAGTTTGTACAGACACTACGGGTCATGCCGAAGCCGTCCACCTGACCTATGATCCAGTACGTATTTCTTTTGAGGGTTTACTGGAATTATTTTTTGAATTGCATGACCCAACCACCCTTAATCGTCAAGGACCGGACATCGGCAGCCAGTATCGTTCCGCCATCTATTACCATGATGACAGTCAACAACAAGCCGCTGAAACAATGATCGAAAACCTGAATGCTGCCCACCGATTCGCAGACCCAATTGTCACGGAGGTTGCCCCCGCCGGAACCTTTTATCGCGCAGAGGAATATCATCAACGCTATTTCGACAAAACAGGGCGCCGGGGATCTTGTTATTTTCGTTAAGGTTGTAGACATGTTGGATCCACGCCGTTATTTACATAAAATATAACTTGTGCATGTCCCCGTATAGAAATTAGCAGTTGCGAAAAACGTGATATGCCCATATTATTTCAAAATATTTCAACAATAATAATAACGGGCAAACCATGGGCGAAACAAAACACATTCTGATCGTCGAAGACGACCCGGTTGTGGCTGACGTGGTCGCCGCATGTCTTGAAGATGCGGAATTTGAAACCACCATAACGTCTTCCGGTCAGGCTGCCCTGAATATTATCTCAGATACACATGTTGATCTTTGCGTTGTTGATTTGGGCCTGCCCGATATGGACGGTTTATCCCTGACGCGCGAAATTAAAAGCCGTACCAGCATCGGCATTATGATCCTCAGTGGGCGCGGAGACACCACTGAACGTATCATCGGGCTGGAAGTCGGGGCCGACGATTATCTGGGGAAACCGTTTGAACCTCGCGAATTACTCGCCCGTGTGCGCAGCATTATCCGCCGCACACAACCCAGCAGCGCACAGACGACAACACAAACCACGGTGTCCAGCGGGGCACAACGTTCTGATATGTCCTTTATTTTCGATGGCTGGAAAGTTGATCTCGCCTCCTTGGAAATTACCGGACCAGACGGTATGCAGCCGCAATTATCCAATAGCGAGTTTAACCTGCTGCAAGCCTTCATCGAACATCCCAACCGTATTCTCAGCCGTGACCAGTTGCTTGATCTTGTCCACGGTGACAACACCCCGGCCTTTGACCGCAGTATTGATGTGCAGATTACACGTTTGCGCAAAAAAATCGAAAGTGACCCGAAAGCCCCTAAATTCATCAAAACAGTGCGCAATCGCGGGTATATGTTCACGGCTAAAGTCACGCGGGATTAAGTCCGATCACTCGGAATTTTTGTTTATTTATTTTACGCAAATGCGTCGTCGCGACCTAAATTCGGTCGCTCGGGATTTGCCTGTTTATCTTACGCAAATGCGTCGTCACGACCTAAATTCGGTCGCTCGGGATTTGCCTGTTTATCTTACGCAAATGCGTCGTCACGACCTAAATTCGGTCGCTCGGGATTTGCTCTATCCCGCCACCGGGATATAAATCTTTCTTTTTCTTCCACCACAACAATTCACCACGCACAAAAGCCTGCGCCAAATCATTTTTTGGCTGTTGGAAAAAGTCTTGCACACCCGCTTGTTCCAAAACACGCCCGCGATGCAAAAACAACACGTCGCTGCCTAAACGTTTGGCCTGTCCCAAATCATGGGTGCTCATCATAATGGTCGTGCCTTCTTCTGCGATCAAGCGTGTGATTTCTTCAATCGCATGTGTCGCGCTTGGGTCCAGACTGGCGGTTGGTTCATCCATGAACAAGACGTCCGGTTCCATCGCCCAGGCCCGCGCCAGTGCAAGGCGTTGTTGTTCCCCAAACGACAACAGCCGCGCGGGATGGTTTGCCAAACGGGCCAAGCCCACACGGCTTAGAAAATCAAACGCAATATCCCGACGTGAGCGACGCGCAACCCCTTTGCATTTCAGGCCATAGACAATATTAGCAAGGGCCGTTCTGCGTAACATAACAGGGCGCTGAAAAACCATGGCTTGTTGGATCATTTTTCCCTCTTGCCCTTCCCCCCATTGCACTGTCCCGGAATGGGGAACCAACAGGCCATGACACAAACGCATCAACAGGCTTTTACCCGCGCCGTTTGCCCCCAAGACCATCAAACGCGAACCAGCGGTCAAATCAAACGAAACGTCTTTGATCAGTCGAATGCCACGGGCATCAAAACACAGGTTTTTGACCTGTAAAGGCACGTTTCTTTTGGTCATGCGCCCATCCTTTTTCGGGCAAATTCACCCAACACATACGCAATTGCATTCACCCCCAACGACAAGGTCAATAAGACAATCCCAAGTCCCAGCGCCAAGGCCAAATCACCTTTACTGACTTCCAGTGCAATCGCAGTTGTCATCACCCGCGTCACATGGTCGATATTACCCCCGACGATCATCACCGCCCCAACCTCGGCACTGGCCCGACCAAACCCGGCTAAGACAGCTGTAAACAGACTAAACCGCCCATCCCATAACAAGGTCAAAACCACTTGCCCTGTGCTACATTGCAGGGAGGTTAATTGTTCGCGATACTCCCCCCACAAATCCTCTACGACCTGACGGGTTAATGCCGCAATAATCGGGGTGATTAAAATGACTTGGGCAATGATCATTGCCATTGGCGTAAACAGCAGGCCGAACACCCCCAATGGTCCTGCGCGTGATAACGCCAGATAGACCAGCAAGCCGACAACGACAGGGGGCAATCCCATCAGGGCGTTCAGAACCACAACACAGGCCTTTTTCCCCGGAAAAGAGAGAAAGCCAACCAGCGCCCCCAATGGTAAACCGATCAGGGCAGCAATCAATACAGCCGTCAGACTGACACGTAATGACAACAGGACAATCCCGACCAGATTGTCATCTGCCCCATAGATCAAATCAAACGCTGCCGCAAAGGCTGCCCAGAATTCCGCCACAGTCCACCCTTGAGAGGCCCAAGAAAAAACCCATCGTACAATAAATCAGACGATGGGTTCTTTTTTATTTTAGGAATATTGTGCAGCGACTTCCGCCAGCCCCCAATCCAGCCAAGGGGTCAAAAGCCGCAGATCATCCGCTTCCACCGTTGCCCCGCACCAAATGCGCAAGCCCGCCGGGGCATCCTTGTAAGATCCGATATCGTAGGCAGCCCCTTCTTCATCCAACAAAGCCACCAGTTTCTTCGCAGCCTTTGTCTTATCTTCATCGGACAAAGCTGCAAACCAGTCCGCCGTAATGGATAAGCAGACCGATGTATTGGAACGTGTTGCCGGATCAACAGATAAAAAGGCCACGTTCTCATTACCGTCCACCCAGTCTTCCAATACTTTCAGATTGGCTTGAGAACGTTGGATCAAGGCATCCAGACCGCCAATTTCTTCGGCCCAACGCAAACCATCCAGCGCATCTTCCACACATAACATGGACGGTGTATTGATCGTTGCCCCAGTAAAGATGCCTTCCATCAATTTTCCATCTTTTGTCATGCGGAAGATTTTTGGCAAAGGCCACGCCGGTTTATAGCTTTCCAAACGTTCCACCGCACGCGGTGACAGCACCAACATACCGTGTGCCCCCTCGCCGCCCATGACTTTCTGCCAGGAATAGGTCAAAACATCGATTTTATCCCACGGGATTTCCATCGCAAAAACGGCTGAAGTTGCATCGCAGAAAGTCAAGCCAGCACGCTCATCCGCAATCCAGTCCCCATTAGGAACACGTACACCTGACGTCGTGCCATTCCATGTAAAGACAACATCGCGCGAGAAATCAACAGCATCCAGATCAGGCAGTTGCCCATAATCGGCACCAAAAACGCGCACATCTTCAAGACCCAGTTGAGTTTTAACGTCCCCAACCCAGCCCTTGCCGAAGCTTTCCCATTGCAGCATATCGACACCACGCGCACCCAACATGGACCAGAGCGCCATTTCCACCGCCCCCGTATCAGATGCTGGCACAATCCCGACACGATAATCAGACGGAATGTTTAACACAGCCTTGGTCCGGTCAATAACTTCCGCCAACTTATCTTTACCGATTTTGGCCCGATGCGATCGACCCAGCGCCGCCCCTTTCAACGCATCCAGCGTAAAGCCGGGACGTTTGGAACAGGGACCGGAAGAAAAATTGGGATTGGCAGGTTTCAATACAGGTTTGGTCATGGCTTTGCCTTAAAAGTAAAAAAGGGCCGTTCTCTCAATCCTTATGAGAGACCAGCCCTTGTTTATAGAGAAATCGAACCTTCGCCAAGACGAAGATTTCAATTTATCACATTACCCGAATACGCGATTGAAGATCACATCCACACGTTTGGTGTGATAAGAAATGGAATCTTCATCCAACAGGGTTTTGAGCTGTTCAACCGTCAAATGTTCCGTCAAGCCTTCGTCTTTGGACAGGAAGAAGAACAAGCGGTTGTCATATTCTTGCGCTTCTTTTTCCGTCGCATCCAGTTCAACCTGACCATCCGGGTTATCGGGATCAATGCCATAGGATTTCCAGACGCGCATGGCGTTACGTTGTACAATGCGGTAGCTGTCTTCGCGTGACACACCATTTTGCGTCAAGAACAACAGAACACGCTGCGCATCATGCACACCACCGAAATTATTCATATGGTCCAGCATATTTTGCGGATAAACAACCAATTTTTCAATTGTGCCTGCCAAGCGGCCCAACGCAAAATCAAGTGTCACGGTTGCATCCGGGCCGATCATACGTTCAACAGAGGAATGCGAAATATCGCGTTCATGCCAAAGCGCCACGTTTTCCAACGCCGGTGTGACCGCCATACGAACGGCACGCGCCAGACCTGTCAGGTTTTCTGTCAAGATCGGGTTACGTTTGTGTGGCATGGCACTGGAACCTTTTTGACCCGGTGCAAAATATTCCTGTGCTTCGCGGACTTCGGTGCGCTGCATGTGACGGATTTCAATGGCGATATTTTCCATCGAAGAAGCAATCATCCCCAGCACGCAGAAATAATTGGCATGACGATCACGTGGAATAACCTGCGTTGAAATCGGTTCCGGTGTCAGGCCCATTTGTTCGGCTACATATTCTTCAACACGCGGGTCAACGTTGGCAAATGTACCAACCGCACCGGAAATGGCACAAGTTGCAATTTCTTCGCGGGCACGAACCAAGCGTTCGCGGTTGCGGCTCATTTCCGCATAGAAACGGGCAAATTTCAGACCCATTGTCACAGGCTCGGCATGGATACCGTGTGAGCGACCAATGCAGACCATATATTTTGTTTCTTCAGCGCGTGTTTTCAGCGCCGCCAACAAACGGTCCAGATCTTTCAACAGCAAATCTGCCGCCTGCATCATTTGAACACCAAGACAGGTGTCCAAAACATCGGAAGAAGTCATGCCCTGATGCACAAAGCGTGCTTCAGAACCAACATTTTCAGACAGTTCGGTCAAAAACGCGATAACGTCATGTTTGACTTCCATCTCGATCTCGTCGATACGCGCAATCCGTTCCGGCGTATATTCTTTCTGGCCTTTTTCCCAAATCACTTTGGATGTACCGGCGGGGATCACACCCAATTCTTCCATCTTTGTGGCGGCGTGGGCTTCAATTTCAAACCAGATACGGAACTTGTTGGCGGGTTCCCAGATATCTGTCATTTCCTTGCGGGAATAGCGCGGGATCATGGCACTCTCTTTTCAAACGATGTTGCAACACGGAAAAACTTGCGCGGTTTATGGCAGAAAAGAGTCATTTTTGGAAGGGGGATTGTGACTCTTTTCCATTTCCGCTGCCTCAAGCGCCAAAAAATATCACGTTATATATCCTAGGATACATAACGCAGTCATCGAATGGCCTAGTTGTAAAAAATCATTCAACTTGGAAAAGGCAATTCGTTATGAAAAAATTTCTTTTCGGCCTTCTGACCGGCCTCTGTGTGACATTTGGCGCATTCAACGCCTCTGCCAACGAAACACCGTTGCCCACATTCGACAAAACCCGCACCGCAATTGTCATCACCGACCCACAAAAAGATTTTCTGGACAAAAGCGGTAAGCTTTACGGCCTCGTCGCCCCGAATATGGAAAAGCTCGGCACCATCAAAAACATCGAAACATTGATGAAAACAGCAAAATCTCAAGGTTTAACTTTGGCGGTCGATCCACTGGTTTATACCAAACTGGATATTAACTGGGATCAGGCCGGAGCCTTGCAAGCGCAATTGCTGGAAATGAAAGCCCTTTATAGTGATACGTTGGATCCGGCGGAACTGGTTGGCACAGGGGCCGATTTTTACGAACCTTTTAAAAAATATATTAACGACGGCAAAACCATCGTGGTTGCCCCCCATAAAATGTACGGACCGGAAAGCAATGATTTAATCTATCAACTGCGTGCCCATGGTATTGATACCGTTGTCCTAGGGGGACTGGTTGCTAACCTATGTGTCGATTCACACATGCGCGCGCTGATGGAAAACGGCTTTAAAGTCTACGTCGTCAAAGATGCGGTCGCCGCACCGGGCGAAGAAGCCTACAACGCTGCCCTTGTCAATTATGGTATGATCGCCAATGGCGTTTTAACCACAGCCCAAGCGACACAAGCCCTGAAATAAACAACCACGCTGACCTGAAAGGGGGTTTAGGCCCCCTTTCGCGGTAGAATAAACCAGATGTAACAAACAACCTGCAAAGCTAAAAACATCCCGAAAGCCGCCTGATAGGCCACCGGGTCATAACCACCGCTTGCCGTGGCTTCCCACAGATTGATGACCTGTCCGCTGAGAGACTGCAAAATAAAAATGGTAATGAAAACCATCAGGTTTATCGCTGTATTGACCCGCCCAGCCAAATGCGTGGGGAAATGTTGCGACAAAACCGCATATTGCAAAATGCCCGATGTCCCGAAAAAGCCGAAACAAATCCAGATCCAGTGCCAATCAACGGCCCATTCCATAATGATCCCGATTTGACAGAGCATAAAAAAGAACATCCCCGTTCCTGCTACATAAATCGTCTTGATGCCCATTCGTCCCAATCGCTCACTGAGCGCCCCGAGCCCCAGAAAACCGGCAACCATTGCCGCAGCAACCCAAAACAGACTGCCTGCGACATCCCCACGGTCTAAACCACCAATATCATGGTGCCACGGTCCCGCCCACAGGCTTTGAACGGAAATAAAACTGGCTTGTGACATCATGGTAATCGGCGCGATCCGCCAGAAAAACCGACTGGTAAAAACCTCTTTCACACCATTCATTTGTTCGGAAATTGTGGTTTTATGTTCCGGGCGCTTGGTCGAGGGAACCAGCAGATAAACAAATAACGCACAGACCAGCGTCAAGGCCGCCAAGCCCCAAAATCCGCCCCGCCAGCCAATTTCCTGAACAACCAGCTCGGTTGGGGCCGTACCGGCCAACGCCCCCATGCCGCCTGCCGCCATAATAAAGCCATTGACCAAAGGTAGTTTGCTCGTATCGTAAAAAACGGTAAATGCCTTGAAAGAAGCCATCAAACAGGCTGAAACGCCAAAGCCGATCAAGGCCCGGCCTGCAATCAGACTGGCGCTGTCTTCAGCCATCGCAAAAACGGCTGCCCCGAGGGCCGCAAAGATCAAAAGGGCCGCTTCAACCTGACGGGGGCCGTATTTATCCAGCAACACCCCTAACGGAATTTGAAACGCGGCAAACGTCAGAAAATAAGACGCCGTCAACAGCCCCAAAATATCTGCCCCCAAACCCAGATCCCCAATCAAATCCGGTGCAATCACCGCATTGACCACCCGATAAAGGTAGGACAGAAAATAACCGAAGGCGAAGGGGATAAACACCCGGAACACCATTGCAGTTGGGCTGTGTGACATTGTTTTCTCCTGAAACGAATTTCGAAGAACTATGCCCACAACCCATCAAAGTTGCAATCGCAAGAAATACTTAAACGATTTTATCCAGGTAGACCGTCAATACGTGGACGGATCAGAATCGGGGCGTAAACCGCAGCAAACAGGCCATAACCGATCACCCACAACAGACCGGACGCAATTACCCAGTTTGAATTCAATTCAATGACCCGAACAAAGGTTGCCGCCGTAACGATCACATATGCCGCTACCGTCAAACCGGAGGCTTTTAACGGACGACCTGAATGGCCCAATGCCGCGCGCGAAGCAACCGCCAAAATCAACATACCGATCCCGCCTGTTGTCAACGCATGCAAGGCTTGGTTGGCATTAAGATAATCGGTCAAATGAGCCACACCCGTCAGGGCAAACCCGATCGGCAACCAGACATAGGCGGCATGTAAAACCCACACAATCGGGTTATCCAGCGTTTTAAAGGAATGCCAACGCGCCATACGATAAACCAGAACGATTGCCGTCACACTGGCAATCACGCCCTTGATCACATCTGGTGCCTCAAACAGCGTGGATAACGCCAGTAACAGCACCAAAATAACGGTTACAAGATGCGTCCATTGTGGTGTGGTACACGTAATGTTGGTTTGCAATTTCATGCGGAGCGCATTTTGTGTAAAGGCGGGAATGACGCGCGCACTAATCAACGATGCAATCGCGATAATCATATAAACGCCCGCACGCGCCGCATTTGCCGTGTCCCAAAAGTGCCACGCCACATTCGCCAGACACCACAATACAAGAACAAGCGGGACAATAAAGTTACGCTTGTTCTGCGCACCGATAATACGGCTGGCAATTTCATAAGACAGCATCGGCAGATACAGTAAATCCAGCCACGCCAGATAGACGAAAGCTTCGTTCATTTCTGCGGCGAGAATACCGATCCGACCCAATAGCCAGAAAATCGCCATAATGACAACAGGCCGTCCGACAAAATTCTTGCTGGATGTCCATTTGGGGACAGCCGCCATCAAGAAGCCACCAATGGCCGCACTGGAAAATCCAAAGACCATCTCGTGCCCATGCCATGTCAGGCTCAGGTCAATCATTCCCATATAACCCAACACCCAAGCGAGCAAAAAGGCAACGCCGCTGAGAGCTGTAAACAGGAAAAAAACGCGGTGACCGGATGAAAACAGAACCGGACCATTGTAGGGCTGAACGGGTTCACCGATATCCAAAAAAACGCGAGCCATGACTTCCTTCATAAAACTGAGTATTCTAGTTGGTTATTACCCTTTTTATAATCGCAGTGCGTTGACTTTCGTCAACCTGACACCCATACTGTGCAACGTTTCTCAATATTTCCCGGACAAAAAGTAAACGCCATGAAAGCCAAGATTATCCCCGTTACCGCCTTTGCGCAAAATTGTTCCTTAATCTGGTGCGAGGATACGATGAAAGGCTGCCTTGTCGATCCCGGCGGGGATATTGACAAGTTAATGCATGAAGTCAAAGAAGAAGGCATTACGCTTGAAAAAATCCTTTGTACACACGGGCACCTTGATCATGTCGGCGGCGTTGCAGAAATTTCAGCCAAAGAAAACCTGCCGATCGAAGGCCCGCATAAGGATGATAATTTCTGGATTGAAGGTTTACCGGAACAAACCGTTCAATTTGGCTTCCCTCCAACTGAAAGCTTTACCCCGACACGTTGGTTAAACGACGGCGACACTGTTACTTTCGGCAACGTTACATTGGATGTCTTGCACTGCCCGGGACATACACCGGGTCATGTTGTCTTTTTTGAAAAGAAAAGCCGCGTTGCCATTGTTGGCGACGTCTTGTTTCAAGGGTCCATTGGACGCACAGATTTTCCAAAGGGCAATCACGAAGACCTGATCCATGCCATTAAAACCAAACTATTCCCGTTAGGTGATGATGTGGTCTTTATCCCCGGTCACGGCCCCTTGTCCACCATCGGTGATGAGAAACGCAGCAACCCGTTCTTGCGTTAACCCCACCTCTATAACCGTATCGCGCCCTTTGACAGCACAAAGGCGTTGAATAACTTTGTCCCCGTCCTGACCTTGTTCAAAGGCAACGACGTTCAGTCCGCCTTTTTGGGCGACCTCAAGCAACTCATCTGGGTGCAGAAGGAAATCAGGATTGCGCGGACGACCGAATTTTTCATTGCCCAGTGCAAACGTTTCGTACAACAGCACGCCACCTTGTTTCAACGTGGGGGCCAGAAAAGACAAATGGGGGCGGTAAAGATAATTTGTGACCACAATCGCACCGAACTGTTCGTGTTCAAAGGGCCAGTCACGTCCATCTTCCAGATCGCATTGTAAAATTTCAGCCGCTTCAACAGTGCTTAAGTCGCTCAACCCGTCAACATTTTGGTCAACAAACAGCACTTTATGCCCGTGATCCAGAAAAAAACGTCCATGACGCCCTTTCCCGCAGGCCAAATCCAGAACAACATCATCTGACGGCACACAGGAGGAAAACCGATCAATCCAAGGCGAAACGGTCATCATACACACAATTCAAATTACAGCGTTCAACGATGAAAGCCAAACACGGGAAAGCCCATAAAACCGGATGATACCTTATGCGAGGGTTCGGGTTTCGATTGCGCTTTATCCTCGACCTCAGACGCAGCACTCATAGTCCCCGGTGTTTCCACCTGACCATCGCACTCATCCATCATGTCCCATACCATTTGGGGGTCCATTTCGCTCTCCTAGACGTTATATCCTCTTGCGATATTTTTTTATGCGTCTTTTTTATGGACTAAATTAGTAAGGGAAGTTTTTCGGCATTGCAACATTTTTGTAAAATTTACAACTTAAAAATGAAATATTATTACAACAACATGTTGACCTGCAAACTCAGGAAAACAGGACGTCAGGAAAGATATTGCGAAATATCGACCTCATCGATTTGATCAGGCAACAAGAAACGTTCCGCATATTCCCTATACACCCCCGAGGTGAGGAAAAGATCAAAGACTTCCCCATCAATATGCTTGTCTTTCTTAAAGAAGCTGAGAATTTTGACGGCTTCTGACAGGGTTTTCGCTTTTTTATAGGGTCGATCAGATGCTGTCAAAGCCTCAAAAATATCCGCCAGCGCCATGATACGTGCTGGAATCGACAGATCTTCTGCACTTAACCCGCGCGGATAGCCTGTTCCAATCATGGTTTCGTGGTGGGTTCCGGCATATTCAGGAATGCGTTTCATATGGGCCGGGAATGGAAGATTTTCCAACATCGCAATCGTTTGCATCACATGTTCGGTAATTTTGAATCGTTCTTCTTCCGTCAAGGTTCCGCGCATAATGCTCAGATTATAAATTTCACCCCGATTATATAAATATTCCGGAACCGGAGTTTTAAATTCCAAAGCTTCGTATTGCTGCCGGACATCACGTTCACGTTCAATTAAATGATACGGTTTATCTTCCAGTAATTGCTCTTTTGCCGGTGCATCCGGCAGGCCTGCATATAAAGGCTCTTCTTGATGAGACAAACCCAATTTTATATCAAAATGACGTACCCAGGTTTCTTCCGAAATTGTTTTTAGTCGCTCCAGCTTTTCTTGCGCCATAAATTCACCACCTACATTGCATTCTGCAACAAAGGCATAGTCGTCAATCAACTTGGCTTTGCGTTTTTCCAGTGCGGCTTTTAATTCATCCGGTTCACCACCTTCTAAAAGCCCTTGGTAGTAGACCAGTTCCGCGTCACGCAACAAAACCTCAAACCGCGTTCTGATTTCGTGAATTCGGTTGTAAATTGTTTCCAGCTTGGTTGCTTTATCGACCACATATTCCGGCGTAATCACTTTCCCGCAATCATGCAGCCATGCCCCCATGGAAAACTCGCGCCATTCTTCTTCTGTTTTAAACTGAAACTCTGCCAGCACGCCGTCATTGCTCTCACATGCCTTACGGGCCAGCATGGTTGCCAATTCAGGGACGCGTTCACAATGTCCGCCCGTATAAGGGCTTTTCGCATCAATCGCACCGGCAATCAATTGGATCATAGAATCCATCAATTTTTCCTGTGCATCCAACAATTCACGATTATACAGGATTGTTGCAGCCTGCGCCGCCAAAGCCTCGACAAAACGTTGGATCTCCGGACTGAACGGAACAATCTCGCCCGCTTCATCCTGTGCATTCAGAATTTGCAACGCACCGATGACATCACCACCGCGCGGTTTTAAAGGAACCGTCAAGAAAGATTGAGAACGATAGCCGTTCATATCATCAAAGGTCTTGGTCCCTGAAAAATCAAAATCCTCGTTATTGTATGCATCAATGATATTGACAGACTCTGACGCGTGAACCGTATGGCTTACGACATTCTTATGATTTTCCTCTCCCATCTCATTGAACAGAGCAACAGGATTAAACGAGGGCTTTACACCGCTGGTGCCCCCCATCGCAACATTAAGCGTGTCATTGCGTAAAATCTTAAAGCTCAGCGCCCGATCTTCAATTTTATACAATGTCCCACCATCGGCATTGGCAAGTTCCTTGGCACCAAGCAGCACCATTTCCATTACTTTTTCCGTATCGCGTTCTGCCGACATCGCAATACCCAACTCGACCAATCTATTCAGTTTTTCCTGACTGGTCGCCAGATCTTGCGTCTTAAGTGCAAGAGATCCGCGCATTTCATCAAATGTATTTTCCAGCTCGTAAAATTCAATAATATGCGATGGTTTTCGGGACTTCATATCAAATTCAAGATGTTCTATCCGTTTTGCATCTTCAACCAACTGCGAAACACGTCGGGTTAAACGGGCACTGAAAACGTATATGATTGGAATGAACAGGATAATACAAAAAATACTCGCATTCAGAACGCGGTGTTCCATCGTTATGAAACTTTGACGAAAATCGTCCAGCGGAGCTGCGACCGCAATGTTAAACTGAGCCCCATACTTGCTGAGTTTTTCGACACTTTTAAAATAATCCTGTGTTTTTGCTTTTGTTTTCCCAAGGATGACATCCACGCTCGGATCATCAATATGTGTCAGGTCCCCTAAATGATGAACACTCTTGAAGCTCTTGGGAAAAGCAATAATCCGTTTTTTATCGTCGTAAATCCACGCCGTTCCATTTTCGGAAACAAATTGTCTGGAGACGAACTCGCTGAGCTCGGTTAAGGTCAGATCGACACCAACAACGCCATGCCCGCTTGCCATGCGCCTTGAGGCGGTAATCCCCGGCGTTTTAAACGAATTATAGACATAAACATCCGATAAATGCGGGTCACCATTTTCAATTGCATTGGTAAACCAAGGGCGTTCGCGCGGATCATAATTCGGATTGACTTCTTCACGTTGAGAAATCACGTTTTTCTGCTCATCCAGAAACGACCAGTTTTGCAGACGTTCCCCCTCTTTTGAATAAATCGTGCGTACGATCCAGACCGTATTTGCCGGGGCTTTGTGACTTGCAATCACGGCTTCCCGCCCTCGTGTCGCAATCACCTGCAAAAAGGATCCATCCAAATGCCCGCAATAGACCGAATAAATGGTTTTGCGTTGTTCTAAAACACTAAAGTACAAGGGCAGGATACTGGCGTTCAATCCATCACCGAAAACGGCTTCATCGGATTTGCGACTGGCCAATAACGACGCATTGGCAACCGATTGATCCAGCAAATTGACAATCTGATTCTCAACATTATTTGAAACGGCTGTAAACAAATTTCCAGCAACTTCTTTTGCCGTCCGGGTTCCCAAAACCCAAATGCTGAATAGCGTGGCGATCGATAGCGAACAGATCACAGCCAAACTTACAAGTGTCAGACTTAACTTAAAACGAACGCGCATAGTGCCCCTCCTACCACGCAACAACCTATGGCACTATACGGGAGGAGACGTTCACCTCAAACTAAAAATAATACATTTGCAGTACACGTGCTCTGGCGAATGTCATATCCTTGGTAGCATCTTCAGATAAAAGCGTATATCACTGTCTTATCACTGCAAAAAACAAGGGGTTACGCTTACTTATGTGTGGTTTGGTCGGTTTCTTTTCACTCAATAACAACAAATTTAACCAAGAGGATCAACACCGTATCCTCACAGAAATGACCATCCAAATCACATCCCGTGGCCCCGATGATCATGGCCTATGGTGCGATTCGGAACATGGGATTGCATTAGGATTTCGAAGGCTTTCCATTCAAGATTTGTCCCAAGCCGGACATCAACCGATGACATCCGCCTGCGGACGTTACATCATGGTGTTTAATGGTGAGATTTATAACTTCCAAGACCTGCGCCAAGACCTGAACCAAGTTGAAAAAATCACATGGCGCGGACATTCCGATAGCGAAGTTATTCTCGCCCTTATCAGTCGTTTTGGAATTGAAGAAACCTTGGGCAAACTCAGCGGTATGTTTGCCATTGCCCTTTGGGACAAACAGGAAAAATCACTCACCCTTGCGCGCGATCGCATGGGTGAAAAGCCGCTTTATTTCGGGCGGGAAAACGGAACCTTATTCTTTACCTCAGAAGTCAAAGCCCTTTACCCTCATCCTGATTTTAGTGCCACAATCAATGATGGTGCGGTTGCTGCTTACCTGCGTTTTGCCTATGTCCCTGACCCGTTATCCGTTTTTAAAAACATAACCAAACTGGAACCGGGGCATTTCGTACGTATAGAGTCTTCCGGGCAGGTGACAAACAAATCCTTCTGGTCGCCGCGTGATATGTTTGTTCACGCACGAAGCACCCCGTTTCAGGGCAGTCGCGACGAGGCCGCAAACGAATTAAACGACCGCCTGCTTTCTGGCATCAAAC
Source organism: Terasakiella sp. (assembly GCF_048267425.1). Lineage (GTDB taxonomy): Bacteria > Pseudomonadota > Alphaproteobacteria > Rhodospirillales > Terasakiellaceae > Terasakiella. Next base: position 355,917 of record NZ_JBLWXN010000002.1, read on the forward strand.
AACGCATTGTCGCCGATGTTCCCCTTGGTGCCTTTTTATCCGGCGGGATCGACAGTTCCACCGTTGTCGCCTTGATGAAGGCCGTTGCCCCGGATCGGGTGCGCAGTTTCGCCATCGGTTTTGACAATCCGCGCTTTGATGAAAGTCCCCATGCCGAAGCCGTTGCCCGCCATTTAAATACCGAGCACACCACATTTAAAATGAGTGAACGCGACTGCCTCGACGTGATCCCTGATTTACAGGATGTCTATGACGAACCCTTTGCCGATCCTTCACAGGTACCGACAACCCTGCTCTGTCGCCTTGCCCGCCAACATGTCACCGTCAGTATGGCTGGTGATGGCGGGGATGAATTATTTGGAGGTTATGGTCGATACTGGGACGCCAGTGCCCATTGGCGCAAAGTCCACAATCTGCCCGCATGGCGCAAAGCGTTAAACAAAAAAATATTGATGGGCTTGTCCGGCAGCCCCTCCCGGCTTGCCCGCAACGTGCGCAAGAAATTCAATCGCCTGCACCATGATAACGCCGCACAATATTACGCCAATCACATGAGCCGCTGGCGCGTGGACGAGGGGCTTTATCCCCCTGAACGCCTCAGCCCGAATATTTATGATGATGATCTTGCCTTAAACGGTGACATCTCTCTTGAACGGGCCTTGATGCATCGTGATACCCAAGCCTATCTGCCCAGCAACCTTTTGGTTAAAACGGATCGGGCCAGCATGTCTTGCGGATTGGAAATTCGCGCCCCGCTTCTGGATCACAACTTAATCGAATTTATCTGGTCCCTACCCGATGCCTACACCGTGGATGATCATAAAAAGGGGATTTTACGCGATGTTCTTTATCGATATGTCCCACAAGACATTGTTGATCGCCCCAAACAAGGGTTTGAACCCCCCTTGATCGACTGGTTACGTGGCCCCCTCAAAGATTGGGCAGACGACCTTCTCAGTGCGGATCGCATCAAAAACTCACCCTATTATAACGCCAAAGTCGTCATGGCCCGTTGGCAAGATCATCGCAGCGGCAAACGCGCGTGGACCTATCCTTTATGGACCGTTCTCATGCTGGAAGCCTGGCTCGACAAACATCAGAAACGACGTGGATAGAGACGACCAAAAGCGGGCCAATCTAAGAAGGAAAAGCGACGACAAGACAAAGACCCTGCCCCGTTGGGTTATCTGTTAAATGGACCGATGCGCCGTGCATTTCTGCAATTCTTAAAACAATTGATAAACCTAAGCCACAACCGTTTTCACCGCTGCCTTCAATACGATAAAATCTGTCAAACACACGTTTTCGACGCTCTTCAGGGATGCCCGGCCCCGTGTCCAATATGCGTAAATTGATACATTCGTCAGATTTTTCGATACTTACATCTACTGTCCCACCCTCTGGTGTATAACAAATTGCATTATTGAGAATATTTCGGACTAAAATCATTAAAAGATCAGCATTGCCTACGACAAGCGCATCTTCATCTGTTCTCTTTGAAAAACCCAAGTCGATATTCTTCTCCATTGAATGTGTATTTTCACTCAGGACAGCTTGAATAACAACATCACTCAGATTGACTTTTTCCTGAGCCCCAAAGGTGTTTTGATGATCAAGTCTAGCTAAAACCAATAACTGTTCAATAAGCCGCACAGCGCGATCTGTACCTTCCTTGATACGATCAAGCGCATCCGTCCTCTCTTTTTCATTGCGTGCATGTTGTGCGACTTGAGTATGGGTTCGAATAGCAGCAAGGGGGGTGCGCAGTTCATGAGACGCATCAGCCGTAAATCGGCGTTCTTTCTCAAGTAGCTTTCCTATTTTGGAAAAAAGACCGTTCAGGGCTTCAATCAACGGCATAATCTCTGAAGGAACATTCCTTGTATTTAAAGGTGCCAGATCATCCGCCGACCGCTTGATCACATTTTTCGTAACAACTTTTAAAGGCGCCACCCCCCAAGATACAGATAGCCAAATCAAGATCGCCAACAAAGGGATGGCAAACCATACGGGGTGAAATAAATGGGTCGCGACATTTTTTGCAAAGGTCGATCGAAAATCGTATCGTTGGCCAACCTCGACATGGACACCATGATTATTTTTTATACCGTAAAAGCGCCAGTTTTCATTTTCAATGACTTTGTTGGAAAAACCTTTTTGCCAAGAACCCGTTGTAATGCGCGGCATGTTTGGTGAGGCAACAAGCAAATGTTTGTCAGCCGTCCATACACGATATGCAATCATCTGCGCATGGTTCGTTGGAAGCTCAAATACGGTTTTGGCCCTCACCTCACCGGTTTCCAATTCAGCCATCAAAACAAGTATTAATTCCGCCGCCTGAACTAAGCTCGCGTCCAGCATCTCATCTATTTGTTTTTTTGTGTCAAAATATGAAAAGAGTGCGGTCGCTAACCATGCACATACGACACTTCCGGCAAGAATAAAAAATAATCTTTGGCGCAAGGATCGTCTCATGGGTCTTCCTTGGGATCATGTAGCCAACACCGCGTATTGTTTTAATCAGTTCTGGATACAGCTTTCGTCTTATGTGATGGATATAAACCTCAATGGTATTGCTTTCGATTTCTTCCCCCCAACCGTAGAGTTTTTCTTCCAATTGATTTTTGGAAAGAACACGCCCTGTATTCAACATTAATTCCTGCAAAGTGACAAACTCCCGGTCAGAAAGAGTGACCGGCTTATCGTCTAGTGTCACTGTTCGGCTGGATATCATCAAAGCCACCCGGTTATGGTACAGGGTTGAATCCGATATCCCGTTTGCTCTGCGTACTAACGCCCTTAATCTCGCTTGTAATTCTGTAAGATCAAATGGCTTAATTAAATAATCATCCGCCCCTGCATCCAAGCCTGCAACGCGGTCTTCTATCGCATCACGTGCAGTTAAAATTAAGACAGGCATGCTATTGTCTGACTTTCTCATATCCCGCAATAAAGTAAGACCATCCACCTTAGGCAAGCCGAGATCTAGCACAAGAGCGTCATATGCTGTTCCTCTTATCGCCGTTTCAGCATCTTCCCCATCTTGCACCCAATCGAGAGCAAAACCACCTTGTGATAGTCCTGTTACGATCCCTTGCCCCAACAAAATATCGTCTTCAATAAGAAGTATGCGCATACATTTTCCCTGCATCCTGCCGGAACGCTCTCAAGCTATTGTTTATTCAACACCCTGAGAGCGTACATCACTTTATTTCCCCAAGGGCGACCAATTGGAATCTTCAAAATACTTGCCATACGTATTGTAGACTTTAACGACCTTTACTGCACCTGCCCGTTCATTTTTTCCACTTCCCATTTCACTGACACCCTCGAAGATCGGATTCAAAATGATGTGGAGTTGCTCATCCTCTGCTTCAGGAAGATGACAATTTTCGACCATGTAATCAATTTGGGTCTGAATTTCATTTGCCAGCTTCTTATATTCATCTGAAGGTAAGCGGTTCTCATGGATCTCTCCCAGCCGGGTATGAATAGAAGTCCGAATTGCCCCCATACTTTTGCGTAAGTGTTTGTCACCTTTCCATTTTTGCCCTGCATTGAGCTTTGCCTCAACCATTGTCTGCTCGCCATGTGAATGACGATCGGCTGCAAAACTTAAATTTGTGACACCAAAAAACAAACCAACTGCTAAAAGGGCTGAAGCGATCTTCGTTTTCGTAAACATTGGGTAAATCCTCATTTTCTTTTCCTGTAGGGGAATTTCGTTCCAAAAAGAAAATGGCTTTCTTACCTTAAACGCACCTTAAGAGGCGTTATCTGCTTTTATTGGATAGAAACCTGAATTCAAAAATGGCTTCCGTTTAAATTAAGAAAAACTTATAAAAGTATTGCGAATAATTCTCAAAAGTGATTTGCTAATCGAGATCATCCCTCCCTTATCCCGATATCTAGGAACTGCTAAACGATGAACTTTGATACATTAACACTCGCACGTGGACTGCATGTCCTGTCTGTTGTTTTCTGGATCGGTGGTGTTGCGATGGTCACGACTGTTTTGTTACCGGCTGTGCGTAAAATGAAACAGCCGGACGAACGAATTATGTTCTTTGAAACAGTGGAACGTCGCTTTGCCTTGCAAGCCCGCCTGACCACGCTTCTGACCGGGCTTAGCGGTTTTTACATGCTTTATAAAATGGATGGCTGGTCCCTTTTCGCGACCCCTGGATATTGGTGGCTACATGCCATGACAGGGGTATGGGCGGTCTTTACCTTGATCCTTTTTGTGCTGGAACCCCTTGTTTTACATAAGCTGTTCCACACTCAGGCCCAGAAAAATCCGGACCGCACCTTTCGCATCATACAAATCATGCATTGGGTACTTTTGACCGTAAGTGTCATCACCATTGCCGGGGCTGTTCTTGGCGCACATGGCTTGTTGTTTACCAATTGAACCTCCAAATCTTACGTCTGAAGGATGAACTTCAGGGAAAACAATCCGCAAATAATTAATACCTTAACAATAGCATTCAGTTAAAAAGACAAACCTCTTGATTAAACATTCCGAGCTAAAAAAATCATTGACGGTTCTAGCGATGAGAGCACACCTCAAACTTATACTTGTAATAAAGTAATCAAATGCTAACCTCTAGCCGCTTTCAGAAATTGATCCCCTAGGTGCAAACGTGTCAAAGAAATTCGCCAAGATGCAAGATATACTAAATCTAATGTCAAACAAACTTGATGAACGAATGGTACGCATGGCTCAGTTTAAAGAACCCAGCAAAGTGGAAATACTGGAAGAATATAGAGATCACATTCTCACCCCTGATGCCATAGATTATATTGACCTATCTACACTTGCTCTCGGATTCAGTTATTGGATTGAAGATAAGCTTACAGGCCATATGTCTGAATACAAATACACCCACAAGGAAGGGGAGTTCTTTCATTTTGAAGAAGAAAATATAAAAGAAGGAACAGCAACAGAAACACATAAATTTTTCCAACTAAATAAGAAGGGAAGGCTTGTAAATGCCGTTGCAAGTAATAGCTTTGGGGTAATGCAATGCTATACTCCTGACGATTGCCGTTTTGTTCTAGGAGAATCAGCTTTCGAGAGCAATATCGTGGGGAGTGATGAATACCGAACCCATAAGTCCCTCACAAAATATGAAAGTGGTGTTTGGACACAGACGCTCTTCAAAGGTGGGGTAAGAAATAGCACTGAACCTATGGCCCCAGACACTGAAGAACTCAAACCAATTGGTACATACGAATATATCTTCGACAAAAACGGTTTAGCTCTCTATCAATATGATGATGCCTGCTCTATCTGTAACTTGAGAGTGCGAGTAAAGCCTAGCATCCAATTATAAGCTACCCACTCAACAACCTGCTTTAAGATTCAGAAAACCCGTTCTTCTAAGCCAAGATTCACGGATGAATCGGGCGTCTCATAGAGAGGTTAGAAGCCCTTCCCCCTTCTTTTTAAATTGCCAAAACTCATTTACAGATATTTTTTGATACCGAATAAATAACTTTATTCTCTCAATCTTCATTTTTGAAGAAAGCCTTTGATCTTCTTTACTTTTTATAAATCTACCGACAAGTCCTCAACTTATCCATACCTATATGTAGGGCTACTGCAAAACAAACACCCCACATATAGCCATTAAAACTTTTGTTCAAGCCTTGTTTCCTGCCGCTTTTCCCATGTTTTTACATTGACCTCCCATTAAATCCCATGATATCCCATACTATCCCATCGAATAATAGGGACAGCCCATCCGTTAACAATGGACTGTCTGGAAATTGGGATCGGTTATGCCGGTCTTTTCACTGTTCTTCAATGGGTGAGGTTCGAACAATTTAGCAGGCAGGCATCGCCATCATGGCACTTTTTGTCGGAAAGCATCTAAATAAGATAGATAAAAAGGGGCGCACCAGTGTCCCCAAGCCTTTCCGCGCGTCCTTTGAAACGCAAAATTTCCGCGGGATGTATGCTTATCCTTCCTTTAAATTCCCCGCGATTGCCGCTTGCGACGAAACCTTTATGACCGTTTTGGCCGATAGCCTCACCGCCGAAACCGATTTTTTCTCTGATGATCAGGACGATCTGGCAGCTGTCATTTTGGAAAGTGCAAGCCAACTGAGCTTTGACACCGAAGGACGTGTCATTTTACCGCAAGAATTGCTGGAACACGCTGGGATTACCGATCAAGCCTTATTTGTCGGGCGCGGACGCGAGATTTTAATCTGGGAGCCCCGTGCTTATGAAGCGCATGCGAAGCAGGCTTTCAGCCGCGCCAAGGCCGCCAAGCGGACCTTGAAACTGCGCGTCAGTCCGGAGGATGTACAATGAGTGGACATATCCCCGTTCTATTAAATGAAATCGTTCAAGCCATTGCACCTGAAGAAGGTGACATCGTTATTGATGGTACCTTCGGTGGAGGGGGCTATACCAAAGCCATACTGGATGCCGCCAATTGTCGGGTCTTTGCCATAGACCGTGACCCGGACGCAATCAAACGGGGCAACACCCTATCCAAATCCTTGGATAACCGGCTGACAATGTTTGAGGGCTGCTATGGGGACATGGCGGCCCTTGTGAATCAAAAGGTGAACGCGGTGGTTCTGGATATAGGAGTCTCTTCCTTCCAGATTGATGAAGCCGATCGTGGTTTTTCCTTCCGCGAGGATGGTCCACTGGACATGCGCATGGCACAATCCGGTGAAAGTGCGGCGGACGTGGTCAATACTTACGACGAAAAAGATCTTGCCGATATTATCTACAAATACGGCGAAGAACGTCATTCACGTCGTGTGGCGCGCGCCATCGTCGAAGCACGCAAAGAAGAAGAAATCACGACAACCGCACAACTTGCCAAAATCGTGCGTTCTGTCGTTTGGCAGGCCAAGGACAAGATCGATCCGGCAACCCGTACATTTCAAGGTTTACGTATCTACGTCAATGACGAACTGGGCGAACTGGAACGTGGCCTTGCCGCTGCGGAAGAATTGCTGCTGCCCGGCGGTCGTCTTGTCGTTGTCACCTTCCATTCACTGGAAGACCGCATCGTTAAAAAGTTTTTCAAAGAACGCAGCGGAGCAAACGCGCGGACCAATCGTTATATGCCTGATGCGGCGACAGACGGGCCCCAACCGACATTCAAACTGGTGACACGTAAACCCGTTGCCCCCAGTGAAGAAGAATTAAAAGAAAACCCGCGTGCACGTTCTTCAAAATTGCGCGCCGCCGTTCGCACCGATGCACCAAGCTGGACAGGAGGGAACGTATGACCCGCCTGACCCTTGCTCTGACTGTTTTTCTGGCCATTGCCCTGTCAATTGGCGTCTTTCGCATCACCTATCAGGTGGACGAACTGGAAAAAGAACTGAGCGAACTGAACAAGCAAATTCTGGAAGAACAGGAAACCATCCATATCCTGAAAGCGGAATGGAGCTATCTGAACGATCCCAATCGTCTGGAAGATCTGGCCCGTCGCCATTTGGGTCTCAAGCCGATGAATGGCAATCAGTTGATCAATTTGGATATGTTTGACAAGCAATTGCTGCCCGATGATCCCAACGCCCAACCTGTAAAACTGGAGCGTTAATCATGGAACTTCGGGGGGCCCGCGAAAAACAACTTAAAAACCGCCGAGCCATTGAAACCGGGCACAACCGTGCCGTGGTGACAGGGGCCGTTTTTGCCATTTTGTTCATCGTTCTTGCCGGACGCGTGGTTGACCTTTCCCTTCTGCACGGCAGTCGGGAACCATCCCTTGTCGATAGCCCCAGCACCGGTGATGTGGTTGAAGCGGTGCGCGCCGATATTGTGGATCGCAATGGTGTCTTGGTGGCGACATCACTGCCTGCAGACTCGTTATTTGTGGATTCAAAAGCCTTTCTCGAAGCCGGGGAAGATCCGACACAGGCGGCCTTGAAACTTGCGCGCATCTTGCCCGAACTTGCGATTGATGACACCGTTAAGAAACTATCTTCGGGCAAACGCTTTGAGTATCTGGTTCGCACCTTAACGCCCAATCAGAAATATCAGGTCAATTTGCTCGGCATTCCGGGGCTGGACTATCAAAGTGACGAACGTAGAACCTATCCGCAAGGCCCCTTGCTCGCCCATGTGCTTGGGTACACCGATATTGATGGGCGCGGCATCGCCGGGCTTGAACAAAGCTTCAATCATCAATTAACCACACCGGGTGGAAAGCTTGAACTTTCCATCGATGTTCGCATTCAATCCATTATGCGCAGCGCCTTGCAAGATGCCATTGATGAATTCAAGGCTATCGGCGGGGCGGGGATCATTATGGACATTCAATCCGGTGAACTTCTCTCTTTGGTATCCCTGCCCGATTTTGATCCCAATAACACAGATACCCTTGTGGGTGATGCCGGCTTCAACCGCGCGACCAAAGGCGTCTATGAAATGGGGTCCATTTTCAAACTGTTCAACACGGCAATGGCACTGGACAGTAAGACGGTCACACTCAATGACACGTTCGATGCGAGCAAACCTTTAAAAATCGGACGTTTTCTCATTAACGATTTTCACGGAAAAAACCGGGTTCTCAGTGTTCCAGAAATTTTAGTTTTTTCTTCAAACATCGGATCTGCCCAAATTGCCTTGGAAGCCGGAACCGATTTGCAACGTGAATATATGGGCCGTCTTGGCCTGCTGAACACCGTCTCATTGGAAATCCCCGAAGTCGGCACACCGCTTTATCCCACACGTTGGCGCAAGGCCAGCACCATGACGATTTCTTACGGACACGGCATTGCCATTACGCCGTTACAATTGACCAGTGCCGTGGGCGCAATGGCCAATGGTGGACTTTTGCCGAACCCGACATTATTAAAAGGCAATTCCAAAGACCGCCTCCCCCCGCGCCGCGTTATTTCCGAAGAAGTCTCCGCACAGATGCGCAAACTCATGCGTCTGGTGGTTTTGCAAGGATCCGGCAAAAAAGCCAATTCTGCCTTTTACCGTGTGGGTGGCAAGACCGGAACAGCGGACAAACAGGAAGGTGGATCTTATAACCGTCGCGCCCGTATTTCGTCTTTTGCCGGTGTTTTCCCGATTGAAAACCCAAAATATGCCATCCTTGCAATGGTCGATGAACCGGTCGGCAACAAAAAGACATTTGGATACGCGACTGCGGGCTGGGTTGCGGCCCCCATTGCCAAAAGGGTCGTTGATCGCGTTGGCCCCATGCTTGGCCTTGCCCCATCAACCGGTGAAGAACAAGCCTATCAACCGGGCGACCCTCTTTTCATCAAGGTGAAGGGGTAAATCATGGTTCAATTAAACATTCTTTTCCCCGATTGCGCATCCGAATTGGACATCACAGGCCTGAGCGTCGACAGTCGCGCTGTTAAACCCGGCTATCTGTTTGCCGCCCTGCCCGGCAATCGCGTAGATGGGCGCGCCTTTATTGAGCAGGCCGTCAAAAATGGGGCCAGTGCCGTTTTGGTCCCCAGTAAAACCGAAGGCCTCGATATCTATCCGAATACCGTTTTCATTTATGATGACAGCCCGCGTCTGCGTTTTGCCAAGGCCGCGGCCGCTTTTTATGGCGTGCAACCTGGTCTATGCGCCGCCGTTACCGGCACCAACGGTAAAAGCTCAGTTGTCACCTTTGTTCGTCAACTCTGGTCCATGCTCGGTCATTCAGCAGCCAGTGTCGGCACCTTGGGCATCACGGCACCGGGATTGAATATTGCAGGTGGCTTGACCACACCAGACCCGGCAGGTTTGCACCAACGTCTTGCAGAAATTGCACAATCAGGCGTCACCCATCTTGCAATGGAAGCGTCCAGTCACGGGTTGGACCAATATCGTATGGACGGGGTAAAGGTTCAGATCGCAGCCTTTACAAACCTGAGCCGGGACCATCTGGATTATCATGTCGATATGGCAGATTATCTGCGCGCAAAGAAACGGCTCTTCAGTGATTTACTCAGCCCATCCGGCATCGGTGTTTTAAACGCCGATATTCCAGAATTTGAAGCCTTACGCAGCCTTCTGGAACAAACCGGCCGTAAAGTCCTGAGCTATGGGAAAATGGGGCATGATATTCAGTTGATCACAGCCCGACCGACACCGCACGGTCAAGACCTTGTTCTGCGCGCCGGTGGAAAAGACTATCAAATCGCCTTGCCCTTGGCGGGTTATTTTCAAGCCGAAAACATTATGTGCGCGACCATGATCGTGATCGCCAGCGGACATAACCCAGAAGACGTGATCCCCTTGCTGTCCAAACTGGAAGGGGTCCCGGGTCGTATGGAGGCAATGGGCCACGGCGTTTACGTCGATTACGCCCATACACCGGATGCCTTAAAAACCGTTCTGTGCGCACTTCGCCCCCATACACAAGGGCAGTTGGCGGTCTTGTTTGGTTGCGGCGGGGACCGTGACAAAGGCAAACGTCCGCAAATGGGGAATATTGCCGCCCAGTTTGCTGATCGCGTTTATGTCAGTGATGATAATCCACGCAGCGAAGATGCCACAATTATCCGCTCCGAAATCATGGCGGCCTGCCCGGATGCCACCGAAATCGGTGATCGTAAAACTGCTATTGAAGCCGCCATTTCCGAATTGGAAGAAGGCGATGTTCTTCTTATCGCCGGAAAAGGCCATGAAACAGGTCAAATTGTTGGTGATCGTGTGTTGCCTTTTGATGACCGCGCCCTTGCACGGGAGTTGATCCATGACTGATATTTTATGGACAACCGACGAAGCGGCGAAGGTCGTAGACGGAACCCCATTCGGGCAATGGGAATGCACAGGCATTTCCATTGACAGCCGCAATGTGGAAAAAGGGGATCTGTTTATTGCCATCAAAGGCCCCAGCTTCGATGGGCATCAATTTGTTCACGCTGCCTTAAAGGCCGGCGCAGCCGCTGCTGTTGTCTCTCATATTCCGCAAAATTGCCGTCAAGATGACAAACTGCTTCTGGTGAAAAACACAACGCGTGCACTGGAAGATTTGGGACGTGCCGCACGCGCGCGCTCAAACGCAAAAATCGTCGCCGTTACCGGCAGTGTGGGGAAAACCGGGGTGAAAGAGGCCCTCGCCAGTGTTTTATCCAAACAAGGAAAAACGCACGCCACCCTTGGTAATCTCAACAATCATTTCGGCCTGCCTTTAACCTTGGCCCGTATGCCGCGTGACTGCACCTTTGCGGTGCTTGAACTGGGGATGAACCATGCGGGCGAATTGATTGAATTGTCGCAAATGGCCCAGCCTGATGTTGCCGTCATCACAACGGTCGCCGCCGCCCATTTGGAATATTTTGAGGACGAAGCGGCCATTGCCGATGCCAAGTGCGAAATTTTTGCAGGCCTGAAAAAGGGCGGTGCCGCGGTTTTAAATGTCGATACCCCTTATTTCGAACGCATGAAACAAGCCTGCCTGACACAAGGCATTGATAACATCATCACCTTTGCAAGTGAACAAGACGCCATGTTTAGCGCAACATCATTTGAAAATGATGAAACAGAAAACGGTACTTTTATCTCGGCAAACATCCACGGTCAGCCCCTTGACTATAAAATTGCGCACGATGGCCGCCATTGGGTTGCCAACAGTTTAGCGGTTCTTGCCTGCATCGAGGCTTTAGGCGCAGACGTAAAACAGGCTGCAAGCGATTTGGCGCATTTATCACAGTTAAAAGGACGCGGGGCGGTCCATACAATTGAATTGTCCGGGGGCAACCTTCGCGTCATCGACGAAAGCTATAATGCCAATGATGCTTCCATGCGCGCAGCCCTTGACGTGCTATCACACCAGTCTGGCCGACGCATTGCGGTTCTGGGCGATATGCTGGAACTCGGCCCCGATGAAATCGATATTCACAAAAATTTGGCGGATGCCTGCAAGCATATCCATTTGGTCTTTGCCTGTGGCCCGTTAATGAAACATCTATTCAAGGCGTTGCCCGCCCCACAACGCGGTGCCCATGCCTCCAGCGCCGAACATCTGGCGCCGTTGGTGGTACAGGCGGTTCAACCGGGCGACGTTATCAGTATTAAAAGTTCGCGGGGGTCACGCACCGATCTGGTGCTGGACGCCCTTCTTGAATTGCAATCCAACGGGACGTAAAGACGAAAGAGAAACCGACACATGCTATATCACCTCCTCTTTCCTTTGGCCGATCAATTTGCGGTCTTCAACCTGTTTCGCTATCTGACATTCAGAACAGGCGGCGCGGTTATGACAGCTATGGTCATTGCTTTTATCATCGGCCCGCGTCTGATCCGTTGGTTGCGCCAGTGGCAAGGTCAAGGCCAGCCGATCCGCGACGATGGGCCGGAAAGCCATTTGAAAAAACAGGGTACCCCGACAATGGGCGGTATCATGATTTTGACTTCCATGACCATTTCCGTTCTGTTATGGGCCGATTTATCAAACCCTTATATCTGGGCGGTTATGCTGGTGACATTGGGCTATGGTTTCATTGGTTTCACCGATGATTATCTGAAAGTTTCCAAGAAAAACACCAAGGGTTTGTCAGGTAAGCTGAAATTACTCGGGCAACTTCTGTTTGCAGGGATTGCGGCCTTTATCGTCGCCAGCGTTCAACCCGAAAGCCTAAACACCCATCTCGCCTTGCCGTTCTTCAAGGATGTTTTGCTCAATTTGGGTATTTTCTTCCCGATCTTTGCCGTTTTGGTAATGATCGGGTCTTCCAATGCGGTCAACCTGACGGACGGACTGGACGGTCTTGCGACTGTTCCGGTGATTATTGCCGTCGGTGTGTTTGCGATTTTTTCCTATCTGGTCGGCAACTTCGTCTTTGCCGATTATCTGCAAATCCATTACGTCCCCGGCGCGGGCGAACTGGCTGTTATTTGCGCCGCCGTTATCGGGGCCTGCATCGGATTTTTATGGTTTAACGCCCCGCCCGCGATGGTCTTTATGGGGGATACCGGATCATTGGCCCTTGGCGGCACCTTGGGGTCCATTGCGGTTGTCACCAAACACGAACTGGTTTTGGCCATTGTTGGCGGCCTGTTTGTTCTAGAAACCGTGTCCGTCATCGTACAGGTGGCCTCGTTTAAACTGACAGGCAAGCGCGTCTTTAAAATGGCACCGCTGCATCACCATTACGAAAAAAAGGGTTGGGCCGAACCCACCATCGTTATCCGTTTCTGGATTATTGCCTTGATCCTCGCCCTCATCGGCTTGGCTACATTGAAACTGCGTTAATAGGAGCATACCGGACGTGATCATTCCTACTGCTTATAAAGACAAAACAGTCGCCGTTCTCGGGCTCGGTAAATCCGGTGCATCGGTTGAACGCGCCTTGCAAGATGCAGGTGCACGCGTCTGGGCGTGGGATGATAAGTCAACGCGTGATGATCTGGTTGATTTAACCAAAGCGGATTGGACCCAAATTGACCTACTGGTTATGAGTCCCGGTATCCCGCATACCTTCCCGACCCCACATCCTGTGGCGGAATTGGCGCGTGCACATAACTGCCCCATCGTTTGTGATGTGGAATTGTTGGTGCAAACCTGCCCAAACGCCAAATATGTGGCTATTACCGGAACCAATGGGAAATCCACGACCACATCTCTAATCGCCCATGTCTTGGAAGTCGCAGGCTTTGATGTCGCGGTTGGTGGCAATCTGGGTACACCTGCCCTTGATCTCGACCAACTGGATGAAGACGGCGTTTATGTGCTGGAACTATCGTCTTATCAATTGGAACGCACGCCTTCACTTTGTGCGGATGTAGCGGTCTGGTTAAACATCAGCCCTGATCATCTGGATCGTCACGGTGGATTGGATGGATATATCGCGGCCAAAAAGAATATTTTCGCCAATCAAGGGACCGAACAGTTTGCCGTTATCGGTATCGATGACGATCATAGCCGCAAAGTCTTTGCAGAAAACGACCTGACACAGGCAAAGCGGATCGCCATAACAGCCAATGGCCCCGTTGAAGATGCAATTTTCGTTGATGAGGATATCCTGATTGACGAAGCCTTTGATCCTGAAGGTATTCAGGTCGTGGATTTGTCTTCTGTCAAAACCCTGCAAGGTAAACATAACCAACAAAACGCACTGGCTGCTTACGCAACCGCCATTGCCTTGGGCGCGGATCCCGCATGGATTGTGCGCGGCATTGCGGGTTTTCCCGGCCTGGCCCATCGTCAGGAAATCATTGCCACGGTTGACGGTGTCTTATTCATCAATGACAGCAAAGCCACCAACGCCGACGCCACAGCCAAAGCACTCGGTGCTTATGACGACATCTACTGGATTGCGGGTGGGCAGGCCAAAGAAGGCGGCATAACCTCGTTGTTGGGCCAATTAAGTTCCGTTGAAAAAGCCTACCTGATCGGTGAGGCCGAAGATGCCTTTGCTCAGACCTTAGACGGCGCCCTGCCTTATCAACGCTGTCAAACATTGGAGCGCGCGCTTACACAAGCCTTTCAGGATGCAAAAGAAAAAGGCGGTGTTGTCTTATTATCCCCGGCCTGTGCCTCGTGGGATCAATTCAGCAGTTTTGAAGCGCGCGGCGATGCCTTTCGCGCCCTTGTTCAAAAATTACAAGAGGAGGCCGCCTAGATGATCAGCTTCTCTCGTGTCGATACAAGTGTTTTGGGGCGTTGGTGGTGGACGATTGATCGCTGGTTGCTCTCCGCTATTTTATTAATTGTTGCAGTCGGGGCGATTTTAACCTTGGCTGCCAGCCCGCCTGTCGCGGCCCGCATCGGTCTGGATACGTACCATTTTGCCATTCGTCAGTTTGCCTATCTTCCCTTGGCGTTATTAACCATGATCTTTGTTTCCTTGCTGGAACCTGTCATGGTGCGTCGATTGGCTGCGGTTCTTTTTGCTGTTTTCCTGATCCTGACCGCTAGCACCCATTTCCTAGGCGCCGAAGTCAAGGGGGCGGCACGCTGGATTTCTTTTGCCGGCTTCACCATTCAACCGTCTGAATTCCTGAAACCTACCTTTGCAGTGGTTGCCGCATGGATGTTCAGTGAATGGCGCAAGGATACGGCCTTCCCCGGTCATTTCATTTCCATTGCCCTGTTTGCCTTGGTTGCCGGTTTATTGGTGACACAACCCGACTTCGGGATGACGGCTGTCATCTCAGCGGTTTGGGGTGTGCAGTTCTTCTTGGCTGGATTGCCTGTATTCTTTGTTGTTCTGGTTGCCGTCGTCTTTATGACCGGTTCTATGGCCGCCTATATGATGGTTGATCACGTCAAAAGCCGTGTAGATCGTTTCCTTGATCCGGCCAGCGGGGACAACTACCAAATTTCACGCTCCCTCGAAGCGTTTCAGAACGGCGGTTTGTTTGGCACGGGCCCCGGTGAAGGCGATATCAAGCACCTGTTGCCCGATGCCCACACCGATTTCATCTTTGCTGTTGCGGGTGAAGAATTCGGCCTGATTGCCTGTCTATTCATTATCGGCCTGTTTGCCACCATTGTTTTGCGCGGTTTTTCCAAGATGTTTCACGAAACCAACCTGTTTGTTTTGTTGGCTGTCGGGGGGCTTGTCACTCAATTTGGCTTGCAGGCTGTCATTAATATGGCCTCGACCACACACTTGATGCCGACCAAAGGCATGACTCTGCCGTTCATTTCTTATGGCGGGTCATCCTTGCTGTCATTGGCTTTGGGCATGGGTATGTTGTTATCACTGACGCGCCGCCGCGTCGGGGGGGAGTTATGAGCGATAAAAAACCCTTGATCATTCTGGCAGCCGGTGGCACGGGCGGGCATGTTTTCCCGGCGGAAAGCCTTGCGGAACAATTGCTTGCGCGCGGTTATCGTCTTGCCCTTTTCACCGACAAACGCGGTGCGAAATACAGTGGTGTCCTCGGTCAACTGGAAACCCAACATATCAGTGCGGGCAGTGTCGCAGGGCGCGGTCTTTTCGGCAAAATTCGTTCAGCTCTATCCTTGGGGCTTGGCGTCTTTCAAGCCAAACGTCTGCTTGCCAAAATGGAGCCCTGCGTGGTGGTCGGTTTTGGCGGCTATCCGTCTGTGCCAACCATGATTGCAGCCTCCCTCGGGGGATATGCAACCGTTATCCATGAACAAAATGCCGTCTTAGGTCGGGCAAACCGTTTGTTGGCTGGCAAGGTCAAACGAATTTGCACGTCTTTCGCCACGGTGGATCACATTGGTTCTGAAAATGAGGGGAAAGTCATTTTCACTGGTAACCCTGTCCGACAAGCTATTTTGGATAAACGCCAAACCCCTTATCAGGAAAAGACAGACGACGACAACATTCGCATCTTCGTTTTAGGCGGATCCCAAGGTGCGCAAGTTTTCAGCGATATTCTACCCGATGCAATTGATGAACTAAGCCCAATGGACAAAGCGCATCTTTCCATCACGCAACAATGTCGCAAAGAACTTCTGCCCCAAACAAAAGAAGCTTATGCGACAAAATCAATTCAGCCTGTTTATTTAGAAATCTTCTTTGAAGACGTACCTAAAATGTTGGCAAACTGTCACTTGCTTATCGCACGTGCCGGGGCTTCCACCTGTGCAGAGGTTACGACCATTGGTCGCCCGTCCATTTTGGTTCCCTACCCGCATGCAACCGACGACCACCAAACCAGAAACGCACAAAATCTGGAAACCGCGGGTGCATGCAAATTGATCGCACAAGATAAGCTAACTTCCGAATATTTGGGGAAAGAGTTGAAAAGTCTACTGGACAACCCGCAAATCCTGACTCAAATGGCTGACGCGGCATATAACGCGGGTCAACCCGACGCCGCCACCCGTTTGGCCGACGCGGTCGAAGATTTAATCAAGGTGAAAGAATAAACCATGAAATCCTTACCTTTATCCATTGGCACCCTTCATTTCGTCGGTATCGGCGGCATCGGTATGAGCGGCATTGCAGAAATTCTGCATAACCTCGGCTATACCGTTCAAGGTAGCGATTTAAGCGACAACGCAAACGTTAAACGTCTGCGCGACCTTGGCATCAAAGTTTTTGTCGGTCATCAAGCTGAAAATGCCAAAGACGCACAGGTCGTTGTGATTTCATCCGCCGTCAAACCGGATAACCCCGAAGTCGTGCACGCCCGTCACAATCATATTCCCGTTGTGCGCCGTGCAGAAATGCTGGCAGAACTGATGCGCCTGAAAGCAGCCATTGCCATTGGCGGCACACATGGCAAAACCACAACGACAACCATCGTTGCAACCTTGCTGGATGCCGCAGGTCTGGACCCAACCGTCATCAATGGTGGGATCATCAATACGTACGGCACAAACGCCCGTCTGGGTACAGGCGATTGGCTGGTTGCCGAAGCCGACGAGTCTGATGGGACCTTTATCAAGCTGCCCGCCTCCTGTGCCGTTGTTACCAATATCGACCCGGAACATCTGGATCATTACGGCAGCTTTGATAAATTGCGCGCGGCTTTCGATACCTTCATCCAAAACATTCCGTTTTATGGTTTTGCTGCCCTGTGCATTGATCATGCCGAAGTTCAGGCCATGATCCCGCGTGTGCCGGACCGCAAAATTGTCACTTATGGATTTTCACCCCAAGCCGATGTGCGTGCCACCAATGTGGATATGGGACCGGACGGGGCACGTTTTGATGTGGTGATCAACAAACGTGGTGAAGAGGCACGCACCATCGAAGGGTTGCATTTTCCCATGTTGGGAGCACATAACGTACAAAACAGTCTTGCCGCCGTTTGTGTTGGTCTGGAATTAGGCATGTCGGATGCCACCATTCGCAAGGGTTTATCCGCCTTTGAGGGGGTCAAACGTCGTTTCACCAAAACCGGCGAAATCGATGGCATTGCCATTATTGACGATTATGCCCATCACCCGGTTGAAATCTCTTCCGTCTTAAAGGCGGCACGCAGTGCGGGACGGGGCAAAGTCCACGCCGTTGTGCAACCTCATCGCTACACCCGTTTGCGCGACCTGTTTGAAGAATTTTCCACCTGTTTCAACGATGCTGACAGCGTCATCGTCGCCGATGTCTATCCTGCAGGCGAACAACCGATCGAAGGGATCGACAGAGACCATCTGGTAGAAAGTCTGATCGGTCACGGTCACCGTCATGTGATCTCGTTGGAAAGTCAGGACAAGCTGGCCAGTGTCATCAACGAAATCGCGGGCCCCGGTGACTATGTCGTTTGTTGTGGCGCGGGCAGTATTTCAGCCTGGGCCTATGACTTACCGGATCAACTGAGCAAAGTAAAAGAAGGATAATTTTCGTGACCTCGGACGTTTTATTCAAAGAAGGATTGCTGGACAGATTGCCCGCCGTGCGCGGACGATTAAACGCCAACGCGCCTTTGGATAAGATTACATGGTTCCGCGTGGGCGGACCGGCTGAAGTCATGTTCCGTCCCGAAGACAGCGACGATTTGCGCGATTTTATGCAAAACAAACCCGCGGATGTCCCGGTTACCTTTATCGGGGTGGGGTCAAACCTGCTGGTACGTGATGGTGGCATCCCCGGCGTTGTGGTGCGATTGGGGCGCAATTTCGCACAAATCCGTGTGGAAAATCAGGATATTATCTGCGGTGCGGGCGCATTGGATGGCAATGTCGCCAAGGTTGCGCTGGATAATTCTTTAGGTGGTTTAGAATTTCTTAGTGGTATTCCCGGCACAATAGGTGGTGCCTTGCGTATGAACGCAGGTGCCTATGGTCGTGAAATGAAAGATGTGTTGATGGAAGCCACCGCCTTGTCACCGAATGCCGAGATCAAAACCTTAAGCCTGAACGAAATGGGATATAGCTATCGCCATTGTGATTTATCCGGGGATTGGATTTTCCTGTCCGCGCGACTGCGTGCACACCCGGCAGACCAAACTGAAATCGCCGCACGGATGAAAGAAATCCAACAGGCACGTGGGGATAGCCAACCCGTTCGTTCGCGCACAGGTGGGTCAACTTTTGCAAACCCCGATGGTCACAAGGCATGGCAATTAATCGATGCGGCCAGATGTCGTGGATTAAAACACGGTGGTGCGCAAGTATCCGAACAACATTGCAATTTCCTGCTCAATACCGGGGACGCGACAGCCGCAGATCTGGAAGGATTGGGCGAAGAAGTGCGCGCCCGTGTTTTAAAACAAAGCGGAATTGAACTGCGTTGGGAAATCAAGCGCATCGGCTTGGAAAAAGGAGAAGACCAATGACGACACATGTTGCTGTCCTGATGGGCGGATGGTCCTCGGAACGCGAAGTTTCTCTCGTCAGCGGGGCCGCTTGTGCCAAGGCTTTGCAAGAAGCCGGCTATAGCGTGACCACAATTGATATCCAGCGCGATATGGGATCACTACTGACCCGATTGTACCCCAAACCGGATGTGATTTTTAACGCCCTACACGGTCCTTACGGCGAAGATGGCTGCATTCAGGGGTTTCTGAATATCATCAATATTCCCTATACCCATTCCGGTGTCATGGCCTCTGCCCTTGCGATGGATAAGCCCATGTCCAAACGCCTGTTTGAACAAGTCGGCATCCCATGTGCCAAACACGAAATCGTCAAGCGTGATGATGTTCTGGCTGGAAACGTCATGGATGGCCCCTATGTCATCAAACCGACCAACGAAGGATCAAGCGTTGGCGTTAAGGTTGTCATGGATGGGGACGAACCACCGTTCAGCCACGATGACTGGCCTTATGGTGATGAAGTTATGATCGAACAATTTGTACCGGGGCGCGAATTGACCGTCACCGTCATGGGCTCGCGCGGGGCACTCGCTGTAACCGAAATTTGCACCGATCATAAATTTTATGACTACGACGCCAAATATGTGGAAGGGGGATCCTGGCACGAGGTTCCGGCCAATATTCCGGCAGATATCGAAGAAAAAGCCAAACGTTTGGCGGAAAAAGCCCATGAAACATTGGGATGTCGCGGCGTCAGTCGCGCCGATTTCCGTTATGACGAAGATAAAGGCGAGATTTACATTCTGGAGATTAACACTCAGCCGGGCATGACGCCGACATCATTGGTGCCGGAACAAGCTGGCGCTGTTGGAATTTCCTTCCCCAAACTGGTTGCATGGATGATTGAGGAAGCGCGATGCGACAACTAAGCGTGACATCACAAAACAAACGCAAACGGACACAAGTCTGGTGGAAACGGGCCACCGTCCGCCCACTGATCTTCAGCGCTGTTATGGGGATTGTTGCCGCCCTTTTGACCTATGCCGCCAAAACGGGTTTGACCGATCTTGCCTCCATGCGCTTGGAACGTGCAACCCTAAGCGCAACGGCGAAAACAGGCCTGATCCTGCGTGATGTCATGGTTGAAGGTCGTGAAAACACCCCGTTAAAAGATTTGCGCGCTGTCGTTAATCTGGAACTGGATCAACCCATTCTGGATATCGACCCCCACGGTTTGCGCCAACGGATCGAGGCCTTGCCGTGGGTGGCAACTGCATCGGTTGAACGTCAGCTTCCTGATATTTTACATATCCGCCTAAACGAACACCGCCCCATTGCCATGTGGCAACATGACGGAACCTTCTCTTTGATCAATAAGGAAGGCGACGTCATCCTTACTGGCGGGGACGACATTAAAGTTTTTGCCCATTTACCATTGGTCGTCGGGGAAGGAGCGCCGGAACATAGCGCACAAGTTCTGGCGATTTTGCGCTCAGAACCGGATCTGAACAAAAAAGTGAAAGCAGCGGTGCGGGTCTCTGATCGTCGTTGGGATATCGCAATGGAAAATGGCGCCTTTATTCGCCTGCCCGAAGACAACCCGGAAAAAGCATGGTCGCGCCTTGCTGTCTACAACAAGGAAAATCTGCTGTTTGACAAAAAACTCGCCAGTATCGACATGCGCTTGCCGGACAGAATTATGGTGAAAATCGACGATTTGGAAACGATTCGTAAACCAGTTGGGGGGCAAGATACATAAGTTGGTGTTTTGAAACCGACCTGTGTTTGAAATTATGGATATGAGCAACGTGACAAAGAAAACCAGAAACGGCCTGATTGCGGCTCTGGATATCGGCACTACAAAGGTGTCGTGCTTTGTTGCGCGTGCCCACAAGGGGCAAGAACTGGAAATCGTCGGCCTGTCTCATCAAATTGCAAACGGCCTGCGCCGCGGCGTTATCGTCGATATGGAAGCCGCCGAACGCTCTATCCGATCAGCCGTGCATGTTGCTGAAGAAATGGCGGACGATACCATCGACCGGGTCATCGTTTCGCTTTCCGGCGGACAGCCCAAGGCTCAAATCAAGGATGTAGAAACAAATGTGCACACCGCACAGGTTGGCAACCTTGATATCCAACGCCTGTTTACCCAAGCCCGTGTTCAAGGCCAATTGCCGCAAGATCACGTTCTTTTGCACACCATGCCAACCGACTTTACCGTAAATGGTGAAGCCGGCATCCGCGACCCACGCGGCATGGCCGGGGAACGCCTGAGCGCCCGCATGAACCTGATTTCAGCTAACTCCAGCACCGTGCGTAATTTAAAAACCTGTCTGGAACGTTGCCATCTGGATGTGGAAGAAGAAGTCATCAGTGCCTATGCCAGTGGCTTGGGCTGTCTGGTCGACGATGAAATGAATTTAGGTGTCTGCGTGGTTGATATGGGCGGTGGCACAACAGACATCGCCGTCTTTATCGAAGGCAACTTGATCCATGTGGACAGCATTCCCGTGGGCGGTATTCAGGTCACCAACGATATTTCACGTGGGCTGAACACACCGGTTGCCCATGCAGAGCGTATGAAAACAAAATTCGGCAGTTGCCTGCCCGCGCCCAGCGACGATCACGAAATTTTACGGGTCCCTGTTTTAGGCGAAGAGGACGAAGCCGAAGGCACAACGGAATCACGTTCCACGTTGGTCAGCATTATTCAACCCCGTCTGGAAGAAACATTCGAGCTGGTACGCGAACGTCTGGAAAATTCTGGCCTTGATAAAGTCATTGGTCGTCAGATTGTCCTGACAGGTGGCGCGGCCCAATTGCGCGGGGTGCCGGAACTGGCGTCCCGCATTCTCAGTAAACGAATTCGGATCGCCCGCCCCCAACGTTTAAAGGGGTTGGCGGACGCAACAAGCGGACCGGAGTTTTCAACATGCGTCGGTCTTTTAAAACATGCACACGAGAAACAGGGAGCATGGCCGTCGTCATCTCCACAAGCCGGACCGGCCCCTAATCATCTTTTTGGAAAATTAGGGGTCTGGTTTAAACAAAATTTTTAGATTTGGACCTTAAACTACTCAAACAGCCACAAACCAACGCAAAAAAATAAAGTTGGAACTGGCAAGAGCGATAACAAAACAGTAATACACGTTGTAAATCGAAAGGGCAGACAAAAATGGCCATTAATTTTCAAGCACCGGAACATCATCCGGCCCCTGTGCAAACAGGCCCCCGTATCACAGTCATCGGCGTCGGCGGTGCCGGCGGTAACGCTGTCAACAATATGATCCAGTCTTCTTTGGAAGGTGTGGAATTTGTTGTTGCCAATACGGACGCACAAGCACTTGCACAATCCAAATCCGATCACCGCATTCAATTGGGTGCGCAACTGACATCCGGTCTGGGTGCAGGTTCCAAACCCGATGTCGGGCGCGACGCCGCCCTAGAATCCATCGACGATATCATGCAGCAAATTGCAGGCTCCAACATGGTCTTCATCACCGCCGGTATGGGCGGTGGCACAGGCACAGGCGCGGCCCCCGTGATTGCACATGCTGCACGCGAAGCCGGTATCCTGACCGTTGGCGTGGTGACAAAACCGTTCCAGTTTGAAGGCGTGCACCGCATGCGTTTGGCGGATTCCGGTATCGAAGAAATGCAAAAATATGTCGATACACTGATCGTCATCCCGAACCAGAACCTGTTCCGTATCGCAACAGAAAAAACAACCTTTGCCGAAGCTTTCCAAATGGCGGACGAAGTGTTGCATTCAGGTGTCCGCGGCGTAACCGATTTGATGGTTCGCCCCGGCATGATCAACCTTGATTTCTCTGACATCAAGACCGTTATGAGCGAGATGGGCAAAGCGATGATGGGGACAGGCGAAGCCGAAGGCGAACGCCGTGCCGTCGAAGCCGCCGAAGCCGCGATTTCCAACCCGTTGCTGGACGACAGCACCATGAAAGGGGCAAAAGGCGTCCTGATCAATATCACAGGTGGTTTGGATATCTCCCTGTTCGAAGTGGACGAAGCCGCCAACCGTATTCGCGAAGAAGTCGACCCGAACGCCAATATCATTTTCGGGACCACGCTGGACGAAAGCCTCGAAGGCAGAATGCGCGTTTCTGTTGTTTCCACTGGCATTGATGCAATGGAAGCAGAAAACCCAAAACCCCGTGTTCTGGAAGTTGTGGAAAACACACCGGCCCCGCAACAAACGCAACCGGCCCCTTCCGCAGAAGAACGTAATGCGACTGTGGCACAAGCTGCCGCTTCTAAAGTTCTGTCCATGCAATCGGTTGCCCAACCGACCATGACAGAGCAAAAAGAAAATACAGTTACCGAAGAAAACGTTGCGATGAATGCAGAACAAGTGGCTATGCGTATCCAGAATACACTGCGCCAACCGCAACAAGCCGCTGTTGAAACTGCACCTGTGGAACAACGCGCGCCGTTTATTCCGCCTGCAGCCGCACAAGCCAACAGCGTGGACGAACCGGTTCAGGCTCATAACCCCTTCCATGCCAGTACACCGGTACAGGAAGGAAAAGCTGAAGCCCCGAGTGCCGCACGCTCCTTGTTTGATCGCGTAACGGGTCGTACATCACGCCCGACACGTACCAAAGAAAGCGCCGAAATCCATGAAATGTCCCAACCGAGTCTGGACATTTCCCCGGCTGATCGTCCGGTTACCTCTCAGCAGGCCGAAGATGATTTGCTGGATATTCCGGCCTTCCTGCGTCGTCAGGCAAACTAAACAGAATCGATCCTGCCTGATCGATCAACGAAAATAACCGTTGGTTATTTTCACACAACGTGACTTGATGCCGGTCCCGGTTATTGCATATGCGTATGCACAATTGGGATCGGCTTTTATTTCAATAACTTACATACATATTGCGTTGTAACAAAACGTAACAAAGCTTGATTTGAGTTCTCGCCCTCAACCTCGTAATAATTCAACCTAGGAAATTCGAAAAAAGTACGGGATCTTCCCGAACCAACAGCGAAGAGGCGTTATGACCAATATTAAAAATCAGAAAGCAAGCAAAGTTCTTCGCCAAAAGACATTGAAGACAGCTATCAATTGCTCCGGTATCGCCCTGCATTCTGGTGAAAAAGTTTCCATAACCCTGAAACCTGCCCCCGCAGACAGCGGCATTATTTTTAAACGGATCGACATTGCCGGTGGCGGCGCTGAAATTAAAGCGACCTACGACAATGTTGTTGAAACGACCCTTTGCACAAAAATCGGCAATAGCGATGGTGTAACCATTGCCACAATCGAACATCTGATGGCTGCAATTTCCGGCTGTGCGATTGACAATCTTTTAATCGAAATCAACGGACCGGAAATGCCGGTCATGGATGGCAGTGCTGCCCCGTTTGTCTTTTTAATCGAATGTGCCGGCACCCTTGAACAAGACGCCCCGCGCAAAGCCATTCGCATCGAAAAGAACGTCAGCATTGATGAAAAAGACCGTTTCGCCGGTTTCCAACCCTGCAAAGGCAGCATTCTGGATTTCACTATTGATTTCGACAACCCCGCCATTGCCCGTCAAGAACACAGCGTCCATATGGGCCGCGGCGTCTTTAAAGACGAATTATCCCGCGCGCGGACTTTCGGCTTCCTGCATGAAGTCGAATATATGCGCGCCAACGGTCTGGCCCGTGGCGGATCCCTTGACAACGCCGTTGTTGTCAGTGCGGACGGGATTATGAACGAAGAAGGTTTGCGGTTTGAAAACGAATTCGTTCGCCACAAAATTTTAGACGCCGTTGGCGATCTCGCCTTGGCTGGCCTGCCGATTATTGGTCGTTATACCGGGATTTGTTCTGGTCATTACCTGAATAACCAACTTTTGCATGCGCTGATGGCTGATCAGGATGCATGGTCCATCGTCCCGATGACACAAGACGATCTGGACGGTGCCTATGTTGAACAACGCAACGCAGCCAAATCGGCCTAAAACGTAACCTCTCCTACAAGAAGTTTTCCCGCCCCGCACCCTTTTCGCGGGGCTCTTTTTGTCGTCATGTAAAGGAAGTCCATTTTTATCTTATTTGAATAGAGACAAACGGGGCTTTCTTGGTATAGTCTCGCTAATCCTGATCAATCCGATGATAATGACAAGACTTCTATGAAACAGATCAAATTCAAGTCCATTCTTAAGCTGGCCGCACCGATCGCAATCGTTGCCCTTCTTGGTGCCTGTTCTTCAAACAAAGACGAGACGCCCTACGTTGAACAGCCTGTCGAACAGCTTTACAACGATGCACACAATGACTTACTGGGTGGCAAGTATAAAGAAGCGGCAAAGAAATTCGATGAAGTCGAACGTCAGCATCCTTATTCCATATGGGCAACCAAGGCGCAGCTTATGGCGGCTTATGCCCATTACGAACATGAAAAATATGATGATGCTGTGATTGCGTTGGACCGTTTCATTCAATTGCACCCCTCCAACAAGGATGTGCCTTACGCCACGTATTTAAAAGGTCTGTCCTATTACGAACAAATTTCAGATGTTGGACGTGACCAGTTGATGACGGATCAGGCACAAAAAACCTTCCGCGAATTGATCAAAAAATATCCGACAAGTAAATATGCCCGTGATGCCCGTTTGAAACTGGACCTGACCTTTGACCACTTGGCAGGTAAGGAAATGGAAATCGGGCGTTATTATACATCGCGGAACCAATGTATTGCAGCACTCGCGCGTTTTAAAACCGTTGTTCAAAAATACGATACCACCACCCATGTCCCCGAAGCCCTGCACCGCATGATCGAATGCTATATGCAATTGGGACTGGATGACGAAGCCAAACGAACGGCAGCCGTTCTCGGTCATAACTTCCCGGGATCGGAATGGTATGTCGATACCTATCAAATCGTGGAACGTAAACGCCTGCGCGATAAAGAAGACCCCGCATGGTATTGGCCGTTTGAAGAAAAAGACGCACTGGAAGCTTTGGAAGAACAAGACGGCAAAAAGGCTGAAGACCTGCGTGCCCGGCAAGAACAGCCTGAAAATACCGAAGAAGAATCTTGGTGGAAATTCTGGTGACCCTGCCATGCTGCATAGACTATCCATTCGCGATATCGTCCTCATCGACAAACTGAATGTGGATTTCAAAAACGGCCTGTGTGTCCTGACAGGGGAAACCGGTGCGGGTAAGTCCATCTTGCTGGACAGTCTCGGTCTTGCCCTTGGCGCACGCGCCGATAGTGCGCTTGTGCGCCACGGCTGTGAGAAAGGCAGCGTCAGCGCGGAATTTGACTTATCCGCAGATCATCCTTTCTGGCAAATACTGGATGAACAGGACATTGAACGCGATGACAGTCTTGTCTTGCGCCGCGTCGTCAATGCAGACGGTCGATCACGTGCCTATATCAATGATCAGCCTGTTTCCGTCGCCCTGCTGAAACAGGCCGGTGCCGCCCTTGTTGAAATTCATGGGCAGTTTGATACCCAAGGCCTGCTTAACCCCATGACACATCGCGGCCTTCTGGATGCCTTTGGTACTTTAGGCAATCAAGCCAAACAAACACGGACCGCCTTTCGCAGTTGGAAACAGGTGGAACGCGAACGCAAGGAAGCCGAAGCCGCCCTTGAAAAAGCGCGTGCCGACGAAGAATACCTACGCCATATGGTCGAAGAACTCACACAGCTTGCCCCGCAAGAAGGCGAAGAAGAAGATCTTTCCGCCCAACGTCAACGTATGATGCATGGCGAAAAATTGATTGAAGGCATGAAGCAGGCCCACGGTGAACTGACATCGCATAAAGGGGTTGAGGTCAATCTGCGCAACGCCTTGCGTCACCTTGAACGTATCGCAGAAAAAGCGGAAGGACGCCTGGACAGTGTCATTGAAACATTAGATAAAGCGTCTGAATATACGTCCCTTGGCATTCAGGAATTGGAACGCGCCAGCAATGAAGTCGATCTCGACCCTCGCCACCTCGAAGCCGTGGAAGAACGCCTATTTGCCTTGCGTGCTGCTGCACGGAAACACGATGTTCAGGTCACAGAACTACCCAACCTGAAAGATCGTTTCGAGGCTCAGCTTAATGCGGTTGAGGCGGGCGACACAGCTTTGCAGGCGCTCCGTCAAAAAGAAACGGCCCTGCGCACCGCCTTTATCGAAATCGCCGAAGATTTGGGTCAAAAACGCCGGGCAACCGCGCAAAAACTGGATAAAGCGGTTAATGATGAACTCACACCGTTAAAATTAGGCGGTGCCACCTTTGCGACCACCATTCAAAAACTGGATGCCGCAGACTGGAATGAAACGGGTTGTGACAAAATCGCCTTTGAAATTTCCACCAACCCCGGCGCCCCTCTTGGCCCGATTGCCAAGGTTGCGTCCGGTGGGGAACTCTCGCGTTTCATGCTGGCTCTCAAGGTCGTTCTGGCACAAGCCGACCCCATCCCGACCCTTGTTTTTGATGAAGTCGATGCCGGTATTGGCGGGGCCACAGCTGCAGCCGTTGGGGAGCGTTTAGGTCAGTTAGCCCAAGATGTGCAAGTTCTGGTCGTCACACATTCCCCGCAAGTGGGCGCACGCGGCAACCATCATTTGCGCGTATCCAAGGCTGAAAACAACGGACAGGTTGTTTCCACCATTCGCCCGCTTAGCGATGAAGAACGCACCGAAGAAATTGCGCGCATGATTTCCGGCGAACAAATCACAATCGAAGCCCGTGCAGCGGCCGATACCTTGCTCAATGCCGTTTAGGCATCACACACATAACAGAGACTAAAAAATGGCGATCCAAAGCTTACGCACCATTTCAGTTGACCAACTGACAGAATTTGACGCCTATGCGGAGCTGAAAGCACTCGCAGATGAAATTCACGCGCATGACAAGGCATACTATCAAAAAGACGAACCAAGTATTTCGGATGCGGACTACGATGCGCTGCGTCAACGTAACATGGCTATTGAGGAAAAGTTCCCTCATTTAAAACGCAAGGACAGCCCAACGGATAAAGTCGGCGCACCGCTGCAATCCGGTTTTTCAAAAATAACCCATGCCGTTCCCATGCTGTCACTTGGCAATGCTTTTTCCGAAGAAGACGTGCAGGATTTTCTGGACCGTATCCGGCGCTTTCTTGGGTTATCAGTCGATGAAGCCGTTGAAATTGTCGCAGAACCGAAAATTGACGGCTTGTCCATTTCACTCCGATATGAAAACAGACGCTTTAAACAAGCCGCCACCCGTGGTGATGGGGCCGTCGGTGAAGACGTCACCCAAAACATTCTCACCATGAAAGAATTGCCGTTGAACCTGCCGGATAACGCCCCTGATGTGGTTGAAATCCGGGGCGAAGTCTATATGGCAAAAGATGAATTTGCACAATTGAACCACCTACAAGAAGCCGCCGGTGCCAAAACCTTTGCCAATCCCCGCAACGCCGCCGCCGGATCGTTACGCCAGCTTGACCCCAACATCACGGCAAAACGGCCCTTGCGCATGTTTGCCTACGCGTGGGGGGAAATGTCCGCCCCCCTCAGCAACACCCAAATGGGGACCATTGAAACGTTCAAAAATTGGGGATTGCCCGTTAATCCCCTGACCAAAGTCTGTACCAACATTGCCGATGTCATGGCGCTTTATCAAGATATCAACGATCAACGCGCCGAGCTGCCCTATGATATTGACGGGGTGGTCTATAAGGTCAACCGACTAGATTGGCAGCAACGCCTCGGTTTCGTATCGCGGTCCCCACGATGGGCGATTGCGCATAAATTTCCGGCGAAAAAAGCCCAGACCGTGTTGGAAGCCATCGACATTCAAGTTGGCCGCACAGGGGTTCTCACCCCGGTTGCACGGCTAAAACCCATTACTGTTGGCGGGGTGGTGGTATCCAACGCAACCCTACATAATGCAGACGAGATCAAACGCAAAGACGTCCGTGTCGGTGATAGTGTCATTATCCAACGCGCCGGGGACGTGATCCCGCAGGTGGTTGAAGTTGTCCTTGAAAAACGCCCCGAAGGAACTGCCGAATTTATATTTCCGAGCGAATGCCCGGAATGCGGCAGTCATGCCATGCGCGAGGATGGTGAGGTTGCCACGCGCTGCACCGGTGGATTGATTTGCCCAGCCCAAGCCGTGGAACGATTAAAACATTTTGTCTCGCGCAACGCCTTTGACATGGATGGTCTGGGGGCCAAAAACATTGAACGATTCTGGCAAGAAGGATTAATCAAAACCCCCGGTGATATCTTCCGTCTGGGCGAGCATAGTGACACCATTGCCAAATGGGATGGTTGGAAAGAGAAATCCGTTTCCAATTTAAAAAAATCTATCGACGAACGCCGGACAATTGGACTGGATCGCTTTATTTATGCCTTGGGTATTCGCCAGGTGGGTCAGGCAACCGCGCGTACATTGGCCAAAAACTACCTGAGTTTTGATAATTGGTATCAGGCTATGACCAAGGCCTGCGATCCACAAAGCAGTGAATTTTCCGACCTGATTGATATTGACGGAATCGGAAGTTCAATGGCGCAGGATATCGTTGAATTTGTCCATGAACCCCATAACCGTGACGTCATGGAAGACCTGAAAGCCCAGTTACAGATCGAAGATTTCGCAGCCCCCAAAACGGACGGTAGCCCGGTTGCCGGCAAAACCGTTGTCTTTACCGGCACACTCGTCACCATGACCCGATCCGAAGCCAAAGCCAAAGCAGAAAGCCTCGGGGCAAAAGTATCCGGTTCTGTTTCGAAAAAAACCGATTATGTGGTTGCCGGGGAAAGTGCTGGAGCCAAGTTGAAAAAAGCAGAAGAACTCGGCGTACAAGTCTTAAGTGAAGAAGGCTGGCACAATTTAACCAAATAATACAAACCCTCACCCAAATGGGGGTGGCTTATCAAAATAGAATGATTCTATATTTCTACCATAAGGCATAAATATAGAGGGATGATATGTGATGAATGCCGATCGCACTGGGATGGAAAACATCGGCGATGATGATGACGCGTGCCTCATCGCCACTGCATTATATAACGCACAAGGATTCGAGAACGCTTTATCACGTGTTTCTGACTATATTCGTGAAGCAGAAGACATCACGCAGCGCCGTGAATGGCAACGCATCGCACTGGAATTAACCAACATATGCGCCGCCGATCCACAATGTGAGGCAAAAAGGCGAAAAACCCTGAACTGACGCTGGTTTATTCCACGTCAATCAGTTCAAAATCGTGCGTAATCTCAGCCGTTGCTCCCAGCATAATGGAGGCAGAACAGTATTTCTCCGCCGACATTTCAATCGCCTGGGCCACTTTCTTTTCTTTTAAATTGCGGCCCGACACTTTGAAATGGGCGTGAATTTTTGTATAGACCTTCGGGTCTTCATCGGCGCGCACACCGTCGATTTCAACTTCACAATCGGTCACATCTTCGCGCATACGGCCCAGAATATGAACAACATCAAATGTCGTGCAACCCCCCATTCCCAAAAGTAACATTTCCATGGGACTCGGGCCGACGCTGCCTTGCCCGGGGCCTTTTGCTTCCATCACAACACCGTGGCCACTGCCGCTTGTACCGATAAATACGCGATCTTCAACCCATTTAACACGTGTGATCATTGCTTGGTCCTTGACTTAAAAGAGATATGGCTCCTACATAAACGGTATGTTTCTAAAAGGAAAGCCATATGATTGATTGGGCAAAAGTCGATAAAGCCAAGGCGCCGGCGACATTGGGCCAAGAAATATTTCACGTCCGGGTTTCCGAGATCACCCCGAACGGGTTATTTTCCGTCTGTAATGTCGCAGAATACCTGCAAGAAAGTGCCTTTCGGAACTCCACCTTATTAAACTTGGGGATGGAGGCTTTGCAAGGAACCAACTTGGCATGGGTTCTGGCCCGCTTGTCTATCCATGTGCGCCACTACCCCCGCAAGGGCGACGCAATTGCCGTACAAACTTGGTATGCGGGTCAACAAGGACGTTTTGGCAATCGTTTTTACAGATTGCGTGATGAAAACAACATGGTGATCGCCACCGCCCTATCAACCTTTGCCCTGTTTGACCTGAAAACACGCAGCATTGCCGACTGGCCGGAATTTGTCCTTGCCCGCATGCCCGAAGCCGGTGAACGTCCGATTGAATTTCAACGTCGCACCGTGGAGAAGCCCCTTCTGGGTATTCCACAACCTCCGTTCAAACCCCGTTTAGGTGATATTGATCTTTATAACCATGTAAACAACACCAAACTGATCCAATGGGCCTTAAGCGCCTCTGCACATAATGTACGTCATCCCTTCCAGCCACGAGCTTTGGATATCATCTTTCGTAACGAATGCCGACTGGAAGACAGCGTACAGGCAATGGTCCAACAGGTCAGCGAAAAAGACAGCAGTGTTTTACTTGCGACAACAGATGGTAAAGAATTAATCCGCGCCCATATTACCCGATAGGCCCCCTATAATAAGAAAGTTTCCCCCATGAAAACTGAACAACCCCAAACCATCCGTCTGGAAGATTACCGTGAACCGGCCTATCTGGTAGAAAATGTCGAACTTGTTTTCGATCTTGAAAGTGAGAGCACACGTGTTGTCTGCGCGACAACCTACTACGCCAATAATACGGACAATGCGCCCTTGGTTCTGGATGGTGAAGATTTAAAACTTCTCCATATTTCTTTGGATGGTCGGGAGCTTGGCGAAAATGAATATAGCCGCGATGACAAAAGCCTGACCATTCCCGACCTGCCCGAACGCTTTGAACTGGTCATCGAAACCGAAATTGACCCCAAGGGGAACACCCAACTCAGCGGTCTTTACCAATCCAACGGGACTTATTGCACCCAATGTGAAGCACAAGGTTTCCGCCGAATTACTTATTTTCAGGACCGCCCGGATGTGATGGCGACCTACAATGTGACTGTCATTGCTGATAAGGCAAGCTGTCCTGTCCTGTTATCCAACGGGAATTTAATTGAACAAAACGATGTTGAAAACGATCAACACATTGCCGTTTGGCAAGACCCATTCCCTAAACCATCCTACCTGTTTGCCCTTGTGGCAGGTGATCTTGCACAAGCCAGTGATACTTTTGTCACCTGCACCGGGCGAACTGTCGATCTGCATATCTTTGTCGAACATGGCAATGAAGACCGGGTCGACTGGGCGATGGCAAGCCTCAAGGCCGCCATGAAATGGGATGAAGACCGCTTTGGTCTGGAATATGACCTTGATCTTTACAACATCGTTGCCGTCAGTGATTTCAATATGGGGGCAATGGAAAATAAATCGCTGAATGTTTTTAACACCAAATATGTCCTTGCGAAATCCGATACGGCAACCGATGCGGATTATGCCGGGATCGAAGGTGTCATTGCCCATGAATACTTCCACAACTGGACCGGCAACCGGGTAACGTGCCGCGACTGGTTCCAACTATCCTTGAAAGAAGGATTGACCGTTTTCCGGGATCAGGAATTTTCCTCCGACATGCGCTCGCGCCCCTGTGAACGTATCTCAAATGTCAAAGTTCTGCGCGCCGCACAATTCCCCGAAGATGCAGGTCCGTTGGCCCATCCGGTGCGACCCGAACAATATATGGCAATTGATAATTTTTACACCGCAACCGTCTATAACAAAGGGTCCGAAGTCATCCGCATGATGCATACGCTTTTGGGGGAAGACAATTTCCGCAAAGGTATCGACCTTTATTTTGAACGCCACGATGGACAAGCCGTCACCTGTGACGATTTTGCTGCGGCCATGATGGATGCCTCCGATATTGACCTGACACAATTTAAACTTTGGTATTCTCAGGCCGGAACACCCGAAGTCACCGCCCATTGGTCCTATGACCATGAAGCCCAAAGATTTGACCTGACATTGGCCCAACATCTTGCCCCGACACCGGGTCAAAATGACAAACCGCCGATGCATATGCCAATTTCCGTTGGCCTGCTTGATCTTGAAGGTATGGAGATTTTAAGTGATGTTCTCTCGTTCTCCAAAGCGCGGGAAACCTTTAGTTTTGAAAATATCGAAAGCGAACCGGTTATCTCGCTCAATCGGGACTTCAGTGCACCGATTAAATTAAAAGCCGCGTACAGCCGTGCGGAATTGGCGTTTTTGATGGCAAACGACAGTGATGATTTCGCCCGATGGGAAGCCGCACAGACTTATGGTACAGACCTGTTGCTGGATATGGTCAAAGCTTATCAAAAGGGTCAACCCTTTGAAAAAGATAATGACTTCATCCAAGCCCTCCGCCAAACCTTGTTAAACGATCAACTGGATCTGGATTTTATTGCCCTGTGCCTGCAATTACCGACAGAAGGTTATTTGGCAGAACAGATGGAAACCATTGATGTGGTTGCCATTCATCAAGCCCGCGAGGCCTTGCGACGTTATATCGCAGAAGACTTGCAAAAAGACTTCCTGCGGATATTCCGGGATTTACGCAGTGACAAACCCTATAGCCCGGATGCGGCTTCCTGCGGGCAACGCGCTTTGAAAAACACCTGCCTCTCCTACCTTGCTGAAGGCGATGACCCGGCCTGTCTTGCGTTGATTACAGCACAATATCACAATGCCAACAATATGACGGACCGTATGGCCGCTTTATCCATTCTCTCTAACAAAGAAGCTGACGCCCGCCTTGAAGCCCTCGAAGATTTCTACACCCGCTTTAAAGACGATGCCTTGGTCGTGGATAAATGGCTGAGCGTTCAAGCCATGTCCAGCCTGCCCGGCACACTAGACACCGTGCAAAACCTGATGTCGCATGAGGCCTTCTCGATTAAAAACCCCAACAAGGTCCGCTCCTTAATCGGCGTTTTTGCCCATGCCAACCCATTACATTATCATAATGAAGACGGATCCGGATACGCCTTCCACACCGATCGCATCTTGGAACTGGATAAAATCAACCCACAAATTGCTGCGCGTATGGTTGCGCCCCTTGGCAAATGGCGTCGCTTTGATGAAAAACGTCAGGACTTGATGAAAGCCCAGCTCCAACGCATCATCGACACAGATGGCTTGTCCGGGGACACCTTCGAAATGGCCAGCAAATCGTTAGGTTAAAACCAAAAAAAGCGTGGACTCAAATCGAGCCACGCTTTTCATTTTTTATCGGGGATTGTAATTAGGCGAGACGAATATCAGTCGTTTCGCCATACATCCCTTGAATCAGTTTTTGTGCATGCTGCACCATCTTATGATGGGCCGTTTTTTGGATCAAAAAGCTGGGGTTATTGCCCTGCTCGTTGTAACTCACAAAATTATGAATGCCATACCTGATTAAAAAATCTTGTCCTTGGTTCATTTTATTATTCCTTATTATTATTTTTTTGGAACCGCTCTAGCCAGTTTTCGGGTGGCGTTTCTTTGTTTTTCTTCTTTTTCAAGTCTCAATGCCTTGAGATCTGCAATCCGCTCGGTGCGGAGGCGCTCGGCATCTTGTTTTTCTTCGAGAAATTTATCGCTGTCTAATTGGCTTTTTAACGCCAGTTCTTCCGCCCTCGACATAGTGGGTTTCTTCATGGTCGTTCCTCTTTCGTTCGCTTGTGGAACTGCCCCCCAAACCGAATGTTTGGGAGGACAGTTTCAACACAGCGTTATACGATAGAGAGGTTCGTTACCGACTTCTTACCGTTGCGACCTGTTTCGAGTTCATACTCAACTTTCTGGCCTTCGTTCAAACCGGAAAGACCAGCTTGTTCAACAGCAGAAATATGAACGAACGCATCTTGTCCGCCATCTTCCGGCTCAATAAAACCAAAACCTTTAGTCGGGTTAAACCACTTTACACTTCCAATAGCCATAACATTGTCCTTTAATTGGAATGAGAATATACGCATCCCACAACGCGTGGAGATACGTTCAATTGAAATCACAATGTATAGAGAAACGTAGTACGTCAGCCGGAGCTGAAAATAACAGAATCGCATAACCGTGCGAAATATTGAGCGCCATATATAATCTTTATCCATACAGGTGTCAAGTGTATTTGTAATAATTTTTTAAGCCCATGATTTATCCTGCATATCAGAATTTTCGTTTTGCCGCAGTGACCTTTTCAAGATAGCGTTGGCTTTCCTTGGGCATCTTGGTTTGCAAACGTTGATACACTGCGCGTGGTGAAGATTTATTAATCAGAGCAAAGGCTTGGCTTCTGTTTTTATGGAAACTGCGCAAGACATTGCCTGCCCCGCCGTTATAAGCAGCAATCACGCAATATTCCCGCGTGGTCGGATTCTTAATCTGTTTAAGATATCTTGATTGCAGGATATAGAGATAGGCACACCCCATCCGAATATTATTTTCGGGATCAAATAAATAGCTACGTGTTGGCGTCCCCGCCCGCCCATGCACCACTTCATAGGCATCGCGCCCTGCCGTTGTCGGCACAATCTGCATTAAACCGTACGCAGGTACCCAACTGACCGCGTAAGGATTAAAATTACTTTCCGTCTGAATAATCGCATAGACCAATGAGCGTTCAAGGCGATAATGACCCGCATATTTATTCACCAGAGCGGCATATCGGTTTTGGCGGGTAGTGGTGTGATTACGCACCAGGGGGAACTCAACAAAGGTTTCCACCTTGGAGACCCCGTTTTCCAGCACCACAGTTCGCGACTGTTTTTTATGCTTGAGCAAATAATCCGCAAACCGGTTTGCGCGCCATTCCCATCGGACATATTTGCCATCCTGATCCATCACCTGACCATACAAAAACGGTTCTTTCCCCAATTTGACAGGATCGGCGGAAAACAAGTCAACCTCACGCGGGTCAATCGGTGACAGAAGGGTTGTCACAATGGCGCGTTTCAAATGATCCGGTTCCAATGTTTCCACCCGAACCAGTGATTTATCAAAATCAATAACGCCCCGGCTCTTATAATTATCACTATATTTTACAAATACTTTTTTGGATGGCGTGGTCGCATTGTCCTGCCCCCAAACGGTGATCACATCCTTCAAAAACTGTTGGGCAAATTTATCTAGACGTTCAATATCGCGCACAAGTGTTTTTGGATTGCTTGCCCAACCTGTTGCCTTGGACGTTGCAACGGAACGCACAGCCCCGCTTAGGGATCCACCACGTGCAGCCGTACTGATTGTCCGTACAATTTCAGATGTAGAACACGCCGTCAGCGCCGCTGGTAAGCAGCCCATTAAAAATGTACGCCGAGAAATCATGCAAAGACCTTTTGTTCAACACGGGTGTAAGTCATCCCCAATGTTATAGCGCGCATTCCCATAAAAAAGGTAAACGCCGCCCACAAACCATGATTTCCCCAGACCGACTGCAACATCAAACTTAAGGGAATATATACCCCCAACGATAACACCATCATATTGCGCAACATGCGCGTTTGCGTCAGGCCGAGATATATACCATCCATTTGAAACGCCCCGACCGCAATCACCGGCAAAACCGCCGCCCAGATCAGATATTGTTTTGCCGTATCCAACACAGCCGGGAGATTGCTAAACAGGTTAATCAACATATCCCCAAACAGAAAATAACATGCCGACAGACCAATCGCGGTTAAAAACGCTGCCTTGGTCGTCGCCCGAACGGCCCCTTGAAAGGCGAGACGGTCTTTTTTACCGACCCCATGCCCACACAATACTTCGACCGCATGGGCAAACCCGTCTAGCCCATACGAAGCAAACATCAAAAATTGCAATAAAATCGCATTGGCGGCCAATACCACATCGCCCATTTTCGCGCCTTGTGCCGTCAACCAGGCAAAGGCAGATAACAGGCACACGGTACGAATGAACAAGTCGCTGTTCATCGAAATTAATTTTGTAAACTTTTCGGTGACAAAGATAACCTCAGCGCGCCATGCACCTTCAATTTTCACCAAATTACGCCGCATCAAGATCAACCCGATACCCAGACCGCAATATTGGGCCAAAACGGTTGCAAGAGCGACCCCTTCCACCCCAAAGCCCAATCCCATAACAAACCACAGGTCCAGCACCACATTGGCAACATTCGTGGCAACCTGTTGTATCAGGACAGACTTTGTATCCTTACAGGCCAGCATCCAACCGATCAGGATATAATTGATCAAGGCCGCCGGGGCTGACCAGATCCGCACATGGAAATAGGTTTTGGCCAAGGCTTCCACCTCTGCGCTGGCGTCAATCAAATAAGCGGACACCTGAAAAATATAAGATTGCGCCCCCCATAACAGGGCACTCGCCAACAACGCCAGAATCAGGGCACGGGCAGACAAGGCACGCACTTCTTCCCCGTCTTCACGACCCAAGGCTTGCGCGGTCAATCCGGTGGTTGACAGCCTGAGAAACCCAAATCCCCAATAGATATAATCAAAGATTAAGCTGCCGACCGCAACGGCCCCAAGATAGGCCGCCGTCTCCATGTGCCCCATAACAGCCGTATCCATCGCACCGATCAGGGGCACCGTGATATTGGACAAAATAATCGGCAGGACCAGTGCCCAAATCGCAGGCGAATGACGCATAAAATCTACTTTTCGTGTAACTTCAAGGACAACGAATTAATGCAATAACGCAATCCGGTCGGTTGTGGACCATCTTCAAACACATGGCCCAAATGACTGTCACATTTTGCACAATGGACTTCGGTTCGTATCATACCGTGAGTCGTATCGCGATTTTCTTCTACACTGTCGGGATCAAGGGGTTGATAAAAACTTGGCCAACCGCTGCCGGAATCATATTTGGTATCAGAATCAAATAACGCCTCCCCACAGCCCGCACAATGATACACACCGGGTGTTTTTGTATCCCAATATCGCCCGGTAAAGGCGCGTTCCGTTCCATGCTGGCGACAGACCGCGTATTCATCGGGATTGAGTTGATCACGCCATTCTTCATCGGTTTTTTTTATTTTATCACTCATCACAACATTCCATTTCTTCTGTTTTTCCAAACAGTAACTTAAATGGAAAGAGGGGTCACGCAATACAAGGCCCACCTCACAGCCTTGTTACTGATCGCGGCGCAAAAAAATAAAATCACCGCCCACATCATGCCCGGCAAATCGAATATTGGAATATTGCGGCGTTTGGCGTGCATTCAATAAAACTTGGCGCCGCACTTCGCCAAACAACTGGGTGCCATCCAACATTTTGGTATTGTCGCGCAGGCTTTTTAAAAAGGCATAGGCGAAAACCGAATGTTGCCCCCCGCCCAGATCACTGACAGGTTCCAGCGCCCCGGACGCCAAAACTGTGCGCGATTTTCGCCCGGCAAGCGTTTCCAGATACGCGCTGGGTTGTTCTGTCAGTTTCAAACCGCGCGTTTGATCAAGTTCACCCGCTGATCGGGTTAATGTGCCCGCATAACAGCTATCAGCGACAATCATCACATGGCGCGCTTTCAATGCTTTCAACGTATCGGTGACATCCGCATTGGATACCCAGCGCGCGCGTGTCTGACGACTGGCATCAACTGGCAGCCAATAGCCGCGTTCACTTTCTTTATCCATCCAGCCATGCCCGGCATAATAGATCAAAAGATTATCGTCTTTTTTTAAGATTTTTCGATATTCATCCAAGGCGGCAATAATCTGATCGCGCGTCCCATTCAGCAAAAGCGTCACGGAAAACCCATAAGATTTGCGCAAAAGGGCGGCAACTTCCTTGGCATCCGTGACAGCTGTTTTTAATTTATCCAGATTGGGATAATCGTTATTGCCGATAACCAAAGCATAATAGCGCCCAAAACTGACATTTCCTGATTTAGCTAAAACAGCATTTCTCTTGATCAAGGGAATAGTTGGTGAGGGTTTTACAACAACGGGTTTGGCTTTTTGCGTTTCAGGCTGTTGAACCGGCTTTTTCACCTGTTCCTCACAACCTTTTCCCCCATATTCACACCATAAATCCATAAAAGTTGTCTGCGCATCAGGGGAAGAGGGCAAAACACATAACGTTATAAGAATAAAAAAGAAACCCCGCCTTATCATTCCTCCAAGAACTCCGCCCGACGTGTTTC
This sequence comes from Terasakiella sp., assembly GCF_048267425.1. Lineage (GTDB taxonomy): Bacteria > Pseudomonadota > Alphaproteobacteria > Rhodospirillales > Terasakiellaceae > Terasakiella. The sequence goes on from NZ_JBLWXN010000002.1 coordinate 395,022, forward strand.
AAATTCATCGCTGGGTAAACCATAGACCAGAACCAATTCGTTATCACCCGCCTTTACCAAGGCCGTTCCGTAAGCCTGACCTTCCCGAAAGCCCGCCACTTTAAAAACTGCGGGTCCCTTTATCTTGCCCCCAAAACAATTTAGGAAAGCATCCCCTTTCATAGCCATACCGCCCAGATTATACTGTCCCTCACATACTTTTTGATTATTTTGCGTATAAAAATCAAAAGGCTGTTTCATCCCTGTTCGCCCTGTCGTCAGAGCATATCCCAAAATTTCCTTGCGCCCTTTCGTATCCTTTACCAAGGCAATTGCCGGTAATTGCTTTCTAAAAGGTAGTTCTTTGGGGGGCACAAAAATCCGATCATCCAATGCCGCCAGCCGACATTCACATTTCTTCCCCAAATGACGGCTTAACTCCGCCATTCGTTGCATACAATCTTGCAATGTACGTCTCACCGCCGTACTGGCCTTGGCATGCCGCCAACGTCCGTTATAAGTTGCACATTGGGCAGGATGTCCGATCGCAATCGCGCGATGTTTCGGTTTATTCAACCAATCTTTGCCAAAACTATTTTCACTGAAAAACGGATATTTTGTCACATCCAACACTTGGCCCGGCATAGAACTATAACGGTTTGCCTGCCCTTCAATCACACTGAAATCCGAAAGATCATGCGCAATTAATGATCCGGAAGGGACATGGGTCAATCGACTGGTTTGACATCCTGCAAGGATAAGGATGCTCAAGAAAAAGCAGAACAAACGAACCATATTCCCCTCTAGGCATGAATATAATTCGCATCATAATCTCAAGAAAAGACAACTTACAAGAGTTTAATGACTATCAAAAACTTTCTTTGCAACTTTTTTCATTAATGTCGGCAGGGCATAATCCTGCAAATTTTCAGGCAAAACCCACAGGCCTGTTGTCGGTGGATTGCCGCTTATGCGCCCCTTCAACACCTTCAATTCAAGATGAAAATGCGTAAAAGTATGTCGCACAGTTCCCTCCAGTTCCGACCAAAGAGCCGGTGCAGGGGCTTTGCGTTGTGCATCTTGTCGGCTCACTGCCTTTTCCTGCCAATCACTTGACGGAAATTCCATCATGCCCCCCAACAATCCTTTTTCCGCGCGACGACGAATTAAAACAGCCCCATCCTTGCGCGTCAGCCAAAACACATAACCTGTGCGCGTCGGCTTTGGCTTTTTTGCTTCTTTCCTTGGATAGTCAGTGGGATCGGCATTCAATCGCGCTTCGCATGCTTTCATCCACGGGCACAAACCGCAGGCCGCCTTTTTCGGGGTGCAAATGGTTGCGCCCAAATCCATCATTGCTTGGGCAAAATCGCCCGCACGTGTGTCCGGCGTCAGGGTTTGAGCCAGTTCTGCAAGTTTCTTTTTCGCTTTTGGTAATTTTTCCTCAACTTTGAACAGCCGCGAAACCACACGTTCCACATTCCCATCCACCGGGGTTGCCTTATTCCCAAACGCGATTGAGGCAATGGCCGCTGCCGTATAAGGGCCGATACCGGGTAAATCCAGCAATCGTTTTTCATCTTCCGGGAAACGACCATTATATTGTCGTGTTACCACACCGGCACACTTATGCAGATTGCGCGCACGCGCATAATACCCAAGCCCCTGCCAAAGATGGAGCACCTCATCCAATTCTGCCCCTGCCAAATCCTGCACGGTGGGCCATTTTTCCAGAAAGGCCTTATAGTAGGATTTCACACTTGCCACTGTCGTTTGCTGAAGCATAATTTCGCTCATCCAAACTTTATAAGGATCGGCGTTTTGACCGGGCTCCATCCGCCACGGTAAATCACGGCGTTCGCGATCATACCAATCCAGCAATTGCGTTGCTCTGTCTGTCATGCAATATCCCACTGTGAATTTTTGAAAGATAGGAGTATTCTCTGTTCCATCAAAAGACAAGGACCTTTCATGTATCCCCTGCTGGACGACTTTATTATTCGTGAAGAACGACGGCGCAATCGTAGCCTGCCCAAGCGTTTTATCGCTTGGTTAAATGCGGATAAAGGCGAAAAAACCGCCAAACATCTGGAACGGACGCTTGCCAAACCCGGCAGTGAGAATATGGCTGTTCAGTTGTTAAAGAAAGCAGAAGAGGCCTACAAAGCCGACGATGTTTACAAAAAACAGGACGCCAAACGCAAACGGTCCCTCAAACAATTCCAAAAAGTCTTTGAAGATTGGTTAAACGGTAAACCCGGCACACCGTACCGCGAAGAAATGTTGAATGCCAAAGATGATATGGGCCGTGAACTGGCCAGATCAGATGCAGAAAGAGCCTTTGCCCGCGCCAATCCGCATCTTCTCCCCGATGACTACAAAGATGCCTCAAAAACCCGTATTCGCCCCGTTCGAAACGGTTATATGAAAGAGGTGGACGACCTGACCTTTGGCGTAATCGAACCGGGATTAAACCAGATGGGACTGGTCGGTGCCGATATTTTGCGCAGTTGGGACAAAATCGTCGGACAGGCACTTGCCCAAAACACACGCCCTGAACGGATTACCTTCCCGCCGAAAGAACGCGCGAACGCCACTTTATTTTTAAAGGTGCGCGCCGGTTTTAACACCATTGTGCAGCATCACAGCCCACAAATTATTTTTCGTATTAACGGTCATTTCGGATTTCGTGCCGTCAGTGAGGTTCGCATTTCCAAACGCCCGTTTGATGAAAATGAAACCACCGGCAGTCAGGTCAGTCGCAAAGTTCTTGCCCAACGGGTGCAACCTGTCGCCCAGCTTTCCCCACGCATGGCAGAATTAATTCATTCTATCAAAGACCCCGAAATGCGCCAAGCCTTTGAAGAATTAGGCAAAGTCATCGAAGCCAGAAATCGTTGAGTTACAAAATCATCCTTTTTTTGCCACAATCGGGCTCTAGCTTCTCCATAAGCTAGATAAATTGTTTATGTGCGGAGTCTCCCTCGTGAAAAAAATTGCCCGTTTTATTGCCGTTGCTGCGGTTGTTCTGTTCGCAGGTTTTAATGCCAATGCAGAAACTGAATATAAAGAACATGTCGTCGGCAATGCTGACGCACCGGTCACCCTTATTGAATACGCGTCCTATACCTGTCCGCACTGTGCTGACTTCCACAATGATATTTTACCGCAAATCAAAAAAGATTTTGTCGATACAGGAAAAGTAAAAGTCATTTTCCGTGACTTCCCGTTTGAACAGATCGGTGCCACCGCTGCGATGCTGTCACGTTGCGTTGAACCCAGCCGTTTTGATGGCTTCAACAGCCTTTTGATGCAACAACAAGCCAACTGGGTATCATCCAAAAACCCGATAGAAGCCCTGTTTAAACTGGCAAAACTGGCTGGCCTTTCCCAGGAAAAAATCGATTCGTGCCTTGCCGATGAGAAACTGCTGGATAAGATCATTGCTGTTCGCAAAGAAGCCATGGATACACATGGGTTCAACTCCACCCCCAGCTTTTTGATTAATGGCGAAAAAGTAGTCGGCAGCGGTGAATATGACCGCTTTAAAGAGATTATCGAAAGTAAGCTGGACTAATCTTCCGTTCAGTTTAAAATTGCCTTTGGAAAGACGCGCCACTAATATCCGGTGCGTCTTTCTTTTTTGTAATGGGCTTTTACGGGTAATTCCACACTTTGATCCAGTTCAAGAAACTCCGCTTAACCGGGTTTAAATCTTTTGTCGATCATTCCGAACTCCTGATCAATACCGGCTTGACCGGCGTGGTCGGGCCGAACGGCTGTGGCAAATCCAATCTGGTCGAAGCCCTGCGCTGGGTCATGGGCGAAACCAGTGCAAAACAAATGCGCGGCGGCGAAATGGATGACGTTATCTTTGCCGGTAGCGACAAACGCCCCGCACGTAACGTTGCCGAAGTCGGTATCTTGCTGGACAATTCCGATCGAACCGCACCAGCCCTGTTTAACGATGATGTTGAACTGCAAGTCACACGCCGCATCGAACGCCAAAAAGGATCCCTTTATAAGGTCAACGGGCAGGATGTCCGGGCCCGCGACGTCCAATTACTGTTTGCCGATGCTGCCACCGGGGCACGTTCCACCGCAATGGTTTCACAAGGTAAAATCGGCGCTATTATCAGTGCAAAACCCCAAGCCCGACGCACCATTCTAGAAGAAGCCGCCGGGATTACAGGCCTGCATTCACGCCGCCACGAAGCCGAACTTCGCCTGCGCGGCGCCGAAAACAACTTATCACGCCTTGATGATGTCCTCATCACGTTGGAAACCCAACAAAAAAACCTTGAGAAACAAGCCCGCCAAGCCAGTCGTTATCGCACCATTTCTGATCGCATCCGAAAGGCCGAAGCGCTTTTGTTCTATATGCGCTGGGGCAATGCACTGGACGACTTGGACAAAGCACGCAGTGCCTACAAAGAAGCTGAAAAACGGGTTAATGAACTTAGCTCGCGTGCTGGCGAAGCCTCCAAAGTACAGGCGGAAGCCTCACTCCATCTGCCTGCCTTGCGCGAAGCCGAAGCCGCAGCGGCGGCTGAACTGCACCGTTTATCCATCGCGCGTGAACAATTAGATGGTGAAGAAAAACGCCTTGAAGAAGCAAAAGCTGAACTGACGCGCCGTATTCAACAAAGCGCGCAGGATTTGGAACGCGAAAGTGATTTTTCCAAAGATGCCGAAGCTGCGCACCGCCGTTTGGAAAATGAACGCGAAACCATCCAGCTTCAGGGTGAAGATGATGACATGCTGCGCGAAGAAGCCTTGGAACGACTGGAAATTATTAAAGAAGAGGTCAGCCAGCGCGAAGAACGCCTCAATCAACTGACACAGGATGTCGCCCAAGCCGAAGCAAAACGCACGGGCCTGCAACGCCGCCTGGGTGAGATCGAGGTACAACTTCAAAAAAACAAGGCTCGTCAGGACGATATCCTGCACCAAAAAACCGAATTGGAAGCCACCCGAATTTCACCCGATGATCTCGCCCATGCCGAAGCAAAACTGGAAGAATTAAGCGAGCGTCGTCTCGAACAGGAAGAGGCCATCGAACAAGCCGAAGACAAACGCAGCACCGCGCAACAACATGTCCAAGCCGCCTTGGAAGCGTTGCGAACCTGCGAAAGCGCCGTTGCCAAACTCGAGGCCGAAGAAGATGCACTGGCTGAATTGCTGGATCCCAAAGAACGCGAAGCCGGCAAACCTGTTTTGGACGACATCAGTGTGCAACCGGGATTTGAAGCCGCCTTGGGATCCGCCCTTGGTGACGATCTATCCGCACCTTGTGACCCGGATGCCAGCTTACACTGGCAAGGCTTGCCCCCCTTGAATACGGCCCTTTCGTTACCTGAAAATGTCATCCCACTATCTGATGTCGCACAAGGTCCAAGCGCGTTGCAACGTCGCTTTATTCAAGTCGGCATTGTTGAAACCCCCAATGATGCCACCCGCCTTCAATCTGAACTACAACAAGGCCAACGTCTTGTCTCTAAAGTCGGTGGCATGTGGCGTTGGGATGGATTTGTCACCTTGCCCGGTGCCCCCAGTGCGGCGGCACAACGTTTAAAACAGAAAAACAGATTGGCCGAAATTCGCATTGCGTGGGAAGAAGCCCGACAAAAAAGCGACGAAGCGCAGGAACGTCTTGATATCGCCAAAGAAGCCGAAGCCAACTGTAGCGAACAGGAAAAGATCTTCCGTGAACAACTGCGACAAACCAACAGCCGATTGAACGAAGCCCAAAACGAGTTTTCAAATCTGAATAACAAACTCGCCAGTTTCGAAGCCAAACTGGAAAACCTGATCGAAACACTGGAACGCAGCCGCGAAGAAGGCGAAGATATCCAAGCAAGTCTGATCGAAGCGCAAGACGCCTTAGGCGAACTTCCCGCCGATAACGAAGGACGCGAACAGCTTGCCCTATTGCGCGAAGAATTGGCCGATAAACGCAATTTATTACTCGATCATCAAAGTGCTTATGAACGCATAAATCAAGATGCACAAAACCGTGCCCGTCGCCTCAGTGAAATTGGCGAAGAGATCGAAACGTGGAAAAAACGATCCGAACGCGCCCTCCATCACATGGACGAACTGAAAATGCGCCGCGAAGGATTGGTCGAAGAACTGGAAATCCTTGCCGAACGTCCACAAGAGATTGAAGAAAAACGCCATGCGCTTTTGGACGGTATTGAGCGTTCAAACGAAAAAAGAAAACTCTGCGCCGACAAACTGGTCGAAGCTGAAACCCATTTGCGTGAAGTGGACGGACATGCCCGTATGGCCGAAGCCGAACTGGCCAAATGCCGCGAAGAACGCGTACGTTTTGAAAGCCATGTCGAACAAGGCAAACAACTGTGCATGGCCTTGGCCGAACGCATTCGTGACCGTCTGGATTGCAAGGCCGAAGAACTGGAAAGTATTGCCGAGATTGAGGAAGGGTCCGAACTGCCGGATCTGGATGCCGCCGAAAAACGTGTGGACCGCCTACATCGTGAACGCGATACAATGGGGCCGGTAAACCTGCGCGCAGAAACTGAACTGAACGAACTGAACGAACAGGTCAGCACGATGACCAGCGAACGCGATGATCTTCTTAAGGCGATCGACAAGCTACGCCAAGGCATTGCGGAGTTAAATCGCGAAGGGCGTGACCGTCTCCTGACCTCTTTTAACGAAGTAAACCGCCATTTTCAGGAACTCTTTATCCGATTATTTGGCGGCGGTCAGGCACATCTGGAACTGATTGAAGATGACGACCCCCTTCAAGCCGGGCTGGAAATTTTGGCCTCTCCACCTGGCAAACGCATGCAAATCCTGTCTCTGTTATCTGGCGGGGAACAAGCCTTGACAGCTTTGGCTTTGCTGTTTGGGGTCTTTTTGACTAACCCGGCACCAATTTGTGTACTGGACGAAGTTGACGCCCCGCTGGATGATGCCAACGTTGACCGTTTCTGCACAATGTTGGAAGAAATGTCCAAAAGCGGACAAACCCGTTTTCTAATTATCACCCATCACCGCATGACAATGGCGCGCATGCACCGTCTATTTGGTGTCACCATGACAGAACGCGGTGTTTCTCAGCTGGTTTCTGTTGATTTACGAAAAGCGGAAGAACTGGTCGATACGTAAATCGAAGATGCGCCTTAATCCCACGTATAGTCTGTTTTTTCTTTCACACCGCGAATACGGATTTGGTTGTTGAAGTTTCGAACATCTGAATTTCTGCGAACGATCATTTCCAAAACATACTTTTGTGCACCGGTATCAACGTAGCCGTTGATGGTCACAATCGCATCTTTGACATCAACCTGAAGGTCTGTCGGATTATTCTGAAATGTTTTATCTATTTCACGGGTGATCTGTTGATAAATCCGTTGGTCTGCCGGCTCCATCGCGCGTGCAATATTACTGCCAACCACAAACATCATCCCTATAACCAATAGATACCCAAGGCGGTTGATCAAAGACTTTCTCCTATTACTCCCTGAATAAACAGAATGGGACGAAAAGACGTAAAGGTCAAACACAATCCCGAAAAAAGCAACCTAAGATTTCCTTTACAGATAATTTTCAAAATTCTCAGGTGCCTCTTTAACCTCCCCCATTGCCAAACGAAATTTTCCAGCTAATTTAATGCGTTAGACGCAAATCTTGTACTCTGTATAATAAGTGCGTAGAATCGAAAAAAATATTTCAGGCAAAGACGGTAGATGGATTTATTAGGGGCGTTCCTGATTGGCATGATTGCAATGGCTGGCTTAAGCGTGCCTGCGATCATATGGCTTTGGCAACGCGATAAAAAGACCAAGCAGGAACGCGAGGTGCTCGGTCACCAAATTATCCAGCTTCAGGAAGTTCTGGTCGGTATCCCCGACGGGCTTTATCGCTGGAATGTGGTTAATGGCGTTGAAAACTGTTCCGCACGCATGGCTGTTTTGCTGGACCTGCCCAAAGGAACCCAATCGCGTTACGGCGACATTCTCCAATGCTTCGACGAAGAAGCTGCGCGTACACTCAATGGTGCGGTCACAGACCTGCATCACGAAGGATTAAGCTTTGATATTATCCTGCCCCTTCATGGCGGGGATGACCGGGTTGTGCAAGCTGTCGGGCAGCGGGTCCTCAGTGAAAATGGCGATCCCTTGGTTGATCTGTTATGGATGCGCCTTGCCAACGGGGCCGTGGTGGCCAATGGACCGATGGCAAGGTCCCTGCAAACCATGACACAGGAACGTGACCGCCTCATCACTGTGCTGGAAAGCCTGCCTTTGCCCATATGGATGCGCGACAGTGCTGGTCATATCATCTTCCATAACCCGGCTGCCCCTGATGGTGATCATACCCGTCATATCGCCCAACGTGCGGCCGAGGCCGGACGCGCAGCAAAAGAACGCGTCAGCCTGCCCGTTGCCCAAAATGCCCGTTTATTCGAAGTAACCGAAATCCCTCTCCCCGGTGGCGAAGGATTAATCGGCCTAGCCGAAGATATCAGTGCGCTTGACCTTGCCATGAAAAATGCCAAACATGGTGAAAGCCTATTGCGCGCTGCCCTTGAAAACTTGGTCACCGCGATTGCGATTTTCGACGGCAATACGCGTTTGAGCTATTATAACAGTGCCTATGCACATCTCTGGGATCTCGACAAAAAATGGCTGGATGCACACCCTTCATACGGGGAATTGCTTGATCGTCTGCGCGAAACCCGTAAATTACCGGAATATGCCAATTTCAAAGCGTTTAGACAGGAACAACTGGCAAAATTTGTCGAACTTCAGGCCCCGGAAGAAACCAGTCTGCACCTGCCGGACAATTCCACCCTGCGCGCCATTATCAGCCCGCACCCGGTCAGCGGACTGGTGATGACGTTTGAAGATGTCACCGATACATTGGCCCTTGAAAGTTCCAACAAAGCCTTGTCAGCCGTTCAACGCGAAACACTTGATAACCTGTTTGAAGGTGTCGTCGTGTTTGGTCCCAACGGTAAAGTTCGCCTGTCCAACCCGGCCTTCAGCCAAATCTGGCATCTCCCGGACGGCTTTATGGCCACACATCCCCATATCACCGATGTCCTTGAAAAATGCCGTGATTTTTACGAAGGGGTTGAAAATTGGTCCAGTTTCCGCGAACAACTGGTGGCACGCATTATGATGCGCGAACCCAACAATCAACGCCTTGTGCGCAGTGACGGATCCATCCTTGAATATGCCTCCGTCCCTTTACCTGATGGCGGATCACTTCTGTCTTATCTGGATGTTACCGACAGCGCAATGGTCGAACAGGCCCTGCGCGAACGATCCGATGCCCAACACGAAGCCGATCGCCTGAAATCGGAATTTATCGCCAATGTGTCCTATGAAATCCGCACACCCCTGACAACGGTTGCCGGATATGCCGCCCTGTTATGTGAACAGTATTTCGGTGAACTGAACAATCGACAGATGGAATATGCCAAGGGCATTCAAACCAGCGCAGATCAGCTGGCCACCCTCGTCAACGATATTCTGGAACTTGCGAGTATCGAAGCCGGACAGCTTGCCCTTGAACTGGATAGTTTCGACGTTCAAAACATGATGGTGTCCGTTCTGGGACTGGTTCGCGAAAGTGCCAAGCATGCCCGGCTCAGCATTGAATTCAACTGCGCACAAGATATCGGGTCCATTACGGCTGATGAAAAACGTCTCAAACAGGTTATGTTCAACCTGTTGACCAATGCCATTCGCTATACCCCGCCAAACGGTGTGATTACAATCACGGCACAACGCGACCCTCATCAATTGGTCTTCAGCGTCGCAGATACCGGGAGCGGTATCCCGCAAGCCGATCAGGATCGCATTTTTGGCAGTTTCCAGCGCGGTGACCATGACGCAAGCGGACAAAGCGGGGCCGGATTGGGATTAACACTGGTCAAACGCTTTATTGAGTTGCATAACGGCACCGTCACCTTGGATTCCATCCCAGACAAGGGCACGATGGTGACCTGTCGTATTCCGTTATAAAAAGGGAAAAGAAAAACATGAGCCAACAGGACATGGAAGCTATCGCCCAGCGCCTTGCCACCATCCGCGATATCATTATGGACCGGGAAGGCGATGATGTTCAGGATCAGTTTGAAGTTGCTCCCTTTATCATCATTGTCAATATCGAAGGCAGCGGTTATGCCGATGATGAAGATGTTTTCACCTTGATACAAGTTGAACGCGGCCCCGCCGGGATGGAAGAACTCATTGCCTGTGCGGTTGAAGATTCCAACGAAGAAAGCTATATCATCGCTTCTGAAGATGAAAACCTTCTGGACCAACTGGACGAGGCCTGCGATAAAGTCTATCGCCATTGGCATTGGCTGGATATGCCCAACGCACTGGCGGGTTCTGACATACACGACGACGATTTGGACGATGACGAAAATATCTGAAAACTATAAATTTTATGCAGGCTTCTTGCGTTTTGTCGCAGCAAAAACAGACAAAAGCGATATCACGGTAAACGCCATGATGGCAGAATTAAACCAAGCCGCCGATCAATTAGAAAACGGATCAAGAATCAGTCTTCTCGCCAGTCGCGCCCAAGCTTCCTCACGCGCCTTTGCCGGCGTTGCCCAGTTTTTGCAACACCGAATTCTGCCGGAAGCACAGGCGCATGGGGACCAAATGGCCCTTTCTCAACTGGAATGGGCGATTGCCGCCTCCCTGCAAATCGGACGGGCCGTTATTTTGCATCTGGACGATGTGGAACCGGAAAATATTTCCACTGCAACCATCGAAATAAAAATGCCTCCGTTAGATCGCATTCCCGGTGTGCAATCAAAAGACGACAATCCAACATTGCATTGATAGTGCGGATAGGTCATTATCACGTAAAAATGTGAAACGTCTAATGTAGAAAAATGAGTTACATATGAGCAATTTACTCTGTGAGGATACCTTAAAAGAGCTGGCGGAACAGGTTGGTATTGAATTGATCGAAACACTTTTGGTCGATTTAACCGACGATGCTGGCAATCGCGTGGCGCGTATGCAGGACTTACTGGCAAACGGCGACATGGACGAGTTACGTAAAGAGGCTCATACCCTGAAATCTTCCACAGGCACACTGGGGCTCAAAGAGGTTTCCGAACAAAGTGCGATTATTGAACGCAAACTTGTCACAGGTGAAGGCCCGGATGTTGCCCCGATTGTCCCGGAGCTGCCCAAAATGCTGCAGGACGGCCTAGCCGCCGCAAATAACTGGGTCGCGGCCCAGTAAATTTCAGCCTACTGACAAAGTGTTTTTTTAATAAATAATTGACCTAAAACCGTCATCCCGCACTTGATGCGAAATCCAGTCAAATCAATGGGTTAGACATCACCCATTCGATAAACATGGATCCCCGATCGGGGTCGGGGATGACAGTTTAGGGCTTTGTCAATAATCTGAAGAGCCTCTCGCTAAAGAGGCTCTTTTTTATACTAGTCGATTTCGGCCAAGGCCTTATCAAAGCGATTAAACAGTTCTTCTAAATCCGGCTGTTCGCTGATCAACGGTGGGCAGAAGGCCACGCAATCGCCCGGCATGGCGCGCAGGATCAAACCGTTTTCTTCACATTTCTTCATCAATCCTGCGGCCTTTGCAAGACTGGGATCAAACGGTGTTTTCGTTGTTTTGTCCGCGCTGAGTTCAATGGCCCCGATCAAGCCAACACCCCGCACTTCCCCAACCAGTGGATGATCCCGATAGCTTTGCAAACGTTCCTGAAAATACGGACTAACCGCATTAACTTGCCCCAGAATATCGCGTTCTTCATAAATTTTAAGAACTTCGAGTGCGACAGCGCAGGGAACCGGATGGCCCCCATAGGTCAGCCCGTGACCAAATACACCCAAGGCATTGCTTTGTTCTTTGATTGTTTGATAGAGATGATCGGACACCGCCAAGGCCGAAATGGGCAAATAACCGGATGATAATTGTTTCGCCATCGTCATCATATCCGGTTCAATGCCAAAATATTCTGAGCCGAACATTTTACCTGTCCGACCGAACCCACAAATCACTTCGTCGGCAACTAACAGAACATCGTATTTTTTCAAGACCGCCTGAATTTTGGGGAAATAGCTTTGCGGTGGAACAATAACACCACCAGCCCCTTGAATTGGTTCGGCAAACATTGCGCCCACGGTGTCTGGACCTTCGCTCAGAATCAGTTGTTCCAACTCGTTTGCCAGACGGGTGGTAAACTCTTCTTCGCTTTCCCCATCCTGTCCATAACGATAAAAATGCGGGCACCCTGTGCGTAAAATACGTTCGCTTGCCGGCAGATCAAAACCATTTTGCGCATAAGCCAACCCGGTTAAAGACCCGGCCGCAACCGTTACACCATGATAGGCTTTTTCACGGGCGATGATTTTCTTTTTTTCAGGCTTGCCACGGGCATTATTATAATACCAGACGAATTTAATCGCCGTGTCGTTCGCTTCGGAACCGGAATTACAGAAAAAGACACGGTCCAGCCCGTCCGGTGTCACTTGAACCAAACGTTCTGCCAGTTCTGCGGTGACATCTGGCACTTTACTGCTGAAACTATGATAAAATGGCAATTTTTCCATTTGCGTTTGGGCCGCTTTGACCAGTCGCGGTTCATTAAAGCCTAAAGACGTACACCACAGGCCGGACAGACCTTCGATATATTCTTTGCCGTCTTCGCCAAACACACGTACCCCTTGCCCACGCGAAATCACAAGCGGACCTTGTTCTTCATGGACCTTTAAATTTGTATAGGGATGCAGGTGATAGGTCTGATCTTTCGCCGAAATAGAATTTGGATTTTTTGTCATTTTATCTTTCTCACCACTTAAGTTGCGGTATTTCAATAAGTCGAACCGGGCCTGCAAACAAGGCACGTTCCTGCAAGGTTAGCGCCACGCTTATCGTTGCCGGTCCGCCGTTTCCTGGATATTTCGCCAGCATTCCCAAGACAACCTTGGCCATGCTGGCATCGGGGCCACGAATAACGCGGGCACGGCGCAAACGTTCCACTGTTTCAAAGAACCCCTGAATACGGGCACTAAAGGCCCCTACAACCTGCAAGTCACCATCCAATGCCAACGTCCCGTTACCCTGCAAGGACAAAGGCACATAGTCAATCAACAATCTTTCAAATTCTAAAGTTCCACCGCGATCCCGCCATTCTTCAATCGCTGATTTTGACCATTTTTGTGTCGCAAAATTATGTGTAAAGCGACCACGCGCCAAAACTTGTGAAAGCTTTTTGCCCATACCGATAACGGCATTCGGTAAATCAACATCCTGCCCTTTTAGTTCAAACTGATAATCCCCGGACGACTGGCGCTGGGCATCCAGTTGCACGCGATCAAGCTTTAAAGAATGTTGTTCCCCATGCAAGTTCCACTGCGCAATATCCAGCGCAATATCCTCCGGCACCCCTTTTGACATCCAATCAAATGTCAGTTGAAACCTTTCTGCCTGTCCCCGGTACGTCTGGCCATTCATTGACAGGCTTTGGGGGGCACTCATATCCACGTTTAGGGTCCGCAATGTCCAAGGCAGCGGCAGTGTCGATAAATCCAGTGATGCGATTTGCCAGCTCCAGCCCCGCTTTCCAGACGGATCAAGGGGTGGTGCAAACACAACATCTTTCAAACGGATATTCAGCGCAAAAGGAAACCCTGTAATGCGGGCTTTTTTATCATCATATTTTGCGACATAACCTTGTGCATTGCGCGCGGCAAACCAGTCCTGAACACCAGCGCGCAGCAACATGGATGTTCCAAACCACGCCAGACTATAAAGAATGGCCAGCACAGCAAAGCTCGCCCCGCTATAGACCGCATAACGTCCAAGGCGCACCGACAACGGTTCCTTATAATTCAGGGCAATATGCGTTTTTATGGGATGGGGAACGCGGGCCATTCTTGTCCTAATCAAAATGAATTTTTGCCAATGTTATAGCCGACAAATCCCGCAAAGGACAATGACATTGGTTGACGAATTGATGGGAATGGGCCATCTCTGAATTTATGAACGAACTCAGGCACCAAGAAAACAGCACATTGGAAGTCCCGGACAGCGGCATTAAAGGCTCGCTCACCCGGGGTATGGATGTGATCAAAGGTTATTTGAAAACACTGGACGCCCGCCCCGGTGTTTATCGGATGTTGAATGAGAAAGGCGATGTCCTTTATGTGGGAAAGGCCAAATCGTTAAAAAAACGGGTGGCGAACTATACAACGCCGCAACGCCTGACCATCCGTATTCAACGCATGATCTCGCAAACCTATGCGATGGAATTCATTACCACCCATACCGAAGCCGAAGCCTTGCTTCTGGAATCGAACCTGATCAAAAAATTAAAGCCGCGGTATAATATTTTGCTGCGTGACGACAAGTCTTTTCCCATGATCCTTGTCACTGGGGACCATGACTACCCACAAGTCCTGAAACATCGAGGCGCGAAAAACCGCAAAGGGCGGTATTTTGGCCCCTTTGCGTCGGCTTGGGCGGTCAACGAAACCTTGAATACCCTGCAACGGGCTTTTTTGCTACGCCCCTGCTCCGACAGTATTTTTGCATCCCGCACACGCCCTTGTTTACAATATCAAATCAAACGATGTTCCGCCCCTTGTGTCGGGCGTATTTCTGTGCGCGAATATGGAAAACTTGTGGAACAGTCCGAACGATTTTTGCGCGGTGACAGCAAGGCTTTGCAACACGAATTAGCGCAACGCATGGCAGAAGCGAGCGAAAACCTCGAATTCGAAGAGGCCGCGATTTATCGAGATCGTATTTCAGCAATGACGCGCATTCAACAGCGTCAGGACATCAACATTCAAGGGCTGGAAGAAGCCGACGTTATCGCTGGTTTCCTTGATGGCGGACAAACCTGCATTCAAGTTTTTTTCTTTCGCGCCGGGGCCAATTTCGGAAACCGGGCTTATTATCCCGCACATGGGTCAAAAGAAGAATTACCCGATATTCTAGAAGCCTTCATCGGGCAATTTTATGCCGATAAGCAACCACCCAAACAAATCCTCGTCAGCCATGATCTCCCCGGTCACGCCATTTTAGAAGAAGCCCTCTGTGTGCGGGCGGAACGTAAAGTTTCACTGCAATGCCCGAAACGCGGCGAAAAAACCAAATTGATTACTCATGCCATGAACAACGCGCGTGAAGCCTTGGGGCGCCGGTTGGCACAAAGTGCGTCACAACGTCGTTTATTGCAGGAAACCCAGCGCATTATGCAAATGGACAGCATGCCGGAAAGGATCGAAGTTTACGATAACTCCCACATTCAGGGGACCAACTCGGTCGGGGCCATGATTGCCGCCGGACCGGATGGTTTTATCAAAAATGCCTATCGTAAATTCAACATCAAAACAGCGCAAAGCGATGATGATTACGCCATGATGCGCGAAGTTTTAACCCGTCGTTTCAGCCGCGCTATCAAGGAAGACCCGGATAAGGAAAAAGGCCAATGGCCGGACCTCGTCATTATTGATGGGGGCAAAGGGCAATTGGGCGTCGCTGTTTCTGTGTTTGAAGAACTTGGCATCGACGATGTCACCTTGGCCGGGATTTCCAAGGGGCCGGAACGAAATGCCGGTTATGATAAAATTGTCATCCCTGGACAGGAACCGTTTCAACTGGAACATACAGACCCGGTCAATCACTTCATCCAACGCCTGCGCGACGAGGCCCACCGCTTCGCCATCGGTACCCATCGCGCCAAACGCGGCAAAGCCACCACAAAGTCTGTTCTGGATGATATTAGCGGGATTGGTGCCAAGCGAAAGAAAGCCTTGCTTCACCATTTCGGATCCGCCAAAGGCGTGGCACAAGCCGGATTAAGCGATCTGGAGGCTGTTGACGGTATCAACAAGACAACTGCCAAACTGATTTACGATCATTTTCACGAAAATTAGTCTATTTTGCGAGATAACGTTCACGCAATTTTGCCGGATTAAGGGGATCTAAATGCAGATTTGGAATACTCTTCAAGCGCCGAACCAACGAGAAATCCAGATTTGATTTCCATGACCAATAGAGCCAAAGTTCCCGAGGCTCCAATGGCACAGGTTCTGCCAATTCTGCAAACGTCACCATATTCTGATCCACCGCATCCAACAGACGGAAATCAGCCGTCACCAAAGCATCGACCCGTCCATACTGTAAAAGGCGTGTCCCGTCGCTGTGATTATTGAAGTAATAGTACTTCAAACCGGGTACACCTTTCAGAGTCTTTATTTCTGCCCCGCCCCGAATACGGGCGACTGATTTATTTTCCAGTTCGCTTAAATTATGGATCGGCTTGTCTTTTAAAGAGACAATAATATATTGGGCATCCCCAAGTTTCACAATCGGCATGCCGACTTGGTTTCGTTTCGGGCTTTCTAAAAAGACACCAAAATCGGTATCGCCTTCTTCCACCATCACAACGGCGCGCTTAAAAGGCACCATGCGCAAATGAAAAGGAATGCCGATTTCCTGTTCCGCACGTTTTAAAAGGTCGATCAACGGGCCTTGCCATTTGCCGTTCTCGTCCTGATGCACCAATTGTGAAATGATGGGAACGGCAACTTCCACAGAGTTTTGCGAAGGGTTCGCAAAAGACACCCGCAAGGATGCCGATAAAAACAGGCATAAAAAAAACATATTTATGAGTATTTTTCGTCTCATAAAGTCTAACAATCCCCCTTGACCATCCGCGCTCGTTTTATTTTAGCTTACACTTGGATGGTCTTCTAGGCAAAAAGGAAAAGATTTACCTGTCAAAATATGTAAAAAGACGATAAGAAAAAAGCCGCTTTTTTTTACAAGGTCTATAGTCTATTTTTCCTCTACGCTCATCCTGTTCATATAAAGAAAAATTCAAATGCTCTGGAACGTCCCCAATATCCTGACAGCGTCACGCATTCTGATTATCCCTGTTTTGGTCGGTCTATATATGGTTGGCGAACCCGAAGGCAACTGGATGGCCTTTTCATTATATGTCTATGCCTGTATCACCGATTTTTTCGATGGCTGGCTGGCCCGCAGAATGGACCTGCAATCCGCCCTTGGTAAATTTATGGACCCGATTGCCGATAAGCTTCTTATCGGGACGCTGATTGTCATGCTCATGGGATTTGGCCCGATCGAAGGCATCCATGTTCTAGCGGCTGGCGTTATTTTGGTGCGTGAGTTACTGGTTTCCGGTTTGCGCGAATTTTTAGCGGAAACCAAAATATCCGTTCCCGTTACCCTGTTGGCCAAATGGAAAACCACCATTCAAATGCTGGCATTGGGTTTTCTGATCGTTGGAAACGCCGGACCTTATTTGTGGGTCGCTGAAACCGTTACAGTCGGATACGTCGGGTTATGGCTTGCAGCCCTTTTGACGATGATTACCGGGTATGACTACCTACGCACCGGTTTAAAACATATGGTCGATTAAATGAAAATATTTGGTATCGTTGGTAAAAGCGGCAGTGGCAAAACAACTTTGCTGGAAGTTCTGATCCCGGCAATCACCAAGCATGGTTTTAACGTTTCCACCATCAAACATACCCATCACCAGTTCGATATCGACCAACCGGGTAAAGATTCTTATCGCCAGCGCGAAGCCGGTGCCAAGGAAGTCATGCTGGCATCCAGTCATCGCTGGGCTTTGCTGCACGAATTGCGTGGGGATGAAGAACCCGAAATCGAAGATCTCATCCAGCATATGAGCGATGTAGACCTTGTTCTGATTGAAGGTTTCAAATTCAACAATCATCCCAAAATAGAAGTCCACCGTCCGTCTTATGGACGTGAACCACTTTGGCCCGACGACCCGACCATTCTTGCCGTCGCCAGTGACGAACAATTACGTGATATTGACCGCCCCTTGATCGACCTCAAAGACATCGAAGGCATTGCCGACTTTATTATTTCGCATCTGGATTTGCGGAGAGAACCATGACACCCGTTTTTGACTGCTGTTTTTCCCATACCGATGACATGATGCCTCTGCCCGAGGCCCGACGCAAAATTTCAGAAACAGTCAAATCGATTGCCCAAACCACCTCTTTACCTTTACGCCAATGTGTCGGTAAAATTCTGGCAGAAGATATCATCTCCCCGCGCAATGTTCCGCCACACGATAATTCCGCAATGGATGGGTATGCTCTGCGCTTTGCCGATTTAAATGCAAATGGCGAAACCAAACTGCCCGTCACCGCCCGGATTGCCGCCGGACACCCGATGGACCGCCCGCTTAAGCCCGGCGAGACTTTTCGTATTTTTACCGGCGCACCGATGCCACAAGGCGCCGACACGGTTGTCATGCAGGAAAACACCTGTGAAAAAGACGGGATCGTGACCTTTGCACAAGGATGCGCTGCCAAACAAGGAGCCAACCGCCGCAAAGCAGGCGAAGACATCCAGACCGGTGACGTTGTCCTGAAAAAGGGTCGCAAACTACGCGCTGCCGATATCGGCGTATGTGCTTCAATCGGCAAGACAGACTTAAATGTGTACGTCCCTTTAAAAATTGCTGTTTTTTCTACAGGTGATGAAATCCGTGACCCGGGACAGGATTTGGAAGACGGCTGCATTTACGACATCAATCGCTACACCGTCATGTCCATGTTGGACAGCATGGGGTTTGAAGTCACCGATCTTGGCATCCTACCGGATGACTTAACCACCATTACCGATGCCTTGAAACACGCGGCACAAGATCACGATATCCTGTTTACCTCCGGCGGGGTTTCGATGGGGGAAGAAGACCACGTTAAATCCGCTGTTAAAACGCTGGGGAAAATCGATTTTTGGCGGATTGCCATTAAACCGGGGCGACCGATTGCCCTAGGAGACATTGCAGGCAAACCCTTCATTGGACTGCCGGGTAATCCGGTTGCAACGCTTGTCACCTTCATGATGATTGCCCGACCCATGATTGCCGGTTTTTCAGGGCGAAGCGATATTCAAAGTCGCAGTTACAAAGTTGCCGCCGCTTTTGAACTGGACCACAAAGGCGGGCGTTACGAATGGCAACGGGCCTATTTAAAAGACACACCTTACGGCCCGGTCGTTGAATTGTTCCACACCACAGGATCCGGTGTTTTAACCTCAATGGTCAAAACGGACGGCCTTGTGGAAATCCCCGATCATGTCCATAAAATTGAGGCCGGTGATCTGGTCGATTTCATCCCTTATAGCGAGGTAAATCAGTAATGAAAGTTCTCTATTTCGCATGGTTGCGCACAAAAATCGGATGTGCTGAAGAAGAAATCGACCTGCCCGATACCGTTAAAACTGTTGAGGATGTCTTGGATTACCTACGCACCAAGGGGGATGCGTATGCAGAAGCCTTGGGTGAAGACAAAGTCATCCGTGTTGCCCTAAATCAGGATTACGCGCAACTGAACGCCCCGGTCCAAAACACCGACGAATTCGCCATTTTCCCACCTGTCACAGGGGGATAGTTTTATGATCCGCGTTCAGGAAGAAAACTTTGATGTCGGGGCGGAAATCAATGCTTTGAGCAAGGGGAATACGGCCATAGGCGGTATTTGTTCTTTCGTCGGTCTGGTTCGAGATTTCCAGCATACCAAAGAAGACGACACCCGCGTTTGCGCCATGACGCTGGAACATTACCCCGGCATGACAGAAAAAAAACTGGCCGAAATTGAAGAAACAGCACGTCAACGCTGGTCTTTAGAAGATGTCCTGATCATTCATCGCTATGGCCGTATGGAACCGGGGGAAAATATCGTCTTGGTGGTTACGGCTTCGGCCCATCGTCAGGCTGCCTTTGAATCTGCGCAATTCCTGATGGACTTTTTAAAAACCAAGGCCCCTTTCTGGAAACTTGAAGAAGACAATACAGGGACCGGCAGTTGGGTTGATGCTCGCGAATCTGATGATGCTGCCCTTTCCAAATGGGAAAAATAGCCTCTTTATAAAAAATTCAAAAAACCGTCCTCCCTCTTGCAATTTTTGTTAACAAATACAAACTATTATAAAATAACAACAAAAATTGAGGTGTCGTATGGTTGAGTCTCCCTATCCCCCCGTTCAGGCTTATTTGAACAAACATTTTATCGAGGGCCGCGAAGGTCGCCCATTGCGGATTTTGTCGGAATATATCGAACCCGATGCCCGTTTTGAGGCTCAGAACGTCGAAGACACCATCATCTTTTTTGGATCCGCACGCCTTCTTCCTCGTGATGTTGCCGAAACAAAACTGGAAGAAGCCAAAAAACTGGGCAGTGATTTAGTACGCGCGGAAATGGATGTCAAAATGTCGCGTTATTATGAAGATGCACGCGAACTTGCCCGGCGCTTAACACTCTGGTCCAAAAACTTGGAAGGCAGCAAGAAACGTTTTGTTATCTGCACCGGTGGTGGTCCCGGCATTATGGAAGCTGGAAACCGCGGGGCATCTGAAGCCAAAGGGCTAAACCTCGGCTTCAACATCACATTACCGTTTGAACAGAGCCAGAACCCCTATATCACCCGCCAGTTGTCTTTTGAGTTTCGCTATTTCTTCATGCGTAAATTCTGGTTTATGTATCTTGCCAAGGCAATGGTCGCTTTCCCCGGCGGGTTCGGCACATTGGATGAGTTGTTTGAAGCCTTAACCTTGATCCAAACCGGAAAAGTCAGCAAAAAACTGCCAATCGTGCTTTATGGCAAAGAATTCTGGAATGATGTGGTCAATCTGGAAGCACTGGTCAAATACGGCACCATCAGCCCCGAAGATTTGAAACTTTTTACCGTTACTGATGATATTGACGAAGCCTATCATTACCTGACGAACTATCTGGAAAACCATGCCATTGAAGAAATGGCCCGCAGTGAGTCCAAAGCTCCCTAAGCATGTCTATCCGTTAAGCCGCCGGGTCAATCGAATTCGGCGGCTTCCAACACATATTGCAGGGCATCTTCGTTCAAGATCGTGACCTTGCCACGGGCCAATTCGATCCAGCCTTCATTACGCCAGATTTGCAGCTGTTTATTCACGCTTTCCCGGCTGGTTCCCATCATACGGGCCAATTCCTGTTGCGGCAGGTTCAAACCGATTAACACGCCGCCACCGGGCTGTTCCTGTCCATAAAGATCCGCCAAGTTTAAAAGGCGTTTCGCCAAACGCCCGTCCAGTGGCAAAAAGGCCGCATCTTCGACCATTTCCGATGTCAGACGCACACGATGACACAATAACTGCATCACCTGAATGCACAGTTTGGGATGTTTTTCCAGAAACGGGATAAAATCGCGTCGCTGAATGACCAAAACTTCAGTTTTTTCCATCGCAACAGCATCGGCGGTACGATCCATACCATCCAACAAGGCAATC
Source organism: Terasakiella sp. (assembly GCF_048267425.1). Lineage (GTDB taxonomy): Bacteria > Pseudomonadota > Alphaproteobacteria > Rhodospirillales > Terasakiellaceae > Terasakiella. The sequence goes on from NZ_JBLWXN010000002.1 coordinate 416,320, forward strand.
TCACCGAAAAATTGCCCTTCCTCGATAATATTCAAGGTGACTTCCTTACCGTTGGGCGACGTCGTCACAATCTTGATTTTACCTTCCTGCACCCCGAACAAACTATCGCCTGGATCCCCTTTGACGAACAGTGTCTCGTTTTTATCCAGTCTGCGTGTCACTGTCATCGACAACAGGCGATCAAGCATGGCTTCGTCCAGACCGCTCAGTAATTCACTGTTGGACAGAAGCGCTTTTTTATCCCTAACAACCATCTTTGATTTTAGCCCTTGGTATTATTGTTGAAGATAAAATAACAGGTTTGTGAAGCACCTCACAGAAAAACTGTCCGGAACAGGCGTATAAAATAAGCATCTTCTCTGCTTGCCCTTAAGAGAAGCCTCACTTTCAAACGGTGAGCCCCTCTAGACACCGTTTGAAATAGACCCTATAGAGAGGATGGTCCACCCCGAACCATCCTCTCTTTTTATTTTAGGGCGTACCCGACCATGACAAAACCCATTATTGCGATTATCGGCGGTGGCCCTGCCGGATTAATGGCTGCCCAACATCTTGTTACCAAAGAGTTTGACGTTCATTTGTTTGATCGCATGCCGTCGTTGGGCCGCAAATTTCTGATGGCAGGCAAAAGCGGTATGAACCTGACACATGGTGAAGATTTTGACACATTTCGCTCGCGCTATCATACAAACTTCCCCTTTTTCCAAGATATCCTTGAAGATTTCAAACCTGAAGACGTCCGTAACTGGGCACAGGATTTAGGGATCGAGACCTTTATCGGCAGTTCCGGGCGCATCTTTCCCACCGATTTTAAAGCTGCCCCGCTTCTACGCAGTTGGTTGCGACGCTTACGCAGCAACGGTTTAACAATCCACACCCGCCACCGCTGGCTGAATTGGGCTGAAAACGGTCATCTTTTTGAAACACCCGATGGGGAAAAGACGTTTTCTTGTGAGGCCACGCTTTTTGCAATGGGCGGTGTAAGTTGGCCTAAATTGGGGTCCGATGGTCATTGGCGCACGCCCTTTGCCACCCGCCATATCAAGATGCATGATTTCAGACCAAGCAATTGCGGCTTTATACGTGACTGGTCCCCTGTTTTTATCGACCGTTTTGCAGGTGCCCCGGTCAAATCCGTTGGTTTGCGCGCAGGCAATATCACCACCAAAGGCGAATTCGTCATTTGTGAAAATGGTGTTGAAGGCAGTGCAGTCTATACCCACAGCCGAGCTTTACGCAAATCCCTAGAACAGACAGGGACAGCCACCCTCTATCTGGACCTTTGCCCGGATCGCAGCCTTGAAACCCTGAAAACCGCGCTTAACAAACCACGCGGGCGGGCCTCTTTATCCAACCATATCCGCAAAACAACCGGGCTGAGTGGGGTCAAGGCCGCGCTCTTGCGTGAATGTCTCAGCAAGGATGTTTTTTCAGATATGAATAAACTGGCTGAATCCATTAAAAACCTGCCAATTGGTTTACAAGCCACACGAACAATTCAAGAAGCCATCAGTTGCGCCGGTGGGGTGTGTTTTGACGATCTAAACACAGACCTGATGCACAACAATCACCCCGGCTTGTTTTTCGCTGGCGAAATGCTGGATTGGGACGCCCCGACCGGGGGGTATTTGCTAACGGGTTGCTTCGCCCTTGGCAAACGTGCCGGACTGGGAATTGAAAACTGGCTGAACGAAAAAAACGCTTAAGAGCCGACGCCTGCCATACCATAGGGTAATGTCCGCACCATTCGACGCAGCGCATCATCAATCAAAGAGGGCATAATCTCGTTATCTTGGGCAAACATCGCCGCACTTGCCATACCGCTGAGCGCCCCAACGGGGGAGAGAGGCAAACCACCATCCGCGCGCCACACTGTATGGGCGGCTTGCCACAAAAGCGCATCATCGGAAATCCGTTTTAAATCCACCCGCACCCCGATATGTTTCTTGGCAAAGATAGCGACATAATCATCGCCAAGATCATAGAGTTCAGCCACGGCAAAGAAGCGACATTTTGTCTGACGGGAAAATCGTTTCCGGTCCCTTTTATCTTGTAAATCAAGTCCTAAACGTTTTGCCAGATGGCGGGTTTTACGCGGAAAAATCACCCGATCCACTTTTTCACCCAAATGACGTGCCAATGCGGTTGAGATTAACGCCGCCATTTGCGGATTTTCTTTATTATGGGACATCATAACCGCCACACAATCCGGGGGATCGCGATAAAACGGCGAAAGCACATGGAAATTGACATCTGTGGCTTTTATTTCAGCCTCATCTGCCTGTTTTAAATCCCGATATTGCGGATTACTGACACAGGCACTCACCCCCATTAAGGTAAGAAGAACGATCAATACTGATTTCAACATGACTTTCTCCCTCAACACCGTTTGTATGGAGCAAGGGCGATCATGCCGTCCATCACCGCCCCATTCAGGCGAATATCGCGCACAACCACCCGATTATTTTGTAATTCATAACGTGCGCGAATGTGATTGGCCTGCATGTAATTGGGCCCCGCAACAGATTGAAGCCCTCCCAGCAACGAGGCATCGACGCGACGGGGGAAAATACGGACCAACGACGGATCATTCAGCCCGCGATGATGACGCAAAATCGCCTGTTCAATACGGCGTTCGGCTTGTGGAATCTGTCCGGCAGCCTGCCGCAAAAAACCGCTATAACGATCCATATTGATTTCCCAACGCGTGCCGCGACCTTCGGCTGTGCGATACAGATTACCCGCTCCATCCATCACCACACTTTCCATCCCGAAACATTGTTGAAAGCGTGCAAACAATAAATCACGCGCTTTGGCCTCTTGTGGCCATGCAATTTCAATCTGCGGGCCTTTGCCATGTTCCAAGACCCGCAATAAGGCACGGCCCCCGGTTGCCTGTGCCACACTGACTTCTTGAACGGTTTCAATCGGCGGGGCGGGCTTTATCGGTTTTGGTTCAGCTTGTTTTTCAACAGGTTTGGGGGCTGGTTTTGGCTTGGCCTGAACAACGGGCTGAGGTGTTGGTTTGACAGGTTGTTTTTCAACGATCTTCGTTGTTGTTTTTTCCGGTTCAACCCGTTTGGGGGCTTTCACAACGGGCTTTGGCGCTTCAACCTTTGTTATTTCCACCTTGGGCGGCGACGGTAAAACAATTGCCACCTGCACAACCGGAGAATCTTCGACAGGTTGGGTTATAGGTTGTGCTTCACGGTTCTGTTGTTTCTTCTCAACCTTATGATCCTCCTGTCCCGGCATGACCCACAACAGCACCAACCAGAGCGCAAAACCCAGCGTCATCGTCAGGGAAAGTTTATGGGGAAGGCTGCGCATCATAACCGGATTATCCTTTACTGTGTCATCTTGCGGGCAAACATTTGTTCCATATCCGCCACCATTTGACGCAAGGCTTTACTGCGTTCTTTTGCACTCATCAGCGCTGTTTCCGGTTCTTGTGTCGTTTGCGCAACTTCAACCGATTGCGTGATAGGTTCAACGCTTGGGGCGGGGGCTTTCTTTGCTTCCACCTTCGCCACTTTTACAGCGCTTGGCAGAGGTGGGGGTGTGGTCGGTTTTTTGACTTCTTCAATCGGTGCAGTTTTTTCAGCCTGCTTTTTCTGCGAAACACTCGGTTGAGGTTCAATCGGCTGAGCAACCTGAGTTTCTATCGGAATTGCTTTAGAAACAGGGGCAGGTTTTGCCAACGCCGCTTGGGTCTGGACTTTCACCTTTTGCACCGACTGTTCCATATTTGATTTGAATTCTTTTGGTTCCCCCCCAGCAATCAGATAACCAAGGGCGAGAAACACAACCGCGTTGAAAACAAGATACTTCATTGGATTTTCTCCTCTTCCAGACGGCTTTGATGGCTGATGGATAACAGGGCGCGCAACAAGGCTGCACTCGGTAACCCAACCACGGTGGTTAAAAAAGCCAGTGAAAAATGCTTGGTCAAATCACGGATAATGGGTTGCACGGTTTCAGGCGTCAGTTCCTGATGGGCCAACGTCCCGATCCCCAAACTGATCCCCAGCAAGGTATAAGTCAGCGCCAATGTGGAGACGCCATTTGCCCCATGCAAACCGACTTCCAGCCAGAAATCTTTGCGGTCCGGAAATTGTCCCATACGGACCCATGCAAACAAACTGACGAAAACAAGGGTGGAAAACAAAGCCACAAAAGACACGCCGAAAACTTCCAGCGTCCATTGTGCAATCGCAGCCGGCGCCATTGAGGTGGCAAACACACCTGCCGCCAAAGCAAGGGATAAAGCGCCCAACAGATAACTTAAGGCACGTGATCCGCTATCAGCCATATGAAGGACGTTTCGCATATCACCGTCTCCCAACCCGACTGGACATCACGCTGTCCGTATTGACACCGAATTGCGTCAACCAATGATCCACCATTGTGTGTCCTTTTTCCGCCGATGCATGCCCCAAAAACGTGACATCATAGTTTTTAAAGGCAATTCGGACATTTTTAGTATTTTGCCCGCGCAACGATTTATCACGCATTACAATGCGTTCCAGATCAACCAAACGACGACGTTGACTGTCCAGTTTGGCTTGTCGTTCATCAATGGTGAGGGATGAGTCAAGGAACGTCTTGATTGTCATGGCACGTTCACGTTCCAGATTTTCAAGGGTTCCGGCTTGTGCAATACCACTCATGGCAATCAGGGTCGCCGCACCAAGTGCAAAAATTTGCGTTTTCATGGTTCTATACTCCTTCAATTCTTCAAATCAGTTATTCAGAAAGAACGATACGTTATCGGCAGGGGTCAGGCTGGATTGTGCAACATCGCTGTCGATCATCTCTTCATCAATACCTTCTTCAGCCAAGGTCATTGCATCAAGTGCCACCAACTTCGCCATATAACCAAGAATGGTTTCTTCCTGTTCCAGAACCGCCAATTCTGTCTGTACATCGGCAACCATGCGACGGACATGTTCCACCCGCGTCAAGGGCACCCCATTGTCCGACATGGGGGTTTGGTTCATACGGTGGTTATCAATACGGGCAACCAATTGTTCAATGGCCGTCCGGTTCTTGCTGTACTGCTGGGAATATTTGCTTTCTTCCAGATCGGGTGTTTCAAACAAACGTTGATCAACCTTGGCAACGGAGGATTCAAACCGCTCGGCAGCTGCTTTTTGCAACTCGATCAATTCTTCCTTTTCCAGGGTCATCTCACCCTCTTCACGGCTAAGACGTTCCAGCATGTCGTCAAACAAACGACGCTTGGTCATCAGGTGTTTGCGGCGCAGTTCATTACGATCGGACATCATGTTCAGATAAGCGCGTTTTTCCGCCAAAAACTGATGACGTAAATCACCACGCACCTCCCCATCTGAGGTTTCAATCGCTTTTTGCAAATCGCCCAATGTGTTGCCTTTCAGGGAAATATCTTCTTCCGTTTTTTGAATGGCGCTCCCCAGTTCGGAATTGGCAAAATCATGGTCAATGGATTTTTGCAAATAGCTGGGCGGCAGCTTCACAAGACGTTCCGAACTTTGCGGTGTCCAGTTTGGTGCACTCCAGGCAACGGTTGAACCCGCCATTAACATCGCACCACCCAGAAAAACGGCCCCTAATGTCAAAGCCAGACGTTTGGGTTCTACGCGATCTATCATTAAAGGTAATTCAGACATAAGCGACCTCCCTATCCTTTTTCCTAGTTGCGTTCCCAATAACGCACACGGCGCAATTCGGATTTCAAATCATTATTGACATTGGCATCACTGTAACGCCCGATGGACCCTGCCCCGCGTTTACCCAACAGGACCTCCATCGTTTGGATGAAAGACGACCCATCAGCAAAATAAAGGTCTTGCCCATCAAAGTTCGCTCCGAATTTATCCAGATTTTCACGCGCCCCTTCCACGTCCCCGCCTTTTAGATGGTTCTGCACCGTCAAGGCATAGGCACGCATACGTTCATCCGTTGCAATTCCGGCAACATCCGGTCCCAGATCAGATTCACACTTTTCAATCATACGTGCACTGGCGAGATATTTGGCCGGGTCATGATTGGTTTGGGCTTCGCGGTCCAGTTCCAAGGCGTGATCGCGACATTCGCGATACGTCCGCATTGCCGAAATTTCGTTATAACGCGCTTCCCGAAAATCAATGCCACTGCCAAAAGACGGCGGTTGGGTAACACAGGCGCTCAAACCAAGTGTGGCCCCCAGCAACACGGCACCGAAGGTCAAACGTTTGGACGTTGTTTTGATAAAAGCAGACATGCTCCTGACTCCATTTGTTTAAACTGCTTAATGAGTTTATGGAGAGTTCAGAGGCGTTTTTTTTGAGCTGAGCTAAATTCTTTTGAGACGATTTACGGCTTCAACGTCACACGCATGCGATCCATTGCCGCATTCACCGGGCGGGCTGAGCCACGAAACGGTTCTTCACTGGCATAACACGTAACCGTTTCCTGCCCGGCAGGCGGGCCAAGACGGATACGAAACGGCGCATTTTGGCTGGCACTTAGGATATGATCTGTATGGGCATCAAAAGCCTGAACATCGCGCACCTGATCATTGGGATAAATGCGGATAACCTTACCATCCACCTGTTCATAATCACACAACAGCCAAGCCTTGCGGTTCACACGCACTTGTAAATTTAGATCTTCACCAAACGCATATGTGGGATGCTGGCCCCGATCGGAAAAGATATCAATCGTCAATTCGGGCTTCGTTTCAGGAATTTTTATTTCAAGCTCCGGTTTCCCGCCTTCTTGCGGGAATAGACCGCTCCATGCAAAAACGACCCCAAGGGCAAGCGTTGCCGCTCCGGCCATCACCCAAAAGGTCGTATTTCCCCGATCCTTATCTTTCGTGCCCAATCCCAAAACATCCATCAGGTCACGGGTTGTTTTCAGGCTGGCGACGTCAATACCGCCCGGCGGTTTATGGGCGGATAAAAAGGTTGCATTTTCTACGCCCGCCCCAAACACAATCGGCGTTCCCTTGGCGATATAATCCGCCAGCATCCCCGCAGACGCTTCGACCTTTTGCGCCATATGATCGACATCACCGACATTCAGGTCGTTGTCAACGGTCCCGGAAAGCCAAACGATCAAATCGGCGCTTTCAAGATCGGACAATTCACAAGATTTCGATTTAAAAACGGCATGGGCAGCAAAAACCCCCAATTGCCAACTTAACCCTGTCCCGATGGGACCGGAAACATCCAAACGAAAAGCGCCTTCTTCATAAGGGCCAAATTCTCGCATAATGACACCGCTGCCCGCACGGACAAAATCGTCGTAATCCAGACTGATAGGCAAAACCTCGGATTGACGGCGCAGGCACATCATGGATTGAGGGGCTGGTTCTGGTGTTATACGATCCACAAGGACCGGGCCACCTGTTGTCGCAATGAGAATGGCGATGCGCTTCACCGCAGGAAAATCTCCGTCTTTGGCTCACCCAGCAGTCGGGCGGCATCTGAATTTTTCTCGATAATGGTTTGGATAACACCGTTACGTGCCGCTGGCAAGGCAACGCGCACCATTGTTTCATCCGGGCCAAACAAATGCAGACTTTGCGGCATATCGCGGCGTTGATCGCTCATTTCCACAATAAGATAAAGCTGATCACTTTGCGCCCTTGAGGCCTGAAGCCGGATATGACAGCCATCTGCATGGCGTTCCGGATAATCTTGCGTACTCGCAGCCAAGGCTTGCGGCATATGAACGAGGGCCGATTTCTGTAATAAGCTGCGATAAACCCGGCGCACTTTCAGATCACGGCCCAAGATATCCTGAACCGCGTCATCCTGTGCACCTTGCACATAGGCATATAAACGCCCGAGCGAAATCGCACCGCTTTCGCGTTTCGTCATAACCTTGCGCACATTGTGCAATTCGCCAAAGCATTGTTGGGCATCCTCAAGAAAATCGGGATGTATACGTATCATGTTCGGACCTCCTGATAAAGGAGTTGAAACTGGGATTTAAATTTTTCCCGATCTTGCGGGAAAAGTGTTTGAACCTTTTTGTCTTCCAATGCCTTCATATAACGTACAAGCTGGCTTTCCATCGCCACCAAGGCATGCGCGGCACGTTCAAAGACACTCCGTTGCGCCATCGCCTGATCATCAAAACCTTTGCGTTTCATTTTTGAAAAGGCCTGTTCGCCGCGTTCCACAGCCGTAGTTGGAAAAACCACCAGATTATCCCCACCACTGCTATTTAAGACATGCAAACTCGCGGCTTGCAGGTTTTTAATATGGGACAAAATCGCCTGACATTCGTGCAGACGCTCTTCGTATGTTTGAACGCCCTCGCAAGCAATGCGTTTTTCAACGCTAGACTTTGGTCGACCAACCTGCAAATCCGTTGTAATCCCGGATTGGACCTGACCAAAAATTTCATACCGCAAAAATGCCAAAGGTAAACGTAACGCATCGGGGCCATAGGTCATCAAGTTTTCAATGGGTGCGCGTTCCGTCTTTATCTTAAAGAAACGAATATCCCCGCTTTCGTCTTCATCAAAAATATCAAAAGGTGATGTCCAATCTTCAAGGTTCACATCTGCAACCAAATCACTGGCGATATCGACTTCGCCGGCTTCACTATCCAGTCCCAAGGAGGCTGCATGGGCCGCAGCCCTAGCCAATCTGCTTTCTTCAAAAGCACGGGCAAAATCGCAAAAGAGATCAAACACAGTTCGGTATCCTCTATAATCTTTGCCTTGGTTATGGAGATGCCAGAAGTCGAAAACGCATTCATCGTGCAAAATAATCCCGTTTTCTTCATCAAAGCGATCTTGCAGAAATTTATAAACCTGTGAAAATTTACCATCGGCCTGTGCACTACTCAGATAAGCAATCCGGTATTTTCGAAGATCGGAGGCCAAAGCATTGCTGCATGCCCTTATATTTTTCTCCAGCGGCGGTCCCTCCAGCAACCTTTCAAAAAGATCATTGAACGTCTGGAAATAAGAAAAGCCATCCATCGAACAGAGGAATTCATAAAGCGCGACCAAAAAGGGCATGCGACCAAACCGGACTTCGAAGGATTTGTCATCATACGTCAGGACAAGGCCGCTTTCTGACACACTTACCCCCGGTGTCGTGCCATTTAAAACCTGTTTATAAAATACCGGTGTCGCTTTATTCGGTGCCAGAAAAATATCGCTCAGCCCCGTCGCACCATGTAACGCCCCCACCCCGCACACCAGGTGGCTAAGTTCAAAAAGCGCCATATCTTTGTTGGGACCATTGCCTTGGGCACATATAAATTTTGCCAAGGTTTCCAGCGTGGGGCGCAAGGCATATTTAGGCGCGCCTTCCAACGTGGTCGTTTCACACAACGCGGTAAAATCTGCGAGCAACGGGTCTTTGCCCCCCGCGTTCCTCAATATATTTTGTGTATGATCCACCGATATCCTCCCTGAACCAAAAGAGGATATCCAGATCACACCTTTCAATCAATGGAAATAGGGACGCGGGGGTGGGCGACGCCCAAATCCACGACGATGGGGTGGTGGCGGGGGTGGGGGTGCACGATAAAAACGCGGCTCAAACCGATCAGATCGTTCCACAATGATAATTTTCGTGTTCACATCTTCATCATATCGGTCCGCTGCCCCACGTACCCGCCATTCCCGCAAATCGACCGTGTCGATATCTTCATCGTGCCACGCAATCAAGGTATCGTCCGTTTGATCATCCGGTCCCTCCCACAAGCTGGCCTGTTCAATATAAATTTTCTGCCATTTTTGCACCATCGCCACATATTTACGGGTGCGCACATGCGGGCGGTTATTTTTCAGACTGCCGCCGTTATAATGAGATAAAGCCAGATCCCATTGCCCGTTATACTGATCATATAAACGTTCCAGAAAACGGACCCCCAACCGGATATTGGTTTTCGGGTTCCATAACGCATCAGCTTCAACACCAAATTCCCCACGTGCCGTTTGCGGCATGATTTGCATCACGCCGCGCGCGCCGGCAGAACTTAACGCGCGGGCATTAAAATCAGACTCCACCTTTGCCACCGCCATGACAAGGGCAACGGGAACGCGACTGTCGGCGGCTTCTTTCAGGATCATCTGTTTGACTTCAAACCGGGTTGCCGCCTGAGCAGTAGATACATATGCGGCGGCTAAAAACAGGGCCATGATCCAAATAAAAGTTAAAACGGATTTCATAACTTTGCCTCCTGTAAGGCTTTCAGCCATTTGTCATTCAACACAACAACCGTGATATCCTGTGCCGAGACACGTTTGCGCACCTGCATGGTCGCCGACATGGACAAATTAGGATCAACTGCAAGCACAATTTTATCGCGCCCGACCAACCGTGTTGGATCCACGGGCTTGAACGTATGATCAAGGAAACGATCTTTATAATAGATCAACAGATTTTCCGGCTGAACGTTACGGCTTGTGCCTTTTGCTTGGTCTGGTTCATTTTTTTCAACCGTATTCGCCAGTGCGATGGGATCATCATCCAATACCGATTTAACCGATTGGCTCATCATCCCCCCGCCCATCGAAACCATCGTCAACACCATGATGGAGAAGAACCCCATAGCAAGGGCCAAGGCTATTTCCGCCATTGCATTGGTTTGGGTTGTATCGCTCATTCTCTTTCTCCTTCGCCGCTCATGCCCTTAATCCAGATAGGCAAGGTCCTGAGCCACTTTTTCCAAAATCACTTGGCGGGGTGTTTGAATAATGCGGGCTTTCAGGTCCAATTCAGCAAGGACTTGAGAGAGATCATCACGCACATCCCCTGCGCTTTCGCGGCGTTCCAACCAAAAAGCCGGCTTGTCAGGCTGCGAGGTTAAAGCGCTGAGGTCTTTCGTATTTTCCAGACGAACAAGACGATCTTCGATATGGCGGATTTCACGCGGTTTAAACCCTTTCAAGGTTAAGGTTAGTTTGCTGGATGAAACCACTTTTTCTTCATATCTCGGTTCCATTTGTGCCAAGCGATCCACCAACTGATCTTTGAAACGCGGTAGGATTTCACGTACATGGCGACGCATGACCAGATCAAAACAAGCCGGGCCGCAGCGTCTTTCCTGTAATTTTGCAACCGGGCTTTTAATGCGCAATGTATCCACAACATCAAGGGTGCGCACATCGATAATTTTCGCAATTGCGACCATACGATCACGAAGACGTCGCCCATCCTGTTCCTGAATGTGTCGCAAGGAAACCAGCACCGCAAAATCGACTTTATGATGCGGGCTTTGGGCAACCACATTCATCGCTTCTTTAAAGTTCAGTCCTTGTCCGTTTCGGCTGTTTTCTTCAAACAATCGAAATTTCCGATGATGAAGATAATTCCCCGTATGTTCAAAAACACGTCGAAATGCCGGGTCATGTATATCAAGCAGGTTCGGTCCCTGATCCACGGCCATATATAGAATGCGCGGCTGGGCATTTGCAAGCACGGGACTTGCAAACATAAAGGTCATCAAAACCATCATTATTTTTTTCATCATTTCATCACCTCGTTCTAGGTGGTTGTCCATCTGCACAAGGTTATGGAGGGCTGAGAGATGGAATTTATTTTCCCCTAGAAAAAAAGTTTCTAAAAAAAATGCCCTCTGCCCCCTTCATAGCCCGCAACAGAATTCGACAACTTGAAAAGGATGAGTTCGATGAAACGTTTTATGATCCCTTTGGCACTTGCCGGTGCCCTGATTTTCAATACCGGCATGGCGCAGCAGGCTCAGGCCAGTGATGAAACTGTCGGCACAATTATCGGTGCCGTTGGCGGTGGCTTACTTGGATCCGCAATGGGAAAAGGCAAAGGTCGATTAGTTGCCACGGCTGCGGGAACCGTAATCGGTGCCGTGATCGGTCATGAAATCGCACATGACACCTATGACAACGATCCTTATGAGCGTCCCCGTGTCCATGCAAAAAATCGGGATTATCGCGATTATGATGATTATGATCGCCCACACACCCGTGTTGTTTATAAGCGTGTCCCCGTCAAAGTACACAAACATCCCAAACACAAAAAATGGGACCGTGTGGCCCGTTATGACGGAGATGTCCTTATCTGTAATAAAAACGGTAAACGTTGCCATTGGTATGATTGACACTATATGATTAACGCAGATGTCATTCAGGCAGGTAAGATATGAAAACACTGCATCTTTTCGCAATGGGCTGCTTTCTTTGGGCTGTTTCAACAACAACGGCCCAAAGCGCGCAGACCGATCAAAACAACGATGATGTCGCGGTCATCATTGGCAACAAGACCTATGCGGATCAAGATATTCCCGAAGTTCGCTTTGCCCATAATGATGCCAAAGCGATGAAGCAGTTTGTGCAAAATGTGTTGAATATCCGCGAAGAAAACATCATCTATCTGGAAGATGCCACACAGGCCAAGATGCAAAGCACCTTTGGACGACAAGGCAATCATCGGGGCAAAGCTTTTCAATACGTCAAACCCGGTGTTTCCAAACTTTATGTCTTTTATTCAGGTCACGGTCTGCCCGGACAACATGACCAGAAAAGCTACCTCCTGCCTGTCGATGCTGAAATCGCAACTGCTGACATTAACGGCTACCCGACAGATTTATTATATAAAAACCTGAAACAGGTTGAGGCAAAATCCGTCATGGTTTTTTTGGATGCCTGTTTCAGCGGTAACAGTGACGGCGGGAGTTTGATCACGCAGGCCTCCGGGGCCTCTATCCTGCCAGCCCCAATACCTGCCGATAACCAGAATGATACCCTGACAGTCATCACCGCAGCCTCTAACGATCAACTGGCAAGCTGGGATGAAGAAAGCCGTCATGGACTGTTTACCGAATATCTTTTGCGTGCCCTATATGGCGAAGCCGATAAAAATAATGATGGGAAGGTAAAACTGGACGAAGTTTCCGCCTTTCTCAAAGAAGATATGCGCTATAAAGCACGACGAACCTATAATCGGGATCAAGTACCCGATATTTCGGGCAATACAGATCAAGTTCTCGTCGCGGCTATCGACGGTATCTATCCCACCCGTCCGACCTTGTTACAAGAAAGCGAAGACCTGATTGATCCCCCGGCCATAGATACGGGAAACTATGACCTTTACCCCGTTGAACAAAATATGTTCGCCCTAAAAAACGCCAATGTGCGCCGCCTGCCCACCGTGCGCGCACGCAAAGTGATGATGTTACCCAAAGGCGAACCCATCCATGTTGCCGCAAAAATCATCGACCAGCCCTGGTATGCGGTCGAACGCGGTGACGGCATCATCGGCTATGTTTTTGCCGACCTGTTGGGAGAAGAAAAAGAAATTGCGACCGAAGAAGAAAACCGCAGCATTCGTGAGCTAAAAGAACGTCTCGAAAAACTGGAAGAACGCACCCGGCTTTCCACACAGGATATTTTACCAGCCCCGCCGAAAACCCAAGCCGACAGCCCACAGATGATCGAACGGCCTGTTGAACAGCCCCGGCCTGAACGCCCCCGCCCCCCTCAGGATCGTTATGATCAAATTGAAAGCGGACTGAAAACAATGGGGGCGATCCTTGCCAGACAAAGCTTTATTCTTCCCGGAGAAGACGGCGACCGACAAACTTCTTTTTCCTATAACTGGATCCGTGTTCATGCTGATCGATGCAAGCTCAGCGCATCTATTTCCTTAAATCATAATGATACGATCAACATTTATGATCGCCAGATTGAAGGCACATTTTGGCGGAAATTAGCCAACAAAAAACACGTGCTGAAAAGTCGAGACGGAAATGGTTGGGCAAAAGAAAAATTTGAATTATTTAAACACGGTCCCTTTATCTTTAAATCAAAACAAGACCGCAACCGCTTTGCCCGTCAAGCTGACAAAATGCGCGACATCTGCCCACGCCCACGCCATGTGCAAGCCAACGATGACGGATATAACCCGCAGTCGCGCTATCAACGCCCGCCACCGCCGCCTTTTAAACGACCACCGCCGCCCTTTAGACGCAATAACGATTAACGATATTAGATATATTCGCCTGTCTGATGACCAACATAGGTATATGGCAGTAAGGCTTCCATCAGCGCCTCGCGACGGACCGGTTTTGCCACATATCCCTGCATACCGTGCTTGGCATATTCTTCGATACTGTCCTGCATTACATCCGCGGTCAGGGCCAAAATTGGGATGTTTGCTTTTTGCCGGTCTGTCATGCCACGAATTTTCCGTGTTGCTTCCAAGCCATTGAGACGCGGCATATGAATATCCATCAGAACCAAATCGAAGTCATATTCAAAGACAGCATCCACGCCTTCCTGCCCATCATTGGCAACCGTCACGTGATGGCCCATTTTTTCCAGCAATCCACACGCAACAGTCCGGTTAATTTTATTATCTTCAACCACCAAAATATTAAGGTCTTTTGTCACTTCACCCTGCGGGCTCGGTGCACAGATATGTTGCGGTGGCTGGGATTTCGGCAAACGTAACTCGAAATAGAAGGTCGTTCCTTCATCCAGAACACTATGGACGTGAATGCGGTCCCCGCCCATCGTTTCCACCAAGCCGAACGAAATTGCCAATCCCAGCCCCGTTCCGCCGAACCGTCTTGAAATGGATGTATCAACCTGTGTGAAAGCTTTAAACAAGTTGTCAATCTGTTCTTGTGGAATACCGATACCAGAGTCTTTCACTTCAAAATGGATCAGCGCATCTTCCGGCGTACTTTCGACCACCTTAATGGAAATCGCAACTTTGCCTTCATCGGTAAACTTAACCGCATTGCCCGCCAAATTGGTCAGAACTTGCGTAATCTTCGCCCCGTCACCCCAGAAATATTCAGTCTTGCCCAACTGAATATTAACTTCAATATCAATCCCCTTCCCACGGGCCTGAGGCAAAATCAATTGTTCAACCGTTTTCACCGCATTTTTCATGGAAAAGGCATGATGATCAATTTCCAGCGCACCGGCTTCGATTTTGGAAAAGTCCAGAATATCGTTCACCAACGACAATAACAATTCCCCGGAACTGCGCAAACTGTGCAAATAATTACGTTGGCGGTCATCAAGTCCCGTATCTTCCATCAATTGCGCCATACCTGTAATGCCGTTCAAAGGGGTGCGCAATTCATGTGACATGGTCGCCAGAAAAGAAGATTTCGCCTTGTTGGCTTTTTCGGCTGTTTCCTTGGCTTTAATCAGGGCTTCTTCCTCCTGATTAAGGCGATTGATCATGCCGTTATAGGCATCGATCACAATGCCGAATTCGTCTTCGGTATCCCAGCTGATCGGTTCTCGACGTTGATGATCTTCGGTTTTTTGAATACCATGCAGAAGCGTTTCCAGCGGGTCTGACACAAAACGGCGAATAGCCCCCGTGACCGAGACGCTTAAAACCACCATTAACAAGAGTAAGAGACCGGAAATCTGTATAACGGAGTCCTTTAATAAGACTTCCAGACGTTCTTTATGGAATAAAATAATGACTTCGCCGATGGTTTCTCCACCGACATCCGCATCGGAACGAATGGCACGGCGCACCAGTAAAGGCGTCTCGCTATCTTTGGGTAAAACACCACCTACCGTTGCCAAAACGCCGGAAAACTGTTCTCGCACTTCTGCACCTTCAACATCAGGATCAAGACTTAAGGCCGCCAAGATGGCTTCGGCACCGGATTGGTCAAGGTTCCAGACGGCATCTGACAAGGCCGTGGCATAAATGTCGGCCAATGTCTTTTGCTTGGTTTCCAGTTCTTCATCCAGATCCGTATAGGTCAAAAATGAAAAAAGCCCCGCCATAAACACAGCCGCCAAGACAAACGGCGGCATAAGCGCCAGACGAAGTTTGCCACCAATTGACTTTCGACTACCGGATAAGACAGACACGCGATGCAGAACCCCAAAATTATACTCAATTCCCTGTTCAAACTACGCGCTTTAACCTTTGGATGCAATCTCTTGATACGGTCTTTCGCATATTATACAAAAAGATAAGATTGTTAGGTGATTTGTTCTTTCGTTTTATGAAATTCCAGATCGGGATAATCTTCCATCGCCTTGTCTAAATGCCAAGCATTGCGGGCCAAAAATACCGGCTCGTCATCATGGTCATCGCCAATTGCGCCGCGATTTTCATCTAAGAACTTTTTCAGTTTCAAATGATCGGAACAGGTGACCCAACGCGCCGTGTATAATTGCGTCGATTCGAAATGAACCGGAATATTATATTCCGTTCGAATACGGTCCGCCAGCACTTCAAATTGCAAGGCACCGACAACCCCGACGATCCAATCCGAACCGATCAAGGGTTTGAAAACACGTGCAGCGCCTTCTTCAGCAATTTGTTGCAAGGCCTTGCCCAGATGTTTGGCTTTCATCGGGTCTTCCGGACGGGCTTTTTGCAAAATTTCAGGCGCAAAGCTTGGAATGCCGGTGAAGCGTAGATCTTCGCCTTCCGTCAAGGCATCCCCAATGCGCAAATTGCCGTGGTTTGGTAAGCCGATGATATCCCCAGCCATTGCCTCTTCCGCCAATTCACGATCCTGTGCCAAAAACAAGGTGGGATTATGGACGTTAATCATTTTTCCCGTGCGGATGTGTTTTAACTTCATGCCGCGTTTGAAATGCCCCGAACATAAACGCACAAACGCAATACGGTCACGGTGTTTCGGATCCATATTGGCTTGAATTTTAAAGACAAAGCCGGAGACTTTTTTCTCAGTCGGATGAACATCCCGGGTGGTCGTGGCTTGCGGGCGCGGACTTGGCGCCATTTGTGAAAGCCCTTCCAGTAATTCGCGGACCCCGAATGTATTGATGGCAGACCCGAAATAAACCGGTGTCAAATGCCCACCGAGATAACTTTCAAGGTCAAATTCCGGGCACAAACCACGGGCCATCTCGACTTCTTCGCGCAATTTCGCCACAGCATCATCAGGCAACAGATCATCCAGTTTGGGATCATCCAGACCATTACATTCGATCCCTTCTGAAATCTGATCATTTTTACCTTTGGCCACCAAGATCAAACGGTCATTAAACAGATCATAACAGCCAAGGAAATTACGCCCCATACCAATCGGCCAACTGGCTGGCACGACATCTAACGCCAGTTCCTGTTCGATCTCGTCCAGAATTTCAAAGGGATCACGGCCTTCACGGTCAAGCTTGTTGACGAATGTTGTAATCGGAACATCGCGCAAGCGACAGACTTCGAACAATTTTCGGGTTTGATTCTCGATCCCTTTGGCCGCATCCAAAACCATCACAGCCGAATCGACAGCCGTCAACGTGCGATACGTATCTTCGGAGAAATCCTCGTGCCCCGGCGTATCCAGCAAATTGAAGGTCTTGTTCAAATAGTCAAATGTCATCACGGAAGAAGCAACAGAAATACCGCGCTCCTGTTCCACCTTCATCCAGTCCGAGCGCGCACGACGGCGGTCGCCTTTGGCCTTCACCGCACCGGCGAGCTGGATTGCACCCCCGAATAACAACAGTTTTTCGGTCAGTGTGGTTTTACCCGCATCCGGGTGAGAGATAATCGCAAATGTTCTGCGTTTATAGATTTCAGTTTCGAAAGTCATGGTTTGTCCGAAAGTAAATAAATTTTCCAGACAATAGGCATATTCACAAAAATCACCAGCCCTTTTTTTTGACGCATGGCAAACGAATTGTTACCCTATCTGAGGAACAAGGGAGGAAATGGATCATGACTGACGAAAAGACTGCGCCCAAAACAAATATAAAAGCCAAACGCACCCGACATGCCAATGCACAGGCCAATTATATGGAACGCAAACGCGCCGAAGGGAAAGAATGGCTGGCAACCTGGGTCCCCGGCGAGGCAAAAGAATGCCTGAAGGAATTGATAAAGCGGGCTAATACGGATGAAGACAAACCTTCAGAGGCTTATAT
The DNA here is from genome assembly GCF_048267425.1 of Terasakiella sp. Lineage (GTDB taxonomy): Bacteria > Pseudomonadota > Alphaproteobacteria > Rhodospirillales > Terasakiellaceae > Terasakiella. The sequence goes on from NZ_JBLWXN010000002.1 coordinate 434,174, forward strand.
TACACGCATGGAACAAGCCGTTGAAGACACGGCCCCCGACTGGGCCAAGACAAGCACGTGCCTGCTGAATATATGGTTGCTTGCCACCCATAACGTGCAAATCGATTTCAACCCGGCTGAAGAAAAATCGGAAAAAACAGAAAAAAAAGCCAAGAAAGAAAAAAAGAAGAAAAAGAAAAAATAATTGCGCCCACACACAATCAACAGAATATTGCGTTAATTCACAACCGCATTTGCAGCAAGGCAAAAGTCGCGTTTCCCGGTATTTTTAACCCGGTACATGGCTTTGTCCGCCGCTTTTAACAAGGCCGGAATATCGCGGCCATCTTCGGGATAGAACGCAATGCCGACACTGGCACCAATTTGGACCGATTGCCCGGCGACATGAAAAGGGCGACAGGCTTCATCGATAATTTTTTGCGCGACAACGCTGGCATCGTTATTTCGATTTACATCCGTTATTAAGATAACAAATTCATCCCCTCCGATCCGCGCGATATCATCAGCGTTGCGCAAAACACCCGTAAACCGACGAGATAATTCTTTTAGCAACAAATCGCCACCTTCATGGCCGCAACTATCATTCACCCCTTTAAAGCCGTCGAGGTCAATAAACAACAACGCTAGTTTTTCCTGGTTACGATCTGCATGCGCCAGCATCTTGGCCGCATTGTTTTGCAAGAAACGTAAGCTGGGTAACCCCGTCAACGCATCATAATGTGCCAGCCTGCGCAATTCTTCCTGTGCATCGTGCAATTCCGTCACATCATATTCGACCACCAAAATCAGGCTATCCCCGCTGAGGGGATGACGGGACATGCGAATATCCAATGTGTGTAAACGCTTGCCTTCCAACGTATTCATTTCATAGGTCCATCGACCACCTTTTTGATCGATAGCATCGCGCAAACACAGACGACCATCTGTGGGATTGTAAAAGCGTGCGATAAATTCGCTTTCAACGCCATCAGGTAAATCTTCCGCATGGACATGTTTATAAGCAGCGGTTGCCGACGGATTTTCAATCACGGATTTCCCATCGAGGGTAAAACTGGTTACCAACACATTGGTGTATCGCATCGCTTCCACCAGCAACAGGTTTTCAGGTGCTTCCCCTAAATTCACTTCTTCATTGATGTAGGCAATAATGCCACGATGACGGTCCGGTCCAAGAGTCACCGCACGATGCATCATAAATAACGTTTTGGGTTTTCCGTTGGGATACGTCGTCCACGGATCAATCGTCAACCCATTCTTTACAGCCAGATCAAACGTCTGAACGGTGCGGTCCCGCGCGCCTTGAGTATCACCGGACAAATCTTTATTGATTAAATCATCCAGCTTATCCAGTCCCCAGAAATCAATCGCCGCCTGATTGCCCCACCACCAGCCATGCTTATCCAGATCGAAAATCCAGACGACATTGGGGATCAACTCATAGAGTCGCAACTCGTCAAGGCTTTCAATGTGGGTCAAATGACTGTAGTCTTGCTTTTTCATCTATAGGTTGTTCTTATTACATTGTATTTATTATAGAAAATATACCTTCAAATTATCCCAAGCCCAAGCAGAATGATCATTAATTTAAATCTTGTTTCACCTCTCTATATAGCTTAGGGTCCGCGATTAAGTCTGGAAGGAAGGACATCAAGGGAAAACAGGGCCTATGAATATTGTTCTCATCGGTATGCGGGGTGCCGGAAAATCAAAGATTTCGCGCCGCCTCAGTGTCCTGACCAAACGCGATGTTTTATCCTCAGACCTCCTCATTCAATATGACCATGATGGTAAATCCATCCCTGAAATTATTGAGGAATGTAACGGCGATTGGCGACAATTTCGTGACATGGAATACACCACCTTGCAAAAAATCACCGCACTGGACAGCAATATTATTGATTGCGGCGGCGGAATCATTGTTGATATTGATGAAGATGGGCACGAAATATTCTCGGAGCGTAAAATCAATCTGTTGCGCGCAAACGGACGCATCATCTGGTTAAAAGGTGATATTCCTCGCCTTGCTGCCAAGGTAAAAGGCGATGCAACCCGCCCCAGCCTCTCGCAGACCAAAAGCGCTGAAGATGTGATGTACCGTCGCCTCCCGTTTTATGAAAAGGCGGCAGATATCATCATTGATATTGAAGGAAAGTCCAAACGCGAACTTGTTGAAGAAGTTCATAAAACAATCGCCAAATATCTCTGAATATTGTCATTCCCGCATGATACTTAATTTAGTAGACTGTCACATAACCGTATGACGTAAAACAACAGGGCGGACCCGAATGAGATACCTTTCCCAGATATGCAGCGTTGCCCTGATCTTTATGCTGGGCGCATGCGGCGAACCGGCCCCGGCTGCCTGGACCGCCAATTTGGACATCAACTGCAAGCCACAGGATCCATTGGATAAGACCTATGCCGCCCTGTCGCCCAAAAAATTCTGGCGCGAACAAGAGTATGATCTTGGGAATCTGCTGAAGTCCGGTCAAAAAAATCTGGAAATGAGCACCAAAGTCCTTGAAGACAGCGTGTCTCAAAAAGGAGAATATCTGCAACTTTCTCAAAAAGCCGCCGATGACCTTGGCCTGAGTGGTAGTGCGCGGAGCGACCATATCCGTAATAACATTGATCGATACAACAAAGAAGTCGATGCCATTAAGAAACGGCTGGAAACACAGGAAAAGGCCTTAAGCTGGGTGCGCAAATGCACCAATGCCGTCCATCAGGAACTTCGCAAACTCAACCTTTCACCCGTTGAATATGATCCTGAAAAACGCCCGATGTAAATGACATTCCATGACGATAGACACCCGTAGACTTCTTGACCTTTCCTATTGGAAAGCGCTCAATCCACATTTAACGATCTCGCAATCGCCCAACTTTCGCCCGCCGTTAGAGATCGAACGCGCTCGGCTGGATCAAATCTCTGATACCCTGCATCATGACGGCTATCTTCATCAATCGCCCTTGCTGCAAGATAAGGATATTGCGGCCCTGCGTCTGGGGATCGAAAACCTTGTTCACGCCGGATGGCCTGCCGCTTTTATTTATGTTTACGATCAGGTCTGGGATTTCTTTTACCAGCTTAACGGATTTCTCTCTCATTTTCTGGGGGATCGCTATGGGCTGCTTCCCCATTTTTGGGCATGGCATATCGATAAAGACGATAAAGGCACAACGTCCGGATGGCCGCCCCACGTGGATTACAGCGGTGAATGCGCCTTTTTCGATGACTACTTACTCAGCTTGTCTTTGTGGATTCCCCTCACCGATGCCACACCTGAAAATGGCTGTATGAACATTTTACCCTTATCACGGCAAAAGGAATACGAAACACCGATCAAAGAACCCACTGACATTTTATTACAGGATGTGCGTTGCCTGCCGGCAAAAGCCGGATCAGTTCTGGGTTGGCGACAGGATTTATGGCACTGGTCGGGGCGCAGCTCAAAATATGCGACAGAACCGCGCATTTCCTTATCTTTGGAATTTCAGAACCGGGCTTTTGATCCCCTTTGCCCCCCGCTTTACGACCTGACCAGCCCCCCTGAGCCTGAACAGCGCATTCGCCTGATCTGCGGACAATTTGCCAAATACGATCATATGGAACGTGTCGCTGGCGAACTGGAACAGGCCGGAAAAGAAATCGGCATTACGCAGACTTGACTCTTGGATCGGAACTGACGACATTAGGGATAGCTTTTCAGTGCCTCCAAGAGGGCTGAAAGCTTATATTGCTCTCGCTTTTTTAAAAGGAGATACTGACATGCCTCGACTGTCCGTATTTAACAGTCCTCTTTTGTTAGGGTTCGATCATTTCGAACAGGTTCTAGATCGCGTATCGAAATCCAGTGCCGAAGGCTACCCCCCGTACAATATTGAACAGATCGCGCAAAACAGCTTGCGTATATCTTTGGCCGTTGCCGGGTTTTCTATGGATGACTTATCGGTCACCATCGAAGACAATCAATTGATGGTCCGGGCAAAAAACACTCAGGATGACAGTGACCGGATTTTCATTCATCGTGGGATCGCCGCACGCCAATTCCAACGCAGCTTTGTTCTGGCTGAAGGCGTTGAGGTCAAATCTGCCAAACTGGAAAAAGGCCTTCTGCATATTGATTTGGTGCTGCCGATACCGGAAAGTCAAATCCGTCAGATCCCGATTGAAGATATGGAAAAAAAGGCCATCCCAACCAACACCAAAACCATCGACGTTAAGCCGGACTAAATTTTTTAATTAATTCTAATTTAGAGTTAATACTTAAGAATTTCCCCTAAACTTTCGGTTTTTGTTATACTGTATATGTAAACGTGCCAGTGCCACAGCGCAGAAGGTCGCGTCGGCAGGCTGAATAATAATGACCGCATGGTGTCGAATTAGAAATGGAGGCCGCCATGACAAACTATATTTTTAGCGAGGAACACGCGCTGATCTCATATGATATATCAGAAGCCCGAAAAGCTTTTGAACATGATCGTCTGGCCTATGTTGTTGCCGAAACACTGGAAGGAATGCCCGGTTATTCCATCTACAGCGGAACAGGCGAACATCTTGGTCATCTGGATAGTCGCGATATCGCATTTGCAACCGCCTTTCAATATGACATGCACGCTCTCAGCGTTCATTGAACCCTACCCCTTTAAAAAAGCCCTTTCCTTTTTCGGGATAAGGGCTTTTCAGGGTGAATATTGAAGAGTTATCTTATTGAAAATAATAGCATAAAAATAGTATGTGAAGCGTATCACAGACAAACACACCAATAAATTCATAATAAAAACATTGCCCACAGCAAGGAGTAAACATTTTTATTATGAATTCCATTTTCTTAAATAAGAAAAACAGAAACATCATATTCGCCGTTATTGGCCTATCCTTACTTATTTCTTCCTGTGATATTGCCAACAATAGCCATACCGGGACACGTCACGCACTTGTCTTGAACAGTCCCCTTGTGAATCGGGGAAACACACCTGCTGATCATGTCATAGAAATTTCGACGCCAAGCTATAAAGATATCCAAGCACTTTACGAAAGCGCCGACACCGACATTGACCATGTTTTAGCGGCAGAACATACCCCGCCCGCCTTCTTACCCAAACAAGTTCCGGGCGATTTTGCAGAGATTAAAGAGACTGAGGAACGTAAAAAAACATTTCTGGGTTTCGTCTTGTTACCGATCCAAGCCGTTAATGCAACCTTGCTTGAAGAACGTCGCCACTTAATCGCGCTTCAGGCAAAAACAAAGGGAACGCCCCCTTATCCCCAAGATGTACAAGACAAGCTTGAAACATTAGCGCAAAGCTATGGTGGTGAAGCAACTTTTGAAAATCTCCTGATGCGCATTGATGAAATTCCTGCCTCACTCGCCCTTGCACAGGCCGCCCTTGAAAGCGGTTGGGGGACATCACGTTTTGCCGCACAAGGAAACGCCCTTTTCGGTGAACATACCACATCCTTGGAACATGGTTTGCAGCCAGCGGGCTTGGAGCCGGACCACGGCGTCAAAGTCGAAGCGTTCGATACCGTATATGACAGTGTCGCCTCTTATATGTTGAATTTAAACACGCATGCCGCCTATCAGGATTTTAGGACAATGCGTGCAAAAATGCGCAAAAATAATCAGCCGTTAAATGGTCGAAAACTGGCCCAAGGCCTTCTTTCTTATTCCGAACGTCAACACGCCTATATTGAGGAGCTGCACCTTGTGATTGATCACAACAAACTGACCCGTTTGGACCAGCCGCTTGTTATCCAAAATGCCAAGTTAAAGAATTAGTTCCGCTTATTCAAAGCATTCTTAATCTTGCTTTCCAGAACGTCATATTTGACCGGTTTGACGATGACATCGTCAAACCCCTTTTGGATAAACTCTTTTGCATGTTCATCAATGGCATCTGCTGTGAAGGCGATGATTAAGCTGTCCTGATTATTGCCTTCATTTTCCCGAATACATTGTGTTGCCGCAACCCCATCCATGATCGGCATATGAACATCCATTAAAATAACGTCATATTGCTGTTTTTGCGCATGTTGCACGGCAACTTTGCCATTTTCGGCGAGATCGACTTGATGATTATGCTGCGTTAACATCGCGACCAGAACTTTCTGATTTATCAGATTATCTTCTGCCAACAAAATATGCAGAGGCGGTAAGTCGGACCTTTCATTAACTGGTGCGTTCGGTTGTTCGCAGGATGTTACGGGAAGCGAAAAGGCAAAACAGCTTCCTTTTTCCAGCTCACTTTGAACCGTAAGTTCACCGCCTAAAAGAGTCACCAACTCTTGTGAAATTGCCAACCCGAGACCACTGCCACCATATTTTTTCGTTGTCGAACCATCCGCTTGGGTAAAACGTTCAAATATCCGTTTCAGTTGTTCTTCCGACAGTCCAATTCCGGTATCTATAACTTGCACATTCAGGCGATTGTACACATCACCTTTTTGAAGCTCTAAGCGGACTTCAACCGAACCTTTTTCCGTGAATTTAATTGCATTATTGATCAGGTTCGAGAGAACTTGCCGGAATCGTAAGCCATCCAGCATATACCAATCATTTTCCTGAACATCGGACGTAAAGTGCAAAACAAGGCCTTTTCCCTTTGCACTGGCCCGAAACACATCACATATATCGCGACATTGTACATAGGGTTGAACCGGTATGGCATGAATATGCATTTTCCCGGCTTCAATCTTGGACAGGTCCAGAACGTCATCCACCAACGACATCATCGCATTGGCGGAGTTATCCAAAAATTGTAAATTTTGCCGCCCTTCCTGACCCAATGAACTGTCATTTTTCAACAGCTCCAGCCCACCTTTGATCCCCATCATCGGTGTTCTCAGTTCGTGACTGATATTGGCGAGAAATTCACTTTTGGCCCGACTTGCCGCCAATGTTTTTTCCAGAAGAATCGTAATTTCACCCGCTTGGCGTTTGACTTGTTCTTTTAGGTGGACTTGAACAGAACGCAAGCCAAAGAAAATCAGCACCTCGATAAACAAAAACCCGAAAAAGCCGTAAACAATATTGGTTTGCGTGTTTTTATAAAGCGTATCGAATTTATGTTCGACCTTTGACCACATTAAAATGTCACCCACCGGTTCGTCATGCTGATCGCGTATCCCGATATAATCGCGCAATCCAAAACGGGTCAGCATATAACGTTCGTCATCCAGTATGACGATATCGGTCCGCAATTTAAACGGATCACCCGGGGGTAATAACTTCGGGGCAATTTGATCCAGTATATCAGACACTCGGTTACTGGAAGTCGCTTCAATAAAACAAGCGCACGTTTCAGCGTGCCTCCCGCCTGTACCTGTTTTCCATTTGACGCTGGAAACACGCTTGCCATTCAGCAAAACCGCAATATCCGCACCGATTTGACGTTGCAACATCCCGATAATCTCGGCAAAAGACGTTCCGGCCTCCAAAACACCGATAAAGGCCCCTTGTTCATCAAACCTCGACGGTCCATAAACCGGAACAGCCCCGCGAACTCCCGCATAGACACGGCCCAGTTCAAACCCCTGTGTCGGTTTTTGATCTTTCATCACATCAACGATCATATAGCGAAACGGTGACAGGTCATCTCCCCATTTTTCGGGACGATGAACCCGCAACAGGCTGATATCGGGCGGCACATGAAAATGCAATTGGCGCACATAAAATTGCTTCTTCATTTCTGCCCAGCTGCTCGCCACCTGTTCATAAAGGGCGGCGCGCCATTTCTCACTCATTGCTTTGTCAGATTGGCCTTCTTCACGATGAAAACTCTCGGCAGCCAAGGCAAATATTTTTTGAATGCGGGGGTCATGGGCCACGTAGGTTGCCAATTGCGACATATTGACCATCGTCATCGTCAAGGCAACATCAAAACCGGTTTGATACTGCTTGCTTTCATTTCGCAGATCGTCTTCTAAATTGTCACGATCGTTATAATAGTTAATCGCAACAAATAAAGCATCCGCGATGAAAATACAGGCCGTAATAAACGCAAAGATTTTTTTGTTGCTTAAACTCATAAATTCAGCTGCTTTCCGATCAGGGCAGGTACCTTTCCAGAAAAAGGCCCAATGTGTGGTTGGGTATCACGTTCGTTACAACCTTCTTTGAGAGTATGGCACTTGTCCGTAATAAACAAAGTTTTTTCGCTTATAAATAACGCATAATCCGTAGACTTAGCCAAAACGATGGCGATCTGCCGCAATTTCCAATTGCTCGGTGATCTCTTCCAAGGTGCCCTTGGCTTCAAATGTAATCGGATAATCACTGCCCGGCTTTTTCGTGCGCATAAACACCCGCACCCCGGTAAACACCGCCGTCTGCACCGGTTCGATATAACTAATATCCAGCGCATTCAACATATACTTCTTTTCTTGCGTCTCTATGGTAATAAACATGATTAAATATCCCGTTTTAATTGCTTGAAAAGCTTATGGTGTTTTCCATCGGGCGGCAAGAGATGTTGAAATGATTTCAAGAAAAAAGGTCCCTGCCAACAAAGCAGAGACCTTTTTTCTTTAGGTATCAGTTAAAACCAGCTTATTCGCCAGCAGCCATATAATCCGGCATCCAGCTTTCGTGCAGGTCTTTCAGTTCAGCAACACTGACTTTTTCACCACCCAGAACCACGTCTGATCCACCGGTTTGACCGATGATATTGGCAACCACGCCGGCTTCGCCTGCTTTGATCACAAACTCACCCGCTTTATCGGCATCGATTGTAACGATGTAGCGGCCTTGATCCTCACCAAACAGCCATGCATAGGCCTGATCCACGTTTGCCGGGATGTCAACGCTGCAACCGATGTTGCCAGCCATTGCCATTTCCGCCAGTGCAACCGCCAGACCACCGTCTGAAATATCGTGGCATGTTTCAACACCTGCCAGAATTTGTTCGCGAACGAAGTTACCTGTTTTCAGTTCTTGATCCAGATCGACCGGCGGCGGTGCGCCTTCTTCACGACCACACAGAACTTCCAGATAACGCGATGCACCCAACCAGCCGGTTGTTTCACCCAGAACTACAATCGCCTGACCTTCTTTTTTGAAGGCAACGCTTGCCGCATCATCGATATTCTGGATCAAACCGACAGCCCCCAAAGTCGGGGTCGGCAAAATGCCCGTGCCGTTGGTTTCGTTATACAAAGAGACGTTACCGGACACGATCGGATAGTTCAACGTACGGCAAGCTTCACCGATCCCTTCAATACAACCGACGATCTGGCCCATGATTTCCGGGCGTTCCGGGTTGCCGAAGTTCAGGTTATCGGTCACCGCCATCGGCACAGCGCCCACAGCCGTGATGTTACGATAGGTTTCCGCAACAATCTGTTTGCCGCCTTCGAACGGGTCCTGATAACAATAACGCGGCGTACAATCGGATGTGACCGCAACACCTTTGTTGGTGCCATGTACACGGACAAGCGCGCTATCCCCACCCGGACGGCCCACGGTATCGCCCATAACCATATGGTCGTACTGTTCCCAAATCCAGCGTTTGGACGCCATGTTGGGATGGGAAATCAAGGTTTTCAGCGCGTCAATGCGGCCCACATTGCTTTCCACATCAGCGGCCTTAACTTCTGCGGGACGTTCGGTTTTCACCCACGGACGGTCATATTCAGGGGACGCCAGTGCCAACGGGTCAATCGGCAGGTCGCCAACGACTTCACCATTCCATTTCAGAACCATGTTGCCTGTATCGGTCAACTTACCAATCACAGCAAATTCAAGGTCCCATTTGTCCATCACGGCCTTGGCAACATCTTCCATACCCGGTTTCAGGATCACCAGCATACGTTCCTGTGATTCTGAAAGCATCAGTTCGTACGGGGTCATGCCTTCTTCGCGCATGGGAACCTGATCAAGTTCCAGTTCCACGCCCACGCCGCCTTTCGACGCCATTTCAAAAGATGAAGATGTCAGACCTGCCGCACCCATATCCTGAATGGCAACGATAGAACCTGTCTTCATCAATTCCAGTGTCGCTTCGATCAACAGTTTTTCGGTAAACGGATCACCGACCTGTACGGTAGGACGTTTTTCTTCGCTGTCTTCAGTAAATTCAGCGGACGCCATTGTCGCACCGTGAATACCGTCACGGCCTGTTTTGGAACCGAAATAGACAACCGGATTGCCCACACCTGCAGCCGCCGAATAGAAGATGTTATCCGCATCCGCCAAACCAACAGCCATCGCATTAACAAGGTTGTTACCGTTATAGGATTTGTGGAATTCACATTCGCCAGCAACTGTCGGTACGCCAACGCAGTTGCCATACCCACCGATCCCTTCGACCACACCGGACACAAGGTGACGGGTTTTTTCATGGTCAGGTTCACCAAAACGCAGCGCATTCAGGTTACAAATGGGACGCGCACCCATTGTGAAAACATCGCGCAAAATACCGCCGATCCCGGTTGCCGCACCCTGATAGGGTTCGATATAGGATGGGTGGTTATGCGATTCCATTTTGAAAATAATGGCCTGATTATCACCGATATCAATGATACCGGCGTTTTCACCCGGCCCGCAAATGACCCACGGCGCTTCGGTCGGTAAGGTTTTTAGCCATTTTTTAGAGGACTTATAGGAACAATGCTCCGACCACATGACGGAGAAAATGCCCAACTCGTTCAGGTTCGGCTCACGCCCCATGATCTCAAGGCAGAGCTTCCATTCGTCCGCAGACAGGCCGTGTTCAGCTACGATTTCCGGTGTGATCTCGCTCATGACAGCGCCTCCACAAGTGCATCAAACATCGGCTTGCCGTCTGTCCCGCCCAACTGTGTATCACACAGGCGTTCCGGGTGCGGCATCATACCGAGCACGTTTTTCTTTTCGTTCAAAATACCCGCGATATTGTTTCGCGATCCATTGATGTTGGCTTCATCGGTTACATTGCCCGCCGCATCACAGTAACGGAACGCAACTTGACCGTTACCTTCAAGGGCCGCCAATGTTTCATCATCGGCAAAGAAATTGCCATCGTGATGGGCCACAGGGACACGGATTGCCTGACCAGCACTGTATTTATTGGTAAATTCCGTTTCGGCGTTTTCCACTTTCAGGTGGACATCTTTACAGATGAAACGCAGCTTGGCGTTACGCATCAGAACACCCGGCAAAAGGCCGGCTTCGGTCAAGATTTGGAAACCGTTGCACACGCCCAGAACGCGTACGCCCTGATTGGCTTTTTTCACCACTTCGCGCATGATCGGTGAGTGGGCGGACATCGCGCCACAACGCAGATAATCCCCATAGGAGAACCCGCCCGGTACAGCGATAAAATCAACGTCCGGCAATTCTGTTTCTTTATGCCAGACCATCTCGGGCTTGCGGCCCAAGGAATGTTCAATCCCGACCATCATATCACGGTCACAGTTTGAACCCGGAAAAACGATTACGGCGGCTTTCATTGAAAGACCCCTTTCCCTTCATTGTCACTCGGTCCCGCAACCTGTTGCGGGTGACGTCAGTCTCTTACTCGACGATTTCAACGTCAAAGTTTTCGATCACTGTGTTTGCCAGCAGTTGCTTACACATGTTTTCGATATTTTCTTTGGACTTTTCTGCCGCATCGGTCAGTTCCAGTTCGATATATTTACCGATACGAACTTCGCCAACACCGGCAAAACCGAGGGTACCAAGTGCATGCTCAACCGCTTTTCCTTGCGGATCGAGTACGCCATTTTTAAGGGTCACGTGGACTTTAGCTTTCACTGTGCTTTTCCTTCATCTGAACGAAAGAAGGGTCCCGCACGATCGGTGCGAAACCCTTGGGTAAATTATTGAACGGTATCCGGGCCTTTATGGTCGCCCGGTCCATCGCCTTCCGGCTCGATCCCAAGGCGGCGCGCCACTTCCTGATAGGCCTCGCCCACCCCGCCAAGATCCTGACGGAAACGGTCTTTATCCATCTTCTCGCCTGTTTCGGCATCCCACAGACGGCAGTTGTCCGGGCTGAATTCATCCGCCAAAATCAGGCGAACCTGATCCTGTTCGTAGATACGGCCAAACTCGACTTTAAAATCAACGAGCTGAATACCGATTGCGGCAAACATGCCGGATAGGAAATCATTGATGCGCAAGGCCATGCCTGTCATTTCATCAAGTTCCATCGGGTTGGCCCAACCAAATGCGGTGATGTGCTCTTCTGACACAAGCGGGTCACCCAGCGCATCGTCCTTGTAATAATATTCAACGATGGAGCGCGGCAGGCGCGTGCCTTCCTGAATACCCAGACGTTTGGTCAATGATCCGGTTGCGATGTTGCGCACGACAACTTCCAACGGCACAATCTCACACTGGCGCACCAGCTGTTCGCGCATATTCAAGCGGCGAATGAAATGGGTGGGAATGCCAAGATCGGCGAGTTTGGTAAAGACATATTCGGTAATGCGGTTGTTCAACACGCCCTTACCTGTGATGGTGCCTTTTTTTTCTGCGTTAAACGCAGTCGCATCATCCTTGAAATACTGAACGATGGTCCCCGGTTCCGGTCCTTCAAAAAGTACCTTCGCCTTGCCTTCATAAATCTGGCGACGACGTGCCATGGCAATCAATCCTGCTTTATGGAAAATGTGGCCTTCCTATAGCAGGACTCTACGCGTGGGGCAATGGTAGAAGACGGCAATTTCAAATTATCTTAAGGTTATTTTAATGCAAATCGCCTTCGCTTGCCGCATCTAGCAGAAGCTCTTTGAAAGAGGTCAGGAAATGGCGATCCAGATGACCATCCCCCATGCCTTCCATGATCTTCATGGCTTCAACCGGGGTCATGGGGTCCTTGTAACAGCGCCGATCTGTCAAGGCACTGAAAATATCGATAATGCATGCCATGCGGGCCAGTTCATTCAGTTCTTTCCCTTTCAGACCATAGGGATAGCCCGTTCCATCAATCTTTTCATGGTGCTGGCCTGCTATAATCGCAACACCGCGGGGAATGCCGTGGGTATTTTCCAAAAAACTGATGGTTTCCGTCACATGAGAGCGCATGACGACCAATTCATCATCATTCAATTTGCCCGGTTTATTGAGCACCTGATGCGGGATCATCATTTTCCCCACATCATGCAACACACCTCCGGTCGCCAAAATCTTCATATCGTCCCCTTTGATCCCTAAAAAATCACCAAACAGGGTCAAAAAGGTCGCCACACGTAAAGAATGGACATAAGAATAGTTATCATGCCCCTTCACCCCGGCCAATAACTCCTTATAGCTACCGCTTTGAATGGCCGTAACCAAAGGAGTACAACTATCTTGAATGTCATTATAGGGTAAGGGTTTTCCTTCTGCGATCAAATCTGCAACCGAATTAAAAGACGACAACGTATTTTCCAAGGCTGCTTTTTGCACAGGCTGCAAGGTTTCCCACTGCGACTCGACATGCGCATTCACTTGATCGGAAATGGCCTTCAACAACGCGCTAAACAAATAAGGTTTCACCAAAGTACGCACCAAAGGCATCGTCTTGCTGGCCTTGATTTGTTCCAGCGCCCCTTTACGGGCCGTAAAGACAACCGGGATCAGACTTAAGTTTTTTACAGCGCGCAAACCTTGGATAAAACGCAACCCACCGTGACCGGATGCCAATTCCTCATCAACAATAATCGCGGTCGGATGAAAGGCGTGCAGAGCTTCTGAAATTTCGTGAACATCCTGGAAAGTATGCACAATATAAAAGGACTTCAGCGCCTCGCTCACATCATGCAGATGCTTGGCATTGCCTGAAATAAGAAAGATATCGGTCTTATTGCTTTTTGCAATTCCCGCGCCTTCCTGAGTTGACATGTCCATATGCGCACCACGCCCCTAAGTTCCATTTATTGAATATTAGTATATAGGTTTTCTCTTCTACATTTGAATCAGAAAAAAGATTTTTTCAACAAGAAAGCAAAACCTGAAGTTAACATTCATAAAAAGATTTTAAAGGCGTGGTGCAAATTCCATTACTCTTCCTGCAATTGTGCAATGTTCATATAAAGGTCAAGCGCTTCCGGATTGGCCAATGCCGTTTTATTTTTGACCTCCCGTCCATGAACGACATCACGTACAGCCAGTTCCGTAATTTTACCGGATTTCGTACGCGGAATATCTTTCACCGGGATCACTTTGGCCGGGACATGTCGCGGAGTACAGCCGGTTTTCACCTTGGACTTGATCGTTGCGATTAAGTCCTCAGTTAAAACGTTATCCCCTTTCATAACGACAAACAGGATAACCCGCACATCCCCCTTCCAGTCTTGCCCGATCACGATACTTTCCTGAATTTCAGGCAAGGCTTCAACTTGTCGATAAATTTCTGCCGTCCCAATACGAACGCCACCCGGGTTCAATGTTGCATCAGATCGACCATAAATCACAATCCCGCCCGTTTCCTTATCAATCGAAACAAAATCACCGTGGCACCAGATGTTGTCATATTTTTCAAAATAAGCGGCTTTGTAGCGCGCATTATCCGGGTCGTTCCAAAAGCCAACCGGCATAGATGGGAACGCTTTGGTACAGACCAGCTCGCCTTTATCACCTGTGATCGGCTTGCCATCATCATCAAACGTTTCAACCGCCATGCCTAACGCCCGACATTGAATTTCACCGCGATACACAGGGGCAATCGGGTTGCCCAGAACGAAACATCCTAAAATATCGGTTCCCCCGGAAATGGAAGCCAAATGCAAATCGTCCTTGATTGCGTCATAAACATAATCAAAACTTTCCGCCACCAAAGGCGAGCCTGTCGACGTCATGGACAGCACACTGGAAAGATCGTGGGTTTCTTTGGGCTTCAAATCCGCTTTATTCAAGGCATCGATATATTTTGCAGATGTGCCAAACATGGTCATTTTTTCAGCATCGGCAAAATCAAACAAAATATTGCCATTCGGATAAAACGGTGACCCATCATACAGCAGCAAAGTCGATCCGGCCGCCAAGCCCGCTACCAACCAGTTCCACATCATCCAACCGCATGTGGTGAAATAGAAAACACGCGACCCATCCCCATTATCACAATTCAGCAGATGTTCGCTGACCTGTTTCAGCAAGGTTCCGCCCGTTCCATGCACAATACATTTCGGTTTCCCTGTCGTGCCGGATGAAAACATAATGTAGAGCGGGTGATTGAAATCGACATATTCAAATTCGATTTCTTTCGGATCGAATTCAGCCACAAAATCATCCAGAAGAACGGCTTTATCAACGTCTGAAATATCCGGATTTTCCCGCGTATAAGGGACGATAACACAGCGTTCCAATGTTGGGAGTTGATCAACGATTTCCTGAACTTTTGACAGACAATCATGTGATTTACCGTTGTAGTAATAACTTTCAACCGCAACCAGAACCGTCGGTTCAATTTGACCGAAACGATCCAAAACGCCGTTCACACCGAAATCCGGCGACGTGGACGACCAGGTTGCCCCAATGGAAGTCACCGCCAACATGGCAACAATAGTTTCCGGCATATTGGGCATAAAGGCGCAAACACGATCACCTTTTTTCACACCCATATGTCGCAAAGCTTGCGCAAAGACGGACACTTCTTCATTCAGGCTTTGCCAGCTTAAGGACCGCTTGACCTTATCTTCGCCCCAGAACACCAGTGCTTCAGACCCATCATTTTTGCGCAACAGGTTCTCAGCAAAATTGATCTTTGCGTCCGGGAAGAACTGCGCCCCCGGCATCTTGTCGCCATCTACAAGAACCCGCTCACCCCAAGTTTGGGCTTTGAGTCCGGCGAAATCCCGAATGCTTGTCCAGAATTTCTCCCGCTCGTTAATCGAAAAGGTATGTAAACTATCGTAATCTTGAAGATCAACGGACCAATTCTCATTTACATGCTGCATAAAAGCTTTCAGGTTTGAGGCATCGATACGATCCGCAGACGGGGTCCAAAGGCAGGCATTCATTGTAAAAGTCTCTCTGTTAAATCAAATTTTGGGCGTATGTTACCAGAAAATACGCCGACAGAAATTGAAGAAGTGTAAAATTATTATATTTGATTTCTTCCGAAACCATTTTCTAACCTTGCCTTTTCATTCCACGCTCTTTAAGACCGAGGGAAAGGGGACATATAACATGCAGAAAGATTTTTGGGTTTTCGGCTATGGATCACTGATGTGGCGACCGGGCTTTTCATTTGAAAAAGCGGAACCCGCTACCCTACACGGTTACAACCGGTCTTTTTGCGTCTATTCCCATTATTATCGTGGAACACCAGCGCGCCCCGGACTTGTTTTAGGACTGGACCCGCAAAAAGACGCCGATTGTCGCGGCGTTGCTTTTCGCATCAGCCTTGAACAAAAAGACGCCGTTGTCGCCTATCTGACCGAACGCGAGCTTTGCGGATATGCCTATCAAGCGGCAACTTTACCCGTCTTGCTTGATTGCGGTACAGAAATTGAGGCTTATACCTTCGTCGCCGACCCGACACATGCGCTTTATGCCGGGGATCTGGGACTAGATAAAGCCGCCGAGGTCATCATGTGTGCCGAAGGCAAGACCGGCTTAAATCGCGACTATTTGATCAACAGCGTGCGCGAGCTTGAGGCCAACGGCTATGCCGACCCTCATCTGCATGAACTTTTGAAAAAAGTCGAATATCTCACCGGTATTATCGAAGCTGGCGCAGGGATTTAACCCTCATGACAAAAAAAGCCCCCTTCATAATAGAAGAGGGCTTTTTCTGGTATCAAATTTTATAGAGATCAATAGAACGCATCGATCACACGGTCCGGCGGTGTATGACCATCAATAAATGTTTTCATATTGATGATAACTTTTTCGCCCATATCCAAACGTCCTTCGATAGTGGCAGAGCCCATATGCGGCAGGAGAACCACATTTTTCATCTTGCGCAGTTTTGGATTGATCGCCGGTTCATTCTCAAACACATCCAAGCCAGCCCCTGCCAGATCCCCTTTTTCCAGCATGCGGATCAAGGCCGGTTCATCAAGCACTTCGCCACGCGCGGTATTGATGATGTAAGCATGTTTTTGCATCAGCTTCAAACGGCGGGCCGACAGCAGGTGATAGGTTGCCGGTGTGTGCGGGCAGTTGACGGAGATGACATCCATACGGGCCAGCATCTGATCAAGGCTTTCCCAATAGGTCGCTTGTAATTCGTTTTCCAGATCCGGGTGAACGCGGTGTTGGTTGTGATAATGAATGGACATGCCAAAGGCTTGCGCACGGCGGGCCACGGCCTGACCGATCCGACCCATCCCGACAATGCCGAGACGTTTACCATTGATCCGGTGCCCCAGCATGGAGGTCGGGGCCCAACCTTCCCATTCGTCACCGTCAATCAGTTGCACACCTTCCACAATACGGCGCGGCACAGCCAAAATCAGCGCCATCGTCATATCGGCGGTATCTTCCGTCAAAACACCGGGCGTATTGGAAACAGTAATGCCGCGTTGGCGGGCGGATTTCAGATCGATATGATCGATCCCTGTCCCGAAGTTTGCAATCAAGCGCAGATTCGGACCCGATTGGGCCAAAACGGAAGCATCGATTCGATCCGTCAGGGTGGGAACAAGGATATCGGCTTCTTTCACCGCTTCGATCAATTCTGACTTGCTCATCGGTGTATCGTCCACGTTCAGACGGGCGTCAAACAGCTCCATCATGCGTGTTTCGACGGCATCCGGTAATTTACGTGTTACGATAACAACGGGTTTTTTTTGAACCATGGTTTCCTTCCCCTGGGAACTTTTTTCTAATTTGCCCTCAATTTTTAAGGGCCACGGCAATTTTTTTCAAGAACGTTTATAATACGTCAACTATTTCATTGGTACAGTGGACTCGTAACTTTTTCACCTTTTTTTCGACAAAAGAACGTTTTTACCATGAACAGCAAAAAACTAATGACTTCAATTCTGCTGATAAGCCTCATCGTATTGGGCGTTTCTTCTGCGGTTGCGCAGGCGAGAAGCGGCTCAGGGCTTCCCCTTCCCCGCTTTGTGACATTGCGCGCAGGCGAGGTGAATTTACGCGCCGGACCGGGTGTGCGCTATCCCGTGGAATGGGTCTATAAAAAACGCAACCTTCCTGTTGAAGTGGTTGCTGAATATGACACATGGCGCAAAATTCGCGATTGGCAAGGCACACAAGGCTGGGTCCATCAGGGGATGCTATCGGGCAAACGCAGCGTCATTGTGATGGGGGATTTACGCACCTTACGGCGCGAACCCAAAACATCAGCCTCACCTTCAGCCCGACTGGAAGAAGGCGTCATCGCACGCTTGCTGGAATGTCCGCAAGGCACAACCTGGTGCAAAATCGATGCGGATGGCTATGAAGGCTGGTTGCGCAAAGCCGAATTCTGGGGTGTTTATTCCGAAGAAAGCCTCAAATAACTCAATTGGCACCGATACGCGCCATTTCAAACCAGCGGCGGCTAAAGGTTTTTAACCGAACGGCCGCCAACCGGTTAATTGTGCCGATTGGGTATTGACCATTTTCATCCATCTCACCTGCCTTTATTCCGGTCAAAAGTTCGATCCCCTGATCAATGGTTTCCACCGGATAAATATGGAAGTCCCCCCGGTCGCAGGCATCGACCACATCGGCGCGCAACATTAAATGTTTCACGTTATCTTGCGGGATCAAAACCCCTTGTTTGCCATTTAATCCCCGCGCCATGCACACATCGAAAAATCCTTCGATCTTTTCATTCACGCCACCGATCGCCTGCACATGACCATATTGATCAACCGATCCGGTCACAGCCAAAGATTGACGAATCGGCACATCGGCCAAGGCAGACAACAGGCTATAAAGCTCCGTCGATGAGGCGCTGTCACCGTCAATATTGGAATAGGATTGTTCAAACACGATATTCGCCGTCAAACTGAGTGGCCGGTCTTTGGCAAAACGTTGCGCAAGGAAAGAGGTCAGGATCAAAACCCCTTTGGAATGCAGGGGGCCGGACAAGGCAACTTCGCGTTCGATATTCACAATCTCCCCACGTCCCATACGCACGGTGCAGGAAATACGCGACGGCCTGCCGAACATAAAATGATCCAACTGCAAAACAGCGAGACCGTTGATTTGTCCAACCACTTCGCCATCCGTGTCGATATGAATGGTGCCGCGATGAATTTCATCCAGAATCCGTTCCCGAATACGATCGGACCGATAAACTTTCGCATCAATGGCCCGTTCTACATGCCTGCGTGAAATAACCTTGGCCCCGTCTTCACGCATCCAGTAATCCGCCTCACGAACCAGATCGACAATACTTGCCATATGGGTGGTTAAGCGTTCAGCATCTTCACAAAAACGCGACCCTTGTTCAACAATCCGGGCGACACCGCTTGCATCCAACGGGGCAAGTCCTTCCTGACGGACATATGTCCCCAACAACTGGGCATAGGTTTTCATGCTGTTATCATTGCGTTCCATTTGATCGTCAAAATCAGCAGCCACCTTGAACAGTTCATGAAAATCGGGATCCAGATGGTTCAGCAGATAGTAAACTTGCGCATCCCCGATCATCACGACCTTTATATCCAGTGGAATCGGTTCCGGTTCCAGCATCATGGCTGGACCAAC
Source organism: Terasakiella sp. (assembly GCF_048267425.1). Lineage (GTDB taxonomy): Bacteria > Pseudomonadota > Alphaproteobacteria > Rhodospirillales > Terasakiellaceae > Terasakiella. The sequence continues at coordinate 453,748 of NZ_JBLWXN010000002.1, forward strand.
GCCATAACTTTCAGCCGCCGACTCGATACGGATACGTCCAGTATGGAGAATACGTTTCAAAGCTTCCCACGCAAAAGGCTGGGTCAGAATTTTATGGGCATCGACAATCAAATATCCCCCATTGGCTTTATGCAGCGCACCGGCCTTGATCAAGGTAAAATCGGTCATCGCCGTGCCATACATAGAAACCGTTTCCACCCGTCCGACCATATTGGGCAAGGTCGGGTGGTCTTCTTCTATAATCGGGGCACCTTCCACCACGCGGCAGCCTTTTTCATCACAAGCCGCATAATCCACAATGACATTGACCTCATAGCGGCGAAAATCTCGTTGCCCGCCGCCCATTATTGCCGTCATGGCCGGGGCTTGCGGGGCTTGTTCTTCGGGCAGGAAATCATCCGCATTTTCGATGACGTCGCCTTCCACCGCATCCAAATAAGACTGTACACCGTCGTGATCACAAAAGTTTTTGCGCAATTCCATAATCTGATGACGCACGGCAAATTGCGTAACCTCGCGATTTAAATCACGCACACTCACACGATACTCTTTTTCCATACGCGGCAATTCTTCGACGATTTGCTCCAGTTCTTCCTGAAAGGTATCAATCGCCTGCTTATGTTTTTCTTGTTCTTCCTCGCTTAAGGCCTTGAATTCATCGGGTTTAAGAATTGTACCGTCCTTTAAAGGAACCAAGGCAAATCCGGTCGGGGTGCGCAACAAACCAACGTTCTGTGCCTCAGCCCGTTCTTGGAAATCACCAAAGGCCTTATCCTGAATTTCCTTGAACTTCGCTTCCAAAGCATCGCGACGTTGACGATATTCATCTTTTTCAAACGCTTGAGGGATCGTGGCTTTCAAATCATCCACCAATTGCGTCATCGCATCGGCAAATACGCGGGCTTTTCCTGCATCAAAGGACAGCGCATGCGGTTTATGGGGCGCATCAAAATTATTGACATACACCCAGTCCTGCGGCACCGACATATTCTTGACACGCTCGTTCAACAAACGGCGCACCAATGAACTTTTCCCTGTTCCGTGCGGACCAAAGGCAAACAGATTGTAGCCACGCCCTTTCATCCCAAAGGCGAATTTGGCCGCTTGCAAGGCACGATCCTGCCCCACAAAATGATCAAGGTCGTCCAACTCATCCGTTGTTTTGAAATCAAACAAAGAAGGGTCGCAGACCCGATAAAGGTCCTGACGTTTCAGTGCTTTCATCATGCATCCCCTTTTGTTTAAATTCAGCCGCAACGGCTTGTTTTTATGTAATTATAGTACTCTTTTTTTGCAAAGACGCAAAACAAACCCCATATAAAAAAACACCAAGGAGGCCGATAACAATGCAAGATATTTCCGAACTTAAGAACTGGCAATACGTTGACGGACGGGACGCCATTTCACGCTGTTTTCAATTTGATGATTTTATGAAAGCCTTTGCCTTTATGACCCAAGTTGCCCTGAAGGCTGAAAAAATGAACCATCACCCGGAATGGTTCAACGTCTATAACCGGGTTGAGGTGACACTCACCACCCATGATAGCGACGGGGTCAGCAAAAAAGATATTGAATTGGCAAAATTTATGGACGGGCTGGTTAACTAGCCCGTCCACAGATATTCTATTTATCTTTTAAGCGTGCTTCCAGCGCATCGCAAACTGTGCGCAAGACCTTGAGACGGGCATATTTTTTGTCATTGCCTTCCACCAAAGTCCACGGCGCATTCGACGTACTGGTTTTTTCAACCAGATCATTCACCGCTTCCTCATATTGTGCCCATTTTTCCCGGTTACGCCAATCTTCATCCGTTAGCTTCCATTGCTTCCACGGCGTGACCTCTCGCGCCTTGAAACGGGCGAGTTGTTCGTCCGGGTCAATATGAATCCAGAATTTCAACAAAACGGTGCCGTGATCAACGATCTGGTCTTCAAAATCGACAATTTCGCCGTAGGCACGACGCCATTCATCCTCGCGCGCAAACCCTTCGCAACGTTCGACCAGGACTCGGCCATACCATGAACGATCAAATATCGTCAGACGACCGGCACGCGACATATGGCGCCAGAACCGCCACAGATAATGGTGCGCCCGTTCTTCATCATTGGGCGCAGCAAAGGGCAATACCTTGTAACTGCGTGCATCCAGTGCCGATGTGATCCGACGAATATTACCGCCTTTGCCTGCCGCATCCGAACCTTCAAACACCAGAATGGTCGATACGCCGCGTTCGATGGCCTGGCGCGCCAGTTGACTGAGGCGGCCCTGCAGGGATTTAAGTTCCGTCTTATAGGCCTCTTTTTCGACAGTCAAAGACATATCCAGACGGCTGAGGACTGTTGGATAAGGCAAGGTTTCAACAGGGGCATCCTTGTTGATTTTTTTCTCAGGCGCCTTTTTTGTTCCCTGATTTTTTTTCGCGAGTTGAACCAAAGCTTCTTTTTGTGAAATTCGCTGCGCGGCATGGCGCACAATGGCATCGCGAATTTGCTGCGCAACCGTTAATGACCCATAACGGATGTCTGCGCCTTCGACAATTGACCAAGGCGCATGGCCTTTGGATGTCCGCATGATCAAACGTTCGGCACTGTCGATGAATTTATCGTACATGCGCCAGTGTTCCCAATCGCTTTCATTTACCCGCCACGCCTGAAGTTCGTTTTTTTCCAATTTCTTAAGGCGCTTTTTCTGTGCATCTTTGCCCAAATGCATCCAGAATTTCAAAATCAATGCGCCATCATCAGCCAATGTTTTTTCAAAGGCTTTAATCCGATCCAGTCTTTCGTCGTATTCAGCTTTTCCGATTTTGTCATACACATGATCCAGAAACGGCGAACTGTACCAAGAACTGAGGAAAATGCCGATCTTGCCTTTTTCCGGTAAATCGCGCCAGTAACGCCAATAACGCGGACGTTCCGACTCTTCATCGCTATGGCGGACATAGGCATTGTTATCGATCCAGCGCGAATCCATCCATTCGTTTAACAGATTAACGGTTGCCCCTTTGCCTGCGCCATCTACACCGGCCATGACAATAATGACGGGAAAGTCGTATTTACGTAAATCCTGCTGGATCGCCAACAATTCAGTCCGTAAACTTTCAACTTGTTCTTCAAATTCCTTCTTCGGGATCGAACGTCCCAATTCAGCCGTTTCAAACATATGCCCCTCCGTTGCCTCACAATTCCCTATTCACGAAAAAAGAGTAACGGATTGGACATACATGCGCAAATGATTGAATAGGCTAGAAACGATAAAATGCAATATGGCTTTCGTTGCCTTTTGCTTCTTTCTTCAATTTTGCCAGAACAACATCCAGATTTTCGAAACTGGGGGTGTTTTCTTCTCTTCCAGCGGTTAAATGCACAACGGCCGCACTGCAACTCATTAAGGGGAAACGCCGGACTTCTCCATGACGGTCTTTGCCTTCCAAATAACCTTGTTCACGGGCTTCTGCGTCATAGAAACTTTCCACATCACTGGCAAAATTGGTCAACAGGTCGGCCACTTCCCGGTCCACATCCCCTGTGTAGGATTGTTCAACTCCGATAAAGAAATCATCGCCGCCAACATGACCAAGGAACACGTCATCACGTTCGAATTTTTTGCGCATCAATTCTGCAAACAACATGATGGCCCGGTCACCTTGACGGAACCCATAGGCATCATTAAACGCCTTGAAATTATCCAAATCCAGATAGACCAGAACGCTTTCGCTATTTTGATCACTACAGGCTTGTGTCACAAAATTGGCGATGGACGAATTTCCCGGCAATTTTGTCAGCGGGCTGCTGTCGCGGGCCTGCGCCAAGTTCTTTTCATTAATTACACGCAATAAAGAACCTGCCGATAGAAAGCCGAGGTAGCTGAATTCTTTTACCAAAATAATCCCGTCGGGGCTTTCCGACAGACTGAAATTTTCCAAAATCGTCTGTGTCCCGGACTGAATGTCCGCCATCGGACACGGACTGATAAATTTGCGTAACGTCAACCCGGTTCCGCGGTTCGCAATCAAATCCTTGCCAAACGGTGAATAGGCATATTCCTTCAACATATGTTCCCGGATCACGCCCAACGGACTGCCAATTTCATCCACCACAGGGAAGAAGGTCATCTCCTTATTGCGGCGAAAGGCTTCAAAGACCGTATCCATTGTATCCGTCACCTTCAAAGGCGGGCGGTACTCGATCTGTTCATAAATGATCTGTGTATCATTCTCTTTTTCTTGGGATTTTCGCCGCCCGACATGGACAAGATCGGTATATTGCAGCTTTAAAGAACCGATTTCCGTTTGCGGCCTTTCCACATAATAGCCTTGCACCAAATCACAGCCGATTTCCTTGCAAATAACCAATTCGGCTTCGTTTTCCACACCTTCAGCAATGACAAAAATGCCGAGAACATGGGCCAAATCCACGATGGTTGCGACCATCAATTTACATTTTTTATCTTTTTCAATACCGCTGATAAAGGATCGATCGATTTTGATAAAATCCGGCTGATGTTCATGCAGCAGTTTCAGTCCTGAATAACCCGCCCCAAAATCATCAATCGCCGTACTGTAGTCTTCATCATAATAAAGGGCGAGGTTTTGTGCCGCCTGTTTCATGGACACTTCGTGACGTTCCGATATTTCCAGACAAAGGGCAGACGGCGGCAAACCGACTTCACGCAATAACGCCTTGGTTCCTCCGCGAAAATAATCAGGTGACGCGATAATACGGTTATCCAGATTATAGAACAACTTGGTGCGACTGGAGCGTGGCAAAGCGGCATATTTCGTAATCGCAAGGGAGCGCATCATCATATCGAAACGATGCAGGATCTTCAGTTCTTCTGCGCGGTCAAAAACTTCAAAAATGCTGGAAACACCCAGTTTCTCATGCCCGCGCAACAAGGCCTCATAACCAAAAACGGTCCCATTATTAATGTCCACGATCGGTTGAAAAGCGTAATCAATCTCGCTTTTTGCAAGTTCCAAATATGCCTTTGCCTCAAAGGTAGGATCTTCATGCCCCATCGGGGCAATATCGTCAAAATCAAACATCAGCGGTTCTAGTTTATGGTTATTTGTAAAATCCAAGGGAGCCTCGTTAAGCCTTCTTCTATACCTGCAAAGAAAGCGATCTAGAAGCCAAGGTCAATTGCCCAACCTGCGTTGTCACAGGACTATAATAAATCTGAAACAGAACAATCACGAGACTCGGACTTTACGTGCATAAAGGCTTTAAACTTATCCTTTGCGTTTACAAATAATCCGGTCATAGTATGCACATGGAAACGAAGTTGAACGAATCGATAGCTTTTAGCATCGACAGACAGGTCAGCCTGCTGGCCAATATGACCGCTCAATTCGCCAACACACTGAATGTTGACGAAACCCTGCGCAATGCCCTGTGTGAAATTACCGATTATATGAATGCAGAAGGTGGGGCGGTCTTTCTTATGGACGAAGCCACTCAAATCATCACCTGTGTCGCCTGTTACGGTGCAACGGAAATCACCGGATTAAAACTGGAATATGGTCAAGGGATCGTTGGAAAATCCGTTGCCAGCAACCAAGGTGCCTTGGTGCGCGATGTTAAAAACGACCCCGATTTTTATGGGGCGGTCGATGATCAAACCGGTTTCACAACCAAATCCATCCTCTGCGCGCCTCTCAGCGTCAAAGACCGCTGCGTTGGCGCGATTGAACTGGTCAATAAGAAAAAAGCCGACGAGCTGTTCGATGAAACAGACCTGAAAGTCTTGGAAACCCTCGCCTCATCTGCCGCCCTTGCCGTTATCAACGCCCGCATGGCACGCGCCTTGGTCGAACAGGAACGGGTGAAACGCGAACTGGAACTTGCTGCTGAAATTCAGCGCCGTTTTCTCCCCGATGCCCACGAAGCAGGCGATACTATTTTCGGTATCAACAAGCCTGCACGTGGGGTTTCCGGTGATTTCTTTGATTATTTCAAACTGCCTGACGGTCGTATTTATTTTGGACTGGGCGATGTCTCTGGCAAAGGGGTCAACGCTGCGCTTTTAATGTCGAAAACAGCGTCCCTGTTTCGATGTTTGGGCAAAACGGTTCGCGACCCCGGCAAACTGTTAGGCCGCATCAATGCCGAACTTTGCGAAACAGCGACACATGGCATGTTCGTCACGATGGTTGCCGGTATTTATGATCCCCGCCCGGGTTGCGAAGGTTTAATCCGTCTGGCCAATGCCGGTCACGAACCCGTCCTGTTATTTCAAAACAATACGTTCAAAACCTACGGTGCCGATGGTCCGCCTTTGGGGATTGTCCCGCCCTTACCCGGTGAAGATGGTGCTTATGATGAGGTTCAAGTCTTCCCGCAAGGCGGATCGCTTTATATTTATACCGATGGATTGACCGAAGGCTACACCCTGACTGGTCATCCCTTGGAAGCAGAAGGCGTGCAACAAATTTTGCGACAACACGCCCATGAAAGTTTAACGACCCAACTGGACCGACTTGTCGAAGCCGTTTCCCCTGACCCCAGCGCCCTGCGTGATGACGTGACCGTTCTGGCCCTGACCGATGCCTTGCGTCCGGTAAATGAAAGCGAAACCAAGGTCGGACAAAACGAAACAGACCATAGCGCGGAAAAAGACGGGGACTGGTTGATTGATTTCAAATTCCCCGCGCGCCCCGGCTGGATGAAACTGGCCCGCGCCTGTGTCCGTGAATCCTGTCAAAAAGTCGGTTGTGACGAAACGGACACAACCGATATTGTTTTAGCCGTCGATGAAGCCTGCCAGAATGTGATCCGTCATGCTTATGGTGGTCCCAGCGATGAAGAAATTGAACTCACTGTGCGTCAACGCCCCGGCAGATTGGTCTTTCGTCTGCGTGATTTCGCACCTATGCTTCCCCCTGGTTTTATCAAGCCCCGTGATTTGGAAGATATTCGCCCCGGCGGTCTGGGCACTCATCTGATTCAGGAAGTTATGGACGATGTCCAGTATTTACGCCCCACCCAAGGTGAGGGTAACTTGTTGAGATTAGTTAAAAATATAGATGTAAACAAAAAGGGCACATCCAAACAATGAATATAGAGACAAGAGAAATAAACGACATTGTCATTTTCGAACTGGACGGCGAAGTGGATCTGGAAACCTCGCCCACTTTGCGCAAAAGTTTATTGGCGCACGTCAATGTCGGCAAATCCGTCGTTGTCGGCATGAGCGGTGTTGCTTATATCGACAGTTCCGGTATCGCCAGTCTGGTCGAAGCCTATCAAACCAGTCGGCGCAACAACTCCGGCTTTATCCTCGCTGCAATTTCAGACAGCGCTATGCGCGTTCTACAATTGGCACGACTGGACAAAGTCTTTACAATACACACAACAATTGACGAAGCTGTGAGTTCACTCAGCAGCTAGAGGGTCGTCTTTTCGGGGATAATGAACATGAGCGAACAAGAGGCTGAACAAAGCCCGGTTGCAAAAAAAATAGAAAATGTCGGACGGACCACCATGGTCGGTGTGTCCGAAATTGGCTATTGCGCCTCTTTGATCTGGGAAAGCCTCTATTGGGCCTTCATGGGGAAATCTATGGGGCAACCTGTCCGCCTGCAATCCTTGTTCGCACAAATGATGGAAACCGGCATCCGCGCCATTCCGATTGTTGCAATGCTGGGGATAACGGTTGGTATGATGCTGGCCATTCAGGGTATCTACACCATGCGGATTTTCGGGGCCGAAAGCCATGTCACCATCGGCATTGCGTTTTCCGTCGTACGGGAATTTGCCCCCCTGATTACGGGAATTCTGGTGGCAGGCCGATCTGGTTCGGCACTGGCCGCGCGCATCGGAATTATGAACATCAATCAGGAAGTCGATGCCCTTTCCGTTATGGGAATTAATCCTGTGCGTTTTCTTGTCGCGCCTGCATTGCTGGCTATGGTGATCATGGTACCTTGCCTGACGTTCTTTTCCGATGTGATCGGATTATTGGGGGCCGGGATCTATGTCTCCCTTGATTTGGGCGTCAGCCTTGCCGCTTATTGGGATCAGGTCTTTGAATGGCTGCGAGTCGATGATGTCATGCACGGACTGGGAAAAAGCGTCCTGTTTGCCATCTTGATCGCCGTCATCGGGGTCGCCAATGGTGCCGGGGTCCGCGGCGGGGCCGAAGGGGTCGGTAAAGTCACTACCCGCGCGGTTGTTCAATCCATTTCAGCCATCGTTTTGACCGATATGCTGTTTGCCTTCATGGTGACACGATGACAAAACCGACAGAAACAGAACTACTCGCCCGCCCCAAAGTCATCGAGGTTGAAGACCTTGTCACCCATTACGGCGAACGCATGATCCTAAAGGGGATTTCAATGGATGTACGCGAAGGCGAGATTATGGTCATTATGGGTGGATCGGGTTCCGGCAAGTCCACCTTGTTGCGCCATTTAATGAGTCTGGAACACGCCACATCCGGCACCATGAAACTTCTGGGGAACAACATCGCCGATCTGGGTCTCAAAGACACATATGCCTTGCGCAAAAAAATCGGTGTGGCCTTTCAAGGCGGCGCTTTATTCAGTTCCATGACTGTTGGTGAAAACATCAAACTGCCGTTGCGTGAACATACCGATCTGGATGAATTCACGATGGACATCATGGCGCGTATGAAATTGGAAGTGGTCGATCTGGCAGGTTTTGAAGATTTAACCCCCAGCGAACTTTCCGGCGGGATGCTGAAACGCGCCGCCGTTGCCCGCGCCATTATCATGGACCCAAAATTGTTGTTTTTTGATGAACCCAGCGCAGGGCTTGACCCGGTCGTTGCCGCCCAACTGGATGAATTAATCCTGCGTCTGCGCGATGCAATGGGGATGTCCATCGTCGTCGTCACCCATGAACTGGACAGCGCCTTTCGCATTGCCGATCGTATTACCATGCTGGATCACGGTAATATTTTGATGATTGATACACCGGAAAAAATGAAAAATTCCGACAATACCCGCATTCAAAACCTGCTTAATCGACGTATTGAGGAAGAAGAACTCGATCCCGACGCCTATCTTCGTCGCCTAACCGGAGAGGACAGACAACATGAGCGCCCTTAAAAACGCCAAGATGAACTATATGATCGTTGGCAGTTTTGTCATCGCCTGTATTGTGTCATTGATCATTGCCGTCGCCCTTTTAAGTGGTCGCACGGGGGCGGTCGATACCTATTATACCTATTATGGAAAAGTTCAGGGCCTGAAATTTGGCACGCAAGTCGTCTATGAAGGTTATCCGGTGGGACAGATCGAACAAATCATTCCCGAAAAGCACAACGGGCGGATGCGGTTTAAAATTGAAATGAGCATTGCTGAAGGTTGGGATATCCCGGATGACAGTATTGCCGCTGTATCCTCAGCCGGTTTGCTCTCCGCCCTGACCATCAATATTCGTGCTGGCACCAGCAAAATACCGCTTAAGCCCGGGGACAATATCAGCGGTGTTGAAAATGCCGATCTTTTTGCCGCCATGTCCTCGCTTGCGGAACAAATCAGTTCCCTGATGGAAAGCGATGTCCGCCCTCTGTTGCTGAATTTAAACACTGCCGTCAACAGTGCCGCAATCTTGCTGGCCGAAGACGGCAATGACATGGCAAAACAGTTAAAAGGTATTCTTGATCAAATCGGAACACGCACCCCTGAAATCGCGGAAAACCTGACCAGTTTCAGTCAGGATCTCAACAGTTCTGGGAACGAACTCACCCAAATATTATCCGCATCCAATCGCGAAAAGATCAACCAGACCATCACCGAACTGGGGCAAATCGGATCATCATTGCAAAAAGCCGATCATATGATGACCAATATGGATAACATGGTGACCAATGGCAAACCGGAAATGGAAAAAACTATTGCCGATTTACGCTTTGTTATGGAAACACTGGCCCGCCATATCGATACGATTTCACAGAACCTTGAAGGCACCAGCCGCAATATGTATGAATTCAGCCGTCATATCCGACAAAATCCGGGGTTATTGCTTGGGGGCACACCGCCCAAAGACCGGGCAGAATAAAAGGCAGGGGAGAAGATCATTATGAGAAAGCATTTTCTGACAGGCACGATCATCGGCGCAACCGCCCTGATCTTATCGGCCTGCACACAACCGGAATTGCCTCAAGATCATTATTACAGATTAGAAATAACCCCGCCCAGCGCCGGTGAACTGAAACTCAACGGCATCTTGGAAGTTGAACGGTTTCGCGCTGATGGTCTGATTTCCGGTCGTCCGATTGCCTATAGCGAAGGTCATGGGCATCTGTCTGAATATCATTACCATTTCTGGGTGGAACCGCCGGTCGATCTGCTGCAGGACGCAATGGTCACTTTTTTACGTAAGGCCGGTCTCGCCACTCATATCGTCACACCGGAACTACGCATGAATGAAGATTACCTTCTAACAGGCAAGATCAAACGGCTGGAACGTGACCTTTCCGGGGACCCCAAAGTCGTTGTTGAGCTGGAAATCGGATTAAAACAAGTCGCAAACGATAAGATACTGGTTCTCAAGACCTACAAACGCGCGCTTGCACAAACCGGGGAAGGTGTGCATGGTAGCGTCGAAACGATCAATCGGGCCTTGTCCGATATCTATACACAATTCCTCAATGATGTGAGATAACCCGTGCCCAAACCGCCCATTCAACGTCGCCGTGGACGTCATAGCGCCAAGCCGCAAGGACCGTCCCTCCCTAAAGATCCGATGGAAGTTTCCATCTTCGGCATCGGCGCAAAAGGCGATGGTTTGGGCAAAGACGACTCCGGTCACGGTTATTACGTCCCTTATGCGGCAGAAGGCGATGTCTTAAAAGTTCGCATCACCGGTAAACGCGAAAATGACTATGTCGGTGACATCAGCGAAATTATCACCCCCGGTGAACATCGTATTAAAGCGCCTTGCCCGTACTATACCAAATGCGGTGGCTGTAACCTGCAACATATCGACAAGGAAGCCTATGCCCATTGGAAAAGCCACAAGGTTGCCGATAGCCTGAAACGCAGTCAAATCAGCATCAATCTGGATAAACCGGTTCTTGTTGGTCCTCATTGCCGCAGACGCGCCTCTTTCGCCGTTATGAAAAAAGGCAAAAAAATTCTCTTCGGCTTTAATGCCAAAGGCAGCCATCGGATTGAAGAAATCGACCACTGTCTGTTACTGAGCGATCCGTTGAATGCGCTGATCGACGCCCTGCGCAATTTGATGCCCTTAATTATGAAACGTGAAGGGCGCGGCGATATCATCGTCAATTATCCGGGCGAAGCCGCCGATATCGTTCTTGCCTTGCCCGGCCCGATGGAATTAAAGGCTCACCAACATCTGGTGACATTTGCAGAAAAGCACAATATCGGCCGTTTATCTTGGCAACAAGACGGTAAAGGCACACCGGAAACCATCATCCAACGTTGCGCTGTCACCACACAATTTGGGGATGCGTTGATTGAACTACCAACAAGTCCTTTCCTGCAACCCAGTAAAGAAGGCGAAATCGCCCTTGTGGAATTCGCCTTATCCGCCCTAAGGAACGAGAAAAAAATTCTTGATCTTTATGCCGGGTGCGGCAGTTTCACCTTCGCCTTGGCCAAAGTCGGTATTGTGCATGCGGTTGAAAGTCACGCCCCTGCCCTGAAAGCACTGGAATTATCCGCCGGTCGCGCTGGTTTAGGCGGGCGCATCACAACAGAAGTCCGTGATCTGGATCGTCAGCCTTTAATGGGTAAGGAACTGTCTAAATTTGATGCAATCCTGTTTGATCCACCCCGTGCCGGTGCCCGCGAACAAGCACGTTTTCTGGCCGAAAGCGATGTTCCTGTCATCATCGCGATTTCCTGTAATCCGGCCACCTTCGGGCGGGATGCTGTCGCCCTGATCGAAGGTGGTTATACGCTTGAACGGGTGATGCCTGTTGATCAATTCACATGGTCGGATCATGTTGAAGTCGCGGCGATTTTCAGAAAAGACCCCAAATAAGAAATCACCGCCCTTTTCATTATGAAAAAGGGCGGTGATACAGATCAGTCCTGATCTTTTTTCCCCGGACCGCCACTGCGCCCATTGGATAAAAACGCGACAATCCCACGCAGGGTTTGGACTTCCTGCAAGGTCAAATCAATCCGGGCAAAGATATTGCGGATATTGCGCACCATCGACGGGCGTTTGGCTTCAACCCGCAAAAAACCCGATGCATCCAGTTCACGTTCCAAGTGTTCATAAAAACCGATGACTTCATCCTTGGTTGCCGGACGGGCTGCTTTACCGCGCCCTTCAGGGATATAACGCCCTTCGGTATTGTCATTCATGGTAAACCATTCGTACCCGATCAGCAGAACAGCTTGCGCCAAGTTTAACGAGGAAAAAGCCGGATTTAACGGCAAATGTAAAATCGCATCCGCCAAAGCCACATCATCATTATGCAGCCCCTTGGCTTCTTTACCGAACAACACCCCGGTCTTCAGTTTTCTTGTGGCCAGTTCCACTGACTCGGTGGCGGCTTGACGCGGTGTGACCATCGGTTTGACCATATCGCGCGGACGCGCCGTTGTCGCATAGACAATTTCCAGATCCGCAACCGCATCCACCGTTGAGGTATAAAAACGCGCCCGATCCAATACCATGGTCGCACCGGAACTGCTTTTTTCCGCCTTATCACGGTCCCAACCTTCGCGGGGGTTAACGATCCGCAGGTCAATTAAGCCACAATTAAGCATCGCACGGGCCACCATCCCGATATTTTCCCCCAATTGGGGTTCTACCAGAATAATCGCCGGGGCATCATCCCGACAAAAATCAGCCGCTTCGGATTTGCGGCGACGATCAGTTCCCGCCATAAGCTTTCACACCCGCTTTATACAATCTGTAAACCAAACTATCGCGCAAGGCCTCATAAGACGCATCAATTATGTTGGAAGACATCCCAATTGTTGTCCATGTATTGCCTTCGCCATCCGCACTTTCAATCATAACCCGCGTGATCGCCCCGGTTGCCTTGTCCCCATTCAATATCCGAACTTTAAAATCAACCAGATGCAGTTTTTCAAGGTGCGGATAAAACGGGATAAGAATTTTGCGCAAGGCCGCATCCAACGCATTGACCGGACCGTTCCCTTCGGCCACATCCATGATCCGTTGATCCCCGATATACAGTTTCACAGTCGTTTCCGACATTTGTTTGACGTGAACGTGTTTGGCATCCCACACCCGTTCGTCAATGACGCGAAACGATTCCAAATGGAAATAATCAGGTACATTTTCCAACTTGCGTCGTGCCAGCAATTCAAAACTCGCATCCGCCCCGTCATAGGAATAACCGTTGCTTTCCAGTTCTTTGATCTCATCCAGAAGCGCGTTTACTTTGGCATCTTTGGGATCGACCTCTAAACCAACCTCGCGGAATTTGGCCACCAGATTGGAGCGCCCCGCCTGATTGGACATAATGATTGTGCGCTCGTTACCAACACTTTCCGGCTTGATATGTTCATAACAGCTTGGATCTTTTTCAATGGCAGAGACATGCAACCCGCCTTTATGCGCAAAGGCAGATTCCCCCACATAAGCCGCATTGCGGGCAGGGGCACGGTTCAGACGTTCATCCAACATGCGTGACACATGCACCAGACGGGTCAATCCGTCTTCACTGACGCCTGTTTCAAAACCCATTTTCAACATCAGGGACGGCAGGATGGAAATCAGGTTTGCATTGCCACAACGTTCGCCAAGACCATTTAATGTCCCCTGAATTTGGCGAACCCCGGCGCGCACCGCCGCCAGCGAATTAGCGACCGCATTACCGGTATCATCATGGCAATGGATGCCCAGATGCGTCCCCGGAATATGTTTGGTAACTTCCCCGACAATTTTTTCAATCTCGTCCGGCAACGTGCCGCCATTGGTATCGCACATAACGATCCAGCGCGCGCCTGCTTCATAAGCCGCCTTGCAGCATTGCAGCGCAAATTCCGGGTTTGCCTTGTATCCATCAAAAAAATGTTCCGCATCAAACATGGCTTCACCCGCCTTGTCTTTGACGTAGGCGATTGAGTCGGCGATCATCGCAACATTTTCACTGCGTTCGATTTCCAAGGCAACATCGACCTGAAAGTCCCAACTTTTCCCCACCAGCGTCACCGTTTTGACGCCCGTGTTCACCAACCCGTTCAACCCCGGATCATTATCCGCACTGCGCCCCGGGCGCCGCGTCATGCCAAAGGCAGACAGGGTTGCTTTTTTCAAGACGGGTGGTTTGGCAAAAAACTTGTCATCAGTGGGGTTGGCACCGGGCCAGCCGCCTTCAATATAATCAATGCCCAAACGATCCAGTTCAATCGCAATGGCAATTTTATCGGCTGTCGAAAAATCCACACCTTGCGTCTGTGCGCCGTCGCGCAACGTACTATCGTAGAGATAGACTCTGTTATCGTTGGTCATCATTTTTGTCCTATTTTTATCGAAGACGGGGAGAATGCAAAATTATTGGCAATTTCTCAAGTGTTCCTTTGATTTTTCGCCCATCTTTGCACTTTAAAACTTGTATGTTGTTTATACATTTGTATTTATAATAACTGTGGTTTAAAAAATAACTGATGTAATAACCAGAGAATAATAAACGGATAACCGAGAGGACTAGAGAGTGACGGAGGGCTTGAGCCCAGAGTTTGCGGCCTATCAAGACAAGGTCAAGGGCACCAATATCAGTGAAGAAACACTGCTGGCGACAGATTATCTGAACCATTTCAACGAAGTTGTGATGATGATCGATATGTTGCCGGACATGCCTGATTGTCTGGATATGGTCAAAGAATGGCAACCCAAACCCTACAAAGACCATTTCCGCGACAGCACCATTGCAGATAAAGATCTCGCTATCGAAGTCTACGACCATGTTCCGCCGCTTTATAAACAAGCGTTCGAGGACACCATCGCCCTTGTCGATATGAATATTTTTCAGGCTATTGCAGATGCCGAAGAGGCACTGGCCACAGGCGATATGGAATATTTACGTTTTAAAGTCAGCGAATCGGCACAGGAAATTCACCGCCTTCAAGACCGCCTCAGCGCCATTATTCACGGCACTGCCGATCTCAGCGGGGAAACGGAAAACGAAAGTCAGGTTACGATGGATCAAAGCGATATCGACGCCTTGTTCAATTAAGCCAACCATCTTATATCCTTAAAACATTCAGCTTTTTTATAATTAAACGCACGTCAGTCTTTTCTTTCGACGTTTCTTAGTCCATGCTACTAAAGTAGTAGCGAGGTTTCATTATGGGTACAAACGACAATCAGACCTATGAGGTCCAGATTTATATAAGCGGACGCTGGCAAGTCCATGCCCGATACCCTTATCACGAACGCATCCTCGCCGTTCGTGAAGCCAAGGATTTGGGTCTTGAGAAAAAGACATTCCCTGTGCGCGTCGTTCTGGAAGACTACAATCCTCGAACCGGACGCCATGAAGAACGCCTGATTTACAAAAATGGGATTAGCCCCGCTGATGTAGACAAGATTGCGAAAACCAAACGTGCAAACAGTTGGGCCAATATCGCGGTTTCCAGTAATGGGCGTGTCGGATACCTGAATGACGATATCGACATGTATCCGGATACTTCCGAAGACCCCCATACGCCCCTTAAGGCCAAAGTTTCTGCCCCGATGTTTCTGGGCATCTGGCTATCAATTATCAGTATCGGTGCTGGTGCGGGCGCGGCTGCAACGGCAATGTTATACCTGCTTATTCGCGCCTTTGATATTTCTCAGGCCGACAGTATTCAAAAATTCCTGCTTATGGGGATGTTTGCACTGGTGTTTATGATTGCGAGCAGTTCCAGCTATGCCCATTATACCAACCGTTTCGACCTGAATATTTTCAAAAAGCGTGTGCGTAAAGCAACACCACCGGAACCGACCAAAATTTCGCGCGACATGGCAAAAGCGGCTGAGGCAATTGACAAGGTCAAACCTGTTGTCGTTCCAAAGGAAACAGAAGAGCAGGACGAAGAGTTTAATATTTTTGACTTAAATCCTGCGACCGAAGAAACACCCCCGCTATCACAAAATGAGGTCGAGTTATCACAAGAAGGTCAGCAACAAAAAATGTTCCTGATCAACTTCTTAGGAACCTGCCTCGGTGCCCTGAAAGGCCCAGACAGCGGTATGGAAAACCTGAACCGGTTCGGGCTGAACATGTTTATGACCGGGGCTGTTTTACGACTGGCAAAAGACCACAACCTGCGCGAAGACGAAACACAAGTCATCCTGCACCGTATTATTGAAATGTTGGGGGCCAAACCCGATCAGGCCCAACGGTTTGAAGAAGAATACGAAAAATACCTGCAACATCCACGTCACTTGGCTTTGTTTGAAGAAAGCGGAAAAATCGCGGCCCGCTTTGCCGATGGCGATCAATCGGCACCGCTGTATATTCGCTCCGTCATGGAAGAATGGGTCAATTGGAAACCCGCTCAGGAAATGCCACAAAACCCCAATTTGTTAACTATTATGTTTACCGACATGGTCGGTTCCACCGATCTGGCCACAAAACATGGGGACTACGCAGCACAAGAAGCCTTGAGAAACCATGACCTTACCGTTCGAACGGCCCTGACCAATTTTGAAGGTAAGGAAGTCAAACATCTTGGTGACGGCATCATGGCATCGTTTCAAGATTGCGATCTGGCTTTACAAGCAGCCATCGAAATTCAAAAACGCGTAGAAGGCAATAACAACGCCAACCCGGAATTCCCCTTCCAACTGAGAATCGGCTTACATATGGGGGAACCGATTAAAAAGAATAACGACTTGTTTGGTTCTGCCGTTCAGTTGGCAGCACGCATTTGTAACAAAGCAGAAGGTAATCAGATTGCAATCTCCCAAGATCTAAAAGATGTCTTTGGTGATCAGCCAGTTTACACCTTTATGGATCAGGGCCTGCAAAAATTAAAAGGGTTTGAACAGCCCCAACCGATCTATCTGCTGGATTGGAAAGCGCCGCCCCTTACCTATGACGACATTAATCTGGAAGAAACCATAAACCCGCAAAGCGGCGATAGTGAGGGCGAGGAAAACCTTCCTCCCCATCTGAGCGCACCTGTCAGTACAGATGGAATTGCCCCGGATATGAGCGTACATGTCCTCAAGGCACCGCCCAAACAGGATAAGGGGTTCAATATGGGTTTTCCAATGACCCCACCCAAGGCAAAACCGACACAAACGTCAGCAAACAGTGCCCCTGCAGAACCTACGCCAGATAAAACAAAACAGGCTGATTAAGACCGATCCAGTTGATAGGCCCGATCATGTTTTAAGGATGGAATTTTCCCGCGCGTTGCCGCAACCACATCCACCTCAATATCGGCGATCAACACACATGGTTCATCTGCCCCTTCGGCCAAAACTTCGCCCCACGGGTTGATGATCAGCGAATGCCCGTATGTTTGGCGGCCCCCTTTATGCTCCCCGCATTGTCCGGGTGCAATCACATAGCAACCTGTTTCAATGGCGCGTGCCCGTAAAAGGACTTTCCAATGGGCCTCACCCGTTTGCTTGGTGAAAGCCGCAGGAACCGTAATAATATTGGCCCCCGCCTGTGCATAATCGCGATAAAGATGGGGGAAACGGACATCGTAGCAAATACTCATGCCCAGTGGACCCCACGGAGTTTGCGCCAGAACCGCACGATCCCCACCATCAAATGTGTTGGATTCCCGATAGCTTTCGCCACCGGCCAGATCCACATCGAACAGATGAATTTTATCGTATTGCCCGACAATTTCGCCCTGATCATTCAGCAAAAAACAGCGGTTGGCGACTTTACCATTTTCCAAACGGACGGCGAGTGACCCGATTAAAATCCAGCTTTTCGTTTCAACGGCTAAATCACGAAAGGCACTCAGACCGGGGTGTTCGGCTTGCGGATAAGATTTCGCAATAACGTTTTCACCGCCGAATTCCATCATGGCAACATTTTCCGGCAGGCAAATCAAGTTCGCGCCTTGCGCTGCTGCTTTGCTTACCATATCGCCAGCTTTGGCAATATTAGTATCCATATCATTGCTGGCATTTACCTGTACACAGGCGGCTTTGAATAACGTCATTTTCTTCATTCACCTTTTATGAGGCCAATTTCGGGTCCAGTTTTCCGGCGCGCTCCAATGCGTACATTTCATCACACCCGCCGATATGTTCATCATTGATAAAAATCTGCGGAACGGTATAGCCCCCGTTGGCCCGCTTCATCATATCCTGTCGCAAATTCGGCGCGGAGTTTACATCAATTTCTTTATATCCCACACCCTTTTCCTGCAACAACGCCTTGGCGCGCAGGCAATAAGGACACGTGCGGGTCGTATATATTTCGATTTTAGTCATTCGTATCTCTGTATCTTCGTCTGTTTGTGTATCTGATATAGCATCATTTACAACTTTTGCCAGATCAAGTTCGCGTGACCGGTTCGTGAGAGCCCCCTTCACAAACGCATACATCACACCACGAAAAAACACCCCGCCACCCCTCACTCCTTGGCACATTAATTGCTTAAAATTGTATTAACGCAATTAAAGGCAGGAAAAAGATATGTACGTTTCAGGCACACAAAACCCTTATTATCAGACGACCTATATCACACAAGCCAGTCAAACTGCGTCGTATGAAGCACAAGGATCAAAACAATCTGGCACAGACACAAACGCGGCAAATATTGCCCCGCCTGTGGAAACATCTTCCCCATCAAAAACCAGCAGTGACATAAATGCGGCCCTTCTCGCCTTACAAGAGGCACAAACAACCGGGAAAACCACGTCAACCGTTGAAATGAACACCAGCAAAGGGAACATCCCCATCAATCTGGATGAATATTTCTCCTACTCTCCCTCGAATCCTGTCGCAAATCTGGACGATCTTCCCTTATTGCTACCCAGCCCACAAAACATTCAGGCCTTGTCTGAGCATGCTTCTGGACGTTTTAGTCAAATGCTTTCAGACTATGGCATTCCCGAAGCCCCCGCAGAAATCACCTATGACCAGGAAGGCAAAATTCATTTCCCAGATGATTACGCCTATAGCGAACAGTTGACGCAAGCCTTGGAAGAAAACCCCGGCATTGCACGCGCACTCAGCACGGTAAATGCGTTGACCAGTCACTATGTGGAAATCCAAAAACGCATGCCTATGATCGACGAAATGCACAATGCAAAATCACAAGCAGACATTGACGCCATTCTGGCAAAATATCAGGGGCTCCTCGCCGATAACGGCAACTATTCCAGCATCGCCTTAAGCTTTAACAAAGAAGGCAATATCGTCCCAATGGCAGATGGAAAAGCGGTCCAGTTTGCTTAGACATTTTTATTAGGAAGCACACGGGCCAAGGTGACGACACGAACCTCCTTGGCCCCTGCCCCCAACAAAGTTTTGGTACAGCCCAAAACGGTCGCACCCGTGGTCATAACATCATCGACCAGTAAGATACGCATCCCTTCAATATCACCAATGATCTGAAAAGCCCCTTGCAAATTCTTTTGCCGGGCCATCCGCGATAAATGCCCCTGTACAGGTGTATGGCGGGTGCGTTTTAAAAGGGCGGGTTCATAGCTTAAAGCACTGCGTTTTGATATTTCAAGGGCCAGCAAGGCCGCCTGATTGTAACGTCGCTTCAACAATCTGCGCCAATGCAGGGGAACCGGTACAACCACATCACAGTGTTCGATCAAGGGCATGGCACTTTGCACCATCCAACCCGCAAAAGCCGGGGCCAAATCGGTCCGGTCACCATGTTTAAAAGCCAAAATCAACCCCCGGGAAAAATCGTCATAGGGGAAAACTGATCGGGCCTGTGCAAACGGTGGCGCACACATCGCACAATCCAGACACAGGGCACTGTCGGGAACGTCAAATTCAAATGGCAAGCCGCAAACCTGACAACACGGGGCACTTAAAAAACAGGCCTGTTCCCAGCAGTCCTGACACAGGGTATAAGGATCAAGGACGATTTTCTGACAGGAAATGCACCGGGGCGGCAAAAAAAGGTCTAAAACTTTTGAAAATGGTGCCATTTGGGTTTGACCTCACAGGTGTAGCTGCTTATGTGTTGCATTCTCTATGAACGCATGAGGGCTTTTTTTTATGTCTGATCTCGAAATCATGAATGTTTTTGACCGCAAAATGGTCCGCGAACACCGCAACCGCGCGGCCCGCGCATGGCAAGATTTCGACTTTCTTCATAAAGAAGTTGCAGACCGCCTATGCGAACGTCTGGACGATGTGGTGCGCGATTTCCCGCTGGCACTGGACATTGGCTGTCATGGCGGTGAAATTGCCGAACGGATGAGCGGACGCAGTAAAATCGGTCAGTTGATCCAATGTGATCTATCCGACGGCATGATCGGGCGCGCCAAGGAAAAAGGCGCAACCTCCGTCGTTGCTGATGAAGAATTTCTTCCCTTTGCGGCTGGAAAATTCGACCTGATTATGTCGAACCTCAGCCTGCATTGGGTCAATGACCTGCCCGGCACCTTGTTACAAATCAACCGTTGTTTAAAACCGGACGGCCTGTTCATCGGCACCATGTTCGGCATTGAATCTTTGCGCGAACTGCGTCAATCCCTCAGCGATGCGGAAATGGAGGTTGACGGCGGCCTTAGCCCCCGTATCTCACCGTTTGCCGATGTGCGCGATGCCGGTATGTTGCTGCAACGCGCAGGTTTTACCCTGCCTGTGGTCGATGCTGATGCCATCACCGTTTCCTATGAAAACCCGCTCAAACTCATGAAAGACCTAAAAGGGATGGGCGAGAATAACAAGGTTCTGGAACGGCGCAAAAATTTGACCAAACGCAGCCTGATCTTTAAGGCCGCACAACGTTATATGGACGAATTTCGTGACGCAGACGGGCGTATTCCCGCTACTTTCCAAGTTATGTTTCTGACCGCATGGAAAGCAGACCCCAGCCAACCTCAGCCCCTTAAACCCGGTGCGGCAGCGACAAGTTTGGCAGACGCCCTTGGCGTGCCCGAACATGTATTGACCGGAGAAAACAAATGAAGTTTGAAACAGACCTGATCAAAGGCAAACTGATCAAACGCTACAAACGTTTTATGGCGGATGTGGAACTGGAAAACGGCGATGTGGTTACCGCCCATTGTGCCAACTCCGGGTCCATGCTCTCGGTTCAGGAAGCAGGTTCGACCGTTTGGTTATCGCCCAGCAACAATCCCAAACGCAAACTGAAATATACATGGGAAATTATCGAGGTGGACGGACAGAACGTCGGCATCAATACCGCCCATCCCAACAAAATTGTCGAAGAAGCCATTCTGGATGGTCAAGTTCAGGAACTTTCCGGTTACGCAACTTTGCGCCGCGAAGTCAAATATGGCCAGAATTCCCGCATCGATATTTTGCTGGAAGATGACGCCAAACCAACCTGTTATGTCGAAGTCAAAAACGTCACACTGCGACGTGGAGACAATGCTGACTTTCCCGATGCTGTGACCACTCGCGGGGCCAAGCACTTGCGTGAACTTGGCGATATGGTTGAACAAGGCCACCGTGCCGTGATGTTCTATCTGGTGCAACGCCCGGATTGCAAAATCATGGATATCGCACGTGATATCGACCCGACCTATGATGCTGAATTAAAGACGGCAATTAAGCGTGGCGTCGAGGTCATTTGCTATCAATGTCGCGTTGAAACAGACGAGATTAACGTGGACAGCCCCCTGCCGGTTGCCTTTTAACGCATTTTGGAATAAATAAAAGGCGAACCACCATTCATTTGGAAGAACGCCAGAGATAAAGGAAAAGCACATTGGCCCGTGGACCGATTAAAATTCATAAACCCGAAGATTTCGAAGGCATGCGTAAGTCAGGCAAGCTGGCCGCCCAGACGCTCGACTTCATTACGCCTTACGTCAAACCGGGTGTGACAACCGGCGAACTGGACAAACTGTGCCATGATTTCATTACCGATCACGGGGCAATTTGCGCACCGTTGAACTATCGCGGTTTTCCAAAATCCATTTGCACATCGATCAACCATGTGGTCTGTCACGGCATCCCGGGTGACAAAAAACTGATCGAAGGCGACATCGTCAATATTGATGTCACCACTATTCTGGACGGTTGGTACGGCGATACATCGCGCATGTTTCCCGTGGGTAAAACCAAGGTCAAAGCCAACAAACTGATCGACATCACCTATGAATGCCTCATGCTTGGCATCAAAGAAGTCAAACCGGGTATGCCGCTGAACCGCATTGGCCATGCCATCCAGCTTCATGCCGAAGCGCAACGCTATTCCGTTGTGCGCGATTTTTGCGGGCATGGTCTGGGACGTGTCTTCCACGATGCACCAAACGTTCTGCATTATGCCGACGGTAACCCCGATGATGGCCCCATCCTGCAAGAAGGCATGTTCTTCACCATCGAACCCATGATCAATGCCGGTAAATTCGATATCAAAATCCTGTCCGATGGCTGGACGGCTGTCACACGCGACCGTTCCCTGTCTGCACAGTTTGAACATTCCATCGGCGTGACCAAAGATGGGTGC
Source organism: Terasakiella sp. (assembly GCF_048267425.1). Taxonomy (GTDB): domain Bacteria; phylum Pseudomonadota; class Alphaproteobacteria; order Rhodospirillales; family Terasakiellaceae; genus Terasakiella. The sequence goes on from NZ_JBLWXN010000002.1 coordinate 476,303, forward strand.
GAAATCTTTACCTTGTCGGAAAAAGGCTGGGATAAACCGCCTTATCAATAAAAAACCCTTCAAGACCGATCATAGAAAACGACGCGGAACAAAAACCCGCGTCATTTTTTTATGTCTGTTTGAGGTTTTCTAAAGTGAGTGACAAGCCCCATTACGTCGGTCATCGTAAACGCCTTCGTGCCCGTTTCCTCAAAACCGGCAGCGAAAGCCTGCACGATTATGAGCTTATCGAACTTCTGCTTTTTGGCGCAATTCCACGCGGTGATGTCAAACCACTTGCCAAACGATTGATCACCACGTTTGGCAGTTTTGCCGAAGTCATCAGTGCTGATGCCCGCACGCTGGCCTTGGAAGACGGGTTAGGCGAAGCTGCCGTCTGCGCGCTTAAAATCGCACAAGCCGGTGCCATTCGATTGGCACAAGAACAGGTGATAAATAAACCTGTTCTATCGTCATGGCAAATGCTGCTGGATTATTGCCGAGCTTCTATGGCCTATCACGGGGTGGAACAGTTTCGCCTGCTCTACCTTAATCGCAAAAACGTGTTGATTGCCGATGAATTGCAACAACGCGGCACCATTGACCATACCCCCGTCTATCCCCGTGAAGTCATAAAACGCGCTCTGGAGCTGGAGGCTTCCGCCCTCATCATGGTCCATAACCATCCCAGCGGCGACACCACCCCGTCGCCTGCCGATATTGATATGACCAAACGCATTAAATCCATTGCCCGGCCTTTAAGTATCGAAATCCATGACCATGTCATCGTCAGTCGCAAAGGTTACTACAGTTTCAAAAGTACAGGCCTGCTTTAAAAAGGAAATGCCATGATGGATTCACTTGAAAAATTGATTGCCGCTGTTGTTTTATCTCAAAACACGCTGGACCCAGATCTCTTTATTTCGTTGTTTGCCCCCACTTTGCGCAACAGTGTTGATCCTGAGAAAATTCGGGAATTTCAACAGGACCTGCAACAGGAATTTGGTCAGATGCAAGCCCCTGTCCCCTTGGCGACCCTCACAAAAAACGGCGCTCCGTGGATTTTATACACTGTGCGTTTCAGCGCCTCCCAAAGCGATTTTCTCTTGAGTATTCTTTTAAAAGACGCCTCCCCTTCCCCACAGGCCTTAGCCATTCACATCTCATAAATCAGGATTTCTCCTTGATTTCGATGCTCTCCCCCGTCATAGGTCTTGGAACAGATTAGAAAAGGATCAAATTTATGGAAAACAACTTTGGAAAACTTGGCACCAACCAGATCGAAGCCTTGCAAAAAGCTCAACCTATTGTCGATGGTATTCTCAAAGCCCAAGATGACGGTGATTACGACACCTTTTGCAGCTATTTCGAAGGCGCCCTAAAGCAGAACATCACCAAAGACGACTTCCATAAAAACCAGCAAAACATCGAAAATTCAATGGGTAAAGTAATTAAAATCCATTTTGTCACATCATTGAAACGCGCAGGCTTGGTTGGTCTGGTCTATAAATGTAAATTCAGCAAAAGCGACGATGATTTTATGGTCACGATTACATTCAACGATAACTCAGACCCACTCATGGCAACGGGCATTTGGATCAGTTAAAAATCTTTTGATTGATTTATATTCATCATTTGCCTTAAATAAACAGCAACTATTCAGGGGAACTTTTCATGAAACAACATCTCGTATTGGGTTTGATCGCAACAAGCTTGCTAAGTGCTTGCGCCAACATGCCGACACCGTCTTCACAAATTACAGGTTCGTACACATCCGGCCTCAAATATGAAGAGTATTCCTGTCAGCAATTAACATCTGAAATCAACTCCCTAGCTCGACGAGAAAATCAACTTGTTATAGCGCAAGAACAACGAGTTAAGTCTAGCCAAATGCAAGCCTTCTGGCTTGGCTACGGCACCGGAGATGGCATTGAAGCCTCTGAACTCGCCAATGTTCGTGGTGAAAAAGAAGCCGTTCGTACAGCAATCGAAACAAAAAACTGTGCAACCAGCTAAGGCCAACACCGAGACATATTGCCCTGTATGACGGGTGCATTTTATACATACTCAAGTGGTAACTCAGTGGTGCATTTTAGTTTTTCCATCGCGAAAGACGAGGAAACATCACTGAGATGAATCTGCTGGATCAAGCGCTTATAAACCCGGTCATAGGCTTGGATATCGGGTACAACGACCTTCAGCAAATAATCTACATCACCGCTCATCCGATAAAATTCAACCACTTCATCAATGGAGGCTACAGCTTCGGAAAAAGCCTTAAACCATTCAAGGTCGTGTCGGGCGGTTTTTACCGTCACAAAAACCGTTGTCTTCAGGTTTAACTGCGTTTCTTCCAACAAAGCAACCTGCCCTTTGATCACCCCCTGCTTTTCCAGATTTTGTATCCGCCGCCAACACGGTGTGGTCGACAGATTGACCTGTTCGGCTACGTCCCCAATTGATAACGAGGCATCTTTTTGCAACAGACGTAATATTTTTTTATCTACGGCATCCATGAGGATAATTTTCTTTCAATTCACCAAATCCAGAAAAATCATATCATAGGAAAAAAGGAATCCCAGAATCTTTCATTTCCTCTTTTTGACAGATTCCTTTCCCAACAAGAAAAACACAACTGGTATTTCCACTTTTTTCTTATATTTTTCAATGAATTACAATCGGGTTTTCGCCCCTTGACAGAGAGGGTGCGCATATATATGTTGCGACGCACTTCGGCTAATGAGTCGAGAAGTGGGGGAAGGCTTGTCTCTTGCGCGTTTTTCTTCTCTGTCTAATGGGAGACTTGAATGAGCGACGACGACAAGAAACTTTCCGAACTGGACCAGTTCGAAACCCGATTGAACGCAGCGCGTGGAAATTCCACAGCGCCGCGCGGTTTGAAGGCAGCGACCAACGAACCGCCCAAGGGTTTGGGATTAGCCTTGCGTTGCGGTGCAGACCTGATTTCAGGTTTGGTCGTCGGCGTCGGGATCGGTTATGCACTGGACACCTATGTGTTCGATACAAAACCGTGGCTAATGGTCTTGTTTTTCTTCTTGGGCGCTGCCGCCGGAATTATGAACGTTTTTCGCACTGTTCAGGGTCTTGATATTGCCGTTGGCTATAAGGAAGATTTTGAAAAGCGCGAAAAGGACGACAATTTAAGGGATTAGCCCAATAGGGCAAAGATGAGGGCACTGTGTCGAACAATCCGCTACATCAGTTTCAAATCAACACCATCGTACCTGTAGAGTTCGCTGGTATTGACGCTTCTTTCACAAACTCCGCCGTTGCAATGGTTGCCACTGTTGCTGTGGTCAGCATTTTCTTGATCATGGGCATGGGCGGTCGCGCACTTGTACCAGGTCGCTGGCAGTCAATGGCTGAGCTGAGCTACTCCTTCGTGGCGGACATGGTCCGGGACAACGTCGGCAATGAAGGCCGCAAATATTTCCCGATCATCTTCTCACTGTTTATGTTCATTCTGTTTGGTAACTTCCTTGGTCTGTTGCCCTACAGCTTCACATTTACAAGTCATGTTGCCGTGACCTTTACCTTGGCGATGGCCGTTTTCATCGGCGTCACGCTGATCGGTATCGCGCGCCACGGCCTGCACTTCTTTACATTCTTCGTCCCCGGTGGCGTTCCGGCTGTTATGTTGCCGCTGCTGGTGCCGATTGAAATTATTTCCTACCTGTCCCGTCCGGTTTCCCTGTCCATTCGTTTGTTTGCCAACATGACCGCTGGTCACACAATGATGAAAGTATTCGCTGCCTTCATCGTGCCGCTTGGCTTCCTCGGTGGGTGGGCGCCTTTCGCCGTTGACGTTGCCCTGACAGGTTTTGAGTTTTTGGTGGCGTTCCTGCAAGCTTACGTCTTTGCCGTACTGACTTGCATTTACTTGAACGACTCCATTCACCTGCACTAAGCCTAAGCAACTTGGTACAGGAACTTCGCAGACTTTAAGGGTTTGTTGACTTCAGGTGATGACGAAGCTCGAACCCTTTAAAGTTTCACTTTTTTACTTTTCTTATAGGACTTAGATCTATGGAACTCGCTGCTGCTAAAATGATCGGTGCTGGTCTGGCTGTAATCGGCCTGTCTGGTGTTGGTGCTGGTATTGGTAACATCTTCTCTTCTTTGATCGGCTCTGTTGCTCGCAACCCTGCTGCCCGTTCACAAGTATTCGGCCTGGCTATGCTTGGCTTCGCACTTGTTGAGGCGGTTGCTTTGTACGCACTGCTCATCTCTTTCCTTATCCTCTTCACCTAAGAGTTGATAATCGAAGTTTCATAGGTCACTGATTTCTCGGTGACCTTTCGAACTTTTTTTGGAAGGAGCGCAATATGCCACAGTTAGATGTGACCACATTTGCCCCGCAAATCGTATGGCTCGTGATCACCTTCTTGGCGATGTATTTCATCATGGCCAAGGTGGCGCTGCCGCGCATTGCCGAGGTACTCGACGAGCGTCAAACACGCATCGACGATAACCTTGCAAAGGCTGCCGCTTTAAAAGTTGAAGCGGAACAAGCTGCTGCTGCTTATGAACAGTCTCTGGCAGAGGCTCGCTCGAAAGCTCAGGACGAAGTAAAAGTCGTGATCGATCAAGCGAACGCTGCTCAGGCCAAAGCTCAGGAAGAGCTGGCGGCCAAGCTGGACAAAAAGTTGTCAGAAGCTGAAGCCCGCATCGCGGACGCAAAAAACAAGGCGCTTGCAAACATCACAGAAGTATCCGCAGATGTCGCTAAGGCAACTGTTGAAAAACTGTCCGGTGTTTCCGTAGACGACGCAGCGGTTAACGCCGCTGTTGCCAAAGCAATGGAGCAAAACTGATGATTAGTGTTGCACACGCTGCCTCTGGTGCAGCTGAACACGCTGACGGCGGTATGCTTCACGATCCCACGTTCTGGGTTGCTCTGGCATTCGTCGTTCTGATGGTCTTTGCAGCCAAGCCGGTAGCTCGTATACTGGCCACGGCTCTGGACGATCGCGCCGATACGATTAAAGCACAGCTGGACGAAGCCGAAAAACTTCGTGAAGAAGCTCAGGAACTTCTGGCTTCTTACAAACGCAAGCAACAGGAAGCGGAAGAAGAAGCCGCTAAAATCCTGCAGCGTGCGAAAGACGAAGCGGCTCGACTGGAAGCTAAGTCGAAAACCGATCTGGAAAACGCCCTGAAGCGTCGTGAAGCCGCTGCCGAAGCTCGTATCGCACAAGCTGAAGCCTCTGCTATCGCTGAAATTCAGGATCTGGCAACACGTGTTGCAATCTCCGCTGCTGAGCAACTGCTCGCAGAAGGGATTTCCGCACCGAAAGCCAATGCCATGATCGATGCTGCTATTGCAGAGTTGCCTTCACAATTGAGCAACTAAGCATAGCCTCTATCGACTAATCGCATCTTAAAAAAGAGTCTCCTGATTATGGAGGCTCTTTTTTTATTTCAATTCTTATATTAGAACTTATTGATAATCATCAATGCCGCAGATGCGCATATTGCGTATCACGATCAGGAGAGATAAGCTTTCCTCTTCCTTTATTTTCGAGATCATATCCATGTCAGAAAATCATAGTAGCCTCCAACATTTTCCCTTACCCATGTTTGCCACAACGATGGGCTTGTCCGGTTTGACCATTATTTCACATAAAATGGAATGGATGCTCGGCAGTGACGGTATTGTATTTTACACACTCGCCTATCTAACATTGGCCATTTATATTACAATTCTGGCAACATATACCCTGAAGTCCTTGCGCTATCCTCAAGCGGTTCTGGCAGATTGGAACCATCCGATCAAAATCAGTTTTTTTCCCGCCGCCAGCATCAGCCTGCTTTTACTTGGCGCGGCCTTTTACCCCATTAATGAACGGCTCTCTTTCTTTTTGTGGGCAACCGGATGCTTTTTCCAATTTTTCCTATCTATGGCAATCATCAATAGCTGGATCAATCACGCTCGCTATGAGGTTATCCATAGTACCCCAGCCTGGTTTATTCCTGCCGTTGGGAATATTATTGTGCCCTTGGTTGGCGTCCGTCACGCCCCCTTGGAACTATCATGGTTTTTCTTTGCCTGGGGCGTTTTGTTCTGGGTGATCCTATTGATCCTGATCATCAACCGATTGATGTTTCACAATCCTATGCCGCAAAAGCTGCTGCCGACTTTATTTATTCTGCTTGCCCCGCCTAGTATCGGTTTTGTATCCTACATTCAAATGACCGGCGAACTCGATATACTCGGACGGTTACTCTATTACTGGGCCGCCTTTTTCTTCTGTTTATTGCTTTCTCAAATTCATCGTATGGTGCGCATTAAGTTTGCAATGTCATGGTGGGCCTATACCTTCCCGCTGGCCGCATTTACCAGTGCAACCCTTTTGATGGGGCAACTAACCCACCTTGCTTTTTTCGACTACCTTGCACAAACCCTTTACGTTCTGACATGGGTCGTCATTGCCAGCCTGTTCCTGCGCACTGTCATCGCTCTATTCAAATGCGAAGTTTGTGTGCCGGACTAAAATAGGCATCGTGAATTTCAATATAGATGATACACTGTTTTCATCTTTCGATTCCTCGTCCCAAAGGCAATCAATGAAATTCGCAGGCTGTTTTCTTTTACTCATTATTTTTCTCGCCAACGCAAGTTGGGCCGATACGGTTGAACTCGCCTGTACCGATTTTCCACCTTATAAAATTAAAAAAGATACAAGCAATCCCGACCATCAAGGAATTGACATTGATATTATAGAAGCGGCTTTTGCCGTTGATGGATACGATGTGGATTTTAATTTCTATCCGTGGAAGCGTGCCTTGGAAACCGCACGAATAGGTCAAATTGACGGCCTGTGCGGTTGTAACTTCCGGCCTGAACGGAACAAAGAATTTATCTATTCTGAAAAAGTCGGCGATATCAGCTTGGGTGTTTTCTTAAAAAACGACTCCCCCCTCGCTAAAATCACCGACCTGAAGCAGCTATCCGGCTTAATCGTTGGCGCGGTTCGTGATTATGCGCCGCATAAAAAACTACAGGAATATGAAGACATCAAAGTCGTTGACGGCAATGATGAACGCCAACTTCTGCGTTTGTTGCAAGCCGGGCGCATTGATGCAATCTACACCTTCCGCGACGTTATTTATTATCGTATGGCACAAGACAACAACAAGGCCGCCATCCGTTATGATGAACTGAACAGCGAACCTTATTATTTATGCTTTTCACGAAATGGTGCACAAAGCACACAAATCATCAGGCATTTTAACCGCGGTTTACAGACGATTAAAACAAACGGCATCTACCAGTCTATCTGGAAGAAATATCGCTAGTCTTTCTTCTTTTCACGCAAGACATGGGTATGATCCACGTCATAGAGCTTGCTGTCGGTAAAATCTTCACTGCCCAGCACATGACCAACCAAAATCAAAGCTGTGCGGGTAATCCCGCTGTCTTTTACCTTTGCCCGGATGTCGGAAAGCGTGCCATGAATAAAGGCTTCATCCGGCCATGACACACGATAGGCCACAACAACCGGGCAGTCCGCACCATAATAAGGGCTCAGTGTGTCCACCACGTGTTTCAGGTTATTAACCGACAAATGAATTGCCAAGGTTGCGCCGCTTTTGGCAAAGGTTTCCAGATCCTCGTTATTCGGCATTTTGGAAGAACGAACGGCTGTTCGCGTCAAAACGATGGATTGGGACACATCCGGCAAGGTGAGTTCGGTCTTTAAGGCCGCCGAGGCTGCCGCATAGGCTGACACACCGGGTACAACTTCATAATCAATATCCAGTTTATCCAGACGGCGCATCTGTTCGGCAATTGCCCCGTAAAGACAGGGATCCCCGGAATGAACACGGGCGACATCATGACCTTGTTTGTGCGCTTCTTCGATTTCAGTAATGATCTCGTCCAAATGCATCGGCGCCGTATCTTTCACCACAGCTGCCTTATCAGCTTGGGCAACAATACCTTCCGGGACCAAGGATCCAGCAAATAAGACCACTGGGGCTTCCTTGATGATATTAAGCCCACGCACCGTGATTAAATCCGGTGCCCCCGGACCTGCGCCGATAAAATAAACCGTCATGATTGCACCTTCATTTTCTTTTCATAGCCACGTGGCGTATAGACCCATTTATTGACACCACGTTCAATGACGCGGCTTTGACTGGAACCGACCAAAACCATAGTCAGCATATCGGCATGATCGGACGTTAATTCGCCCAAGGTAATCACCTCAAGGCTTTCTGTCGCACGCCCCAGATTGCGCCCCAAAACAACTGGCGTTTGCGCCGGGCGTCCCGTCAACAAGATATCGCGGGCCTTTTCAATCTGCGTCACCCGGCGTTTGGAACGCGGGTTATAAAATGCCACCACAAAATCACCATCGGCCGCCGCTTTCAACCGTCGTTGGATATCTTCCCACGGTGTCAACAGATCAGACAGGGAAATAGTGCAGAAATCATGGTTGATCGGTGCCCCAATGCGCGCCGCACAGGCTTGCAAGGCCGAAATACCCGGCGCAACATCAATGCGCAGACGGTTCCATTCAGGTTTATTTTCTTTATCCAGCAATTCAAACGCCAAGGTTGCCAAGGCATAAATCCCGGCATCACCAGAACAAACCAGACAGACCCGTTTTCCCTCCGCCGCCAGATCAAGGGCAATACGGGCACGTTTTTCTTCATTCGCCAGACCGCTTTCGTGACGATCTTTCCCAACGATCAAGTCTTCGACCAGATCAAGGTACAAACCATACCCCACCACGTCAGTGGCATCGCGCAAGGCTTGTGTCGCCTGCGGGGATCGCCATTCATCAGAACCCGGACCAATACCGATCACGGATAAATACCCTTGCGCCCGGCCCAATGCACTGGGTTGTAAATCAACCGGGGAACGCCCGATCGCACAAGTTGCTTTGTCGGTTTTTTGTTTTTCAACAACCAATTCACCCAGGCCCCCGACGGCGGCCAAGGCCGCACCTTCAGCCACACCATGACAACCCACCTCGTCAAAGACAATATCAGACGGGTTCTTCAGCCGCGGTGTTTGGGCTTCTAGTTCTTCAGGTGTGAAGAAACGTGCCGGCACCCCCAACACATCAGCCAAAGCATGCACGGCTGCTTCGTTGGCCTTTACATCAACAGAAACCACGCAACCAATCGATTGGCGTGATAATCCAGCACTGGCCAAGGTTGCCAAGGCATGTTCGATTAAATGATCGGCCGGGCAGTTTCTCTCACATCCCACACCCAAGGCCAGTACGGGCGGATGGAATAACAATTCATTGCCGTCAGGTTCAACATCACGATCAGAAATGCGAATGCGTGGGAAACCGACATCTTCAAAGGACAGGCCTTTTTCTTCCAACCAGACCGCTTCGCCCGCTTCAACTTCCAAGGAAACCGGATCATGGTTCAACAAAGCTGCGGCGACATCTTTGGCATAATCAGGATTGGCAATCCGCCAACCGCGTGGCGGTTCATCCAGTGCCACACCGAAGTTTAATTCCCCGGCTGTTGTTATGGCAGCAGCCCCGTCCAAAATATCCGCAATCCAGCGCGCCAGTTCATTTGCCCCGTGATGCCCCCCCAGCAATGGAACGGCACAGGAGGCGTCTTCCGCAACCGCAACCACGGGCGGTTCTGCCCATTTATCCGCCAGCAACGGAGCCAGCGCACGGATCAAAATCCCGCTGGCACAAATGCCGATAATCGGCTGTCCTTTGCGAAACAGGGTGCGCAAATGTTCAATGGTATTGTCAAAAGTAATCGCACAATCAGGAAGGCGTTTTTTCAAACCGTGGATTTCCACATTCCCCATCGTCTGGGCCAGTTCTTGCGCCAGTTGATACCCACCTGTGCTGAGACAGATCAATGCCGGAGTTGTCTGGGTCATTTCCACGCCTCGCCGCGTTTATGTACAATAATCATCGAAAAATACGGTGCCTTTTCAAAAGTTGCCTCGTCCAGAGACATCATTTTTTGTGTCTCCATTGTGGCATGTTCAATGTAATAAGCATGTTCGCTTAACCCCAAGGTGCCGATCACATCACGCACCTTGGCAAAGTGGCGTCCCACTTTCATAATGATCGCCGCATCACACAGTTGCAGGCGTTCTAACAAATCTTCACTGGGTAACGGAGCCGGTAAAATCGTCAACACATCGGCGCGCGATGTAATCGGTACCCCCAACTGGCAACAACTTGCCATCGCAGAAGAAACACCGGGGACAACACGTGTTTCAAAACGATCCGCCAGCCGGGCATAAATATACATGAAGGACCCGAAGAAGAACGGATCGCCTTCACACAAAACCGCAACGTCTTTGCCATCTGTCAGTCTTTGCGCAATTTCTTCGCTATATTGATCGTAAACATCATTGGCGGGGAAATCACCCGGGATCATCGGCGTATCGATTTTAATTTCGTCCTGCCCACCGGGAAGGTGTTTTTCAACAATGGATCGCGCCAAGCTCGGCTTACCAACCGGGGCCGGATAGGCAATCACCGGGGCTGCCTGAAGAATATTCAGCGCCTTTAAGGTAATTAAATCTGGATCGCCCGGACCAATGCCCAGACCGTACAAAGTACCTGCCATGTGTTCTATTCCTTTAACGCCGACAGCTGCAAGACAGGCGCCATCGGTTTCAGCGCCGTCATTGTGCCAACGTTTTCTTCACGCGAAACGGCGATACGGGTCAACCGTGCACCGAACTTGTGCGCAAAATGCAACATTTCGCGCTCAGCCTCAAGTGTTACTGCATTTGCAACCAATCGCCCACCAGTTGGCAAGACGTTCCAGCAGGTTTCCAGCAAACCGGGAATGGAGATACCACCCCCAACAAAAATAGCATCCGGTTGGGGTAATCCGTGCAATGCATCTGGGGCACGACCATCGACAATTTCCAAGGTTGGCACACCCAAGGCCGCCCCATTATGGGCAATCATGGATCGACGTTTATCATTTTGTTCAATCGCAATTGCATGACATTTGGGGTGTGCGCGCATCCATTCAATCGCAATGGACCCGCACCCAGCCCCGACATCCCACAACAATTCCCCGGGTTGCGGTGCAAGACTGGATAATGTCACCGCACGCACTTCGCGTTTGGTCAATTGCCCGTCATGTTCATACAGATCGTCATCCAGACCATTGGTCGCAGGCAGACGACGGGCTTTTTCTTCTGCGATACATTCAACCGCGATGGTATTCAGGTCCGCAACTTTTGCCGTCCAACCGGTTGCGCTGCCTTGCAGATGGTTTTCTTTCTCCCCGCCCATATGTTCAAACACATTCAGGTGAGAGGCTCCATACCCATATTTTGCCAAAAGATCGGCGACCTCAATCGGGGATTTACCATCCCGGCTGAGGATCAGGATTTTTACCCCATCGGCCACATAACGGTTCAAGCTTTCCAAGGCACGACCATGAATGGTCATACAGACACAATCCGGGATCGCCCATCCCATCCGCGCCGCCGCCAGTGAAAAGGCACCGTTTGCCGGATGAATGGTAACATCCCGCTTATCGAAATGCTTCAACAGAGTTGTGCCAATGCCAAACCATAGCGGCTCCCCCGTTGCCAAAACGACAACGGATTTATCCAGACGGTCTTTAATCGCCTCGATCCCGTGGTTCAACCCGCTGCCCCATGATATTTTTTCAGCCGAGGTCGCCACCATATCCAGATGACGTTCCCCACCGACCAGCACATCTGCGCTTTCAATCAAGGCCCGTGCCGTCGGGTTTACCCCGTCCAGACCATCTTCACCAATACCGATAATATGGATCATTGTGTAATCCCTTTCTTGGCAAGTGCATTTAGGGCAGAGGCTGCAATCGCACTGCCACCACGTCGTCCGCGCAATGTAATATAAGGCACACCCAGATCGCCCGCCAAGGCAATCAGCGTTTCTTTTGATTCCATTGCCCCAACAAAGCCGACCGGACAGGCGACAATCAGGGCCGGTTTGGCAAAACGCCCATCAAGGATCCCTTGGATTAAATGGAACAAGGCCGTTGGGGCATTGCCGATCACGACAACCGATCCGTCCAGCCAATCACCCCAAAATTCCAAGGCAGCAGCTGAACGGGTGGTGCCCAATTCATCCGCCTTGGCGGGCGTACGTGCATCATTCAGGGTGCAGACAACCGGGTTATGTTGGGCTAGGCGTTTACGGATAATACCATGTGACACCATTTCCACATCCACCAAAATCGGACATCCCTTTGCCAAGGCCGTCCGCCCCACACTCGCGGCCCCCGCACTATAGGCGATATCCACACCGACATCCACATCGCCACAGGCATGGATCATACGAATGGCAACGTCTTGCATATCGTCATCAAAACCGGAAACATCGATATCATGTTCAATCATTTCCTGTGATTTGCGATAAATATCGTTTGGTGCACGTAAATAACTGTTCAACCAATCAAGGGCTTGGTCCTTATCGCTTCTACCAACACCCAAGACCCAGCCTTCTTCGCGCACGACACTGTCTTTTTCATCATCCGTCAACGATGGATCACCCGCAAACAGCGGAGCCATTTCCCCAACTTGATCCAATTCAGCATAATGACGGGCAAGAGTACGCACCTGAATGGCATCCTTTGGCAAATTGCCCTGTGCCTGTACCTTGATCTGGGAGGGATAAATTTCTGCCAAGGTAATCTCGCCCAAGGAATCCGACTTCAATCCGGTTTCAAAGGGCCAGACCTTGATTTGATCTTGCAACCACGCATGACGGCGCAACTGTTCCAGCCGGGCAATTCCCATCAGGGTTTGGGATCCCACACAACCTGTTCCCAAAAGCTGCCAGACAGGTTTTACCCCGGAAATGCGTTGTTCGCACAAACGCATTTCATTGGTCAGCGGGTTCATATAAGGCTTTTTGCTTTCCAAAAATTCATTTTGCTGGGCTTTCGGGCAGCCCCAGAACGGCCCCGTCGTGCCGCTGATTTTACGGTTTAATTCCGCCGCAACCGCGAAACGGTTATTGGAATTATCCGCTCCGTCCTTGATCATTGCTGACAGTCGTTGCCACACACCGGACCAGTTCTCTGCCCCGATACTGGGGGCAAAATCTTTTGGATATCCAAAGGCAAAATCGCATCCGACCAACACGCGCAAACCCCGCGCGCTCAGATCACTGAGACGATCAGCCAAATCCTGCATGGCGGTTTCGCGGGTTGTCGGGTTATGCAACGCCGTTTCAACCAGTTTGGTGCCTTGGCGTTCTACCACACAATACCAGATACTGTCGGCACCCTTTTTCGGGGTTGAGGATGCCGACCAGTCCACCATGACATAACAGTCAAACAAGTGCGTCATAAGGGGCGGCCCTTACTTGTCGTCCCCATGATCATGGGAATGATGATGGTGGTGCCCGTGATGGTGATGATGACCGTGGTCATGTCCATGATGGTGGTGATGTTCGCCATCGGTACCAATGCCCATGACATGATGGTGGTGACCAACTTGCGCAGCGCCAACTTCGCCTTCATAGCCAATGATTTGTTCGCGGTATTTACACAACTGGCAGTTCATATTGTTTTCACCGCTGAGCATTTCTTCGACGCGGTCCACAAACGTATCAATCACCAACGGATGATCTTTCAGATAACCAACTTTGACAAAGTCGATATCCGGGTGATTGGCCGCGACTTCATCCGTTTGATCATAAATCCGATTGACCAGAATGCCGGTAAACAGGAAGTAAGGGATCACGACAACGCGCTTGTAACCCAACTTGGCTGCATGTTCCAAACCATCGGGGACGCGTGGGAACGCCACACCGGAATAACACACTTCACCCCAGCCAAAGCCCATACCTTCCCACAGCATCCGCATAACTTTGTGAACATTGGAATTGGCATCACTATCATTGGTGCCGCGCCCGACAACCATCAATAAAGTATCCTTGCGGGCCACTTCATCCGAACAGTTTGCTTCAGCTTCTTCAATACGTTGTTTACAGACTTCCAGCAAACGACGGTCAATCGCCAGTTCACGCCCAAAACGTACATCCAGATCGGCATGTTCGGCGGCAAAATTGTTTACTTCACTCGGCAAATCATTTTTAACGTGGCCTGCGGCAAACAACATACCGGGAACGCACAGGATTTGTTTTGCCCCGCGTTCAACCAGTTTATCCAACCCGGTACGGATGATCGGTTTGGCAAATTCCAAGAAGCCACTTTCCACATCACGATCGGGGAAGCGTTCACGTAAATTTTTTGCCAAAAGATTGAATTCTTCAACAGCGCCTTCGTCGCGGCTGCCGTGACCGCAGATCATAATAGCGGGTTTATCGGACATGGGAGTCTCCTATATTTTATGTCTTGCCTTACAGCATCAGACCGTGAAGCTTTGCCTTACAGCATCAAGCCTTATTTCGAGGCCATGATGTAGCGTTTTGTGACGTTCAAGGCAAGGATATTGTTTGGTTACTTAACGATTAAACCATCCAGAATGTAATCACAATTAAAGCCAAGCCTGCCAGATAAAGCGTTTCCACCAACATTAAAACCAACGGCATCCAACCGACCTTGACCAAGGCGGCAAATGACGTCTTCATCCCCAGGGCAGCGACCGCCATCACAATACACCAGCGCGACACATCAATCAGGGTGCTGGAAATCACAACAGGGATATCCACACTGCTGTTTAAGATGACCAGCGCCACAAATCCCAGCACAAACCACGGAAACGGTAATTTCGCTTCACTCGTCTTATCTGCTTTGAGATGGGCACGCGCCGCCATCATAACAATCAAAACAACGGGTAACAGCATGGCAACACGCAACAACTTCACAACGGTTGCCACATCCCCTGTATGATCAGACACACCATATCCCGCCCCAACCACCTGTGCGACATCATGGATGGTCGCCCCCAAAAACACACCGGTTTGTTGTTCGTTCAAGCCAAGGGCTGCGGCAATGATGGGGTAGATGACCATCGCCATAGTGCTGAACGCCGTCACCGTGACAACCGTGAAAATGGTATCACGTTCCCCATCTTTTCCTTGCGGTAAAACAGATGACAACGCCATTGCGGCTGATGCACCACAAATGGCAACGGCCCCACCGGTCAAACAACCGAATGCTGTCTTTTTTGTGAAAAGACGGGTCAAACCGATCCCTAAAAAGATCGTCGTGACCACCCCGGCGATCACCAGCACAACCGGGATCAAACCAAGGTCTTGCAAGGCAGCAAAGGATATACGCAACCCTAACAAGGCAACACCGATACGCAAAACCTGTTTGGCCGCCATATCGATCCCTTGGGCACATCTTTCATGTTCGGACAAAAAATTAAACGCAATCCCCAACAATAAGGCAAACAGCATCGTCGGCGCACCATAATGATCGGACAGAAAAACCGCTGCGATTGCAATCGTCAGAGCCACCAACAGGCCGGAAAATCTGTCACGATAAAAATTCCCGATGCGTTCCATCGTTTCTGTACCTTACTGAGGAGTTTTCGATCAAGGCCGTACCATAGCAGTCTGCGTTCTCAAAATCTTTTTAAAATCGATCACGCAGACGTGTTTTGTTTTTTGGACGCCGTTCAGGCAAAATTTCAAGGATATACAATTTGATGAAAGGTCTGATCATGTTTCGCCTCTTGGCTGTTTTCACCATATTTTCTGCATTTGCGCCCCAACACGCCGATGCCGCCCAAGTGATTACCCTGACCCAAACCCCGTGCCAGTTTGTTGAAGCTGAAAATGGGATTGATCACGCCATAAAATCGACTTCCGCCAAAGATTGCGAAGCCTACAATCGCCAAACACAAGCCGAACGTTTGAAAACAGCAAAAGCCCTGACCCTGAAAGCCGGCACATATACATTCCGTGTCAAAAATGAAAACGTGCCCTATGAACTTGGTTTTTGGCTGCGAGACAAAGATTACAACTGGAAAAACCCGCTGCATAAATTGACCAAGACCAGTATCTCCGGTGGCGGTCTGACAACAGGCGTCAGTCGGGATTATGAGGTTGAATTGAAACCGGGTGAATACCTGTATTCCTGTCCTTTAAACCCGACACCAGATTACAAACTGATCGTTGAATAATGCCATCTGGACCTGCTATACGATCTTATTGGTAAAGAGCGTTTGTTTTTTATGGACTTTCCGTGTCATTTCGGCCAAGAATCGCCCTTTCGGGCAATCCTTAACATAAAGCTGACATGAAACTCGACCTGCGACCTATATATTTCATCATCGGTCTTCTGCTGATGACATTGGCTTTGGGTATGTTACTCCCTATGCTTGTCGACATGGCGCAAGGCAACCCGGATTGGCAAGTCTTTATGCTCTCTTCCGGCGTGACCCTGTTTGTCGGTATGGCCTTGGCCTTGGCGGGTCGCAGTCGGGAAAAAATGTATTTCTCCATTCGTCAGGGCTTCATCATGGCAACATTCAGTTGGCTCGTGATGACTGTTTTTGCCGCTCTCCCCTTTGCTTTTTCCGAACTGGACATGTCCTACACCGATGCGTTTTTCGAGGCCATGTCCGGCATCACCACAACCGGGTCAACGGTTATTTCCGGGCTGGATTATGCCCCACCGGGCCTGCTGTTATGGCGGGCTCTGCTGCAATGGCTCGGCGGAATCGGGATCATTGTGATGGCGGTTGCAATTATGCCGATGCTGCACGTCGGGGGGATGCAACTCTTTAAGGTGGAAGCCTTTGAAACATCGGATAAGGCCTTGCCCAAGGCCGCACAAATATCAGCCGGAATTTCCGTCATTTACCTCGGCCTGACCGCCATTTGGGCCGTGGCCCTCTGGTTTGTCGGGATGACCCCGTTTGAAGCCGTTAGCCATGCTATGACCACCATTGCCACAGGTGGTTTTTCCACGTCCGATGGATCGGTGGGACATTTCGATAGCGGGGCAATTGATGGGATCATTACATTGGGTATGATTGTCGGCTCCCTGCCCTTTATGCTGTATTTACGAACTTTGCGCGGTAACTATCAGGCGCTGATCAAAGATTCACAGGTTCAGTGGTTCATGGTGATTATCTTTTTATTAATCGCACTGGCCACCGGTTTCTTATGGCTGCAAGAAGGTTACGATCCCATCCATTCCTTACGTTACGGCGCCTTCAACGTGGTTTCCATCATCACCGGCACAGGCTACGCCACAACTGACTATCAGGTCTGGGGCCATTTTGCCTGGCCGATCTTTTTCTTTATTATGTTTATCGGGGGCTGTTCCGGTTCCACGACTTGCGGGATCAAGATCTTTCGTTTTCAGGTTCTTTATGCCGCAGCAAAAACCCAAATCAGACGCCTGTTGGAACCTCACGGTGTTTTCATCCCTTATTATAACCGTCGCCCAATCCCGGACGAAGTTATGACCTCGGTTCTCAGCTTCTTCTTTATCTTTGGGGTTTGCTTTGCGCTTTTGACAATGGCACTTGGCATGATGGGACTGGACTATGTAACGGCCATCACCAGCGCGGCAACCGCGCTTGCCAACGTCGGCCCTGCCTTGGGTGAAGTTGCAGGACCAAGTGGTAATTTCCAGACATTCCCGGATGCCGCCAAGTGGCTGATGTCGTTTGGTATGCTGCTCGGACGGCTTGAATTATTTACCGTCCTCGTGCTGTTTATGC
This sequence comes from Terasakiella sp., assembly GCF_048267425.1. Classification (GTDB taxonomy): domain Bacteria; phylum Pseudomonadota; class Alphaproteobacteria; order Rhodospirillales; family Terasakiellaceae; genus Terasakiella. Next base: position 493,911 of record NZ_JBLWXN010000002.1, read on the forward strand.
CGACTTTCTGGCGCGGTTAATTAGAAAGATTGTGTACGGATATTTTCCGTCATCACCTGATTGAAATCAGCCATCAATTTTTCCAGAAGCTCGTACCATTTTTTTTCAAGTTCCAGAAGGCTGGTATCTTCTGAGACCGTCATATAACGATGTGCCTTTGCTGTCGCAAAACCTTTATTTTTACCTTGGGCATCATAGACATCCAAGCGCCCGTCCACAGTCAGGTCATAGCGTTCAGACTGGTCCGTGGTAAAGACACCTTTGAGACCTGTCTGTTTTTCCAGTTTATTTTCAACGGCCGAAGCTTCTAAAATCGTGAAAACGGCCCGTCCCCCCGACCCGTTGGGTTGCAATCGATCATAAGCCCATTGCGTCATCGCCTGTTTTGGTGACGTCGGCAGACGGTGGGAAATTTCCTTACCGTCAACACTGGTGACACTTTTATTCACAACATCCAGTTTTGCCGCTTGCACTGGAATTGGCGCAAGATGCTTAAAGGTCATTTCCGGCAGATTTTGCACCGGCGGCGTATTCGTACAAGCCGAGATCAGCAACACACCTGCGAAAGCAAAAATCCATTTTTTCATGTCGAATACCTATGTCGTTATTTGCACCGACAACCAGTGAACGCACAAACGTTTGAATTGTCAATGTTTGACGGCTTGTTCCGCCTGTTTTTCAGCGCGCAGTTCTGTCAGACGATCTTTGCTAAACGTGTAGTTTGTGGAACAGAAATGACACGTAACTGTCGTTCCGCCTTCCTCGATCATATCGTTTAGTTCCGGCACTGGCATGCCCTTCAATGTTGCTATCAGGCGTTCTTCTGAACAGCGGCATTCCTGATGAATGGCCTTGGTTTCATAGACACGCACGCCTTCTTCATGGAATAAGCGATAGGGCAGGTCCGCCATACCGAGGCTGGCATCCAGCATTTCCGCATCCGTCAGACTTTTCAGCATAATGGAAGCATGGTTCCATTTTTCACGCGCCTCTTCGTCATTGCCGCTTTCATCGGGCAAACGCTGGATCATCACCACACAAATTCCGCTATCGCCATGTGCGATTTTAAACGCCGTATCCAGCTGTTCAGAATTTTTAAAATAGCTATAGGCACATTCGCTTAAAGACTGACCTTCCAACGCTGTCAACCCTTGATAAGGCTGCATATGTTTACCTTGATCGACGGTAAAGGCCAAGCGCCCGGTTCCCAACAGAGTTTCCACACTCGGTTCAACATCCTTGCCCAAAGCAGACAGTTTATCCATATCAAAACCGGCATAACCGCGCAAACCACCGTCAGACGTAATATCGCTGACCAACGCCTTGATCGGGCCAGCCCCTTCGCCTTCGGAAATCGCCTGAAGAGAAAAAACACCGTCATATTTTAACCCGGACGCCAGTGCAACCGTCAAGCCCATTGCTTCGCTTAAGATATCGGCAATCGGTTTGGGATATTTATGGGCATCCAAGATCTTATGAACGGACGCTCCCAGACGAATGACCCGGCCGCGAATATCCAGTTCATCAACCTGAAACGGTAAAACGCGGTCTTCCAACAATTGTTTGCTCATTTTACATACTCAACAGAACAGGTACGCCCCCAACCGTAACAAAACGGATCAGGGGCGCAACAAAAATTAAACCTTGGCTGTTATATAGTCGCAGATTACATCATTGACCAGACCATAACGCCTTTTTGAGCATGGAGACGGTTTTCCGCCTCGTCCCAAACGACGGAATTCACCCCGTCGATCACCTCGTCGGTGACTTCCTCGTTACGGTGCGCCGGTAAACAATGCAGGAACAAGGCATCATTTTCTGCCTGTGCCATCAAATCCGCATTGACCTGATAAGGGGTCAACAATTCCATCCGGCGATCATAATCCGTATCCCCCATAGATACCCATGTATCGGTCACAATAACGTCCGATCCACTGGCCGCCTGTTTGGGGTCTTTGACCACAGACACATTCCCGCCTTCGTTGGCGGCCCAATCCAGATAATGATCATCGACCATCAATTCATCCGGACAGCACAGACGCAATTCAAAACCGAAACGGGTTGCGGCTTCCACATAAGAATTGGCCATATTGTTGCCATCGCCAATCCATGTCACCACTTTGCCGCCAATGGGGCCACGATGTTCTTCAATCGTCATAATATCGGCCATCAATTGACAAGGATGGCTATTATCCGTCAGGGCGTTGATAACAGGCACCGTACAGTAATGCGCCATTTCCATCAGTTTTTCATGGGAATCAGTGCGCAACATCACGCCATCAACCATACGTGATAGAACACGCGCGGTATCGGCAATCGTTTCACCACGACCCAATTGGGAATTATCGCCCATGATCACCAGCGGGTGACCGCCCAGTTGCACCATACCGACTTCAAAAGAAACACGCGTACGGGTGCTGGGCTTTTCAAAAATCATTGCCAGCGTTTTACCGGCAAGCGGTGACATGCCACCAATGACGTTCATGCCATTTTTGTAACTTATGGCATGATCCAGAATCTGACGCAAATCACTGACGTCCAATTCACTTAAATCTAAAAAATGCTTCGGTTTCATTATACTTTTTCCGAAAGTTCTTTACAGGAGCGTTCGATAATCGCAATTGCCGCCTCGATATGTTCTTCTTGAACCACAAGCGGGGGCAACAAACGCATCACATTATCGCCTGCCGGCACCGCCAACAGACCATTGTTAAAACATTGCGCAACCAAATCCGTGTTGGGCACAACGCATTCAAAGCCGACCATTAAGCCCAGACCACGTGCGCCTTTGACAATCTGCGGATATTTTGCAACCACATCGTCCATACGTTTTTGCAGATATTCGCCCATCTGCGCGACACGATTTAAAAAACCGTCTTCCAAGACAACATCCAGAACCGCGTTGGTTGCAGCCATTGCCAAGGGGTTCCCGCCATAGGTCGAACCATGCGCGCCCGGTGCCATACCGCTGGCGGCCTCAGCCGTTGCGATACAGGCGCCAACCGGGAAACCACCGCCAATCCCTTTGGCAATCGCCATCACATCCGGTGTAATCCCCGCCCATTCATGGGCAAACAATTTACCTGTTCGACCAACGCCGGTTTGAACTTCGTCCATCATCAACAGGATGCCGTGTTCATCACACAACTGACGCAGGCCTTGAAGGAAGGCAATATCCGCGGGGCGCATGCCACCTTCGCCTTGAACAGGCTCGACATGAACAGCGGCCGTTTCCTCTGTAATCGCAGCACGTGCCGCGTCCAGATTATTAAAAGCCACCTGATCAAAACCGTCCAGCATCGGGCCAAATCCGTCACAATGCTTGGCTTGCTTCCCGGCGGACAATGTCGCCATTGTCCGGCCATGAAAAGCACCGGAAAACGTTAAAATGCGATAGCGTTTGGACCCTTTCGCCGCAAAATATTTACGTGCTATCTTAATCGCACATTCATTGGCCTCCGCCCCGGAATTACAGGAAAAGACCACATCACCAAACGTGCTGTCAGCCAGACGTCGGGCAAATCGTTCCTGTCCCTTAATGCGATAAAGATTGGAACAATGCCACAATTTTGCGGCCTGCTCCGTCAGGGCAGAAACAAGATGCGGGTGTGCATGTCCAAGACATGTCACCGCCACACCGGCGCCGAAGTCCAGAAAGCGTTTTCCGTCCTCAGCGATTAGGTAAACACCCTCGCCTTTATCGAAAACGACATCAGCCGGGGCATAGGTTTTCATGACTGCATTCGTCATCTGTCGGTACCTTTACCACACGTTTGTTGAAAAAATATTTTCCAATTAGGAAAGCCGACGAGTATCGGGATTGCACCCGCCTCTGTCAATTCGAAAAAGGCCTGTTTTCACGGCTTTGTCGCCTTTTTAGTCGGTTTTTTGCATTTCTTTGGCCTGTGCAGCACGCAAAATGCTCTCCAGCCCCTCATCCACAATGCCCAAGGCCCGAATATGGCGACACGTATTTTCCAGATATTCCAGGGAACGCCCCATCTGCCCCACGCCTTGCAAGACATGATCAACCTTTGTGTCCGGTTCAAAATGTCCTGCATATTGCGGGTGGTCTGCAATGGATACAAAGGTATAGGTTTCCAGCACTTCTCCCGTTTCATCCATCGCCTTCACCCATTTGGGTTCATAGACTTCATGGATCATCTCGCGCTCATACAGGTAATCCATCACATCCGTCACCTGTGCACCCGCCACACGAAAAGCCACCCCCAAACAGGTACCACCGGGATTTAACCCCAACACCAGACCGGGAACCTGCGGTCTACCGCGAAAGACATAAGACAAAATGCACAGATCACGGTGATATCCTTCCAATGTCACCTTGCGGCTTTCCAGATAGTCAAACCCCGGACGCCACATCAAGGAACCGTATGCAAAAACCCATATATCTTTCTTGACTGTCATCTGCTCACTTTTATTTTTCGGCCACGCATCTTTTTACTCAACACCATCGCCCGGTGGATTTCAAGTGGGAATCCAAGGACTTCTGCGACGTAGAATTTTAATCCACCAAGCCTGTGGATAAGTTTGTGAGTTAATCTTGGAGATGTACAATTAGGCCAGCAAAACTGCGCGTTCCTAAAACATGCCTATTTTTTGTGCACATAAATAAGTGATTGTTTTATATAGAGTTTTAAGAATCGTTTTTAGCCCCGGACTCCAGTCGTAAGATTTTCTTAACGCAAATGTAACGTTTTTTTTCTCTTTACAGAATGTGCAAAACTTTGCAGGGGACCCACCTACGGATTCCCTACGATTCGCAAAAAAGCGATTCTAAATCCGGCTCAACCTAACATAAAAAACAGGGCTTGATTCCCCGTCAATTCACACCCCAGCGTTGAAACGCTCGATCTCAACACCGACGCTTGCGATATCGGCAAAGACATCCAGTTTTTCAACACGGATGCGCGCACATCGCACACGAATATCTTGCAAGCAGGAGGCTGCAATTTTTTCGGCAAGCGTCTCACACAGATTGGTATGATCGCCCGACACGATCTCGCGGACTTTATTGGCGACTTGTTCATAACAAACGACATGGTCGATATTGTCGTTATGGTGACTTTCACTCACCGTCAGGTCCAGATTGACACGAATACGCTGCGGGGCATCGTGTTCATGTTCGTAAACACCGATCGAACATAATAAAACGAGGTCACGAATAAATACATGACGCACGGCGGCTTTCGCATCGGCAATACGAAGCGGTTGGACATTCTCGGCTTGAAACGCGCTCATCGGCTTTACCTATCGGTCTGTTATTCTTTCGGCGGTGTGTGGTTGTCGCCTTGCGCCCAACCCAAATGTTCCCCACCATCAAGGGCAATCATTTGCCCCGTCATCGCTTGTGCGCCTAGGATATACAACACAGCGTTGGAAATTTCCACAAGATCAGTAGGTTTTTTTAGTGGAACGGACAAATACTGTTGCTCAAAGTCCTCAGCAGACTGGCGCGCACTGGCCAATGTCGGCCCCGGCCCAATTGCATTAACCCGCACATTCGGGGCAAACGCCTGCGCCAATGTCTGCGTCATTGTCCACAGTCCCGCCTTGGAAATCGTATAACTGGCAAAATGGGGCGTCAGGTTCCAGACCCGTTGGTCAATGATATTGATAATATTTCCGGAGAACCCCGTCGGCAAGGCTGCAACAAAGTTTTGCGACAAAACAAAGGGCGCGCGCAAATTAACCGACATGTGCAAATCCCAGCTTTCGCGTGTTGCATCATAAGCCGTATCATTTTCAAAAACCGAGGCATTGTTAATCAGGGCATCTACACCCCCCATTTCGGCGCTCACCACAGAGATCAAGTTTTGAACATCTTCTTCGTTTGAAAAATCCGCACTAAAGGCGCAGGCAGTCCCACCCGCCTCTTCTATTACGTGACAGACATGGGCCGCATTTTCGCGTGAGCCATGATAATGCAGGGCAACCGCCCATCCCTGAGCCGCCAATATCTGAGCGATATGAGCGCCAATACGATGTGCCGCCCCGGTGATTAAAGCAACTTTCTGCACGTTCGCCAACGATCCTTTACCTCTTAAACTTAACTAAACTGCGCCAAGAGATGTTCAACCCCATAAGCCTGCACGGAAATATAAGCCGCATAAAACAGGACAAAAACGAAGCCCTCTTTGCGCGACAATTCCCATCGCGTCACCATAAATGGGACCAACAGGATCGTCGCTCCCATCATAATCCAGAGGTCGAAATCTAACAATTGTTGAGCAACCGGCAGAGGCTGGATCAAAGCAACCAAGCCCAAAACCCCCAGAATGTTAAACAGGTTGGAACCAATAACATTGCCAAGGGCGACATCGGTATGCCCACGCAAGGCCGCCATACCGCTGGCGGCCAGTTCCGGCAGACTGGTTCCGATTGCGATCATCGTCAAACCGATAACTTCTTCAGGAACGCCATAAAGACGCGCAACTTCTGTGGCACCATTAACCAATAATTCCGCACCATAAACAACAGCCGCAATCCCGCCAATGGTCATCACCAGCATCAGCCAGATATTGTCGGGCACTTCGATCTCTTCCGCTTCATGGGCATGCAGTTCTGCCATTTCCGGGTCGGCGCCATGACGTTCGCGCCAATAGGAATAAAACAGAAAACAGATAAACATCCCAAACAGGATGAAGCCTGCGACGACATCCAAGACACCAAACCAACACAAGGCCGTAAAAACAGCCGAACAGACCAGCAAGATCACGCCATCGCGCAAAACCGCACCGGGATCCCCCTGCACAGGTTTGATCAGGGCTGTCACCCCTAAAATCAACAGAATATTCGCAATATTTGACCCGATGATGTTGCCCGTGGCGATGCCGGCCGCATTCTCCAGCGCAGCATCCAGACTGACCACGAATTCCGGCGCACTGGTACCCAGCGCGACGACAGTCATGCCGATCACCAAGGGCGATACGCCGATCCGACGCGCAAGGCCAACAGACCCTTTGACGAGAAATTCCGCCCCGATCAATAGCAAGACGAAACCAATCGCAATCAAAATATACATCATCACAGGAGATCGACCTTTCGGGCTTTTGTCAAACGAGCTGACTGCTTTGCCACGCTCCCCCCTGAATGTAAAGGGGGTCTTGACATTTACAAGCCCTTTTGAAAGAAATTACCTGTTGGTCGTTCCTGTTCTACGTTGCGAAAACCCCATCATTTCCATACTACGGATTAAAATTTCCACGACTTGTTCATAATGGGCAAAATGATCCGTATTGATTGTCAGATCAAAATTCGTCGGATCATTCAATCGGGAACTAAACATGTTCCAAACGAATTTTGCCCGCTCCTGATTGACCTCCTTACAGCGTGCTTTGGCTTCCGACAGGCTGAGGCGCTCACGATGAGCCACCCGTCTCGCGCAAGCTTCGTTTGAGCCGGTTAACCGGACCCGCAACACATCACGGCCTTGTAAAACCACATGGCCGCCCCGCCCAATAACAATGCCGCCTTTGTGATAAATACAGCGGATCACCGTCACCAGTGCGTTGATATAATCTGTGCGCGAAACATTCTTACCCGTCACCATCGCATACAGCCACGAGTCACTGGCTGAACTGACTTTTTCGTGTAAGGTTTTCAATACATTTTTGTTCACTTCAGAGCGTTGGGCAATCGCGTCGATGATATTTTCATCATAAATATCCAATCCCAACCGTTCCGCCAGCAAGCGCGAAATTTCTTCACCACCTGTGCCCAAATCGCGTGAAATTGTAATCACCGGATGAAGTGTATGGTCTGTATCACCGGGGGATACTTCAACCGCCCGACTTAAGGCCTGAATGACACCTTGTACATCAATAGACATGATACATCTCCCCTGCATTCTGACTGCAAAACAGGCTATTCTGTTTCATCCCCTATTATAGCAAAAATCACAAAGATTGTCTTGCGATGGCGCAAGCCAGAAAAATAATCTCTGCAAAAACAAAAAAAACAGTTGCAGGCTTACGTCCTTTTCTATAGTTTCCGCCCTCGTTCCAGCACACTTGCTTTATGCAAGAACAGCTTATCGAAAGATATTGCGGACAGATGGCCGAGTGGCTGAAGGCGCTCGCCTGGAACGCGGGTATGGGTTAACAGCTCATCGAGGGTTCGAATCCCTCTCTGTCCGCCACTTTCTCAAGAAAACAGCGCCCCTCGGGGCGCTTTTCTTTTTTCTACCTACAAAGGACGCGTGGGCTTGGAAGAACGGTTTACACCGCCTCATGGGTTATTTTCGGCCCGATATCGATATCTAATATAAAAAAATGCCCCGACATTCTCATATCGAGGCATTTTTGATTTATAAGGTATTTAACAGGAAATCGCCTTAAGCGTCCAGATTGGAGACTTTCAAGGCATTGTCCTGAATGAAATCACGTCGGGGTTCCACCACATCGCCCATCAAGGTCGAGAAGACTTCTTCGGCTTCGTCCACATGATTGACCTTCACTTGCAGTAAGGAACGGGCACTTTCGTCCAATGTGGTTTCCCACAGCTGTTCCGGGTTCATCTCACCCAATCCCTTATAACGTTGGACATTCATACCTTTTTTGCCCAACTCGGTCACCGTATCAACCAGTTTGACCGGTCCGTTGATCTCGTATTCCTTGTCTTTCTGAACCAGTTTTGCCGGTTTTGCGAAGCTTTCCGTCAATTCTGCCGCCAGATTATTCAAGGCACGTGCTTCAGCAGAGCGCAGAATACCATGATCCAAAACATGCGTTTCTTTCACACCGCGCAATGTCCGGGTAAAGGAGAGACTGCCGTCATCCAAAACGGAACCTTCCCAGCCACGTGCAAGATCGCTTTCATTGGCATCTAGTTGTTCCGCTACTTTTTGCGCCATTGCGGCCCCACGTTCTTCATCTTGCAACAACGTCACATCCAGTGCCCCTGCAATGGCTGCTTGTTCCAAAATAGAAGACGGTACCTTGGTCGCCAGTTTCGCCAACATGGCCTTAACCCGACGCGCATTATTGATACGCGAGCGCAAATCATCCCCACCGATTTGATGACCGGAATGAAGTGTCAACAGGCAATCATCCACAGCCAAGTTGACCAAATGATCTTCCAAAGCCTTTTCATCTTTTAGATAGACTTCCGAATTACCGCGCTTCACACGATAAAGCGGCGGCTGAGCGATATAAAGGTAACCGCGTTCAATAATTTCCGGCATTTGACGGAAAAAGAAGGTTAACAGCAAGGTTCGAATGTGCGATCCATCCACGTCCGCATCGGTCATAATGATAATTTTATGATAGCGGCATTTCTCGATATTAAAGTCTTCTCGTCCGATGCCGGTTCCCATTGCCGTAATTAATGTCCCGACCTCCGCAGAGCTCAGCATCTTATCAAAACGGGCACGTTCCACGTTAAGAATTTTACCTTTAAGCGGTAGAATAGCCTGACTTTTACGATCACGGCCCTGCTTCGCAGATCCACCGGCGGAGTCCCCTTCCACGATAAACAGTTCGGATTTAGCAGGGTCACGTTCCTGACAATCGGCCAATTTACCGGGTAAAGAAGAGATATCCATCACCCCTTTACGACGGGTCAATTCCCGCGCTTTTCGCGCAGCATCACGCGCCGCAGCGGCTTCGCAAATTTTACTGATAATCTGGCGGGCTTCATTGGGGTGTTCTTCAAACCATTCGGCCAAGGTTTCCCCGACAACGCCTTCGACAACGGGGCGAACCTCGCTGGACACCAACTTGTCTTTGGTTTGGGACGAGAATTTCGGGTCCGGCACTTTCACAGAAACCACGCAAGTTAATCCCTCACGGATGTCTTCCCCGGAGATCGACACTTTCATCTTTTTCGCCAAACCGCTGGATTGGGCGTAGGCATTCACCGTTCGGGTCAAGGCACCCCGGAAACCCGCCAAATGGGTTCCGCCGTCGCGTTGCGGAATATTATTGGTAAAACACAAGACGTTTTCGTGATAGCTGTCGTTCCATTGCATGGAAACTTCAACACCGACTTCATCGCCGTTATTATCAATTTTATTGCCGTTCATATAGACCGGGTCCGGCACAAGGGCGTTTTTGGATCGATCAACATATTTGACAAATTCCAGCAGGCCCCCATCGTAACGCATCGCCGTTTCATGCGGTTCAGCATGGCGTTCATCGCGCAGCAACATGCCAACACCAGAATTCAAAAAGGCGAGTTCGCGCAAACGATGTTCCAGCGTATTATAATCGTATTCTGTAATCGCAAAGATTTCTTCAGAGGCATGAAACGTCACAAACGTCCCGGTCTGGTAGCTGCCATCTTCTTTTTTCGGCGCATCCCCAACAACCTTGAGCGATTCAACCGCCGCCCCGTCTTCGAAACGAACATAATGTTCTTTACCATCGCGATAAATGCGCAATTCCAACCAGTCAGACAAGGCATTTACAACGGAAACCCCTACACCATGCAAACCACCGGAAACCTTGTAGGAGTTGCTGTCAAACTTCCCGCCCGCATGCAACTGGGTCATAATAACTTCGGCGGCAGACACACCTTCTTCAGCATGGATATCAACCGGAATACCACGACCGTTATCCGATACGGTCACGGAGCCATCGCCATTCAACGTTACCGTCAAGGTATCGCAATGTCCGGCCAAGGCTTCGTCAATTCCGTTATCGACAACCTCGTAAACCATGTGGTGCAGGCCGGTTCCGTCATCTGTATCCCCGATATACATACCGGGACGTTTTCGCACAGCCTCAAGACCGCGTAGAACCTTAATGGAATCTGCGCCGTATGCTTCAACATTGGCTTCACCGCTGATCTGGTTTTCTTCACTCATGGTCTATCTACCTAAGTTTAACCTTCGTCTTATTCGTTTACCCGTTCAACAGCCGATTTCTCCACATTGAAAAAATTGGCTTGTCCCGATAAGGGGGCAAAAACCTCCTGATCGGTCCCTGTCATCCAGGCTTGTGCGCCGATGGCACGGATGGCTTCGAACAACGCCTTGCGGCGATCCTGATCAAGATGGGCCCCCACCTCGTCCAGCAACAGAAGCGGAACCCGCCCCCGGTCCAAAGCCAACGCTTTGGTGTTGGCCAGCACCATGCCGGTCAACAACGCTTTTTGTTCCCCGGTGGAACAAACTTCCGCCGGTTGATCTTTGGGTACATGACGCACCGAAAGATCGCTTTTATGCACCCCGTCTGATGCCCCGCCAAGCTGGGCATCGATGCTGCGATGCTCCGCCAGAAAGGCACGGAATTTGTCTTCGACCTCCAGCGCGCTGAATTCATCCAGCCAGCTTTCGATCATCCCGGTCGGTTGCAGGCGTGCACCGGGAAAAGGGCCATACCCCTCAACGGCCAAAATGTTCAACCGTTGCCCAATATCCTTGCGCGCCGCCGCAACAGCCACCGCCTTGGTTGCCATCTGATCTTCCAGACCAGACAGCCAGCGATCGTCATTGCGACCGGTTTTGAGCAGTTTTGCACGTTCGCGCATCCCATGCTCATACGCATTCATTCGTCCGGCATGTTTGTCATCAAAGCCAAACACCAAACGATCCAAAAATCGGCGGCGCGCAATCGGTCCATCCAAAAACAGACGGTCCATCTGCGGTAACAACCAAACGGCATCGACATATCGAGCCAGAGCATTTTGCCCCCGTGCCGTTTCGCCTTCAATCCTTACAACACGACGTTCACGCGTTCCGCTCCGTCCTGTTTCTTCACGACCCGTCCCGATATCAACCGGACCGCCAACGGTATGCACCGTTGCAGCAACCCCCCAGGGTCGCCCGCTATCTTCATCACAACCTTCGTCACGACGGGCAAGATCCACAGCCTTGGCCCGGCGCATTCCCCGCCCCGGTGTCAAAAGCGACACCGCTTCAAGGATATTTGTCTTGCCGGCCCCGTTGCGCCCACAGAGCACAACAGGCCGGCTATCCAGATCAAGGCGTTGAAATTCATAACATCGAAAATTGCTGAGTGTCAGGCGCGTCACACTGATCGGCACCGCCCCCCCAAGAACGTTTTTTTCGACGGCTTCATTCACCTTGAATAATCACTTTGCCCGCGTCGATCACACACGCATCGGCATCAAAACGTACAAGGCGCTGCTATCTGCGGCATCGCGTACAATGGTTGGTGACCCACCGTCAGACAACATAAACTGCGCCGTTTCGCCCTCGACTTGTTGCGCAATATCCAGCAGATATTTGGAATTAAAGCCGATCTCAATATCGTCGTAGCCATAACTGACTTCAATTTCTTCGGTCGCACTGCCTGCATCCGGGCTGCTTGCTGACAGAACCAACGAACCGGGCTTGATTTCCAGCTTAATCGCACGGGATTTTTCGGTCGAGATCGCAGACACCCGATCCACCGCAGCCGCAAAGGATTTACAATCCAATTCCATCATCTTGTCATTATTGGTCGGAATAACCCGTTCATAATCAGGGAAAGTTCCGTCGATAAGCTTCGAGGTCAAAATCACCTCACCAAAAGCAAAACGAACTTTGGTTTCCGACAGAGAAATCGAAACATCATCGTTGGTTTCATCAATCAGTTTGCGCAATTCTGCAACCGTTTTGCGCGGCACGATAACCCCCGGCATATCAGAGGCCCCTTCCGGCATCGGCACTTCCACACTGGCAAGACGGTGACCGTCCGTTGCCACCGCCCGCAAAACCGGCACACCGTTATTTTCACCGGCATGCACATAAATGCCGTTCAGGTAATAGCGGGTTTCTTCGGTTGAAATCGCAAACCGTGTACGATCAATAATGCCTTTCAGCTCCCCGGCGGGCAGGGCGAAGTTATGATCGAGTTCCCCGCCGGACATCAGCGGAAAATCCATCGTCGGCAAACAAGCCAGCGTAAATTTGGAACGCCCGGCGCGCAAGGTCAGCAATTCTTCATTGGCGCCGTTGTCCAGTTCAACCTGCGAGCCATCAGGCAGCTTACGCACGATGTCATACAGCATATGGGCCGGTGCGGTGGTCGCACCTTCGCTGATCACTTCGCAGTCAACCGTTTCGACGATATCAAGGTCCATATCCGTCGCGTTCAAAGACAAACGACCACCATGAGCATCCAGTTTCACATTGCTCAAAATCGGAATAGTGGTGCGGCGTTCCACAACACTTTGCACGTGAGCCAGAGACTTCATAAGCTTTGCGCGTTCGATAGTAATTTTCATAACGTTCTTATCGCTTCAAATATGATTACAAATAACTAATTTCGCCTACCCGTCGAATACCATTTTATCTTGGTTTCACAAGGGATTACCCCCACCCCCGACAAAACGGTCCGCCATTATAACAAAGCCTGCGAGAAACCGAAGCTTTTTTGCCCATTTTTCACAGAAAAATTAAAGGCTTTTGCCTACTCGTCACACAGGCTCAACCATGCGGTTCAAACTGAGGTAGATTATATGGATTTTTATACTAAAAAGGATCAGCCGACGCCACCCAACATACGACGCAAGAGCTCGACATCCTCGGCAAAATCACGATCATGAAGGCCGAGTTCCTCAACCTTCTTAACCGCATGCATAACGGTTGTATGATCTCGTCCACCGAATTTGCGCCCAATCTCAGGTAATGAGCGCGACGTCAATTGCTTGGACAGATACATGGCGATTTGGCGAGGCCGCGCCACAGAACGGGCACGGCGTGCAGAATGCATATCCGAAACACGGATATTGAAATGCTCAGCGACTTTTTTCTGGATTTCTTCAATCGTCACCCGGCGATCATTGGCCCTTAAAAGGTCGTGCAGCACTTCTTGTGAGGTTTCCAGCGTAATAGGTCGCCCGACCAACTGGGAATGCGCTACAATACGGTTTAACGCCCCTTCCAACTCACGTACGTTTGAGGCGATCTTATATGCCAAAAACTCCGTGACCTTGCTCGGCAGCTCAACACCTAATTGTTCTGCCTTGGAAAGCAAAATACCCAAACGAAGTTCATAAGTCGTCGCATGTAAATCCGCCACAAGACCGTGGTTCAAGCGTGATTTCAAGCGATCTTCCAACCCTTCAATATCGGACGGCGATTTATCCGCAGACAGAACGATCTGGCGCCCCTGATCCACCAGCGAATTAAAGGTATGGAACAATTCTTCCTGCGTCGATTCTTTTCCGGCAATAAACTGCACATCATCAATCAACAACATATCGACACTGCGAAACTGTTCTTTGAAATCGACGGTTTTTTGTTCACGCAGCGCCCGAATAAAACGATACATGAATTTTTCAGCCGATAAATAAACCACGGTGCGATTAGGATGTACCAAACGCATATGATGGGCAATGGCATGCATCAGGTGGGTTTTACCAAGACCGACCCCCCCGTAAAGAAACAGCGGATTGAACGGCGGTATGTCGGCTTCTGCCACCCGTTTGGAGGCCGCATGGGCAAATTCGTTCGGCTTGCCCACCACAAAATTATCAAAGGTATAGCGCGGATCAAGCTGCGCGCCGAGCTGGTCGGCAAGGTTCGGCATTTCCTGCGGACGTCCATAAGAAGGTGCGCCTTGCGCCTGCACAGGTGTTTTTTGCATCGACTGCGCCGGATCACCCTGCGCTTGGCGGGCATTTTGACTGGCTTGTGCCAAAATCCCATGACCAGATTGCGTATTGGTTACAATAATTTCCACATCCGTAATCTGATGGTTCAAGGATGACCACAACGCCCTAATTTGATTGAGGTAGTTATTCGCGATCCAGTCCCGCATAAATCGGGTCGGTACGCAGATATTTGCCGTCCCTGCATCCACTGAATGAACGGCCATCGGTTTAAACCAACTATCAAATGCCGCTTCGCCAATTTCGTCACGCATATGGGAACAAACCTGCGCCCATTCACCGTCCAATGTTGAAGTCATACTCGCCTGAGACATGCCCAATAATATTCCTAACCCGAATCGATCACGCGTTCTGGCGCCCTCGATTGCCCAACTCATTTATTCTTAAAGGCTCCTAACCGCGATCCATCAACCAATAAATCACCGCAGGCTCCGCTCTCCTTCAATGAAGAAGAGGCCTCGCTTATGCGTAGCTCATTTTTTTTATATGACAGATCCGGTCTTTATGATTTTTATACAGTGATCATCGATACCACTGCGTAACCGGATCAAGGTTGTGGATAACTTTATCGCCACTGCCGCGAAGAGTCCACTGCTTCATTTGTACTATTACGAAAAAAATAACTTGACGCCGCCCGGTAAAAATCATGGTAACCTTGGGTTTCAAGCACGACAAAAGGGTCGCAACGGCAAATGCTTGCGACCCTTTTGTCAGAACTTCGAATCCCGATTTTGTCTTACGATTAAGCGAGTGCTTTAATACGTGTAGACAAACGGGACAGCTTGCGTGAAGCTGTGTTTTTGTGCACAACGCCTTTAGAGACGCCACCGTGCAAAGCCGGCATAGCAACTTGAAACGCAGCCTGTGCAGCGGCTTTATCGCCAGCTTCAATCGCAGCTTCTACTTTTTTGATGAAGGTGCGAATACGGCCAACACGTGCAGAGTTTACTGCAGTGCGGCGTTCGTTTTGACGGTCGCGTTTTTTTGCGTTTTGGGTGTTAGCCATCACTAGTTCCTGAAAAATCTGATTTCTAAAATCGGTTGGGGGCTTATAAGGAGTTCCCACAACCACGTCAAGACTCAATTGCAGAAAAGTTACAAACGGCACTTTTCAATGCGAAACCCGCGACACTTAAAAATGTAAAAGACGAACATCTGTCAAAAGTCGCGGGATTTATGAGCGATATATAAAAAAGCAAACAACGATTCTTCTGCCTGCTTTTTTACAAATTACTTATTTTTGAAGTTGGGTTGGCGCTTTTCTGCAAAAGCGGACATCCCTTCTTTGCGGTCTTCCAAAGCAAAAGTTGTGTGGAACGTGCGTCGTTCAAACATAACACCTTCTGCCAAAGTCGTTTCAAATGCCTTATTGACCGACTCTTTTGCCATCATCACAACGGGTTGAGACAGTTTGGCAATTTTATCCGCCGTTTCCAGTGCATTTTCAAGCAGGTTATCCACCGGCACAATACGGGTCACCAAACCGGAGCGTTCTGCTTCCTCGGCATCCATGATGCGGCCTGTCAGGCACATTTCCATCGCTTTTGCCTTGCCAACTGCACGCGTCAGACGTTGCGTGCCACCGGCGCCTGGGATGGTCCCGATGGTAATTTCAGGTTGACCGAACTTGGCATTCTCCGCCGCAATGATAAAATCACACATCATGGCCATTTCACACCCGCCGCCCAGTGCGTAGCCAGCAACAGCGGCAATAACGGGCTTGCGGCACTTAGCCACTTTTTCCCAATCATCTGTAATGAAATCATTGGAATAAACGTCGATAAAATCACGCTCAGACATTTCTTTAATATCTGCACCGGCAGCAAAGGCTTTCTCGCTGCCTGTCAGAACGATACACCCGATTTCGCTGTCTGCCTCAAAGAGGTCCAGCGCAGTGCCCAACTCGTCAATTAACGGCGTGCATAGCGCGTTCAACGCCTTGGGGCGGTTAAGTGTAATCAGACCAACGCGGCCTTTTTTCTCTGCGAGAATATGTTCGTAAGCCATATTTCCTATCCCTAAATTATTCTGGAACGTTTAGTTCCCTCGTTTCGGTGACAATGCAAAATGAACCGTCACATTGCTGTCCTGCGTGGAGACCGAAATCTTCAAATACTCCCCCTCACGCATAAAAGTACCCACTGCGATTTGCTTCCATCCCAATGCGGGTAAGCTTCCTTTATAATAAGACAACACGGACTGTTTTGTGACATTGCCAACTGCATAAGATTCGACAATACGGCCCGACGGCGTGTCGAAATTCACCGTATCCTGCGTCGCTTCCTGCAACCCTTCCATCAAGGGCACATCCTCAAGAGCTGACAAAAACGTCAGATCCTGTGACAATGCCTGCCTGTTGAAAAGTAACAGAACCGCCAGTAATCCTATGCGCAATGCATGTTTCATGTCCAACCTCATACCTTATTGTTGGCAACTCGAACAGTAAAAAGTGGATCGTCCTTGCTGAACCATACGCTGAATGATCTCGCTTTGGCAATTCAGACAAGCCTCTCCCTCGCGTCCATAGACTTGAAAGGAATGCTGAAAATATCCCAGCTCCCCATCCGTTTGGCGATGGTCTTTCAAAGATGACCCACCGGCAGAAATCGCCTCTTGCAAAACATCTTTAATCACCATGACCAATTTTTCAGCCTGCGCGCGACTCAGGCTTCCGGCTTTTTTCTGCGGCGCAATCCCGGCACGAAACAGCGCCTCATTCACGTATATATTTCCCAATCCAGCAAGAATGCGTTGATCCATCAAGACCGCCTTCATTGTGGTTTGGCGTCCTTTCAATCGGTCATAAAGCACATCCCCCACAAAATCGGCATCCAACGGTTCTGGCCCTAATTTAGCCAGAGATGGATAAAGATCGACCTGCCCAGCTTGGATCAAATCGACAAAACCAAACCGGCGAGGGTCGCCAAAACGGATACAGTGGCGCGAATCGGTTATAAATTCGATATGATCATGTTTATCCGGTTCACACGGGTTTCCTTCTTCAATTCTGATCCGGCCCGACATCCCCAGATGAACGATAATTGTCTCCCTGCTTTCCAACGAAATCAGGATATATTTGGAACGTCGGCTCAAGCCTAAAACTTTTTGATTTCGCACACGATCTTCAAAATTTTCAGGCACCGGCGTGCGCAAATCCCGCCTGCGGACAACCACATCTTTGATCGTTCTGCCTTCCAAGGCGGGCAAAAGACCAAGGCGTACTGTTTCGACTTCGGGTAATTCAGGCAAATTCTTCTCCATTAATGCTAGCCTATTGCATGACCTTAGGCTATTTTCTCGCTCATTCTATATTAAAAGAGAATTTAAGGCATGTCCGATCAAGATACGACACATTTCGGTTTCCGCACGGTAGCCAAGGATGAAAAAGCGAAGATGGTGCGCGGTGTCTTCGACAGCGTCGCCTCCAACTACGATATTATGAACGATTTGATGAGCGCCGGCGTTCACCGCCTGTGGAAAAATCAAATGGTTGACTGGCTCAATCCGCAACCGGGCTGGAATACCATTGATGTCGGCGGCGGCACAGGCGACATTGCGTTTCGTATTCAGGACCGTTTTACAAAACGCGGTGGTCAGGGGCACATCACGGTCACCGATATCAACCATGAAATGTTGAAAGTCGGGCGCCGTCGTTCCGTTGATGCCCACCGGCTTGAAGGCCTGAGCTGGCTGTGCGGCAATGCGGAACAACTGCCTGTACCGGATAATTCAATGGATGCCTACACCATTGCTTTTTGCATTCGCAACGTGACAGACATTCCGGCTGCCTTGCGCGATGCCCATCGTATTCTAAAACCGGGCGGGCGTTTTATGTGTCTTGAATTTTCTCAGGTGGTTATGCCGGTTCTGGATAAAATTTATGACCTCTATTCCTTTAAACTGCTGCCTGAAATCGGGGCGGTGGTCGCCAAGGATCGAGATTCCTATCAATATCTGGCCGAAAGCATTCGCAAGTTTCCACCACAGGAAACCTTTGCGCAAATGATCCGCGACGCTGGTTTTGATCAGGTGAAATACCGCAACCTTACCGGCGGTATTGCTGCCATTCATTCAGGTTGGAAGATTTGATGTTTCGATCCCTCACTATCTTGAAACGTCTGATGAGCGTGGCTCTCACGCTGGCGCGCTATGATGTTTTGTTCCTGTTTGAACAATTGGGCATTGCCCCTGTCATCGTGTTTATGGCCCGTCTGGTTCCGGTTGGACGTGTGCGCGGGATCAAACAGATGCGCCCTGGTCAGCGCCTGGCGCGCGCCTTACATGATTTGGGACCGACCGCCATTAAATTGGGACAGGCCCTGTCCACACGCCCCGATGTCATGGGGGATGAAATTGCAGACGATCTGACTGAACTGCAAGATCGCCTGCCGCCGTTTTCCGGCAAAGAAGCCCGACGCATTATCGAAGAAGATCTTGGCGGCCCTGTCGAAAAATTCTTCAGCGAATTTAACGATGAAGCGGTTGCCGCAGCCTCCATCGCACAAGTTCATTTTGCAAAAACCATCGAGGGTGAAGAAGTCGCCGTCAAAGTTTTACGACCCAACATTCGCCGCGATTTCAAGGCTGACTTCCACCTGATGAGCACAATAGCCCAGTGGGTAGAACGCGCCCGCCCCGACCTGATGCGCCTTAAATTGGTCGAGTCGGTTCAGGCTTTGGAAGATACCGTGCGTTTTGAAATGGATTTGCGATTTGAAGCCGCTGCTGCCGATGAAATGCGCGAAAACTTCAAAGATGACGACTATTTCTATATCCCGGAAGTCAAATGGCCCTATTGCGCCAAACGCGTGATGGTGCTGGAACGTATTCACGGCTTGAACGTGGACGAAATCGACGAACTGAATAAAGCCGGACATAATCCCAACGATATTCTGGAAAAAGCCTCTATGGCCTTTTTCAACATGGTGTTTCGTGACGGCTTCTTCCATGCCGACCTGCACCCCGGTAACATGTTCGTCCTGAATGACGGACGCTTGGCCGCGGTCGATTTTGGCATTACCGGACGTTTGGATCATGCAACACAACGCCATTTAGGCGAATTGCTGCTTTCCTTCATCACACGCGATTACAAACGTTGCGCCGAAGTCCATTTCGAAGCGGGCTGGGTACCGATGAACCAATCGGTCGAACTGTTCACCCAAGCCGCGCGTTCAATTGCCGAACCCATTATGGGTTTGCCGCAAAATGAAATTTCGATGGCCCGCCTGCTTGCACAATTGTTTGAAGTCACCGAATATTTCGCAATGGAAACCCAACCGCAGTTGATCCAATTGCAAAAAACCATGCTCATTGCCGAGGGTGTGGGGCGCAACCTGAACCCCAATGTCAATATGTGGTTTTTGGCAGAACCGTTTATCGAACGCTGGATGCGTGACAACCTTGGTCCGCAAGCCCGCGTCAAAGCCGTTGCCAGCGAAACCCGCGATACATTGCTGCGCCTGCCTCGTATCATCGCCAACATTGAGGAACGACTGGACGATATCGGTAAAAACGGTTTGAAACTGGATACGGGCAAACGCCCCGGCGTGCGACATACCGGGTTTAATTGGATGGGGTGGGTCATTGCCCTCGGTCTCGCTGCAGCTTTGATCGTCGAATATCTGGATTAATTCCCATGAATGCGCTTTTTGACCTCAGCGGAAAGACCGCCCTTGTTACCGGGGCAAGCCGGGGATTGGGGTTCGAAATGGCAAAAGCATTATGCGAAGCCGGCGCAACTGTCTATTTCAATGGGCGCACTCAAGCCACATTGGAAACGGCAATCCAAAATATCCCGAATGCCAGAGCCTTGGCCTTCGACATCACAGACAGCGCTGCCATTGCACCGATCCTGTCCGAGCTCGGCCCCTTGGATATTCTGGTAAATAATGCCGGGGGACGGGATCGTCGTAACATAGATGAGTTTGATCTGGACGATATGCGTAAATTGCTCGACAGCAACCTTGTCGCTCCTTTTGAACTCAGCCGACAAGTCGCCCGTGATATGCCTGTCGGCGGGCGGATTATCAACGTCACCTCTGTTGCCGGGGATATGGCCCGCGCAGGTGATGCGATCTATACCGCCAGCAAAGCGGGGCTAACCGGATTAACCCGCGCCTTGGCTGCAGAACTTGGCCCACGCGGCATCAACGTCAATGCCATTGCCCCCGGTTTTTTTGCCACCAAAGCCAATCAGGCGATGGTTGAGGATGAAATGATCGCAAGCTTTTTAAAAATGCGAACATCCCTTCAACGCTGGGGGCGCCCCGAAGAGATCACGGGCGCCTGTCTTTTCCTCGCATCTGCAGCATCCTCTTATGTAACCGGGCAAGTTTTAACCGTTGACGGTGGCTTACAGGCTCATTTTTAATTAGAATATATATAATTAAATCATATATTTATTCTTTTTTATTGAATGTCCCTACATATTTCCTTGCGCCATAACATCCTTCTGACTAGGTTATGTACAAATTTTGCGCGTAATTCGCATAGGAACACGTCGTGTATAAGAACAAAAGAATACTCCTGATCGTTACTGGTGGAATCGCCGCTTATAAAACGCCCGAATTGGTTCGCCGCCTGCGCGAACAGCAAATCGACGTGCGTTGTATTCTGACCCGTGCCGCCAAGGAATTTGTAACTCCCTTGGCATTGGCTGCCGTGTCCAACGATAAAGTCTATGAAGACATGTTCGATCTGGATGAAGAATCGGAAATGGGTCATATCCACCTTTCGCGCAGTGCCGATTTGGTCGTCGTTGCCCCGGCAACCGCTGACATAATGGCAAAAGCCGCACAGGGGCTGGCAAATGATCTAGCCTCCACAACGCTGCTGGCAACGGACAAGCCTGTCCTGATGGCCCCGGCCATGAATGTACGCATGTGGGATCATCCAGCCACGCAGACAAATGTGAACACTTTGATCGAACGCGGTGTTGAAATGATCGGCCCTGATGAAGGCGATATGGCCTGCGGGGAATATGGTCTGGGCCGCATGGTGGATCCACTGGACATCGTTGAGGCGGTAAAACGTCGCCTGTTCAAGACGGGTCCCCTTTTAGGTAAAAAAGCCATTGTAACATCCGGTCCAACCCATGAACCGATTGATCCGGTACGCTACATTGCCAATCGTTCCTCCGGTAAGCAAGGTCATGCCATTGCCGCAGAACTGGCAAAACTGGGCTGTGAAGTCACCCTTGTCAGCGGTCCGACCCGCCTTGAAGCGCCCAACGGGGTCAAGCTGATCGAGATCGAGTCCGCACGCGATATGCTTGTCGCCTGCCAGAACGCCTTGCCTGCCGATATTGCCGTTTGCGCCGCCGCCGTTGCCGATTGGCGGGTGGACAATGAAGCCGGTCAAAAGCTGAAAAAGGACGGATCGGGCCACATCCCCGACCTGAAGCTGACAGAAAACCCGGATATTTTAGCCACCCTGTCCCAAGCAGGGGATCAACGTCCCAAGCTGGTTGTCGGGTTTGCCGCTGAAACGCAAAATATCCGCGAATACGCAAGCGCCAAGCGCATACGTAAGCAATGTGACTGGATCGTTGCCAATGACGTCTCCCCATCTACAGGGACGTTTGGTGGAAATGAAAATAAAGTCCACGTCATTGCGAGAAATCAATGCGAAGACTGGCCAACTCTGTCAAAAAAAGAGGTAGCCAAACGTCTTGCCGCAAAAATTGCAGATTATTTGAAAGAAGATTAACAAATGGATCATGTAGTAAAGGTCGATGTCGTTCAGCTTCCTCACGGAGCCGACTTGGCCCTGCCCCATTATGCTACCGAACATGCCGCCGGTATGGACCTTTTGGCTGCCATTGACGACACGCTGGTTTTGCCCGTTGGGAAACGCGCAATTGTACCTACTGGCCTCAGCATCGCCCTTCCCGTGGGCTATGAGGCTCAAGTACGACCGCGTTCAGGCCTTGCCGCCAAAAACGGTGTCACGGTCGCCAACGCACCGGGCACAATTGATGCCGATTATCGTGGTGAGGTCGGCGTCATTTTAATCAATCTAGGGGATGACGATTTTGTTATAGAGCGCGGTATGCGTATTGCACAAATGGTCGTCGCCCCGGTTACCACTATTTCATGGGAGAAAACCGACACACTTCCCGATACACAAAGAGGAAGCGGCGGTTTTGGCTCTACGGGGCTGAACAATAAATAAACTATAATATTTAAGCGGAAAAAGTAGGATGTTACGTTTGTCTAAGAAAATGTTATTTGCGATCGAGGCTGTACTGGATATCGCCTACCACAGCGGTGGTCAGCCAGTCCAAAGCCGGGAAATTACCCGCCGTCAGGGTATTCCACGGCGTTATTTGGAACAAGGCCTCCAGCAACTGGTTCGTGAAGGAATTCTGGTTGGTGTACGTGGTCCACGTGGCGGGTATCGTCTCGCTCGGGAACGCCGTCGCATCACGGTTGGTGAAATTGTTCGTATCGTTCGAAAGATGGAAACGGCGGACGATCCCCTCAATGATCCCGCAGGTTCAGAACTCGGCCACAAAGTCGTGCGTCCGGTCTGGATGGAAATGCAGGAAGAGTTGATGAAACAACTGGATGAAGTCAGCATCGATGACCTATGTACACGCGCAAACCTCGCTGGGCTTGTGAGCGAAGGCCGTCAAAATCTGGATTTCACCATCTGATTATTCAATACACATAACTATTTTGTGATACTGGTAATTTTACAGTTTAAAACTATCTTTGAGTTGACAAGCCCGCTTGCCAACACCATACATTTAGATAGTGGAATATAACCGAACAAAGAGAGTCAATATGTCTGAGCAATTCGCATCTGATGCCCCGACCCGTGGTAAAATCTACGATAGCATTATCGATACCATTGGTGCTACGCCGCTGGTGAAACTGTCCGGTCTCGCCAAAGCCCATAACGTCAAGGCAAATATCCTCGGCAAATGCGAGTTCTTCAACCCGTTGAACTCGGTCAAAGACCGGATCGGTTTTGCCATGATCGAAGCGGCAGAAGCCGCAGGTAAAATCAAGGAAGGCACTGTTCTGGTTGAACCGACGTCTGGGAACACGGGTATTGCGTTGGCGTTTGTATGTGCCTCTCGCGGTTACCGTTTGATCCTGACCATGCCGGAAAGCATGTCCAAGGAACGCCGCAAAATGCTGGCTCTTCTGGGGGCGGAGCTGGAACTGACACCGGCTGCAAAAGGCATGTCCGGTGCCATTGCCCGCGCAGAAGAACTGGTCAAGGAATTGCCTGATGCCTTCATGCCGCAACAATTTAAAAACGCCGCAAACCCGGCTATTCATAAACGCACAACCGCCCATGAAATCTGGACGGATACAGATGGCAAAGTTGATGTGCTGGTCTCAGGTGTCGGTACAGGTGGAACCATCACCGGAACCGGCGCTGCCTTAAAAGAGCAAAACCCGAATATCAAACTGGTCGCTGTTGAACCCGAAGACAGCCCGGTTCTGTCCGGTGGCGTTCCCGGTCCGCACAAAATTCAAGGGATTGGCGCGGGCTTTATCCCCGATATTCTCAACACCGGACTGATTGACGAAATCCTGAAAATCGGCAATGAAACCGCTTTTCAAACCGCGCGCGAAGTTGCAGCAACAGACGGCGTTCCCGTTGGCATTTCTTCCGGTGCTGCGTTAGCCGCTGCCTTGGAGCTGGGGCAACGTGATGATATGGCCGGCAAAAACATCGTGGTTATTTTGCCCTCCTTTGCAGAACGTTATCTCTCTACAGCTTTGTTTGACGGTATCGTCGGCGACTAATCAAAACGTCCATGAATATGAAAAGGCCCGTCCATTACAAGGCGGGCCTTTTTACTGAGAAACATTGCTACATTCTACAGACGTGCGATATTCAACGGATCTTTGCGGCCTTTGACGTTGATCGTTTCCAAATGGCTTGTGCCCTTGAAGTCGCAACTTGCCAAACTTTTCTCGTCGATCACAATCTCCCCGCCTTTTGCAGCAGAACACAGACGGGACGCCACATTGACACTGTCGCCAATGACGGTGAAATCTTTACGGTTTGCCGCCCCAATCGTTCCTATAACAACATCACCGCTATAAATACCGATCCCGGTTTGCTTGGCTAACTTGGCACCCTTGATTTGCTCCAATGCTTCCTGTGCCGCCTTTAAGGCACGATCAGCGGCATCCTCGCCTTGAAAATGCGCCAGGACGGCATCACCAATCATTTTATCGACATCCCCGCCCTGTTGGCGCACCGCATTGATCACCAATCCCAGAGATTGATTAAGAAATTCTACGACACGTTCCGGGGCTTCATTTTCACAAAAATCCGTAAAACCACGAATATCTGAAAATAAAATTGTTGCCCTGACCCGCTTGGAGGTCAGCGCCCCTTTTCCCGTTGCCGCGCGCAAGGTGTGGACAGCCTCATCCGATAAGAGTTCCTGAAGGCGCATACGAAATTCACCTAACAGGTCGGTCCGATAATTAATATCCTTTTGCGCGCGCCCAACCAATGTGTTCATGCCAAAACCCAATAAAACCAAAACCGCAACGGGTACAATCGTCGCCGGAATAATGACTTCCATCGAAATGGCATCCAGATAATTCACCGGCTCATACAGTTCCATCACGATATCATTCGTATTTTCCGGCGCACGCACATAAAGTTCATAAAGCTTGGTCCCATCCGCCCCCTGTTTTTCAATCAAGTTGCGTTGCCCGTTCAGCGCAGATCGATAGCCTGTGCTGGGATCAAACTTGCCGATCTGGTCTTCTTCGCTGGAATAAAGCAACAATCCGCCTTGACCATATATTTTTAAATGAGATAACCCAAGCTCCTGAACCTCCCCCCTTAAAGACTCAAGAAGATGGCGGCCTTTATCGTCCTTAAAAACATCCCACGGATTTTCACTTACTTGAAGATCGTTCCAGGCGGCCTGATCTTCTCCTTGCAACGCGCGATCAATAATTCCGGCTCTGTTTTCAGAAATTTCCAAATAGATTTTTTGGATCAACCATGTACTGCCATTGCTCATTAAAAAACCAATGACAACGGTTAAAAACAACAAGGCAGGTAAAACGATTTTTCGAAAACGCACTTGCAAGGGATAAGGTGCTTCAAATGAAACTTCTTTCCTATTCATCTAATCTTCCCCTCCCATATTTTTTGATTTACTGCCCAAACATACATTCGCCAGCCAACAGGTCTTCCACAAAATAGGCCACAAGTTCATTGCGCCCTTTCACACCTGCTTTTTGATATATGGCACTGGTCTGGCTTTTGACTGTGCCGATCTTGGTATCGCGGATATCGGCAATTTCCTGAGTGGACATGCCTTTGATTAAAAGAAGAGCAACTTCACGTTCGGATGGAGAGAATTTCCACATATCGAAATGGCGCTGAATGACCCCCCACAATTCCCCTGATGCCACATCAATTGTATCTTGGGCCTGACGATTTTGCCGCAACAACCTCACAATCTGGATTGCAATAACGATCATCGATAATCCCAGTGTAAGGGCCGAAAATAGTTCTATCTGCTCATGTTCAATCCAAAGCGTATCAATATTCAACCGAAAGAAATCGGCAAAGACATCCAACAGGAAGAAGGCTTCACAAATACTGATCACGATAAAAGAAAAGATGAGTGAACGGACTTCGAATTTATTGTTATTCGGTTTCATAGCGCCATTTCGGTTTATTTCCTACCAATCCCTAATATACGGTGCTTTCACTCAATCGTCATCATAATAGCCGAGTTTTGCCCCTCGATGACAGGCTTCACAGTTGGCTTTTGTTTTAACTCTCGGGTCATCCCATGCCCGTGCAGGAACTTCCTTTCTGTGTTCACGGACCCAATAAGGCATCTCGGTAATACGCAACGGTGCATCTCCATCCTTTATACCGCGCATGAATTTACCGCTCCACCAACCGGCATCGGCAGCATTAGCAACCAGATAATCCCGGATTTCCTGACTAACATCCGCGCTTAAGCTCGCATCTTCGCCAAAATGATCATCCAAACCATCCATGATTTTCTCCCAGGATTGTTTCGGCATCATTTGCGGTTGAAACGCCATATGACAGGATCCACATTCTTTTTCGACAACCGGGTTATCGATCGGACGATAACGTTCATCCGCCATTGCGACCGAAAACTGCGACATCATAAAAACACCGCCCAATAAAAGGGCTTTTACTTTCAACATATCTCACTCCTTGTTCTAAAAAATTCAACGCGTTTTCATAAAGGTAATGAAGTCACCTTTTTCACGGGCGGAACAGGTCCGTCCCAACACGCTGGTGCAATTGCGACGAAACCATTTTTCCACTTTTTCAAAATCGCTATATCGATCCGGTGTTTTGGAAATTGCCAAAGGGGCAATCGTTTTGCCCGCCCGTGTCTGTCCCACACCACTCGGGTCCGATGTATGACACGTTGTGCAAGATGGTGTTTGCGGTTTGCCACCCGTATGGTTTTGTGAAAAGAATTCTTGTCCACGTTCTGCAGAAAACTCACGAAAGGCCGGATCGTCCATTTGAGCTTGCGCCTGATAGCCTTCGAGGATCAACACAGAATTGGCCTGTGCCGCATAACTGGTTCCAAGCAAGGCACCTACGCCCAACAGGGTGAAAATCATCTTTCTCATTTTTTAACGCCTTTCGGTAATTTGATTGCACTTTCACTGAAACGTCCATCGGCTGCATCCTGATGGCAGGCATTACAGTTCACCTTTGATCCGATTTCTGCATGGGTGAAAGTTGCGGGTTTGAAATCATCATGTTTCTTTTGCCAATAACGCGTATCGGTCATGCGCAGGGATGCCGTTTCAACCTGTCCAATTTTATGGGCCACCTTGGTATCAAAGGTGGTTGCATTGTTTTCTTGCAGGTAAGCCAAGATTTCCGCACGCTTTTTAGGTGTCAGGCTGGCATCCTCGCCATAGTGGTTTTCTAAACTCAACAGCATTTTTTGCCAGCTATCGCCTGTGCGCATGCTCGGATGATAAGCCAGATGGCAATCCCCGCATTCTTGTCTATAAGTCGCATTTTGTGCCCCGATAAAACGGGGGCCTTGCGCCGCATTCACCCAGAGGGCAACACCGCAGACAATCGCAACAAACAGGCCGATCCCCAACACGGAATGCGCAACACGCACGTGACCTTGTGCAATCACACCTTCTTTGCGCCCGGTAATCATCGCCTTGATCAAAGGATGCTTAAAAATAAAGTTTTCAACCAGCACACCGCCAACGTGAAAAGCAATTGCTGCCATCAACAGGCCTGCCAGAACTTCGTGAACTTCTTCACTGGCTTTACCGATACCGTAACTGGCAACGGAGGCCAACGGGCCACTATTTTCCTGCCCACCCCAAACGAAAAGACCACTTAAGACCAAAAGCACAAGGGTCGACAGCAGAATAACAATCATCCATGCCCCAACCGGGTTATGCCCGACATACTCTTTAGATCGACCTTTCAACAGGCTTTTGATATGTGCAACGACCTCGCCACGGGCCAAGGGGAAATGATGAAATCGGCTGTAATAACTGCCCATAAATCCCCAGACGAGACGGAAGAGCAACAGGCACAACAAGGCATAACCGGCATAAACATGAATGTTGAGCCACCAGCCTTCAAACAGATATCCTGTCAAGGCCGCAATGGCGACCACCCCCACCATCGCCCAATGAAAAAACCGTAAAGGTAAATCCCATATAACGGCGTCTTCTTTCGGCATCTTATTTTGTTCAATGAGCGCCATGGCTCATCTCCTTGTGCAATTTGTGTTTCGTGGCCTCAACGTGGCCCCATTTCCCACACTGCACAATCAACCCAATCCATATTTGGGCGTTCTATGACTTTAGTTTATGATTGTTTTTAAACGTTTTTTTGCGCATAAAAAAAGCGCCAACCCTTCATTTACCAAGGGTGGCGCTTTAAACACGCCCCAAAGGGGCGTGGCGGGAAACGAGAGAAAATCCCGAGCAATCTTTTTAGATCGCGACGACGCATTTGCGTGAAACTAAGAATTTAGAGCTGGCTTACGGTTCAAATTAAAAGAAGCATGCTCTAATTTATTTCGCGTTATAATAAGGTTCCAGAATGGCCATGTATTTGGTTGCCTCTTCTTCACGGGCAAATTCCATCGCATCCATATTCTGATTATCTTTAATGTGCGGGTCCGCACCAATTTCCAACAAGTAAATCAGTGCCTCTTTATTTTCGGCTTTAACGGCATCATGCAGGGGCGTGTAACCTGTCTCGGTCCCACGCGCATTTATATCAAACCCATAGTCAACCAAGGCCTTGATGATACGGATATCATCTTGCCAAATGGCGGCATTTAAGACCGTTCCACCAAATTTATCGCGTTCATCCACATTGATGTTCGGATCTTTTAACAGTTCCATTACTTGATCATATTGACCGAAGTGAGCAGCAACATGCAATCCCGCATCTTTGTAGAAATTTGCCATTACAATCGTCAGACCGATTATAAAGATTAAAAAAATTGAAACGCGCTTAAGCATTTTCGTATCCACTGCCTTTTTAAAAAATGATATACAACGCCTTTGTAGCGTCTTATCCGAATGAAAGAAACCGATGCTCCTGCTGATCGATAATTACGATTCTTTCGTCTATAACCTATCGCGCTATTTTCGTGAGCTTCACGAAGATACCCGCGTCGTGCGCAATGACGAAATTTCGTTGGACGAAATCGCAGAACTGGACCCACAAGCCATCGTTCTTTCACCGGGACCATGTGGCCCGAATGAGGCAGGCATTTCCTTGAACCTCGTCAATTCTTATCAAAAAAACATTCCCATGTTGGGCGTTTGTCTGGGTCACCAAGTTATTGCCCAAGCCTGTGGAGCACACGTACAACGCGCCGGAAAACCTGTTCATGGGAAACCCAGCCGGATTACACATAACAACACAGGCCTGTTTGACGGCCTTGCTAATCCACTGGTCGTTGGACGTTATCACTCCCTCAGCATCACTATTCCAGAACACAGTGATTTGATTATTGATGCCACCAGCGAGGATGGTGAAATCATGGCGTTTTCCCATAAAACACGCCCTTTATGGGGCGTACAGTTTCATCCGGAATCCATCCTGACGGAACAAGGCCACGACCTGTTGAAAAACTTTCTTAAACTTGCGGGGATTATGACATGATTGCCTGGTTTAACGGCGAATTATTCCCACTGGACGGCATCGCGATCAAAGCAACAGACCGGGGGTTCACCCTCGGGGACGGTTTTTTTGAAACCATGCTGGCCCAACAGGGGCAAGTCGCCCGTTTTGACGCCCATATGGCGCGCTTACATGAAAGCGCGCATGTGATGGATATCCCGCTTCCTTACAGTACAGATGAGATCGGCAAAGCAATTGATGATGTTTTGACGGCCTGCCAACTCAAAGACAAACGGGCCGCCTTGCGCCTGACCATCAGCCGGGGCAGTGGCCCGCGCGGACTGCTGCCGCCTTTGGAAATAACACCACAGGTCTTACTCAGTGCCAGTGACGTACCGGACCATTTCCCCAGTGCAAAATTGGCCTTGGTCACCATGCGGCGCAACGAATTCAATCCCACCAGCCGGATCAAAAGCCTCAATTACCTTGATAATATCTTTGCCCTTCGCGAAGCCGTGGCAAAAGGCGCGGACGAAGCCTTGCTCTTAAATACACAAGGGCATATTGCCGAAGGCAGTGTCAGCAATATTTTCTTTATCAAAAATAATGCGCTTTACACACCGCCGATCGAAGACGGTTGCCTGCCCGGTGTTATGCGGGCCCATGTCTTGCAAACGGCGCGAACGCTGGGGTTAAACACACATGAAAGATCGATCGGGATCGGGATTATTCAAACCTGCAACGAGGCCTTTCTCACCAATTCATTGGTCGGCATTCGTCCCGTTCACCAAATCGACGGGTTGCAAATCCCCGATCAGGTTTGGACAGAAAAACTCCGCGCGAACCTTTAATCGTTGATAAAAACGATCCAGGCTTCAACTGCCTGAAAGAAAATATTGCGGGTATAAGATTGCGCCTTGCTGTCGTCGAACAAGCATTCAATCGTCACATTTTGATCATCAAATGTTGCGCAAAACGCATTCCCGACACGTTCGCCTCTTTTCTTTTCCAAAAAATTCAGCAATTCAATGGCAGAAACTTTATCGCTTTGAATATCGTCTTCCAAAAATTCTGCCAAAATGGCGAATTCCGGCTCCGCCTCAACGCGCGGAATATTTTGTTCGTCACGATAAAGTTTCATACGCCACCTTGATTTAGTTATAGACCGGATAGGCGGTATTAATCGCGCCTTTCGGACAGGTTTTGGAATTATCCGGACACATATACCCGTTAACGGTGATGCCGTCCACTGTCGCCCCCCATTTTCCGCTCATCGGATTTCCTGCGGCCTGATGCGCCTTTAAAATCAAATCCGTCACCTGCTGCTGGTTCATCGCATCCGGGAAGAAAGAGCTAAATTTCCCCTTCCAGCTATGTCCATTACAGACCTCAATATCCGCCGTATAAAGCCCCTTTGCGTTCGGACCGGCGGTCACCTTTACAACACGGGCCCCTGCCGGATCCTTACCACCGAAACGAGAATGAAACCCAACGGCTTTACCTTTTTTATTAATCTCGCCGTCAAAAACATGGGTTAAATTTAATTTCGGTGTGGTGCTACTCCAAACCGTATGATTGACAACACTGCAACTATCCGCAAACGCCGCAGAAAAGCCGATAACAACCAATAAACATGCCACAAGGCCGAACAGGCTTCTTTTCATAATTCCCTCCGATATCACTATCTACAATACGCACGTAAACGTGAAATAGATATACATCTTATAATATTATTTTAAAATATTAATAAAGTTATTACGCGTGCTTTATCTTTATGAATCAGATGTCCGAGTTCTAAAAAGAGGTCTAGTTGAAGTGATAATTATGAGAATAGAACATGTCATACGCTGTTTGCGTTTGTGCAATGGCCTTGCGTTCAAGCTCCAACGGCACATGATCTTCACGTTTCAGGCTGAGATGATCCTTGGCAATACGGTAAGCCTCACTCGGGCCATTCGGTTTTAAAATGGTTACTTCATCATTCTGCGCATAAGCAACCGTGAAATTGTAAGACATGCTCGCCCGCCCATCATCTGCTTGAACCAGTTGCAAGTCCCGACCAAAAAACGGACTGTCATATTCAAGACCCAGCAAGCCCAGCAATGTCGGCGCAACGTCCAGACTGGAACCGGTTACGTTATGCCGAGACGGCACAATTTCGCCCGGCGCGTAAAAAACCAAAGGCACGCGAAAGGCTTGTATGGGCACTGTTTCATGACCAAAAACTTTAGGGCCATGATCGCCGATAATCACAAAAATAGTATCGTCAAACCAATCATGGCTTTTTGCTTTTTCAATAAACTGTCCCAAAGACCAATCGGCATAGGCTGCTGCATTTTCACGTTGCTTATCATCCGGGTTAGCCTGAATACGTCCCTTGGGATACACGAATGGTCGGTGATTGGTTGTGGTCAGCATACTTAAAAAGAACGGTTTATCCTTTTTGGTATGTTCATCCATTCGTTTCAGGGCTTCTTTAAACAGATATTCGTCAGCAACACCCCAAACTGTTGTAAACCCCTGATCTTTAATATCATCTTGTTCCCACACATGATGAAAACCAATGCTGTCCCAATATTGACGCATATTGTCAAACCCGGAATGTCCTGCATAAAGAAAAGCCGTCTCGTACCCCTTGTTCCCTAAAACCCACGGCAAAGAATACATCTGATCATGTTCAGGTCGTCGCACTGTTGAAATGCCGGGGATCGGTGCAAAGGATGTCAACAGGGCTTCCAACCCCCGAACCGTGCGATCACCTGTGCTATAGATATTACTGAAGAACATGCCTTTTTCCGCAATTTTATGCAAATTTGGCGAAATCATTTGTGCTACCTTCGGCCCCATATCATCGTAATAGACAGACCCAAAAGATTCTTCGATCACCAGCACAACGTTCTTTTTTTGTACGGGGTGCACGGGTGTCACATGACGCAAAGTTGGTTTCTTAATCTTTTCTTGCGATAGAAATGCCGTGTTCTGTTGTACGAGTGTCGATTGCAAAGTTTGTTGCGCTTCATTTGCAGCCAAACCGGGGTAAATCCCGTGATATTCGGTTTTACGGTGGATCAACGAGGCGAGAAAAGTATGATAACCAGACTCCGCAATTTGATTAAGCTGACGACTTTCAAATGAATAAACCGGTGCCATCCAGATATAAAGTGCAGACACCAACGCCAACATACCTGCCAGCAAAACGGGTTTCTTCACTTGCGCTAAAGAAGCCTTGTCATTCAGGGCGGCAAAAAACTTTCGCTTCATTAAGAAAAACAGGACAATTGCCCCGACAAAAACCGGCGGTAATAAAAGCGACAGATCAAATGATTCCTTGATATTCCCCAAAACTTCACGCGGGAAAATAAGATAATAAACCGCTGTGGTGTTGAAACGGCTATCAAATTCATTCCAAAAGATAACCTCTGCCAATGCCGTAAAATTCAACACGATTAAGGTCGAAAGGAATAGAGCAATCGCAACCGTTTTACCGACAATTCTATTCCAAAAGTTTTTCAAAAGATGCAATCCAACAAAAAAGACGGAGCTTAAGAGCACACCAATCGCAACATCATTCACAGCACCCATCAACAGGGCCGCTATCGTTTGCATGCTGAAATATTGAGCTTGTGGCAAAGACATGCCGACAAGAACGCAACGAACAACTGCGTTCACTAAAGTAAAAATAACAAAACACGCAATCCAGAAATGAATGGCGTGATTACGGCTGTCTTGATTGTGCATGCCCAATTCTTCCAAATTAAAGTAAAATTTGGAGGCATTGTGATTGATCTACCTGACAGCAAGCTGAATGCTATTCAAATTTTACAACAACTTCAAAACCGCTGGCATGCCCTATCCTTGGTGAAAAGAGGTCTAAATGCCCTGCGCCATTTTTTATAAACGCATCGACAATTGCCAATCCCAGACCAGATCCATCAGCTTGTGAGCTAGCTCTCTCAAAACGATGTGTCAAAATATCCAATTTCTCAGGCGCTAAAACATCACAATCATTTTGAATATGAAGCGCGTTCTCATCATCGCAAAAAATCACGATCGGTATATCGCACGCCCCATGACGCAAGGCATTTTCCAGCAGGTTCCGTAAAATAATAGCCGTTGCATCCATATCCACAGGCCAAAACAGATCAACTGTTTTATCCTCAATGATTTCGATGGAACGCGCCTTATTGCTTCCTTGTTTTAATTCATCTCGTATCATCAACAGAATGGGATAGACCTGCGATCTGTCCCCCGTTTGCAAAACAGAGGCATCCGCACGCGACAATTGAAGCAATTTTTCAGATAACCTTTGTAGACGTTTAAGGCTGGACTCGATTTCCTGCGCACGTTTTTGGGTCTTAACATCTTGGCTCGTTGCCATTAAACGCTGTGTTTGGGCAAGACTGGTTGCTATCGGCGTTCTTAATTCATGTGCGCTGTTGGATGCAAAGTTCCGTTCGGCCGCAATCGCTTTTTGGATGCGGATCATAAGAGCATTTAAAGAATGGAGAATAGATAAAAGTTCCTGCGGCGAGTCTTCATGTTGAAAGGGAACCAAATTACCCGCATCGCGCTGGCTAATTTCCCGACCCAACAAAATCAAAGGGGCCAGGACTTTATCAACCACCCAAAAAACAATCAGCCCCACCAGCGGAACAAGCAACAGAATAGGAAATAACAGCCCCTTAACACTATCAACAATTGCTTCCCAGCGTTCTTCCTTGGGTTCAGCAACTTGAACAAATATCTGTTTGTTCGGAGTGGTTTTTGTATAAAAACGGTAATCGGGCGTATCTGCAAAACCCGGTGTCAGCGCAATTAAGAACGGCGTCAATGGTGCATTGTCAGAACGCAAAAGAACGTTCCCATTGTCATCACGCACCTGATAGCGCAAATATTCATCATCTTGATTAGGAAGGGACGCAACATCGTATTCTACGGAACCGTCCCCATTTTTCTGATGAAGCTGCGCAACCGCAAAAGGCAACAAGCGTTGCGCTGTTTTTTCCAAAGAACTGTCAAACGTCTCCGCCATTTCCTGAAATAAAATTGAAACGGATACGCCTGTTGCAATCAACCACATCATGGTAACGCTCAGCGTTATATATAAAATCAGCTTTTTCTTTAGGCTATTTGATTTCATCATCTGTCACTTTGAAGCGATACCCAACACCGCGCAGTGTTTCGATATATTTTTTTCCAATTTTTTTACGTAAGCGACTGATATAGACTTCAACAGTATTGCTTTCGACTTCCGCACCATATTCATAGAGGCAATTTTCAATTTGCACTTTGGAAACAATGGCATCTTTTTTGCGGAGTAACCTTTCCAGAACGGCCCACTCCCTTGCGCTCAAATCAATTGCCTGCTCACCACAAGAAATTAGCTTATGGTCAATTTCGATGGAAAGTTCCCCTATTTTTAATGCAACTGGTCCCGTCATATTCAAACGACGTTGCATTGCTGTTATCC
Source organism: Terasakiella sp. (assembly GCF_048267425.1). Lineage (GTDB taxonomy): Bacteria > Pseudomonadota > Alphaproteobacteria > Rhodospirillales > Terasakiellaceae > Terasakiella. The sequence continues at coordinate 529,075 of NZ_JBLWXN010000002.1, forward strand.
GGGCACTGAGTTCACCCAGATCAAAAGGTTTTACCAAATAATCATCTGCCCCGGCATTCAACCCTTCAATACGATCAGAAATTTGATCCAACGCCGTCAGAATAATCACGCCAACCTGCCCCCCAGATCGTCGAAGGGTTTTTAAAAAATCAATCCCTCGACCATCGGGCAACATGAGGTCCAGCAAAATAAGATCATATTGTGTCGTAGCAAGACTGGCAGACGCATCCACAAGGGTCATAAACCAATCAACAGCATGGCCTTCATCAGCAACATGCTCTTTGATCGCCTGCCCAAGACCTTTTTCATCTTCTACAAGTAAAACACGCACTCTTTTGCTCCTCCGGCACACTATAACGTCAAATAGTCCCTATAAACCAGCACATCCGCTTTCCTTTTTTACAAATGACCCGTCAAAAATAAATTATGAACTTGCAAAATTTGTTCTTGCCTGCAACATTCCCTTTATCGAAAAAGATAAGAACACAAAGGCCGTTACATGGACATTCTTCGCATTATCATCGCCATCTTCATCCCGCCGCTGGCTGCTTTCCTGACAGTTGGCATTGGCTTGCATTTTTGGCTGAACCTTATTTTAACCCTGTGTTTCTTCTTCCCAGGCATGATCCATGCCTTGTGGCTGGTGGTTAAAAACAAAGGTTAACATAAAAAAAAAGCGGCTCCCTGAAATCAGGTCAGCCGCTTTTTTTCAAATGTATTTACGCTTAATCGACTTTGGGTTCGTCGATCTTGTTTTGACGACATGCTGCTGTGACTGTATTGGCCAGCAGACATGCAATAGTCATGGGCCCAACCCCGCCCGGAACTGGCGTAATGGCACCGGCAACTTGGACAACGTCATCAAAGTCCACATCGCCAACCAGTTTGGTTTTGCCTTCCGGGGTTTCAATACGGTTAATCCCCACATCAATCACCGCAGCACCCGGCTTGATCCAATCTGCCTTGATCATTTTCGCGCGACCAACAGCGGCAACCAAGATGTCGGCGCGGCGGCATTCTTCTTCAATATCAACCGTGCGGGAATGAACGGTCGTTACCGTACAGCTTTCATTCAACAACAAGGCACCCATCGGTTTGCCGACGATATTAGAACGCCCGACAACAACAGCGCGTTTCCCGGACAGTGAGCCGCCGAAATAATCTTTCAGCATCATCAAACAGCCCAGCGGTGTACAAGGAACCATCGCATCCTTCGATCCGGTTGCCAGCAAGCCTGTGTTGATCACATGAAACCCATCCACGTCTTTTTCCGGGGCAATGGCTTCGATCACTTTTTCTTCGCTGATATGTTTGGGCAGGGGCAACTGAACCAAGATACCGTGAACTTCGGGGTTTTCGTTCAGGCTTTGCACCAAGGTCAGAAGTTCCTGTTCGGAAATATCGGGATCACGGCGATATTCCAGCGACTTCATGCCGCACTCTTCGGTTTGCTTCACCTTGTTGCGCACATAGACCTGACTTGCAGGGTCCTCGCCCACCAAAACAACCGCCAGACCGGGCGTCAGGTTTTCGTAGTGTTTCAGCTCTTCCACCTGTTTGGCGACACGTTTGCGCACATTTTGTGCAAAGGCTTTACCATCAATGATTTTTGCGTCAGACATTGTTCTGCTTCATCCAATCTAATAGGCGTTGTTTCAAGACGCTTGGCTCGCCTTTCAACAACAACGTTTTGTGCCGGGACAGTTCCCCGGCGGTGAGTTCCATATCCGATTTCGCCAATTTCCATTCCTTGCTCAAAAATTTGATCAAGGCGGCATTGGCTTTCCCTTTTTCCGGCGCTGCGGTTACAGATAGCTTCAGGACAACTGTTCCGTCCGCCTCTTCCATAATCGCATTGATCGCCGTTTTCTTCGCCTTCGGTGTCAATTTCAAGCGCAACAGAAGGCCGTCGGTGACTTCATTAAAAAAAGCGCCGACCATTAAACCAGTTTAAACATCAATTGCTGAACGACGCTTTGCAGGAAAAAGACAACCAGCAACAAAACGATCGGCGAAATATCAATCCCGCCCATATCCGGCAAGAATTGACGAATACGCGACAACAGCGGCTCCGTCAACTTGGAACAGATATCCCATATCATCCGCACAAACTGATTGCTGTAATTGATGACATTGAAATGGAACAACCAGCTCATCACAACCGTCACAACCACAATTATTTCGTATATATTCAAAATTGCCAGAAGCACTTGAAACAGGGGTACGAGTACGACGTCCATCAAGATCCCTTTAAATATCCTATTACATTTGGGCAAACCCTATACCGAGCCGCCCATATTCGCAAGTCTGCGTTTTTTATCTTTGCACGATCTATTTAAACAAATCGCGCGTCACCACACCGACAAACTTTGTAAAATGTTCCGAGGTGGCATCAAAATCCTTATGCATCCAGCCAGACATGTTGCGATAGACTTCATCATCCACACAAAAGACGATTGCAAACGTTGCCTTATCGCCGAGCACACTTTGCGGGATGTCGCCTTTACATATCCGATTGGCATTATAATTTTTAGGCGGGGCGATGACCCAAATCACACGATAGGCTGGTGATTCTGCCTCTTCCATGCGCGTTGTTGCTTTAAAGGGACGCGTTTGCATCCCGCGTTCCATCCCCTTGGTAATGGCGCTCACAACATCGGTTCCTTCAAAACCGGGGTAGGAACCATGTATATCCACCAAAAGCGGACCTCGAGAGGTGGCCGTAAAAAAGTACGGTTCCATACTGTCGCGTGCGGAAAATTTTTCTATGGATCCATAGGGGGCATCCTCGCCACAGGCCACCAAGCCGAGAATGGTTGCCAAACCAGCCAATACTTTCTTCATTCTATGGTCCTTCCAAATTAACCCAATAATTTCATATTTAATCCAATATCCCCACAATGGGAAGTGTTTCCCCCCGAACAATCGACCTATACGAAAGAATAAGTGATTCTTTTTATTATAATTTTTTGACAGGCAAAAAAACCATTAGGAATTTGCCGAGTCGCACGTTAGAATCCCTCTATTGCAGACGGATTCAAGGAGATGCATATGCAGCTTCTCAGGTTGTCTATATCAACCGATCGTAAGATGGCCCCGCCAGATTTTCTGGAGGCTGCGTCGTCGCCGGGTCCGACTGACACTCTTTCCATTCTGGACATTCCACGTCAAAAATGCCTTTCGCCTTGCACGCCTTGTGTGAGGTTTTTTTTATGGGCATTATCCAAGCTGTTAGGAGAGACACATGGGTAAACGCGTACGCAAATCCGCCAAAGTCGATGCCGATGTCAGAGCTTTATTTTTCGACGACCATCAAAGAGAGCAGGAAATGACCAAAAAAGCATGGGATCCGCTCGGTTCCCACCAGCCCGATTCTCCGAGGGATCAAAAATACGTTAAAAATGTTCGCCCCAGAAGTGACAATCAAGCCCAACTGATGCAAGCCATTGACGAGCGCCACATGGTTGTCGCCCTTGGTCCGGCGGGCACCGGCAAAACCTATCTTGCCGTCGCAAAAGCCGTCGAAGCCTTGGACGCCGGAAAAATAGAACGCATCATCCTGTCCCGTCCCGCTGTTGAGGCTGGGGAAAGTATTGGCTACCTGCCCGGTGATATGGAAGAAAAACTCGCGCCTTACCTGCGCCCGCTTTACGATGCGCTGACGGATCGCCTTGGCAACAAGCGGCTAAAAGCAATGATGAGCAACGGCACAATTGAACTTGCCCCTGTTGGTTATATGCGCGGACGCACGCTGAACAACGCCTTTGTCGTCATTGACGAGGCGCAAAATTGCACTTACGGCCAGATTAAAATGCTCATTACCCGACTGGGGTGGAATTCCACAATGGTTTTGACCGGCGACCCGGACCAAAGCGACCTGTTACCCGGTATTTCCGGTTTAAAAGACATTGCCGATAAGCTGGAACAACTCGAAGATGTTGCAACGATCCGCTTGAAAGATCGCGATATTGTACGTCACCCATTGGTCGCCAGTATCCTGACCGTGGTTTAACCGATCGCTCCTTTTCCAACAGCCTGAATGCCCCGTTTTGAAAATCAAGGCGGGGCATTTTATATTCAAAAGAGTCTAAACTTAGGGTCAAGTTGCTTCAGGCACGTGTTTTCTGTATAAAGGAAAGGTTCTTATAAAACAAAGGTGCCCATGAAAGAGTTTTCACGCCGCACATTCTTAGCCTCACTCGTTTGCACAGGAAGTTTGCTGACCTGTATGGGGCCAAGCTTGGCAAAAGGGCGGGAACCAAGCCGAACGTTTTTCGGGCGTCAACTTTATCTGGACAAGAACCACCGCTGGGGAAAAGAAAAAGCCAACTATCTTGATCGACTTTCCTCAAAAACAGCGCCAGACACCTTCAATCTTCACCATTATAGCCAACTACCCGCCTCGCTTCAGATCATACAGATCAACACGGACATCAATCAAACGCCGTATATCAGTGATCAGACCCGTTATGGGCGTCCAGATATCTGGACAGACCCCGCAGACTTTGTCCAAAACGGCGGAGATTGCGAAGATTATGCGCTGGCAAAATATAACCTGCTCGCACAATTAGGGTTTCCAAGCGAAGATATGTTCCTGCTGGGCGTCATGCAAAAAAACAGCACTCAAGCCCATGCCTGTCTAGGTATTGAGCGGACAGACGGCTCTTTCCTTATTTTGGATAACACCATCGATCACCCTATTCAGGATCAAGAATACGCCGAAAAATACAATCTTGTTTATGCTGTCAATAAACATGGATTATGGCGACCCATTTTATGATTTTTTTCTCTGTCACATTCTCGTGATTTTATGTGAGTATTTTCTCACGTAAGGCTGATTTGCAAGTGATCAGACATCTTCCTATTTTGATTTCCGAGACAAACAACACGTTATTGAAATCAGGAGAACATAAAATGTTAAACCTTCGCCAGTCCGTTCTTGCCACTTCTTTTGCCTTCGGTGTCGCCCTTATCGCTGGGGCTGCGCAAGCCGGAACTATCACTGAATATTCCCAAACTTGGAAACCGGGTTTTTACAATACAGACAGCGGCCCCGCAGCTTATGAACGCACCGTTCATGTCGATTATGACACCAGTTATAAAACCGGCAGTGCCCGCATTACCCGGACCATTCAATTGAATTCTTATCAAGAAGGTGCAGAACTTACCGAAAACGGTTACGAGCTGGTCGTCACTGAATTTGACCCCAGCCAAGTCGAAACGGCAGCAGGTCAAATGGATGATCGCCCGCTCATCAGCAATATTGCCAAACCAAATTATTTTCTCGATGATTCAGATAACAAATATCATCTGGTAAAATAATCCCGTATTTTACGATTGAAAAAAGGCCGTTCTACATTTTCGTAGTCCGGCCTTTTTCTATTTCAACCAGTTTTCCAAGGATGTCAGGCGATCAAAATCTTCTTCGCTGATCACCTGCAAAGCCAAAGCGGCTTGCTTGATACTGGTCTTTTCACTATGGGCTTTTTTTGCAACCTCTGCCGCCCGTTCGTAGCCGATTGTCGGGGCCAATGCCGTCACCATCATCAAGGTTTGATCAAGATGTTGTTGAATGCGGTCTTCATCTGCCTTTATTCCCTCCACACAATGGGAGGTAAAACACCGCATCCCGTCTGCCAATAACTGGACAGATTGCAGGATATTATAGACGATCAACGGCTTGTAAGTATTCAGTTCAAAATGCCCATGCGCACCGCCCACAGTCACCGACACATGGTTGCCCATAACTTGCGCACATATCTGGCTCAGGGCTTCGGCCTGTGTCGGATTAACCTTGCCCGGCATGATGGACGAGCCCGGCTCATTGGCAGGAAGCAACAACTCCCCAATGCCACATCGGGGACCAGAACCCAGCAAACGGATATCGTTGGCGATTTTATTAAGCGAGACTGCCAGCGCGTTCAACTGTCCCGAAAATTCGACCAACGCATCATGAGTTGCCAAACCTTCCATTGGTAGTGGATTTTCACAAAATTCAAACCCGCTGAGCTTACGGATATGTTCGATAAAACAATCGACAAAACCGGGGGGGCAATTTGCCCCATTACCCACAGCCGTTCCCCCTTGCGGAACAATCATTAATCGTTCCCAAGCTTCCTCTAAGCGTTTTTTGCCTGTTGCAACCTGTTGGGCAAAAACCGCAAAAACCGTACCTAAGGATACTGGAACCGCATCTTGCAAATGTGTGCGTCCCACCTTCATAATTCCGTCAAATTCATCCGCCTTTTCCAGTAAGGCCTTATGCAGTTGATCCAGTGACGGCCACAAAAGGTCATGTGTCTGCAAGGCAATCGCGATATGCATCACAGTTGGAAAACTATCGTTGGAAGATTGGCTGCGGTTTACATGATCATTGGGGTGAACCTCGCCATCGGTTCCCCGTTTACCCGATAAAATCTCGTTTGCGCGCGAGGCCAGAACCTCATTTACATTCATATTGGTTTGTGTCCCGGATCCGGTTTGCCAGATACGAATGGGAAATTCTTCGGACAATTTTCCATCCAAGACATCCCATGCCGCCTGACAAATCGCGTCGCCTCGGCGTTCATCCAGGACATCCACATTCATGTTGGCTTGTGCCGCCGCCATTTTTTGAAAGGCAAAGGCACGAATAAGCACAGACGGCAGTCCCTCCCATCCGATATCAAAATTGCTGAGACAACGTTGTGTCTGTGCCCCCCAATATCGTTGCGCAGGGACTTCAATTTCCCCAATGGAATCGCGCTCAACCCGCATCTCGGTTTTACCACTCATTCGTACCTCCCCATCCTTTCGGATTATTTCTTGCTTAGATTTTGCAGAACATATTCCAGAATACCGCCTTTAAGCAGATAGGCCGCTTCTTCCTTTGTATCGATACGTGAACGCAGGCCATACGTTTTTGTACTGCCATCCCCACGTGTCACAACCAGTTCAAGGTCCTGTGACGGAACCAACTGGCTGTCCAGCCCTCGGATATCGAACAATTCGGTACCATCCGGGTTCATATCTGCCAAGGCTGTTTCACTGATAAACTGCAAGGGCAGAACCCCCATCCCCACAAGGTTGGAGCGATGAATACGTTCATAACTTTGCGCAATAACCGCCTTCACCCCCAACAACCGCGTGCCCTTGGCGGCCCAGTCGCGTGACGATCCGGTGCCATATTCACGACCGGCCAGAACAATCAACGGAGTCTTTTCCTGCTGGTATTTCATGGCGGTGTCAAAAACACTCATAACCGTGCCATCAGGCTGGTGTTTGGACCAACCGCCTTCGGTGCCCGGTGCCACCTTGTTGCGGATACGGATATTGGCAAATGTGCCACGCATCATAACTTCGTGGTTGCCACGACGCGATCCGTAGGAATTGAAATCCGCCGGCTTCACACCCTGTTCTATTAAATACTGCCCAGCGGCACTGTCCTTGGCAATCGAACCGGCAGGGGAAATATGATCGGTTGTGACAGAATCCCCCAGTATCAACAAGGCGCGTGCCTGTTCAATATTGTCAATTTCAACCGATTGCCCGGCTTCAAAGAACGGCGGATTACGCACATAAGTCGACTCACTTTTCCAGTGATAGGTTTTGGTCTTGCTGACTGCAATATCTTGCCAGCTTTGGGGGCCTGTAAACACGTCGCTATAACGTGAGCGGAACATTTCCGGTGTTAAAATATCACGAATAAGATCGTCACATTCCCGATTGCTCGGCCAGATATCTTTCAAATAGACGGGATTCCCCTGTTGGTCTTCCCCAATCGGATCATTCACCAGATCAAGACGCGTTGTCCCGGCCAGCGCATACGCCACCACCAAGGGGGGCGAGGCCAGATAGTTGGCTTTGACATGCTGGTTGATCCTGCCTTCGAAATTGCGATTCCCGCTCAGGACCGAAGCCACAACAAGATCACCTTCTTGCACCGCATTGCCAATCGGGGCTGCCAAGGGACCGGAATTCCCAATACAGGTTGTACAACCATATCCCGCCAATGTGAAACCCAACTCGTCCAACGGTGCTTGCAAACCTGCAGCCTTCAGGTAATCGGTTACAACTTGTGAACCAGGGGCCAGTGATGTTTTGACCCACGGCTTGACTTTTAATCCTTTTTCCAAAGCTTTTTGCGCCACGAGCCCTGCCCCCAACATCACGCTGGGATTAGATGTATTGGTACAGGATGTAATCGCCGCAATCACAACATCACCGTCATGCAGGCTGTAAGATTGTCCCTGTACCTTTACGCTGCGTGGCTTGTCCTGACTGGCAAGTTCCTGCAGCGTTTGATCAAAAGAAGCCGCAACACCGGAAAGTTCAATCCGGTCTTGTGGACGTTTTGGTCCGGCAAGACTCGGTTCCACAGTTGCCAAATCCAATTCCAGCGTATCACTATAAATCGGGTCAGGCCCGGCGCTTTCTCGCCACAAGCCTTGTTCTTTGGCATAAGCTTCAACCAATTTCACCTGATCGGGTTGGCGCGATGTAAAGTTCAGATAACGGATTGTTTCCCCGTCGATGGGGAAAAAGCCGCAGGTCGCGCCATATTCCGGTGCCATATTGGCAATGGTCGCACGATCCGGTAAGGGAAGATGGTCCAGTGCCGGGCCATAAAATTCAACAAATTTACCGACAACACCGCGTTCACGCAGCATTTGCACCACACGCAACACCAGATCGGTTGCCGTTGTTCCCTCGCGCAATCGTCCGCTCAGCTTAAAACCAACCACATCGGGTAAAACCATTGAAACGGGCTGACCGAGCATGGCGGCTTCGGCTTCAATCCCGCCAACACCCCAGCCTAAAACACCCAGCGCATTGATCATCGTGGTATGGGAATCGGTCCCGACCAATGTATCGGGAAAGGCCAGTAATTCGCCTTGATCTTGCGTCATAACAACTTGGGCGAGGTATTCCAGATTTACCTGATGGCAAATGCCAGTTCCCGGCGGCACCACCCGAAAGTTTTCAAACGCCTGCTGCCCCCAACGTAAAAATTCGTAACGTTCGCGGTTTCTTTTAAATTCAAGTGTTTCATTGATTTTCAGCGATTGGGCATGACCGTAATCATCCACCATAATGGAATGATCAATCACCAGATCAACCGGACAGATCGGGTTAATCGCTGCCGGATTATCCCCACGTTCTGCCGCTGCATCGCGCATGGCGGCCAAATCAACAACCGCAGGAACACCGGTAAAATCCTGCATCAAAACACGCGCGGGTCGAAAGGCGATTTCACAGTTCGAGGATGCCTGATCCAGCCATTTTTCAAGCTGGTCAATATCAGAAACATGAACATCCTTACCATTTTCCCAGCGCAACAGATTTTCCAGCAAAACCTTTAAACTAAAAGGCAAGCGGGTAATATCCGCGCCACTTTTTTGCGCCAGTGCTTTCAAGCTGAAATAACTGTATTCTGTCTCACCAAGCGTCAATGTACGTTTGGTGTTTAATGTATCCTGACCATATTGGGGCATGTGCCACCTCTCTTTTGCGGGTCTCTATTCTAATTCGATCTCGCTTTGGCCTCTTCTCCCTCTAACCCCATGAGTATGCAGGACACATGGCGGGCCACGCCATATCCCCTGCATCCATATTCGATTCTATTTATGAGCGATTTCTTTATCGGTGAACAAGTAATCGCGCAGTTCCTTGTCCATCACCTTATCCTTGCGACGGATCCATTCCAGCACCATCGCCGCATGTTCTTTTTCTTCGTCGCGGTTATGGATCAGAATATTTTTCAGATCCTCATCCTTACAGGCATCAATGCGTTGGTTGTACCAATCGACAGCTTCCAGTTCTTCCATCAAGGAAACAACCGCACGATGGTAATCGCGCGTCTCGTCCGTCAATTCTTCAACCGGTTCGTGATAACCTTCATTAGACATGGGTTCTTCTCCGTAAAAATATAACTAAAAAATGCCTTACAAAATTAGAGTTATATTTTTCGGAAGTGATTGCAAGGGGATAAATTTCTCCTGAGCGTTCATATAACAGCCGCTTAAAGGTCAACTTTACTAGCAATAATATTTCAATAGCATTCCTGTCTTGCGAAACTTTCGACAAGCCTTTATAACCCGAGAGCGAAAAAACGCCTGTTTTGACAGATTACCCTATAGCCATTACGGTTTTAATTTGGTAAAACGGTATTGTAATGCGTATTTATTTATCGATGTGTCTCGCAAAGGATTAACATGAGCGAAGAACGTTTAGCCTTGGCGGCTGAATTTCCGGCAACTTCTGTAGAAGCCTGGAAAGAGTCTTTGGAGAAAGTTCTCAAAGGTGCCCCTTTTGAAAAAAAGATGGTTGTCAAAACCTACGACGGTATCGACATCCAGCCTCTTTATACAAAAGCAGATTGGAACGCAGACGGCAATCCGTCCGGCTTCCCCGGTAGCGCCCCGTTCACACGCGGCAATTCAGCCGTGGGTCGCAGCGTGGATGGATGGGATATTCGCCAAATTCACGCCCATGCAGACAAATCTGTTGCCAATGATCAAATTCTTGAAGATCTGGAACGCGGTGTCACCTCGATTATTTTGCAGTTTGACGAAGCCGCACGCGCGGGTAAAAACGGCGCCGATGCCCCCGACCTTGCTGGTCGTGGCGGAATTATGATCTATTCCAAAGAAGACCTCGCTGATGTTTTAGACGGCGTTCTTCTCGATCTCGCGGCTGTTTCACTGGAAGCCGGTGCACAAGGTGGAGCGGCAGCTTCTTTGTTGAAAGCTTTGTGGGCTGATAAAAACATCCCCAATGACAAAGCAATGGGGGCCTTCAACCTTGATCCGTTGGGTACATTGGCAGCCACAGGCACCTTGCCCACAACGATTGAAAACGCCCTTGCCGATATGGCGAACTTAGCCAAAGAGACCGCAACAAATTACCCCAAGGTCACATCTGTTAAGGTAGATACCTCCGCCTACTACGGTGCAGGTGCGACGGAAACACAGGATCTGGCAATCGCTTTGGCAACCGGTGTGGCTTACCTGCGCGCAATGGTCGATGCGGGCCTAAGCGTGGATGAAGCTGCACGCCAAATCACATTCTCCTTTGCCAACGGTGCCGATATCTTTACAGGGATTGCCAAATTACGCGCGGCACGTTTCCTGTGGGCACAAGTCATAAAAGCATCCGGTGGTTCCCTTGAGGCACAAGGTATGAAACTGCATGCAGCTACCGCAACGCGCGCCATGTCCAAACGCGATCCTTGGGTCAATATGTTGCGCACAACAGCGACCTGTTTTGCCGGAGCCATCGGTGGTGCAGATGCCATTACGGTCTTGCCGTTTGATTATCACTGCGGTGTTGCTGATAACTTTGCCCGCCGTATAGCCCGCAACACCCAGATTGTTTTGCAGGAAGAAAGCTCACTCAATAAAGTCATAGACCCCGCAGGCGGGTCCTGGTTTATTGAAAACCTGAGCGAACAATATGTTAAAAAAGCATGGGAATTGTTCCAGGACATCGAAAATCGCGGCGGTATGGCTGCTGTCCTTGCTGATGGATCTATTCAGTCCCAAATCGCCGATGTCTGGCAAGCGCGCCTTAAAAACATCGCCAAACGCAAAGATGCGGTCACAGGTGTTTCTGAATATCCAAATATCATGGAAGAGGCCGTCGTGCGCAGCGCCCCTGATTACGCCGCCTTGATCACCAAGATCAACAAAGCCGATGTCACCATCGCCAGCTTGGCCACACAAGGCGAGGCGACAACCATCACGGCCCTGCCCGCGCACCGTCTCGCCGAAGGGTTTGAAAAACTCCGTGATGCTGCCGATGCTTACAAAGATGCAAATGGCGACTTCCCGAAAATCTTCTCTGCCAACATGGGCGCAATTGCCAAACATACGGCGCGCGCAACATTCGCCAAAAACTTCTTCGAAGCTGGCGGTGTACAGGCCGTAACCAACAACGGTTTTGCCAACGTAGATGATGCAGTTGCCGCCTTCAAAGACAGTAAAGCTGAAGTTGCCGTTCTATGTGGCAGTGATGATCAGTATGAAGAACTCGCCGCCAGTTTTGCCACAGCCTTAAAAGCCGCTGGTGCGAAAAAAGTATTCCTCGCCGGACGCGGTGAATTTGACGGTGTCGATGCTGCTATCGGCATGGGTAGCGATGTGCTCGCCACATTGCAGGATCTCCACACTGTATTGGGAGTGTAAGACAGATGAGCAATATTCCTAACTTTGCAAATGTTGCGCTGGACACTTCCGGCCTGAACAAAGAACAAGCCAGCGACTGGAAAGGTCGTATCGAAGGTCAGACAGGTAAGAAACTGGATGACCTGACATGGAACACACCGGAAGGGATCGGCGTTAAACCGCTTTATACCGCCGAAGACCTGAATGGTTTGGACAGTCTGGACAGTGTTCCGGGGTTTGCCCCGTTCAAACGCGGCCCGTACAATTCCATGTACACCACGCGCCCGTGGACGGTCCGCCAATATGCGGGTTTCTCAACGGCTGAAGAATCCAACGCTTTTTACCGCCGCAACCTTGCCGCTGGTCAAAAAGGCCTGTCTGTCGCCTTCGACTTGGCCACACACCGCGGTTATGATTCCGATCACCCGCGTGTTGCCGGGGATGTCGGTATGGCAGGTGTGGCGATTGACAGTATTTACGATACCCGTACCCTGTTTGACGGGATCCCGCTGGATCAAATGTCTGTTTCCATGACCATGAACGGTGCGGTTCTGCCTGTTCTGGCCCTGTACGTTCTGGCCGCGGAAGAACAAGGCGTTACACCGGATAAACTATCCGGGACTATCCAGAATGATATTCTCAAAGAATTCATGGTACGTAACACCTATATCTACCCGCCGACCCCGTCCATGAAGATCATTTCTGATATCTTTGGCTTTACCTCAACAGAAATGCCGAAATTCAACTCGATTTCTATTTCCGGCTATCACATGCAGGAAGCGGGGGCGACAGCTGATCTGGAATTGGCTTATACACTGGCAGACGGCGTGGAATATCTGCGGGCCGGTATTGCAACCGGTCTGGATGTCGATGCCTTTGCTCCGCGCTTGTCCTTCTTCTGGGCCATCGGCATGAACTTCTTTATGGAAGTTGCCAAAATGCGCGCAGGCCGTATGTTGTGGTCACGTCTGGTAAACCAATTTGATCCGAAAAACCCGAAATCACTGGCCCTGCGGACGCACTCCCAAACATCGGGCTGGTCGTTGACGGCACAGGACGTCTTCAACAACGTCACGCGTACGTGTATCGAGGCAATGGCATCAAGCCAAGGTCATACGCAATCGCTGCATACCAACGCGCTGGACGAAGCCTTGGCCCTGCCCACGGATTTCTCCGCTCGTATTGCCCGTAACACGCAGATTTTCCTGCAACAGGAAACAGGTACCTGTGATGTAATCGACCCGTGGGGTGGTTCCTACTACGTTGAAAAACTGACACAGGATCTGGCCGAAAAAGCATGGGCACATATTCAGGAAGTTGAAGAACAAGGCGGCATGGCCAAAGCCATCGAAGCTGGCATTCCCAAAATGCGTATCGAAGAAGCCGCAGCACGGACCCAAGCACGCATTGACGGTGGCCGTCAGACCGTTGTCGGTGTGAACAAGTATCAACTGGAAAACGAAGATGCAATCGACGTTCTCAAGGTTGAAAACTCCGAAGTGCGCAAGTCCCAAATTGCCAAACTGGAACGCCTGCGCGCAGAACGTAATGAAGCTGATACACAAGCCTCACTGGATGCTTTGACAGAGGCCGCGAAAACCGAAAACGGTAACCTGCTTGATCTGGCGATTAAGGCCGGGCGCGCCAAAGCCACCGTTGGTGAAATCTCGCTTGCATTGGAAAAAGTCTATGGGCGCCATCAGGCCACCATTCGCGCCATTTCCGGTGTTTATAAGAACGAAGTGGGTGAAATGAACGAAAAGATTGAAGACGTAACCAAGCTGGTTAAAAAATTCGAAGACCATGAAGGGCGTCGCCCGCGTATCCTGATTGCCAAAATGGGCCAGGATGGACATGATCGTGGTCAAAAAGTAATCGCAACCGCCTTTGCCGATCTTGGTTTCGACGTGGATATCGGACCGTTGTTCCAGACACCAGAAGAAACTGCGCGTCAAGCGGTTGAAAACGATGTCGATATTGTTGGCGCTTCTTCCTTGGCTGCGGGTCACCTGACCTTGGTGCCGCAACTGCGCGAAGAACTGACAAAACTGGAACGCGACGATATCCTGATTGTCTGCGGCGGCGTTATTCCACCGCAAGACTTCGACGCCTTGTATGAAGGGGGCGCAGAAGCAATCTTCCCACCGGGCACCGTTATTTCCGAAGCCGCCATCGATTTGATGAAAAAGCTGAACGAAGTTGTCGGTATTGAGGACTAAGTCCTGAGCCAACAAACATCATCCCGGATCGGCGCTTGCGCTTGTCCGGGATGACGTGTTTTATAAGCACAGATTAAGTAATTAAGAGATTCCCCATGAACGACATTGTCAATCATTCCGTCAAAAAAGGCCCGGTTCGTCGGCGCAGACAACCGTCTGTAGATGAATATGTCGAAGGTGTTTTAAGCGGGGACCGGACAATGTTGGGCCGCACCATCTCTTTGGTAGAGAGCACCAGTCCGCGTTACCGTAAAATCGCGCAGGAAGTTTTGTTAAAACTGCTGCCTCATAGCGGTAAGGCGCATCGTGTCGGGATTACGGGTGTGCCCGGTGTCGGGAAATCCACAACGATTGAGGCCTTGGGCTGCAATTTATGCGAAGCCGGTCACAAGGTTGCGGTTCTCGCCGTTGATCCGACCAGCTCGGTTTCCGGCGGGTCCATTTTGGGCGACAAGACCCGCATGAATAATCTCGCTATTCAGGAAAACGCCTTTATCCGGCCAAGTCCGAGCTCCTGCACATTGGGCGGTGTCACCAAAATGACCCGTGAAACCATGATCGTGTGCGAAGCTGCGGGCTATGACGTTGTCTTGGTGGAAACCGTTGGCGTGGGGCAAAGCGAAACCGTTGTTGCTGATATGGTGGATTTCTTCCTTGTCCTGATGTTGCCCGGTGCCGGGGATGAACTGCAAGGCATCAAAAAAGGTGTGCTGGAACTGGCCGATATGATCGCCGTCAACAAATCCGACGCCCCCAACGAAAAACGCGCAAAAATGGCGGCGCGTGAATATCAAAACGCCCTGCATATCATGCGCCCGCAAAGCCCGAACTGGTCCCCGCCTGTGGTTTGTATTTCCGGCTTGTCCAATATGAACCTTGATGAGATGTGGGCCAAAGTTGAAGACCATCGCAGCAAATTAGGCGAAACGGGTGAATTAAAAACAAAACGCACCGAACAACAATTTCGCTGGATGTGGGCAATGGTCGAAGATCGCTTGATGGATGCGCTGAAATCCCATCCCGATGTGGTTAATTTAATTGACCCGGTCCATGATGCCATCACGCGTGATGAATTGACCGCCACCGTGGGGGCGCAACGTATCCTTAATGCGTTTGGACTGACGGATACCCTATAAAGACAATTGTAACCTGTACTTTTTAAGCCTACATTTATATTCAAATAGATAATGAGGCCGAGATGAAAAAACTGCTTCTTGTTGAAGATATGAAATTCTTCAACTCGCTTGTCGAAAAGCATGTGCGACGCAATCTGGATATTGATGTCGTCTCCTGCACAAATTATGCAGAAGCTGTTTCCGTTCTCAAAAACGGGTTTGATGATTACTTTCTCGCCATTCTTGATTTAAATCTGCCGGATGCACCCGATGGTCAGATCGTTGATCTGGTGATTGGATACAGCATCCCATCCGTGGTTTTTTCCGCGCAATTCAGCGAAGATACCCGCGATCAAATTTTATCTAAAAATGTGATCGATTATGTCGTCAAACAAAATCCATCCAGTCTGGATTACCTGGTTTCCTTAATCTCGCGCCTATATTTCAATGCCAACATCAAGGTTCTTGTCGTGGATGATTCCACCACTGCCCGCAAATACGTCATGGACTTGATGAAACGCTACCAGTTCAAGGTTGAAGAAGCCGAAAACGGCATTGATGCCTTGGAAATGCTGGAAAAGCATCACGATATTCGGTTGGTTATAACCGACTATAACATGCCCAAAATGGATGGGTTCGAGCTCACCCGTGAAATCCGGCGCAAATATCCCAAACACAAAATCGGCATTATCGGCCTGTCCACCGCCGGAAGTAACATTTTATCCGCCCAATTCATTAAAAACGGCGCCAATGATTTCCTCAATAAACCGTTTTTGCGCGAAGAGTTTTTCTGCCGAGTCTGCCAAAACGTCGAACTGATTGAATATATGGATGATCTGAAATCCGCCGCGACCCATGATTTCTTAACCGGCCTGCACAATCGGCGTTTCCTCAACGATATCGGCAGCAATTCCGTCGCACGCGCCTTGCGTGACGATATGCCACTGAGTGTCGCCCTGCTGGATATCGACCATTTTTCAAAAATTAACAATGAATACGGGCATAGTGCCGGCGATGAAATCCTCATTCAACTGGGGGAGCTTTTAAATGAACGTTGCCGTCGCTCAGACGTGCTGGCACGCACAGGCGGCGAAGAACTCTGCGTCATTGCCAACAATCTACCGGCACACCAATGTCATGCTTTCTTTGACGGATTACGCCATATGATCGAAAAGCATGACTTCAAGGCAGGTCAACAAACATTAACGCTAACCGTCAGTATCGGTGTGTGCAATCACGTTCACGAAAATTTCGATGCCATGATTGCCTCTGCGGAAGAGGCCTTGCTCCATGCCAAGAAGGAAGGCCGTAATCGCACAAGCATACAAACTAACTAAAACCAAAATTCACACACCCAGTAAAACTTTTTTGGCCTTGCGTAAACCTGACCAGATCAAAACCGCCACGACCGGCACAGCAATACCAATGGCAAGGTCCGGGTTGATCGGCACACCGCCTGCTTTGACGCCTTTAAAGGCATAGCCCAGTAAGCCAACCAGATAGTAACTGATCGCGACAACAGACAGCCCTTCCACCGTTTCTTGCAAACGCAGTTGAAGTTCTGCGCGTTTATTCATGGTTTTCAGGACTTCTTGATTTTGTTTTTCCAGTTCCACTTCAACACGTGCGCGTAACAAGCTCGCGACCCGGCTGATGCGTTGTGACAAGGAATGCTGGCGCATGCTGGTATGGTCACATGTTTTCATCGCCGGGGCCATGCGTCGCTCAATGGTTTCAGATAACGTGGGCAATCCTGTCAAGCGCCCTTCGCGCAACTCGTTTAAGCGTTGCTGTACAATGGCATAGTACGCTTTGGTCGCGCCGAAACGATAGCTGTTACGCGCAGAAATCGCCTCGACTTCCGCCGCCAGAACGGACAATTCCTCCAACAAATCACCATCTTTTTGCGGATGCACGCGATCTGACATCTTGGCAGCAATAACCGCCAGACTTTCATCAATTGCGCGGATCCGCGGGCTGGCCTCACGCGCCAACGGGAAACCGAGCAAAGCCATAATCCGATAGGTTTCGACTTCAAGAACCCGTTGGACAACACGACCAGCTTGGCGTTCCGGCATGGAAATATTGCGCATCAAAATACGCATAAAACGATCATCATGCACCCGCATATCCGTCCAGACCAGCGCAGCCCCACCCGCCATTTCACAGCCTACATAGGTATGACCGTCAAAATAACGCGACATCTCAATCGGACTGCGTTCCGGTGTATCATTTGTTTCCAGTTCCAAATGCACCGCATTCATCACCTGACCGGGGATTTCACTAATCCAATCTTGGGGCACGAAATCAATAACCGGATGAAGAAACGGTTCTTCACAGGGCTCATTGCGAAAAAAAGTATAAGTGGAAAATTCCGTATGACGTTCCCAACGCAAACGAAAGGGGCCCATCTCCGAAATAAAATGGGTTGCTTCATCCAAGGGTTTTGCCACATCAAACTTTTCACACAAACGAGACAAATGAACACGTTCCGCATCCCCGCCATCCTCGCCCGATAAAACCGCCAGATGCGTGATACGTTCCGGCATATCCAGCGCAATATAAGGCCGTGCGCGGATTTCTTTATCCAATGTGTCGCGTAACGGATGTTCCTGTCCCAAATAAGTCATTTACCCTAAACCCTTACCTGTATTCCACTTTTGTAAAATTGGTAGTACCACTATGCACATAATGAAAACAAGTGTTAAAGTGCAAATCATGTGATTTTTCTGTTTCGCCCTGTTTTACGTGGCAAATTTTCAAATCCATGATATGAAGCGCCATCTTTCCAGACAAAAGGTTTCAAGTTATGAGCGAAAATCAAACCAAGTCGGCATATGGACTGGGCCGCGCTGCCCGTCTTAATCTGGCATACGAGATTTTAACCGAACTCGCTGAAACTTCGCGTCCTTTGGATGCCATCCTGTCCAGTCGTTTTCGCCATTTGCAAGATGCACTGGAACGACGTGACCGTCGCGACCTGGAACAACGCGTGCGTTCAGTTCTGCTGCATTACCGTCGTCTGTTATGGTGGTTGAAACAGGTTCGTCTGGACATAAACATGCGCTCCATGCTGCTCGCCGATATGATTTTAAACGACGATGCGGATATTCCTCAGTTGGAAAAACTGTGTAACGGTGCCCATAACCGCATGGACATGTTGCGCAAAGAAGAAATCGCCAGCTTAAAACGCTTGCTGGGTAAAGATATCAATCACCCTGACATGAACGAAGCCATGTTGGCCGAATGCCCTGACTGGGCAGCTGCGGGCCTCAAACGAATTTTTGGCGATGATTTCGCCGCTGAAATGCGCGCCTTGGGCGACAAACCCACATCCGATTTTCGTGTAAATACATTGCTTGCAAGCCCGGCAGATACCGCTGAAAGTCTTGCATCGCAAGGTTTCAAGGTCGAAGCCACGCCGCTTTCACCAATCGGATTGCGCCAAAGCCAACCCGGTGGGCCGATCCTTTCTGAAACCGAAGCCTTCCGCCAAGGCTGGCTGGAAGTTCAAGACGAAGGCTCCCAACTCGTTGCCTTAATGGTCGGGGCGAAAAAAGGCATGCAGGTTGTTGATTTCTGTGCCGGTGCGGGCGGAAAAACTTTAGCACTGGCAGCTGAAATGGAAAATTCCGGGCATTTGGTTGCTTGTGATGTCCATAGCAAACGCCTGAATCGTGCGAAAGTACGCTTAAAACGTGCCGGTGTCGTCAATGCCGAACGCCGACAACTTGAAAGCACTTTCGATAAATGGGTGAAAAAAAGCCGGGGCAAGTTTGATCGCGTTCTTATTGATGCCCCTTGCAGCGGCACCGGAACATGGCGGCGCAATCCAGATTCAAAATGGTCAAAAGATGAAACCGATTTGGCAGAACTGGTCCAACTGCAAAAAGAAATTCTGGACAGTGCGTCACGCCTTGTAAAAAGCGGCGGTCGTCTGATTTATGCCACCTGTTCGTTGTTGCCCGAAGAAAACGAAGATCAGATCGAACGCTTTCTATCCAGCAACACGGCATTTAAACGCCTGTCCGCACAAGATATCTGGCAAGAACGCATCACGACCGACTATCCGGCGAAAGACCCGAACTACCTGCGCCTTAGCCCTTACCAAAACGGTTGTGATGGATTTTTTGCCGCCATCCTAGAAAGAGAATAAGTCGGAAGGTTCTTCTCTTTTCTTGTCATATGCTTTCTCAATCTCTAGGTTATAGGGGGATATAAGGAGGCATGCATGGCTGAAAACAAAACTGAAAAGTCAGATATTCCCTGCCGCCAAACATATGCAGCGGCTGTGGACCTGTTTTTACAGCTTGCCAAAGAACGTGCGCAAAACGGTGTCATCAGTGTCGATACACTGGATATTGTCGCCCACGCCATTCAAAACGATCCAACGGTACGTAAAAAATATTGCGACACTCAGTTTGAACGCTGTTCGGAATACGTCCGTTTATCTTTGCAAAATACGCCCCGCATCAATGTTTATGGGCGCATCATTTCCGAACCGTTTGAACATCTGTTCAAAAAAGAACCTCCCCTTATGTCCAGTGGTCAACTGGTTAACTATTTCCACGCCATTCAGGCCATTTTAGGACGCGCCGAATATGAAAACCTTATGGAACGTTCGCTGCGCCTGATGGAACAGGTCTCACGCGATCGTGGAGATGAATTTAAATATTCAGACCTGTATGAAACCAAAGCATGTTGGGAAATTCGCTGGGATAGTTTTGTTGCCTTGGCTGATTTTTTTACAAAATTCGATCTGCGCAAGGAATGGTATAAACGGGTTATGCAAAGTGATCCCGATACACCGGGGCAAGGCATTGGTCCCTATCCATTTAGCGAATTCCAATTTAAACAACAAATGATGTGCATCTTCGATAGGTTCGCCAACTTATCCGATGACGAACATAACGTCTTTGAAAAACGTTACAGCAAAAAACAACGAAAAGATTTTTCCACTTTTCTTGCCAATGTGGTTTCGATAGAAGACGAGGTATGACACACAACATCGCGCAATTAGACTACCCCGTTCAGGAAACATTCCCTGCCCTGAAACAAGCTCTGCATTCCCAACAACGCGCCTTATTGGAGGCGCCCCCCGGTGCAGGGAAAACAACGTTGGTTCCCCTTGCCTTACTGGATGAACCTTGGTTGGCCGGTCAAAAAATTATCATGCTTGAACCCCGCAGGCTGGCGGCACGCATGGCAGCCAAGCGTATGGCTGACTTGCTGGGGGAAAAAGTCGGACAAACGGTTGGTTATCGTATTCGCCAAGATAAAAACATCGGACGCAACACCCGTATTGAAGTCGTCACAGAAGGGATCCTGACCCGACAACTTCAATCCGACCCGGAGCTCAACGGCGTCGGTCTGGTTATTTTTGACGAATTTCACGAACGCAACCTGCAAGGCGACCTCGGTCTGGCCTTTTGCATGGAAACACAAGACGCCCTGCGCGATGATCTGCGTCTTTTGGTCATGTCCGCAACCCTTGACGGAGGAAATCTCGCCTCTTTTTTAGGGAATGCAGCACGTATCACCAGCGAAGGTCGCGCCTTTGATGTGACGGTCTACAACTTGCCCCGTCCGGATAAATTTTCCTTGGTCAACGATACGGTACGCACCATTTCCAAGGCGATTGCGGACGAAAGCGGTAGTCTTTTGGTCTTTTTGCCGGGTGAAGGGGAAATTCGCAAAGCACAATCCCTGCTTAATGAACGATATGCAAACGATCCGCACATTCTGGTTGCCCCCTTATACGGCGCTTTGCCCCCGCAAGAACAGGACAAGGCCATTGCACCGCCCCCAAAAGGTGTGCGCAAAATCGTCCTTGCCACAACCATTGCCGAAACCAGCTTGACCATTGAAGACATCCGCATCGTTATTGATTGTGGCTATAAACGGGTTGCCCGTTTTGACAATGCCAGATCCATGTCGCGCCTTGAAACCGTACGTGTGTCCCAGGCAGCGGCAACCCAACGTAAAGGCCGCGCCGGACGCATGCAAGACGGCATCTGCTATCAGCTTTGGCCACAAGCTGAAACCCACGCCTTGGCAGAACGTGATACGCCTGAAATTCTCGAAAGTGACCTGACACCACTGGCCTTGGAGCTAAGCGCTTGGGGCGTTCATGTTCCCGAAGACCTGAAGCTTCTGGATTACCCGCCTAAAAATGCGTTTCAACAAGCCCAAGACCTGTTGTTTCAATTAGGCGGGCTGGATAAAAACGCCACCATAACCGCGCATGGCAAAGAGATGCTGGCCCTGTCCCTTCACCCTCGCCTTGCCCATATGATCCTGACGTCCTCTCATACAAACGAAAACGATGCCGCTTTGGCCTGTGATATTGCCGCCACTTTGCAAGACGGTCCTCTCTTAAAAGGTGCGCGCGATTGCGATCTGCGCACAAGCCTTGCCATCTTACATAATCAGTCAGGATCAACACAAAATATCGCAAAAGGGGCCTTGCATCGGGCACGACAAACCGCCAAAAACCTAAAAAAACGTCTCAAAATATCGGATACCCCGCCCACCAGCTATCTGGAAACGGGGCGGATTTTGGCTTTGGCGTATCCTGACCGGATTGCCAAACAACGCACCAATGGACAAAGCAGCTATCACCTGAGTGCGGGCATGGGGGCAAGCTTGCCGGACCATGATGCCTTATCTATCGAACCCTTTCTGGTTATTGCCCATATGGATGGCGCCAACGCACAAGCACGCATTTTCAGCGCGGCCCCCCTCCATATTCAGGACATTGAAAATAATTTCCCCGACCTTATTCAGGAAAAAACCGAAACAGGTTGGGACAAACGTACACAAAGCGTCAGTGCTGCCCGTGTGCGCAAGCTTGGTGCCCTCACCCTGAAATCCACCCCTTTGCGCCATATTGACCCCGAAGAACAGGCTCGTGGACTGTGTTACGGTATTCGCCAGCTTGGTTTACACGTTCTGCCTTGGACAAAGGACAGCGACTTTTTGTGCAAGCGTGTGGAATTTTTACGCAAACGAGATGACAAATGGCCCGATATGAGTGAAGCGGGCCTTTTGAACACCCTCGAAGACTGGTTGCTGCCCTATCTAAACGGTATCAACAGGATTGAACAATTGAAAAAAATCGATCTCGATGCAGCCCTGCTCTCTCGCCTGGACTGGCAAGCTCAACAGGAACTTGCAAAACGTGCCCCCACCCATTACCGCGTACCCAGCGGGTCACAGATTCGACTGGATTACACCAACCCGGAAAAACCGATTTTGTCGGTCAAATTACAAGAAATGTTCGGCGAGCCCCAGACGCCTTGCATAGACAATGCAACAATTAGTCTACAAATTCACCTGCTTTCACCCGCTGGACGCCCCCTGCAAGTTACTGAAGATTTGGAAAGTTTTTGGCAAAACGGCTACGATTCGGTGAAAAAAGAAATGAAAGGGCGCTACCCAAAGCACCCTTGGCCCGATAATCCGATAGAAGCCCAAGCCACAGGGAAAATCAAACGGAAACTCGCATGAACCGCCACGTTCAGCTAAGGTCTTATACGTATGTATGTATGAAAAGAAGCACTTTTCCACAGTTGCCTGTTGCCCCACCAGATAAACGTAATGTAAAACTGTGACTTAGGAATGGGTGAACGGGGATGTTTTTATCGGAATTAGGAACTTGGTAAGAACTCATCGCTAAGCTTAACGAATAACCGCAGACAGATAACAAGAACGGCAAAACTAAATGGATCTCGGAACGCTATTAGGTATCGCTATCGGTCTCGTCCTTATCGTGATTTCAATCATGTTGGGGGGCGACATTGGTTCGTTTGTCAATATTCCCTCTATTGTCGTTGTGTTCG
The DNA here is from genome assembly GCF_048267425.1 of Terasakiella sp. GTDB lineage: Bacteria > Pseudomonadota > Alphaproteobacteria > Rhodospirillales > Terasakiellaceae > Terasakiella. Next base: position 552,393 of record NZ_JBLWXN010000002.1, read on the forward strand.
GTGGTGTAACAGCCGCGACCCTTGTAAAGTTCCCGCTCAAAGATTGTATCGCCGCCTTGAAAATCGGCGGCAAAATTGCCTTCAAAAATTCAGCCGACGACCCGCGCAGTGTCTACGATATGGCCATTGAACTGGCAGGTATCGTACGCCAAAAAGGCTTGCTGGGTCTGGAAAGTGTCACCATCGAAAACGAATTGATGGCCCGTGGCATCCGCATGTGTGTGGATGGTATGGCTGCCGAAGTCATTAAAGAAAGTGTCACCAAAGAAGTCGATATGGCGATCAAGGCCGAAATGGCCGGGGAAAGTTTCTGGCGTGGTATCGGTGATATGGCCCCCGCATTCGGGATGATCGGAACATTGATCGGTCTGGTACAAATGCTGGCAAACCTGTCAGACCCTGCCGCCATTGGTCCGGCGATGGCCGTTGCGATGTTGACAACATTTTACGGTGCGGTTCTGGCCAACCTGATTGCCATTCCCTTGGCCGACAAACTTGAAATTAAAATCGACAATACGAAAAACACCCGCGCTTTAATTATCGAAAGCGTGATGCAAATCCATGCATCTCAGAACCCGATGGTTCTGCAAGAACTGCTGGGCGTGTATCTGCCGGGCGGCAAACCTGCCGAAGAAGATGGTGAGTAAGGTTATAGCCGATGGCTGAAGAACAGAAAAAATGCCCCCCTACGGGCGCACCGGCATGGATGGCGACCTTCGCCGATCTGATGTCCTTGCTATTGGTGCTTTTTGTTCTTTTGCTGACCTTTTCTGAAATGAACGTGATCAAATACAAGCAAATGGCCGGTGCCATGCGCAATGCGTTCGGTATTTCAAAACAGGACCGCTTGGCCGGCGTAATCGAAGTTGATGGACAGCTGGAACGCAAAGCTGCCCGTAATATTTCACCAACGAAATCACCGGTTCCAACCGTATCTATGGAAATCCCTGACACCACAGATCAGGAAGAATTCGATATCAACCCGGCAGAATCACCGGAAGAACAAGCCTCTGACGTTGAAAACGAAGTCGCCAAAATCATCGCGGAAGAAGCCGCCGACAAAGGCGTCGATGTCGAACGTGACGGAAACGAGGTCAAAATCCGCTTTCCCAGTGAAATCGCCTTTGATTCCGGTTCTGCTAATATCGGTCAGCCGTTTGCAGACCTGCTCGATAAACTTACCGATGTTATTAAAAAATCCAAAGGTGAAGTTCTCGTTGGCGGACACACCGACAACATCCCGCTGGGCAGTGGCGGTCCCTATCGTTCAAACTGGGAACTGTCTGCCGCGCGCGCCACATCCGTGGTTCACCACTTCCTGAATTATTCAGATATTGAACCCAGTAAAATGGCTGTGCAGGGCTTTGGCGATTCGCGCCCGCTTGTCCCCAATGACACGCCGGAAAGTCGCGCCAGAAACAGACGTGTCGAGATTACCCTTGTTTTGGGTGAAGAAGAGAAAGAACAGGTCAATAACGTTCAAAACCAACTGGAAAGCGTTTTTGGGCCACGACCAGATTCTGGCCTGAAATAATTCCCTTTAAAAATTGCTTAAGAGTTGAACTGTTTTATTATCCGTTTATTATACTTTTGTGGGATAACGATCTGAAGAAAAATGTCTAACATAGGCCCCCGATGACGGATTTCGATTTTAGCACACATAAGGTTATTTTCTGCGATATAGACCCAGAAAGTATTGATATCGCAAGAACAACCTATATAGACAATGATATTGGTGATTTCATCGCAACCCCATCCCCACAAAAAGCGATTGAACATATTGGCAATATCAACCCGGACCTTGTCCTTCTTGCCCTTAAATTCCCGGATACCAACGGCATTGAGATTGTGCGTCAAATCCGCAGCCTGAACGACGGTGCTTTTTATAAAACACCTATTCTTTTATTGTTGGAAAAAGTCTCACAACATATGCTGCGTGAAGCCTGTCGCGCGGGGATTGAAGGGGCTTTGCGCAAACCGCTTAGCCCGGAAAAACTGCTGCGCTTTACCCGTGCAGTGATCTTAAAGCCCCGGCGTTTTATTTGCGTTGCCAAATATTTCGGTCCCGAACGCCGTATGCGTGACGACCCCCATTTTGATGGACAGGATCGCCGGGACTGCTTGAACCAGACTGATTTTAAGCTAGACAGCTACACCCGCTCACGCCCCGTCGGCGGCGTCACCTTAAGTGCGGGCAGCTCTTCCGGTGGTCGCAATCAAGCCTCTAAACCATCACTTGATAACTTAATGGGATCATCCCAAAGAAAACAAAATACATCCTCTCAGGACGATGCATTTGATTGGGGAACCAGCCAAACCCGTCCCGATGCAGATAAAGGCAGCATGTCTTTTCAGGATAGTGATTTAACAGGCCCTTCGAAAGAAGCCCCTCCCCATTACGATCTGGTCGACGAAACCAAAGCTTCCCCTGTTGCAAACAAAGAAAACAATTCATCAAGAGCAACCGAAAAAACAGATGTGGCGGCCTCGAAACCGGTTGAGAAATCACCCGCGCCTAGCGTCGAACCTGTCGGCCCGGATAGCGATGATTTTGAAGAAATCATTGATTTGGATGAATGCCTGGACCTTCATAAATTGTGGGTCAACAGCGGCGGGCGCGATGGTTTACGCGCCAATCGTCCACATTCTGATTTTCGGGGGCAATCTATTATGGAAGTGGATTTTACCAAAGCCATCCTTCCCCAGTCCAATTTTGAAGCCGTCAATTGCACCAGCAGTGTTTTTCGCAAAGCTGATCTTAGTGGATCTACGTTCAAAGATGCCCTTCTCTCCAGCGCAGATTTACGCGTTTCTCGCCTGACCCGCGCCGATATGCGCAATGCACGACTGGACCGGGCCAATATGTTGGGAACCGACCTGTCCGGGGCCAATCTGGAAGGCGCATCTCTTCGCGGGGTGAACCTCAGCGGAGCCAACCTTCATCGCGCAAATTTGTGTGGCGTCAATTTGAGCTCTGTACAAGGCTTAATCCGCGAACAAATCCGGCGCGCCATTACCGATTCAAGCACCCGCCTGCCAAATGCCTTAAAGGAGACGCCGTAACAGCGGCGTTTCCAAATCATTTAAATCAGGATGGATTGGCAAGACCGTCTCATCCCAATCGCGTTCAATCGTGCGGCATATACCGGTTAAGGCCGTTTCCTTGAGCGAAATTTTGGATAAGTTCAAACGCGCGACCCATCGGCGCAATGTCCCGACCAGCGACGCATAAGCCTCTTCGCGGTCTTCAAAAGGACGTTCTGCAATTAATTCTCCGATCAGGGCATATTTATCCATTGCCGCATGATCAGGGTATAAATCAGCCAGCAATTGCAACTGCAAATCTGTTGTTTCCGCACAAACGGTTGCACAAGCCTGTGCATAGGTTAAGCCTGTTTTTTGTTCAACGATGGCCCCATAACGATGGGTCAATCCAAACCCGGCTTGTCCAGTTCCAACCCCAGCCATTAAGGACGCATAAAAAACATCATCGCGGCCCTGCGGATCGCCTTCAACACCGCGCACAAAGCCCCGAACAAAGGCTTCCAGCCCCGACCAGACCAAGGCATCCGATAAAACCGATGCCTTAGGCGAAACGTAAGCTTCCCCCAACAGCATCAAAACGGTCAAGGCCCGAGCGGCAAAATCATCACGGTCCATTTCATCAATAAATGCCGGATCGCCGATCACGAGATCCGGTACCAAAAATGAATTGAACGTTTCTTCAACCGCTTCGGCCCCACCAAAAATCACGCCATTCATCGGGGCACCGGACCCGGCCGTTGTCGGCACAGCAATATGAGGGCACGATTTTGCAACCAGCTTTCCTGTATCTATCGCACGTCCGCCCCCTAACGAGATCACGCAATCATATTGTTCCAGATCATATGCGTTGGTGATTTTACGGCTGGCTTCCTGCGTTTGCTTCCCACGCGCGCTGACATGATCCACCCGCAATCCGGCAACAATCAGTTTGTCGCTCACTTCTTTCAGCAGGCTCGGATGATTTTGCAAATAAGCATCCCCGATCAACAACACATTCGTGCCATAAGCCGCAGCTCGTCGAGGCAAACTGTCAAAAGAGCCGCGCGCAAAAATCAGTTCCGGCACGGCCTTTGCCGCAAATGCAATCGTCATTGCTTCATCATCCTTATGTATCTGTTGAACAATCTGTCACATTCTTTCGAAAAATCAATTCCCAAAAATCATTTCACATGTACAAAGCTGGACAGAACGGCCAACTTGATGCAGAAGGTAGTTTTTTAGCACCGCACAATATGGAAGATGTCATGGCGACTCAAAAAGTGGATGTACTGATTATCGGGGCCGGTGCAGCCGGCATGATGTGTGCCATTGAGGCAGGAAAACGCGGGCGGAAAACATGGGTGATTGATCACGCCAAAAAACTGGCGGAAAAAATCAGAATTTCCGGTGGTGGACGGTGCAATTTCACCAACATGGATATTACAGCGAAAAACTATCTGTCAGAAAATCCACATTTTTGTAAATCCGCCCTGAAACGCTATACAAACTGGGATTTCATCAGTTTGATTTCCGAATACGGTATCACCTACCATGAACGCGACCACGGGCAACTTTTTTGTGACGACAGCGCCCAGCAAATCATCGATATGCTGGAAAAAGAATGCAAAAAGGCCAATGTAGACATCCGCCTGAACACCAAAGTAGAAGGCGTCAGCACGCGCGACGGCGGCTTTTTAATTATGAGCAACGAACACGAAATTGAATGTGAACATCTCGTCATTGCAACAGGCGGGTTGTCCATCCCCAAAATCGGGGCCAGCAATTTCGGTTTGAAACAGGCCGAAGTGATGGGATTAAACGTGATCCATCCCCGTCCCGCCCTTGTGCCCTTTACCTTTGATCAAGACACCCGCGATAAATTAGCCGGATTTCAAGGCATTGCCCTTGAAGCTGTCATCAAACTGGGCAAGACCGAATTTCGCGAAGCTTTATTATTTACCCACAAGGGCATTAGTGGTCCGGCCGTTTTACAAATTTCATCCTTCTGGACACCGGGCCAAGAAGTCCAGATTAACCTTGCCCCCGACACTGACGTCTTTGAATTGCTGAAAAAAGCAAAACAGGACCAGCCGAAACAGGAAGCCCAGACCGTCATCGCGACCATCCTGCCCAAACGATTGGCGCAGCGCCTGAGCGAACAAGCCGATTGCAAAGGAAAGCTCGCGGATCAACCCGATAAAAAACTGCATGCCTTGGCGGCATCCATCAATGACTGGCACCTGCTGCCCAGTGGGACGGAAGGATATCGCACAGCCGAAGTTATGCGTGGCGGTGTCGATACCAACGAGTTGTCATCCAAAACGTTTGAGGCAAAAAAAGTGCCCGGTCTTTATTTCGTCGGGGAGGTTATTGACGTGACCGGGCATTTAGGAGGCTTTAATTTCCAATGGGCATGGGCATCCGGCTATTGCGCTGGACAATATGTCTAAACCAATAGGCTAAAACGCCATATTCCATCGGAAAAAAACGGTGCTTCTTTACGGGCAACAAAGAAGCACCGGTTTCAAGAACCTGATTTCAGGTTCCTAGATCAGGGTTGTCGGATCGAGATAATCATAACCCAGATCATCCGCAACGGCCTTGTAAGTCACACGGCCATTGTGAACGTTCAGACCTGCCAGCAAATGCACATCGTCTGCACAAGCTTTCTTCCAGCCTTTATCGGCCAGCGCCAGAGCAAACGGCAAGGTGGCATGGTTCAATGCAAAAGTTGACGTACGGGCAACCGCACCCGGCATATTGGCCACACAGTAATGAACCACATCATCAACAATGTAAGTCGGGTCTTGGTGGGTCGTGGCTCTGGATGTTTCAAAACACCCGCCCTGATCAATTGCAACATCTACAATGACGGAACCTTTTTTCATTGAAGACAATTGTTCTTTACGGATCAGCTTAGGCGCAGCTGCACCCGGAACCAAGACCGCACCAACAACCAGATCAGCGCCATAGACAAGTTCTTCTGTGGCATCGACCGTTGCATATTGTGTTTTCAAACGCGACCCAAAGATATCATCAAGATAGGCCAGACGTGCCAGTGATTTATCCAGCACGGTTACATCCGCGCCCAGCCCCATTGCCATACGGACCGCGCTTGTACCAACAACACCACCGCCGATAACAACAACACGCCCGGGCTGAACACCCGGCACACCACCCAGCAGGATCCCACTGCCGCCATTGGCTTTTTGCATGGCGTTTGCACCCACCTGAATGGACATACGACCCGCAACTTCAGACATTGGTGCCAGCAAAGGCAAACCGCCATGTGCATCCGTAATGGTTTCATAGGCAATGCAGGTTGCACCGGATTTCACCAAACCGGCTGTTTGCTCAGCATCGGGGGCAAGGTGCAGATATGTAAAGAGCAACTGATCTTCACTCAGTTGTTCATATTCTACTTTCTGCGGTTCTTTCACCTTGATGATCATTTCGGCACGATCAAAAATTTCAGCCGCCGTTCCAACAACTTTTGCGCCCGCTGCTTCGTAATCCGCGTCGCTGAATCCGATACCGTTTCCGGCATAGGTTTCGACCAGTACTTCATGGCCGTGATGTACCATTTCGCGCACAGAGCTCGGCGTCATACCAACGCGATATTCATGGTTTTTAATTTCTTTGGGTACACCGATAAGCATTCTCTCTCTCCTTGAAAACCAGGGTGAATCATCCCTTGAATACATATAATTTTGTTATGCGATGATGCTATATCAAGATCTCTCGAATGTGCTACGAAATCGCACTATGAAAACCATAAATTAACGCATATAATTCGAATTATTTTTAATTTTACAGAATTATTATGCAATGAATGACCTAGATAGAACAGATCGTAAGATTCTCACCCTCCTGCAACGCGATGGACGCATGAGCAACGCAGACCTCGCCGATGCGGTTAACCTGTCCCCCTCGGCCTGCTTGCGCCGTGTAAAACGACTGGAAGACGACGGTTACATCGATGGTTATGCCATGCTGGTCAATCAGGCCGCCGTCGGCAAACCCACCAATGTTTTCGTGGAAATCACCTTACGCAGTCTAAGCGAGGAAACCGTCGATGCTTTTGAACACGCGGTTATCAATTGCCCGGACGTGCGCGGGTGTTACCTGATGTCGGGGGATGCGGATTATTTATTGCGTATTGCGTGCGCTGGCCCGGAAGGTTACGAACATATCCATCGTAATTACCTGTCACGCATGCCCGGTGTCTCCCGCATCCGATCCAGTTTTGCCTTACGTACCGTCTGCAAGAAAACCGGCGTGAAAATGGCTGATATCTGATATAGTTCGCCTATGAAAAAGAGATTCTTTCCCAAAGGCCGCATTGCGGACCCGAGCCGTTGTGAAAAAATCGCTCAGTTGCTTGGGCCAAATGCACAACAGCGCGACATGTTAATCGAAAACCTGCATATCGTTCAGGATGCTTTCGGTCATCTGGATAAAGAAAGTATCTCCGCCTTGGCCGAGGTTATGCGCCTGTCACAGGCTCAAGTCTATGAAGTTGCCAGTTTTTATGCACATTTTCATTTAAACGGCCCACCTGCCCCGCAACAATCCTGTGTCAGTCTGACCTGCGCGATGTTTGGGGGCAGTAAGGGGACGCCTGTACCGTGCGTGGGGCGGTGTGCTGAAGCCCCGGTTTCCTTGCCACACACACAGAAAGCGACGCCCTCTTATATAGATTATGCGGCATATGATTATGCCATCTATCGCCAATATAAGGGGCAACCGGATCAGGTCTTACACGCCTTGGAAGCCGCAAACTTGCGCGGTTTGGGCGGGGCCGGATTTAAAGTTGCTGATAAATGGCGGTTTTTTGATAAAGCCACAAATGCCGTTTTGGTCATCAATGCCGATGAGGGCGAACCCGGCACATTCAAAGACCGCCACTGTCTTGAAACCAACCCGCATAAAGTTATTGAAGGGGCATTGATCGCCGCCGATGTCATCAACGCCAAAGACATTTACATCTATTTACGTGATGAATATGCCGATATCCGCCAAATCCTGCAAACCGAATTGCCAAAGATTGATACAGACGGGCATGTCATTCACTTACGTAGGGGAGCTGGTGCCTATATCTGCGGGGAAGAAACCGCCCTTCTAGAAAGTCTGGAAGGGAAACGCGGCCTTCCACGCATCAAACCACCCTATCCTGCCCAGCAAGGCTTATTTGGTCGCCCGACCCTGATCAATAATGTGGAAACCCTTTGGCGGGTACAGGACATCCTGCAAAACGGAATTGAGGCCGGATCAAAACGGTTTTATTCCCTATCCGGTCGCATCCGAAAACCGGGCGTATACGAAGCCCCACTGACCATCACTGCCCAAGAACTGATCACCCAATATGGTGGTGGTCTGTTGAAAGGCCATAAGTTCAAGGCCTATTTGCCCGGTGGCGCATCCGGCGGGATTTTACCTGCCCATCTGGCAAACCTGCCGCTGGGATTTGGAGAGCTGGAACAATACGGTTGTTTTATCGGGTCGGCGGCCGTCATTGTCTTATCCGATCACGATAATATGAAAACTGTCTGCACAAATCTGCTGGATTTCTTTAACCATGAAAGCTGCGGACAATGCACGCCTTGTCGCGTCGGCTGTGACAAGCTTTCTGAAATGCTTCGGCACACTCTGGATACAGACTTGGCACAAGAATTATGTGCGGTCATGCGCGATAGTTCCATTTGCGGACTGGGACAAGCCGCCCCCAATCCGCTGCTGTCTGCCCTGACATATTTTGCGGAGGATTTTGCATGATTTCCTTCACCCTAAACGGCAAAACTGTTCATGCAGAACAAAATGAAACCCTGTTTGATATTGCCAAACGCGAAGGCCTTTCCCTGCCGCATCTTTGTTCCGGTTATCATACACATAACAAGACGGACGGAAATTGCCGCCTTTGCGTGGTCGAGGTCGAAGGCGAACGCACATTAACCGCATCTTGCAAACGCACCGCCCAAGACGGCATGAAGGTTCACACCCATTCAGAACGGGTCACAAAATCACGCAAGATGATTATGGAGTTGTTGATTTCAGATCACCCTGAACGCAACCAAAGCCCAGACCCGAACGCGCACTTCTGGCAAATGGCGGATGAGGTTGGTATCCAAACTTCACGCTTTTCGCCACGCCCAACCCTTGAACCCGATTTCACCCATCCGGCCTTGGCTGTCAATTTGAACGCCTGTATTCAATGTACCAACTGTATTCGCGCTTGTCAGGATCTGCAAAGCAACGATGTCCTCGGTATGTTTGGGCGCGGGGCGCGTTCCACCATTGCCTTTGATCAAAACGATCCGGTGTTTGACAGTACATGTGTGGCCTGCGGGGAATGTATCCAGTCCTGCCCAACCGGGGCCTTGTTGCCGCGTGATCCGCAAACAGGGGAAGCGGTTACAGCATCAAACAGTTTGAAACGTGTGGACTCGCTTTGTCCTTTCTGCGGGGTCGGCTGTCAATTGACCTATCATGTACAGGATAACCGTCTTATACGTGTCGATGGCCGCGATGGTCCAGCAAATGAAGAAAAGCTCTGTGTAAAAGGGCGTTTTGGTTTTGATTACATCCATCATCCACAACGCCTGACCAAACCTTTGATCCGCAAGGAAGGCGCACAAAAAGAACAAATGGACCCCGCCAACCCTTTGAGCCATTTTCGCGAAGCCACATGGGATGAAGCACTGGAAAAGGCCGCAAATGGTTTTAAATCGTTCAAGGGGTCGGAACTCGCTGGTTTTGGGTCGGCCAAAGGGTCCAATGAAGAAGCCTACCTGTTTCAAAAACTGATCCGTAGCGGATTTGGCACCAACAATGTGGATCACTGTACCCGCCTATGTCATGCATCTTCCGTCGCCGCCTTGATGGAAGGGATTGGGTCTGCCGCCGTTTCCGCCCCGTTTATGGATGCGTTAAAATCCGATGTCATTATCGTCATCGGTGCGCGCCCGGCCCAAAACCATCCAGTTGCCGCCACTTATATTAAAAAGGCAGTTAAACAAGGGGCCAAACTGATCGTCATGGACCCGCGTCGCCAAGCCCTTAGTCGATTTGCCGACCATATGGTGCAATTTAAATCCGGGGCCGATGTCGCCCTGCTGAACGCCATGATCCACACCATTATCGACGAAAACCTTGTTGATCACGAATATGTCAAAACCTACACACAGGATTTTGAAAAGCTACGCAGCCATATCCAATCTTTCAGCCCGGAAGACATGGCCCCGGTTTGCGGCATTGAACCCAATGAAATTCGCAAAATTGCCCGCCTTTATGCCAAGGCAAAGCGTGCCCTGATCTTTTGGGGAATGGGCGTTAGCCAACATGTCCACGGCACCGATAATGCTCGTTGCCTGATCGCATTGGCCCTGATCACCGGGCACATCGGGCGCGATGGCACCGGCCTGCACCCTTTGCGGGGACAAAACAATGTTCAAGGCGCATCGGACGCCGGATTAATCCCGATGGTCTACCCCAATTATCAGGCCGTTGGGGATCAAGCCATTCATGAGCGTTTTGCCGATTTTTGGCAGGCTGAACTTGATCCAAGCCCCGGACTGACGGTTGTTGAAATCATCCATGCTATTCAGGCTCGACAGATTAAATCCATGTATATTATGGGTGAAAATCCCGCCATGTCGGACCCGGACACCACCAATACCCGCAAGGCTTTGGCCTCCTTAGACCATCTGGTCGTGCAGGATATCTTTTTGACAGAAACAGCCATGTACGCCGATGTGGTCTTGCCCGCCAGTGCCTTTCCTGAAAAAACAGGTACATTCACCAACACCAACCGACAGGTGCAATTAGGCCGCCAAGCCCTTGATCCGCCGGGTGAGGCCAAACAAGACCTTTGGATCATTTGCGAGATTGCCAATCGTCTGGGGCTCAACTGGTCTTATGATCATGTGCGTGATGTCTACCGTGAAATGTCCAGTGTCATGGATTCACTCAACGCGATTACATGGGAGCGGTTGGAAACTGAAAACAGCCTAACCTACCCCAACGATCAGGCCGTTCTGTTTGGGGATGGTTTCCCGACCGAGACGGGCAAAGGACGCATCGTCCCCACCGATTTGATCCCACCGGATGAAGTGCCAGATACCGACTATCCTTTCGTCCTGACAACCGGACGTATGCTGGAACATTGGCACACCGGGGCAATGACACGGCGCGCAGGCGTACTGGATCAAATAGAAGCCCTGCCCGTTGCCTGCTTAAACCCGAAGGAAATGAAAAAACGCGATATCGAAGCCGGTGACATCATCACCGTTTCCACACGGCGTGGCACTGTCGATATTCATGCGCGCCCGGACCGCGATGTCCCCCCCGGCATGGTTTTTATTCCATTCTGTTTTAAAGAAGCAGCAGCCAACCTTCTCACCAACCCGGAACTTGACCCTTACGGTAAAATACCCGAGGTCAAGACCTGTGCCGCCAAGATAGAAAAAACTAAGACGCTTCCTTAATAAACTTTGCAGAACGTTTGCGCACTTTCCAACGCTTGTCTTTCAAGGCCGGGTCAATCGGATAAATGTTGTCGAGAAATTCCGCAACCACCCGGTCCCATGAAAAATGAAGGGCATGACTGCGACAGGCTGGAACAAGCTTGCCATATGCTTTTTTCACCGCCTTTCCCAAATCATCATGCAAGGCCCCAAACGATGTCTCGCAAGCGGCCTGCTGTCCGAATACATCCAGCGGGCCGGACACCGGATAGGCCGCAACAGGCACGCCACACGCCAGACTTTCCGCCATCACAAGACCAAATGTATCGGTTAAACTGGGAAAGACAAAAACATCGGCTGCAGAATAACACAGGGCCAATTCCCGATCACTGTAGGGGATATGGAATAAGACATCCGGGTATTTTCCCATCAATTCTTCGCGCAATGGTCCCGGACCAACAACGATTTTAGAACCGGGTAAATCCAGATCGAGAAAAGCCGGAATATTTTTTTCCACCGCCAAACGCCCGACATACATATGGATCGGGCGTGGTAAATCAAAAAAATCTTTTTCCTGTGGGCTAAAAGTATCCGTGTCCACCCCGTGCGACCATTCAAAGACATTTTCAAACCCAAAACGGGCCAATTCTTTGGCCACACTGTGCGATGGGGAAAAGACGCATTTGCTCGGCCCATGAAACTTACGCATCACGCCATACAGACGATCAAGGGACAGAAACGGCAGACGTTCATGGACATATTGCGGAAACTTGGTGTGATAAGCCGTTGTAAAAGGCAGTCCTTTTTTGAGACAGACCTTGCGCATCGACCAGCCGATCGGACCTTCCGTCGCAATATGGATCACATCCGGGCGCATGCGTTTCAGCATGGAACGGATTTTTCGTTGCGGAAAAACAGCCAGCGGAATTTCAGCGTAACCGGGACAAGGAACAGTTATAAAATCACTGGGAGAAATCACACTGACTTCAAACCCCCGATCCATCAAACGTGTGCGCAATGTATCCAGCACCCGCACCACCCCGTTAATCTGCGGATGCCACGCGTCTGTAACGATCAAAATATGCAAAACCGAACCTTTCCCCATCGATACAACCGATAGAGACAAACATGTAGGTCATTACATTTTGAAGACAGGAGTATGATTCTTTTTCTAAAGCAGAACGCAAAGAGACTAAAAGGTTCTAGCGTGTAATCACACCGTCTTTGCCGCTCAGGTAACCTTCGATCAATTCATATCCCAACAAACGGTTTTGATCGTAACGTCCCGGCATGCGCATCAACCATGTTGGTTTTGCACTGAAACCGACGCGTTCGTAATAAGGTCCATCGCCCACCAGAACAATCGCGCCATATCCGGCCTTGCCTGCCAAATCGATGACTTTTAACAACATGGCCTTACCCAGCCCCAGACCATGCAATCTTGGTTCAACCGCCAGCGGCCCCAACAACAACGCATCCCCGGCATTACCGGCTTGAATGTCCCACAGGCGCACGGTTCCAACCAGTTCATCCTTTAAAAAGGCGACCAGTGACAGATCTTTGACAGGATCACGACCGATCCGAAGCTGGTGGGAAGATTTGGTTGTCCAGTTTTCCCCAAGCGCCCGTGCAACAAGTGCGAAGATTTTTTCTTCATCCACAGGACACTGCGCTTCCGTTTTTATGGTCCATTGCATAATGTCCCATAGCAGTAAGCCACGGAAGCGCCAAGCCTTTTTCTATGAAATACAGAAAAAGGCTTGGCAGGAAGAAACAAGTTTTAAATTTTAAACGCGGTCATGGCGAACAGAACAACTGCCAAACCGATCAAAAAGGCTGTAAATCCACCACGCCATCCGGGGCTGGAAGACCTGAGGTCGAGAAAATGGCGCAAGATACCTTCGGCTTTTAAAACGCTAAAGCCAAACAACAGGGCCAACGCCATAACGGAAAGGTGCGGCACATCGCTGCCGGCCTGCCCGCTGATCATGGACAGAACGGTCAAGCCGACCAATACCGCCCAGACAATAAATAAGCGTGTCATTTTTCTACCTCGCCAAATAAACCAGCGGGTACAACAGCACCCAGATTAAATCGACCATATGCCAGAATGCACAAACCGTTTCCAAAATATCGCGGCGTGGTTTCCAGATTCCAATCCCCAACAAAATCATGCCGAAAATAACATGCAGAAAATGAAAACCGGTCATCAGGAAAAACAGCGTAAAGAACGTGTCGGTTTCAATGCCGATGCCATGATCAAACTTGTCGCCATATTCGATCATTTTAATCACACCGAAGACACCACCCAATGCAATCGCACCGGCCAATAATCCGCGGGCGCGTTGTATGGATTTAGTTTCCACCGCAACAGCGCATAAAAATCCGCTGGTGATCAACACAATCGTGTTCACCCCGCCATAGACACCATCCAACAGGGCTTGTGATTGGCCAAAACCAACCGGGTCCAGCATGCGCGAAACCCCAAAACTCAGGAAGAACGCGCCGAACACCAGCAATTCACTGATGATCAAAATCCACATCATCGGGTTGCCGGGCAGATCGTCTAACGCTCCCCAGCCACCACCTTCTTCAACTTGTTCCATCTATGAACCCTTTACTAATTGGCGATAAATTTTCGGTAAGGCCGTCGATAATTTGGCGACATGCCCGACGATTTGATAAGACCCCCGCCCAAAAATATAAGGGAAATAATCTTGTGCTTTTTGATCTACCGTCACCCCGAAAACGCTCAATCCCATTTGGCGACATTCCTGTACGGCCTTGCGGCTATCTTCGATACCGTAACGGCCTTCGTAATGATCCACATCGTTGGGTTTCCCATCGGTAATCACCAACAACAATTTTTGTCGGTTGGGACGTTCTGCCAGATCTTCCGCCGCCGCGCGCAATGCCGCCCCGATTCGGGTGTAATACCCCGGTTTCAAAGCTGAAATTCGGCGTTGCACCTTCGGACCGAAAGGCTCGTCGAAGCTTTTGAGACAATCCACCCGGACATAATCGCGTTTGCGCGAAGTAAAGGTATTGATCGCAAAATCATCCCCACACGCTGCCAGACCATTGCCTAAAATGGTCAGGGCTTCTTTTTCCACGTCAATTACCCGGTGGTTATCCAGCCAGCTATCGGTTGAAAGCGAAACATCAACCAGCAAGGAAATTGCCAGATCACGTGTTTGCATGCGACTGGATAAATAAAGACGGTTACTGGAGCGCCCACTGGCCTGAATATCGGCACGTGCGCGCACAACCGCTTCAAGGTCCAGTTCTTCCCCATCAGGTTGGGCGTGCAGGACTTCGCGTTTGGCCTGCAAGGCTTCGAACTGACGTTTCACCCGGCGAATACGCCGTCTCGCAGCTTCATCCGGTGTCCAGTCTTCCCCTTCTTCCAAACCCGTGCGGATCAGAACACGGCAATGATCCTGAAGATAAATGCCCTTACGATAATGCCATTCCGGCAAGACTTTTTCCCCGGTCAGGCGGGTTTCATCCACCTCATCCCCGGGCAAATCCAGATCCATTTTGATCTTGGTTGCCGCCTTTTTATCATGCTCACTAACCGTGACCCGTTCCAGATCGTCAATGGCCTTAACCGCTTCGTCTTCTTCTTCGTCTTCTACGTTACGATTCACATTCAACATATCGGCAATGGACATGATCTTGTCGTAAATGTGCAAAAAGAACCCGTCATCGCGGTTGGCCTGATCCAGTTCACGACGTTGAGACCGAAGCTTACGATCAGTCGCCTGCTTGCGCGACATATCGCCGCCCATTTCCTGATCGCCTTTTTTAACGTTGGACATCTCGCGTTCGAGAATTTCCCCCCACAACGGGACAGGCAAAAACGGCTTATATTGCAAAACCTCGTCATCAGGCAACGCACCACCTTCAAAGATATAAGCCATTGCTGAATTTTCGGGTTTCTCACCGCCCAACAAATAAAGGACGATATCTTCAACCATATTTTCCAGCGGCGGCAGACCTTTTTTCGGGCGCATCATACGCAACCCATAAGACAGGCGCGTCCAGATCGGACGAATGCCAGGTAATTCCTGCAAGACAGAAAGCTGGACTTCATAAACCCGTTTTAAAAACATCAAGTCACGATGAAAGGCATTGTCCGTTTCTTCCAGCTTATCATCCGGACTTGCGGCAAAAAAGGCGGATAACCAATAGAAAAGTTCTTTGTTCAACTGCTTTTCGGGAAAGATATCCAGCTCGATCGGCAGCATTAATGTATGCCCGTCAAGTGTCGGGCGAATCGTTCGTTCTTCTCCCATCCCCAAACGTTGACGGAATGACAGTCGGTGGTGCGACGTTTCATTTTTTGCCGCTGCGATTTCCACACCCTTGGCGCCGCCAAGACCCCGGAAAAAGACGCCAAGGGACGCACGCACCTGATCCAGTGTCACCGCCGCGTCGGGGTGGGATCCATAACTGGCCACCCCGTTGCTGATGATCCTGTGCCAATGCGAGCCGACAAATTCCTCGACCTCTATGACCTCCATCCAACTCATGTTCTTTTATCCGAATGTGACGCGAACGACTTCCAACAAGCCTTCCTTCACGTCGGGTTCATCGGTCAAAGGCTCGATCATCGCATGTAAAACCGCTTCATCAACTGACATACCTGCTTTAATCAAGCTTGCGCAATAAACGACCAAACGTGTAGACACCCCTTCTTCAAGGTCCTGTCCCTTCATTTCACGCAATTTATTGGCCAAACGAACCAGCGGACGCACGCGATCTTCTTCCAGACCACTTTCCCCCGCAATAATTTTTGTTTCCAGTTCCAGTTCCGGGAAATCAAACTCGGCACCGAGAAAACGCTGTCGCGTACTGGGTTTCAAGGATTTCATCACATTCTGGTAACCGGGGTTATAAGAGACAACCAACATAAAGTTATCCGGTGCAACCAATTCTTCACCGGTACGATCCAAAGGCAAAACACGGCGATCATCCGTCAAGGGGTGCAAAACAACGGTTACGTCTTTGCGCGCTTCCACGACTTCATCCAGATAACAAATCCCGCCTTCACGCACGGCGCGGGTCAAAGGACCATCTGTCCAAACCGTATCCCCGCCTTTCAGCAGGTAACGTCCAGTTAAATCCGCCGCCGTTAAATCGTCATGACAAGATACCGTATAGAGCGGCAAACCGAGTCGCGCAGCCATATGGCTGACGAAACGGGTTTTCCCGCACCCAGTCGGCCCTTTGAGCAAAAGAGGGAGCTTATTTTTAAATGCCTGTTCAAACAGGGTACATTCATTGGATGCTTCGACGTAATGTGGGATGGATTTTGTCATGATATTAGCTTTTTCTATTGTTAACATTTTTCCAAAAAGAAGGGCCATAAGGTTGATAATACAACCCTATAGCCCCCCATTTACCTTAAGAGAATGGCAGAATTATGCCTGTTTCTCTTTGCCCGGCAGCAGCAGTGATACGACGATAATAACCGCACCAAGTACCACAACAACACCAGAGCCCAGACGCATCATGTAGAACAGACCAAGTTGATCTTGTACGTCCATGAAACCTTCACCCAAAACACGTTGCAGGTGAGTTTGGACCGTACCAGCGAACGTCAGAACGAATGTCATGAACGAAACCGCAGAAGTAGTGATCCAGAAGCCCCACATGTTGAGCATTTGGTTGTAAGGTGAACGGCCCAGCAGGTTCGGCAATGCATAAGTCATGATGGCAATGTTAACCATGACGTAAGCGCCATAGAATGCCAAGTGACCGTGTGCAGCTGTAATCTGCGTACCGTGAGTATAGTAGTTTACGCCGCTTAATGTATGCAGGAAGCCCCATACACCAGCACCGAAGAAGGCCATAACAGCACAACCCAAAGCCCACAGCAGAGCTGCTTTGTTCGGGTGGTCGCGACCACCTTTGTAAACCATGTAGAAAGTAAAGACGACCATCGCAAAGAACGGAACAACTTCCAAAGTAGAGAAGATGGAACCGATCCACTGCCAGTAACCCGGAGTCCCGATCCAGTAGTAGTGGTGACCTGTACCCAAGATACCAGTGAACAATGTCAAAGATACGATCAGGTACAACCATTTTTCCACAACTTCACGGTCAACACCGGTCAGCTTGATCATCAAGAAGGCCAGGATTGATGCCATGATCAATTCCCAAACACCTTCTACCCACAGGTGAACAACCCACCACCAGAACATTTTGTCCAGTACGAGGTTTACCGGGTTGTAGAAAGCGAACAGGAAGAATACTGCAACACCCCAAAGACCGACCAACAGCACCAAAGAAACGGCTGTTTTACGACCTTTCAACACTGTCATTGTCAGGTTGAACAGGAAAATAAGCGCAACGATAACAATCGCGATTTTACCCCAGAGCGGCTGCTCAAGGAATTCACGACCACCGTGGTTACCCAACAGGTAGCTAACCACGATCGCAGCAGCGCCCAGGAAGAACGCCCAGAACTGAATGATCGCCAATTTGGTGCTGTGCAATTCTGTTTCCGCTTCTTCCGGAACCAGATAGTAAGCTGCACCCATAAAGCCCATCAATAGCCATACGATCAGCGCGTTGGTGTGAACCATACGAATTACGTTAAACGGCAGAACGTCTGCCAACATGTTCGGAACCACATAGACGGCACCGGCTAACAAGCCGAACAGCACCTGGGCAACGAACAAAACGAGGGCACCCGTAAAGTAGTAAAGTGCCACTTTTTGAGATTGATATTTCATAATAATGTCCTCAGCTTTCACCCATTAGCCCGCGTCATTCGGCGGCCAGTTTTGGGTATTGATTTCACTGGTCCATTTGAAAAATTCAACCAGCCCGTCCAGTTCTTCTTCCGTCAAGTTAAACTGCGGCATTTGGCGGCGGCCTTCAACACCTGTGGGCATGGCTTTCATCCATTCCTTAATGAAATCGGCTGCCCCTTCGGCGTCATCGCGTCCACCACGACGAACCCAAACGTTACCCAGTTCCGGTGCGAAATAAGCGCCTTCACCAAGCAAGCTGTGACAGTTAACACAAGAATGCCGTTCCCAAACTTCTTTCCCAAGGGCGATCTTCTCGTTCAGATTTTCCGGCTTTGAGGATTCGTCAACAAACATAACAGATTGGACGACCAACAAAGTGAAAATCGCAAAGAAGAAAATTGTTCCCCCGAAGAAAATGTTTCGAGCCGCACTAATCGTTAAGCGGTCTTTCATTTTAATCTCCATCAAACACAATATGGCGGAAGCGCCCCCTCAGGTACAACTTCAACCTATGCTGAAATCTAACTAAGCCTGCCTGATAGGTAATTGAGGTTGGTCAAAACTCACATCGTTTGACCATTTAAGGCAAGATAAACACTATCTTTTCGTTTTATCCTCCCCTATCATCTTATAAAAATCACGTTCGTTACTCAGAGACACGTTCACAAGATGGCTTCGTATTTGAAAAAAGGAAATAAAATCGGAAAAAAGCTGATGACGCTTATCATTGCGTTCAGCTCTTTGATTACCTTTTTCATAACTGCAATACAGTTATTTGTAGATTATACCGAGCAACGCAATGATCTGGACGTCACACTCAACAGCGTTACCGTGAACGTCCCGACAATTTCAGGTAGCGTCTGGAGCTTCGATGAAGAACAAATTCTTTTATCCTTAGAAGGCTTGGTAAATCTGCGCAATATTGAGCATGTGGTCGTCAAAACCGAGAATGGAAAAAGCGCCTGGGAAGCCGGCGCCAAAAAATCCGAACATGTGATCGAACGCGCCTATCCCCTGATTTACGATAAACGCGGTGAACAGGTAAACATTGGGAGCCTCAACGTTGTTGCCAGCCTTGATCAAATTTACGAACGCGTTTTTTCAAAAGCACTCGGCATTTTATTAAGCAACGGCGTCAAAACGTTCTTTGTCGCCCTGTTTATGTTTGCCATCTTCTATCGCTTGGTTGCACGCAGGTTGGGCGCCCTTGCAGAAAAAGTAGAAAGTATCACACAGGAGTTGGCACAATCGGATATTGACGGGCTTTACGAACACGATCCCAAAGATGATGAAATTCAGTCTCTGCGCAAAAGCTTTGACCATATGGGCGACAAACTGCGCGCGACATTCAACACATTGGCCGAGACTAATAAAAGCCTGCAACATGCCTATGAAGAAGTCCAGACCATCAATTCCCAGTTGGAATTGCGCGTCCATGAACGCACCCAACACCTGAGCCAGGAAATCGTCGAACGCGAATACGTTCAACAATCCCTCAAAAACAGCGAACAACGCTTGCGCGATATCGCAGAATCGGCCTCCGACTGGTTTTGGGAAACAGGTGAAAACCACTGTTTCACCTATGTATCCAGCCGTTGCTATGAAGTCACTGGCCTTTCACAAGAAGATATTCTAGGCAAGCAGCGCCATGCCCTTGCGGCTTATCTCTCGCCCGATTATGAACCTGATATATGGCAGGCCTACGACGAAATCCTCAGGAATGAATTGCCGCTTGAAGATTTCCGCTATCGTTTAAAAACCCGTAACGGACAGATACGCGTCATCGAACTCAGCGGGCGTCCCTACTATGATACCAACAATCAATTTATGGGCTATCGCGGGGCAGCGCGTGACGTGACCGATCAGGTTCACTATCAGGAACAACTGCAAAAAGCCAAAGAAAAGGCCGATGTGGCCAGCAAGGCGAAAAGCGAATTCATCTCCAGTATGAGCCATGAATTACGCACCCCGCTCAACGGCATCCTAGGTTTTGCACAGCTTTTGGTTATGAACCCGAAAAAAGCCCTTGATAAACAACAAGCCCTATATGTCGATCAAATTCTCGGTGCCAGCAATCATTTGCTAACCCTGATTAATGAAATCCTCGACCTTTCAAAAGTGGAAGCCGGAAAAATCAATCTTGATATGGAAGTGATTTCCCCGATCGATACCATAAACGACAATATCGACTTGTTGGAAGCCGCCGCCCGGGACTACGAAGTCAGCATTTCCACAAACTACGATAACGTCCCACCAGACGTACAAATCATCGCAGACGTGACACGCTTCAGTCAGGTTCTGATGAATTTATGCTTTAATGCAATTAAATATAACCGCCCGCAAGGCCGCGTGGAAATATCGCTCAGCGTTGAAAAGAAACGTTGGTTGCGCATCAAGGTTACGGACACCGGCAACGGATTAACATCGGATCAAATTGATCAGCTTTTCACCCCCTTTAATCGCCTCGGAGCTGAGACGACAGACACAGAAGGAACGGGTGTCGGCCTGTCTATTTCCCAAAAATTGGTTCATCTGATGCAGGGGCAAATCGGTGTTGAAAGTACCCCCGGTGTCGGCAGTACATTCTGGTTCGAATTTGAAGTCGTTCAAGCCAGCCCCGTTCAGCATCAAGAAGCCACAATCGCTTTTTCCCTGAACAATCAAAGGCTGGAACTCCTGCCTTGCCGGGTTCTTTATGTGGAAGATAATCCCGAAAATATGATGTTGGTCAGGGAAATCTTCGACAAATTCGATCAAGCTGAACTTTTAGAAGCCCAGACCGCTGAAGAAGGTCTTGAGCTGGCATCGACAAACCAACTTGACCTTATTCTCATGGACCTGAATCTACCCGGTATGGATGGGTTTCAGGCCTTAAATATTTTGAAACGACAAGAAGAAACAAAAGATATTCCTGTCTTTGCCCTCAGCGCCAATGTCCATCCGGACACCATCCGGCGCGGCATAGAAGAGGGATTCCAAAGTTTCCTGACCAAACCTGTAGATATAGTGGCCTTGATTAAAACGGTTAATTCAGTGCTGACTGCATAAAGGGGGAGAAGACTAACATGTTGTTTTTAAGGTTGATCCTGATCGCTTCATTTTGCAACGCAATCGTCTGGCTGGATGCACAAGCAGCGCCAGAAAAGATTGAATATGCCTACCCGGACATTTCTGTTTGGACCACACAACGTGATGCCGATGGGAAATTAAAAAACCCACTGGTCCGGCTTGCCCAACCTTTATTTGAAAAAGCCGGCATTCCTTGGCAAGCAAAGGATTATCCCGCCAAACGTATGTTTGCAAACCTTCGTGAAGGGGTGTCCAAATTTTCCATGCTGGTTAATGCCCCTTCGATTTTGCGGAACTGTTGCCTGGTCAGCAAAGACCCGGTTGCCGTCGTTGAAATTCGTGTCTTTCATAGAAAAGAAACGCCCATCATCTCAGCGCTGGAAGATTTGAATGGAAAAAGCGTGATTACCATCCGTGGATATAGTTATGCCGGGACGCTGAAATACATTCAGGAAAAAGAAAATCAAATTCAGAATTATCCCGCTCCGAATCATAGTGCTGCCTTTTCTATGTTCTCAAACGGACGTGCCGATTATGTTCTGGACTATGCCTTTCCTGCAGCAGAAATTCTTGAAAAATCCCCGATTGAGGATATCGCCTTTAGTACACTAAAGAAGACCAACGTCTATTTGATTTTACATAAAAGCTACCCGGATGCAGAAAACGTCATGGCACGCCTCGAAGAAATCGCCAAGACATTGGATAAAGAAGAATTCCTCAATGCACCGGATATAACACCGGTTATGAATTAATACTAAAACGCTCACGATACCTACCTGCCTTCAAGCCGGTTATCTCTTTGAAAACCCGACTAAAAGCCGATGGATCTTTGTATCCGACGCGCCAAGCGACCTCGCTGATGGGCAAACGTGTGCGTTCCAATAAGCCGCGGGCTTTTTCTATCCGTAAGTTTTGCAGATAAATCGTTGGGGTTATTCCTGTCGCCGCCTTGAAGCGTCGCAAGAACGTCCGCGACGACATACGGGCTTGCC
The DNA here is from genome assembly GCF_048267425.1 of Terasakiella sp. Lineage (GTDB taxonomy): Bacteria > Pseudomonadota > Alphaproteobacteria > Rhodospirillales > Terasakiellaceae > Terasakiella. The sequence goes on from NZ_JBLWXN010000002.1 coordinate 574,704, forward strand.
CCGCAAGACCTTCCACGCTCACCTGATCGGCGTAGTTTTTTTCCAAAGCGTGCTGTACCGATAAAATGTAAGGATCCCCGTGATTCAAAACCGGACGAAAACTGCGATAATTTTTTTGTTCGCGCCCACTGGGATCAATCAATAAATGGCGTGCGGTTGCACTCGTGATTTGCTGTCCCAAATAACGGGTCACCACAAATAATCCTAAATCAACCCATGCCATGAGACCCCCGGCACTGACGATATCATAATCGTCAATTAAAATGCGCTCACTATTAACCACAGCCTTTGGAAACTGGTGCTGCAAATCTTCTTCCAGTAACCAGTGGGTTGTGACCGGACGCCCATCCAAAAGTCCGCAGGCCCCCAACCAGAACGCCCCGGCGCATATGGAACAAACCGTTGCGCCTTGCCCATGCTCTGCCTTGATCCAATCAAGTATCCCTTGATCATCATAACGACGATTTCGCGATAAACTCGGTGGCAATATGATTGTGTCACAAAAGGGAAGGTCCCGTTTTTTAAGATCATCTACCGAAAGAATACGAACATCCAACTGCCCTCCGGCCTGCGCTGCACTATTGCGATTTGCGACCTCAAATAAATCAGCCAGTCCCAAAACAGCCGCCTGCTGAACATCGGGATAGGCGAAAATTGCAATTGACGTTTTACGAGATATCTCTTTCATTTGGCGAATATAGCATAAAAAATGTCATTTTCGCCAATTTCATTTCTTTTCAAATCGCTGAATAATCAACACCGTTCATAATTCAGGAGATCACAATGACAAAAACTGCTCTTATCCTCATTGATATTCAAAATGACTATTTCCCAAACGGTGCCTTTGAATTGCATGAAATGGAACAGGCTGCCCAAAATGCGAAAATGCTTTTGGAGAACTTCCGTCAAGCGGGTTCCTCGATCTTTCACATTCGTCACGAAAGCCTTGCTAAAAACGCCCCATTCTTTTTACCGGATACAGATGGCGCACAAATTCGTGCCAGCGTCGCCCCACAAGCGGGCGAAAGCGTTATTTTAAAGCATCGCCCCAACAGTTTTTTCGAAACCACGTTACTGGAAAACTTAAAAGCTCAAAACATCGATTCTTTAATCGTCTGCGGCGCAATGAGCCAAATGTGCGTGGAAGCCACAACCCGCGCTGCGGTCGATTTCGGTTTCACCGTAACGGTCATTGAGGATGCCTGCGCCGCACGTGCCCTGACGTTCAAGGGGGAAACCGTGCCCGCCCCACAGGTGCATGCCTCTTTCATGGCGGCACTTGGCATGAGTTATGCCCGTATTTTATCGACTGAGGACTTTCTCAGCGCGTAATAAAAAAGGCCTCGTCTACACGGACGAGGCCTTTTTTCATAATCAGATCATGTTCTTAAGCGGCGTTGATTTTTTCCAACGCCTGACCGCGAACGGTACGATCATAATCTTCCACCAGTTGGCGTGAAATATCGCCCGGTGTAAATTTATATTCACCGATTTCAGCAACCGGGGTGACTTCTGCCGCTGTCCCTGTCAGGAAGCATTCTTCAAAATCACCCAACTCGTCCGGCATGATCACACGTTCAACGATTTTATACCCACGGTCTTTTGCCAGACCGATCACGGTACGACGGGTAATCCCGTCCAGGAAACAATCCGGTGTCGGTGTGTGGATTTCACCCGCTTTATTCACAAAGAAAATATTGGCACCGGTTGCTTCGGCAACCTGTCCACGCCAATCCAGCATCATCGCGTCGTGATAGCCACGGTCTTCCGCAGCATGCTTGGACAGTGTACAGATCATATAAAGGCCAGCTGCCTTGGAACGACTCGGTGCTGTTTCCGGGTTCGGGCGGCGATAAATCGCGTTATCCAGACGAATGCCTTTCATGCGGGCTTCCGGGTCGAAATAAGACGGCCATTCCCATGCGGCAATTGCCAGATGGATGGTGTTTTTCTGTGCAGAAACACCCATCATTTCAGAACCACGCCAGGCAACCGGACGGATGTAACCATCCACAATATTGTTTTCGTCCACCACCTTTTGAGTCGCCGCATCAATTTCTTCCACAGTATAGGGAATTTTAAAACCGAGGATTTTGGCAGATTCAACGAGACGCTGACTATGTTCCGTCAATTTGAAGATTTTCCCGCCATATACGCGGATACCCTCAAAAACAGAAGATCCATAGTGCAGGGCATGGGAAAGAACATGAACCTTGGAATCGCGCCAAGGAATCATTTCGCCATCATGCCAGATCGTACCGTCACGGTCGTCAAACGAAAGGTTGGACATGGTTTTTCTCTTCTTTTGTAACAAAGTTGCTTTTATGCAGGGTTTTGCATAAATGATGTTGCCACTATTAGCTCGTTCTGGCATATATGTCAACATTACTGACGTAGTTTAAAATAATTTGAAAAATGTCCGATATCAAAAGACGTGCCAATCCTTTGTTTTTGCGAGAAGAAGAACTTCGTCTCGCGATGGAACTTCTCTTTTTCGCCTACCGTGATTTTACCGGGGAGGCGGACGATATCCTCGAATCGTATAATTTTGGGCGCGCCCATCACCGTGTCATTTATTTTGTCGGGCGTGAACCCGGTATGTCGGTAAAAGACCTGCTACACATTCTCTCCATTACAAAACAAAGTCTATCGCGCGTCCTCAGCCAGTTGGTCGATGAAGGCTTCATCGAACAACGTACAGGCGTAAATGACCGCCGCCAACGCCTGTTGTACCTGACAACCAAAGGTCAGAAGCTGGAACAGCAGCTTTCAAAAAGCCAAAGTCGCCGCATTGCCGAGGCTTATCGTTTGGCCGGGGCCGATGCCGTTGACGGTTTTCGCAAGGTCTTGATGGGTATCACAGACGAAAAAGAACGGTTTGCCCAACTCAATGACGATCTACAGGATTGATTTTGATTTAAACGGGCGCGGTGCGGTGGCATACTGTCGCCCATGATGAACGAACAACCTCATATTCTCGTTGTCGATGATGACGAACGTTTGCGCCGATTACTGAAAAAATTTCTCAGTGAAAACGGTTTTAACGTCAGTATCGCGCAAGACGCACAAGATGCCCGCAATAAATTGGGATTGTTGGAATTCGACCTGATTGTGCTGGATTTGATGATGCCGGGAGAAAGCGGCCTGGACTTTGCCCGTGATTTCCGCTCATCCAACGACACACCTGTCTTGATGCTCACGGCCATGAGCGAAGGCGAAGATCGCATTTCCGGCTTGGAATGCGGGGCAGAAGATTACCTGACCAAACCGTTTGAACCGCGCGAACTGGTTTTACGCATCAACAATATTTTAAAACGCGTCGTACGCAGCACACCGCAAGACCAGACAGGCTTGATCCAACTTGGCGCCTTGGTCTTTGACAGTCAACGCCATATCCTGAGCCGCAACGGCACGCAAATACATTTAACCGCATCCGAAGCCAGCTTGCTTGTTATTCTGGCAGAAAACGAAAATAAAGTCCTCAGCCGGGAACAACTGGCAGAACTTTCTGGTATTGCCGGAAACGATCGAACCATTGATGTACAGGTCACACGCCTGCGCCGTAAAATCGAAATCGACCCAAAAATGCCGCGTTATCTGCAAACAGTCCGTGGGCAAGGCTACGTCCTGCGACCAAGTTAAATCAAACATCATGGACACAATGATCAAGAAAATATTGCCACGCAGCCTCTTGGGGCGCTCCCTGATGATTTTGGTGGTTCCGCTGGTCCTGCTACAAGTCATTTCGGCCTTCATTTTCTACGAAGCCCATTGGGACAAGGTTTCCAAATATCTGGCACGCGGTCTGGCCGGTGATGTCGGTGCCCTTGTCGATATGATCCGCAACGATCCCGACGAAGACGGACTGGCACGTACGTTTCTTATTTCCAGACAACGTTTCAATATGGCGGCCAGTTTGCGCAAAGGCGAAATCCTCGCCAACAATGAAAATATCGTAGAAGGCAGTATTCCCGATCCCTTTTTACTCTCTGCACTGGATGAACGGGTTGGCTTGCCCTACCACATTCTTGCACCCGCGGATAAAAAGACCCTGACCATCGAAGTGCAACTCAGTGATGGTGTATTATCCGTCACGGCCCTACGCAAACGCCTGTTCAGTTCAACAACCTATGTTTTTGTCTTATGGATGGTCGGCAGTTCCATGCTGTTGTTTGGTGTTGCTATTATTTTCATGCGCAACCAGGTCCGCCCCATCCGGCGACTGGCACAAGCAGCCGACGCCTTTGGGAAGCGCCAAAATGTTGAACGTTTCAAACCTGAAGGGGCACGCGAAGTTCGACAGGCGGCAACCGCTTTTTTAAAAATGAAAGCCCGGATTGAACGCCAAATTGAACAACGCACACATATGCTGGCCGGTGTCTCCCATGACTTGCGCACCCCTTTAACCCGCATGAAACTGCAACTTGCCATGATGGGTGAGGAAGAGGACATTAAAGATTTACGCGACGATATTCAGGAAATGGAGCACATGTTGGAAGGCTATCTGGATTTTGTGCGCGGCGAAGGCGAGGAAGAACCCGAAGACACTAATATTTCACAAATTCTAGCATCCGTTGCACAAGGCATAAAACGCAAAGATATCCCCATCGACTATCAAAGCACCGAGGATATTTACCTGCAAGTTCGGCCCAATGCATTCAAACGATGTGTAACAAACTTAGTGGAAAATGCGGGGAGATACGGCACTCATATCTGGTTGAGTATTGAGCTGCGTAACGATAGTGTTGAAGTGAGCGTTGACGATAATGGCCCCGGCATCCCCGAAGATATGCGCGAAGAGGTTTTCAAACCTTTCTTTCGACTTGATAAATCACGCAATATCCAAACAGGCGGAGTTGGCCTTGGTCTGTCCATTGTCCGTGATGTTGTGCGCGCACATGGGGGAGATATTCAACTTACAACCTCCCCACAAGGCGGTCTGCGTGCACGCTTGCGTTTTCCAGTTTAGAAAACGCGCTATTCTTTAGCGACGCTGATCCTGAATAGCGTTGAACTTGCCATCTGCAAGCAGCGCAATATCAGAACGTGTCATGCCAAGGTCTTTCAATTCACGGTCACTCATAATGCTCATTTCATAGCGAATGCGGTGACGCTCTTTCAATTTTGTGAATTGTGCAATGACAAAGTCTTCAAAACGGGTCAGCAATCCACCTGTCAATTCGACATGGCGGCTACCGTATGACGTAATCGGATAAGGTAAACTCATAGAACTCGTCTCTCTCTTGTTTGTAATATTTCCAGTTCCTATTACGCAGAGATAGGGTCTATTGTTCGCAGTCGCAACTATATTTTGTGCATTGCAGCATTACCATCTTTGCATAGCTCAAACGCCATGCATGTTAAGCCATTGAATTGCTTCGCGAGGATGGTTGACATAATCGGTTGGTTCTTGCGGTGGGCGCTGTATCATAATCACAGAAACACCCTCCAGACGGGCAGCTTCCAGCTTTGCACGCGTTGCATCGCCCCCACTATTTTTGGAAACGAGTAATCGAATCTGCTTCTCACAGATCAACTCGCGTTCCGCTTCCACAGAAAAAGGCGGACGTGCAATCACACATTCATAATTGGCAAGCGGCAACTTTTGCGCCGGCTCATTCATCAAACGGACAACCATCGCCACATCAGCAATACCGTCAAAGGCCGAGAGTTCCTTGACACCGATCGTTAAGAAGGTTTTTACACCGAAGGCCGCAACCTGACGGGCGGCTTCCTCCATATCTGGGACATCCAACCAACGATCCCCAATTTGTGCCCGCCATTTATCGCGCCACAGGATCAAAAACGGAATTTCCAAATCCTGTGCGGCCACATAGGCATGCATGGATATTTTTTCAGCAAATGGATGGGTTGCATCAATCAGATGTGTAAAATTATTTTCTTTAAGATAATTAATCAGACCCGATGCCCCCCCGAAACCGCCGACACGAATTTCACACGGTAAATCCGGCTGGTGCCCTGTCACCCCGGCATAGGAAATCACGACCTCGAGCTTATTGCCAAAAACATCAACGACCTGTTGGGCCAACTGTGCAGCTTCCCTGATGCCCCCAAGAATCAATAACTTTTTATTCGGCATGTCCAACAATATCTCCAAAACGATTGATCGCAATGATCTCGATATGACAATGACCGGAGACAACAGCTTGTGCAACTTCTTTGGCGCGACAGGCAACCAAATCTCCCAACGCAATATTATGGTCAAGTGCCAGCATCAAAACTTCCAAAGCCGTATTGGCGTTGCGGCTTTGATTTTGCAAATCTTCATTGGCACCGGCTTCTTTCATCCATTGGGCAAGACGGTCAAAATCAAGACGTGATCGTGATGAATGCAAATCCATCTCGCCTTGTGCCAGTTTGCACAATTTTGCAAACCCACCGCATAGGGTTAATTTATCAATCGGTTTTTGTCGGACATATTTTAAAACGCCTCCGGCGAAATCTCCCATGTCAATCAGCGCACTTTCTTCAAACCCATATTTTGCCACCACGGTTTTTTCAGACGTTGACCCGGTCGTTGCCGCCATATGGCCAATCCCCAATGCACGCGCCACATCAATACCGCGATGAATGGAATGGATCCATGCCGCACAGGAATAAGGCACCACGATCCCGGTCGTCCCCAAAACCGACAAACCACCAAGAATACCAAGGCGCGGGTTCATGGTTTTTTGCGCCAATTCCTCCCCCTTGGTAATGGAAATAGTGACGATCACATCGGGGTTTTCTTGAACTTCATTTAAATTATCCGTTATCATCTGACGCGGCATGGGATTAATCGCCGGTTCCCCCACCGCCAGCGGCAATCCCGGTTTCGTTACCACGCCAACCCCGGCACCATTTTTAAACACAATGCCGTCGCCCGGTTTCCCTCTTTCAACATGCACGACAATTTCAGCCCCGTGGGTGATATCCGGGTCATCCCCGGCATCTTTAATCACCGCAGCCCATGCGGATTGTTCATTTACCCCCTGACGGTTCAGACAAAAAGACGGGGTCTGGCCTTTGGGCAAGCGGATTTGCACAGGATCGCAAAATTCACCTGTCAATATCGCACCATAGGCCGCACGTGCCGCTGCGGTTGCACAGGCACCTGTCGTCCATCCTTTTCTGAGTTCTTTTTTATCCATAATCACAAAATAACCATTTTCTGAGGTTTGTCATCGTCTGCTTTTTGGAGTATCACAAGAACATGGAAAATTTGACACAGATATCATTCCCCGAATTCCAAACAGGAAGCGTCTGGCTGGTGGGGGCCGGACCGGGTGATGTAAGACTTTTAACACTTTATGCCTATCACGCGTTGCAACAAGCTGACGTCATTGTACATGATGCCTTGGTTGCACCTGAAATACTGGCCCTTGCTCCTTCCAACACGATTTTGGAAGGTATGGGCAAACGCGGCGGTAAGGCATCGCCGAAACAGCACGAGATCACCCAGCGCCTGATTGAACTGGCGGGGCAAGGCAAACGGGTTTTACGCTTAAAAGGCGGCGACCCGTTCGTTTTTGGCCGTGGTGCAGAAGAAGCCTTACCTATTTTAAAAGAAAACATCCCGGTGCGCATCGTCCCCGGTATCAGTGCCGGCATTGCAGGCAGTGCCTATGCCGGTATTCCGGTCAGTGACGGACAATCCAATCAGGTGATCAGTTTCGTTACCGGACACGATACATCCGGTCAAGTTCCCGCCGTCAACTGGAAAGCCCTTGCTGATAGTTCCCCCGTCATCGTCTTTTATATGCCGATTAAACATATCGATAAAATCCAGCGTGAATTGTTAAATGCAGGACGAAAACCGGATGAATTGATATCTGTCATTTCCAACGCAACCACATCTGCGCAACAAGTACTGGAAACCACTTTGGAAAATTGCGCTTTAGATTTAGAAAACTCTAATGTAAGATCACCTGCCATTATGGTTGTCGGCCCAACGGTTGGTTTCCGGGCGCAATTGATGAATTGTTTTAACTAGGTAGTAAACTGATGGAATCTGAACTGCTTCTTATGACAATGCTGCAAGCGGGCTTGGCCCATTGCACAGTTGTTGTCGAAGATAACGGCAGTTTGCTCATCAGCCTATTTATGGCGGGGCTTGTCGGAAGTGCAACGCATTGCGTCACCATGTGTGCCCCTTTTGTCTTATCGCAAGTCACCACCCGACTGGAACATATTCCCCTTTCCCAAATGTCCGAATTTAAACGGATCAGCGGGGCGGCGCTGCTGCCTTATCATCTGGGGCGCATGACAACTTATATTATCTTGGGTTTTTTCGTTGGATTACTCGCCCAAGGGGCCATTCAGTTCAGCGGTCTGAAATGGATTTCTGCCGGATTACTGCTGTTTGCCGCCCTTTTCTTTTTAGGCTACGCCCTGAAAAGATTAGGCGTCAGCTTCCCCAACATGCCCTTCTTCGGCACGCAAAACCGACGTGAAAAAAGCGCACTTTCTGATAAACTGGGACAAATCCTCAAACCGTTTTTTGCACAGCCAACCGGATTAAACGGTTATTTTTTAGGGATCGGTCTTGGCTTTTTACCCTGCGGATTGTTATATGGTGCCTTGGCGGCTGCCGGGGCGACAGGGGATTTTGTTGCCGGTGCGTTTGGCATGGCCGCCTTTGCGCTAGGGACAGTGCCGAGTTTAATGGCGATCGGGTTTGCCGGTCATCTCGTCGGGCAAAAATGGCAACAGGTCGTTACCGATCTTGCCCCAATGCTTTTGATTATCAACGCCGGTGTCTTGGCCTATCTGGCCTATACATTGGTGATCTAACAGAAAAGGTCTGAAAATGGGTTCTCGCACACGGATTTTATTGTACTTCATGGTCGCAGCCATTTTTCTGATTGTCGGCATTACCATGCGCCTGCCACAATTGATGGACGATTCCGGTAGTCAATCCAGCGGCGAAGTCGCCATTGGCGGTGCGTTTGAACTGGTCGACCCAAAAGGTAATCTCGTAACAGACAAAGACCTGCTGGGATCCTACACACTTATTAATTTCGGCTATACATTCTGCCCGGATGTCTGCCCAACAGGCCTTCAAACAGCCGCGATGGCGTTGGATATGTTGCCCAAGGAAAAAATGAACAAAGTCGTTTCCCTGTTCATTACCATCGACCCGGAACGCGACACACCAAAAGTCATGGGTGAATATACAAAACATTTCCATGAAAGCCTGATTGGCCTCAGTGGATCAACCGAGCAAGTCGCCAAAGCTGCCAAAGCTTATCGCGTCTATTATAAAAAAGTCGCCGAAGACGGCAAAGCAGCAGATGATTATCTAATGGATCATTCCGCGTTCCAATATCTGGTTGGACCCGATGGTAAATACCTGACCCATTTCCCACACGGTATTTCACCGGAAGATATGGCGAAAAAACTGGAAGCCTATATCAAGTGAGCACCGGCAAAGGACTGATTATCGCAGCCCCCAATTCCAACAGCGGTAAGACCTTTATTACATTGGGAACATTGCGCGCCTTGGCTCGTAAAGGCGTATCGGTTTCATCCGCCAAGGTTGGCCCCGATTATATTGACCCGGCCTTTCATGGGGCGGCAACAAAACGCCTTTGCCCCAATCTGGACGGCTGGGCCATGCGCGAAGACAGCCTGCATTACCTGTTGGACAATCTCGCCAATCAATCAGACCTGATTGTGTGCGAAGGGGTGATGGGCCTGTTTGACGGGGCAACCCTGCCCGCCAATTCCCCTTCCAACAAAGACGGAAGTCCTGCCGATATTGCCCGACGAACTGGCTGGCCTGTGGTCCTTGTGATTGATGCCAACGCCCAAGCCGCATCAGCCGCCGCCCTGATCCACGGCTTTGCAACCTTTGACAAAGATGTCCATATTAAGGGCGTAATCTTCAACAAAGTCGGTGGTCCGGGACACGTTCAACTGCTGAAAAACGCCTGTGAAACCCATATCCCACATATTCAGGTTTTAGGCTACGTTCCACGTAAAAACGAACTTGCCCTACCCGAACGCCACCTCGGCCTTGTTCTGGCAGAAGAACATCCCGAACTGGAAGAATTTTTAAACAAGTCCGCCGACTTCCTTGAAGACCACATTGATCTGGATAATCTCGTTCAATTGGCAGAAAGCAGCTTTATTCCCCGTGTGTGTGAACGTAATGCGTTCTTCGCCCCGCTTGGACAACGTATCGCCATTGCCAAAGATAAGGCATATGCTTTTGCCTACCCTGCTCTTTTGGAACATTGGCGTAACGCAGGGGCGGAACTGACGTTTTTCAGCCCGTTAAAAGACGAAACACCGGATCAAGCCTGTGATGCCATTTATCTGCCCGGCGGCTATCCCGAACTTTACGCCACCACACTGGCCGGGAATGCTGATTTCCTAAATGCCTTGCGCAGCCATCACGACAAAGGCACCCTTATTTTTGGGGAATGCGGCGGCTATATGACCTTAGGTAAAGTTCTGACTGACCGGGACGGGCGCGCTCACGAGATGGCAGGCATTCTGGATCTGGAAACCTCCTTTGCCAAACGTAAGCTTCATCTGGGTTATCGTGATGTTGTGTGCAAAACGGATACCCCTTTCGGCTCCATTGGTCAGCGCCTGCGCGGGCATGAATTCCATTATGCCACCATCATCAAAGAAGAGGGAACTGCCCTTTTTGAGTGTACGAATGCATCCGGGGTTACACTTGGACCGTCCGGCTTAGCACGCAATAATTGTTTCGCATCCTTCTTTCATTTGATAGATTCGTTCTAAAAGATAGCTGTTTTCAAAACATTATTTTTACTTTACTCTCTCTGCATACAGGATAAATCATTTTATTTATTCTAATTATAGTTGGGGAGGGAACTATGCGTATGGATGAAGGCGACATCCTGATCACGTGGGATCGTGCGTTTAATTTGGGTATTGAAGAAATTGATCAAGACCATATTGTCTTAATCGATCTGATTAACGAATTAAACAATCTTGTAAAAAACAACGCATCGCATGATGATATTCAGGATGTACTGGATCGCACCGTTACGCATCTCGACATTCATTTCACCCGTGAAAATGATATCATCCGCCAATGTCAGCCCAATGCTGAAGGTGAAGAACATATCCGTTTCCATAGTGAAACGCTGATCTATTTCACAAATATTGCAAAGGCTCATAAATCGGACCCCAATTCCTTAAACATCCGGGATCTACTACATGCCTTTTATGATCGCCTCATCGACCATATTGTCGATAGCGACTATAAAATGCGCGACGATCTGGAACGGGTAGGTCTGATTGAAAGCGATCATGCCAATCAGTCCTTTATAGAAAGTTTTTTGGATAAGTTCCAACTCACCCATCGTATTGCTGCCCTTGCCGTTATCCCCTTAGCCATCATGCTTTATTTCGCAAGTGATGCTGTTTTGGAAAAACGCTCCACAGTGCAGGAAATGGAAAAGATCGAACAATTGTCCTCTATGGCAAACATCTTTTCAAACCTGGTCCATGAACTGCAAAAAGAACGCGGCACCTCTGCTGGTTTTCTGGCCTCCAAGGGAGAGGCTTTCGGTGACGAAGTCAGTGAACAACGCAAGAATACGGACAGCAAAGCCAGCCGTATCAACGAAGCTTTCTCAATCGGTGAGCGGGTCGGATTAACAAAAGACATCAAACGCATTCGCACCTTGTTGGACGAACTCCCGCAATGGCGTGAAAAAGTATCAGCGCAACAAGTTAGTGTTGCCCAAGAAGTCGGATATTATTCCGCCCTTAATAAGGCCTTGCTGAATTCGATTGCCTCCCTGTCAAAAATTTCCAGTGATCTGGATCTCTCCAACCAGATCTCGGCATTTGTAAACTTCCTGCAAAGTAAAGAACGCGCCGGGATTGAACGTGCCAAAGGGGCTGCCGGTTTCGGTAGCGGCCAATTCAGCCCTGCCTTGCTAAAGGACTTTATCAGCCTGATTGCCGTGCAAGATACCTATATGAACGTTGCCCATTCGTTTGCCACACCAACCGTTACCGATTTTATGGATAAGACCATCAGCGGCCCGGCCATTGATAAGGTCAACGAAATGCGCACCGTTGCTATCGACAGTCAGGTCACGGGCGATCTTAAATCCATTACCGGACCACAATGGTTCGACACCATTACACAAAAAATCAACCTCTTGAAAAAGACCGAAGATTTTATGGCAGAGACATTGCGTCACTCTGCTGAAAGCGTAAAATCCAATGCACATACCAGCTATATCAGCCTATCCATTTTTGCATTGCTCATTACGTTTGTTCTGATTGTTTTGATGGTCGTCCTTATCCGCAGTGTCGTGGTTCCGTTAAATTCTTTGCGTCATTCTCTTGAACGACTGGAAGAAGGCCAAACAGAGACCATGATTGCCGGACGCCACAAATCGGATTCCATTGGCCAAATGGCTCGCTCGATCCAACGTTTCAAGGAAAGCATCATTCGTAAAAACATGGCGCAGGCAAAACAAGGAATTGAACAAACCGTTCGCGAACGCACAAGCGTGCGCCGTTTGCAGATGACTGATATCTTCCGCGACGAAGTGGCCCTTGCCTTACAACAGATGGGCGATGCAGCGACTCAGTTGGAACACCACGCACAATCCATGTCTGCCGCCACAGAACAATCGCGCTCGCAATCCGCAACGGTTGCTTCTGCAGCCAGCCAAGCCACATCCAATGTGGAAACGGTTGCGGCAGCGGCGGAAGAACTCTCCAGCTCCATTCAGGAAATTTCCCGCCAAGTGGTGCATTCTTCCACCATTGCAAACCAAGCAAACGGAACAGCACGCCAAGCCAGACAGACCATTCAAGGTCTGGCAGATGGCGCCCATCAAATTGGTGAGGTTGTTCAAATGATTACCGATATCGCCGAACAAACCAACCTTCTGGCCCTGAACGCAACCATCGAAGCGGCACGCGCGGGTGTTGCGGGTAAAGGATTTGCCGTTGTGGCTTCCGAAGTGAAGAACCTGGCAAACCAGACTGCCAAAGCAACCAATGACATCACCCGTCAAATCACAACCATTCAATCCGACACCATACGTGCCGTCGAAGCCATCGCCGGTGTCACGCAGACAATTGAAGAAATGAACGATGTCACCACGACGGTTAGCTCGGCAGTTGATCAACAGGGCAGCGCAACCCGCGAAATCAGCCAGAATGTGAATGAAGCGGCAACTGGCACCCGCGATGTTTCGAACAACATCGAAGGTGTCGCCCAAGCCAATGAAGAAACCGGGCGTATGTCCGAAGAGGTTTTCGTTTCAGCCAAGCTTGTTGCCGATAATACTCATAAGCTTGAAGACAAGATCAAAACCTACCTTCAAGACATGGCAAGTGCCTAAAACATTTATAAAGACTGCCTGTGTTGAGCTTCACGCAGGCAGTCTTCTTTTTCTGCCCGACATCCACCGACACACCACCAATCTTCTATTTCTTTGAGAACTGCCCCCATCCGGGGTCCGGCTGCGAAACCACAGGCCAATAAATCAGCCCCCTGTATCGGAAAAATAACCGGGTCAACCTGCCATCGATCAATCAAGGCAAGGACCTGTTGTTCACGCGGACCAATACCGCTGAACCCTTTTTCCGCCCAATATAAAAACAACTGATCACGCGCCGCAACCGCCCCGTTACGATAGAGAAAACATCGCAGTTCATCTTGCCCTTTCATCGGGTCAAGCAAATTTTCTGTACATCGCGCAGCCCGCAAACGCTTTTCAGCCGCCTTGGACAAGCGAAACCGTTTTGCCACCGCTGTCATCACATCCTGATTATTTGGCAGCAAACAGGCCAAACGACGCAGCCCATCCGGCTGATCTTCGAAGGCACATAACATTTCAAGCTGAGGGTGCGGCAAAACATCAGGAATGATCTTTTGAAGAATGTCATGCCTGATCATCATATCCACCCATTTTGCCGGGCGCGGCGCTTCCAGCAATCGTAAAAATTCTTGCGAAATCCGTTCCCCGGACAACTGTTTTAACCCTTCCGCCAGTTTTTCGCAGGCTTGCAATCCTTCGGGATCTATGGTGGTTTTTCCATAGTAGGCATTGAAACGAAAAAACCGCAGCAGGCGGAGATAATCTTCGCGAATACGGTCTTGCGCCCCCCCAATAAAACGGACCCGCCCGGCCTTTAAATCCGCCTGCCCGTCAAACGGATCATAAAGCGTTCCGTCTGCATCAAGGCTCATGGCGTTAAAGGTAAAATCGCGCCGTTTGGCATCTTCCAACCAGTCTTCACAAAAGGCAACCGTCGCGCGCCGTCCATCGGTGGAAACATCCGAACGCAATGTGGTAATTTCAAAAGAACGCCCCTCACAGACCGCCGTCACCGTGCCATGCTCGATCCCGGTTGCAATCGCCTTAATGTCGTTCTCTTTCAACAAACCCAAAACAGTTTGCGGCAATTCAGGCGTTGCGATATCGATATCATTAATCGGCTTTCGCAAAAGGGCATCGCGCACACATCCCCCGACATAACGGGCCGGACGACCACGCGCGCCCAAAACATTCATCACACGTCTGCTGGCAGGATTGCAAAACCAATCCTGATTAATAAGATCAAACATTGTTATTCGTCACGAATGATATGACCGGGGACAACTTTACCATCTCGAAAGACCGGTGGCTGATAAACCCCGCCCGGCTTTTCCCCATCCATCACATTAAAGAAGACAAGGCCGATCCCCATCAAAACCACACCGATCCCGAATAGCCGCAACCACGGCCCTTTGGTTAAATCGATATGATGGGCTTCCTCACCCGCCTTTTTTTTGTGATATAGTTTCCAGACCAGATAAAGCGCGGTCGGAAAGGCCAATGGAAGAATATATTGCAGCAAAAAGCGCATTATTTCACACCTGACAATACGTCATAAAAATTTCGGAGCATCCCGGCTGTTGCCCCCCAGATATAATAATCGTTATAGGGCATCGCCCAAAAATAACGTCTTTTCCCCATAAAAATACGTGAACATTTTTGATGGTTGGCGGGATCCATTAAAAAGGATAACGGGACCTCAAAGACTTCGGCAACTTCATGGTCATCCGGGTCTGTGGGATAAGGGAAATCCACCAGACCGACGATAGGCGTAACCCGAAATCCCGTGCGTGTCACATAATCGTTTAACTGTCCGATCACTTGAATATATCGATCCGGCAAACCGACTTCTTCTTCGGTTTCGCGCAGGGCGGCATGCATCGCCGTTTCGTCGTCTTCTTCGGTATGCCCACCGGGGAAACTGATCTGGCCGGGATGGTTGTTTAAATGGTCGGTTCTTTTGGTAAACAGGACACTCAGTTCATCATGGCGTTTAACGATGGGAACAAGAACCGCAGCTTCGCGATTATCCGGTTTCGGTCGAAATCCGTTGAGATCATGGTCCCCGCGAATATCCTGAGGATCGGGCTGATAAGATGCAAAAAAATCGCATAAACTCTCTGGCGTTAGTCCTCGTCCAATTGTCCCAGTGGGAAAAATTCGTTGTTGCTCCATATTCCGAAATACACTTCCCCGTCTATTGTTTCTTCAACACCACGATTGACCAGTTCATAAAAAACGGCACGATTTATCTTTGCTTCAATGGGAAACATACCCTCACCCTGACGCAATGTCACGTACGGTGCGGGCTCACCTGTTTTTGAATCATGTTCCACACGAATGGGATTGTCCAGCCCAATGGGAACAACTTCGTCCACATTTGTGCGTAAAGACAATTTTTGATCACAGCCACATTCGCACGCAAACAACTCAACGGCAATAAAGGGCGCATCTTCTACGACGATTCTTGCTTTTTCAACCGGGGTTTGCAGCCAATAATCCCCATATTCATCACGTTTCAGAATACTTGCAAATAAACAGACCAATTCTTTGCGTCCAATCGGTCCCCCTTCGTGAAACCACGTGCCGTCTTTTGCAATTTTTATATCAATATCGCCGCACATCGGTTGTGCAGATTGCTGCGCATTGGATTGCGCAATCGTACTCATCATTTCTCGCTCCTCCCCAACTCACCCTTCTTTCACATAAATTCTTCAACAGATCACACATAATTGTTTGGTTTTCCGTACGTTCGAACCTATCCTTATTTTCAGAGCCGGTTAAAATTGCATTACTGACAAATGCAACCACATCTTTGAGATAGGACTTTTATCATGGCAAAACAAGGATATTTATTGTGAAAGACAATCCCAAAGCCGTTCAAGCCCTTGAAGCCCTCAGCAAACAAATGGCCACCGTGCACCGCGAAGTAAATGCCATTATCTTCGGTCAGGATCAAGTCATCGAAGAAACTTTGGTCAGTATCTTATCCGGTGGGCACGTCCTTTTAATCGGCCTGCCCGGTCTGGGTAAAACCCGACTGGTTGAAACCTTAGGTACCGTTCTCGGTCTGGATGAACGCCGTGTTCAATTTACACCGGACCTTATGCCCGGTGATATTATCGGGTCCGAAATTTTAGACGAAGACGACAACGGGAAACGCCATTTCCGTTTTGTCAAAGGTCCGACATTCTGCCAATTACTCATGGCCGATGAAATTAACCGGGCTAGCCCCCGCACCCAGTCGGCCTTGCTTCAAGCCATGCAGGAAAAACGCGTTTCCGTTGCGGGGCATTATCATGACCTTCCCCAACCCTTTCACGTTTTGGCCACCCAAAACCCGCTGGAACAGGAAGGCACCTATCCCTTGCCCGAAGCACAGCTGGATCGCTTTTTCATGGAGATCAGCGTCCAATACCCGGAACGTGATGCCGAACGCGCCATCTTGATGACCACAACGGGCAACGATAACAAGACACCCAAACGCATTTGTAGCTCAGCAGAACTCCTTCAGGCACAGACCTTGTTGCGTGATATCCCGGTCGGCGAAAGCGTGGTCGAGGCCATCCTGACACTGGTGCGTGAAGGGCGCCCTGAAACCAGTACCTTAAACGATGTGCAAAAACACGTCGCATGGGGACCGGGACCGCGTGCCAGTCAGGCCTTAATGTCCGGCGTGCGTGCCCGATGCGTTTTGCACAACCGGTTATGCCCATCCATTGACGATGTCATCGCGTTGGCTTCCCCGATTTTGCGACATCGCATGGCCTTGAATTTTGCCGCCCGTGCCGAAGGGGTGTCGCTGGATACCATCATTGAACAATTAATCACGCGGACTATAAACGGATAGGATAGCCCCCATAAATGACACACCCACCCACCATACATCGTGCAGAAGCCGAATGCGCCGGATTGCCTGCCTTGTTGGTGGAGGCTGAACGCGTCGCAGCAACCGTGTCCCAAGGTATTCATGGTCGTAAGCGGCGTGGACAAGGCGATAACTTCTGGCAATTTCGCCCCTATCAAAGCGGAGAGTCCACCCGCGCAATCGACTGGCGGCAATCTGCCAAAACTCAACATCATTTTGTGCGCGAATATGAATGGGAGGCCGCCCAGACCGTCTGGTTATGGCGTGATCCTTCTGCCTCCATGAATTACAGTTCCTCCCCAACCCTTGTAAATAAACGTTATCGGGCGGAATTGATCACGTTGGCCCTTGCTTCCCTTCTGCTGCGCGGCGGCGAACAAATCGCCCTATTGGGAGATGCCAACCCACCGGGGCGCGGGCGGGCGGCCCTTTATCGCCTCGCAAGCATACTGGAACGTAATCGAAGCGGAAAAGACACCCTGCAAAGCCTGCCCGAACATGCCCATTTACCTCGCCACGGTGAACTTGTCCTGATCGGTGATTTCCTCTCCCCCTTACCGGAAATAGAAGAAGCCTTGAAACGCTATAGCCGCCGCCATGTGCGCGGGCATATGATCCAAATACTGGATCCGGCCGAAGAAAGCCTTCCTTTTGACGGACGAGTTGAATTTCAAGGCTTGGAAAACGAAGGCAGTGCCTATTTCGGAAATGTTGAAACCGTGCGCGATGCCTACAAGGAACGTTTGAAAAATCGCCGTCAGACCTTGAACCTGTTAGCTCATTCCTTGGGATGGAGCTTCCAGCGTCACGACACTTCGCAATCAGCCGCAAGCGCCCTTCTCAACCTTTACCTTTCCATCACACAAGGGCGGGGGACACAATGGAAGGGTTAAGCCAGTTTTCCTTTGTCAGCCCGTGGGCTTTCAGCGCCTTATTGTTTTTACCGCTATTGTGGTATGTGCTGAAAACCACACCGCCAAAGCCGAAAGTCATTCCTTTCCCGGCGGTCCGTTTGCTGCAAGAATTAACCAGCCAGCGCTTATTGGCAGCCAGGACACCTTGGTGGGTTCTCTTGCTGCGTGGGTTGCTGCTTTTATGCTTGATTATCGCATTGGCTGGCCCTGTTTTAAACGCAACGCAATCAAACCAAACCAGTCAAGTTCCCCATATCATTCTGATCGACAATGACTGGTCTGTCATGGATCGATGGGACCAACGCCATCAAGAATTGTTGCGGCTGGTGGCAAGTGCAAAAGACACAGAACAGTCCGTTTATATTATGGGGACCAGCCAGCCTGTACCATTTGAACAAAAACCCCATGATCGCCTTGTTTATGAAGCGGAACATCTGTCTGCGCACCCTTGGCCAACCGCGCATGAAGCGGTGTTGCATTCGATCAAAGAATTGCAATCCACGTTATCGACACAGCCCAAAATAAGCTGGATATCCAATGGCCTTAGCGATCCACAAGAGAACCTTTTTTTACAAAACCTCCTGCAAATCGGGGATGTCGAATATATTACGGAAAGCACCCTTCCCCCGTTACCCATTCTTCATAACGTCACACGTAAAGGCAAAGGTTTCCACATTGGCCTCACGGAACTGACCTTCCCCTCAAACAAAGCGTTGGAGCTTCAATTTCTGGATGGGGAGGCACAGGTTCTCCTGCAAAAGAAATATGAGTTAAAAGCTGGCGAGAGAGTTCACGAACAATTTATTGATATCCCACAAGAACTGAAAAGTCGGACAGAACGCATTCGCATTGCCGGATTTACAAACCCCGGTGCGCAATATCTGCTGGATGAAAAGTGGCGCGATCAAAGTGTGGGCCTGATTGCACCAAAGGGCAGCGATAAGGCACTTCTCGCCCCATCATACTATGTTGAGAAAAGCCTTGCCCCATACAGCCATCTTCAAATTGCATCCTTAAATAATCTGCTGGATCAATCACTCAGCCTGATTATTGATGTGGATTACACAGCCTTCCCCCCCCAACAGAACGAACGGTTGGAAAACTGGGTACAACAAGGTGGTATTTTTGTACGTTTTGCCAGCGCCCGAAAAAACGACACAAAAGACGGGACAAGTTTTGACCCGTTATTGCCCGTGCAGCTCATGCCCGGCGAGCGCACCTTTGGCGGCAGTCTCAGTTGGGACAAACCCCATCGCTTAGCGCCGTTTGACAGTCACAGTCCGTTTTTCGGCCTACCCGTACCGGATGACATTTCAATCAACAAACAAATTCTTGCCCGCCCCAGTGCCGATCTAAGCGAAAAGACATGGGCCCGTCTCAGTGACGGGACCCCGTTGGTTACCGCAGCACAAATAGGCCAAGGGTGGAGTATTCTTTTTCATATCGAAGCTGTTCCCGGTTGGTCAAAACTCCCCTTATCCGGGACTTTTGAACAAATGCTGAAAAGACTTTTAAGCCTGACAACACGCAAATCCACGGCTGTACAAGACGGGCCGCTTTCCCCTTATCGTCTATTTGATAGAAATGGTTTTTTAAGCGCTGCAAGCACGCAATTTACACCGATCACATCAAATGAATTGGAAAGTCAAAGCCCTGATTTTTCCCATCCACCCGGTTTATATGGAACATCTCAAGCACCAAGAGCTTATAACTTAGGTCCCTTTGTCAAAGATATGACGACCCTTGATTCAATTCCATCAACCGTCACACAACGCACCTTCCATAAGGCCAGCGAACAAAACCTGTCCCTTTGGTTCTTATTTGCTGCCTTCCTTTTGGCCTTGCTTGACTGGCTCTTAAGCATACGGTTTAAAACAGTTGGCGTTATAAGTGGGTCTGTCCTTGGTGTGATGCTTTTTTCCATCATGCCCGCCCACAGCGAAACAGATTGGGACAAGGCATTGGCTGCCGCCAATCAAATGCGACTGGCATATATGCAAAGCCATGACCCGCAACTCAACGAAACACTGGAACGAGGGTTAAACGGTCTGGGGGCGACTTTACGCAGGCGTACGGCCGTTGAACTGGCCCCGGCAATGGCGTTCGATCCTGAAAAGGACGATCCGTCCCTCTTTCCCATGATTTATTGGGCGATTGAGGATCAGCAAACCATCCTCAGCCCGCAAGCGACAGAAAAGCTCAATCGTTTTTTAAAAACCGGTGGATTTATCCTGTTTGATACAATGGGCCAAGATCGCCCCGCTTTATTGGCGCAGGCAACCGCAAATTTGGATATCGCCCCGTTGGACCCTGTGGGGGAAACCCACGTTCTGACACGTGCCTTTTATCTGTTGCAGCGTTTCCCCGGTCGTTTTGATTTTGATGGGGTTTGGGTAGAAAGTGACGGTGACACCAAAAATGATCGTGTCTCTTCTGTTTTAATCGGTCGCAATGCCTGGGCGCAAGCCTGGGCGCGTGATGACAATCTGCGTCCCTTATATCCCGTCATACCGGGGGGTGAATTACAACGCGAACAGGCTATGCGCTTTGGGATCAACCTCGTCATGTATATCCTGAGTGGGAATTATAAAGGCGATCAAGTCCATATCCCTGCTATTTTACAAAGGTTGGGCTTATGACGGAAATTTCATTCGCCCCCCTTCTTCCGCTTTGGTCCCTGTTCAGTTTGGCCGGAATTGTCTGCGTCTTGACAGTCCTGTCGATACGAAAAAAACAGCGTGGGGCCATCTTGCGTTTGCTGGGGGCTATCCTCGTTCTTCTGGCCCTGAGTGTCCCGCAAATAACGCGCACGGATACCCGACAAGAAAAAGATATCGCGTTTATTCTATATGACACCTCCACCAGTCAATCCCTTGGGGATCGCTGGGCACAAGGACAACAGGCCGTTGAAAAGTTAAAGACAGATGCCTCTGCCTATCAAGATCTGGAAATCCGAACCATTGATTTAGCGCCCCAACCCGACGAGGATAAATCAGGCACAAGGATCATCAATCGGATCAAGCAGGCCCTTGGCACCATAGACCCGGAACGATACGCTGGTAGCGTCCTCATCACCGATGGTCAAATTCACGACCTGAAGGACGCATCCAATCTGCCCGGCCCCCTTCATGTTCTGATTACCGGCAGTAAAAAAGACATGGACCGCCGCATTGAAATTGTCGATGCACCACGCTATGCCATTGTGGGCAAACCTGTTTTTTTGCGTGTTCGTGTCCTAGATAATGCACAACCCAATGCAAACGCACCACTTTTTCTGCTGCATGAGAACGGTAAAAAACAACGTTTCACCCCGACAGAAGACGGCGTTCAAGAAACGGTCTATATTGCAGATCATGCGGGAAGACAGGAACTTCTGCTGGAAACGCCATCCCTTGAAAATGAACTCAGCCTCAACAATAACAAAGTGGCGCTGAGCATTAACGGGGTGCGCGACCGATTGCGCGTTTTGCTCGTATCCGGGCAACCTCATCAGGGGCAACGAACATGGCGCAATATTTTACGGTCTGACCCGGCTGTTGATCTGGTTCATTTCACCATTCTGCGCCCGTCGGAAAAAGAAGACTTCACCCCCTTAAATGAACTGTCGCTCATTGCCTTTCCGGTGCGGGAGCTTTTTGAAGAAAAACTTAATGATTTCGACCTGATCATTTTTGATCGTTATTACAGACACAATGTCCTGAACGAGAGCTACTTTCAAAACATCGTGCGTTATGTTGAAAAAGGGGGAGCCTTGTTAATTTCTGCCGGACCGGATTTTGCAGGCGCGCGCAGCCTTGCCCAAACCGGGTTAAAAACCGTCTTGCCTGCCCTGCCCAACGGACGAATTCAAGACGATACTCCCTATCGCTTGCAAAAAACTGAACTGGGTAAACGCCACCCCATCACAACCCAACTCAGCAGCCCGCAAAAAGACTGGGGTCGATGGATGCGGATTGTGAACAGTCAAAACATTTCCGGTCAAACCATTCTGCAAAGCGAAGATCAACAACCGCTTTTGGTCGTGGACCGCATTCAACAGGGCCGTGTTGCAATGCTTTTAAGCGATCACCTTTGGCTTTGGGCGCGTGGGTTTGACGGGGGCGGTCCCCATAACGCACTGGTTAGAAACCTTGTACACTGGTTAATGAAGGAACCGGAACTAGAAGAAAACACACTGAGCCTGCGACAAAAAGACGAACAAACCATCGAAATTATCCGTCACAGCCTGACACCTGAAAACCCGCCCGTTCAAATCACCTTTCCCGACGGGACACAACAAAATGTCACATTGACAGCACAAGGCAAAGGAATCTTTAAGCAACAGCTGAATGCCCCGCAAATGGGCATTTATCACGCGGAAGATACAACACATCGGACCACGTTAATCAAAGGCAGCCTGAACCCGAAAGAACTGGAAGATCCCCGCGCAAGCGAAACCCTGATCGGCCCCCTTTCTGAAAAACTGGGGGGAAGCCTGCATTGGCTGGAAGACGGCATGCCCATGTTGCAACGGGTTTCCGTCAAAGGCGAAACGGTTGGTCGAAACTGGATCGGCCTGCCCAAGCGCCATAAAGAAAGCGTGCTTGGCATAAAGCGCAGCAATCTTGTTCCCCTCTGGATGATCCTGATGGGGGCCGCCGCTTTCTGGTGTTTGGCATGGTGGCGCGAAAGCCGTTAGCAAATCCCAAGCAACCTAAACCAGGTTGCGACGACGCCTTTGCATAAAATTAAAACTTTAACGAATATCTTCCCACGAGGGACAATTGCCAAACCAATCTTTCAGGAAGTCCACAAACAGGCGCACTTTTGCAGATAAATGTCGATTATGGGGATAAACGGCATAAATATTGATCGGTTCCACCTCATATTCTTCCATGACCGCTTCTAAAACACCATTTGCCAATTCCCGACCGACAATAAACGCAGGTGAAACCGCAACCCCGGCCCCATTCACCGCCATATCACGAATGATATCGCCATTATTGGCTTTCACATCCCCTTCAATCTTCACCAAGTGGGTCTTGCCATTTTCCTGATAAGACCACCCGCCACTATTGCGCGACAGGGTATATATCAAACAATTCATATCTTCCAATTGGCGGGGGTGCGTTGGTTTGGCATGTTTTTGCCAGTAGTCGGGCGATGCACACACCACCATCCGGCTAGAGCCGACTTTCTTCGCAATCAGGGAAGAATCAGGTAAACGGCCGATGCGAATGGCAAGATCAAACCCTTCGTCCACAATATCGACATAACGGTCATTGAGTTGCACATCGACGCTCAGGTCATCGTATTTTTCGATAAAGGCCGCAAGCGGTCGCCCCAGATGTTTCACGCCAAAACTGACCGGAGCACTGATTTTAAGATGCCCGCGCGGTTCATCCTGTAAACGGGTAATGGCAAGTTCAGCTTCTTCAGCCTCGCTCATAATCCGTTCGCAGCGTTCATAAAAAACCTGCCCGACTTCGGTTAAGCTCAGCTTGCGTGTCGTCCGGTTTAATAATCGAACACCAAGGCGGTCTTCTAAAAAAGTGACCTTCTTGCTGACCGAGCTTTTCGACATGCCTAGATCATCTGCCGCCTTCGAAAAACTGCCCGATTGCACCACCTGTGCAAAAATCATCATGCCTGTCAGATTGTTCATCGTTTCCCCATAGAAACAATTATGTTCCAAATTGCCCCATTATCATTTTCTATCGAACAGTACATCATGCAGCATGAATTTTGACAAGAGGAGAATAGGAAATGGGCCTACTCGTTGACGGCAAATGGCAAGACACATGGTACGATACCAAAAGCACCGGCGGAAAATTCAAACGTCAGGACAGCAGTTTTCGCAATTGGGTCAGCCGGGATGGCACCAGCGGTTTCAAGGCCGAAGCCGATCGCTATCGCCTTTATGTTTCCTACGCTTGTCCGTGGGCACATCGCACGCTTATTTTCCGCGCACTTAAAGGGCTTGAAGATATCATTGATGTGGTTGTCGTTGATCCCGTTATGAAAGAGAACGGCTGGATGCTCCCCGATGGCAATCCCCTGCACACTCTTTATACTCACGTTCAACCTGATTATACGGGCCGGGTCACTGTACCCGTTTTGTATGATAAAAAATCCAATGCCATTGTCAGTAATGAATCGGCAGAGATCATCCGAATGCTCAATACTGCCTTTGATGATTTTGCGACAAAAGAATGCGGTGACCTCTATCCCGCAGCCCTGCAGACCAAAATCGACGAGATCAACACATTCGTGTATCACAATATCAACAACGGTGTGTACAAAGCTGGATTTGCCACCACGCAAGATGCTTATGAAGAAGCCTTTGAAAACCTGTTTACCGCCCTTGATAAGGTCGAAGATATCTTATCGAAAAACCGCTATCTTGTCGGGAACCACATCAGCGAAGCCGACTGGCGCCTGTTTACCACCCTTGTACGCTTTGATGCCGTTTATGTCGGACATTTTAAATGCAACAAAAAACGCATCGTCGATTACCCGAACCTATGGGGATATCTGAAAGACCTCTATCAAGTTCCCGGTGTGGCCGAAACCGTCCATATGGACCATATCAAAACCCATTATTACGCCAGTCATGAGACGATCAATCCCACAGGTGTGGTTCCATGTGGGCCTGAAATTGATTTCACCGCACCACATGGTCGGGGGTAAAGACGCTCAGGGCCATTCATAAGCAGGGATATGAAGCGCCCTTGTATTTATATCCTGACAAACAAACCGTATGGCACACTTTATGTCGGTGTCACGTCCCATTTATTACATCGACTTTATCAACATCAAAATGAATATTTCGATGGGTTTACAAAACGTTATAAACTAAAAAATCTGATTTATTTCGAGATGTACGACGACATGGAACATGCCATTCGTCGTGAAAAATCCCTGAAACGCTGGAGACGGGAATGGAAAATTCAGCTTATTGAACAACACAATCCTTATTGGCAGGATTTATCGTTCAAACTTTCAATATAAATGCCGCAATAATGGATCCCGGCTCAAGGCCGGGATGACGTTTTGACCAAACTTCTCCTCCCGTCATCCCGGACAAGCGTTCGCGCAGATCCGGGATCCATTTAAGCGTCAAGGGCAATATCTGAATTTTCTGCATAAAATGTCTCTATTTAAATTATCAATCATTGGCTCGGGGTGTCTTCTCTTGCTCGACAGACGGTGGGCAGGTGTTACACCCACAGACGGAACCATTTTGGGCCGCCGGATATTGGTTGGTCCACTGACCGTTCCAGCCGCCATGTGATGCGCAGGTTTGTGGGCAAATGGCCCCGGCACGCGCATTGTCCGGGATCGGATAAATTGCTTCGATATCGCACCCGCACGCATAATCGGTCCGCGTCCCGGCCAGAATTTTATTCTGCATGGCATCAAACCAATCACGTGAATTGCTATCCAGTGAAAACAGGGTCGCATTGCTGTTTTCCACCATTTCCTTCATTTCCTGATATTTCGGATAGGTCTTTGAAAGCGTATCAAACACACTGGGACGCACCGGCATTAAGTATTGCGGGTAATCCTTGCCATCACCGGGACCAATACTGGCCGTAATGGTTTGCGCATCCGCAATGACATTGACAAGTTGAACCGCCAAATCGCGCGTGCCACGACTGATACTGGTCGGGTTAATCGCGATCAGGTCGGAATAAAACATGGTCGGGGCATCGGCATTGTCGGAGGCCGGAAAAGGTTTAATTTTTGTCGTCGCCCGTGTCTGTGCTGACATGGCGGAAAATGTCTCGGTATATCCGACAAAGACCCGTCCATATCCTTCGCTATACCATGTGCCACGGTTATAGGTATTGTCACCGGCCTTGGTCGCATTATAGAAACTGGTCATATCCATCATGGTACGCAAAAAATCCATTGCGGTGGGATCAATGGTTTCCGGCAGATTAATCGGCCAAGTCCCCTGAATACCGGCTTCGGATTCAATATAACGACAGGCCGCTGTCGAGGCCCCTTGCATATCAATCATCAATCCGCGGGGTCCTGGCGGCACCATGCTGGTAAAGGTACAGGTCTTTAAGGTTTGTTTTAACGCACTGATGGTTTGTGCGCTCGCAACGGCGCCATCATCTTCATGGTAAAACAGCACATTGGCGCAACCCAGCATAGGGACTGCCAAATAGCCACCGGACGGATTTTTCACACCATCAATAGCGTACTCAAAAAAATCCTGCTTGTTGAGAACTTCATCATCTTGCAACAGATCAACCGAGCCAATGCTGTTGAAATAGTTCAGGAACATGGCATCCATGACATAGACATCGGCGTTGGTCGGCGGGTTCATATGATAACCGCCGTCCCATTCATCAGATGTTAAAAAATGAAGGCTCACATCGGGTTGGACCTTTGCCCATTGCGTGGAAATCGCATCCTGAAACTGTTGTAAACGCGGCACCCACGGATAAAGCCCCACCGTCAGACTATCTACGGCACGGGCAATGGGGGCCTGCGCAACCAACCCTATTATGAAAAAAAATGTTATTAAGAAAATTCGAAACGTCCGTCCCATATTTGCCTCCATATTATAATGGTTGCAAATATCAGAACACAATCAAGCTTCCCTTTCAATAAGTCTTGGCGTCAATCGCGTTCTGCCGTAAAGACCCAGTCATTGCCTTTGGAAAGATCGTCGCGATAGACATAGCCGCCCAGATCGAATTTTTTAATGGCTTGCGGGTCTTCAAGGCGGTTTTGGATGATATAGCGCGCCATGGACCCACGTGCCCGTTTTGCCATAAGGCCAATGGTTTTTGCCACGCCTTGTTTGATCTCTTTAAAGACAGGTGTGATAATTTCTGCATCCAGTGCCTTCTTATCTACGGCCTTGAAATATTCGTTGGAAGCACAGTTGATCAAAACCTTTTGCGAGTGATCTTTCAAAACATCATTCAAACGTTGTGAAATCTGACTGCCCCAGAAATCGTACAAATTATTGCCGCGTGGGTTGGAAAGACGTGTTCCCATTTCAAGACGATAAGGCTGGATCAAATCAAGTGGACGCAACAAACCATAAAAGCCGGACAAAATCCCGAAATGCTTCTGGGCAAATTTGAAATCGTCTTCATTCAAGCTTTTTGCATCCAAACCAACATAGGTATCCCCGCTAAACGCCAATGCAGCTTGTTTGGCATTATCCGGGGTAAACGGCGTTGAGAACCCCTGAAAACGAGCATGGTTTAAATCGGCCAGTGCCTCGCTAATTTTCATCAGTTGTGATAAATCAGCCCGAGTCAGCTTACGTGTTGTTTGCGACAATTCTTCTGTATCTTCCAGAAAATAGGGCTGCGTATGGGATAGACCGGAAACCGGCGTATCAAAATCCAGCTTTTTTGCAGGGGAAACAACACAGAACATAATTTTATACCTTTTCTCGGGAAGACGTTCAGAATAAGTCTAAACTTATCCCAAACAGGCATTTGATCAAGCCTTTATGCCGAGCTTGCGTTTCAGAAAGGCAATTTTTTCCAATTGCTGTTCCACCCGGATTTGCTTGGTCATTAAATGCGGCAAACGCCCGTCGCGTTTCATAATGCGTTCAATTTTCTTGGCCCGTTCCAACAACCAGGCTTCGCGTTCCTTCAAAATCGCCGCATCGGGATGTTCTTTTTTGGGTTCCGGCAATGGTTCGGTTGGACGCGCTTTTTCCACAATCGCCGGGGTCAGGATCACATTGATTTCCGAAATACAATTGGTCGGCGTTGCGCTTAATATAGCGATTGAAATAATACTGCCATCCAAAACACCGATAGAACAGGGCCATGCTTTGCGTTCTTTATGATCAATAATTCCGTTAATGACCGTTAAGTCCTGTCCATAACTATCCAGACGACGATATAAATCCCGCACCCGGTCTAAAATGGCATCACGTCCAACAATGGCTTCCTGATCCGTTCGTGTAAAAACTGACTGACTTTCATCCAGCATATCGGACAGGCCAGTCAAATCGCGCTTATTAAATGCGTTGATATAGGCTTTGGTCAGGGCCAAGACCGCCTTGCGGCTGGGTTCTGCAGGCAATTGTCCCTTGTCGGAATATTTCTTTTCCGTCGGGCGTGCCGTTGAGACAACCGCCCCATTCAGCAAAACAGCAATCCCATTTATTTTGCCATTGATTTTGCAACTGATCACACAGACGGCAACGGGAATGCCGTTCATCAAACACAAAAGGCAGGGGCGCGCTTTACTGTTACCCAAATCAATAATTGCACTGATTAATTCCAGCTTTCGATTGCGTTCATCTGTGCGTTTAAAAAGCGTTTTGATCCGATGGAGGACATTTTCCTTACCGACAATGGTATTTTGTTCCTGTCGGCTAAAGATTACATTTTGATCATCCAAAAGATCCGCAATCGCCGCAAGGTCACGATTATTAAAGGCTTCCCCGTAAGCCTTTGTTGTCTCTAGTGTAACCACCCGGTTTTGCATCACATCCTCTTAAACAAACAAATTGCCTATGCCTAATGTGTCTCGGACACGCCAACCTTGCAATTGGTTTCTTAAGAAAAAGTATAAAAAAACACCCCGCATCAAATAGATACGAGGTGTTTTTTAAATATACAGGTACTTTGAACCGTATTTTACAGGGCAGGGCCCGCTGCAACCAGGTTCTTACCTTCTTCGTTGTCGGTGAAACGACCGAAGTTTTCAACAAACATGGCGGCCAGTTTCTTGGCTTTTTCTTCCCATTCAGCCACATCAGCATATGTGTCTTGCGGGTTCATAATGTTCGGATCACAATTGGGCAGAGATTGCGGAACAGCCAGATTGAAGAACGGCAGTTGTTTGAATTCTGCATCTTCAATGGAACCGTCCAGAATGCCGTCGATGATAGCACGTGTATCCTTAATGGAAATACGTTTGCCTGTGCCGTTCCAACCTGTGTTCACAAGGTAGGCTTCTGCACCGGAAGCATTCATACGTTCGACCAGAACTTTGGCATAAGTTGTCGGGTGCAAGGACAGGAACGCTGCACCGAAGCAAGACGAGAACGTCGGTGTCGGTTCAGTGATCCCACGCTCTGTACCGGCCAGTTTCGCAGTAAAGCCGGACAGGAAGTAATATTGTGTCTGTTCCGGTGTCAGTTTGGAAACCGGGGGCAGAACGCCGAACGCATCAGCTGTCAGGAAGATAACTTTCTTCGCGTGACCCGCTTTGGAAACCGGCTTAACGATGTTTTCAATGTGATAAATCGGGTAAGAAACACGTGTGTTTTCTGTTTTGGAATTATCGTCGAAATCGATTTTGCCGTCTTCGGTTACCGCAACGTTTTCCAGCAATGCATCACGACGGATTGCATTGTAGATATCAGGTTCGTTTTCTTGGGACAGGTTGATTGTTTTGGCATAACAGCCGCCTTCGAAGTTGAAAACACCGTTGTCATCCCAACCATGTTCATCATCACCGATCAACTGGCGTTTCGGGTCCGCTGACAAAGTTGTTTTACCTGTACCGGACAGACCGAAGAAAACAGCCGTGTCACCGTCTGCGCCCACGTTGGCAGAACAATGCATGGAGGCAATACCTTTAAGCGGCAACAGGTAGTTCATAATAGAGAACATACCTTTTTTCATTTCACCGCCGTACCATGTACCGCCGATCAACTGGATTTGTTCCGTCAGGTTGAAAGCAACAAAGTTTTCAGAATTCAAACCTTGCTTTTCCCAGTTCGGGTTGGTCGTTTTTGCGCCGTTCATCACAACGAAATCGGGCTCATACCCAACGAGTTCTTCATCAGACGGACGGATAAACATGTTTTTCACGAAGTGAGCCTGCCAAGCAACTTCTGTAATGAAGCGTACTTTCAAGCGAGTATCTTCGTTGGCACCGCAGAATGTATCGACCACAAACAGGCGCTTGCCGGACAATTGTGTGGTCACAAGATTTTTAAGGTCTGCCCAAACTTCCTCAGAGATCGCCTTGTTGTCGTTCTTGCCTTGGTCCGCCCACCAAACGGTGTCACGAGATGTATCGTCTTTCACAAAATATTTATCTTTTGGAGAGCGACCGGTAAAGATGCCCGTATCAACAGAAACTGCGCCAAGCTCAGTCACGATGCCTTTTTCAAAGCCTTCCAGACCGGCTTTGGTTTCTTCTGCGTACAGAAGATCATACGAAGGGTTATAGACTACTTCTTGGACGTTCTCGATACCGTACTTCGACAGGTCGATATTCGTTTGGGTCGGGCTCATTTACAACTCCGGTGTCATAGTTTGCAAGCTTTGGTGCCGTGTTTTTTCATAAAGTCACTTCATTGAGGTAATTTTCACAAAAATCTTGTTAAATTCGAACATAACACAACAAGACTTTGATAAAACAATCCCCTGCGAAACGACCACTTTTCCTTCTCTCAAAAGGTAGAATGCATTTGCGATGCGCACTTCTGCCTAAAAAGCGGGCGGAGAATAACCTCTGAGAGCCGGGGAGACAACCTCCTCATTGCATTTTTATTTCGTTTTTTTTGCAACAAAAGTTTCACGAACAAATATCGTGCACAACTTTCTTTAATTCTTCCCTTGTTTTGACTTCTTTTTCAAATGGATAACGAATTATCCGCGAGGCCCGTTTCAAGTCCATTCCATCCCCGTCTATACGCAACAGTTGCCAAGCCTTCCCCGGTTGTTTGAGTAATTTTATTGCGCAAATCGCAGAAAGTTGAGGTAATTCGGTATTAAGGTACGAAATTACGTCTTCTTGTTCTTTGGAAAAATTCAAGAAAGCCGCCGAGTCGCCCAGATAATCTTTCCCTTGCAACCATTCCGCCTGACCAAACCCACCTACAAAATGCGCTTTTTCAACAATCAGTCTGTAAAAGTTAAAATCGCTAAATTCAGCATACATTTTTGCCGATGGATGAATTTCCAGATATCGCGCAACCAGATCATCCTGTCGCACCTTCTCCACCCTTCCCACCAATGTCACGCGGGGGCCGCTTTGCGGATTGCTGCGCGTTGAGGCCTGCTCACATAAAAACGAGACCCGAGGTTCAACATTTATATTTTGTGTATGATCGGCCAAATCTGACAATAAGAACAACGGTTGACCATAGATATCAAAGGTGGTTGCACAAAAGGAAACATAGGGCGATTGGTCATTGCGATCTAATGTCGCCAAAGCACCGCTTCGACAAGAACGGACTATTTTGCGCGCTTCAAATCCTGTGGTCATTTGCTTTCCCCTTTTCTTTTCATTGACCCTGTCTGCCATAGGACCATATAGTCATTCAAATTTCCGATGCTAACCGATTGAGACGAAACCTTGGCACATACAATCGCACTTGTAGATGACGACCGCAATATCATCACCTCTGTTTCCATTTTATTGGAGGCTGAAGGTTATACTGTCAGAACATACCGTGATGGCGAAGAAGGTCTTGCCGGCATTACCAATAATCCACCCGACCTTGTGGTTCTGGACATCAAGATGCCCCGCATGGATGGCATGGAAATGTTGGGGCAATTGCGTAAAGAAAGCCATGTTCCGGTCATTTTTCTGACTTCCAAAGACGATGAGATTGATGAACTGCTCGGCCTTCGCATGGGGGCGGATGATTTCATCCGCAAACCCTTTTCTCAACGCCTGTTATTGGAACGCATTCGTGTTTTAATCCGTCGCCAAGATGCTATACGCCAGCAAAACGGCAAGGAACGGGATGAAAAAGATGTCATGCAACGCGGTCCTTTGCTGTTGGATGCAGGACGCCATCTGTGCGCCTGGAAAAAAGAACATGTCAATCTGACCGTGACCGAATTTTTAATTGTGGAATCCCTTGCACGTCATCCCGGCCACGTCAAAAGCCGCGACCAGCTCATTGATGCCGCATACGGCGAACATATTTATGTGGATGACCGCACCATCGACAGCCACATTAAACGCGTGCGTAAAAAGTTTAAACTGGTCGATGATGATTTCAACCAAATCGAAACCCTATATGGGGTTGGCTACCGTTACCGCGAAAACGTGGAATAATCCACCATGCAACCTTTTGCCCGCTTTGAGCGTCCGAAACGCGTTTTTTCACCGATTACATTACGCATTCTGGCCGTCAACATGCTTGCGCTTGGCATTTTGGTCATCGGTATTCTCTATCTGGGTGAATATCGCCGCGCCTTGATCCTCAGTGAAGTTTCCGGCCTTGAAATTCAAGGTGAAATGTTTGCTGCGGCCTTGGGCGAAGGTGCCTCGATCAAGCAACGTGAACTCAACCGCAATAACCAACTGGTGTTCAGTGTCGCCCGCCAAATGGTCGCCCGATTGGTGCAAAAAGGCACCCGTGCACGCCTTTTCGCCTTGGATGGTTCATTGATGGCAGATAGTGGTGAATTGATTTTACGCAGCGCTGACAACCCCATCCATCAAAACGAAAGCCTGATCGAAAAAGGATTGCGTCTCGCACAGGAATTCAGTTCCCGCGTCATTTTCGGAGAACAGGACCTGCCGCTTTATATCGAACCACCGATGCAAAGTGCCAAAAACTTTCCCGAAGCCGGTATGGCACTGGACGGTGAATATGGCGGCATGATCCGGGAAACCGTCGACGGTGGGATTATGATTTCCGTTGCCGTTCCAGTAACACGCGAAGGCAATATCCTTGGCGCGTTGATGTTATCCAAAGGATCGGAAGATATCGAAGCGGCCTTGTTTGATGTTCGCCTGCATATCTTCAAGGTCTTTTTACTGTCCTTCGGGGTCACGATTTTACTATCTCTTTATTTTGCCGGAACCATCGCACGCCCTTTGCGCAAACTCTCAAAAGCCGCACACCAGTTGCGCACCGGGATGAACCAGCGCGATGAAATCCCTGACCTGAGCAATCGCAATGATGAAATCGGCGATTTGTCCGCTGCCTTGCGTCAAATGACACAGGCCCTCTGGCAACGCATGGATGCGATTGAAAGCTTTGCCGCCGATGTCTCGCATGAATTAAAAAATCCACTGACATCCTTGCGTAGCGCCGTTGAAACGGTCAGCCATATCAACAACCCGGACGCCCAAAAACGCCTGATGGATATTATTCAACATGATGTCTCTCGTCTGGATCGTTTGATCAGCGATATTTCCGAAGCCTCCCGCGTGGATGCGGAAATGTCACGGGCCAAGGCAGAAAAACTTGACCTGAAGGCCATGCTCTCAACCTTGGTCGATATTCGCCAGACACAAATCGAAACAGATAAAACCACGCAAACCGAACCGGCCCTTGTCTTAAAAGCCGACACGGAAACCTCTTATATTGTGGAAGGCATGGACGGGCGACTCGTACAGGTTTTTCAAAACCTGATCGGCAATGCTCTAACCTTTTCCCCAGCGGGTGGAACCATCACCTTGGGCCTGCAAAAAAACAAAGATACCATCGATATTATTGTGGATGATCAAGGTCCCGGCATCCCCCCCGGTAATGAAGAAAAAATCTTCAAACGGTTTTATACCGAACGCCCGGACAGTGATGATTTCGGTAATCATTCCGGTCTGGGTCTTGCCATTTCCAAACAAATTGTTGAAACTCATGGCGGTACGATTATTGCCGAAAACCGCATGGAAGACGGACAGATTAAAGGAGCACGCTTTCGCGTGAGCTTACCTGCAAAATGAGCCAAATTCACGCCACTGCCATCGCCATTGACGAACAGGGTATCTTACTGCGTGGTCCCAGCGGTGCTGGTAAATCCGACCTTGCCTTGCGTCTAATTGAACAAGGCGCCCGCCTCGTCAGCGATGACCGAGTCGAATTGATCAAAAAGGGAAACGAGGTCATTGCCTTCGCCCCGCCTGCCATAAAAGATTTGTTCGAAGTACGCCATCTGGGCATTCTTAAATTGCAAAGTCTGGAATCGGCCCCCCTTCGCTTAATAATTGACCTCTGTTCCCCAGAAGAACTGGAACGCATGCCTGCGCCGACCCATATAGAACTGGAAGGCGTCGCGCTTGCCCACCTTCGCCTCAATCCTTTTGAACAAAGTGCCGCTGCCAAAGCTTCCTTGGGGCTTGCCATCGCACTGGGACATATTGAACGGATGGAATGATGCAAAAAGTACTAGTTGTCACCGGCCTAAGTGGCGCAGGCATGACAACAAGCCTGAAAATCCTCGAAGATATGGGCTATGAAACCATCGACGGTGTGCCCTTATCCCTGCTTGGACAGTTGGTTGGCAAAGATGCCCCGCTTGCCATTGGGGTGGATATCCGTACACGTGGGTTTGGTGTTTCTCCCTTGCTGGAAGAACTCGATCTTTTAAAAGCACAAGACGGGCTTGATCTCTCCCTTGTTTTTTTAGATTGCGACAATGCTGTCATTGAGCGGCGCTACGTTGAAACCCGCCATCGCCACCCCTTAGCCGAAGATCGCCCCGTTGCCGATGGTATTCGCCACGAACGGCAACTTCTGGCCCCTTTACGCGAACGGGCCGATCTTGTGATTGACACGACAGAAATGGCGATCAAGGATTGTAAACGTATTTTGCAAGGCCAATATGCCCTGAGCGATAAAAAGCCCTTGAGCGTCTTTGTCACGTCATTTTCCTATAAAAAAGGTATCCCACGCGAAGCCGATCTGGTCTTTGATGTGCGATTCTTACGCAATCCGTTTTATGACGTCACCCTGCGCCCCCTGACCGGGCAAGATGATCAGGTCGGTGCCTATATCGAAAAAGACGATGGATTTGCCGATTTTCTCATCAATTTAAAAAATTTAATCCACCCTTTGTTGCCGCGTTATAGCGCAGAAGGCAAAAGCTATCTGACAATTGCCATCGGTTGTACAGGGGGGCAACATCGTTCGGTCTATGTCGCGCGTAAATTATGTTTATGGTTGCAAGAAAGTGGTGAAAATGCGCAATTGCAACATCGTGAGTTGACGAACCGCGCACACTAAACCAAGATAGCGCGCTTAAAACAAGATTTGAGAGGGAAGTGATCGTATGATCGGTATGGTGTTGGTAACACATGGTCGTCTGGCAGACGAACTTATTGCAGCATTGGAACATGTTGTCGGACCGCAGGAAAATGTATCCTCGGTTTGCATCGGGCCCGACGATGACATGGAACAGCGGCGCAGCGATATTCTGGAACAGGTTTCCCATTGTGACAACGGCAACGGCGTTATTCTGCTGACCGACATGTTTGGTGGCACACCTTCAAATCTAGCAATCTCCATTATGGACAAGGCCAAGGTCGAAGTTATCGCCGGGGTCAACCTGCCCATGCTGGTCAAACTCGCCAGTGTTCGTAAAAACGAAGATTTGGCAGAAACCGCAGCCCAAGGCCAAGACGCCGGACGTAAATATATCAACATAGCTTCCAGCCTGCTGGGACAAGATTAAGACGACGATTATCACATGAGCCTTTCCCAAACACTGGAAATCCAAAATCAACGCGGCCTGCACGCCCGTGCCGCCGCAAAATTTGTCAAAACCGCTGCAGAATTTGAAGGTACCAATATTATGGTTGCCAAAGGCGGACAGGAAGTGTCCGGCAATTCCATTATGGGATTGTTGATGCTGGCAGCCTCCATCGGCACATCGATTGAGGTCAAAACCGATGGTCCGCAGGCTGAAGAAGCTTTAAGTGCCATTTCCACACTGGTGAACGACAAATTCGGCGAAGATTAGGCCGATTACATGGAACAAATATTCGACGGTCTCGGCGTTTCAGGCGGTATCGGATTTGGTATCGCCCATATCCGCGAAAGCGGCGTGTGCGAGATCAACGAATATTGCATCCCGAATGACCATATAGACGACGAACTGGCCCGTCTGGAAAACGCGCTTGAAAAATCGCGTGACCAGCTTGCAAAACTTCGACAAAAAGCAAACCAGTTGCCTCCAGCCGCCGCCGAAGAGCTGGGCTTTCTTCTGGATGCCCATCTCCATATGTTGAAAGGCTCCCGTCTGGTACGTGGCGTAAATCAGCATATTCGCGATTACAAAATCAATGCCGAAGCCGCTTTGCAGCACGTTCTGGATGAAATCAGCGAAGGGTTCAAGGCACTGGATGATGCCTATATTGCCTCGCGCCAATCGGATGTGCATCAGGTTGCAGCCCGCGTTATGCGCAACCTGTGTGAAGAACCCCATCAACCTTTTAATGACTTGCCGGATAATTCCGTCATTATCGCTGAAGAGCTTACCCCGGCTGACACGGCCTTAATGAACCCGAAAACCGTTGCCGGGTTTACGACTGTACTGGGGGGACCGGAAAGCCACACCGCCATTATGGCACGGGCCCTTGGCTTGCCTGCTGTCTTAGGGGCGGCCGGTGTCATTGGCGCCATCAATACGGGCGATACCGTCATTATTGATGGCGATGCGGGGCGTGTGGTTGTGAACCCAAGCGATAAGACCCGTCGGTTTTATCAACGTCGCGCCATT
This sequence comes from Terasakiella sp., assembly GCF_048267425.1. Classification (GTDB taxonomy): domain Bacteria; phylum Pseudomonadota; class Alphaproteobacteria; order Rhodospirillales; family Terasakiellaceae; genus Terasakiella. Next base: position 611,212 of record NZ_JBLWXN010000002.1, read on the forward strand.
GAAAACGAAGAAAAAAACAAACGCCTTGCCTATTTAAAAGACCGCGAAGCTTTGACCAGCGATGGCATAAAAGTCACGCTGAAGGCCAATATGGAACTGCCGGTCGAGATTGACAATATCATCAACAACGGAGCCGAAGGTGTCGGCCTGTTGCGCAGTGAATTCATGTATATGAACCGCGATAGCCTGCCTGATGAACATGTTCAGTATAATACATTCAAAGAATTACTGGAACGTCTGGACGGCCAACCCTTAACCGTACGCACCTTGGACATTGGCGGAGATAAAACCGCCAAATCCCTGATTGAGGATTTCGGAAATTCCATTTGTTCGCCCTTGGGGATGCGCGGCATTCGACTGTCGTTAAACCGCCCCGATATTTTGGAAACTCAATATCGTGCCCTGCTGCGGGCCGGGCAACATGGCCCGGTCAAGATTTTATTGCCAATGGTCACTTCGATCAATGATGTCCGCCAAGCCCGCCTTTTCCTACAACAAATTGCCGACAAAATGCGTGCAGAAGGGATCAATATTCCCGACCCCTTGCCTCCGCTGGGTGCCATGATCGAAGTTCCCGGTGCCGCCCTCTCAGCCGATGCCCTTGCGCGTGTCTGTGATTTTTTTGCGATTGGATCTAACGATCTCACCATGTACACACTGGCGACAGATCGGGCGGACGAACAAGTCGCCCATTTATTTGACCCTTTGCACCCGGCTGTCTTGCGATTAATCCAATTCACGACCCAAGCGGCCCTGCGCAACAATATCCCTGTCAGTCTGTGTGGGGAGATGGCGGGGAATCCACGTTTTACAGCCCTTTTGCTCGGCTTGGGGATCCGTGATTTGTCCATGAGTGCAACCAACATCCCCAAGATCAAACAACGCATTTTGGAAATGGCAGAACAATCCGCCGTGCAGCGCGCCAACATTATTATGGATCAAACCGACAGTGGTCGGATTGCCATGCTCTTGGATGACTTCAGTGACCGTGGCGGTTTTTAGACCTAACCTTCGATCGCGGATAAAACGGCATCAACAGATAAGTCGTTTAAGCTTTGTTCACGCAAAATCGTGACATCCGGCCCGCGCTGCCCACAAAGTTGCGGGTCCGAGGCATGGGAATAAAGCACAATAGACCGGCACCCGGCCAATGAAATCATATGCATAGGGCCCGTATCGTTGCCCACCGCCAATCTTGCCCGACGGGCCAAGGTGGCAATTTCAATAAAATCAGTTTGACCGGACAGATCGTACACCTCCGGGCAACGATCCAGAATTTCATCCAGTACGTCACCTTCTTTCGCCGTGCCCAACATAACAGGCTGGATATTGCGCTCAATCAAGGCTTGTGCCAATGCGGCATAATTTTTCGCAGGCCAGCGCTTTTCCGGGCGATGCGGGGCACCACCGGGGACCAATAAAGCAAAAACACTGTCCAGATCAAAACGCGATAAATCGGCCTCTGCCCAGCTTAAATCCGGCATTGGCGTCTTGTAAATCCCGGCCATTTCCAGCTGTTCGGCCTGACGGTCAATGGTATGCATAAAATTGCGCTGTGGATTGGCATGGGGATGCGAACAGCCCCGCGCAATCCCCGACCATTTCACCGCACTACCCATCAATTTGAAATAGCCCGAAGAACGATCCGATGTTTGCAGATCATATGCCCGGTCAAAATTTCCACTTTTGAGTTTTTGACGGAGCTTCAACGTGCGGCGCACCTGCCATGCTTTGGGCCGTTCATCTTCCCAAACCGCATCAAAATAACCGCAAGCTTTACCCAGGGCCATATAAGGCTTGGTCGTCAACAACGTAATATGGGCATTACGATGATGGTCGCGAATGGCTTTCATCGGCCCCAAGGCCTGAATAAAATCACCGAGCGCACTCAATTTAATCACAAGAATGCGTTCTTGTTTTTCGTTACGATTAGGCATTATGAATCAAGACTTAAGACTTCGTTATAAACTTCCAGCGTTTTGGCACACATGGCTTCTTTGGAAAACTCTTTTGCGATATGCGCTTTGGCCTGTTCTGCCATTTGCTCGCGTTTTTGTGCCGACAGATTGAGACCTTTTTCAATCGCACCTGCCATTGAATCCGCATCACCGGGTTTACAGAGCCAACCGGTTTGATCTTCAATCACCGTCTCACGCGCCCCGCCATGATCGGTTGCCACAACCGGGCGCCCCATCGCTTGCGCTTCAATCGCAACCCGTCCGAACGCTTCGGGATCCGTCGACGCCGAGACCACCAAATCACACAACATATAAGCCGTCGGCATATCGTTACATTCATCCACAATCGTCACAACGCCTTGCAAGTTATGATGCTGAATACGTTTTTCCAGTTCTTTGCGATATTCCGTGCGCCCTTGATCGGACCCAATCAACAGGCAACAAATATCACGGCGCCCAAGTTTGGCAATCGCATCAATAAAGACCAACTGTCCTTTCCAGCGCGTCAATCGTCCCGGTAAGGCCACAACCGGCACCCCATCAGGGATATTCCATTGTGTTGATAACTTCACCAACCGTTCAGCCGTAATTTTTTCCGGGTTAAAACGGAACAGATCCACCCCGCGATGGATCAGGCGAATAGTTTCACGGCGCACCCCGTAGATTTTTCGCATATGTCCGGCAATGAAGGACGAAATGGCAATCACCCGCTCCCCCTTGGTCATAACTGAATTATACCACCGCTTAAACGGGTTTCCATGACTGTAGGTTCCGTGAAAAGTCGTGATATAAGGCACATGGGCACGCTTGCAGGCCCAATAGGCACTCCAAGCCGGGGCGCGCGATCGTGCATGCACCAAATCAACAGCTTCCTGCTTAATCACATTGACCAGCCGTGTGGCGTTTTTACGCATGACAAAAAAGTTTTTCGAATCGACCGGCATCTGAATATGTTCGGCCCCAACACGGGTCAAATCATGGACCATCGGTCCGCCGGCAGAAACCACAATGGCCCGACCACCGGCATTGACAATGGCCTCTGCCATTTCAACCGTGCCGCGTTCCACGCCGCCCGTTACCATCGCAGGCAACACCTGCATCACCGTTGCACGGCGACTTGTATTTTGCGGGGTTTGCGGGTCTTGCTGAATAATGCTATCAATCATGCGCTTCGTTCTTGAATGTAAATTCTTCAGGTTTTTATAGATTATGACATCCCATATGCCTACAGGAAATACTCCACCCGCCCTCCTAACACAAGTGAATGGTGAAAAGATCGCCTATCACTATAGCCCGGGGCGCACGCCCGGTGTGATTTTTTTACATGGTTTGATGTCGGATATGGACGGCGGCAAGGCCCTTCACCTTGAAGAATTTTGCAAAAAACGCGGCAACGCTTTTTTACGGTTCGACTGTCAGGGCCACGGTCAATCGGACGGCTTGTTTAAAGACGGTTGCATGACCCGCTGGTCTAATGACAGCGTGGATGTGCTGGATCAATTGACAACGGGACCGCAAGTTTTGGTCGGATCTTCTATGGGGGGATGGAATATGCTGCTGACAGCCTTGAAACGCCCCGAACGGATCGCCGGGCTGCTTGGTATTGCCGCCGCCCCCGATTTTACCGAAGATTTGATGATGAACGATCTCAGCGCCGAACAACATCAAAAAATCGCCGAACAAGGCTATGTAGAACTGCCCAGCGATTATGGGGATGATCCTTATGTCATTTCCAAAACCCTGCTGGAGGACGGACGCGAAAACCTGCTTCTGCGCCGCCCGATTGATCTGGACATGCCCGTGCGCCTGATCCACGGCATGCAGGACCCAGACGTACCGTGGCAAACCGCCCTGCGGATCCAGCGAATGATTGCATCCAACGACGTGGAAATCACCTTTGTCAAAAACGGCGATCATCGTCTGAGCGAAGACAAGGATCTAGATCGCCTGACACACGCGCTGGAAGTTTTACTGACACAAATAGAAAACAATGCACCTTAGACAAAGTGGAATTTCTCAATCCCCTGAAGTTTACCAATCCGGTGTTTAAGGGTATGGGCGTTAATCTGTCCGTTCGCAGCACAGGTCATTTCCACACAAAATGACTGATTTGCATTAGGCAAAACTTTTAGCTCATCCAGATGAAAACTCATGGTGCGCATAAGATCCAGCACACGCGGGATGTCATCCAATGGATTGTGGGAATTGAAACTTAGAAAACTCATAACTTCCTCCTTCGTCGAGGAAGCGATACTAAGGGAAGGCCTGCAAAATTTGTTTTTGAATTTCCTTTAAATTCGTATAAAGGCAGATTACTATTTTTTAAATTTAATATTTTAAGAATGATTATACTGCATTATGGACGTACACAAAAAACTTGATCTTATGGATTTAAAAATCCTGAAAGAACTATCTGCCAACGGTCGGTTAAACAACAATCAGTTGGCAGAAAAGGTCGGTCTTTCGCCAAGCCCCTGCTGGCAACGGGTAAAAAGGCTGGAAAACGAAGGATATATCGAAGGCTATGTCGCTTTGCTCAATTCTGAAAAATTGGGAATAAGCGAGCTGGTCATCATCGAAGTGACCTTGGAACGACATGACGACGATATTCTAGCCCGGTTTGAACGGGCAATGGATGCCCTGCCCGAAGTGTTGGAAGTGTACCTAACCACCGGCGAATATGACTTCCAGCTTAAAGTCGCGGTCAAAGGGACAAAGGGATATGAAGCATTTTTGCGGGAAAAACTTTATAAAATACCGGGCATTCGCCATTCCCGTTCCAGCTTTATCCTGCGCTGTTTCAAAAAATCGCATTCCGTGCAACCCAATACCGATGCCCTAAAATCGTAATTGACGACCTGTTTGCGGCAAATCCTACCGACCACGTTGCCCATAACGGTGCTGCAAGTGCTGAACATGAACAAGCGTGCCCAGCCATTGATTTTCGTAACATTCCCGAATGGCATTCTCAAAACCGACCGCATTTACAAGACGTTGTGCAAAATCGGCCTGATAATCCTTGTTGGGTGGGATATACATTCTTACATCTGACATGATTTTCTCCTGTTTTTTATAATTCTATGATATTGGTATTACCAATTAATTAAGCAGAAACCATGCCAGTAAAATAATTTAAAATACCTCTTGATAAAGATATAAAGATTTCTTTATATTGTCGGCAAGTTCGAAATACGTAAGATTGCCCTTTCCTGGCAATCATGTTTTTCAAACAACAGACATTCTTATGACATGACATTCTGGAGAACAGACACATGGGTGACTTTACCGATTATCAGGTTGCAGACATCAGCCTCGCTGACTGGGGCCGCAAAGAACTGAACCTTGCCGAAGCTGAAATGCCGGGCCTGATGGCACTGCGCGAAGAATTTGGCGCGTCCCAACCGTTGAAGGGCGCAAAAATTGCAGGTTCCCTGCATATGACCATTCAAACCGCAGTGTTGATTGAAACACTGGTTGCCTTGGGTGCAGAAGTTCGCTGGGTTTCCTGTAACATCTTCTCCACACAGGACCATGCAGCGGCGGCAATCGCTGCAGCAAACATTCCGGTCTTCGCCCATAAAGGCGAAACATTGGAAGAATACTGGGACTTCACACACCGCCTGTTCACATGGCACGATGGTTCCACACCGAACATGATTTTGGATGACGGCGGGGACGCAACTTTGTTGTTACACCTTGGTCAGGATGCGGAAAAAGATATCTCCGTTCTCGACAACCCGGGTTCCGAAGAAGAAGAAGTCCTGTTTGCAGCCATTAAAGCCAAACTGGCTGAAGACGGCAACTGGTACACAAATGCCGCCAAAGACATCATGGGTGTCACCGAAGAAACAACAACCGGTGTTCACCGCCTCATCGAAATGGCACGCAAAGGCACATTGTTGTTCCCGGCGATCAACGTCAACGATTCTGTCACTAAATCCAAATTCGATAACAAATATGGTTGCCGTGAGTCTCTCGTAGACGGTATTCGTCGTGCAACCGATGTGATGATGGCGGGTAAAGTCGCGGTTGTTTGCGGTTACGGCGATGTGGGCAAAGGTTCTGCAGAATCCCTGCGTTCTTGCGGTTGTCGCGTTCTGGTGACTGAAATCGATCCGATCTGCGCCCTACAAGCGGCAATGGAAGGTTTCGAAGTTGTCACCATCGAAGACGCCCTGCCCGAAGGCGACATCTATGTCACCACGACAGGTAACTTCGACATCATTCGCAAAGACCACATGGATAACATGAAAGATGGCGCAATCGTTTGCAACATCGGTCACTTCGACAACGAAATCCAAGTCGCTGCGATGAAAAACTACAAATGGACCAACATCAAGCCGCAAGTCGATCAAATCGAACTGCCGGACGGTCGCAAGATCATCCTGTTGGCTGAAGGTCGTCTCGTTAACCTCGGTTGCGCAACAGGCCACCCGTCCTTCGTGATGTCTGCCTCTTTCACCAACCAAGTTTTGGCACAGATCGAACTGTATAAAAACAATGCAGACGGTCAATACGCCAAAGACGTTTACGTTCTGCCAAAACATCTGGATGAAAAAGTGGCTGCGCTGCACCTCGAAAAGCTGGGCGTGAAACTGACTAAATTGTCTCAGGAACAAGCTGATTACATCGGCGTTCCGGTCAACGGTCCGTTCAAACCGGATACTTACCGTTACTAAGACTTCAGCGTCTTAAACAAATAAAAAAGAAGCCCTCGACCATTGGATCGGGGGCTTCTTTTTTTGTTTCATTTTAAAGCTTTATTTCAACTGACCCGCTCAAGGAAATCTGTGATTTTTTTGCGCAAAATATCACCCTGAGAAGACAAGTCCTGCGCCGCAACATCAATATCGCTTGAGGCACTTTGGGACCGATCAGCCGTTTCCTGCAAATGCCTGATTTCCTGCGAGACATTTTGTGTTTCGTTTGCCGCCTGTTCCACATTGCGGGCAATTTCAACCGTGGTTGCTTTTTGCTGTTCAATCGCCGTTGAAATAGATGTGGACACCACCCGGATTTCCTCAATCACGTTTGAAACGCTATTGATGGCCTCAACCGATGTCCGTGTGGAGGTTTGCACCAGTTCAATTTGCTTGGCAATTTCATCCGTTGCGTAGGCCGTTTGATTTGCCAGTGTTTTCACTTCTCCGGCGACAACCGCAAACCCTTTGCCTGCGGTACCAGCGCGCGCGGCTTCAATCGTTGCATTCAAAGCCAGCATATTGGTCTGATAGGCAATGTCATTAATCAGCACCACCAGTTCACTGATTTGAGATACATTTTGTTCCAGAACACTGATTTTATCGGATGTGTCTTTGGCTTCGCGAACCGCACGTAATGTCGATTCCCCCGCCAGATTTACTTGCGTTGCGATTTCCCCGATTGAAGCGGAAAGCTCTTCTGCGGCACTCGCAACCGTTTCCACATTACCAGATGTAACTTCTGCCGAAGATGAAACAGAGGCCGATTGCTGCTGTGTATGCTGCGCAATGCCTTTCATTTCCTCAGCCGTTTCTTTCATCGTACGATCTGCTGTATCCAACCCTTCAAAAACCGAGGCTATGCCGGTCTGAAATTCCCGAATATCTCTCTCACGTTGGGACTGACGCTGGATTTTGGCTTCTTGCTCTTTTTCTTTTTCAAGATGCAGTTTTTCCACTTCCGCCAAAGCCACGCGCATATCGGCAAAACTGCTTTCCAGTTCCGCTAACTCTATGACATTTGCTGGGGCTTTTTCTGTATAGGTGAAATCACCCTTTTGAATTCTCTGAACGTCATCCGCCAATTCTTTCACCCGGACAGACAGGCGTTGGCTGGTATAAACAACAAACGGCACGATAATCAGCAAGCAGGCAACAATAATCATAAAGACCTTTTGTTGCATATCCTGATAACTTTCCGTGAAATCCGAAGTCGGCGCAGAAATGCCAACCTTAAACCCCGGACCATCCATATCCAGCGCCACAACTCTTGTATAATAATCGTCTGCGGCCCCATCTTTAAAGACCGCTTGGATCGCATCTGAAGCCACAGCCTTGATGTCACTGAGGACAGCAATATCTTTCATCTTATTCGGCAAAGCCACAACCCGGTTCTTGCCATCATAAATAAAGACGAGACTGTTCGGAGACAACGTCTGATCACTTACATACTGACTGAGGTCTGAAAGGGTCATATCAACCCCGACAACGCCTTTTTTGTTGCTCAACCCCTGCGAGGCCGTAATTCCCGGCAATCCGAGCGAATTGAACACATACACATCCGATAATGTCGCTTTTCCAGCGGAAAGGGCCGCATCATACCAAGGGCGTTTGCGCGGATCATAATCCGGTGCCGGCTCCACATGTGCATCTAACTTGTTTTTATCTTCATCCAGGAATGTCCAGCTTTGAACACGTTCCTGATTGTCGTTCGTATAGATCGTACGCACAATCCATGCGGTTTTTTCCGGGGCCTTATGCTTGACGATGACTTTGTCGTTCCCCCGCGTTGCAATCACCTGATAGAAACTGCCATCATCAAACCCAAAGTAGATAGAATAAAGAGAACTGTTTTGCGATAAAACATTAAAAACCTGATGTCGAACAGCCATCGCCTGCCCATCATCTGTCGGCTTGTCCGCCACCGTGCTGTTTGCAAACACACCCGACATCTTCATGGGGATATCGATCAAGTTATCAACTTGCGTCACAACCCGCCTCGATGTGGTTTCAAAAAGATTATGAGCAACTTTATTGGCCGCTTCTTGTCCTATAATCCATTGAGCAATCAAAATTGTCGCAGACGGAAGGCCAATTAAAAGAAAACTGGCCACAATTAATCCTGTTTTAAAACGAAAACGCATCATTCCACACTTTATACATTTATATTATTTGTAACGCCCGACTATTAAGGCATTTTGTTTATATTTTTGTATGGAATGTATACAACAAATGAGTAAACGTGAAAAGTTGATTTAGAATTATTAAAATCTACTTATAAGAACCATTTCCACCTTAAGCTTGAGGTATCGATACCGCCCTCCTCAATAATTCGGAGTGATGCCGTACTTGTCAAAAAGTTGGTCCAGCTTGCCGGATTGGCGCAATTTATCAAAGGCAACTTCTAATTTATCCATATGCGGATAGGGAGCGGCGCTGCTGGTCGCTAAATAGGTTTTAAAAGTTTGTATCGGATCACTATAGGTGATATCGGGGTCATTAAGCTTCTTTAAAGCGCCATCCGCAATAATTTGATCAGTATACCATGCATCAACTCGATTGAGACGCAAGAGCTTGATCAGCTCACTCCCATCTTCCGGAACGCGATAAACGCGTTGATACCCTTGTTCCGTCAACCAGTTATCCCAGCTGGATTTTAATTGTACCCCGATATATTTATCCCGCGCACTTTCAGCCGTTAACTTCGTTTTATTGAAGGTAATAAAATGAGTGCGATTATTCAAAATATTGATACGCCAGACAAAGTCCTTGTCACGGGTCTTTGTCCACGAAAATGGGAAAATAAGGGATTGCGGTGTGTGCTTCGCCATATATTGCGCGCGCGCCCACGGCAGGTGGATAATTTCAAATTCCTTACCCGCAAGCTTAAACGTCTCTGCAACAATCTCGTAAGCCAAACCCGGCTTTTGCGGGTTATCAATCACAACGGTCGGGAAATAGGATGTAAAGATGGTTGCAACCTCTGACGCTGGCGCGCTTTTCACAAAGGCGAACATCATGGCAAAAAAACAAAAAAACCGTGCGATATGATGAAGCATGAGAGGCATTTCTCCTTCATTCAATCTTAGATTAACTAACCCAAAACATCAAGGTATGTCATAGCCCTTAAGAAAGTATGAAATAACAGTGTTATGCATCGCTCATCCCCTTCGTATCTCGTGGTAAAAACATTGCTTTTTCATATAAGAAAACTATGATTGCGCTATGGAGACTTCAGCAACAAATCCACTCATTGAGAAATTGAAGCTTTTAATGGATCTCACCGACGATGAGATACAAGTCATCTTGGACTTAAGCTTCAAGACGCAACAACTGCCCAAGGGGCAATCGTTGATCCCTTCGGATTCTGAAAATGTTTCCCTTGTGATGGATGGCTGGGCCTGTCGTTATAAAATTTTATCCGATGGTCGCCGTCAGATTACCAGCTTTGTACTGCCCGGTGATTTAACCGGCGTGCGCGCCTGTTTGTTTGGTGTTTCTGATTTTGATACTGAAACCCTGACCGATTGCGTCACAACGTTGATTGATGGCAAAGATATCGCCCGACTTTTTTATGAGGCCCCCCGTCTGGCCGCCGCTGTTACATGGGCATCTGCCCGTGAAGAGGCCATGTTAACCGAGCATGTCGTCAGTCTGGGACGGCGCAATGCACGCGAACGTATGGCACATTTGTTTTTGGAACTGCATTCCCGTCTGGAAATTGTCGGTTTTGTCGAAAAACTCGCTTACGGCATGCCCATTACACAAGAAATGATCGCAGATTGTCTGGGCTTAAGTATTGTGCATGTCAATCGCACCCTGAAAGCCATGCGCAAAGAAGGCTTGCTGGAATATTATAACGGATATGTCATCCTGAAAAATGCCAAGAAATTGCGTAGTATCTGCGGCTATGACAGCAATCATCTTGAAGGGACCCTGCACCCCGAAATCGCAGATTATGACCCTGACGCCTGATTTCAAGATCATGGCTGATAAATCGGATTTGTTTCCGTCTTTTTTCATTATATGGTTAACATAAGTTAAGCTCGTTAACATATGTAAATGTCGAATAAGCATTAACGCGTATCCTCCGCACATATTCTGAAACGGATGCAGGAGGCTCCTATCTTTACTTTCGAAATCCCTGAAAAAAGGGATGGGCGAGAAGTTTATGACTTTATCAAGTCATGCCCACCTCTGGATTTAAACTCCAGATATGCATATTTTTTACTATGCGATCACTTTTCAAAGACCAGTATTATTTGCCGAGATATCGGTAACGAAGAGGAAGTCGTCGGCTTTATTGGTGGTTATCGTAAACCGGAAGAACCAGAGACACTTTTTGTTTGGCAAATTGCCGTTTCCGAAAAATGCCGGGGACATAAACTGTCCCATATGATGCTGGAACGTCTCATTGGCGTTAATGATCCGACACCTGTTGAAAAAGTCGAGGCCACCTACACCCCTTCCAACATGGCCTCCTACAATTTTTTCACCCGATTTGGCGAAAGTAAAAGCGCGCGTGTCGATACATCCGATTACCTGAGCGAGGAAGACCTCAGCGGGGGTGGATCAGACCATGAAGCCGAAAAAAAAATCATCATCTCTTTTGATAAACAGTGACTTACGGAGTAAGCCCTATGAGAATTTTTGAACAAGTTGAATCGCAAGTTCGCGGTTATGTCCGCTCTTTCCCCGCTATTTTTGACAGAGCCGAAGGTGCCCTTCTCTTTGACGAGCACGGCAATCGTTATATCGACTTCTTTGCCGGTGCCGGCACGTTGAACTATGGCCACAATCATCCTTTGATTACAGAGGCAATGATTGAATACCTGAAAGGCAATAGCATTATTCATGGTTTGGATATGGCAACCTCTGCCAAGCGTGATTTCTTGCAAACCTTTGTGAATACCATTCTGGAACCGCGCAATATGGAATATAAGGTCCAGTTTACCGGACCGACAGGCACCAATGCGGTTGAAACAGCGATTAAACTTGCCCGTATGGTCAAGCAGCGCTCCAACATCCTGACCTTCACAAATGGATATCACGGCCTGACGATGGGGTCCCTTTCCGTTACCGGGAACAGCTTCTACCGTGATGAATCCTACGGGGTTCGCGCCAATACAGACTTTATGCCGTTTGACGGCTATCTCGGCGAAGGCGTCAACACCATTGATTATATTCGCAAGGTTTTAAGCGATGCATCCAGCGGGATCGATTTACCGGCGGCCGTGATTGTCGAAACCATTCAGGGTGAAGGCGGGATCAATGTCGCCAGTGCCGAATGGTTGCAGGAACTTGAAAAACTGTGCCGTGATTTTGATATTTTGCTGATCATTGATGATATTCAAATGGGCAATGGCCGAACTGGTAGCTTCTTTAGTTTTGAAGAATCTGGCATTCGTCCCGATATGATTACATTGTCCAAATCCTTGGGCGGTGGTTTGCCCATGTCTATCCTGTTGATGCGCCCTGAGCTGGATCAATGGCAACCGGGCGAACATACCGGAACCTTCCGTGGCAATAACCTGGCATTTGTCGCCGCAACTCAAGCCCTCAAGATGTGGGAAGACGACAGCTTGACCAAACAGGTCTTGCAGTATGGCGAGATTGTGAAAGCGGCCATGGAAGATATTGTGGCCGAACATCCCGACCTTAACCTGTCCATTCGTGGGCGTGGTATGGCGTGGGGCCTTGATTTCGGTGCGCCGGATTTGGCCTCAAAGATTTCGGCAATCGCATTTGAAAAAGGCCTAATTATTGAAACAGCCGGTGCGGATTCCAGTATCCTGAAATTCCTTGCCCCGCTGGTCATTGATCCTGACTTATTGAGCGAAGGACTGGAGATTATTAAAGAGTCCGTTCGTGAATTCACAAAACAAAACAACACTGTATATATTCAGGAGGCATCATGATTGTCCGTCACGTTGATGAAATTAAAGGAACAGAACGCGAAGTAACCGGGGATACCAACACCTGGACCAGTCGCCGCTTGTTGTTACGCAAAGACGGTATGGGGTTTTCATTCCATGAAACCATTATTCACGCCGGTACAGAAACCCTCATTTGGTACAAAAACCACCTGGAAGCCGTTTATTGTGTGGGTGGCGAAGGTGAAATCGAAGACCTGAGCGACGGCAAAATCCATCCCATTAGCGATGGCACCATGTATGCGCTCAACGGACATGAAAAGCATTATCTGCGGGCCAAAACAGACCTGCGTATGATTTGCGTTTTCACGCCAGCCCTGACCGGACTGGAAGATCATGACGCAGATGGTGTCTATCCTTTAATTGAGGATGAATGTGCCTAAGCCGTTTATACCTGCCTCCTTCGGGAGGCAGGCCTTTTAAATATTTTTTATAGAGATAACAATGCAAGACAATAGCCTGAACTCCCATACGGTTGAGAAAATAGGCGGAACGTCTATGTCCAATGTGGATGCTGTATTTAAGAACATCCTGTTGGGAAACCGTGAAAAAGCCGATATCTATAATCGTGTGTTTGTCGTATCTGCCTATGGCGGTATGACAGACCGTTTGCTTGAACATAAAAAATCGCAAAAACCCGGTGTTTATGCCCTTTATAGCAATAGCGAAAGCGATTGGGCATGGGGGGATGCGCTCAGTGACGTTGCGCGTGAAATGCGCAAGATAAACGATGAAATTTTCCATGAAGCTGCTGATCGTCAAATGGCGAACCAGTTCATCGAAGATCGCATTGAAGGAACGCGTTCCTGTTTGGTAGACCTCCATCGCCTGTGTTCCTATGGACATTTCCAGCTTGAAGAACATCTGGCAACTGTGCGTGAAATGCTCAGTGCCCTTGGCGAAGTCCACAGCGCCTACAATACAGCCTTGCTCTTAAACCGCCGGGGGGTAAACGCAACATTTGTTGACCTGTCAGGTTGGCGTTCGTTGGACAGCTACACACTGGAAAAACGCATTAACGAAGCCTTTGATGAGATCGATCTTTCCAGACAACTGCCCATCGTGACCGGATATGCCCAAACATCCGACGGTTTGATGAAACATTACGGGCGTGGCTACAGCGAGGTAACGTTCTCGCAGGTGGCCTGCTTAACACAAGCCCGCGAAGCCATCATTCATAAGGAATTCCACCTGAGCAGCGCAGATCCGAGACTGGTCGGTCCGGAAAATGTCCATGTGATTGGCGAAACCAACTATGATGTCGCAGATCAGCTGTCCAATATGGGAATGGAAGCCATTCATCCGCTGGCCGCCAAAGGATTGCGCGAGCTGGGTATCCCGTTGCGGATTAAAAATACGTTTGAACCGGAACATCCGGGAACAATTATTCGCGATAACTTCTATCCGTCTAAGCCACGGGCCGAGATTGTCACGGGGTTAGAACATGTCTATGAAGTTGAGATTTTCAACCAACACATGGTCGGCACCTTTGGTAATCAGGAAAAAGTATTGGAGACATTCCGCCGCTTTAACGTGCGTACTGTCACAAAGAGTATGAATGCCAATACAATTACCCACTATGTGGCGGCTCCCATCAAACAGGTGCGCCGTTGCGTGGAAACATTGGAAAAGATTTTGCCAGACGATGTTGAGATCAACACACAAAAGGTCGCCCTTGTTTCTGTGATTGGGGCCAATTTAGGATGCCAGACCTATTTCCCGCGGGCGGTTTCCGCATTGCATGAAAATGGGATTGCCACTTTGTTCTGCCATACCGGCAGTCGCAATGTGGATATGCAGTTTGTCACCCATGAAGGCGAATTTGCCCAAGCGGTAAAAGTTCTGCATGATACCGTGATGGAAGCCCCGGAAAAACTGGATAGTGCGGCGGCTTAAAACCCCGTAGTTACATTGTTATAGAAACGGCCCTGCCTGATGGCGGGGCTGTTTTCTTATGTCCCTTGTCATGTTAAGCTTTGAGACATTTCAAAATCGGGTTCTCTCATGAAACGCCACGTCGAAAAATTATTTGGGCTTGCCTTAGGGGCCTTGATTTTACTGTTCCTGTTGATGTTGGCCGTCACGTTTTTTGGCAGTTTCCTTTTAGGGATATTGACGCTTATTGCCAGTATTCCACTGGCTTTTCCCCTCAGCTCAACATTCGTTGCGTTAACGCTTATCGGCCTTCTTGTTCTCACAAAGATCAGAAAAAAATAGGCAAAAAAAAGCCCTGACATCAAGAGACATCAGGGCTTTTTTTGTATTCTATAGTGGCTTATTTAGCTGCGGCACGGGCCGCTTCCAGCCAACCATCAAACATTTTACGGTTTGCTGCAATCCACGCATCTGCATGACGTTGAGCTGCTTTCCAGCCGCCTTCGCCTTGATCCTTCATTTTCAGGTTTTGGGCAGAAACGTCATTCACGGAAACAGACATCACCTCAAACAACTTTGCAGCCGCCGGGTTTTTCTCGACGAAGTTTTTGTTTGCAACAATCATTTGTGCGTTCACTTCGAAACCGTAGTTCTTCCCATTCGGAAGCTTGGTATCAACACCGTTCGGGTGTGCTGATTTCGGTACTTCGATCCAAGTCACGTCTTTGCCCGGGACCAAGACACCGGAAACCCAATAAGGTGTCCATGTATAGTACAAGATCGATTTGCCTTCTTTATAACGCGTAATGGTTTCTGCGATAATGGCAGAATATTCACCTTGGTTATGGGTGACTGTTTTGCGCAAATCAAAAGCATCCATTTGATGTTCGATCACACGTTCACAACCCCAACCGGGGACACAACCTGCCAGATCGGCCTTGCCGTCATTATTGGCATCAAACAGCTTGGCAAGCTTCGGGTCGGTAAGTTGACCGATGTTGGTGATATTGTACTTTTCAGCCGTTTTTTTATCGATCAGGTAACCTTGGGCACAGCCTTCGATATAGCCGCCTGTGCGTGACAGTTTTTCATCACCACCGGCTTTGTCGTAAAATGCTTGGTGTAAGGGGTTCCAATGATCTGCCATAAATGTCACATCGCCATTTGCGATAGAGATATGCAAGGCCGGATATTTGGCATTTTGAACGTCTTTTACGTCATAACCCAGCTCTTTCAATGCTTTCATCACGAGAATGGTTTGGAAATTTTCCCCATCCACATTGTCTTGACCGGGCTGTACAACAACGCCTTTACCCGGCATATGATGATCGGCCATAGCCGGCGCAGATAAGACCATCGCCCCAGCGAGAAAAGCGGCCGCCTTTGCGCCGTGACGAATGAAATGACTGAATTTCATGGATTGTCTCCTCAAAAATTATTAACAACAGTTAAGTGATTAAAATGACGTTTTACGATTTCACAACTAGACTGCGCACCAGACCAACAGGCCCGGTTTCGTACCAATGGCGAATGCCTTTGTGGCGTTTTTCTTCACCCATTGCTTGTGTGATGCGGTCCAAGACAATAGCCAGCAAAACAATGCCGACACCGCCAATGGTCGCAAGCCCCATATCAAGACGCCCGATCCCACGCAAAACCATTTGCCCCAGACCACCCACAGCAATCATGGAGGCAATTACCACCATGGACAGGCAGAGCATCAATGTCTGATTGACCCCCGCCATAATGGTCGGCATGGCAAGCGGAAGTTGGACTTTAAACAAAAGCTGGCTTGGGCTGGCCCCAAAAGAACGCGATGCCTCAATCAAATCATCAGGAACCTGACGGATGCCCAAATTGGTCAAACGGATCAAGGGCGGTAAGGCAAAGATAATCGTTACGACGACACCGGGCACGTTGCCGATACCAAATAACATGACAATCGGCACCAGATAGACAAAGGCCGGGGTTGTTTGCATGGCATCCAGCATGGGCCGCACCGTTGCCGCCGCCTTGTCCGAACGCGATAGCCATATGCCGATGGGCAAACCGATCACCATACTGAAAAACACGGACGTTAAAACAAGCGCCAACGTCACCATTGTTTCAGACCATGCCCCGATCAGACCGATTGTCACCAACGAAATGATTGACGCCAAAGCCAGTTTTTTGCTGGCCATTTGCCATGCAATCAACCCAAAGATCACAATGACGAGGGCGGCAGGCATCGCCTGTAGGCCAGCCTCAATCCCGCTGAGTGTCGCATCAATTGGAATGCGCACAGCCTGAAAGACCGGACGAAAATGGGTGACGAGCCATTCCAGCCCGTTTTCCACCCAGACATCCAGTGGGATGACCGCGTGGGAAAAAGGATCAAGAATATTAAAATCCACTTTGTCCGCATGTGAATTGGCCAGCCAGTCTGCCTGCGGGGCAGTACTGGATTGTTCGGAAACACCCCAGGCCGTGCCTTCATTTCCGGTCGCCGGAACATCAGGTGTCGCAGGCGCCGCCGTTTGGGGTGCGCCCCACGGATTTGTTGTTGCTTGATCAGCCATGTGCCACTTCCTCCGTTTCCTGATCCAGTGTTTCGAGCAACGATGTTTTGGTGACCACACCGATATATTTATGGTTTTCATCGACGACGGGCAGACCGCATTCGGCATTGGCAACACTGCCGATAATTTCCGCAAGGGCCGTATCTGCCGGCAAGGTGTCGATATCTTTAAGAAAGGCACAGGACAGGTCCTGTGCAGGATTAACCTTGATCGCCTCTTTTAAAGATTTCGACGAGACAATTCCGGCAAACTTTCTATCTTTACCGAGAACGTAGGCATAAGATCGGTCTTCCTGTCGCAATTCTTCCAAGGCAGTACGTAAGCCAACCCCGACACGCCCGATCACGGTGACCTGACTTTTACGTGCAATATCTTTGGCACTGAGGACCGTGGAAACATTGACGCCACGGAAGAAAGATTCCACATATTCGTCGGCCGGATTATTCAAAATTTCTTCCGGTGTACCGACTTGAATAACGCGCCCACCTTCCATAATAGCAATACGATCCCCAATGCGCATGGCTTCATCCAGATCGTGCGAAATGAAAATAATCGTGCGCTTATGTTTTTCTTGCAGGGTTAAAAGTTCATCCTGCATTTCACTGCGAATTAAAGGATCAAGGGCGGAAAACGCTTCATCCATCAACATGACAGCCGGGTCGTTTGCAAGGGCACGCGCCAGCCCGACACGTTGCTGCATGCCACCGGACAGTTCATCAGGATAGCTGTGCGCAAAGGCCTCCAGTCCAACTTGCTCCAAGGCTTCCAGAGCGCGCTTGTGACGTTCTTCAAGATCGACACCGGATAATTCCAGACCAAAGGCCGCATTATCAATAACATTAAGATGTGGCATCAAAGCAAAAGACTGAAAAACCATACTCATATCGTTACGACGCAGGTCCATGAGTTCTTTATCAGACATTTTGGCAATGTCCTTGCCATCAAACAGAACTTGCCCCGATGTCGGTTCGATTAAACGATTGAGAAGGCGTACCAAGGTGGATTTCCCCGAACCGGACAACCCCATGACAACAAAAATCTCACCTTCCTGAACGCAAAAACTTGCGTCACATACACCGACAACCTGTTCGGTTCGGTCAAAAATTTCTGATTTTGGAACACCTTGGTTCAAAAGCTTCATTGCCTTGCCCGGGTTTTTCCCAAAGACTTTATATAAGTTTTTAACGACAATTTTGCCGTCGTCGTTTTGCTTATCCTCACTCATAACTTGATCCGTTTCTTGTCTATTCTTTTGTGGATGCAAAATGTTTTGGTCGGATGTCGATCCATCCGATAGTGCCCTAAAATAATTGATATTCTCATCAACACAGGCCACACAAGAAACACCCGCCAAAAGGCGGGTGTTGATCTTCAGATAACTATTTATTTTCTGCTAAATAAGCAATGACATCAGCGCGATCATCCGCCTTCTTCTTGCCTTTCAGCTTGAAAGTCATTTTTGATTTAACTTTTTTACCGGCCTTGGCAGACAGATATTTAGAAGGATCCTGCAGATATTCATCTAAAGAGGCCGCGTCCCAGCTCAGGTTCTCCGCAGCAGCCATATAACCTTTTGAATATTTATAGCCTTCTGCCGTACCGCCACTGCGACCAACAACACCAAAGAGGTTCGGGCCAACTTTATGTTTGCCGCCTTGCTCAATCGTATGGCAGGCTTTACATTTCTTGAAAACTCGTTCACCTTTTTTTGCATCGCCATCTGCAAGGGCAGGTGCCGTCATCATAGCGAGTGCCATCAGGCTTGTTACGACGAGTTTGTTTGACATGTTCCGGTCTCCTTAGTCATTCTTTCCAAACTTATGGAGTATGCGGAAAACGTCATTTCGTCATTTACATATGTTAATCGAGGCAAAATAAATATCACAATACAATTACTTCACAGGCACAAGCCGCCTTCATAATAATTGTTCAAAATTAGAAAACACTCAACCAGGCGAATAGACAAGTTGGCACACGATCGCTAATTTATATTTAAAATATAGCGTCGGTTATTATCATTATGAAGATAAATCCAGCATCAATTCTCAGATATTGTTGTTGCCTATTTCTTTAACCCAGATCTCGTTAACCAAATCCGAATGCGTGATGGGCCCCATATGTCCACAATCCACTTGGTGGAACGTCAAATGGCGCAACGTGTCTTTTAATTTATGCGAGATGGTTTGCGACGATATCGGACTACGCTCTCCCATAATCAAAGTGATGGGAAAGGAAAAAGAAGCATAATCGCTTAAAGAAAGCGGCTCTGTTAACAAAGCTTCAAAATCCAGAATGACTTTATCCACTTGAGCAATCATGGCTTGCTGCACATTTGGTGGAAAGCTATCAAAGGCGCCCTGACCGGACCAGTAATCTATAAAAGCCTGACATAAGCGAACTTTATTTCCATTTTTTAAGTCCTCATATAACCCGTCAATCACCCCAAGAATTTGGCTCAGCCCCTCACAAGGCGCTTCCAGTAAATGAAAGGCGACAGGTTCAAACAGGTGTAGTGATTTTACTTTCAGGGGATGCTCATACGCCCATCGTAAAGCGGTTGCCCCACCAAAGGAATGACCGATAACATGCACCGTTGTTTCTTCAGCAATATCAAGCTCATCCAAAACTCGATCAATTTGTGCGATTTCGGATTTAAGGCTATAATTCTCTCTCTGTGACGGAAAAGGGGCGTTTCCATAACCAAGCAAATCAATCGCGATCACACGATGTGTAGATGACAACTGCGTCATCAAACCTTTCCATTGTGATTTGGAACTCATGGAACTATGGAGCATTAAAACCACGTCTCCCACGCCAGTTTGAATGTAATGCTCTTGGCTCATTGTTCGCTCTCCCTACAATTAAGGTTTGCACCATATAAAAAAAGGCAGGCTAAACGCAAGACACGAATGCAAAGTCGAACATATATTTGAATATTTGATCCGCATATCTCACAACACTCAGCCCTATTATCGGATTTTTTGTTTTGGGCACAGGATGGGCACAGAGGCTAATTTTCACTTTCTTTAGAGATTAAAAAACCCCGCCAGCCGTGCTGACGAGGTTTCTGTATCGTTGGTTGCGGGGGCCAGATTTATCGTACTCGCTTCGCTGCGCCGTTGCCTTCGGCCGAACTGTTGCAATCTGCGCTTTTCAGCGCATCTTGCGCAGTAAAAATATGCCACCCCAACATCCAGAATCAAAGAAGCCCCACACAGATGTGTGAGGCTTCTTTGATATGGTTGCGGGGGCCAGATTTGAACTGACGACCTTCAGGTTATGAGTTTCAAATCCAACTCATGCAAAGAATTGGCTTAAATGTCAGATAGATGATTTATCACGTATTTACAATGAGGTATGGATTACAAAGTTCCTAAATAGATGGACATGGGATGTCATAGGTTAGCCTTAAAATGTTTACCTATTGATGACCTGATTTTGGCGTATTGGTTGATTAGATATTCCTCAAGGAAATGGCTTCTCTCGCTAGATTCGCGCAATAGTTTTAGAGTTATTCCATATATTTTCTTTTTAATCGCTTGAGAATTTTTACTCCTCAACCCTTCATTACAAGTTGTGCATACGTAGTTATTCATTCTTGTAGATAAGCATTTTTCCTTAGCTTTATTTGCGCAAGCTTTGTCAATTCTCTTTAAGAGGGTGTTTTCGCCTTTTATGTTCGGCTCCGGTCTTTAGGTGTATATACGTATCTATAGTGGGGTTACTTTGGGCGGGATTAGGTGTTGGCTTGGCTGAGCGTGATCATACTGTGCATTGCAGGCAATGCCTCTGGGCAGGCGATCCCGCAGGCGGATTTAAACGTCATCCAGAAACAGCAAAACGAAATCCAGCGTCACAACGAGACCCAGCGTCGCCTGATTGAACTGAAGAATAAATCCGGTGCCAAGACCAAGACACAGGCTATCCCTGCCCCGGACCTGCCGGACCTGCCCGATGGCGAGACCTGTTTTCAAGCCAATGAGATCATCTTTCACGGCATTACGTTGCTCAGTGAACAGGAGCAGGATGCCTTGCGCGCGCCTTATCTGGGCAAATGCATCACCTTAAAAGATGTGGATGAACTGCTGCGTACCCTGACCAATCTTTATACAGAAAAAGGCTATGTCACATCGCGCGGCTTTATCCCGAGCCAGAATATCAGTGACGGATCACTGGAATTACAGATCGTTGAAGGATATGTGGAAGGTTATGAGCTTCAGGATGATAAATGGTTCAAAAGCACCCGCCTCAAAACCGCCTTTCCTTTTACCTTGAATGAACCGCTGAACCTGCGCGATATCGAACAGGGATTGGACCAGATCAACCGCTTGGCCTCCAATAATGCACAAATGAAACTGGAACCGGGTTCACGCCAAGGAGCAACTCTGGTCAAGATCGACAATCAAACCTCTTTTCCCGTTCATTTAAGCAGCAGCTATGACAATTCCGGCAAGGCTGCCACAGGGATCCAGCAATGGAGTGGCACCCTCGGTCTGGACGATATGCTTGGGCTGAATGATTATCTCTCGTTCAGTTGGTCCAAGGATACAAAGGCCGGTGATCCCCAGCACAGTCAATCCCTTTCCGGTTTTTGGTCGGTCCCCTTGGGCTATTGGACCTTGTCAGGATCACACAGTTATTATTCACATGCCAGCCGGGTCAATACGACCACAGCCAGTTATCTCAGTTCCGGCTATTCGCGCACACAAAAACTGGAACTGGACCGGGTTTTACATCGCAATCAGGATGGTAAAACCAATGCAAGCCTTTTCCTGCGCCAACATAGCGCCACCAGTTTTATTGAAGACCTCAAATTGGAAAGTTCCAGTTATCGCCTCGCCAGTCTGGGGGTGACGCTGGGGCATAACACGCGGCTTTGGGATGGAATTGCCTCGGTCAAGATCAAAGTGGAAAAAGGCTTGCGTGCTTTTGGGGCCAAAGAGGACGAAGGCATTACAAATCCGTCCAGCCCCCGGGCACAATTTATCAAAAGCGAACTGGACCTGTCTTATTACAAACCGTTTGAATTCGCCGGACAAAAACTGTCTTACAACGCGACTGCCCATGCACAATGGAGCCCCATGACCCTTTATGGAGCCGATCAGATCTCCATCGGGGGGCAAAGCTCGGTTCGGGGCTTTCATGAATATACCTTGGGCGGCGATCAGGGGGCTTACCTGCAAAACACCGTGTCCTGGGCCTTACCGGCAACCAGTAACGATGCCTTTAACACCACCTTTGGCACACTTTCGCCTTTTATCGGTTATGACCTCGGCGCCCTTGAAAACGATCAAAAAAGCGACACGGAAAAAGGTGTGGTCTCCGGCTATGCCTTCGGACTTAAAAGCACGGGTGGGTTGGTCAACGTCTCTGTGACCTATGCCCGCCCGATCCGCAGTCCCGCCTATCTTGAAACACGACATCACGAATTGCACCTCAGTGTAGGAGTGGCCTTGTAATGAAACTTTTCTTCAGAAACACCCTGTGCTGGCTGCTCAGCCTTTTAATCACCCTGCAACCCAATATCGTACAGGCCCAACAGGCCAATATCACACTGGAAGCCGGTAGTGGGGGCAGTGTTGATCAAACGTTTAACGGAACGCCTTTGCTCAACATCACCGGGCCGAATGCCTCCGGTATCTCGCACAACAAATTCACCGACTTTAATGTGGGCAGTAAAGGTCTGGTCATCAATAACGCCCTTGAAAACACCACCAGCCAGATCGGTGGGGCGTTACTGGCCAACCCGAACCTGCAGGGCAATGCGGCCCGCCTGATTTTGAACGAAGTCACCAGTGCCAATCGCACCCGGCTGGATGGATTTAGCGAAATTGCCGGACAAAAAGCGGATTATATCCTCGCTAACCCCAACGGCATTACCTGTAACGGCTGCGGCTTCATCAATACCTCACGCACCACTTTGACAACCGGTGTTCCGGTTTTTAACGGAAGCCAACTGGAAAGCCTTTCGGTTGATCGCGGCAATATTATTGTGGAAGGCCTCGGCCTGAATGCCCGTGACACGGATGCCTTTGACCTGATTACGCGCGCAGCGCAAATCAGCGGGGCGATCCACGCCAAGGAACTGAATGTGATCACCGGGCGCAACGATGTTGCCTATGCAGACCGGGCAACCACGGCTAAAACCGATGATGCCCATCCCAAACCAAGCCTTGCTATTGACAGTTCTGCCCTGGGCGGCATGTATGCCGGACGGATATCACTGCTGGCAACCGAAAAAGGGGTCGGTGTGAATATGCAGGGCGATATGGCCGCCACCAGTGGTGATCTGACCTTAACCGCAGATGGGCGCATTGAATTTAACAAGATTGCCGCCCAAAACGATGTCACCCTGAGCGCACAAAATAACAACACGATCAAAAACAAGGGCAGTTTATACAGTGGGCGAGACCTCAAGGTCAGTGGCGGGACCATTGAAACGCAAAATGCGGTTATGGCCGCCAAAAACAATGTCACCCTGAACGGTCAAAGCCTTGAGGTCCAGAACGGGGAAATCGTTGCGGGCCGCCTTGAAGACGGCTCCAACACCGCAAGCGGGAAACTGGATGTGACGACCCAAAATGCTGTTAACCTTGAAGGGGGGCGCCTGCAAGCGGCAAAAACGGCGACCTTAAAGGTCGGCAGCTTAAGCGATGGCAGTGGGTCAAATGGCATTCAGGCAAACGGTGATCTCAATATTGATGCGCAACATGCCCTCACCTTGAAAGGTGTGCTTCAAACCAAAGGCAATCTAAAGGCCACCGCCACGGATTTGAACCTGCATGACACACAGGCCCAAGGCAACACCACTTTAAATGCCACAGGCCATATGACCCTGTCGTCGCATGTCCAATCGCGACAAAAAACCACAATTAATACCGGCAACCTACAGGCCCATCAAATCACATCGGGTGATGATCTGGACATCACGGCCACGCACACGGCGAACCTGAACGGAAAAGTTAAAACCAACACCTCTCTGAATGTCACAGGAGAGAACGTTCAAGCCTTGGATATGGAAAGTGTCCAAGGCTTGACGCTTGATGGAACTTCATCGCTGAGAACCACCCAATTGCGCACAGGTGGTGATCTTCAATTAAGCGGTGGTGCGATCACTCTTCAAGAAGGAACCATTGAAACAGGCGGCACCACGACCGTGAGCGCCACCTCAATCCAGAGCAAAGCGACCTTAAAGTCTTCCAAAGATATCCGTCTGACATCTACACAAGAGACAAATGTGCAGGAAGGCAGTAGCGTTGCTTCAAGCGGAACCTTGTCAATTCAGGCACAAACCATCCAAAACGCAGGGACACTCAGTTCACAATCCGGCACGACCTTAACGGCAAGTCAATCCATTGACACGACAGCGACGTCAAAAATTGAAAGTGCGGCTCAAACCCGGCTTGTTGCCACTGGTGATATCTTCAATGCGGGCACCACAACCGCACAAACAAACCTGAGCCTGAAGGCCCGTAACCTGATCAACAGCGGGACATTAACAGACGGCAGCACGGATGGATTAACCCTGGAGTTGTCCGGTGATTTAACCCATAACGGTCTCATCCAATCCATTGGCGACCTATCCTTAAAACTGGACGGGCAGATAGCTGGTACAGGTGGTGCCTTCAAAGCGGTCAACGATCTGACATTGGAAGCCACCAATATTGATGTCCATGATATGGACTTCAGTGCCCTTGGCAAGGGAACACTGATTGCACAGGCAAACCTGAGCTGGAGTGGCGATATTGCCACAACAGAGAGCTTCAAGGCCAGCGGGCAGAACCTCACCCTAAATGGCAAACTGGATAGCACACAGGATGCCACGTTGAGTGCGGACAACACGCTTACTTTAGGCGCTAACAGCACCATCGCCACGGATTTAACCCTCACCGGGGATAGCCTCCATGTTGCCAACGCCAATATCGGTGGGAAGGCCACCTTCACAGGCAACCGTTATAGCGGTAGCGGCAATCTGGAAGCCGGTGGTTCCATCAAGATCACCACGAGCGAAGACCTGAACCAAAACACCGGTCGGATCGTCAGTGACAAACAGTTGGAACTGACCTCAACGGGCGGAAACATCACAACGAATGCCACCTTGTCCGGTAAAACCGGAACAAGTCTGAACGCAAACAAGGCAATCCAGACAGGCAGCAACACCAAAGTTCAAAGCGGGGATAGCACGACGATCACGGCAGGGACGACCCTGACCAATGATGGCCTGCTATCGGCGATGGGTAATGTTGTGTTGTCGGCCAAGAACATGATCAACAATGCGGTCCTTGCCGCAGGTAAAAGTCTAGGGTTCACCATTACGGAAACCGCAACACAGAACGGAACTGTCTATGGGCAGGAAGGTGTTAGCCTGAGCGCAACCACCTTAAACGGCACCTCCGGTTTGTGGGAAAGCCGAGGTAATATCATCCTGAGTGCCACCAACATCAATGTCAGCGATATGGACCTGACTTCGTTGGGCACAACTACCCTAAGCGCCACAGAGGATTTAAGCTGGAGCGGTGATATTGCCACAGTACAAACCTTTAAGGCCAGTGGACAGAACCTCACCCTAAACGGCACATTGGACAGTACACAAGATGCCACGCTAAGTGCGACAAACGCGCTTACTTTAGGCGCCAACAGCACCATCGCCACGGACTTGACCCTCAATGGCAGCACAATACAGGTTGCCAACGCCAATATCGGTGGAAAGGCCACCTTCACAGGCAAGAGTTATAGCGGCAGCGGCAATCTGGAAGCGGGTGACACGATCAAGATCACCACAACTGAAGATCTGAGCCAAAACACAGGCCGTATCATCAGTGAAAAACAGTTGGAACTGACCTCAACGGGCGGGAAAATCACAACGGATGCCACCTTGTCTGCCAAAACAGGGATCACACTGGATGCCAATCAAAATATCGACATTGCCGCCAATGGCATTATCAAAGGAAACGGTATCACAACCTTGAAGGCAGGGACCACTGTCAACAATGCGGGACGTATCTCTGCTGTAAGGGCCATTGACATCACCGCGATTGATCTGTTGAACAATGGGGCGATCCTGACAGGTGATCAACTTGGCCTGAACCTGAACCAATCGCTAACCAATAACGCCGTCCTCTACAGCCACGGATCGTTAAACCTGTCCACCAACACCATCAACGGAACAGGTGGTTCATGGGAAAGTGATAGTGATATCACCCTGAACGCTACCAACATCAATGTCAGTGATATGGATCTGACTTCGTTGGGCACCACGACCCTAAGCACCACAGGGGACCTAAGCTGGAGTGGTGATCTCTTCACCGAACAGAACTTCACAGCCACCGGAGATAATTTGCATCTGTCCGGTCAGTTACAGGCCAACAAAAATGCGACCTTGACGGCAACAAATGCAGCTATTCTGGACGCAAGCGCATTGATTGGTGAAAACCTGACCATCCGTGGGACAGACCTGTCACTGGCAGATGCCGGAGTTCGCGGCACAACAACCCTGAGCGGGACGACCTATAGCGGCACAGGAACCGTCGAGACCCTGAACGATATCACGATCACCACCACAGGTGCCCTTCATCAAAAAAGCGGGACCTTAAAAACCGATACCCTGCTTACCCTCGCATCAACCGGAGGAACGTTGACTTCCGATGGGATCTTATCCGGTAAAACCGGCGTGAACTTAACAGCCCAAAAAAACATTGAAATCGGTGAGACGGCAGGCGTTCACAGTGATGGTTCAATAACATTGAAGTCGACGGAGACCCTGACTAATGCCGGGAAAATCTCCGCCCTCAAGGACCTGAGCTTCACCGCAAAAAATATGGTGAACAATGCCCGGATCACCGCAGATCAAGACCTTAAACTGACCATAGAAGAAACAACAACCAACACGGGCCTTCTTCATGGGTTTGAGAACCTGACAGTGGACACAACAACCTTACAAGGGGCAGATGGCACATGGGAAAGTGCCAAGGATATCCTGATTGAAGCCGATACCATAAATGTCAGCAACGCCACACTGATCTCACAGGGGCACACGACCTTAACCGCGACCGATGCCCTGAACTGGTCCGGTGATATCGACGTGAGCAAAACCTTAAACGCCACAGGCGACAGTCTCAGCCTGCAAGGTATGCTGGATGTGATCGACAATGTGATCTTAAGCGCAACCAACACGCTGGACTTAGGGGCCACAACAAAGCTGGGGAAAAACCTGAACATCACTGCTAAAGACATATCTTTGGCAAACGCAAGTATGGCAGGTGCCCTGACGATAGAAAGTGACATCTACCGTGGAACCGGTGAGGTTGGCGCCAATGGCGACATTACCATCACGACATCTGGGACCTTGGCACAAAACAGTGGGGACTTGAACAGTAACCAACACTTGAAACTGACGTCAACGGGCGGGGATATCACCACAAACGCCACCCTATCCGGCCTAAACGGCACAACGATTAAGGCAGACCAAGCCATTAGCCTTGGTGCCAATGCTATCGTTAAAAGCGGCACGTTGGAAAATGCAACAACCACGTCCATCAGTGCCGGCACCGGCCTGACAAACAATGGTTTGATCTCTTCAATGGGGGATGTGGTTCTACAGGCGAAAGAAATCATCAACAACCTGTCTGTTGCCTCCGTCAAAGCCCTTAATCTGGAGGCCACGCAGGAGATCACCAATAACGCAACCCTGTTTGGTAACGACAGCCTAAGC
The DNA here is from genome assembly GCF_048267425.1 of Terasakiella sp. Lineage (GTDB taxonomy): Bacteria > Pseudomonadota > Alphaproteobacteria > Rhodospirillales > Terasakiellaceae > Terasakiella. Next base: position 638,947 of record NZ_JBLWXN010000002.1, read on the forward strand.
GCAACGGCCCCCAACATCACCGGTAATAACGGCACATGGGAAAGTAATGAGGATGTTAGCCTGAGTGCAACCACCCTGAACTTAAGCAACACCACGTTAAACTCAAAAGGGACAACAACCCTGACGGCAACAGGCGCTCTCAACTGGTCAGGTGAACTCAACATTACCAAAGGTCTGACGGCCACAGGCGATACCCTTAATCTACAAGGCACACTGGACGTTGGGCAAAACGCTACCCTGACAGCCACCAACGGAGCAACACTGGGGGCAACATCGGCCATTGGTGGGGATTTAACCATAACAGGCACAGACCTCGTACTGGCATCCGCAGGCGTTCAAAACAATGTTACCTTGAGTGGAACCACCTACACCGGCAACGGGGACTTGAACGCCAATGGCGATATCTCGATTACAACATCGAGAGACCTTACGCAAAATACGGGGCAAATCGTCAGTGACAAAACATTAAATCTAACCTCCAGTCAGGCAAATATCACCACCAACGGGATTTTATCTGCGCAAACCGGACTGACACTGGATGCCCATCAGGACTTAACCATAGATGCAAATGGGACAGCACAAAGCGGCAGTACCGAAACACAAGCCACCACGACCTTGAGCGCCGGAACCACCCTGACAAACAATGGCCTGATCTCCGCCATCGGGGATATCGTTCTCAACATCAAGGATATGGTGAACAATGCGTCCGTCATCGCCATCAAAACATTGGGCTTTAACGGCGCAGAAAATGTGACTAATAACGGCACCTTCTATGGCAAAGACGCTCTGACACTGAATGCGGCCCAAATTCGTGGCAACAATGGTCGCTGGGAAAGTGAAAAAGATATTACCCTGAGCGCCACCGACTTTAACCTGACCAACACAGCTCTCACTGCCTTGGGGAACGGTTCCCTCACCGCAAGCGGAGCGCTCAATTGGGCGGGGCGTCAACGTGTTGCGAAGAACTTGACGCTTAACGCCAATACGCTCAATCAGCAAGGCACTCTGGACGTTGGCCAAGATACCACGCTGGAGATTGCAAACGCAGCCACATTATCCGCCACCGCCACCATCGGCGGGGCCTTGGATATCAGCGCGCGCGCCCTTGTAATGGGCACGGCTGATGTAAACGGGGCGGTGACCTTAACTGCCACGACCTACACCGGTAACGGTGATCTGGATGCGGGCGGGAACCTCAGCCTCACCACATCAGCGGATCAGAACCAAACCATTGGACGCATGGTCAGCGAAGGCCAACTTAACCTGACCTCAACAGGGGGCAACATCACCACAAACGCCATCCTATCGGGTAAAACCGCAACCACGCTGGATGCTCACCTCGCTATTAACGTGCAAGAAAACGGTAAGGTGCAAAGCGGGGCGGCCGCCACCCTCGCGGCGGGTACAACCATTGACAACAAAGGCTTTATCACCGCTCAGGATACCCTCACCCTGAACACAACCCACGTGACCAACAGCGGGTCTATGGGCGCAAACGGTCTGACCTTCACCCTCAGTGGGGATCTGACCAATACCGGGACGCTTTATTCAAAAGATCATCTTACCTTCAAACTTCCCGGTACCCTGCTCAATGACGAAGGTAATCTGATTGCAAACGGTGATATCCAGATCGATGCCGACGGCACTGGCACCAAAAACACCAAAGTCTGGAACTATTCCGGCCTCATCGAAAGTACAAATGGCGGGATCTCCATCAATACACAAGAGTTGCTTAATGAAAGAAAGGGGCTGGTTGAGACAAATAAGTTAAAATCTTCCAACAGCACTAAAACAGTTTATACAAGTCAGCGCTTGGGAAATACAATCGCAATAGGGAGTGGTGATAAAGCCAGATACATTAATCAATATTGGGTAAGCTTTGGGGAACAAGGTGATTTTCAATATGTTGATTTTTATAAATTCGCAGACATCTTAACATATGAATATTCAGCGACTTCTACACAACCAATTCCAAAAATAATTAGTTTGCAGAATTTAAATATTTTGGCAACTACGACTACAAATAGCAGTGGTTGGATCCATAGTAATCAGGACATTCTGTTAACGGGGCAAACTCTCAACAATATTGGTCACACCCATTCAGAAAAAATTATTGAATCTGGTAGTTATGCCGATGGTACTTATTGGGCTGGTTCTGGTGGCGAGGGATCAATTTATGATATTCGTGTCCTTAATTTGCCAACGACTGAAAAATCCACCATCACCGATCCCGGCGATACCTTTATCACAGCAGGCGGTAACATCACCGGGGACTTTACCGGGCAGATTGATAATATTTCCATCTTCGGTGGGGCGGATCCCAAGACAATTACGGGTGGAAACATGGATCTGGCGCGCACGTCCGCCAGCCTGAACGCCCCGCAGAACGCCCAGACCACAGCCGGGTCTGATGCCCAAAATGCGCAAAGGGCCAACACCACCGGTCCCGCCGATGTGACCACCACAGGTGACAGTCAAACACAGGCGGCAGACAATGCCAACCTGACAGGCCCCAATGGCGGAACGATCAACACCACTGCGCAAGGTGCAGAAAACACCGATGTGGACGCACCCTCATCGCTCACCACCCAAAACACAGCCCAAGGGGCACAGGATGCCGACCTGAACAACCCGGGCGAAAATAATCTGCAAAACAACCAACCGTTCAGGGCCACAACCGCAGACCTGCAAGCTGCACAAGCCCCAACGCCCGCCCCTGCGATCAACGTTCATGCCACCGCCCCGGATATCGGCCTGCCAAGCCCGGAAGACCTGAACGCTGTTTTCGAACTGCCCACAGGCAACGGCGCCTTGTTCGTCCAAAGTAAAGACCCGCAAGCCAACTTTATTCTGGAAAGCAACCCGGTGATGAACGATCTCGGCGCGTTGTTCAGTTCCGACTATTTTACCCAGCGGGCCAACCTGAGTTTGGATCAGGAATTCATCCGTCTGGGGGACAAGGACTGGGAAACCCGCCAAGTGCGCGACCAAATCATGGCCGTCACCCATAAGCGGTTCTTAAATGACCAGATCACATCCGATTCAGACCAGTATAAAACCCTGATGGACAATGCCCTCGCCCAACATAAAGAACTGGACCTGTCCTACGGTATTGCCCTGTCACAGGAACAGATCGGGGCTTTGACCCAAGACATGGTCTGGATGGTGGAAACCGAACTCAATGATGGTCGAACCGCAGTGCGCCCCGTGGTCTATCTGGCAGAGGCCAGCCGCGCCCAAATCGATAGTTCCGGGGCCAGCATTATCGCAAGGGGCGATTTAAACCTGACCTCCGGTGATGACTTTGCCAATTCCGGCACGCTGAAAGGCACAAATGTCGCCTTAACCAGTAAAACCGGCAGCTTCACCAACACTTACGGCAAGGTTCAGGCCACAGATACCCTGTCCATCACCGCCCAAGAAGACATCATCAATACCGGTGGCCTGATTTTGGGCAAAGACGTTACCCTGAGTGCCACCAACGGTGATTTTATCCAGACAACCGAGACATGGCGACAATCAGAAACCACCGTCGATCATTATCAAGGGGTCTGGGGCAATACCAAATCCATCGCCTTTAACGACATTGCCGGACCACGTGCCAATGTCCGCGCCCTTGGCGGCAATCTCACGATCAAAAGCAAAGGCGATATCACCGACAGCGGTGCAGGCACCTTTAGCGCAGACGGTAACCTCACACTGGATGCAGGCGGCACGATCAGTCTCGCCTCTCTCACCACCCGCACCCGAGATTATGGTCTGGGTGAATATAAAATCGACGGGGTACAACGTTCAACCGAGTTGACCAGCACCCTTTGGTCCGGCGGTGATATGACGTTGAACAGTGGGGAACAAAGCCTGCTGTTTGGCACCAAAGCCACCGCCGGGGGTGACCTGTCCATCAACAGCACCACCGACACCTTCCTCAGCGCCGTACAAAACAACACCCTCACCGATCGTGGTAATTGGGGGTTCGGCAGACGATGGTCCAGTGCTGTTCAAAACGACCTTGCCGAACTCAAAGCCGGGGGCAGTCTATCCATTACCAGTGGGCAAGACACCTCGATTAAAGGGGCAGCGTTGGATGCCGATGGGGCGCTTGCCCTTACCAGTGGCGGCAATACCTTGATTACCGGGGTGCAAGATACCTTCAAAAAAGACATTGTCGGTAAGAAATATGAACTGCACATAGACAAACGCGATACCATCAGTTCCAGCCTGAACGCAGGGGACAACCTGACGATCAAGAGTAATAAAAATCTTGATATTGCAGGCAGTACGATCACGGCTGAGAAATCCATCGACCTTCAGGCCGATGAAAACATAAATATCACCAATCTACAAAATGTTGATATTCGAAAAGAGTGGACCTCGAAAAAAGGCTTTATTTCCTCTTCTTCCACAACGAGTGAGGCCTATAAGGAACAGTCCGTCTCTTCCAACATTGGGGCGGGTGAAAATATTTCCATTCGCGCTGCCAATGATGTGACCATTACCGCTTCCAATGTGGAAGCAACTGGTGATCTAAGCGTACAGGCCGAAAAGGACCTGTCAATCACATCAGCGGAAGATTTAAGCTATACCTCGCGCACAACACGTAAATCATCCGGCATCAACCTTGGGATCGTCAGCTATAATTCCTTAAAAGGGACGGCCAATAAAAATCAACAGGTCAATACGATCACCTCAAACCTGCAAGGTGAAAACGTTGACTTGACGTCTGGGGCCGATCTCGGGATCAAGGGTTCTCAGGTTATTGCCGCCAATGATGCCACCCTTAATGTCGGTGGAAACCTGAACATTGAGAATGCCAGCAATACGAAAGAGAGTTCCAGTTCCAACTTTAAAAGCTCCAGTTTTAGTGCAACCCTTCCGGTTTACTTCTTCGATGTGAACCTCGGTTACAATTCAGCAAAAACCAAATCGGATAACGTTTACGATAAAACCGTTGTGGCCTCCCGTGTTGTTACAGGAAATGATCTCAATGTAAACGTGGGTGAAGATGCAAACATCACCGGGTCAGACGTTCAAGCCGGTGGTGACCTGAATGTAAAAGTCACCGGTGATCTGGGACTTGCCACCGCCCAAAATGTTCATAATGAAAGCCATAGCGAGTCAAAACAAAGCGGCTTTAGCATTGGTGTGTCTTATAACGGCTTTGGTGTCAATCTTGCCCAAAGTAAACTCAAGGGAACTGAAAACTCTACCCTTGATGTGCTCAATGAAGGCAGCCTGTTAAAGGCAGGTGGTGATCTGAACGTGGCGGCCAATAACGTCACCATGATCTCCGGCGAGCTTACCAGTGGCAACGGCACAAATCTTGAAGCCACCAACGATATCACCCTTGCCACCGCACAGGATATTCACCAGACCTCAACCTCCACGATTTCAGGCAAGACCAATTCCGTTGGCGTGAGCTATGGCAAAGGGGTTTCGGATAGTGTGAACCTGAATGTCGGGGCCAATGTCTCCAAAGGTACATTCACGACCAATACCCATACCGTAACGGACACCATCCAACAGGGAACGGATATCACAGCCGGAAACAATATCAACGTCACATCCGGTGCCGATACCAAGTTGGTCAATGCAGACCTGAACGCAGGCGGAGATACCACAGTTACGACCGGAGGCGCTGTCAATCTGCTCGCCGCCGCCGATATCCGCGAAACCACCGATACGACAAAAACCACCAAGACTTCTTCGGTCGGTGTCACTGTGGGGGCGAGCCTCAATTATGAAAACGGTGGGAAAGACAGCACGTTCGGCAGTATAGACGGCAAATTCACCACCGGAAACCTCAGTGTCGGCGTCACGCAGACCAAATCCAAAACCACCACGACCGAGACCACAACAACCGAGACCACCTATAAAGGCACCAACCTGACCTCAGGCGGCACCACCACGATTGTGGCGGTGAACGATATCGAGGTTGAAAATACAGAAACCACCGGAAAGGTCCTGAGCACTGATGATGTGGTCAGCACAGGCGGCACCCTGAACGAGACCACCGTCGAAGATATGGTCGAAACTGTCAGCACCACTACAACGACCTCCACCAGCTCCACTAAGGTCACCGGGCCTGATCTGAAGCAGTTCGCCCTTGATACGGTTGGCAATGCTGTCGGTGAGATGGGTGCGAACAAGATTGGGGATATGAAGGAGAAGGGGGACGTCAGTGAAGGCGGCGGCAAAATCCTCCATGCTCTTAACGGTGCTGTCAAAGGCGCGATCTCTGCTGGCGGTAAGTTGGAAGGTGCCGCAGCTGGTGCTGTTGGCGCTGTTGTTGGGGAGATTGCAGCTGACATTACCGGGGACATCGTCTCAAAAGACGATGAGGAGAGAAGTAAAAAGATCACTTATGCGGCCACCACAGCCGCCATGATTGCCGCCAACCTGTTAGGTCAGGATAGCAATATTGCCCAAGGTGCAGCCAGCAATGCGGTTGAGAATAACCGCTTGCTGCATACTGCAGAAGTTCTCGCAATTGAGAAAACTGCCGAGGAAATGGCGGTAGCCAATAAAGACAACAAAGACCCCGAAAAACGCACAAAAGCATATTGGCTCACAGAATTAGGCAATGAAGCTTTGCGTCAGGTTGATGCAGAAAAAGCCCGTGAACTTGGACCTAATAACGATGAAGCCCTCGCCATCCTCGAGACCATAGATCATTACGAACAGGGGTTTATGGATAAGTTTGGCAATCAGCTGAAGTTTTTGGCGAAAGATGATCAATTTACCAACCCAAGCCTCTTTGCCAGCACGGTTATGGCAAATAAGGGTTTCTACGATGTTGTCCTCAAAGATTACACCCCTGCCGGCTTTGAAAACCTGAAAGGCGTTGTTTCTGGCTCAACTCTTGCTATTTCCAATGCTTTAAAGGAAGTCACCAAAAGCTCTAGCGTTGTTGGGGGTGGTGATGAACTTTATCTGAGCGATGAAGAAAGAATAAACCGCACACTAGAGCTGGTTGAAACAAGTAAACAGATTTATCAAGTTAAGCAGGAGCTGAAACAAAAACGTTCAGACCCCGAAGGAAAGCTTTCAGCCGATCAGAAGTCCGAGCTATTTTTATTAAACGATGGTCTGGAACTTACCAAAACAAAAGTGGTCAGCGGCATCACGCAAACGATGCAAAAAGGCTTTAACCAAGGGGCTGCCAAGTTTGTAGCTGAAAATGCCGAGGCTGTAGGCCTGCTGCTATACGATACAATGACTCCGGCACAGCTTCTGGATGGTGACGCTGCTACGCGCAACAAAGAACGGATTGATGGTGTCGTCTATCTTCTTAAAAACTGGGATACCCTGCCTGAACAGATCGCAGATGACTTCAAATCCACCATGGTCAAAGCCAAAGAAAAGCTCGACGCTGGCGATCATGTCGGTGGCATGGAAATCTACGGCGAACTGACGGCCAAGCTTGGTAGCTCGGCTTTAAGTGGGTTGAAGTTAAGCTCAGATATCGCTGGCGCGCTTGGGAAGATTGGTGGGAAGGTTGAATTTGAGATTCATCCCCGTGTAGTAAATCAACTAAACGATCAACGCATGGGTAGCTTGAGAGGTAAATTAAGTAATGATGATTTGCAAAGGCTCGTCAACACACCTAATGCAACAAGGGTACTTGACAATAGGTCTGGACACATAAATGTTATCCAAGAAATTGAAGGAAAAATAATTAGAATAACTGTACCAAGAGATAGCTTCAAGATTATTTCTGTCGGTCCAATTAGAGAAAATCAAGTTAAAAATTTAATTAATAAAGGAGACTTTACTCCTTTGAAGTAGGGCGGAAAAATGACTGAGATACACATTTCAGAAATAGTGAAACAATTTAAACCTAAAGGTATTGATGATGATTTTTTTTTAGAAATTTCCTTTGCAGATCCGAAAGGGACTAAATCAGGTATCATTGATCATCAATATAAAAACGCAGTAATCACTACTGATTGCCCCTATGGTGGAGTGACAATCCTGTTTGACGATGAAGGTCAATTGAAATCTATTGAGATTTGTTAAGGGGAAGTTGGAAGTTCGGGGGACAGTTACGGTGACAGGTACCTACTATTCTACTATTCTGGGGTCAGCCTCGAATGGCACTAAGTTAAGATCTTTTTGCAAGTTCGGGGGAGTTGGGGAGTTCGGGGAGTTCGGGGGACTCGGAAAGTTGGAAAGTTCGGGGACAGTTACCGATCTCTCCGTATTCAGTTCGGCAAAGTTCAGGAATTCGAGGGACAGTTATCGATCTTTGGTCAGTTCGGGGGACAGTTACCGATCTCTCGCAAGTTCGGGGGACAGTTACCAATCTCTCGGTTTTGGTCCAGGCTTTTTAGGTGTAGTGGTCGCGATCTGATCGGACAGTTACCCATTTTTTATGTGTGAATTCGAGGGACGAATTCGAGGGACAGTTATCGATCTCTCGGTTTTGGTCCGGGCTTTTTAGGCAATAAAGGGCGGCCAAGCTGTTCCTCTAAGTTTTGAACAAAGTTGTCGTCGCCTAAAGGTCG